>NZ_CP066265.1:712500-1945000 GCF_023278085.1 Pseudomonas syringae | reverse complement strand
CTATACGCGCTTGCGGGACGATTTCTTCGAGGATCTGGCTCATCAGCTTGAAGCTCTGCGCTTCAATGCCTTTGGTCAGACTGACCAGCATCTTGCCGTTGAGGCGCTCGACGTGCGGCGACAGCACCGCACGCAGGGCACTTGAGGGCAAGGCGACAAAAATCAGTTCGCTGCCCTCAAGCACCGCCGTCAGGTCGGTGACCGGCTCGACTTCCGGGCGGACCTTGATGCCCTTGAGGTAGCGGGGATTCTCGCGATTCACACGAATCGCCTCCGCCTGCTCCGGATCGCGCATCCACTGACGAACCTGATGGCCATTTTCGGCCAGCAGATTTGCGATGGCAGTACCGAAGCTGCCACCGCCAAGAACCGCGACGGGTTGCTGTGGGGTCATAAAAACTATCCATCCAGAGCCGTTAAAAGGCGATGCAGGCATTATACGGAGCGCCGCGCTATCGGCCAGCGACAAAGGTGATTGCTGCACCCAAACGGCCTTGCACAGCAACTTGCTGACTGGAAACCCGACCATCTCGGTTAACATGCGCACAACCCGCATGAACCATCACGACGGTCGGTTCCCTTTTTTGTTTTGCGCGCTGGTTTTTGCGCGCCAGGACCGATACGCGACCACCGAGCACACAGGCATGGAAGCATCAATCGGATTTCAGGCGTATCGCCTTGTACGCATCGCGTGCAGCCAATGAAATTCAGTCATTGGGACATCAATACCCGCACCCAGGTCATCAGCCTCGGCCCGGCCCTGTTGCTGACGGTGCTGTTGATCAGCTTCTTCACCTTCGTGCGCATTCAGGATTTACGCCAAGAGCTCAATCACACCGGGCAGCTCATCGCCAATCAGCTGGCTCCAGCCGCAGAACCCGGCGTGGCGGCAGACGATATCAACGGCCTGAAGGCGCTGATGCGCGCAACCCTGTCGATGCCCAACGTCCGCTACGTGGAAATTCAGGACAGCTCCAATACGGTACTGATCTATATCGATCAGCCCCGCGAAGACGAACAGCAGACCCGCCAGATGGAAATATTCCAGGCCCCCATCTACCGCCAGCACTCGCCGGCTCATGGCAATAGGGGAATTGACAGAAAAACACCAGGCAGCGCATCGAAAGACTATCTGGGGCGGGTGCTGGTCGGCATGTCCAATGAAGCATTCAGCCAGCGCCAGCAGGAAATACTCCTCAAGGCAGCAATCCTGGCCCTTTGCGCATTGCTCTTTACCTTCCTGTTTGCCCGGCGCCTGGCGCTGAGCCTTTCGCGCCCCATCAGCGCGATGGGTGAAGCCCTCAAGGCCATTCAGCAAGGCGACTACCACACCCCTATGCCCGTCAGCGACGACGCGGAACTGGGCGCACTGGCACGGCATATCAATAACTTGGCAGAAAACCTGCACCGTGCCAGCCTTGAGCAGCAGCGCTCGGTGGCGCAATTGATCCAGACGCGTGAAGAGGCCGAACAGGCCAACCGCGCCAAATCGGATTTTCTGGCCATGATGAGCCACGAACTGCGCACCCCCATGAATGGAGTGCTGGGCATGTTGCAGCTCATGGAAACGACCCGCATGACCAACGAGCAGAGCGAATATGCGACTCTGGCAACCGAGTCCACTGAACACTTGCTGCGGGTCATCAACGACATTCTCGACTTCTCGCGGATCGAACGCGACGCGCTGCAAATGGAAGGCATCGCGTTCAACCTCGCGGAACTGGTCAGCGCTTCAACCCATGCGTTCAACCACAGCGCTCTGCAACGCAAATTAACCCTCAAACTGCATGTTCAGTCGGGGCTGGAGGCACTGCCGGTGGTGGGCGATCCGACCCGGATCCGGCAGATTCTGGTGAACCTGATCGGTAACGCGCTCAAGTTCACCGAGCAGGGAACTGTCTGCGTGGAGGCTGAGTGGGCAATGCTCGACAACGACCATCTGCGCTTCACCTGCACCGTGCATGACAGTGGCATCGGCATTGAGGCCGACCGGCTGGAGTCCATGTTCGATGCGTTCAAGCAGGCCGACAGCTCGATTTCCAGACGCTATGGCGGAACCGGACTGGGGCTGCCGATTGCCCGCACCCTGGCCGAACGCATGGGAGGCACCCTGCGGGCGCAAAGCGAGCAAGGATCGGGCTCGGTCTTTACTCTGCAGATCCCGCTGGCTGTGTCGCGCAACGTGCCGGCGGATGTCAGCGAGCCACCTTCCATGCTTGGCACACACCACGGATCGCGCAAAATACTGCTGGTCGAGGACAACCCGGTGAACCGCACCGTGGTCCAGGCCATGCTGCACCATATGGACTGCGAGGTGGACGTGGCGGTCGATGGCGCGGAGGCCGTCGCGAAGGCTGGCATGGGCAATTACGCCCTGATTCTCATGGATTGCCGACTGCCGGTCATGGACGGCTACGAGGCAACGCGACGAATCAGGCAACTTTCCGGGCTTGATCGAATCCCAATCATTGCCCTGACTGCCAATGCATTGCAGGGTGACCGGGATGCCTGTTTACAGGCAGGAATGGATGACTACCTGGCCAAGCCGTTCAAACACGCTGATTTACAGAAGGTTTTGTTACGCTGGCTGGCCTTTCGGGCACCTGCGACTGGCGATAAATGTTAAATTGCGGCAGTCTTGCCAGCTGGATCGCCCTGTAAAATCGGCCGGACGACAAAATTCAGTGCACAGGTGTACTTTGATTTTCGCCTGAGCTGTGACTTTCATTACAACGCAACAGTCTATGAGTAGGCTGCCGGAAGGGTTCTGGTGAATCAGTCCTCCGGGACCGGCTTCAGGCCAATGGCGCTCGAACCTGCCGAACACGATTATTGAGGAGCTCGCATGACCAAACAACACGCCTTTACCCGGGAAGACTTGCTGCGCTGCAGTCGTGGCGAGCTGTTCGGCCCAGGTAACGCGCAACTGCCCGCCCCCAACATGCTGATGGTTGATCGCATTACGCACATCAGCGAAGAAGGCGGCAAGTTCGGCAAGGGTGAGTTGGTCGCTGAACTCGACATCACGCCTGACCTCTGGTTCTTCGCCTGCCACTTTGAAGGTGATCCGGTCATGCCAGGCTGCCTGGGCCTCGACGCCATGTGGCAACTGGTCGGTTTCTATCTAGGCTGGCAGGGCAACCCCGGCCGCGGCCGCGCCCTGGGTTCAGGCGAAGTGAAGTTTTTTGGCCAGGTGCTTCCGACCGCCAAAAAAGTCACTTATAACATTCATATTAAACGTGTCCTGAAGGGCAAGCTGAACCTGGCCATCGCCGACGGTTCGGTGAGTGTCGACGGTCGCGAAATCTATACCGCCGAAGGCCTTCGGGTCGGCGTGTTTACTTCCACTGAAAATTTCTAAGGGTACTCGCATGCGCCGCGTCGTTATCACTGGTCTGGGTATTGTTTCCTGCTTGGGCAATGACAAAGAAACCGTCACCGCCAACCTGCGTGCTAACCGCCCTGGCATCCGCTTCAACCCGGAATATGCTGAGATGGGTCTGCGCAGCCAGGTGTCCGGGTCTATCGACCTGGACCTGGAAGAACTGATCGATCGCAAGATCTTCCGCTTTGTCGGCCATGCGGCTGCCTATGCCTATCTGGCGATGAAAGACGCCATCACTGACTCTGGCCTGACCGACGAGCAGGTTTCCAATGTGCGTACCGGTCTGATTGCAGGTAGCGGCGGTGCGTCGACCCTGAACCAGATGGAAGCGCTGGACATCCTGCGCGAGAAAGGCGTCAAGCGCGTCGGTCCATACCGCGTCACGCGGACTATGGGCAGCACCGTTTCGGCTTGCCTGGCCACACCCTTCAAGATCAAGGGTGTGAACTACTCCATCTCGTCCGCTTGCGCCACCAGCGCTCACTGCATCGGCAATGCTGTCGAGCAGATCCAGCTGGGCAAGCAAGACATCGTGTTTGCCGGTGGTGGTGAAGAAGAGCACTGGAGCCAGTCGTTCCTGTTCGACGCCATGGGTGCATTGTCTACCCAGTACAACGAAACACCGGAAAAAGCCTCCCGCGCCTACGACGCCAAGCGTGACGGTTTCGTCATTGCCGGTGGCGGCGGCATGGTCGTTGTCGAAGAGCTGGAACACGCTTTGGCACGCGGTGCGAAAATCTACGCTGAAATCGTCGGTTACGGTGCTACCTCCGACGGCTACGACATGGTTGCGCCGAGCGGTGAAGGTGCCATTCGCTGCATGCAGATGGCGCTGGCCGATCTCGACAAGAAAGACGTCGACTACATCAACACCCATGGCACCTCGACCCCGGTCGGCGACGCCAAGGAAATGGAAGGTGTACGCGAAGTCTTCGGTTCCGATGCCCCGGCCATCAGCTCGACAAAGAGCCTGTCCGGCCACTCGCTGGGCGCTGCAGGCGTTCACGAAGCGATCTACTGCCTGCTGATGATGGAGAACAACTTCATCGCAGGTTCGGCTAACATCGACGAGCTGGACCCGGCGATTGCCGATATGCCGATCCTGCTCAAGACGCGTGAAGACGCGAAAATCGATCTGGTCATGAGCAACAGCTTCGGCTTCGGCGGCACCAACGCCACGCTGGTACTGAAGCGCTGGGCGGGTAAGTAATACGTCCCTCGCAACGACAAAAAAGGCGCCTTTCAAAGGCGCCTTTTTTATGACTGAAAATCCGCGTGAAGCGTGTGACGCGGAACAGTAGCGTCTTAGCCGAACACTTCGCCCAACAAATCATGCATCGACTTGAACGCACGCCCTGCCACTTTTGCGTCGTACATCATCATGCCCGGCACGTTGGCGTGCGGGTCGGTGAATGAGTGAAATGCGCCGCCGTAGCTGTGCAGTTGCCAGTCCACGCCAGCGGCGTTCATTTCATCCTCGAAAGCAGGCAACTGCTCTTTTGGCACCAATGGGTCAGCAGCGCCGTGCAAGACCAGCACCGAGCCTCTGATGTTGTGTGCATCAGCCGGGTTCGGCGTATCCAGCGTACCGTGGAAGGAAATAGCAGCTTTCAGCTCGGCGCCGGTACGCGCCAGTTCCAGCGAGCAGCAGCCGCCAAAGCAAAAACCGAAGGTTGCGATTCGGCTTACATCCAGTGAAACATCCGCCTGACTCAGCAACTGATCGAGACCTGCCTGCATACGCTTGCGCAGCAAACCACGGTCGTTCTTCAGCGGCGTCATGGCGGCACCCGCCTCGTCATTGTTACTCGGGCGAATCTGCTGACCATAAAGATCAGCCAGCAACACCACGTAGCCCTTCTCGGCCACTGCTTTGGCAATGTCTTCGGCGCCCTGGCTGACGCCCATCCAGTTGGGCGCCATCAGCAGACCGGGTTGCGGCGCAACAGCGTTGGCGTCATACACCAGACGGCTTTCGTAAGGCTGACCCTCAATCTGATAAACCACAGAACGTACATTGATATTGCTGCTCATTGCTGACTCCTGATCACTGGAAAAAGGAAAAACGCGTCACGAAAAATTAAAACAAAAAACCCGCCGAAGCGGGTTTCTTGTCAATCGGTTATCAAACCGACAGTTCTACCAACAACTTGTTCAAGCGGCGCACGTAAGCGGCCGGATCCTTGAGGCTGTCGCCCGCAGCAAGGGCTGCCTGATCGAACAGGATGTGCGACAGATCGCCGAAGCGTTCTTCGCTCTGCTCCGCATCCAGTTTGCCGATCAACGGGTGGGCCGGATTGAATTCGAAGATAGGCTTCGACTCAGGAACCTTCTGGCCGCTGGCTTCCAGAATCTGGCGCATTTGCAGACCCATGTCCTGCTCGCCAATGGCCAGAATCGCTGGGGAATCAGTCAGACGGTGCGAGACCCGCACTTCACTCACCGCATCACCGAGCGCGGCTTTCAAGCGCTCGATAAGGCCTTCTTTGTCCTTGGCGATCTCTTCCTGCGCCTTCTTGTCCTCTTCGGAGTCAAGATTACCCAGGTCCAGATCACCACGCGCCACGTCGACAAAACTCTTGCCGTCGAAATCGCTGAGGTAGCTCATCAGCCACTCGTCGATACGATCAGTGAGCAACAGCACTTCGATGCCTTTCTTGCGGAAGACCTCAAGGTGCGGGCTGTTCTTGACCTGCGCGTAGGATTCGCCAGTGAGGTAATAGATCTTGTCCTGACCTTCCTTGGCACGCGCCAGGTACTCAGCCAGAGACACACTCTGCTCCCCGCTGTCGTCGGAAGTCGATGCAAAACGCAGCAGACCGGCGATTTTTTCCTTGTTGGCGAAGTCTTCCGCCGGCCCTTCCTTGAGGACCTGGCCGAAGTTTTTCCAGAAACCCTTGTACTTCTCGGGCTCGTTTTTCGCCAGCTTTTCCAGCATGTCCAGCACGCGCTTGGTCAGCGCCGACTTCATCGAATCGATGATCGGATCTTTCTGCAGGATTTCGCGGGAAACGTTCAGCGACAGGTCATTGGAATCGACCACGCCCTTGACGAAGCGCATGTACAACGGCAGGAACGATTCGGCCTGGTCCATGACAAACACACGCTGCACGTACAGCTTCAGGCCACGTGGCGCCTCGCGCTGGTACAGATCGAACGGCGCACGTGCAGGCACGTACAGCAGCGAGGTGTATTCCAGCTTGCCTTCGACCTTGTTATGGCTCCAGCTCAGCGGGTTCTCGTAGTCGTGGGCGACGTGCTTGTAGAATTCCTGGTACTCCTCGTCCTTCACCTCGGTGCGCGAACGGGTCCAGAGTGCGCTGGCACGGTTGACGGTTTCCCATTCCAGTACCGGTGCTTCCTCACCTTCTGCGGCCGGAGCCTGCTCTTTGGGCAGCTCGATCGGCAAAGCGATATGGTCGGAGTATTTCTTGATGATGTTGCGCAGACGGTAACCATCTGCGAACTCATCTTCACCGTTTTTCAGGTGCAGCACGATACGCGTACCGCGCTCGGCCTTTTCGACGTTGGCGACTTCAAACTCGCCCTCGCCTTTGGAGGACCAATGCACGCCTTCGCTGGCAGGCGAACCGGCGCGACGGCTGAACACTTCGACCTGATCGGCAACAATGAATGCCGAGTAGAAGCCCACGCCGAACTGACCGATCAGGTGCGAATCCTTCTTCTGGTCGCCCGACAGGTTTTTCATGAAATCAGCGGTGCCCGACTTGGCGATGGTGCCCAGGTGGGTGATCACATCTTCACGGCTCATACCGATGCCGTTGTCTTCAAGGGTAACGGTCTTCGCGTCCTTGTCGAAGCTCACGCGAATCTTCAGCTCGGCGCCGCCTTCCAGCAGCTCAGGCTTCGACAACGCTTCAAAACGCAATTTGTCGACCGCGTCAGACGCGTTCGAGATCAATTCGCGAAGGAAGATTTCCTTGTTGGAATACAGCGAATGGATCATGAGGTGCAGCAGCTGCTTTACCTCGGTCTGGAAGCCCAGGGTTTCCTTTTGAGTTTCCACACTCATAATCATCAAACTCCGATCTGGATGGCATAAGCCGTCACGTTGAGGCATCGGCCTGCATGACAGCGGGTAGTCATCAAGGTGGGGGCTGGGTTGAGGATTTCAAGAGCAAAAAATGTCCGGACGCTGATTCATGCATCGAAATACAACGTGAAACAGGTTGATCGACACCGCCCTGCAACGGTCGCGATCCTGTCCGCTCCACTGGCCTGTAACGCCAATGCAACAACCGTCTCCGATATTCTGCTCGCGCCTGGAACTTAACGGGTTGGCGCACGCTCTTAGGCTCGTGAATACTTAATAAGGAGAAACACCCCATGCGTAAAACTTTAGCCTATGCCTTGATGCTTTCTGCCACCCTGGGCCTCGCCGCCTGTGACAAGAAATCCGAAAACACTCAGCAAGATGCCAACAAGGCTGCTGAGCAGTCCCAAGAGTCGATGGCGAAGGCTCAGGACAAAGTGAATGACGCGGCCAAGGAAAGCCAGGAAGCCGCCCAGAAAAACGCGGAAGCCGCACAACAGCGCGCCGCAGAAAACGCCAACAAGGCGCCAGAAGCAGCTCCAGCCACCAAATAAGGCTGGCGAGTTCGCTGAATTGAAAAGGCCCGCTTCGAGCGGGCCTTTTCATGTCATGCGTATTGTCTGTCAGCCAGCCAGGCTGGCATTCCGTCAGTTCACGCCAGTGCTTCGCTGCGTTTGCCCATAACCCTGTCAACCAACACGGCCCCCGCCAGGGTGATGACCGACGGCACCAGCCACGCCAGCCCCTGATCACTCAGTGGCAGACTGGTCAGCACGCCCGGCAGGTAATCACCGAAGCCTGCGCCCTTCAGCGCGTCGATCAGACCGAAAAGCAAAGACACCAGCATCACCGGCGCAACAACCCGCCCCTGGCTCTGCCAGAGCCCTTTGCAGAAGCTCAGCGCCACCAGAACGATGCACGGCGGGTAGATCGCCGTCAGCACCGGAATCGAAAACTGAATCAGCCGGGTCAAGCCCAGATTGGACACCAGCAACGAGAACACCGCGAGAATGATCACCAGCGTTCTGTAGGACAGTGGCAACACCTTGGCGAAGTATTCGGCACAGGCGCAGGTCAGGCCGACCGCCGTGACCAGACAGGCCAGAGAAATCAGTACCGCCAGGAATCCACTGCCCAGCGAACCGAAGGTGTGCTGCACGTAGGCGTGCAACACGGCTGCGCCATTGCTTGCACCTGCCGCAACGGCGTGACTGCCGGAACCCAGGCGAAACAGGCTGACATAGACCAACGCCAGCCCTACCCCTGCAATCAATCCGGCGATGATCGCGTAGCGCGTGATCAGCCGTGGCGACTCGACGCCGCGCGAGCGGATGGCGTTGACGATGACAATGCCGAAGACCAGCGCACCCAAGGTATCCATGGTCAGATAGCCATTGATGAAGCCCTGAGAAAACGGTGCTGCGGCATAGGCGGGCTCAGCCTGCCCTATTTCACCGGCGGGCAAGGCAAATGCCGCAATGCCCAGCATTGCCAGGGCGAGGATTTTCAGCGGCGCCAGAAAACGCCCCACGGTATCGAGCAAGCGACCGGGATACAACGAAACCCAGAACACCACCAGGAAATACACCAGGCTATAGAGGAACAGCGCCATCGGACTGTCGCCGGTCAGCGGTGCCAGACCCACTTCGAACGAGACGGTGGCGGTCCGCGGCGTCGCGAACAGCGGACCGACTGCCAGATAGCACACAGCAGCAAGCGCGCCGCCCGCCACTTTGCCGATCGGGCTGCTCAACGCATCCATCGCGCCACCGACCTTGGCCAGGGCGATCACCGTGACCACCGGCAGACCGACTGCGGTAACCAGAAAGCCGAGCGCGGCGATCCATACATTCGGCCCGGCCTGCAGACCCACGATGGGCGGGAAGATGATATTGCCAGCCCCGACGAACAGGGCGAATGTCATGAAACCAAGTGCCAGGATGTCCTGGCCTTTCAACACTTTCATTGCGAGGGACCACACGGAATCGAGATAAGGGATGGGACGCCACCCATGAATGGGGCAGACGCAGCCCGTCGGCGTAAGACGTGGCAGTACCTTGCGAACCGCCCCTTGTGAGGGCAACGCAAAAATGGCGCACAGGGTAGCCAACTTCGCTGGAAAATGCACTGTCTCAGGGCGAGCCATCCGACGACGCACCCTTAACTGGCAGTCTAAATTCTCGTGCAGATTCGGAATCGCCTGACAGACCGGCCATGGGCTGACCGATAGATTGCCTGTTATTACTAGTCGATGGTCAAGCACATGCCTGATACCTCTGATACGCCTGCGGTCCTGACGCCGACCCTGTACACCCCGCGACTGGTCTTGCAGCCCTTGCAACTGGAAGACGCGCCGGCCCTGCAGACCCTGTTCGATCACTGGCAGGTGGTGCGCTACCTGACACATCACGTGCCTTGGCCCTACCCGAAGGGTGAAGCACTGCGTTATCTGCGAGAAGACGCGTTACCGGCCATGCAGGACGGCGAGGAATGGCACTGGTCCATTCGCCTGCTCAATCAGCCCGATCAGGTGATTGGCAGCGTGTGCATGATGGACGAAGAAGACAATAATCGCGGGTTCTGGCTCTCACCGCCTTATCAGGGTCTCGGCCTGATGTCGGAGGTCTGTGTAGCGATCAACCGTTTCTGGTTTGAAACGCTCGATCGCCAGGTCATGCGCGTGGCCAAGTCGGCCCTGAACGAAGCCTCTTGCAAGCTCTCCCGCCGCGAAGGCATGCGCCTCGTAAGCGTTCAGGATGCAGAGTTTGTCTGCGGTACGACGCAAGAGCAGATCTGGGAAATGACCCGGGAAGAGTGGCAGGCAAACAACAGCTGATCATGGACCATGTAAATCGCAGGCATAACCCATGCGGTTTTCTACATGTCTAGTCCTGAAATAGGTTTACACCTGTTTCACGCTCAAAACGCCCGATGCACCGCATCGGGCGTTTTGTATTTCAGGGATAAGTGTGGCCGCTCTCCGTTGTAGATCTGCACCGATTCATCCACCATTTTCACTGCATCTGCCAAGTCTTTAGGTCGATGGAGTAGAAACTCGGTCTTCAAAATCCCGTTTACTCGCTCGGCCATAGCGTTCTGATAGCAGTCATAGCCATCAGTCATCGAGCACCGGATTCCATGCCTGGTATGCAGCTGCTGATGATAGAGATCGGAACAGTACTGGGCGCCGCGATCTGAATGATGAATCAGCATCTGATCGGTTTTTCGCTCACCTACCGCTTTTTCCAGTGCCTTTATCACCGACTGGGTATGCAGGCTTTCATGCACATGATGACCAACGATCTTGCGTGAGTACGCATCGGTTACAAGGCTCACGTATGCCACGCTTTCCTGCGTAGGCAGATAGGTGATGTCTGCAACCCAGACCTGTTCGGGTCCATTGGCCACGACTTGTTCCGGACCTGCTTTGAGCAGGTTGGGGTGGCGGCGAAAGCGATGATGACTATGAGTGGTCTTGTGATAAGCCCGTTTGCGCGCAACCAGTTCGCGCGCATCACGAAGGATGGTAAACAGACGGTCTCTACCCACGCACAACGACGCAGGAGCTTCGACGCTCATCAAGTAGTGCAACTTGCGCGCTCCCAACCTTGGCTGGCGACGACGCTTTTCCAGAACGAAATCCATTACCTCTTGGTCCTGGCGGACCCTGGCATCAAAAACGCGATTACGCTTGTAATACGCTTGGCGCGAAATGCCCATGAACAGGCAAGCCCTGCTAATACTCAGGTCTTGGATTTGCCCTTGCGAGAGGACTTGCCGGGTCGCTTTTTTACGACAGAAACGCCGTAGTCATTTTTCAGAACGTTGACGACGGCTTCAAAGAACTGGGCCTTCTGATTGCTCAGCATCAGCTGTTCTTCAAGCTCTTTAATCCGCTGCTCGGGTGTCGGCGGGAGGGTTGGCTCGGTCATGGACCTGCTCCTCGGCTCTCGAATTGATGCGCCTTGGCTCCAATCCTGTCGACCGTGCTTTCGTAACCAGACCAGCACCGTCGACCGGCCTTGGATGCCATAGCGTCGTTGGGCTTCTTTATAACTCAACTCGCCTTTTTCAACCTGATCTACGACCGATAATTTAAAGGCTAGCGTGTAATCGCGCTGGCTGCGCCTTTTACCCGTATCCATTGAGTCCTCCTGAGGAAAGGTCAGAAGGTGTAAACCTTATTCAGGACGGGACAACAGACAAACAAAAGCCACCCGAAGGTGGCTTTTGTCGATTGTCGGAACAAACAAGCGAAGCTTGTCTGTTCAGCAAGCAGCGAAGCTTACTTGGTCGGCCAACCGGTCAGCTCGGCCAAAGCCTTGCCGATGTCTGCCAGGGAGCGCACGGTTTTTACGCCAGCGTCCTGCAGGGCAGCGAATTTCTCGTCTGCAGTACCTTTACCACCGGAGATGATTGCACCGGCATGGCCCATGCGCTTGCCCGGAGGAGCAGTCACACCAGCAATGTAGGAAACAACCGGCTTGGTCACGTGTGCCTTGATGTAGGCAGCCGCTTCTTCTTCAGCCGAACCGCCGATCTCGCCGATCATGACGATCGCTTCGGTCTGCGGATCTTCCTGGAACAGCTTCAGGATATCGATGAAGTTCGAGCCAGGGATCGGGTCACCGCCGATGCCGACGCAGGTGGACTGACCGAAACCGGCGTCAGTGGTCTGCTTCACAGCTTCGTAAGTCAGGGTGCCGGAACGCGACACGATGCCTACTTTGCCTGGCAAGTGGATGTGACCTGGCATGATGCCGATCTTGCACTCGCCCGGAGTGATGACGCCCGGGCAGTTAGGACCGATCAGGATCACGCCCAGTTCGTCGCACTTGACCTTGGCTTCCAGCATGTCGATGGTCGGGATGCCTTCGGTGATGCAGACGATCAGCTTGATGCCGCCGAACGCTGCTTCAAGGATGGAATCCTTGCAGAAAGGAGCCGGAACGTAGATAACGCTGGCGGTTGCGCCAGTGGTTTCTACCGCTTCTTTCACTGTGTTGAACACGGGCAGGTTCAGGTGCGTGGTGCCACCCTTGCCTGGTGTCACGCCGCCGACCATTTTAGTGCCGTAGGCAATGGCTTGTTCGGAGTGGAAGGTACCTTGCGAACCAGTGAAACCCTGGCAGATAACCTTGGTGTCTTTATTGATCAGGACGCTCATTACTTGCCCTCCGCGGCTTTGACAACTTGTTGAGCAGCGTCGGTCAGGCTGGTAGCAGCGATGATGTTCAAACCGCTTTCTGCCAGTACTTTAGCGCCCAGTTCAGCGTTGTTACCTTCAAGGCGCACAACAACCGGGATTTTCACGCCGACTTCTTTCACTGCACCGATGATGCCTTCGGCAATCATGTCGCAACGAACGATGCCGCCGAAGATGTTGACCAGTACTGCCGCGACATTGGTGTCGGACAGAATGATCTTGAACGCTTCGGTAACGCGTTCCTTGGTGGCACCGCCGCCAACGTCAAGGAAGTTTGCAGGCTTGCCGCCATGCAGGTTGACGATGTCCATGGTACCCATGGCCAGGCCAGCACCGTTGACCATGCAACCGATGTTGCCTTCCAGTGCTACGTAGTTCAGTTCGAACTTGGCAGCGTGAGCTTCGCGAGGATCGTCCTGCGAAGGATCGTGGAAACCCTTCAGCTTTGGCTGACGGTACATGGCGTTGGCGTCGATGTTGATCTTGGCGTCCAGGCAGTGCAGATCGCCGTCAGCCTTGATCACCAGCGGGTTCACTTCCAGCAGGGCCAGATCGTGGTCCTGGAACAGTTTGGCCAGACCAGTGAAGATCTTGGCGAACTGAGTGACTTGCTTGCCTTCCAGACCCAGCTGGAAAGCCAGATCGCGACCCTGGAATGGCTGAGCGCCAACCAGAGGATCGATAGTAGCCTTGAGAATCTTTTCAGGAGTGTCGTGAGCGATCTTCTCGATGTCCACGCCACCTTCGGTGGAAGCCATGAACACGATACGACGGCTGGAACGATCGACCACCGCGCCCAGATACAGCTCTTTGGCGATATCGGTGCAGGACTCGACCAGGATCTTGGTCACTGGCTGACCGTTGGCGTCAGTCTGGTAAGTGACCAGACGCTTGCCCAGCCACTGTTGAGCGAAGGCTGCCGCATCTTCCTTGCTACGAACCAGCTTTACGCCGCCCGCTTTACCACGACCGCCTGCGTGAACCTGGGCTTTGACAACCCACTCGGTCCCGCCGATCTTGTCGCAGGCTTCCGCTGCTGCTTCCGGGGTGTCTACCGCGTAACCTTTGGATACTGGCAGGCCGTACTCAGCGAACAGCTGCTTACCCTGATACTCGTGAAGATTCATGCTTATTACCGTCTTCGTTTAGGTACTGCGCATTCGGTGCTGCACGTCAGCGTGCCGCACCACCTGTGACCGCTACTCCGGGTGGACACCGCAAGTGCCATTGGGCACTCACGGCGCCGCCTGAGAGGTCGAGTCCGACGCAGATTCCGCGGTAAGCCCTGCTTGCAAGGCTCACGACGGGCACTGCGTCGTGGTTTCTCTTGTTGTCTTAACGCTTCTTGCGATTCTGGATGTGGATGGCACCGCCATTCACAGCCAATGCAGCTTCGTGCAGCGCTTCGGACAGCGTCGGGTGCGAGAAGACCATCATGCCGATGTCCTCTGCACTGCTGCCGAATTCCATCGCGATTGCGCCCTGCTGTACCAGTTCGGCAGCGCTCGGGCCAATGACGTGAACACCCAGAACGCGGTCGGTCTTGGCGTCGGCAATGATCTTGACGAAACCACCGGTGTCGTTGGCTGCCATGGCACGGCCACTGGCTGCGAACGGGAACGTACCGACATTGACTTCAACGCCCTCGGCCTTGAGGGTCTGCTCGGTCTTGCCTACCCAGGCGATTTCCGGGTGGGTGTAGATAACCGACGGCACGAGGTTGTAATTCATCTGGGCCTTGTGGCCCTTGATGCGCTCGACAACCATGATGCCTTCTTCCGAAGCCTTGTGGGCCAGCATCAGGCCACGAACCACGTCACCGATGGCGTAAACGCCCGGAACGCTGGTGGTGCAGTAGTCATCGACGTAGATGAAGCCGCGCTCGTCGAGATCGACGCCGCTGTCGGCTGCCAGCAGATCGGTGGTCACAGGGCGACGGCCGACTGCAACAGTCAGGCGATCAAAAGTAATCGACTGCTCGGCGGCAGCGTCGGTGTAGCTGACAACCACTTCTTCGCCATTGACCTTGGAACCGGTCACACGTGCGCCGAGCTTGATGTCCAGGCCCTGCTTGGTGAAGGTTTTCAGCGCTTCCTTGGAAACTGCTTCGTCAGCGGCCGGAATGAACTTGTCCAGCGCTTCCAGAACAGTGACCTGAGCGCCCAGGCGAGCCCAGACGGAACCCAGTTCCAGACCGATCACGCCAGCGCCGATCACGCCCAGACGTTGTGGAACCTGCTGGAATTCCAGCGCGCCGGTGGAATCGACAATGACTTTCTGATCGACCGGAGCCGGTGGAATGTCGATCGGACGCGAACCCGAAGCCAGGATCACGTGGTCCGCTTCGATGATTTCAACAGTGCCGTCGGCGGCAGTCAGCTCGACTTTCTTGCCGGCCAGCAGCTTGCCGTGGCCCTGCAGCGTGGTCACGCCATTGGCTTTGAACAGGCTGGCAACGCCGCCGGTCAGGCCTTTGACGATGGTCGACTTGCGGCCGATCATGGCCGGTACGTCGATGTTCACTTCAGACGTCGAGATACCGTGCACGCTGAAACCGTTCTTGGCTTCGTAGAATTTCCACGAGCTGTCGAGCAGTGCCTTGGAAGGAATGCAACCGACGTTCAGGCAGGTACCGCCGAGGGCCAGTTTGCCCTCCTTGTCCTGATATTTCTCGATGCAGGCAGTCTTGAGACCAAGTTGCGCAGCCTTGATGGCGGCAACATAGCCGCCAGGGCCTGCGCCAATCACTACCACGTCGAATTTCTGGGACATAACAAAGAGTTCCTCTTTAGCTGCAAGCTTTTAGCTGCAAGCTGCAAGTCAGTCCGCGTTTCATCGCGAGGCCGACTTGCGACCTATTGAATTAGGTGAAACATATCAGCCCCGACTGCTCGCCTTTTGCTTCTGACTTGAAGCTTCAAGCTTACAAATTGGGGCTGCCTCATCAGATATCCAGCAACAGACGAGCTGGGTCTTCCAGCAGGTTCTTGATGGTAACGAGGAAAGTGACTGCTTCTTTACCATCGATCAGACGGTGATCGTAAGACAGCGCCAGATACATCATCGGGCGAATCACAACCTGACCGTTGACTGCCATCGGACGCTGCAGAATGTTGTGCATGCCCAGAATTGCAGCCTGTGGCGGGTTGACGATCGGCGTCGACATCATCGAACCGAAAGTACCACCATTGGTGATGGTGAACGTACCACCGGTCATTTCATCGATCGACAGTTTACCGTCACGGGCTTTCTTGCCGAAGGTGGCGATGCCGCCTTCGATTTCGGCCAGGCTCATGTGTTCTGCGTTACGCAGAACCGGTACAACCAGGCCGCGATCGCTGGAAACCGCTACACCAACGTCGGCATAACCGTGGTAAACGATGTCGGAGCCGTCGATCGAAGCGTTGACTGCCGGGAAGCGCTTCAGCGCCTCGGTAGCGGCCTTGACGAAGAACGACATGAAGCCAAGACGAACGCCGTTGTGCGACTTCTCGAACAGGTCCTTGTACTTCGAACGCAGAGCCATGACTTCAGTCATGTCGACTTCGTTGAAAGTGGTCAGCATCGCCATGTTCGACTGGGCTTCGACCAGACGCTTGGCAACGGTTGCACGCACGCGGGTCATCGGCACGCGCTTCTCGGTGCGATCGCCTGCGGCGACAACAGGAGCAGCGGCGGCAGCAGGCTTGGCGGCAGGCGCAGCGGCTGGAGCGGATTTCTTCGCTTCAACTGCAGCAACGATGTCTTCCTTGGTGATACGGCCGTCTTTACCGGTGCCCTTGACGCTGGCCAGGTTGATGCCGTTTTCTTCAGCCAGTTGACGCGCAGCAGGCGCAGCAATCGGGTCTTCTTCGCCAGCAGATGCAGCCGGTGCAGCGGCGGGTGCCGAGGCAGGCGCAGCAGCAGCTGGAGCAGGTGCCGGAGCAGCAGATGCCGTAGCACCGTCATTCAACGTGGCAAGCACTTCGTTGGACAGGACGATAGCGCCCTCTTCCTTGGTGATCGGGCCCATCACGCCGTCAGCCTCGGCCAGCACTTCGAGGACAACCTTGTCAGTCTCGATGTCTACAAGCATCTCGTCGCGTTTTACCGCATCACCCTCTTTTTTATGCCACTTGGAAATGGTGCCATCGGCAACGGATTCCGGGAAAGAGGGGGCTTTGATCTCGATAGCCATTATCTGTAATTCCTTAATTCGGTTTCTAATGCTCGAAGGCGTTAAACAGTGAAGGCATCGCGCAGGAGTTTTTCCTGCTGCTCGGCGTGCATCGAAGCGTAGCCACAGGCTGGCGCAGCGGAGGCATCACGACCGGCATACTCGAGAACGAGTTCGCGTTTGTGATTGCCCATGCTGCGACGCAGATGGTGCTGGCTGCTGTACCAGGCGCCCTGGTTCATCGGCTCTTCCTGACACCAGACCACATGTTGCAGGTTGGTGTATGGCGCGATGGTTTCCATCAAGTCATCTTCAGGGAACGGATACAGCTGCTCGAGGCGCACGATGGCGATGTCTTCACGACCTTCGGCACGGCGTTTTTCCAGCAGGTCGTAGTAGACCTTGCCGCTGCACAGCACCAGACGCGTGACCTTGGCCGGATCGAGGGTATCGATTTCCGGAATGACGGTCTGGAACGAGCCTTCGGCCAGGTCTTCCAGGGTCGAAACAGCGAGCTTGTGACGCAGCAGCGACTTCGGTGTCAGCACGATCAGCGGCTTGCGCAGCGGACGGATGACCTGACGACGCAACAGGTGGTAGATCTGCGCCGGGGTTGTCGGTACGCACACCTGAATGTTGTGCTCTGCGCACAATTGCAGGTAACGCTCCAGACGTGCCGAGGAATGCTCCGGCCCCTGCCCTTCGTAGCCGTGAGGCAAGAGCATGGTCAGACCGCACAGACGGCCCCACTTGTGTTCGCCGCTGGTGATGAACTGGTCGACAACCACTTGGGCTCCGTTGGCAAAATCGCCGAACTGGGCTTCCCAGATAACCAGCGCATCAGGCTGGGTAGTCGAATAACCGTATTCAAACGCCAGCACGGCCTCTTCCGACAGGAACGAGTCGTACAAATCGAAACGCGGCTGACCGGAATACAGATTCTGCAACGGGATGTAAGTCCCGGCGTCTTTCTGGTTATGCAGAACAGCATGACGGTGCGAGAACGTACCGCGACCGATGTCCTGACCTGTCATGCGGATCGGATGACCTTCGAACGCCAGCGTGGCGTAAGCCATGGTTTCGGCGTAACCCCAGTTGATCGGCAAGCCACCGGCCTGCATCTTCTGACGGTCTTCGTAGATCTTCTGCACCTGACGCTGCACGACGAAGCCTTCCGGCAGTTCCATCAGCTTGGCCGACAGTTCCTGCAGGGTCTTCAGATCGAAGCGAGTGTCATGACGCGCAGTCCAGGCATGGCCCAGGTACGGACGCCAGTCGACGAACAATTCCTTGTTCGGCTCCTTGACCAGGCTTTTTACGACGTGCAGGCCATTGTCCAGCGCGCTGCGGTAGTCATCGACCTTGGCCTGAACGCGGGCCTCGTCGAGAACGCCGGTCTTGATCAGATGCTCGGCATACAGCTCACGCGTGGTGCGCTGCTTGGTGATCTGCTGGTACATCAAAGGCTGAGTGCCGCTAGGCTCGTCAGCTTCGTTGTGGCCGCGACGACGGTAGCAGACCAGATCGATGACGATGTCCCGCTTGAACTGCATGCGGTAGTCGATCGCCAGCTGGGTGACGAACATCACGGCTTCCGGATCATCGCCATTCACATGGAGGATCGGCGCCTGAATCATCTTGGCAACGTCGGTGGCGTACTCGGTGGAACGCGAGTCCAGCGGGTTGCTGATGGTGAAACCCACCTGGTTGTTGATGACGATGTGGATCGTGCCGCCCGTCTTGAAGCCGCGGGTCTGCGACATCTGGAAGGTTTCCATGACCACGCCCTGACCGGCAAAAGCCGCGTCGCCGTGGAGGGAAATCGGCAGAACCTTGTCGCCGTTCGGATCGTTACGACGATCCTGACGCGCACGGACCGAACCCTCGACCACCGGAGAAACGATCTCCAGGTGAGACGGGTTGAAGGCCATGGCCAGGTGAACTTCACCGCCTGCGGTCATGACGTTGGAAGAGAAGCCCTGGTGATATTTGACGTCACCGGAACCCAGTTCCACTTTCTTCTTGCCTTCGAACTCGTCGAACAGGTCGCGCGGGTTCTTGCCGAAGGTGTTGACCAATACGTTCAGACGGCCACGGTGGGCCATGCCGATCACAACTTCCTTGGTGCCGTAGGACCCGGAACGCTGAATCAGCTCGTCGAGCATCGGGATCAGACTTTCGCCGCCTTCCAGACCGAAACGCTTGGTGCCCGGGTATTTGGTGCCCAGGTACTTCTCGAGGCCTTCCGCTGCGGTGACGCGCTCCAGCAAATGGCTCTGGATGTCTGCCGAGAAGTTCGGACGGCCGCGAACACTTTCAAGACGCTGCATGAACCAGTTGCGCTGCTCGGAATCCACGATGTGCGTGAACTCGGAGCCGATGGTGCGACAATATGTCTGCTGCAACGCTTCGTGAATTTCGCGTAGGCTCGCTTCCTCTTTGCCAATGAACAAGTCACCGGCACGGAAAGTCGTGTCCAGATCGGCATTGGTCAAGCCGTAATGGTTAATCGACAGATCAGCAGGCGCAGGACGCTGCCACAGGCCCAGCGGATCGAGCTGAGCAGCCTGATGGCCACGCATCCGATAAGCCTGGATCAGTCGCAGCACTTCAACCTGCTTCTTTTCGTGCTCGCTGCTCACACTGCCGGCGGACACCGGTTGAGCGCGGCGCTGGTTTTTGGCCAGCAACACGAAATGATCGCGAATAGTCGAGTGCGATACATCAGTGGCAGAGCTGCCGTCTGCTGGCAACTTCTGAAAGTAGGTGCGCCATTCTTCTGGCACAGCGTTAGGGTCGTGCAGGTAGAGCTCATAGAGCTCTTCCACATAGGCAGCGTTACCACCGGATAGGTGGGCACTGTTCCACATGCGCTGCATCACGCTTTCTTGCATGCTTGGTCACCCTCGGTAAGGGGACACCACCGGCGAAGACACCAGAGCAATCCTGAAATAGTCGTGTGCAGCGACTGTATCAAGTCACCAGGGATCACGCAGATAGTCCGGGTACCAGCCCGGATGCCCCTGCTGGTCTCATTTCTTCAAAATAAGAGCCGCAGCTTTGCAAGCTACTGCTCAGGTTAAAACTACGGCGCCGGTTGAAGCCTGCGCCGCAGCCATATCAGTGCAACGGTGTAACAGATAAAGCAATAAATCAGACGCCGCTTTGCAACAACATGTTGCGTACGTGACCGATAGCCTTGGTTGGGTTAAGGCCTTTCGGGCAAACGTTGACGCAGTTCATGATGCCGCGGCAGCGGAACACGCTGAACGGGTCATCGAGCGAAGCGAGACGTTCGCTGGTGCGAGTGTCACGGCTGTCAGCCAGGAAACGATAGGCTTGCAGCAGAGCTGCCGGGCCCAGGAACTTGTCCGGGTTCCACCAGAAGGACGGGCAGGAAGTCGAGCAGCAAGCGCACAGGATGCACTCGTACAGACCATCGAGCTTTTCGCGCTCTTCCGGAGTTTGCAGACGTTCGATGGCCGGAGCCGGCGTGTCATTCTGCAGAAACGGCTTCACCTTCTCGTACTGCTTGTAGAAGATGCTCATATCGACGACCAGGTCACGAATGACTGGCAGGCCAGGCAGCGGACGTACGATCAGCTTGCCCTTGGCAACCACGGCAGACAGCGGCGTGATGCAGGCCAGACCGTTCTTGCCGTTGATGTTCATGCCGTCGGAACCGCACACGCCTTCACGGCACGAGCGACGGTACGAGAACCCTTCATCCTGCTCTTTGACCAGGGCCAGCACGTCCAGCACCATCAGGTCCTTGCCACCGGTATCGACCTGGAACTCCTGCATGAACGGCGCGGCGTCCTGATCAGGGTTGTAACGATAAACACTGACTTGCAACATATCGGTCACCCCTTAATAAGTCCGAATCTTAGGTTCAAAAGTCGGGACGGTTTTCGGCGAGAAGTTCACGGCACGCTTGGTCACACGCTTGTCAGCCGGGAAATACAGGGTGTGGCACAACCAGTTCTCGTCATCGCGATCTTCAAAGTCTTCACGAGCGTGAGCGCCGCGGGACTCTTTACGATGTTCTGCTGCAATTGCCGTGGCTTCGGCAACTTCCAGCAGGTTTTGCAGTTCAAGCGCTTCGATACGGGCAGTGTTGAACGCCTGGCTCTTGTCGTTGATCTTGACGTTGGCGATACGACCACGCAGGTCAGCCAGCTGGGCGATACCCTTCTGCATGTATTCGCCAGTGCGGAACACACCGAAGTAGTTCTGCATGCAGCTTTGCAGCTCTTTACGCAGCGAGGCAACGTCTTCACCGGTGGTGCGCTCGTTCAGGCCGGCAAGGCGTGCGAGAGCAGCATCGATGTCAGACTCGGAAGCGCGGGCATAATCGACGCCTTCACGCAGCGCCTGCTCCAGGTGGATACCGGCAGCACGACCGAACACCACCAGGTCGAGCAACGAGTTGCCGCCCAGACGGTTGGCACCGTGAACCGATACGCACGCCACTTCACCTACCGCGAACAGGCCCGGGATGATCTGGTCAACGCCAGCCGCATCCTGAGTGATAGCCTGGCCATGAATGTTGGTAGCAACGCCACCCATCATGTAATGGCAGGTTGGAACAACCGGAATCGGCGCGGTTGCAGGGTCGACGTGGGCGAAGGTCTTGGACAGCTCCATGATGCCCGGCAGGCGGCTGTGCAACACTTCTTCACCCAGGTGATCGAGCTTGAGCATTACGTGGTCGCCATCTGGACCACAGCCGTTACCGGCGATGATTTCCTTGACCATGGAACGCGCAACCACGTCACGACCGGCAAGGTCCTTGGCGTTCGGAGCATAACGCTCCATGAAACGCTCGCCGTGCTTATTGATCAGGTAACCGCCTTCACCGCGGCAGCCTTCGGTGACCAGTACACCTGCGCCGGCGATGCCGGTCGGGTGGAACTGCCACATCTCGATGTCCTGCACCGGCACACCGGCGCGCAGCGCCATGCCGATACCGTCACCGGTGTTGATCAGGGCATTGGTGGTCGACGAGTAGATGCGGCCTGCACCGCCGGTTGCCAGCACAGTAGCGTTGGCACGGATGTAGGAGGTTTCGCCTGTTTCAATGCAGATGGCAATGATGCCGACAAAGGCGCCATCCTGGTTCTTCACCAGGTCCACTGCGTAGTATTCGTTGAGGAATACGGTGCCAGCCTTGAGGTTGGCCTGATACAGGGTGTGCAGCAGCGCGTGACCGGTACGGTCGGCAGCAGCGCAGGTACGTGCAGCCTGACCGCCTTTACCGAAGTCCTTGGACTGGCCACCGAACGGACGCTGATAGATGCGGCCCTGCTCGGTACGGGAAAACGGCAGGCCCATATGCTCGAGCTCGAAGACCGCTTCCGGGCCTACGGAACACATGTACTCGATAGCGTCCTGGTCGCCGATGTAGTCGGAACCCTTGACGGTATCGTACATGTGCCAGCGCCAGTCATCGTTCGGATCGGCCGAGGCGATTGCGCAGGTAATGCCACCCTGGGCAGATACAGTGTGCGAACGGGTCGGGAAGACCTTGGTGACCACGGCAGTCTTGTGACCACCTTGAGCCAGCTGCAGCGCAGCGCGCATGCCGGCACCGCCGCCACCAATGATGATGGCGTCGAAAGAAAGCGCATTAATGTTAGCCATGGATCAGATACCCCAAAGAATCTGCACGCCCCAGACGAAGTAGGCGAACATCAGAACGCCGCATACCGCCTGGAACAGGAAACGTACTGCAGTGGCGGACTTGCCCAGCGCCATCGGCGTCAGGTAGTCGGTCGCGATGGTCCACATGCCGACCCAGGCGTGAGCGCCAAGGGCAACAAGTGCCAGCAGACTGAAGATACGCATTCCGTTGTGTGCGAACAGATCATGCCATTGGGCGTAACTCAGACCCGGATGAAAGACCACGTATCCGATCAGGAATATGAAATAAGCCGCGAGCACGACTGCGGAGACGCGTTGCGCCATCCAGTCGTAGAGACCCGAACGCGACAGGTTCGTGACGTTGGTTACCATATCCATACTCCCGCCAGAAGAATCAGTACCACGGAAACCGCGATAACGATTTTGGAGCCCAGCTTGCCGCCTTCGAGCGTCTCGCCTACCCCAGTGTCCATGATCAGGTGACGAATACCGGCCACCAGGTGGTACAGCAGGGCAGACAGAAGCCCCCAGACGATCAGCTTGGCCAGCGGGCTGGTCAGACACGCCTTCACTTCGCCGAACCCTTCTTCGGACGCCAGCGACTTGTCCATTGCATACAGCATGATTGCAATACCGACAAAGAGGATGACACCGGAGATGCGGTGAAGGATGGACGTGTAAGCGGTGACTGGGAGCTTGATGGTCCTTAGGTCTAGATTTACAGGTCGTTGGCTATTCACGGCTTTTTTTCACACTTGAAGAGCCCCTAACAATCAGGGCAAGTTGTTGGGAAGTGCACTGGTCAGGTACCCACCACCCAGGAAGTGACGACCCCCTTGAAACAGGCCAAAAAGCCTCTGGCGGTCGGACATCGAGTATAGACAGTTAGGGCGCTAATGACAACGCGCAGACTTACCGCGAATGGCGCATTGCGCTGCCAGGATAAAAGGCGTAAACGGCAGGAAACGGCATCGAAAAACGCATTGCCAAAGCCTTGTGGAACACGACTTTAGGCAAATTGACTTTAGAATTTATCTCACTATAGTGATGCGGGCCCTGCGTGGGGGGCCTGTCTGATGATTTGAAGCATAAATAGGAGGCCACATGGCTGAGAAAAAAGCGCAGTTGATCATCGAGGGTGCTGCCCCCGTCGAGCTGCCAATTCTGACGGGTACAGTGGGTCCGGACGTGATCGACGTACGCGGTCTCACCGCCACCGGCCGCTTCACATTTGACCCTGGCTTCATGTCCACGGCATCTTGCGAGTCGAAGATCACCTACATCGATGGTGATAACGGAATCCTGCTTCACCGCGGCTACCCGATTGAGCAACTGGCCGAGCAGTCCGACTATCTGGAAACCTGCTACCTGCTGCTCAATGGCGAACTGCCAACTGCCGAGCAGAAAGCCCAGTTCGTTGCCGTGGTCAAGAACCACACGATGGTTCACGAACAGCTCAAGACCTTTTTCAACGGCTTCCGCCGTGATGCCCACCCGATGGCCGTCATGTGCGGCGTGGTCGGGGCCCTGTCGGCGTTCTATCACGACTCGCTGGACATCAATAACCCGCAGCACCGCGAGATTTCTGCCGTGCGCCTGGTCGCCAAGATGCCGACCCTGGCAGCGATGGTCTACAAGTACTCCATGGGTCAGCCCATGATGTACCCGCGCAACGACCTCAGCTACGCCGAAAACTTCCTGCACATGATGTTCAACACACCGTGCGAGATCAAACCGATCAGCCCGGTGCTGGCCAAGGCGATGGACAAGATCTTCATTCTCCACGCCGACCACGAGCAGAACGCCTCGACGTCCACCGTGCGCATGGCAGGCTCTTCGGGCGCCAACCCGTTCGCCTGTATCGCTGCCGGTATCGCGGCACTCTGGGGCCCGGCTCACGGCGGTGCCAATGAGGCCGTACTGACCATGCTCGACGAAATTGGCGATGTGTCAAACATCGATACATTCATCGCCAAGGCCAAGGACAAGAACGATCCGTTCAAGCTCATGGGCTTCGGACATCGCGTCTACAAGAACCGCGACCCGCGCGCCACCGTGATGAAGCAGACCTGCGACGAAGTTCTGAAGGAACTGGGAATCAACAACGATCCACAACTCGAACTGGCCATGCGCCTCGAAGAGATCGCCCTGACCGACCCGTACTTCATCGAACGCTCGCTGTACCCGAACGTCGACTTCTACTCGGGCATCATCCTCAAGGCCATCGGTATCCCGACCAGCATGTTCACCGTGATCTTCGCCCTGGCGCGGACTGTCGGCTGGATCTCGCACTGGAAGGAAATGCTCTCCAGCCCTTACAAGATCGGTCGCCCTCGCCAGCTTTACACCGGCGACGTACAGCGCGACATCGTTCCGCTGCAAGATCGCAAGTAAGCGTTAGCGCAAAAACAAAGGGCTGCCAATAGGCAGCCCTTTTTCGTATCGACCCGGAATTACTGCGCGGCCCTCTCCCTGAGCGCCTTTAGCGTATTGAACGGCGCATCGACGACAAACTTGTTGGCCAGCATCGACGGCACACTGCCACCTGGCTCGGTGTGAACCTGGTAGGTCACCTCAGTCTGGTTCGGGCCTTTGGGCACCATCTTCCAGAACCCCTTGACCTCAGCGACACGCACAAAGCCTTTTTCTTCAGGCAGGTATTTCGGCTGTCCTTCGAGATTGCGCGTGATACTGCCATCGGCGCCTTCCTGGGTCGTAATCAGCAACACAGAATCTCGCGGAGTCACGGGCCATGGCGTGTTGAACTGGCTGTAAGTCCAGGTCTTGTCACCTTCGTGCTTGAGTACTTTCTGTAATTTGCACTCATGAATCCATGCACAGGCCCCCGCCACATCCTCTTGCAGTGCGCGCAATTTGCCGACACTGGCGTTGATCACGGCAACGCCGCGATAGGCTTTGTAATCGGACCCCGGCACATCACTCAACGAAACCTTGATACCGTCCTCGTCCTTGGCGACTTTCCAGTCTTGCGCCTGCGCCACCCCGGCAAGCACTACCGTCAATCCACAAGCAACAGCCATGCGATAAAGCGAACTCATTGTTTTATTCCTTATTTGAAGTTCCGACAAAACGCTTGCGCTTAAAAATGCTGTTTCACGCTACCGCAGTAGCTTTTTCCCACCAGCCAATCAGGCGGATGGCGTCAGCCTGATCGACACCGCAGACATCGTCTGCGGCCTTGAACTGACTGCAGACAGCAGGACGCTCGGGCTTGCCGAACAAGGCACACAGCAATTCGATGGACAAGTGCAGGCAACGTTCTCCTGCGGGCTTTCCATGCGGCATGCCGGGTATGGCAGACGTGATGGAAGGCGCGATGCAACACGCACCACACTCTGAACGGCAGTCCATGACGCGAGACCCTTATTGAAAAAATGAGAAAAGAGGACGGATATTAACCGTCGAAATGCTCGTTTGAAAATGCCGTATCGGACGATAGACAGGGCTTACTGCTTGAATTTGAAATCCAGAGCAGCCCCCTCGACGTCGCGACGATTGTCGTTGCGCATCTGCAATTGCATTTCATTGGTCAGCAATCGGCCTTCGAGCTCGAAAGGACTGCCGCCGGGCGACTCACCAAACATCTGCGGCAACAATGGCTTGCGCTTGCTGGTAATGACTTTGGACGGCGGGTCCAGTTCCTTGACCAGCTCGGGCGGTAAACTCAGGTCTAGCCTGGGCGCTTTTATCCGCACATCCTTGGCCTTGGGCTCCTTGGCAGCCTTGCGATTGCTGGCGGCGGTCTCGCGCTTGCTCGTAGCAGCCTTGGACGACGCGGCCTTGGAAGACGGCTTGTCAGCGCTGGAGGCCGGCGCCTTGTTGATCTGGACGGCTGAGGGTGCATTCGACTCTTTGCCGACCACCACAGGCACCACGGGAACACCCGGCATCAATTCATGCATAGAGTCAGGCACTTTCGGCAGCACGGTCTCGGCCGCGGAAACCTCCGCCGCAGGCGCTGCATCCTTCACAGCGGCCTTGGGTAAAGCAGGCGCAGGCGCGGCAGCCTCGGTCTTTGGCTTGGGCACAGGCGTTTGCTGAGCATCACAACCACTCAGTAAAACAAGAACCAGCAATCCGAAACAACGAAACGCATTCATAGGCAGGCATCAGACAAGACAGTGGCAAAGCCGGAAAAAAACATATGCTGTCCTTTTGAGGCCACGCTGACAAGGCAAGAGTTCCGAATAATTGACAAAAAAGCGCACGCCGCTCAGTAGACAGGAACGGTGTCGTGACAAAGCTGTTTTGCCAGCATCCCCAGCGTCATCAACGCACGCTCCGCCTCCTTGTCCCACGGCATGCCGCAGTTCAGGCGTATGCAGTGATTGAACTGCTCGGTATTACTGAAAATCAGGCCCGGTGCGATACTGATGCCCTGCTCCAGCGCGCGGACATGCAGCTCTTGCGTGTTGACCCGTCCCGGCAGGCTGACCCATAGAATAAAGCCACCCGCCGGGCGACTCATCTGCGTACCTTCAGGGAAGAACTGCTGCACCGCGAGCTGATAGGCGCTCAGATTCTTGCGGTATTCCAGGCGTATGAAACGCAGATGCCGATCATAGCCACCGTTTTCAAGGTACGCGGCAATGCCCATTTGCGTGACACTGCACGCAGAGTGCGTGCTGAACGTCTGCAGGCGTTGAATCTCGGCCTGGTACTTGCCAGCGATTATCCACCCAACGCGCACCCCCGGCGACAGCGTCTTGGAAAAACTGGAGCAGTAGATCACCCTCCCCAACCGGTCAAACGCCTTGAGCGCCTTGGTTCGCCCGACCTCGAACATCAGTTCGCCGTAGACATCGTCCTCGACGACCTGAATATCGAAATCGGAAACCAGACGCAGCAGGTTTTTCTGCCGCTCCTCGGGCATGGTGCCGCCCAGAGGATTACTCAGCCGCGAGGTCAGCACCAGCGCTTTGATCGACCACTGATTGGCCGCCAGTTGCAGAGCCTCCAGGCTGATGCCAGTCGCCGGATCACTGGGAATCTCGATGACTTTCAGGCCCAGCAGATCGGCCAGCTGCAACAAACCGTAATACGCGGGGGATTCAGCAGCGATCAGGTCGCCGGGCCGGGTGAGCACTCGCAGGGCCATTTGCAGCGCATCTACACAGCCGTGCGTGATCACCACCTCCGACGGATCGACCACCACGCCTGCGTCGCGCATGCGGATCGCAACCTGCCTGCGCAGCGGCTCGAAACCGGGGCTGAACATGTAGCTGAACGCACGCGGGCTCTGAAAGCGCGTGACCTTGGCAAGTTGCTGGTGCAGCGCACGCACCGGCAGATAATCCACATGCGGCACTGCCGCGCCCAGGGCGAATACACCGTCGCGCCGCGACTCCTCAAGCACTTGCTGAATGATACTGCTGCGCGTGACCAGCCCGGGCCGCTCGACGCGCGCGATGTCTGGCGTGGAAGCGGTCAGCGCAGGCGTCTGATGAACGTAATAACCCGACTGCGGACGTGCCCGAATCAGGCCCTGATCCTCGAGATTTGCATAGGCCTGCAACACCGTGGCATGACTGACACTGAGCTGCGAACTCATCTTGCGAACCGACGGCACCCGCTCCCCCGGCTGATAGACGCCCCGACGAATGTCTTCAGCCAGTTGCTGAGCAATGCGCTGATAAAGCAAAAGATTGGTCATGGCACAGCCTCGAAAAGACCGGTGATTTATTGTTTTTAAAAATACAGATTGATAATAACCGGTGCAGTCCAGAAGTGTACGGGAACAGTTTGCGCTCAAGCCAGCGATCGGCGCCGTTGCGCGAAAATAAACGCGGCCATAAACGCCATATACACAGCGTTTAAAGCCAAAAAAGCCCGAGACCGTTACCGGTGTCGGGCTTTCTTTCACAGATTTTCGTTACCGAGCGGCGCCTAACTGACCTTTTTCATCGGAAAACACAATCTCGACGCGGCGATTCTGCGCTCGCCCACGCTCGGAGGTATTGCCGTCAACCGGAAACTGCTGGCCGTAGCCTTGAACCTGGATACGTTTTTCGTCGACACCCAGATCCATCAGCATGTCGGCAACAGCTTGCGCACGGTCCTTCGACAGATTCAGATTTTCCTGACGATCACCGGTGCTATCGGTGTAGCCCTCGATCCTGACCACGCGGCGCGGATTGATCTGCAGAAACTGCACAACCTTGAGAATGGTCCGACTGGCGGAGTTTTTCAGTTCGGCATGCCCGGCGTCGAACAGCACGTCGCCGAGGGTCATGACCAGGCCACGATCGGTCTGAGTGGTGGCCAGGCTGAGAATCTGGTCTTCCAGCCAGCGCCCCTGCTGCTGGGCACTGGCCAGCTTGGCTTCGCGCAACGCCAGCTGCATGCGTTGACGCTCCAGGTCCATTTTTGCCAGACGCTCCTGACTGAGCAGCAAATTGCTGTGTTCGCGAGCGATCTCGCTGTAGCGGCTGCTCAGGTAGGCGTAATGACTGACATCGGCGCCACTGCCCAGATAACTGGACAAGCGCTCGGCACGGGCCAGGGATTCGCCGGCGCGAATGACATCCCTCGGCGCGCTGCGCAGCACGTCGGTGTCTTCCTTGACCTTCTGGAAATCGGCGTTTGCCTGTTGCAAGGCCTGCCCACTGTCCTGATGCCCGGCACAGCCATACAGCCCGGCCGAACCCAGTAACAGGCACACGCTCAGTACACGCGAAATACGGTTCATTGCGCCTCTCCCAGCTGCTTGCGCAAGCGATTGAGGCGGGTATTCAACTGATTGACCTGCTCTTGACTCTTGACCGTGAGTACTCGTGCTTCCGCCAACCGCGCATCCAGCTCGGCCCGCTCCGCGCTCATGCGCGCTTGCTTGTAGGAATGCGCTGCCATTGCCGCACGCGCCTCAGCAAAGGAGGACAACGCCGTTTCCATTTCGGGCTGATCGTCTGCGGCACCGACGGCCTTGGCCTGTTGCAGGGCCTGCTCGGTCAACTTGAATTGCTCGGTCGGGACCGGATCGCTGGCGCAGCCGACCAGCGTGGCGATTGCCGTGACGGCAATTGAAAAACGAATACTCACAAAAAACATTCCTACTTATTTGAGGCGCTGGCACTGGCAGGCTGCAACAACTGGGCTTTCCACACGTCCAGATTGTGCCTGATGACTTCACCCGCAAGGCCGGAGGCCGCAGATTCTGTCATCTTTTTCGCCAGCTGTCCGCGCAACCATGGATCGTTGCACGCCGAGTTGAACGACAAGGCCAGATAAAAACCCGGCGCATCGACCGCCAGCGGCTGAGCAATCAGGTCTGAAGTCAGCCCCAGCGTCTGCACCATGACCATTCCGGCATAACGCCCGGCGAGCACATAGTCCACTTCGCCCAGCGCCAGTTTCTGAAAGGCCGGCGTCAGCCCCGGGACGCGCTCCAGCGTCAGATGCTGCTTTGTCGTCGCTTCGAAATGCGGTGTCAGCCGGGTCTTTTCCGATATGGCGCCGGGATGACCGTTCAGCTCGGCCACCGTATTGAACGGCACTGCACGGTCGCGACGGGTCCAGACCAAGATGTCGTTCTGCACAATCGGCGGATGAATGTAATCGAGGAATTCAAGCTGAGCGTCGTTCAACGGTGCATCCGCCAGCATGTCCATGCGCCCGGTACGCACCTCTTCAAGCGCCTGGCTGCGCTTGCCGCCATACAGAAACTCGACCTTGATGCCCAACGCCCCGGCTGCCTGAGTCAGCAGGTCGGCATTGGCGCCCATCAGGTGCCGCGGGTCCTGAGGATCACGCCATAGATAGGGAGGCGCGTCCGGGCTGCCCGTCACGATCAGACGCTCGCATTTTTCTGCGGCGAGTGTCAGCGAAGGCAGCACAAGCATGCCCGCCAGAAGTGAAGTCAGCAGCCTGTTGCGCTCCATGAGAAGCCCTTTTGAAATCGATAAAAAACCCGTTCAATCCGGGCAGCGTACCGCAGACAAGCTGCTGGTACACACACCGGACGGAACGGGTTCTCTTTATAGTGGAAGAGCGTTGCTTAAACCAGACGTGGTTTAAACCAGCTTCTCCAGCTCAGGGATGGCTTCGAACAGATCCGCTACCAGGCCGTAATCGGCCACCTGGAAGATCGGCGCTTCTTCATCCTTGTTGATCGCGACAATCACCTTGGAATCCTTCATGCCCGCCAGATGCTGGATCGCGCCGGAGATACCGACCGCAATGTACAGCTGTGGCGCAACAATCTTGCCGGTCTGACCGACCTGCATGTCGTTGGGCACGAAACCGGCGTCGACCGCAGCGCGGGATGCGCCGACTGCCGCACCGAGCTTGTCGGCCAGGGTGTACAGATGCTTGAAGTTGTCGCCGTTCTGCATGCCGCGACCGCCGGAAACGACGATTTTGGCAGCTGTCAGTTCTGGACGGTCGGACTTGGCCAGCTCTTCGCCAACGAAGCTCGATTTACCCGCATCGTGAACCGCCGAAACCGCTTCGACAGTTGCCGAGCCACCTTCGGCAGCAACCGGGTCGAAGCCGGTGGCACGCACGGTGATGACCTTGACCGCAGCCGTGGACTGCACGGTGGCAATCGCGTTACCGGCATAGATCGGGCGAGTGAACGTGTCAGCCGATTCTACCGAAACGATCTCGGAGATCTGATCCACGTCCAGTTGCGCAGCCACACGAGGCAAAATGTTTTTGCCGTTGGAAGTGGCAGCGGCCAGCACATGGCTGTAGCCGGAAGCCAGCTCGGCCACCAGTGGCGCAACGTTTTCAGGCAGTTGATGAGCGTAGGCTGCGTTATCCGCCACCAGCACTTTCGCCACGCCGGCAATCTTGGCAGCGGCTTCGGCAATGGTGCTTACGCCGGAGCCCGCAACCAGCAGGTGAATATCACCGCCGATCTTTTGAGCGGCAGCAACGGTATTGAGCGTAGCCGGGGCTACGGTCGCGTTGTCATGTTCAGCGATAACCAGGATCGTCATTTAGATTACCTTCGCTTCGTTTTTCAGTTTCTCGACCAGTTCAGCCACCGACTTGACCTTGATGCCTGCGCTGCGTGCAGCGGGCGCTTCAACCTTGACGGTCTTGTTGGTCGAGGCCGTGGAAACGCCCAGTGCGTCAGGCGTCAGCACTTCGAGCGGCTTCTTCTTGGCTTTCATGATGTTGGGCAGCGAAGCGTAGCGTGGCTCGTTCAGACGCAGATCTGTGGTCACGATGGCTGGCAGGCTCAGGGAGACAGTCTGCAGGCCGCCATCGATTTCACGGGTCACGGCAACCTTGTCGCCGGTCACTTCGACTTTCGACGCGAAGGTGCCTTGCGGATAACCGCTCAGCGCGGCGAGCATCTGGCCGGTCTGGTTGTTGTCGCTGTCGATTGCCTGCTTGCCGAGGATCACCAGCTGTGGCTGCTCCTTGTCGACAACAGCCTTGAGCAGCTTGGCCACGGCCAGGGAAGTCAGTTCTTCGGCGGACTCGACCAGCACGGCACGATCTGCACCCAGCGCCAGAGCAGTACGCAACTGCTCCTGAGCGGTGGTCGGGCCAATGGTGACAACCACGATTTCTGTCGCAACGCCCTTCTCTTTCAAGCGCACCGCTTCTTCAACAGCGATTTCACAGAAAGGGTTCATGGACATTTTGACGTTGGCCAGATCGACGCCGGAGTTGTCCGCTTTGACGCGAACCTTGACGTTGTAGTCGACCACTCGTTTGACAGCTACAAGAACCTTCATGGATTCCTCACTCTCCGGTGAAAAGAAGTCGCCCGGCAGCGCCAGGCGATCGATATGTGTCCTCAACAAGCAATCGTATGGGTGCAGGCCAGACGCTAAAAAGGCCCTGTACGAAAAGGCGCTATGGAAGCCGCACGCCACCCGTCAAGCAACGGCAGGATGTGTAGAATGCGCCGGGCGACGTTGACCAATTGCCTGCACCGCGTTCGCCTGATGCCTTTTGGGAGATTCCATCGAACCTCGTTTCAGCCTACGGCAAACGCAAAACCGCCCGTATCTTGACCGCAACGCCTTTTCCGGTCAATACGCCAAATCGGCCAGTAGTGGGTCTCCTGTCTTTGATTTATCTGGCCTGCGGCCGATTCAAACAAACGTTTGTATTGGACCCGCACAGTGGTGTAGATATAATGCGTGCCATTAAAAGACTGGCGGTGTCCAACACCTCCATAGGTCGGCCTGTAGCGCCCGATAAAAAACACCGTGAGCCTTGAGAGTAGGAGATAGCCTGTGGAACGCGAATACATGGAATTCGACGTCGTTATCGTCGGAGCCGGCCCTTCCGGGCTTTCTGCCGCTTGCCGCCTTAAACAGAAGGCCGCTGAAGCCGGAAAGGAAATCAGCGTCTGCGTGGTGGAAAAAGGCTCTGAAGTGGGCGCTCACATTCTTTCGGGTGCGGTGTTCGAGCCCCGTGCATTGAATGAACTGTTCCCGAACTGGCAGGAATTGGGCGCTCCGCTCAACACACCCGTCAAGCGCGACGACATCTATATGCTGCGTGACGCCGAAAAAGCCCAGAAAATCCCGGACTTTTTTGCTCCCAAAACCATGCACAACCATGGCAACTACATCATCTCCCTGGGCAACCTGTGCCGCTGGCTCGCGCAGCAGGCTGAAAACCTCGGCGTGGAAATCTACCCGGGCTTTGCTGCCCAGGAAGCGCTGTTCGATGAAAACGGTGTGGTGCGCGGGATTGTCACCGGCGACCTGGGTGTCGACCGTGAAGGCAATCCGAAAGAAGGCCTGTACACCCCCGGCATGGAACTGCGCGCCAGGTACACACTGTTCGCCGAGGGCTGCCGTGGCCATATCGGCAAACAATTGCTCAAGCGCTTCAACCTCGACGACGAAGCCGACGTGCAGCATTACGCCATCGGCCTGAAGGAAATCTGGGAAGTCGACCCGGCCAGACATGAACAGGGACTGGTGGTGCACACCGCCGGCTGGCCACTGGACGACGCCAACCCGGGCGGCTCGTTCCTGTATCACCTGGAAAACAATCAGGTGGTGGTCGGTCTGATCGTTGACTTGTCCTACAGCAACCCGTACCTCTCGCCGTTCGATGAATTCCAGCGCTACAAGCATCACCCGGTCATCAAGCAGTACCTGGAAGGCGGCAAACGCATCAGTTACGGCGCACGCGCTATCACCAAGGGCGGCCTGAATTCGCTGCCGAAAATGGTGTTCCCTGGCGGCGCGCTGATCGGTTGCGATCTGGGCACCCTGAACTTCGCCAAGATCAAGGGCAGCCACACCGCCATGAAGTCCGGCATGCTGGCTGCCGAGTCGGTGGCCGACGCGCTGTTCGCCGGTAACGAAGGTGGCGACGTGCTGACGTCTTACGTCGATGCCTTCAAGGCCAGCTGGCTGCATGAAGAACTGTTCGCGAGCCGCAACTTTGGCGTCGCGATCCACAAATACGGCGCACTCAAGGGCGGCGCATTCAACTTCATCGATCAGAACATTTTCGGTGGCAAGCTACCGTTCACGCTGCACGACACCCAGCCTGACTATGCCTGCCTCAAGCTGGCAGCGGACTCGAAGAAGATCGACTACCCGAAACCCGATGGCAAGCTCAGCTTCGACAAGCTCAGTTCGGTGTTCCTCTCCAGCACCAACCACGAAGAGGAGCAGCCTTGCCACTTGAAGCTGACCGATCCGAGCATCCCGATCAGCAAGAACCTGCCGCTGTATGATGAACCGGCCCAGCGCTATTGCCCGGCAGGCGTGTACGAAGTCATCACTAAAGAAGATGGCGAGAAACGCTTCCAGATCAACGCGCAGAACTGCGTGCACTGCAAGACCTGCGACATCAAGGACCCTTCGCAGAACATCACCTGGGTGGCACCGGAAGGCGCTGGCGGCCCCACCTACCCTAATATGTGAGGCAGCTACAAGTTATAAGCTTCAAGCTTCAAGCTTCAAGCGGCAAGCCTAAAGCTTTTATCTTGCGGCTTGCAGCTTGCAGCTAACCCCTACATCCCTCTTCGCCCGGTCTGCGCTCGAAATAGCGTTTGTATTCACGACTGAACTGCGATGCGCTTTGATAGCCGACCTTGAGTGCGACCTGCGCCACGTTCAGGCCTTCGGCGACCAGCAGTTGCTGAGCCTTGAGCAGGCGCAGGCGTTTGAGGTACTGCACGGGCGACAGCAGCGTGCTGCGTTTGAAGTGTTCGTGAAAGGTCGAGGTGCTCATGTTGGCACAACGCGCCAGGGTGTCGACGTTCAGCGCGTGATCATAATGCTCATGCAGGTAGGTGACCGCAGAGGCGATTCGCGCGAATTGCCCCTGCTGCTCGACCAGCGCCCGCAATACACCCGACTGCGGACCACGCAGCGCGCTGTACAACACGTCACGAACCCGTGACTGCCCCATTGCCTGACACTCCAGCGGATCATGCAGGCAGCGCAGCAGACGCTCGACACTTTCGCGCATCGCATTGTCGATCACTACCGAGGTCATCGATTCCGGCGTCTGCAGCTCGCTTTGCTGCACGCTCGCCGGGCCCAGCGCCTGCACCAGTTCACCCAGCAACACCCGGTCGATGGCCACTGAAACGCCGTAAAGCGGCTTGTCGGGCGTGGCGAAGGTTTCGCACTTGAACGGTACCGAAAGCGCCTGAATCAGGTAATGCCCGGTGCCATATTCGAACTTACGCGGCCCCAGGCAGGCGATCTTGCTGCCCTGCACCACGATCATCAGGCTTGGCTCGTAGATCTGCGGGCTGCTGGCCACGTAACCAAAGGCAGACAGAACACGCACCTCAGGCAGATGGGTCGCGACAAAACCGGGGCGAACCGCCAGGGGCTTGATCAGGGTAACGAGTGCGGCATTGCCATCAGAGGGAAAAGCGAGCGTCATGGGAAGCAGGCCGACAGAGAAATAGACAGCTGCATCATCGCAGATTTAAGCCTCGCAGCCGACATCGGATTGTCCAGCCGGAGAAATAGGCATGAAACACGGAGGATTCACCATAGCCGTGACGGGCGCACATCCGGACAATGGATCGCCTCTATTCCGTTACACCCTGCGAGGTCATACATGTACACAGCTATCGGTTACGCCGCTCAGTCAGCCACCGCCCCCCTCGCCCCGATGACCTTCGAACGTCGCGCTCCGCGTGCCGACGACGTTGCCATCGAAATTCTCTACTGTGGCGTCTGCCACTCCGACATTCACCAGGCACGCAACGAGTGGGGCATTGCGGTTTACCCGCTGATGCCAGGCCACGAAATCGTCGGTCGTGTTACCGCCACTGGCGCCAATGCCACCAAATACAAAGTCGGTGACATGGTCGGCGTCGGCTGCATGGTCGACTCCTGCCGCGAATGTTCGGCCTGCAAATCGGACCTCGAACAGTATTGCCTGGAAGGCCCGACCATGACTTACGCCACGCCAGATCGCGTGGACGGCAGCAACACCATGGGCGGTTACTCGAACAGCATCGTGGTCGCCGAGCACTTCGTCGTGCGCGTTCCAGAGAAACTCGATCCGGCCGCCGCTGCGCCGATTCTGTGCGCAGGCATCACCACCTATTCGCCACTCAAGCACTACGGCGTCAAGGCTGGCGACAAAGTCGGGATTCTGGGCATGGGCGGTCTGGGCCACATGGGCATCAAGTTCGCCAAGGCGATGGGCGCTGAAGTCACGCTGTTCACCCGCTCCGCAGCCAAGGCTCAGGAAGCTCATCGTCAGGGCGCCGATCATGTGATCGTGTCCACCGACGCCGAACAGATGAAAGCCGCTGCCGGGCACTTCGACTTCCTGCTCGACACCATTCCGGTCCAGCACGACCTGAACCCCTACCTCGAAACCCTGCGTTTCGACGGCGCGCACATTCTGGTTGGCCTGATCGAGCCGATCGAGCCGCCAGTACACGCAGCCAATCTGGTGATGAGCCGTCGCGTACTGGCCGGTTCGTTGATCGGTGGCATTGCCGAAACCCAGGAAGTACTGGATTTCTGCGCCGAGAACGACATCACCTGCGACATCGAAATGCTCGACATCCGCAACATCAACGAAGCCTACGAGCGCATGCTGGCCGGTGACGTTAAATACCGCTTCGTGATCGACATGGCTACGCTGAAGGCCTGATCCGCCCCCCATCAGCCGCCGAGATCGGCCGAGAGTTGCGCTGCGATGTCCTTGATCAGCGGAACCAGCTCGGCCATTTTCTCCAGTGGCATATAGGGCACGGTACTGGCGATACTGATGCCGGCAACGATCTGTTTGCTGGCATCACGCACCGGCGCTGCCACGCAGCGAATCGACGGTTCGTTGTCTTCCAGATCAAACGCATAACCGCCCTGTACGTACTCTTCCCTTCGCGACTGCAACTGCTCCCAGGTTTGCTGCTCGTGAGCAGGCCACAGCGGGTTCCTGCCCGACGCCGGCATGCTGACCTCATACAGCCGCTGCCACTCCGACACCCCACTGTCCAGCAGCAATGCCTTGCCGATACCGGTCCGCACCAGCGGCATACGGTGCCCGACACGCGAACGCATCTCCGGCCCATTGCGACCGGGGTTCTTGTGCAGATAAAGCACGTCGTCGCCTTCCCGAACCGCCAGATGCACCGTATCGCCGGTCAGTTCCGAGAGCCGATCCAGATACGGTCGCGCGAGTATCGCCAGCGGCACTTCTTCGCGCGCCTGAAACCCCAGCTCGATCAGTTTTGGCCCGAGCAGATAACCCACCTGCGGCACCACCCGCAGGTAGCGCTCCTCGACCAGACAACTGGCCAGACGGTGAGTCGTGCTGCGCGTGGTGCCGATCAGCCGGGCGATCTCTTTCAGGTCCCGTGCGCCACTGGCCACCGCCTGAACCACACCCAGACCGCGTAACAGGGTCTGAGTACCACTCGGTGCCGGCTCTTTGCGGGTGCTATTTCCAGAGGGGAGTACGTCGTTTTGCATGACAGGCCGTGGTTTGGATAAAAAGGGGCAGCTCGAAAAGCTGGCGACATTATCGTCGCCAGCGTCCGCACGCGTCGACCTCAGAGCTCGACTATCACAGCTCGATACGTTCGACTTTTCCTACCAGCAGGATGTAGGACAGCGCACCCAGCAGGGCCAGCGCCGAGATATAGGTAATCGCTGGCGCAAACGAATCGCCCGATGCCAGAAAGCCGATCACGATCGGCGTGGCAATGGCCGCCAGATTGCCGATGAAGTTGAACGTGCCGCCCGTCAGGCCCAGCAGGCGCGCCGGGGCCAGGGTCGAGACCAGCGACCAGGTGATCGACGCCAGACCGTTGCCAAAGAACGCCAGGGCCAGAAAGGTGATGACCAGCGGCGTGGAGTCGACAAAGTTGGCGCCGATGATCGACGTTGAAATCAGCAACCCGGCGATGATCGGCAGCTTGCGGGCGAAGCCCACTGTATGGCCGCGACGGATCAGCCAGTCGGAGAAGAACCCCGAACACAACACGCCGACGAACGCCGCCAGAAACGGCAACGACGCCAGCAGGCCGGACTTGATGAAGTCCATGCCACGGTATTTAACCAGGTAGGTCGGGAACCAGGTCAGGAAGAACCACAACGTGGAGTTCAGGCAAAACTGCCCCAGGTAGATGCCCCACAATTTGCGTTTGCTGAGCACGATGCCCAAGTCCAGCCAACTGAAACCCTGCTTCTGCTTCTCGGCATCCTGCTGGATATCCACCAGACCGCCGCCCTCCTGAATCAGGTCGATCTCCTGCTGGTTGACGCCTTTGAAGTCACGCGGCTCGCGATATACCGTGTACCAGATCAATGCCCACAGCACGCCAACGCCGCCCGTTGCGACGAACACCATGTGCCAGCCGTAGTGCGCCTGTAACCAGGCCAGCACCGGGGTCAGAAATGCCAGACCGACGAACTGTCCTGAGGTGTAGACGCCAATGGCCGTTGCGCGCTCACGTTCGGGAAACCAGGTGGTCACGACGCGGCTGTTGATCGGATAGGCCGGCGCTTCCAGCGCGCCGACGGCCATGCGCAGGACGAACAGCGCGATGAAGCTGGCGGCGAAGCCGAGCATGATGGTTGCGATGGACCACAGCAGCAATGCTGCGGTGTAGAGGATGCGCGGCGGCACACGATCCACCAGCCAGCCTCCGGGCAGTTGCATGGCGGCGTAGGTCCAACCGAAAGCGGAGAAGATCAGCCCGACATGCACCGTATCAAGGCCCAGCTCGGCGGTCAGTGCCGGAGCGGCGATGGACAGGTTGCTGCGGTCGAGGTAGTTGATCACCACGGTGATGAACAGCAACACCATGATGAAGAAACGCTTGCGGGACGGCGTCACCAGCGACGCCGCGCCGTCCATAGTCCGAGTGCGCATGGCATGTAGCCTCTTGTTGGATTTATTGTTTGGCGAGCTCTCGTTCCCACGCTCCGCGTGGTAATGCATTTCGTGACGCTCTGCGTCACCTATCTGCGCCGTGCCGCTCCCTCAAAGTCGGACGCAGAGCGTCCAGAACTGCATTCCCACGCAGAGCGTGGGAACGATGGTTACGGCGATCTACCACTCCGCAAAACTGCCATCTGCATGGCGCCAGATCGGGTTGCGCCAGCGGTGGCCGATGGCGGCGCGTTCGATGACGTATTCTTCGTTGATTTCGATGCCCAGGCCCGGCCCGTTGGGGATCTTGACCATGCCTTTGTCGTAGTCGAACACTTCGGGATGCTTGACGTAATCCAGCAGGTCGTTGCTTTCGTTGTAGTGGATGCCCAGGCTCTGTTCCTGAATGAAGGCGTTGTAGCACACCGCATCCAGCTGCAGGCAGGCGGCCAGCGCAATCGGTCCCAGCGGGCAATGCAGCGCCAGGGCGACATCGTAGGCTTCGGCCATGTTGGCGATCTTGCGGGTTTCGGTGATGCCGCCTGCGTGGGACGCATCCGGCTGGATGATGTCGACGTAGCCTTCGCTCAACACACGCTTGAAGTCCCAGCGCGAGAACAGACGCTCGCCCAAGGCAATCGGGGTGCTGGTCAGCGGTGCCAGTTCTTTCAGCGCCTCGTAGTTTTCACTGAGCACCGGTTCTTCGATGAACATCAGCTTGTACGGGTCCAGCTCTTTCATCAGCACCTTGGCCATCGGCTTGTGGACCCGGCCATGGAACTCCACACCAATGCCGACATTCGGCCCCACTGCATCACGCACCGCAGCGACGTTGGCCAATGCCAGATCGACTTTGTCGAAGGTGTCGAGAAATTGCAGCTCTTCGGTGCCGTTCATCTTCACCGCTGTAAAGCCACGTTCGACCGCTTCCTTCGCCGCCCGCGCCGTGTCGGCAGGACGATCACCGCCGATCCACGAGTAGACACGAATCTTGTCTCGCACCTGACCGCCGAGCAGGTCGCTGACCGAAACGCCCAGCGCTTTACCCTTGATGTCCCACAACGCCTGATCGATACCGGCCAGCGCGCTCATGTGGATCGCACCACCCCGGTAAAAGCCGCCGCGATACAGCACGGTCCAGATGTCTTCGATGTTGCGCGGGTCCTTGCCGATCAGGTAATCGGACAGCTCTTCCACGGCAGCGGCTACAGTGTGCGCGCGGCCTTCGACCACCGGCTCGCCCCAGCCGACAACCCCTTCGTCGGTCTCGACCTTGAGGAAGCACCAGCGCGGCGGAACGATGAACGTGGTGAGTTTGGTGATTTTCATGGGTGCGGTTTCTCTTGTTGATTCTCTTATTGGATAGCGGCTGTCAAACAGCGGTGCCGATCAGCCTGCAAGCGCTGCGGTGTGTTGCGTCCACGCAGCGACATAAGCCTTGGCCCGTTCGGCGACATCCGCAGCGCTCATGCCGGGTTTGAACAGCCCGGAGCCCAGGCCAAAGCCTTTCACGCCTGCGTCCAGAAACACCTTCATGTTGTCTGGCGAGATTCCACCGACCGGCAGCAGAATCGTGCCCTTCGGCAATACCGCGAGCCACGCCTTGACCACCGCAGGCGACATCTGCTCGGCCGGAAACAGCTTGAGCACATCAGCCCCCTCGGCCAGCGCGGCAAAGGCCTCGGTCGGCGTTGCTACGCCCGGCGACAGAAACAGCCCGGCCGCCCTGGCAGCGCGCAATACCTTCGCATCGCTATGCGGCATGACGATGACCTGGCCTCCGGCGTCCTTGACGTGCGTCACCTGCTCCGGGGTCAGCACCGTGCCTGCTCCGATCAGGCAATCGGCGGGCAGTTGCTGGCGCAGCAAACGGATGCTGTCGTACGGCTGCGGAGAATTGAGTGGCACCTCGATAACGCGAAAACCGGCCTCGTACAGCACATCGCCTATCGCCGGCGCCTCTTCAGGACGCAGGCCACGCAAGATCGCGACCAGACCGTTTTCCTTCAATGCTTGCTTGAGCATGTCAAACCTCTCGAATGTGTTGGGACGACCGGCGTGGGATCAGGCCTGCCTGCACCGCGACCTGCCACAGGCCGCGCTCAGTCGCCTGTTCGGCCAGTGTCACCTTGGGAAAGCCACAGACGGCCAGACCACGCGCGTAACGTGCGCACAGCGCCTCGCTGCCGATGAGGATCACCGCAGGCAATTGTTCATGGGTGTGCAGATGCAGCCTGGCAATGGCGCCCAGTTCATGGCCGATCAACAGGCCGGAAAGGTAGTCAGGCTGCGCGCTCGCAGTCAGTTGCCCGGTCAGGCCGAGCGTTCGGGTACTGAAGATAGTAGAAAGAGGTCCGGCGGCACCTTCTTGTGACAGGGCCATTGATAGCCCGCGATCAAACGCCTGGTCATCGAATGCCTCGCCGGTCTGCATGGTGCGTCCGAGAATCGTGTGCGCACACAGGGCGGCGTAGACCTCGCCGGTCATGAAGGTATCAAAATGAACGATGCGACCGCGGGTCACCTGCACCCATTTCGAATGGCTGCCCGGCAGCCCGATCAGCAACGGCTGGCCATCGACCTGAGCATCTAGCCCGGCCAGTATGCCTAGTACCTGGGTTTCTTCGCCACGCATCACGTTGGGCAGGGTCGAGCGTTGCAGTACGCCCGGAATGATATGTACGGTCACGCCACCCAGGCTACGCACCGTTTGCAGCGCTGCGCTCAGTTCGTTGACGCTGGCCGGGGTTTCCCGATAAGCCGCCTCGCGCCAGCCCTGCGCGCTGCCGACCATGCCGCAGGCAATCACCGGCAGGCCAGGCTCGGCATCGAGCCAGTCGCCGCAGGCCTGATCGAACGCCAGTTCAAAACCGTCACTGCACAACTGCCCGGCAATCAGGCGCGGCGTGGTCGGTAGCTGCATGATCCCCGCGCTCAGCGCGCGCTGTTCCAGCACCTGGCCGTGGTCGCCAAGTCGATAAGCACGAAGGGAGGTTGTCCCCCAGTCGAGTGCGATCAATTGCGCCTGCATTGCTTCACCTGTTGTTTTATTGGAAGTGAGTGCAGGACGACTATAAACCTGTTGTTGTGTTTATCTCAATATGTAAATTTACATCCCATATATAGGGATATAAATCTGTAGATCCCTGTCACCAGCCAATAAAAAACCCGCTGCCCTTTCAGGCAGCGGGTTTCGTGTAAAACCGCAGCATCAACGCTCCAGCAGGATTCTCAGCATGCGCCGCAGCGGTTCAGCCGCGCCCCACAACAGCTGGTCACCGACGGTGAACGCGCCCAGGTACTGGGAACCCATGTTCAGCTTGCGCAGACGGCCCACCGGCACACTCATGGTGCCGGTCACTGCGGTCGGGGTCAGCTCTTGTGCGCTGGCTTCACGAGTGTTCGGCACCAGCTTGACCCACGGGTTGTGCTGGCTGATCAAACCTTCGATGTCCGCAATCGGCACATCCTTGTTCAGCTTGATGGTCAGCGCCTGGCTGTGGCAACGCATGGCGCCGATGCGCACGCAGATGCCGTCGACCGGGATCGGGCTCTTGAAGCGGCCGAGGATCTTGTTGGTCTCGGCCTGACCTTTCCACTCTTCACGGCTCTGGCCATTCGGCAGCGCCTTGTCGATCCACGGGATCAGGCTGCCCGCCAGTGGCACGCCGAAGTTCTCGGTGGGGAACGACTCGCTGCGCATGGCTTCGGCCACCTTGCGATCGATGTCGAGAATGGCGCTGGCCGGGTTAGCCAGTTCGTCAGCTACCGAGGCGTGTACTGCACCCATCTGCCTGATCAGCTCACGCATGTTCTGCGCGCCGGCACCGGAGGCCGCCTGATAGGTCATGACGTTCATCCACTCGACCAGACCGGCATCGAACAGACCGCCCAGGCCCATCAGCATCAGGCTGACCGTGCAGTTGCCGCCAATGTAGTTCTTGGTGCCCGCGTCCAGTTTCTGGTCGATGACCTTGCGGTTTACCGGGTCGAGCACGATAACGGCGTCATCCTGCATGCGCAGGCTGGAGGCCGCGTCGATCCAGTAGCCCTGCCAGCCCGCTTCACGCAGCTTGGGGAATACTTCGTTGGTGTAGTCGCCGCCCTGGCAGGTCAGCACCACGTCCAGGGTTTTCAGCTCGTCGATGCTGTAGGCATCTTTCAGCGGCGCAACATCCTTGCCCACCGAAGGCGCCTGGCCACCAACATTGGAGGTAGTGAAGAACACCGGCTCAATGAGATCGAAGTCCTGCTCTTCCCGCATCCGCTGCATGAGCACGGAACCGACCATGCCACGCCAACCGATCAGACCTACACGTTTCATCGCAACTACACCTTGAATAAAAGTGGGACCGCCGCTCTGCGCGTCAACAGCAGGCGGCGGGCCAGAGAGATTACAGATTCCGCAGCGCGGCGACTACTGCATCGCCCATTTCCTTGGTACCGACTTTGACATTGCCCTCGGACCAGATGTCGCCGGTACGGATGCCCTGATCCAGAACCAGACTGACCGCCTGTTCGATGGCGTCGGCGGCATCGGTCAGATTGAAGCTGTAACGCAACATCATCGACACCGACAGAATGGTCGCCAGCGGGTTGGCGATGCCTTTGCCGGCAATGTCCGGTGCCGAACCGTGGCAAGGCTCGTACATGCCCTTGTTGGCGGTATCCAGCGAGGCAGAAGGCAGCATGCCGATGGAACCGGTGAGCATCGACGCCTGATCGGACAGAATGTCGCCGAACAGGTTATCGGTGACGATTACATCGAACTGCTTGGGCGCGCGCACCAGTTGCATGGCGGCGTTATCGACGTACATGTGGCTCAGTTCTACCTGCGGATAATCCTTGGCGACCTCCTCCACGATTTCGCGCCACAGCTGGCTGGACGCCAGTACGTTGGCCTTGTCCACCGAACAGAGCTTCTTGCCGCGCACCATGGCCATGTCGAAACCGACCCTGGCAATACGACGGATTTCGCTTTCGCTGTACGGCAGCGTGTCATAAGCCTGACGCTCGCCATTATCCAGTACGCGAGTGCCGCGTGGCGCGCCGAAATAGATGCCACCGGTCAGCTCACGGACGATCAGAATATCCAGTCCGGCGACGATTTCCGGCTTGAGGCTCGACGCATCAGCCAGTTGCGGATAAAGAATCGCCGGGCGCAGATTGCCGAACAGGCCCAGTTGCGAACGGATTTTCAGCAGACCGCGCTCAGGACGGATATCACGTTCGATGGTGTCCCATTTCGGGCCGCCCACCGCGCCGAGCAGCACAGCATCGGCTGCACGGGCACGGTCCAGGGTTTCATCGGCCAGCGGCACACCATGCTTGTCGATGGCTGCGCCGCCAATCACGTCGTGGGTCAATTCAAAGCCCAGTTGATACTTTTCGTTGGCCAGTTCCAGCACCTTGACCGCTTCGGTCATGATTTCCGGACCAATACCGTCACCTGGGAGAATCAGAATCTGCTTGCTCATAACATCCTCGATGTGTGCAGCGGCGCTTCAGACAACGCCTGTTAATAACGCTGAATACGGCAAAAAATTTATCGTCCGGCCAAAATACCTTTGCGAGCAAGGCGAATGACCGCCTTGCTCGCGAATGAAACTGTAACCGTTGCCTGGCCGTCAGTCGCGAAACAACCACGGCTGGCTGGCGCGGTGCCTGCTCTCGAAGCTGGCGATCGCGTCGGCGTCCATCAAGGTCAGGCCGATGTCGTCCAGGCCATTGAGCAGGCAATGCTTGCGGAAGGCGTCGATTTCAAAGCTCAGCACCTTGCCGTCAGGCCGGGTCACGGTCTGGGCTTGCAAGTCGATGCTCAACTGATACCCAGGGCTGGCTTCGACCTGGCGGAACAGCTCGTCGACCTCGGCTTCGGCCAGAATGATTGGCAGCAGGCCGTTCTTGAAACTGTTGTTGAAGAAAATGTCGGCATAGCTCGACGCGATGATGGCGCAGAAACCATACTCTTCCAGCGCCCAAGGCGCGTGTTCGCGACTGGAACCGCAGCCGAAGTTTTCCCGGGCCAGCAGCACGCTGGCGCCTTGATAACGCTCATGGTTGAGGACGAAATCATGGTTCAGCGGACGTTTCGAATTGTCCTGATAAGGCTGGCCTACGTCCAGGTAGCGCCACTCATCAAACAGGTTGGGGCCAAAACCCGTGCGTTTGATCGACTTGAGAAACTGCTTGGGGATGATCTGGTCAGTGTCGACGTTGGCGCGATCCAGAGGAGCGACCAGACCAGTGTGCTGGGTAAAGGCTTTCATGCTGGATTCCTCAATTCGCGAACATCGATGAAACGGCCAGTGACCGCTGCGGCAGCGGCCATCGCCGGGCTCACCAGATGCGTTCGGCCACCGGCACCCTGACGGCCTTCAAAGTTACGGTTGGAAGTGGACGCGCAATGCTCGCCGGAACCCAGGCGATCAGGGTTCATCGCCAGACACATCGAGCAGCCCGGCTCGCGCCACTCAAAACCGGCCTCGATGAACACCTTGTCCAGCCCTTCTTTTTCGGCCTGTTCCTTGATCAGGCCCGAACCCGGCACCACGATGGCCTGCTTGATGGTTGAAGCCACCTTGCGACCTTTGGCAACGTCCGCAGCGGCGCGCAGGTCTTCGATCCGCGAGTTGGTGCAGGAACCGATGAATACCCGGTCCAGCTGGATATCGGTAATCGGCTGATTGGCTTTCAGACCCATGTACTTCAGGGCGCGCTCAATGGAGCCGCGCTTGACCAGATCCGGTTCCTGCGCAGGGTCCGGCACGTTCTGATCGACCGCCAGCACCATTTCCGGCGACGTGCCCCAGCTGACCTGAGGCTTGATCTGCGCGGCATCCAGCCTGACCACGGTGTCGAACACGGCGTCTGGGTCAGACACCAGGTCCTTCCAGGCTTCGACAGCAAGGTCCCATTCAGCGCCCTTCGGTGCGAACGGACGGCCTTTTACGTATTCGACGGTCTTCTCGTCGGTGGCCACCATGCCGACCCGGGCGCCTGCCTCGATGGACATGTTGCAGATGGTCATGCGCCCTTCGATGGACAGATCGCGAATCGCGCTGCCAGCGAACTCGATCGCGTAACCATTACCGCCTGCGGTGCCAATCTTGCCGATCACCGCCAGCACGATGTCTTTGGCGGTCACGCCGAACGGCAACTGGCCTTCGACCGACACCAGCATGTTCTTCATCTTCTTGGCCACCAGGCACTGGGTCGCCAGCACATGCTCGACCTCGGAAGTGCCGATACCGTGGGCCAGTGCGCCAAAGGCGCCGTGGGTAGAGGTGTGCGAGTCACCACAGACCACGCTCATGCCCGGCAGGGTTGCGCCCTGCTCAGGGCCGATGACGTGGACGATGCCCTGACGCGGGTCGTTCATCTTGAATTCGGTGATGCCGTACTCGTCGCAGTTGTCGTCGAGGGTCTGCACTTGCAGGCGCGAGACTTGGTCTTCGATGGCATCGATACCGCCCTTGCGCTCTGGAGTGGTCGGCACGTTATGGTCAGGCGTGGCGATGATCGAGTCGATCCGCCACGGCTTGCGTCTGGCCAGACGCAGGCCTTCAAACGCTTGCGGCGAGGTCACTTCGTGGATGATATGACGGTCAATGTAGATCAGCGCAGAACCGTCGTCGCGCTGTTTGACCAAATGTGAATCCCAGAGCTTGTCGTAGAGCGTTTTCCCGGCCATCGGACGTATTTCCTCATCAGCTTGTTTCTATGCCTTGGGCAATCGTGGCGATGACCCTTTGGCTTGTGCGGTCATCCTATGGAATGTGCTTAAATAACTCAAATTCATAATTTTCATGCTTTGGATAACCAAATGGAATCCTACTATGGACCTCGCCAATCTCAATGCTTTTATCGCCATTGCCGAGACCGGCAGTTTCTCGGGTGCCGGTGAGCGGCTGTATATCACCCAGCCGGCAATCAGCAAGCGTATCGCCGGTCTGGAGCAGCAACTCAACGTGCGTCTGTTTGACCGCCTGGGTCGCGAAGTCAGCCTGACCGAAGCAGGCCGCGCCCTGCTACCGCGCGCCTATCAGATCCTCAATGTGCTGGATGACACCCGGCGCGCACTGACCAACCTGACCGGCGAAGTGACCGGACGCCTGACTCTGGCGACCAGCCATCATATCGGCCTGCATCGCCTGCCGCCGGTGTTGCGGGCCTTCACCCGGGCCTATCCGAAAGTCGCGCTGGATATCCAGTTTCTCGATTCGGAAGTGGCGTATGACGAAATTCTTCACGGGCGCGCCGAGCTCGCAGTGATTACGCTGGCCCCCGAACCGCATTCGCTGATCCGCGCCGTGCCGGTGTGGGACGACCCGCTGGACTTCGTCGCCGCGCCCGAGCACCCGCTGGCCAACAGCGGACCGATGAAACTGGAAGACATCGTGCGCTACCCGGCGGTGTTTCCCGGCGGTAACACCTTTACGCATCACATTGTCAGCAAGCTGTGCGAGGGCCAGGGCCTCAAACCCAACATTGCGATGAGCACCAACTATATGGAAACCATCAAAATGATGGTCTCCATCGGTCTGGCCTGGAGCGTGCTGCCGCGCACCATGCTCGATGAACAGGTGGCGCGCATTCCATTACCGGGCGTACAGCTCAATCGCCAGCTAGGCTACATCTTGCACACCGAACGTACGCTGTCGAATGCTGCCAGGGCATTCATGAAATTGCTTGATGCGCAGACACAGTAAGTAGACCCCGTTGCAGGACACGGGCCGATCTTTACCGGCTTTACTCACCGAAGGCTCGTGACCCCATGCCCAACCCGCCGCTCACCGACCCATCGCCAGCCGGGCCGCAGCACAGTGATACGTTGCGCCTGCTCAAGGAGAGCGGTGACCGCCTGGAACTGGCGCTGGATCTGGCGCAGATGGGCACTTGGGATCTGGACGTCACGCGCAACAGGCTGCGAGCCTCGGCAAGAACGGCGTTTCTGCACGGCATGGACGCGCAGCCATTCGACGATGACGCCGAGCGATTTTTCGGCAGACTGCCTGTCGAAGAACGTCACCGGATGCGTGAGGCCTATCAGACAGCGATAGAAAACCGCGACGACTACCTGCAGATCAGCTACCGCTTCCAGCTGAAAAACGGCACCTCGCGCCTGATCGAAAGCCGTGCGCGAATATACCGGGATGACCAGGGTCAGTTGTCCAGACTGTCGGGCACGCTGATGGACATCACCGAGAAACGTGCCCAGGCGGCGCTGGAAGCCAGCGAAGAGAAGTTTGCCAAAGCGTTTCACTCAAGTCCGGATTCGATCACCATCACCGAAATAGAGTCAGGCCGCTATGTAGAGGTCAACGACGGGTTCTGTCGCCTGACCGGCTTCAGTGCCCAGGAAGTGGTCGGCCGCACGGCCCATGAGATAGGCATCTGGACCGACACATTGCAGCGCGAGTTCATGATCGATGAGCTGCGTCAGAAAGGTCGGGTGCATCACCGGGAAATGAGTGGTCGCGACAAGCATGGCAATCCGCTGGTGCTGGACATCTCGGTGGATTTCATCACTCTGAACGACACCGCCTGCCTGCTCATGAATGCCCGGGACATCGGCCAGTTGAAAGACGCCCAGGCGCAAATCCATCATCTGGCTTATCACGATCCGCTGACCGGGCTGCCCAATCGCGCCTTGCTGATGGATCGCCTCAGCCACCAGTTGTACCTGCTTCAACACCAGAACCTGCGCGGCGCCCTGCTGTTTCTGGACCTGGATCATTTCAAACACATCAATGACTCGCTCGGCCATCCCGTGGGCGATAGCGTGCTGAACGTCGTCGCTGCACGACTGGAAGCCAGCGTACGCCAAGAGGACACCGTGGCGCGTCTGGGCGGCGATGAGTTCGTGGTCTTGATCAGCGGGCTGAACGGCGCTCTCGATGAAGTCACGCATCAGGTGCGGGTGCTGTCCGACAACCTGCGTGAGCTGCTGGCCGAACCGATGTTCCTCGACGGCCATCGTTTGCAGGTCACTCCGAGCATCGGCATCGTGCTGATCCCGGATGATGGCCTCACGCCTGCGGATCTGCTCAAGCGCGCCGACATTGCCCTGTACCGGGCCAAGGATTCCGGGCGCAATATCGCGCAATTTTTTCACGCGTCCATGCAGCAAGCCGTCAGCCAGCGACTGCGCCTGGAGAACGACCTGCGCCTGGCGCTGACCCGTAACGAATTCCAGCTGTACTTTCAGGCACAGGTGGATTGCCGCACCAATCAGATCACCGGCGCAGAGGCGCTGCTACGCTGGCAGCATCCCGAATACGGACTGCTGCCACCCGACCAGTTTGTCCAGATACTGGAAGAGAGCGGCATGATTCTGGAGGTTGGCAGCCGGATTCTCGACGACGCCTGTAAAATCGGCGGAATGCTCTTGAGGCAGGGGCTGGTCTCGAAAGACCGATTCCTGATGGGCGTCAACATCAGCCCACGCCAGTTTCGGCAGAGTGACTTTGTCGAACGCGTGGAACGCAGCCTGAAACAGCATCAATTGCCGGCGACCATGCTCAAGCTGGAAATCACCGAAGGCATCGTCATCCAGAATCTGGACGACACCATTCTCAAGATGCGCAGGCTTAGAGATCTGGGCGTGGGCTTTGCCATGGACGACTTCGGCACCGGTTACTCATCGCTTACCTACCTCAAGCGCCTGCCAGTGGACACGCTCAAGATTGATCAATCCTTCGTTCAGGACGCCGCCAGCGACCCCAACGATGCAGAAATCATCCGCGCCATCGTCGCCATGGCACAGAGCCTCAACCTGCACGTCATTGCCGAAGGCGTTGAAACCACCGAGCAATTGGCATTTCTCGAAAGAGTGGGCTGTTACAACTATCAGGGATACCTGTTCAGCGAGCCGCTGCCCGGCCCGCAGTTCGAGTCCTTGCTGCAGCTCAAGCGACCTGCACAGCAAGCCGCACCTCAGGGCTGAAAAAAGGAAGGCGCCTTGAGGCGCCTTCCCTGTTACGTGCCGCTGACTCAACGTCACCTGACGGATCAGTTTTGCAGCGCTTTCTGACTATTGAGCGGAATGCGTTTTGGTTTCGCTTCTTCCGGCACATTCCGCACCAGGTCAATATTCAGCAGGCCGTGAGACAGATCGGCCCCTTTGACTTCGATATTGTCCGCCAGCCTGAACGACAGCTTGAATTCACGCCGGGCAATACCCTGATGCAGATACGTCACGTTTTCGGCTTCTTGCTCGCGCTTGCTGCCGATCACGGTCAGCACACCTTTTTCAACCTGCAACTCGAGATCCTGCTCCTGCATGCCTGCTGCAGCGATCACGATTCGATAATGGTCATCGGTGTGCCGCTCCACGTTGTAGGGAGGGTAGCCGCTGGTTGTCTCATTTCGTGCCGCCGACTCGAAAAGATCGTTGAAGCGGTCGAATCCCACTGAGTTGCGAAACAGTGGAGCCAGAGAAAATGCAGTAGCCATAACAATTCTCCTGTTTATCAGCGAGTGGTTTACGCGACCCGTTTTCGGCATCGCTTGATCACGAAAATAGGGACGGCCATTCGCTTTTCAAGAGGTTTTTTTCAGATTTTTTTTGACCGTTCGTCGGGTTCAGCTTCTGGATAATCAGCCGGGCGAACAACCGAGCAATACGCTGATTCGAGCGCAATCGGTTTCGCGGCGTAGAGCATTGAACATCAGGGTCGCTTCCGGGTAGCTCTTGGTCAGCAGCACCAGCCATTGCTTGAGACGGCCCGGTGCCTGAATGAGCGTCATCTTGATAAGGCAGTCCTGCCAGAAGCTGCGCAGCATCGGCTGCAACTCGGCCCAGGTCATCGGCACCACCTCTTCGCCCTTCTGCGCCGCTGCAATCTGCCGGGCAAGGTCAGGGCGCGCTACCAGCCCGCGACCAATCATGATGTCCCGCGCACCGCAGATTTCGCGGCATCGCCGCCAATCCTCAACGGTCCAGATTTCACCGTTGGCGACCACCGGGACCTTGACCACGTCCTGAATGCGCGCAATCCACTCCCAGTGCGCGGGCGGCTTGTAGCCGTCGACCTTGGTGCGTGCGTGAACGACGATTTGCTCTGCCCCGCCGTCAGCCAACGCCCGCGCACAATCCAGCGCGCCGTCGGTGTTTTCGTAACCCAGGCGCATCTTGGCTGTGACAGGAATATGTCTGGGCACCGCACGGCGCACCTGGCTGACGATCGAATGCAGCAATTCCGGCTCCTTGAGCAGGATTGCACCGCCACGGGAGCGGTTGACGGTCTTGGCCGGACAACCAAAGTTCAGGTCCAGCACCGGTGCGCCCAATTCACAGGCGAATGCAGCGTTCTCGGCCAGGCACACCGGGTCAGAGCCCAGCAACTGAAGGCGCAAAGGCGTGCCCGCGTCGGTTTTCGCGCCCTGGTGAAATTCCGATGCGTACTTATAGAAGTAGTGCGCCGGCATCAAACGCTCGGACACCCGGATGAATTCGGTCACGCACCAGTCGATGCCGCCGACTTTCGTCAGCACATTACGCAGGATGTCGTCGACCAACCCCTCCATGGGCGCCAGAGCAATTTGCATGGGTCACACTCGAAAAAAAGTCCGGCAGTTTACTGCCCGACGTACGGATTGGGAACGTCGCTGTCGAGAATGGCCGCGCCGTAGCCCTCGATGAACTCGACCGGCATGCGCTTGGGCCGACCACTGGACAGTTCGATACAGACAAAAGTGGTTTGCGCGCGCAGCAGTGTCAGGTTGTCGGCAGGTCGCTTGAGCTGAAAGCGGCGGGTCATTTTCAGGCGGCTGTCCCAGTCAGTGATCCAGGTCGCCAGTTGCAGGTCGTCGTTCTCGTAGGCGCTGGCCAGGTAGTCGATCTCGTGCCTGACCACTGCCATGGCCCGATCCAGACGCCGATACTCGGTCAGGTCCAGCCCCAGAAACTGCGAATGCCGCCACGCGCAGCGCTCCAGCCAAGAGACATACACTGCGTTGTTGGCATGCCCCAGCCCGTCGATATCCTCGGCGGCGACATTCAGATCAATGACGAAAGGCGTTGCCCGATCCCAGACCATGCGTGCTCCTGCTTGGGTGAATGTGATTGGCGGGGAGTGTAGCGGGTCATGGCGCTGGTTCACACGCGCTGGTAAGAGAAGTGCCCTTCAGGACGCCTATCGTTCCTCATGCTCCAGCGCTCATCGTCATACACAAGGCTAACTGACTATCGTGCCGATGCTCCGCGTCGGCATGCAGTTCCGGACGCTCTGCGTCCTCTTTGTGTTAGTGACGCTCTGCGTCACACAGCGGTTCTGCGATATCAGTGATGTCTGTTTCCGACTCAGGTCACCTTTGCGCCCTTACGGCGCCCTACTTTGAGGGACCAAAGTAGGCAAAGTCCAAGCTCCGTTTCCGGCCCGACTTCGCCGGGTTCCTTCGCCCTGACACTGATCCGGGGGTCGCTGCAACGGGCCATCCTTGGCCCGGTGCAGCTTGCTCGGCGTCCTGCCGAGCATCCCCCGGATCAGTGTCAGGGCTCAGCCGTCACTTACGTCGCAATCGGCGCTGTCAGTACCATCGCGATAGAAAAGCGCTTTCTTTTATGAACAGTGATCAGGGGTAAGGCATGACATGGTTATACATCACCGATATGACGCAGAGCGTCATGAATGGCATTTCAATGCGGAGCACCTGCACGAGAATTGGTTGGTTTTGTGTATGAAGATAAGAATAAAGTCAGAAAGGAAGGGTTTTTCAAACCCTGAAAAAACAAAAGGGCCATTCAATAATCGAATGACCCTTGGTCCCGCAGAGCGGGAAATCGTGGCGTCCCCTAGGGGACTCGAACCCCTGTTACCGCCGTGAAAGGGCGGTGTCCTAGGCCACTAGACGAAGGGGACGCAAACCTTCAGTCAGGATCACCGAGCGGTGAACCCTGGCAAAATTGGTGGAGCTTAGCGGGATCGAACCGCTGACCTCCTGCATGCCATGCAGGCGCTCTCCCAGCTGAGCTAAAGCCCCGGATTTATCGCCTCGCGGCGGAGATCAACGTTGAAGTATCACTCGGTGAAACTGGCGTCCCCTAGGGGACTCGAACCCCTGTTACCGCCGTGAAAGGGCGGTGTCCTAGGCCACTAGACGAAGGGGACAAAACCTTCTGCAAGAACAACCGGTCGCTGGATCCGGTCATTTCACATCATCTCAAAGCAGTGTAGCTGCACTTTGAAACGCTAAATTTGGTGGAGCTTAGCGGGATCGAACCGCTGACCTCCTGCATGCCATGCAGGCGCTCTCCCAGCTGAGCTAAAGCCCCACATCAGTGGACGGGGCGCATATTAAGCGTGAGTCGCTGGGCTGTCAAATTTATTTTTTACAACTTACAAAGTTTTTTGTCGGTAATACAACCACTTACCCTTCACCCCCCGGAAAACCGGGAGGCGACTGGCAGGTTCGGGCATTGCCTCAGGCGATGGCACCCAGAAGCTTTTCCCATTCCTTGTTTTCTTTCTTCGAGACACCACCCAGCAAATCCAGTGCCTGACGCAGGCGGAAGCGGGTGAGGTCCGGCCCGAGGATCTCCATCGCGTCAGTCACCGAGACCGAGTTGGCCTGACCGGTAATCGCCGCGAACATCAAGGGCATGGCATCACGCAGTTTGAGCTCGAGGTGCTCGACGACCGCCTGGATGCAACCCATGATCCGCTCCTTTTCCCATTGACGCAGCGATTCCAGCTTCCACAGGATCAACTGCATGACCTGGCGCACTTGCTCCGGGGACAGTTTCTTGTGCTCGAACAACCTGGCATCCGGCGTGACACCGCCCGCGAAGAAGAAGCCTGCCAGCGGTGCGACCTGGCTGAAGGTTTCCACCCTGCCCTGCACGTGCGGCGCGATCTTCATCATGTAGTCGGGGTTCAGCGCCCAGGTTTTCAGGCGCGAGGCGAACTCTTCGACCGGCAGTTCACGCAGCCACTGGCCATTGAGCCAGGACAACTTCTCGATATCGAAGATCGGCCCGCCCAGCGAGACACGGGACAGGTCGAAGTGGTCGACCATTTCCTGCAGCGAGAACTTCTCGCGCTCGTCCGGCATCGACCAGCCCATACGGCCTAGATAGTTGAGCATCGCTTCAGGCATGAAGCCCATACGCTCATAGAAGGTCACCGACGTCGGGTTCTTGCGCTTGGACAACTTGCTCTTGTCCGGGTTACGCAGCAGCGGCATATAACACAGCTGCGGCTTGTCCCAACCGAAATATTCGTAGAGGAGGATCAGTTTCGGCGCCGAGGGCAGCCATTCTTCGCCACGCAGTACGTGGGTGATGCCCATCAGATGGTCATCGACCACGTTGGCCAGGAAGTAGGTCGGCAAGCCGTCAGTCTTCATCAGGACCTGCATGTCCATGCGGTCCCACGGGATTTCAACTTCACCGCGCAACATGTCCGGTACTACGCAGACGCCTTCGGTCGGCACTTTCATGCGGATCACGTGCGGCTCGCCAGCGTCCAGGCGGCGCTGGACTTCTTCCTTGGAGAGCAGCAAGGCACGACCGTCGTAACGCGGGGTTTCACCCTTGGCCTGCTGCTCGGCGCGCATCTCGTCGAGCTCTTCAGCGGTGCAGAAGCACGGGAAAGCATGGCCCAGATCGACCAGTTGCTGCGCGTACTTCTGGTAGATCTCGCCCCGCTCGCTTTGGCGATAAGGACCGTGTGGGCCGCCGACGTCCGGGCCTTCGCTCCATTCAATGCCCAGCCAGCGCAGTGCATCGAAGATCTGCTGTTCGGACTCGCGGGTCGAGCGCAACTGATCGGTGTCTTCAATGCGCAGAATGAACTCGCCGCCGTGCTGTTTGGCAAAGCAGTAGTTGAACAGCGCGATGTAGGCCGTGCCGACGTGGGGGTCGCCCGTGGGCGATGGCGCGATGCGGGTACGAACGGTGGTCATGGAAAATCCCGAAATAGGTCGATCAAGCGCGGAATGTTAACAGGCCGGGGGCATGGGGCTCCAGCAACAAAGGCAATTGCCCGGACGCCTCTCGTTCCGCATGCTCCGCGCCCGGAGTTGTAAACACATTCAGCTGATTATCGTGCCAATGCTCCGCGTTGGCATGCAGTTCGTGACGCTCCGCGTCACACGGCGGTTCTACGCTGTCAGGTGGATTGGGGTCCGGCGCAGGTCACCTTTTCGCCCCTCGGCGAGTCACGTTGAGGGACAAAGGTGAGCAAAGTCCTCGCTCCGCTTGGATATCGTTCCCACGCTCCGCGTGGTAATGCAGTTCGTGACGCTCTGCGTCACACGGCGGTTCTGCGAGGTCAGGTGGATTAGGGGTCGACTCAGGTCACCTTTTCGCCCCTCGGCGAGTCACTTTGATGGGGCCAAAGTGACCAAAGCCCCTGGCTCCGTTTCCGGCCCGACTTCGTCGGGTTCCTTCGCCCTGACACTGATCCGGGGGCCGCTGCAACGGGCCATCCATGGCCCGGTGCAGCTTGCTCGGCGTCCTGCCTCGCATCCCCCGGATCAGTGTCAGGGCTCAGCCGTCACTTACGTCGCACCCTGCGTCGTCAGTGCCAACGTGACAAAAAGCGCGTTTATGTGCAGTGATTACGGGCAAGGCATGACGTTGTGCTGCAGCACAGATGTGACTCAGAGCGTCACGAACGGCATGACGACGCGGAGCGTCGCACGATAGTTTAGCTATCGTTACCACGCTCCAGCGTGGTAACGCCGCTCTGGACGCTCTGCGTCCGATGTTGAGCGCATGGCGCGACGCAGGCTTGTGAGGCAGCGCGTTATGAGCTGCACGCTAACGCAGCGCAATGGAACAAGAGTCAATCCCTCTCTCAAACCGCCAGCAAGCGCTCGCGCAGTTTGCCGATTTCGTCGCGCATCTGCGCAGCGGCTTCGAATTCCAGATCGCGGGCCAGTTGGTACATTTTTTCTTCCAGCTGGCGTATGCGCTTGTTGATCTCGCTCGGCGAGCGCAGTTCGTTTTCGTAGCGGGCGTTTTCTTCGGCGGCTTTGGCCATGCCTTTGCGCTTTTTGCTGCGCGAGCCTGGCACGGTGGCACCTTCCATGATGTCGGCGACGTCCTTGAACACCCCTTTGGGCGTGATGCCATGCTCCAGGTTGAAGGCGATCTGCTTCTCGCGACGCCGCTCGGTTTCGCCGATGGCGCGCTCCATGGAGCCGGTAATGCGATCGGCATACAGAATCGCCCGGCCATTGAGGTTACGCGCTGCCCGGCCAATGGTCTGAATCAGCGAGCGGTCGGAACGCAGGAAACCTTCCTTGTCGGCATCAAGAATCGCCACCAGCGACACTTCCGGCATGTCCAGCCCTTCACGCAGCAGGTTGATGCCCACCAGCACGTCAAACGTACCCAATCGCAGGTCGCGGATGATCTCGACCCGCTCCACCGTGTCGATGTCCGAGTGCAGGTAGCGCACGCGCACACCGTGGTCGCTCAGGTAATCGGTCAGGTCCTCGGACATGCGCTTGGTCAGCGTGGTGACCAGCACCCGCTCTTCCAGCGCAGCGCGCTTGTGGATTTCCGACAGCAGGTCATCGACCTGAGTCAGCGCCGGGCGGATCTCGATCTGCGGGTCGACCAGGCCGGTCGGGCGAACCACCTGCTCGACCACGCGCCCGGCGTGTTCCGCCTCGTAGTTGCCCGGCGTCGCCGAGACGAATATGGTCTGCGGGCTGATCGCTTCCCACTCGTCAAAGCGCATGGGCCGGTTATCCAGCGCCGATGGCAGGCGGAAACCGTACTCGACCAGGGTTTCCTTGCGTGAACGGTCGCCTTTGTACATCGCGCCGACCTGCGGCACGCTGACGTGGGATTCGTCGATCACCAGCAAGGCATCGGCAGGCAGGTAGTCGAACAGGGTCGGTGGCGGCGCGCCGGACGGACGACCTGACAGGTAGCGCGAGTAGTTTTCGATGCCGTTGCAATAACCCAGCTCCAGCATCATTTCCAGGTCGAAGCGGGTGCGTTGCTCCAGACGCTGGGCTTCCACCAGTTTGTTCTGGCTGCGCAGGTATTCCAGACGCTCCTGCAGCTCGACCTTGATGTTTTCCATCGCTTCGACCAGCGTCTCGCGGGGCGTGACGTAGTGGCTTTTCGGATAGAAGGTAAAGCGCGGCAGCTTGCGGATCACCTCGCCCGTCAGCGGATCGAACGCCGACAGACTTTCGACTTCGTCATCGAACAATTCGATGCGGATCGCTTCAAGATCGGATTCGGCCGGGTAGATGTCGATCACGTCGCCACGCACTCGGAAGGTCGCACGGGCAAAGTCCATGTCATTGCGGGTGTATTGCAGGTCCGCCAGACGGCGCAGCAAGGCGCGCTGATCGAGTTTGTCGCCGCGATCAATGTGCATGACCATGCGCAGATAGGTTTCCGGGCTGCCCAGACCGTAAATGCACGACACCGTCGTAACGATAATCGCGTCCTTGCGCTCCAGCAGCGCCTTGGTCGCGGACAGCCGCATCTGTTCGATGTGGTCGTTGATCGATGCATCCTTCTCGATGAAGGTGTCCGACGACGGCACGTAGGCTTCGGGCTGGTAGTAGTCGTAGTAAGAGACGAAATACTCCACAGCGTTGTTCGGGAAAAACGCCTTGAACTCGCCGTACAACTGCGCGGCCAGGGTCTTGTTGGGTGCCAGCACCAGCGTCGGACGCTTGATCTGGGAAATCACGTTGGCGATGCTGAACGTCTTGCCCGAGCCGGTCACGCCCAACAACGTCTGGTGCGCGAGCCCGGCGTCGATCCCTTCGACCAGTTGGCGAATGGCCTCGGGCTGATCGCCGGCTGGCTCAAAACGGGTAACGAGCTGGAACTCGGACATAACTGACCTCTTGATTGATTCGCGTGTACGTCGTGCGCGTAAAGCCGCTCGCAACCTGACCGCGTAAAGGGTTCGCCCCTGCCTCAATGGCGCAGTGACGAAAGCACCGCCAACGGCAACTCCCGTCAGGGAGCAGACGTGCGATGTTTTGAAGTGATGGCTAATAGATGGAGTCATATATCAGCCTTTCAAGGCATGCACTTAAAGCATTGAGGTTTTAACAGAACGAACGTTCTGCAAATATGCATAAAAACCTTGAAAAAACCTGCCCGCCCTGTCGCCCGACGTGGGGATGCTCTCTATACTAGCCCCTGTTTACGCACCGCTTTGGCGCATCAAGCCGCAGCGTGTAGCCCCTTCCCACTCTTCATCAAGAGCCGCCGCACAATGAGCCTGTTCTCCGCTGTCGAAATGGCACCCCGCGATCCGATCCTGGGTATCAACGAAGCATTCAACGCCGACACCCGCACCACCAAGGTCAACCTTGGCGTGGGCGTCTACTGTGATGAAGAAGGGCGCATTCCTCTGCTGCGTGCCGTGGCTGAAGCTGAAAAGATCCGTGTGGCCCAGCATGCACCGCGCGGCTACCTGCCGATCGACGGCATTGCCGCCTATGACCAAGCCGTGCAGAAACTGCTGCTGGGGGCCGATTCGCCGCTGATCGCTTCGGGCCGGGTGCTGACCACTCAATCGGTCGGCGGCACGGGCGCCTTGAAGATCGGTGCCGACTTCCTCAAGCAACTGCTGCCCAACGCCGTGGTTGCCATCAGTGACCCGAGCTGGGAAAACCATCGCGCGCTGTTCGAAACCGCGGGTTTCCCGGTGCACAACTATCGCTACTATGACGCGGCCACTCATGATGTGAATCGCGCTGGCATGCTCGAGGACCTGCAGAACCTGCCAGACAACTCGATCGTCGTGCTGCACGCCTGCTGCCACAACCCGACGGGCGTCGACCTGAGCCTGGACGACTGGAAAAAAGTGCTGGAAGTGGTCAAGGCCAAGAAGCACGTACCGTTTCTCGACATGGCTTATCAGGGCTTTGGTCAAGGCATTCAGGAAGACGCGCTGGCGGTGCGCCTGTTCGCCGAGTCGGGCCTGACCTTCTTCGCTTCCAGCTCGTTCTCCAAATCGCTTTCGCTGTACGGCGAGCGCGTCGGTGCGCTGTCGATCATCACTGAGTCGAAGGAAGAAACCGCCCGCGTCCTGTCGCAGGTCAAGCGCGTGATCCGCACCAACTACTCCAACCCGCCGACCCACGGCGCAATCATCTCTGCTGCGGTTCTTAACGATCCGGCATTGCGCGCCCTGTGGGAAGAAGAACTCGGCGAAATGCGCGTGCGCATTCAGAGCATGCGCAAAGCGATGGTCGAGCGTCTGGCCGACAACCCGGCCGGTCAGGATTTCAGCTTTGTCGGCCGCCAGTGCGGCATGTTCTCCTATTCCGGCCTGACCGCCGCCCAGGCCCAGCGCCTGCGCAGTGAATTCGGCATCTATGCACTGGATACCGGGCGCATCTGCGTAGCAGCGCTGAATCAGAAGAACATTGACGTGGTGTGTGACGCGATCAAGCAGGTTCTTTAAGTTTTGAGCTGCAAGCTGCAAGCTGCAAGCTGCAAGAAAGAGCAGGACCGCTTTGGCTTGCAGCTTGAGGCTTGTAGCTGAAAGCTCCCATCTCCGCTGGGCACTTTCCATCGAACGATCTGAAAAAACCTGCCTCGAAACTCTGTCAGTACATTTTCTGAACCAGATATCGAGGTATTCATGTCTATCGAACCGCAACGTCAGAAAGAACCGACCCCTAATCAGGACGCACCTGCCGGGCCAGGCGCGGACCGCAACGATCCGGCCATCGAGCCGCAGGTTGCGGACGTGAAACCGGAGACGGAGAAAGGCCATGGCCCGAGTCAGGGCCAAACCCCTGCACCCAGCCAAAGCCAGTCGCAAAGCCAAAGCCAGTCATCCAGCGACAGCGCCTATGTGCCGGACCATGAACTGGAAGGCGAGAAAACCGAGGATCAGCGCAATCACCAGCAGACGCAAGGTATCGACGCCGATATAGATACTCAGGGTGGCTAAGTACAGAAAAGCGCATTTGGGCCATGTGGCCCAAACGCTTTTTCCGAATCTCCCCCTACTCCTTGATCACCTGCACCTGATACGCCGGATCAGCCTTTATCTGCTGCTCGGTGAACGGCAGAGTACTCCACTGCTTTTTCGAGAATGCCTCGGTCTGGTCCCATGAATGCTCGGACTGCGGGTTGCTCGACTCGGAAAACGCCAGTAAACCCTGCGCCTTGGGGCCATGTTCGTCGAATGTCACCACCTGCAGATAGCTGGTGCCGCTGACCACTTCGCGCTTGCCATCCTTGCCCGCGACGGTCTGCATCGCATTATAGATACCCAACCCTGCCGGGCCGCCGTGAATCGGGATTGCTTTGCCGCTGATACTCGACACCTGAATATCCCCCCACGTGCTGTCAGCCGACAGTCCCGCCTTGGCCACCTCATCCACCGCCGCAAGCATGGCGGCGCGCAGCGCGGTGGCGACTTCCGGGTATTCAATGGCCAGCCCGCTTGGCGTGTGAACCGGGTCCTGCGGATCGAACACCACGCGCCAGCGCGAGGCGACAGCCTGCATGGAGGTCACGATCCGCTGGAAGTACACAAAGCCGATGCCGCTGTTCAGGTCAGCACGCCCGTCCCAGGCTTTCAATGCGGCACACAGTGGTGCCAGACGCGCTGCATCGTCACCCAGCTGCGAGGCGCAGAACTTCAGCAGGTCCGGCAGCACTTGCCCGGCCTGATACACCTCGTTGCCCATGACCATGGCTTGCAGGTTCTCGACGTTGACCTTCCCCGTCTTCTCCAGGCTGCTCAGCCGATCCAGCGCAAAACGCGCCCGCTGGCCCAGTGGCTGACCATCCTGACTGATCAGGGGTGAAAAGTTCTTCAACGGCACAGCCGGATTGACCATCCAGGCCGAATCGTTGGAGTGCTGCACGAAATCGGTCCGTAGCAACTGCGGCTGACGCGAAGACGGGTAAATACCTGCCTGCGCCGCCTCGGGGGACAGGTCCCAGTTGCACGCACTGCGCGAGCCGTCAAGCACGATCAGTTCGGTGCCGATCCGCGGGTCACTGCATCGGGCGAGCTTTGCGGCATCCACGTTCGGCACCACCGAGAGGTTCATGTACAGCGCCTGCCCCTTGGCATCGACCGCCAGCGTGTTAACCCACGGAATGCCCTGAATCTTGTGTACCGAATCCTGAAACGCCTTGAGGCTGTCGGCCTTGTCCATTGCGTACCACTGCTGCAACACGCGGTCGTTTTCCAGGTTGGCGTCGCGCAGGCTGAACGCGAACTTGTCGTCCCAGTCCAGCTTGCCCGGCCATTGCACCACCGGACCGAACTTCGATGAATAGATGATACGCGGCACAGCCTTGAGGCTGCCGTCCGGCTGCTCCACCTCGACACTGATCTGCTGCTTGCCCATTGCTACCGATTTGCCGTCCAGCATGTAGCGAGTCGAGTCCTTTGGATCAAGCTGCAGACGGTGCAGCGTAAAGTGTTTCGACGTGTCGACGGTATGGCTCCAGGCCAGATGCCGGTTGAAACCGATGTTGATCAGCGGCAGACCCGGCAATGCCGCGCCCATCACGTCCAGTTTGCCGGGAATGGTCAGGTGCATCTGATAGAAGCGCATACCGCCGCCCCACGGAAAGTGTGGATTGGCCAACAGCATGCCGCGCCCGTTGGCAGACAGATCCCGCCCCACCGCCACGGCATTGCTGCCGCGCTCCAGGGCAAAGCGTTCGTTGCGGGCAGCGGCCAGTTGCAGCGCTCGAGCCTGCTGACTATCAACCTGCAAAGGCTTTTGCGCAGAAGGCGGTTTGGCTCCGGCAAAGGCTTCAGTGAACTGCCCCACTCCGCCTTCGACCAGCAGGCGACGTGTCAGGCGCACCAGATCGTCAGTGCTGATCGGGCGCACCCACTCGGCCGCGCAGGCTGGCGGCAGGCCCTTGCTGTTCTGCTCAGCCAGAGAGCGGTTGTAACCAGCGACATAGCCCTGCATCAACTGGCGAATCTCCGGCGGCTGGGCCTTCCAGAAATCCGCCAGCGCTTCTGGTGTATTAAGCCACTTGAACAGCAGGTCGCTGGCCATGTTGTTGCGCTGCTCAAGGGTCGCCTTGTCCGGTCCGAAATAGCGCGAGCGCTCGCCATTGACCGTGACGATTTCATTGGCCAGCAGGCACAGATTGTCCTGCGCATAGGCGTAACCGATGCCATAGCCCAAGCCTCGCTCGTCATCCGCGACGATGTGCGGCACGCCAAAGCCGGTACGCCGGATCTCGGCGCTAGCGGCCTTATGCAGGGAGGCCTGAGGCTCGGGGGCAACCAAGGCCTGCGCAGGCAGAACCACAGCGAACGAAAGGCCTGCAAAAACAAAACCGGGCAGTGTTCTGGAAATAATCACGCTGACTCCACTCGACAAGACGACCCGAATTAGCCGCTCCCGTTAAACGAAGCACGCGGGCGGATTTTTAGCTGAATCGTACAACCCGGTGCGCCGCGCTAAATTCCTGCCTCCATTTCTCGTTTAAAGGGCAGCTCTCGTGGCCGTCGCTCGGCGACCGGCTGATCTCCCAGCGCAGGAATCTGCATGAAACGCTCTCGATACCCTCGACGCGCCCTCCTCGTGGCGCTGTGCCTGTTTCCGGTCATTGCCGTGTGTGCCTGGCAGATCCTGCCCGACGGCAACGGCCATGCATCAACCGTGACGGTGACCCGCAGCAGCATCGAAAACAGCGTGACCGCGCTGGGCACCCTGCAACCGCGCAGCTATGTAGACGTGGGGTCGCAGGCCAGCGGGCAGATCCTGAAAATCCATGCGCAGGTCGGAGATCAGGTCAAGGAAGGCGACTTGTTGGTGGAAATCGATCCTTCGACACAAAAAGCCAAACTCGACGCCGCGCGTTACGCCATCGACAACCTCAAGGCCCAGCTTCAGGAACAACGTGCGCTGCACGAGCTGGCAGAGCAGAAGCAGCAACGACAGAAAAGCCTGGCGGCGGGCGGTGCCACGCGCGCCGAAGACGTGCAGGCAGCGCAATCGGAGTTTCGTGCCACGCAGGCACGGGTCGACATGTTCAAGGCGCAGATCCTCGAAGCCCAGGCCGCGCTGCGCAGTGACGAAGCCGCATTGGGTTACACACGCATCTACGCCCCCATGAGCGGCACGGTGGTCGCGCTGGATGCCCGCGAAGGCCAGACGCTGAACGCGCAACAACAGACTCCACTGATTCTGCGCATCGCCCGGCTGTCGCCGATGACTGTCTGGGCCGAAGTCTCGGAGGCCGACATCGGCCACGTCAAACCGGGGATGACGGCTTATTTCACCACGCTCAGTGGCGGCAACCGGCGCTGGAGCAGCACCGTGCGGCAGATTCTGCCAGTGCCGCCCAGGCCGCTGGACCAGGCCAATCAGGGCGGCGGCAGCCCGAGCAGTTCGCGCAAGAGCGGTGGCGGCCGGGTGGTGCTCTATACCGTGTTACTGGACGTCGACAACAGCGATCAAGCGCTGATGGCAGAAATGACCGCACAAATCTTCTTTGTCGCCGGCAAAGCCGAAAACACCCTCACTGCGCCGCTCGCGGCCCTGCAAAACGGTTCGCAGGCCGATGTTCAGACCGCACAGGTGCTGGCCGCCAATGGCGAGGTACAGAGTCGCCAGGTACGCACCGGAATCAGCGACCGGTTACGGGTACAGATTCTCGAGGGTTTGAATGAAGGTGACCGCCTGCTGATGCCCGCGCCTGTCGGCAGCGGAGGCTGAATGCACACGCCGCTGATCGACCTGCGGAACATCCGCAAATCCTACGGCGGTGGTGACACCCCGCTGGTCAACGTGCTGCGCCGCATCGAACTGTCCATTCATGCCGGCGAGTTCGTGGCGATTGTCGGCGCGTCCGGCTCCGGCAAGTCGACGCTGATGAATATTCTCGGCTGCCTGGACCGCCCGACCTCGGGCAAATACCTGTTTGCCGGGGAAAACGTTGCCGAACTCGGCAGCGACGAACTGGCCTGGCTGCGTCGTGAAGCGTTCGGCTTCGTATTTCAGGGCTACCACCTGATCCCGTCCGGCTCGGCGCAGGAAAACGTCGAGATGCCAGCGATCTACGCCGGGACGCCTGCCGCCGAACGCCACGCCCGGGCCGCCGCCCTGCTCGACCGTCTGGGTCTGGCATCACGCACCGGCAACCGTCCGCATCAGTTGTCCGGCGGCCAGCAACAACGGGTGTCCATCGCCCGCGCCCTGATGAACGGCGGGCACATCATTCTGGCCGACGAACCCACCGGCGCGCTGGACAGTCACAGCGGCGCGGAGGTCATGACCCTGCTCGACGAGCTGGCCAGCCAGGGCCACGTGGTGATCCTGATTACCCATGACCGAGCGGTGGCGGCGCGCGCCAATCGGGTCATCGAGATCAGCGACGGGCTGGTGGTCAGCGATACCGCTCGGGATGTTTCTGACGTGCAGCACTCAGCCAATCCAGCCGCGCTGCAAGCGGTCGATCTGCGCAAGCGCCTGAACGAGGGCAGCGGCAGCCGCGGTGCCTGGAAAGGCGAACTGTTCGACGCGATTCAGGCCGCGTGGCGGGTCATGTGGATCAACCGTTTTCGTACTGCGCTGACCTTGCTGGGCATTGTCATCGGCGTCGCGTCGGTGGTGGTCATGCTCGCGGTCGGTGAAGGCAGCAAGCGTCAGGTCATGGCGCAGATGTCTTCGTTCGGCTCCAACATCATTTACCTCAACGGCAAGGCTCCTAACCCGCGCGCACCCAAAGGCGTCATCACGCTGGAAGAAGTCGCAGCGCTGGGCGAGCTGCCCGAGGTCAAAATGATCATGCCGGTCAACGGCGGACAGGCCGGGGTACGCTTCGGCAATGTCGATCACTCCAGCTACGTTGGCGGCAACGACACGCACTTCCCGGCCATCTTCAACTGGCCGGTGGTGGAAGGCAGCTACTTCAGCGAGGCCGATGAACAGAGCGCTGCCGCCGTGGCGGTGATTGGTCACAAAGTCCGCCAGAAGCTGTTCGGCGAGCACACTGACCCTGTCGGTCAGTACATCCTCATTGAAAACGTGCCCTTTCAGGTGGTCGGCGTACTCCAGGAAAAAGGCGCGACCTCGGGCGATCTGGACAGTGACAATCGCATCGCCATTCCGTACTCGTCGGCGAGCATCCGCCTGTTCGGCACGCAAGACCCGGAATACATCACCATCGCCACCCGCGACGCCAACAACGTCAAGCAGGCCGAAATGGCGATTCGCACCCTGCTGCAACGCCTGCATAACGGCAAACAGGATTATGAGCTGACCAATAACGCGGCGATGATCCAGGCCGAAGCACGGACTCAGAACACCCTGTCGTTGATGCTTGGCTCGATTGCCGCCATCTCGCTGCTGGTTGGCGGTATCGGGGTAATGAATATCATGCTGATGACCGTGCGTGAACGAACCCGCGAGATCGGCATTCGCATGGCCACCGGGGCGCGACAGAGCGACATTCTGCGTCAGTTCCTCACCGAAGCGGTGATGCTCTCGGTGGTCGGCGGGCTGGCCGGCATCGTGCTGGCGCTGGGGATGGGCGCGGCGTTGTTACTGAGCAAGGTGGCGGTGGCCTTCACCCTGCCTGCGGTGGTCGGCGCCTTTGCCTGCGCGCTGGTCACCGGTGTGATCTTCGGCTTCATGCCTGCCCGCAAAGCTGCCCGCCTCGACCCGGTGGCGGCCCTTACCAGTGAATGATCATTTGATGAAACCATGCCTTTCCCTGCTGACGGTCTGTCTGTTGCTGAGCGCCTGCCATACGCCCGCCCCACGCCTGGACAGCGGCATCCAGCCTCCTGCGAGCTGGGCGTTCGCCGAGCTCGCTGCCAGCCAGCGCAGCGACACCCAGTGGTGGCAAGGGTTCGGCAGCCAGGAACTGAACCGTCTCATCGCCCAGGCCAGTCGTGACAGCCATGAAGTCGCGGCGGCGATGGCGCGAGTCCGTCAGGCTCAGGCGACTGCCATCATCGGCGGCGCGCCGTTACTGCCGGAGCTGGCTTTCGACTTGCGTGGCGAACGCAACAAGTTTGTGCGCCACAGCGACCGTAAGGCCAACCCTTCCGACGACAACAACACCAACAACTTCACCAGCGACCTGACTGCCAGCTATGAGGTGGATTTCTGGGGCGGGATTGCAGCGGGACGTGACAGCGCGGTACAAGGCCTGCGCGCCAGCGAGTTCGATCAGGCTACCGTGGAGCTGACGTTGCTCAGCAACGTTGCCGACCGCTATGCGCAAACCCTGGCAGCGCGTGAGCAAGGCCGGATCGCCGAACTGAACCTGGCCAATGCGCAGAGCGTGCTGCGGTTGGTACAGACCCGCTATGACTCAGGTTCGGCCACTGCACTGGAACTGGCGCAGCAGAAGAATCTGGTCGCCACCCAGCAGCGCGAATTGCCGCGGATTCAGCAACTGGCCAACGAGCAATTGATCACCCTCGCGGCACTGCTTGGTCAGCCGGTGCAGAACCTCAAGCTGAGCGATCAGGCCTTTGACACCCTGAACTGGCCGGACATCGGCGCAGGTGTGCCCAGCGACCTGCTGACCCGGCGTCCTGATCTGGCCAAAGCCGAAGCCGAACTGGCAGCAGCGCGGGCCGATGTCACAGTGGCGCGTGCGGCGATGCTGCCGAAACTGACGCTGAGCGCCCGGCTGGGCACCGAAACCACACGCGCCGAAGACTGGCTGCGTGCGCCGTTCAGTAGCCTGGCAGCCGGTCTGGTGGGGCCAATCTTCAACAACGGGCGTCTGGGGGCTGAGCGCGAAAAGGCCACGGCACGCCAGGAAGAACTGCTGGAAACCTATCGCGGCGCGATCATCAACAGCTTCGCCGACGTGGAAAAAGCCCTGAACAGCATCAGCGGCCTGGACCAGCAACGCTACTGGCACGAAGAAGAGCTCAAGCAGGCGCAGACCGCCTTCCGCATCGCGCAGAGCCGCTACGAGGCCGGTGCCGAGGACTTGCTGACCGTGCTGGAAACCCAACGCACGCTGTACCTGGCACAGGACGTAAGTGTGCAACTACGGCTGGCGCGAGTGCAGGCGAGCATTGCGTTGTACAAAGCGCTGGGCGGGGGTTGGCAGGTGAACGGTCTATCGTGCGACGCAAAGCGTCGGCATTCCGTTCAGGACGCTCCGCGTCCTCTTGCGACGCAAAGCGTCGCGAACTGCGCTCCCACGCTGGAGCGTGCGGAACGATAACCTCAACTATCGTGCGACGCTCCGCGTCGGCATGCCGTTCTGGACGCTCCGCGTCCTCTTTGCGACGCAGAGCGTCGAGAAATGCGTTCCCACGCTGGAGCGTAGGGAACGATAATCCCGACTATCGTGCGACGCTCCGCATCCTCTTTGCGACGCAAAGCGTCGCGAACTGCGTTCCCACGCTGGAGCGTGCGGAACGATAAACTCAACATCGTGCGACGCTCCGCGTCGCATGCCGTTCTGGACGCTCCGCGTCCTCTTTGCGACGCAGCGTGTCGTGAACTGCGCTCCCACGCTGGCGCGTAGGGAACGACAATCCCGCTGCCGTTCGCTAAAACCACCTGTCTGGCAACAGGTTGCGCGCATACCACGGCCGGCGCGGCACGCGGCGCAGCAGGTTGCTGAGCTTGTCATCCGCGGCAAAGGTAATGCGCAGTGCGAGCTTCATGACTTCCGGGTCCATTTCCATGGTCGTGCCAGCCGCCTGCCCGGGCACGGTGCTGCAACCATGGGTTTCCGGACCCAGCCACGGGTCGCTGACTTCAACCCAGCGGCCTGGCGCGAACCATGGCACGCCGTTGACCTCCAGGCGTTTCACTTCGCCCGGATGAAAGCGTTCATGGGCGCGATACCAGTCGTCGATTCGGTCGTCGATCCAGCCATGGAACATCCAGAACACCGGGTTCACATGGGACGAAAACGGGTCAGCCAGAAAGTCGTTTTCCGGCTCGAACCAGCGCTCGGCGAAGTCATCCGAGCGCCGCGCCATCGGCACCGGCTGGCCGTTGGCCGGGTCGCGGGCCACCGAGGCCCAGCGCATGTGCAGCCAGTCGTGCAGTTCCAGCTCGACCTGTGAGCCAAACTGCCCCAACGTCAGCTTCGACAGAAAACGTGGATCGCGGTACTGCGATTCCCACACCTGAAAATGCGTGTGGTACGTCTCGTGGCTTTTGATGTCGCTGACCAGTTGTGTGTATTCCTCATCACCCTGCGCCAGCCAGTTGGGCGGCAAGGCGCAGCCATCGTGATTGTCGAAGTAGCGGGCAAAGCCCAGGCGGTCACGCTCCAACTCCGGCTGGGGCAATGGAAAGCGTGGCCACGACGGCAGGTCCTGAATCTTGCGGGCCTGAATCAGCATGTGCCGGTGCATGTAGAAAAAGTCTTCACCCGAACCGTTACGATCCTTGTGCGGGCCACGGGCATCGCGCTCATGCTCTCGCGGCCCCGGCTGCCAACCGATGCCGCGCAGGGCGTCGCGTTTGTCTTCAGGCAGCTTGTGCCATTTGTCTCGCGAGGCGTGCCAGAGTTGGTGGAACAGCCGGTGTTCTCTGGAAACCAGCCAGGCGAGAAACGGCGGGCTCAGACCGACCCGCTCCCGCGCCTCCGGAAACACTTGCTTGATTGCGATCAGACGGTTTTCCAGTTCCGGCAGGGCCAGCGGCCGATCCAGTCGTTCGATACGCCCGCTCAATGTTCCGCTGCCCGCATTGCCGAACGCGCCCCAGACTTCATCGAGGGTCAGGCTGAATTCGTAATCCGGGGTGTCGCTGTGCGGATCATTGCCCGCATGGCCGTCCATGACCCGCAGATAAAGTTTCGCCGCATTGGCCGGTTGCAGGTCGCCAATCACCCGGAAGCGCGGCATTCCATCGCTGCGCAACTGCTCGGCGGTGTCGATGTAGCCCCGCACACCACGCCCACGCGGGGCAATGTCGAGAAACAGTTCCAGGCCTTCCAGTGGTGCACCGGTCAATCCGGCATCGCGCCCCTCGAAACGCAGTGTCCATACCCCGCGCAATTTGTCGGCCAGGCGTTGAGTCGTGATATCCGCAGGCCCGGCCGTGGCCTCACCCGGCGTCACGGGCTCCTCGACACGGGTGAGCTCCCGATGCGCGTAATACGCAGCCGGAACCGCTGCGCCGGTCAGCGCCAGCCCTGCTATGAACCCTCGTCGAGAAATCGTCATTGCCTACCTGTTCCAAACCGAGACCGCCGTTATCCAAGCTAGAACGTAAAACCGGCAGACAAATTTAGCTCAACGCCTGCACGCACAACCCTGCGCTAAATTTTTCGCCCATCCGCTCGTTCCCTCCAGATAGCAACGGCCCTCGTGCCCGCTTCGCAACGATTATTTAAACGAGACGGAAATGACAAGACCGCGTTGGAAAATGGCTCTCTTCATCGGCCTGCCGCTGGCTCTGGCTATTAGTGCAGGCGCGGGTTATCTGGCCTGGAATTACTGGTCGCCTGCCGGTTACCCAGTGAAGATCATGAAGCAGGCAGACGACCTGCAAGAGCGGGTCATTTCCTTCGACAGCCACATCACTGTGCCGATGAAATTCGGCAGCGAGGGCAACGAAGCCGACAAGGACGGTTCGGGGCAATTCGACCTGGTGAAAGCAGCTCGCGGCAGGCTGTCCGGGGCGGCGCTGACGGTTTTCGGCTGGCCGGAAATCTGGAACGGCGACAACGCGCCGCATCGGCCGACGCCCGGGTTTGTCGACGAAGCGCGCCATCAGCAGGAAGTGCGCTACAAAATCATCACCGGCATGGTGCGCGACTTCCCCAATCAGGTCGGCATCGCCTACACCCCGGACGACATGCGCCGTCTGCACGGCGAGGGCAAGTTTGCGATCTTCATCAGCATGCTCAACGCCTACCCGCTGGGCAATGACCTGAGCCTGCTCGACCACTGGGCCGCGCGTGGCATGCGCATGTTCGGTTTCAGCTATGTCGGTAATAACAGCTGGGCCGACTCTTCGCGGCCCCTGCCCTTCCTCAATGACACGCCGGACGCGCTGGGCGGCCTGTCGGAGATCGGCAAGCAGGCCGTGCAGCGCCTCAATGACCTGGGCGTGATCATCGATGTGTCGCAGATGTCGAGCAAGGCGCTGCTGCAGGTCAGCCAGCTGAGCCGTACGCCCATGGTCGCCTCGCACTCCGCGCCGCGCGCGCTGGTGGACATCCCGCGCAACCTCAGTGATGAGGAAATGCAGCTCATCAAACAGAGCGGCGGTGTGGTGCAGATCGTGGCATTTCCGGCCTATTTGAAGCCGCTGAGCCAGAACACCCAGGACAAGCTCAACGCCCTGCGCAAGGACTTCGACCTGCCGCCGCTGCCGAACCTGGCCATGGCGCTGATGCCCGGCGACGCGATCATCACCGTCTGGCCAGAACAGCGCTTCGGTGCCTACGCCAGCAAGCTGTACGCGATTCTTGAAGAAGAGCCCAAGGCCACGGTCAAGGACTTCGTCGACGCCATTGATTACACGGTGAGAAAGATCGGCATCGACCATGTCGGCATCAGCTCCGATTTCAACGACGGTGGCGGCGTGAAAGGCTTCAACGACGTCAGCGAAATTCGCAACGTCACCGCCGAGCTGATTCAGCGTGGTTACTCCGAAGCGGATATCACCAAACTCTGGGGCGGCAATTTCCTGCGCGTCTGGGAGCAGGTTCAGGCCTCGGCGCATCCGGTGGCCAAACCATGACGCTTTCAAACGCCGTTACTCGATCATCAGGCGAAACCGCTCATGACTGACCGCAGAACCTTTCTCAAGCAGGCCGGGTTACTGGCTGCCGCCCTGCCACTGGGCTCCAGCCTGGCAACAGCCGCACCCGAGCCGCTGGCCGCAGACAAATGGGCGCGCCTGAAGCAGCTGTTCAATCAGGACCCGGATTACGTGCACTTTTCCAACTTCCTGATCACCTCGCACCCGAAACCGGTGCGCGACGCCATTGAGCAGCATCGTGCGCACATCGATCGTAATCCCGGTCTGGCGATGGATTGGGACCTGCAGGAAACCGAGCGCCGCGAACACGAGGTTCGCGTCTGGGCAGGCAAATACCTGAAAGTCCAGCCCGGCCAGATTGCCCTGACCGGCAGCACCACTGAAGGGCTGGCGATCATCTACGGCGGCCTGCATGTGCGCCCCGATCAGGAAATCCTGACCACCGAGCACGAGCATTCCTGCACCCGCGATATCCTCAAATTCCGTCAACAGCGCGAAGGCACGCAGGTGCGCAAGATTCGCCTGTTCAAGGACCCGGCCACTGTTTCGGCAGACGAGATCATCGGCTCTATCGCGCGCAGCATTCAGCCGAAGACGCGAGTGCTGGGCATGACCTGGGTGCAGTCGGGCAGCGGCGTGAAACTGCCGATTGGTGCCATCGGTGATCTGGTCGAAGAACACAACCGCAACCGCGACGACAAGGACCGCATTCTGTACGTGGTCGACGGCGTACACGGGTTTGGCGTCGAGAACCTGGATTTCCCCGAGATGAAGTGCGACTTCTACGTTGCGGGTACGCACAAGTGGATGTTCGGCCCACGCGGCACCGGCATCGTCTGCGCCCGTTCGGAGCAGGTGAAGGACCTCACCCCGCTGATCCCGACGTTCTCGGAAGCGAGTAACTTCGGCACGATCATGACGCCCGGCGGCTATCACTCGTTCGAACACCGCTGGGCGCTGAACGAAGCCTTCAAACTGCACCTGCAACTGGGCAAGGCCGACGTGCAGGCGCGCATTCACGAGCTCAACAGCTACCTCAAGCAGCGTCTTCAGGCACAGCCGACTGTCGAGCTGGTGACGCCAATGGACCCTGCGCTGTCGGCGGGCTTCAGCTTTTTCCGGCTCAAGGGTCAGCCGTGCGACGAGGTAGCGGCGTGGCTGATGAAGCAACGCATGGTGGTCGATGCCGTGAGCCGCGATGTCGGCCCGGTGGTACGCACTGCGCCGGGGCTGCTGAACAGCGAGGCTGAGATCGACCGTTTTATGGCCCTGCTCAGTCAACGCACCTGATGCGCCCGCACTGAACCCATTGTTTTCCGTTTCCTTCGAGACCCGTCATGAAAAAAACACTGCTGTCCCTTTCCGCCGTGCTCGGCCTGTTGCTGGGCGACACCGCCCTTGCCGCTACAACCGAACCGGTGCCCGCGCCGGGGAAGACATTCAAGGACTGCAAGGATTGTCCGGAAATGGTCGTGCTGCCTGCGGGCACGTTCACCATGGGCGCGCCCGAAGAAGAAATGGGCCGCCAGCCGGACGAAGGCCCGCTGCATGACGTGACATTCGCCAAACCGTTCGCCATCAGCCGCTTTCAGGTGTTGAGCGGCGAATGGGACGCCTACCTCAAAAGCTCCGGTTACAAAATGCCGGACGGCGACACCCGGCCGGGCCGCGAGTGCAAGGCTGGCAAGCCTCGCTATCCGCTGAGCGCGCGCCAGCCCGCCGTGTGCATGGACTGGAACGAAGCCAGGGCGTATGTCGAATGGCTGTCGAAGAAGACCGGCAAGTCTTACCACATGGTCAGCGAAGCCCAGCGCGAATACGCGGCACGCGGCGGCAGCAAGGGCTCTTTCCCGTTCCCGATGGACGAAGGCAAGCCGTACAGCATCGCCAGACACGCCAACACCTACGGCCCGGAAGACGGTTTCAGCTACACCGCACCCGCTGGCAGCTACAGCCCCAACGACTTCGGCATTTACGACGCCCATGGCAACGTCTACGAGTGGACCGCCGATTGCGAGACCAGCAACTACAACGGCGCGCCCACCGACGGCAGCGCGTGGCTGGCCGGTGATTGCACCTGGAAAATGATTCGCGGCAATGACTGGACCGAAGCGCCGATCTTCTCCCGCTCCGGCAACCGCAACAGCCGCCAGCCTGCTGTACGTGGCGACTGGCTGGGCTTTCGGGTCGCTCGTGACCTGTAACAGCCCCCCACTCACGGACACTGACGAGACTCACCATGACCCGCAAAACTGAAAGCCTCGCCCGGGAAACCCTGAGGATCCTCAAGCCGTTCTGGTGGCTGGTGGCGCTGTCGACTGTGCTGGGCATCGTCAGTGGCCTGAGCGTCACCGGCTTGCTGGCCACCATCAACAATGCGCTGAACATGCCAGGCGGCCCTGACACGCATACCGCACTGCTGTTCGCCGGGCTGTGTGTGCTGACCCTGGCCTGTTCGACGCTGTCCAACCTGTCGACCAACTATGTCGGCCAGCGCGTGGTCGCCAACCTGCGCCGCGAGCTGGCGGCCAAGGTGCTGGTCGCGCCCATCGAGCAACTGGAGCGTTATCGCTCGCATCGCCTGATTCCAGTGCTGCTCAATGACGTCAACACCATCAGCACCTTCGCCTTGTCGGTCGCGCCGATGGTCATCTCGTTCACCGTCACCCTCGGCTGCCTGACCTACCTGGCGCTGTTGTCCTGGCAGATTCTGGCGCTGACCGTCCTCACCGTGGTACTCGGCACCGGCGCGCAGTACCTGGCTCACGCGTTTGGCATGCGCAGCATTCTGACGGCCCGCAACAGCGAAGACGAATTGCAGAAGCACTACCAGGCGCTGTCCGCAGGCGCCAAGGAACTGCGTATTCAGCGCAAACGTCGTCAGCACATGCTTGACGAGAAGATTCACGGTGCCACCGAAACCATCTGTCGCTCGAACATCCGTGCCGCCAACATTTTCGTCAGTGCCGAAACCTTTGGTTCGATGCTGTTCTTTGCCGTGATCGGCATCGCCATCGCCTTCCAGGCCATGTGGCCGACCACTGAAAAGACCGTGCTGGGCGGCTTCGTGCTGGTGATGCTGTACATGAAAGGCCCGCTGGAGCGCCTGATTACCGCCTTGCCCGGCATCAGCCGTGCGCAGATCGCCATGCGTCGCATCGCCGAGCTGTCGTGGAAGTTTTCCAATCCTGAACCGCATTTGCTGGTCAACGACCGCGCCAATTCACTGGCCAGTATGCAGACCCTGGAACTGCACAATTTGCGCTACGACTACCCGCCGGTCGAAGGCAGTGATGCCTTCCATCTGGGCCCGGTCGACCTGAGCATCAAACAGGGCGATATCGTGTTTATCGTCGGTGAAAACGGCTGCGGCAAGACCACGTTGATCAAGTTGCTGCTCGGCCTGTACACGCCGCAACAAGGCGAGATTCGCCTGAACGGCAAGGCGGTCACCCCGGAAAATCTCGACGACTATCGCCAGCTGTTCACAACGATTTTTGCCGACTATTACCTGTTCGATGAGCCGCTGCAAGGTCAGGCTGCGCTGCCGGAGGACGCCGGCAAATACCTGGAGCGTCTGGACATCGCACACAAGGTCAGCATCAAGGACGGCGCGTTTACCACCACCGACCTGTCCACCGGTCAGCGCAAGCGGCTGGCGCTGATCAATGCGTGGCTGGACGAGCGTCAGGTGCTGGTCTTCGACGAGTGGGCAGCCGACCAGGACCCGGCATTCCGTCGGGTGTTCTACACCGAATTGCTGCCGGAACTGAAGCAACAGGGCAAGACCATCATCGTCATCTCCCACGACGATCGCTACTTCTACATCGCCGATCAACTGGTACGCATGCAGGCGGGCCAGATCCAGGTCGAGCAGGTGCTGAACGAGGCTGCTCCTGCCTGAATCAGCCGTCTTGAAACGCCCCGCCCGGCCTGTCCGCGAGCGGGGCTTTTTCTTGTCCGGCGAAGCCCTGCACGACCAAGTCAGATAGCTAAGCGCCATCTATTTTCGGGATTTGTGAAAAATTCATTAAATAATCGTTAATCGCTTTCGTTCTCATTAACAGCGAACTGCGCGCACAGCCATTTTCCTGCCTGGTTCCCCATAAAAAAGTTGATCTCGCCTGCCCTGTCGACGGCTGACAAAGGCTGCGCAGGCCTGAGCAACGCTTTCAATCTCCTTGCCGATACCCACTGGAAAGAGCCAATTCATGCACAACCCGTCACGACTCACCCCGCTCAGCAAAGCGTTGATGCTCAGTCAGATGTTCCGCTCCCGGCCCTCCATGGCAGCCATGGGCCTGGCACTTTGCATGCCGGTGGCCACACAGGCGCAGGAAGCCGCAGCAGACGGAACGACCACGACGGGCACGGTCACCCTGGCCCCCACCGCGATCGACTCGCAGTACCTGGGCACGACCACCGACGGCACCGGTTCGTACACCACCGGCGCGGTGAGCATTGGCAAGGGCGCGCCGCAATCGCTGCGTGAAACACCGCAATCGGTGACTGTGGTGACCCGGCAGGTCATGGATGACAACAACCTCACCAGCCTCAGCGAGGTGCTGGAAGACACGCCCGGCATCACGTTCCAGTACCGCAACTTCGGCGGCCACGTGTACACCTCGCGCGGCTTCTCGTTGCTGGCGGAGAGCTTCCTGGTCGATGGCATTGGCGGTCAGGGCTATCAGATCACTGGCTGGATGCAGCCGGACATGGCGATCTATGATCGCGTGGAAGTGCTGCGCGGTGCGTCCGGCTTGCTGGTCGGTGCAGGTCAGCCTGGGGGGGCGGTCAATCTGGTGCGCAAGCGCCCGACTGCCGATAACAAATTCTCGATCACCACCCGCGCCGGTTCCTGGGACCAGTACCGCGTCGACCTCGACGGCAGCGGCAAGCTCAACGATTCCGGCACCCTGCGCGGGCGCATGGTCGCAGCCTACGATGACAGCGGTTCCTACCTGGACGGGCGCGACAGCCGCACCCCGCTGCTGTACGGCATCGTCGAAGCAGACGTGAGCGATGACACCACGCTGACCATGAGCCTGCGTCGTCAGGAGCAGGTGATCAACGGTTACTCGATCTACGGCCTGCCGCGCTACAGCAACGGCAACTCGCTGGGCCTGTCGCGCTCGAACAATCTGGCGCAGAAGTGGAACCGCCATGAAAGCGACATGACCGAGGTGTTTACCGAAGTCGCGCATCGTTTTAATGACGACTGGATCAGCAAGACCTCGTTGACGTATTCGCAGGGCGGGTTTGATCAGAATATTGCCTATGCACGAGGCACGGTAAACCCCACGACGCTGGCGGGCTCCAACTTTCAGGGCACACTGTTTCGCAAGGACGAGGTCGACAGCGTCGGTCTGAACAGTCAACTGGAAGGTAACTTCAACGCTTTCGGCCTTGAGCATCAAGTGACCCTGGGTGCCGACTGGTCGAAGCAGGAGGCCAACACGCATCAGGCTACGGTGACGAGACGGACCCCGATCAACATCTTCGACGTCAACCAGAACGCCTTCGCCAAACCCGCGCGTCCGGCCTGGACGACCGATATCGACACCACCGAAGAGCGCGCGGGCCTGTACGCCAACACGCGCATCCACCTGAGCGAACCGTTGAGTGTGGTACTCGGTACTCGCCTGAGTTGGTATGACTACAAGTACGATGTCAAAACCGGTGCAGCGACGGATTACGAGTCCAAGCAGACCCAGGAATTCACGCCGTTTGCGGGCGTTATCTATGACATCAACGACAGTTGGTCGTGGTACGCCAGCTATGCAGACATCTTCACGCCACAAGCCAACTACGTCACCGCTGGCGGCTCACCGCTGGACCCGGCCATCGGCTCCAACTACGAAACCGGTTTCAAGGGTGAACTGTTCGACAAGCGCATGAACCTGTCGATGGCGCTGTTCTACATCAAACAGAAAGATGTGGCGGCTGTCGATGTGAACACTACCGAGCTCTGCCCTACCAGTTCCGACGGCTCCTGCTACCTGCAGGACGGCATCAGTCGCAGCAAGGGTGTCGACGTCGAAGCCAGCGGCGAGGTGCTGCCGGGGCTGCAAGTGTTCGGCGGCTATACCTTCAACATGCTGCGCAACAACGGCGACTCGGATGTCGCGTACGAAACGCCGAAACACATGCTGCGCCTCAACACCAGCTACAACCTGCCGGGTGCGTGGAACCGCCTGACCCTGGGCGCTGGCGTATCGGCGGATTCGGGTTACGAAGTGCCGTCCAATAAAGAGCTGGGCGTCGCCGGTCGGGCCATCTGGGATGCCCGAGCGTCGTGGAAGCTGGATGAGAACTGGAAAGTGTCGCTCAACGCCGAAAACCTGTTCGACCGCAAGTACTACACCACCTCGATCGCCACCGACCGCTCCAACGTCTACGGCGAACCGCGCAGCTATGTACTGACGTTGCGGGGTGATTTCTGACCTGAGTCTGGCTCCACAGATCGTGCCTCTGCTCCGCATGGGCAGGCATTTCCGGACGCTCCGCGTCCGATCTTGAGTGCCTGGCGCGGCGCAGAGTGTATGACGCAGAGCGTCACGAACGGCATTCCCACGCTGGAGCGTGAGGAACGATAATCTCAACTATCGTGCGACGCTCTGCGTCGCATGCCGTTCTGGACGCTCTGCGTCAGATCTTGATATGCGACGCGGTGTCGGCTTGTGATACAGACCACTGCGCACGACCAGACTGCACAAATACATTATCCTTCATCCTCGCTTTCCACGAGCCACCCTCCCATGCAATCACCCTCCAACCGTCGGCGCACAGGGCGCGTGAAAACGCGTGGCCTGCGTGTGAGCGGGATGGGGCTGGTGCTGGCACTGGTTTTTCAGGGCGAAGCCCTGGCTGAAGAGTACGAATTCGATATCCCCGCACAGGCCTTGAGCAGCGCCCTTAAAGAACTGGGGCGTCAAGGCGATCTGCAAATTCTCTACAACCCCGAGGATGTCAACGGCAAGCTCAGCAGCCCGGTACACGGCAGGCTGACGCCTGAGCGGGCGACCATGGACCTGCTGAAAAAAGCCGGTGTGGCGCACAGCCTTGAGGCCAATACCCTGATCCTGGGCGTCGCAGCCTCAGCACAACCCATGAGCCTCGAACCGGTGGCGATCAAAGGCAGTGAGTTCGGCATGACCAGCGAGGGCAGCGGCTCTTACGCTGCCTCCGGCATCAGCATCAACAAGACCGTACAGTCATTGCGCGAAACCCCGCAGTCGGTCACCGTTGTGACCCGTCAATTGATGGACGACAAGAACCTCACTGGCCTGGATGAGGTGATGGCGCAAACGCCCGGCATCACCTTTTCGCAACGCAATTTCGGCTCGCATGTGTTCAGCTCCCGCGGCTTTGCTCTGGAGGATGAGAGTTACACCATCGACGGGGTGGCGGGCCAGGGTTACAGCGTCACCGGCTGGATGACTCCTGACATGGAAATCTATGACCGCGTCGAAGTGCTGCGCGGCGCGGCCGGATTGCTGATCGGCGCGGGCAATCCCGGTGGCGCGGTCAATCTGGTGCGCAAGCGGCCAACGGCCATACCGCAGTTTTCGATCACCACCCGCGCCGGCAGCTGGGACCAGTACCGCGTCGATCTGGACGGCAGCAGCAAGCTCAACGATTCAGGCAGCGTTCGCGGGCGTTTCGTAACGTCTTACGAAGACCGTGGCAGCTTTATCGACGGGCTGCAAAAAACCGCGCCGTTGCTGTACGGCATTCTGGAAACCGACCTGAGCGAAGACACCACCCTGACCCTCGGCCTGCGCCATCAGAGCGCGGACACTCAGGGCTTTTCGATTTTCGGCCTGCCTCGCTACAGCAATGGCCGGGCTGTCGGGCTGTCGCGTTCCACCTCGCTGGCTCAGGAATGGAACCGTCATCAGACCCGGACTGACGAAGTGTTCAGCGAGCTGGAAACCCGTTTTGACGAGACCTGGAGCGGTACGCTGTCAGCGACCCATTCGGATGGCTCGTTCGATCAGAAAGTCGCCTACGCGCAGGGCGCCATCGACCCTGCGACCCAAAGCGGCTCGCGACTGGTCAGAACCCTGTTTCGCTCGGACGATATTCAAAGCGATGGCGTCGACGGCCATCTGGACGGCCGTTTCGACGCCTTTGGCCTGAGCCATCAGTTGACGCTCGGCAGCAACGGGTCGGAGCAGAAACGCGATTCTCGCTATGCCACGGTCAGTGCCAATCAGCCGCTGGACATTTTCAACCCCGACCACAACGCCATCACCGAGCCCGCGCGCCCGGCCTGGCGCAGCACTGACTACAGTGACAAGCGTTATGGCATTTACAGCAACCTGCGCCTGAGCCTGACCGAGTCGTTGAGCCTGGTCATGGGCGGCCGGGTCAGTTGGTATGACTATCAGAGCCAGTCCTCAGGCGTGACCACCCGCGCCCGGGAAGATAACCAGGTCACGCCGTTCATGGGTGTGATCTACGATCTGGACAAGGACTGGTCGTGGTACGCCAGCTACACCGATATCTTTTTGCCGCAAAGCAGTTATCGCACGGCATCCGGCGCGTTCCTCGACCCGGCCATCGGTGCCAGCCATGAAACCGGTATCAAGGGCGAGCTGTTCGACAAGCGCCTGAACGTGTCCTTTGCCCTGTTCTATGTGAAACAGAAAGACGTGGCGGTCGAAGACGACGCCCATGCGGGCCAATGCCTGGGCAACGACGCTTACGGCACCTGCTATTTGAATGGCGACGTGCGGCGCAGCAAGGGTTTCGACATGGAGATCAGCGGCGAGCCGCTGTCCGGGTTGCAGACCATCGCCGGTTACACCTTCAACCTCACGCGTGGCAGCGACGGACAATCGATTTCGGCAGAAACGCCCCGGCACATGCTGCGCCTGTCCAGCAGCTACAACCTGCCTGGTGCCTGGCGGCGGCTGACCGTTGGCGGCGGTGTCTCGGCGCAGAGCGGCTACTCGGAACACGAGTCGACCCAGCCCATCGATAACCCCAGCCGCGCCATCTGGGACGCGCGGGCCTCATGGAAAATAGACGAGCACTGGTCGGTGGCACTCAACGGCAACAACCTGCTGGATCGTAAATACTACAAGGCCACCGGCGACATCGACCGCGGCAACTACTACGGCGACCCACGCAACTACGTGTTGACCCTGCGCGGTGATTTTTAACTGACCGGCGCTCGTTCCTCGCACTCAAGAGCGGACGCAGAGCGTCCAGAAATGCATACCCACGCGGAGCATGGGCACGATAAGTGTGAGCCCGAACACTATCGTTCCAACGCTCCAGCGTGGGAGCGCATGGCGTGACGCTCCGCGTCACACATCGCCGCCGCACCACACATCCAGCAGCGGACGCAGAGCGTCCAGAAATGCATGCCCACGCGGAGCATGGGCACGATAAGGTGAGCCCGAACACTATCGTTCCAACGCTCCAGCGTAGGAACGCATGGCGTGACGCTCCGCGTCACACATCGACGCCGCGCCACATATCCAGCAGCGGACGCAGAGCGTCCAGAAATGCATGCCCACGCGGAGCATGGGCACGATAAGGTGAGCCCGAACACTATCGTTCCAACGCTCCAGCGTAGGAACGCATGGCGTGACGCTCCGCGTCACAAATCGCCACCGCGCCACACAGTCAAGACCGGACGCAGAGCGTCCAGAAATGCATGCCCACGCGGAGCATGGGCACGATAGGTGTGAGGCCCAATCCCTATCGTTCCAACGCTCCAGCGTGGGAGCGCCGTGCGTGACGCTCTGCGTCACACCATCTGCGCCGCCACCCCGTCCAGTAACGCCTGCGCAATCACCACGTTGTCATGTCGCTGATCAACCGTCGTCGAACTGCGCAGGCCATTGACCGAGCACTGTTCCAGCAGCACGGCTTCGGCCTTGGCAATCTGCCCCTGTTCACGGCTCTGACCGGCCCACCAGCAGTCGGCCTGCACGTTGAGCTTTTTCAGGGTAAACGCCTGGCTCAGCTGCGCATTGGCTTCCAGCAGCTTGTAGCCGGTTTCGATCTCATCCTGCACGGCGATGTCCTGGAATATGCTGCGCAGGTTGTCGGCGTTGATTCCGGCCTCCCGTGCAACCTTGTCGACCACCCAGTCAATCACTTCGCCCTCGCTGGCCAGCGAATGCCGGGCTGTTTCGATCAACCCCACAATCGTGTCTTCCTGCAAGCCCGGTACAAAGGCCTGCAGGCTCTTGATCAGGCTGTGGTAGTAGTTTTCGCCCTGTTTCTGCGTGGTGATTTCTGGCGCTTCCTCGACCCACTTCATCCCGACCGACGCAGGCAGTTGCGTGTCCACCAGCCCGAGGAAAGTCACCGTGTCGCCTTCCTGCTCAAGCACATGCGCCACCTCGATGGCCAGCGCGCCGCCCATCGACCAGCCCAGCAGGTTGTAAGGCCCGTGCGGCTGGGTCATGCGGATCTGTTCGACGTAGTAGTCGACCATCTCCTGCCAGGACGTATCGAACCAGCCCGGCACCACGTAGGCTTTGTTGACCAGCCCATAAACCCGCCGGCGGTCGTTGAGTTTACCGGCCAGCGGGTAGTACGAGTACGTCCCGCCGCCGCCCGGTGGCAGGCAGAACAATGACGTGTTGTCGGAACGGTTGGCGTTCATGGCGATGACGCCTGATTTGACCTTGACCTCATCCGCACGCATGAAATCGGCCAGTTCACCGAGGGTCTGCATCAGCAGAAAATCATGCAGCTTGATGGAGATATCGAACGTCTCACGAATCCGCCCGGCCAGCGAAACCGCCAGCAACGAGTGCCCGCCCAGCGCAAAGAAGTTGTCGTTGAGCCCGACCCGCTCGACCTGCAACACCTGCTCCCAAAGCGCCGCCAGACGCTGTTCGAAGTCTGTGCGCGGTGCGATGTGCCCCTGCTGCGACCGGGCTACGTCCGGTTTCGGCAGTGCGCGGCGATCCAGTTTTCCGTTGGCGGTCAGCGGCATCACATCAATGAAGACAAACCAGGTCGGCACCATGTAATCCGGCACATGAGCCTTGAGGTGCGCCTTCAAGGCTTCGCGCAAGTCTTCAGACTCGTGCCCCGCCTCGGCTGGCACCAGATACGCCACCAGTTGCTTGCCGGACGGCCCATCGATGTCGATGACATTGGCTTCGCGCACAGCTGCATGCTCGTGCAGGCGCGCTTCGATTTCGCCCAGTTCGATACGCAGACCACGAATCTTCACCTGATGGTCGATACGCCCGGCGTACTCGATCACACCCTCGTCGCGATAACGTGCCAGATCGCCGGTGCGGTACAGCCGCCCGCCGCCCTGCTCGTCGAACGGGTCCGGCACAAAACGCTCGGCCGTCAGCGCCGCACGCTTGTGATAACCCCGCGCCAGACCGACACCGCCCAGGTACAGCTCTGCCGCAACGCCCTGTGCGGCGGGCAGCAAACCGTCGTCCAGAATGTGGGTTTTCAGGTTATCGATGGGCCGACCAATCGGCACGCTGAGCACGTCTTCCGAGGTGCAGTTCCAGTGAGTGACGTCGATAGCCGCTTCAGTCGGACCGTAAAGGTTGAACAAGCCCACCTGCGGCAGACGCTTGAGCACCTGACCGGCCAGCTCGGCAGGCAACGCTTCGCCGCTGCACACCACTCGGCGCAGGCTGTTACAGCTTTCTACCTGCGGATGGGTCAGGAACGCCTGCAACATCGACGGTACAAAGTGCAGGGTCGTGACCTGATGCTCGCGAATGGTCTGCACCAGCCGCTCAGGGTCGCGGTGATCGCCTGGCAACGCTACCGCCAAGCGAGCGCCGGTCATGAGCGGCCAGAAGAACTCCCACACAGATACGTCGAAACTGAACGGGGTTTTCTGCAACACCGTTTCGCTGCCATCCAGCGCGTAAGCCTTTTGCATCCAGTGCAAGCGGTTGACCAACGCACGATGGCTGTTGCCTGCACCTTTGGGCTTGCCGGTCGAACCGGATGTGTAAATCACGTAAGCCAGATTCTGCGGATGAGTCAGGTTGACCGGGTTGGCAGTGCTGTAACCCTCCAGCCAGTCGCCGTCCTGATCCAGACAAATACTCTGAACCTGAACCGGTATACGCTCCAGCAATGCCGATTGAGTCAGCAGCAAGGCAATCCCGCTGTCCTGCATCATGTACGCCAGCCGATCTTCGGGATAATCCGGGTCCAGCGGCACGTAAGCGCCACCGGCCTTGATGATCGCCAGCAAACCGATCACCAGTTCCAGACTGCGCTCGACACAGATGCCCACCAGCACGTCCGGGCCGACACCCGCTTCGCGCAAGCGATGGGCGAGCTGATTGGAGCGGGCGTTGAGTTGCGCGTAGCTGAGTTGCTCGGCAGCAAAGATCAGCGCCGGGGCTTCAGGCGTGGCCGCTACCTGCGCTTCGATCAGGCTGTGCAGGCAGTGGTCGCTCGGGAATTCAGCGGCGGTAGCGTTCCAGTCACGCAGCACGTGTTGCTGTTCGTGATCATCCAGCAACGCCAGTTCGCCAATCGCCGCCTGCGGATCACGCACCAGTGCCTGCAACACCTGGCGAAAATGCGCTGACAACCGCGCCATCTGCGGCTCGCTGAAGTACTGACGCGCATAGCTGAAACGCAGCGACAGGGCTTCGCCCAGATTGACCACCAGGGTCAGCGGGTAATGAGTCTGTTCCTGCGTGTGCAGGCCGCCGAACACCAGCCCTTGCGGCGCGGACTGTTGCAGGGCCTCGGACACCGGGTAGTTTTCGAACACCAGAATGGTGTCGAACAGCGCCTCGCCAGCGCTGCGGGCCCAGCGTTGAATCTCGTACAGCGGTGTGTGTTCATGCTCACGCAGGGCGATGTTTTTCGCCTGCACCTGCTGCACCCAGGCCGCCACACACTGTTCCGGGCGCGGGCTGGCGATCACCGGCAAGGTGTTGATGAACAGTCCCAGTTGCTCTTCGACGCCCGGCAAATCAGCCGGACGCCCGGCAACGGTCGCACCAAAGGTCACGCTGGACTGGCCGGTGTAGCGTTGTAGCACCAGCAGCCAGGCCGACTGCACCAGCGTGTTGAGGGTGACACGCTGCTCGCGGGCAAACTCGCTCAATTGACGGGTGCTGTCGGCGTCGATCAGTTGCAGGTAATCGCCATGCCCCTGCCCGCTATCAGGCGCTTTGAAGGCCTGAACCAGCCGCGTCGGCTCATCCAGCTCAGCAAGCTGGCCGGTCCAGAAACGCTCGCTGAGCCCGGCGTCCTGGCGTTGCAGCCATTCGATGTAGTCACGATAACGGCTGACCTGCCTCGGCAGTGTCTGGCCGCTGTAGCGTTGCAGCACTTCGCCCAGCAGGCGCGAACTGCTCCAGCCGTCCATGAGGATGTGATGACTGGTGTAGATCAATTGATGCGTCTGCTCGCCAGTGCGCAACACGGCCAGGCGCAGCAACGGCCCTTGGGCCAGATCGAAGCCCTGTTGGCGATCGGCATTCGCCCAGTCGTCAACCCATTCGTTTGATTGCGCACGGGCATCCAGTTCGACAAACGGCATGCTGACATCGCGCAACACCACTTGCAGCGACTGCTGCAGATGGCTGACAAACCCACTGCGCAGCACCTCGTGGGCGTTCAGTGTTGCCTGCCAGGCGGCGCGGAAACGTGGCACGTCCAGCCCGCTGACCTCGACGCGCATCTGGTTGATGTAATTGCCCGCCTCCTGCTCGAACAGGGTGTGGAACAGCATGCCCTGCTGCATCGGTGCCAGCGGGTAGATGTCTTCGATCTGTCCGGCAGGGATTGGCAAACGGCTTAGCTGCGACTGGGTCAGGCGCGCCAGCGGGAAGTCCGACGGAGTAACGCCGGCCACGCCCTCGGTGGTGCAATGCGCAATCAATTGTTGCAGTTCGACGGCGTATTCATCAGCCAGCCGTTGCACGGTGTCACGTTCGAATACCGCGCCGCTGAAGGTCCAGCTCAGGCGCAGCTCGCCGCCGTAGACCTGACCATTGATGCTGAGCGGCGCGGCCAGCGGCGCGTCGGCACTCTGCGACGCGCCGCTGCTGTCGGCCGAGGGCGTGAACAGCGCACCTTGCGCGTCAAAGCTGCCGTCGAACTGGCCCAGATAATTGAACACAATGCTGCCCTGCGGTAGCGCCTGCAGGGTCTGCCGCGCAGATTCGCTGCCCAGATAACGTAACGCGCCGTAGCCAATGCCCTTGTCCGGCACTGCGCGCAATTGCTCTTTGATGGTCATGAGCGAATCGGCCAGCGTGGTCTGCGGCGTGAGCCTGACCGGGTACAGGTTACTGAACCAGCCTACCGTGCGGGTGATGTCCAGCGCCTCGAACAGGTCTTCGCGGCCATGCCCTTCCAGACGAATCAGCGCATGCGGCTGCTCGGTCCAGCGGCTGACAACCCGCGCCAGCGCGGTCAGCAGCAGGTCATTGATCTGCGTGCGGTAAGCCGCCGGGGCGTCTTGCAGCAGTTGCCGGGTCAGTTCGCCATTCAGTTGCGTGACCACCGACAGCGCATGTTTCTGTTGCTGGCCGCCGTGCGGGTGATCACACGGCAAGGCGTCGCTGACGTCCTGCAACTGCGCCTGCCAGTAACCCAGCTCCTGCTCCAGCACCGGGCTCTGTGCATAGGCCTGCAACTGCTCGGCCCAGCTTTTCAGCGAGCTGGTTTTCGCAGGGAGCGCCGCAGGCCGACCTGCCGCGATGGCGAGATACGCCTGTTGCAGGTCTTCCAGCAACACCCGCCACGAAACCCCGTCCACCACCAGATGGTGAATCACCAGCAACAGACGTTGTTCGCCCTGCGGCAGATTGATCAGTACCGCGCGCAGCAACGGACCGTTTTTCAGGTCCAGGCTGCGTTGTGCTTCGTCGGCCAGTTCGGCCAGTCGCTCGACGCTGTCCAGTTCATGGGTCCACAGCACGTCACGCGTGTTTAAAGCGCCGAACGTGGCTTGCCAAACGTCGTTTTGCTGAGTGAAACCGAGACGCAGTGCATCATGCTGTTCGATGAGCGCGGTGAGTGCCGCCTGCAGATGGGCCGCATCCAGCATTTGCAGGGGCTTGAGCATCAGCGCCTGATTCCAGTGCTGACGCTGGGGGATCTCCAGCTCGAAGAAGCGCGCCTGAATCGGCAGCAACGGCAGTACTCCGCTGACCTGTTCCAGCACAGCGGCGGACTTTTTCTCGATCAGTTTAGCCACAGAAGCCAACTGACCGATGGTCTGTTTTTCAAACAACTGCTTGGGGCTGAGCTTGATGCCCTGGCGCTTGGCACGAGCGATGATTTGCAGGCTGAGGATCGAATCGCCACCCAGTTCGAAGAAGTTGTCGGTGCTGCCGACCTGCTCCAGCTTGAGTACATCGGCCCAGACCGCAGCGAGTTTTTCCTCGATCTCGCCGACCGGCGCGGTGTACCGCTGTTTGACCACACCCGGCTTGGGCAAGGCGCGCTTGTCGAGCTTGCCGTTGGCGGTCAGCGGCAGCCTGTCCAGCAGCAGGATCTGCGCAGGCACCAGGTATTCCGGCAGGCGTGCCGCCAGTTGCTCGCGTAGCTGCTCAACATTGAGGCTTGCACCGGCTGCCGCGACGCAATACGCCACCAGTTGCAGACGGGTTGCGTCGCTTTCCAGCGGCTGGGCCAGCACTACGGCTTCGGCCACGTTGTTCAGGGTTTGCAGCAACTGGCCGACTTCGCCCGGTTCGACCCGGTAACCGCGGATTTTCACCTGATCATCAGCACGGCCCAGGTACTCCAGCACGCCATCCACCCAGCGCGCACGGTCGCCTGCCCGGTAAAGGCGCTGACCATTGGCGTCCGGGTCCGGCACAAAGCGTTCGGCGGTCATCGCCGCCCGGCCCAGATAACCCTGTGCCAGCCCTTGACCGCCCAGATACAGCTCGCCAGCCACACGCTCGGCGACCGGGTTCAGATAGGCGTCCAGCACCCGCGCCTTGCCGTTGGCCAGTGGTTGACCGACCGGCACGCTGCGGCAGCCACTCAGACGCTCGGCCACTTCATGGGTGAGGATGCCGACCGTGGTTTCGGTCGGGCCATAGTGATTGACGATACGGCAGCCCGGTTTCAACGCGCGGACCTGTTCGATCAACGCCCACGAGCTGGCCTCGCCCCCCAGAATCAGCAACTGGCTCGGCAGCACGTCGGCCGGGTTGGCGGCTTGCAGCAGACCCTGCAAATGGCTGGGCACGATCTTCAGGACGTCGACCTGATGTTCAGCCATGTAGCGGGCGAAACCGTCAGGGTCGAACGCCTGCTCGTGGGACAGCAGGTGCAGCGGGCGACCGGAGGCCAGCGCACCGAACAGCAACGTATGGCCCAGGTCCGCCGCAACCGTCGAGACCATCGCCATGCTCGCGCCGTCCTTCAGCGACAGGCGCTCAAGCACGCCCTGCACATAGTTGGCCAGCGCACCGTGGCTGATCACCACGCCCTTGGGCTGCCCGGTGGAGCCAGAGGTATAAACGATGTAAGCCGCCTGCTCGGCCATCACATGAACGTTCAGCGCACCGCTGTCGACATCGGCCCACAACGTGGCATCGAAAGCCAGCACCGGGCACACGCCAAGCTGCGCGGCCTTGTCATCGTCGGGTGCATGAATCAGCAACACAGCTCCGCTGTCACGGGCCAGCTGTTGCAGGCGCTCGGCAGGTTGTGCGCTGTCCAGCGGCAGGTACACCGCGCCCAGTTTCAGCACCGCCAGCAGGCTGACGACCCATTCCACAGAGCGATCCAGGCACAGCGCGACGGTCATGCCCGGGTTGATGTCCTGTGCGTGCAGGTAGCGGGCGAACTGGTTACTGCGTCTTTCAAGTTCGTCAAAGCTCAACACGTGCTGGCCAACGCGCAAGGCGGTTTTGTTGCCACCCGCGTCAAGCCCCTGTTGCCAGAGGCTGAGGAAATCGCTACAGGCAAAATCAGCGGTCTGCTCAATGACTGGCAACAAGACCGTTTGCGGCTGATCGGCCAGACGCTGGGCAGTGTCAATGACCAGCGCTTGCAGCACGCCACGCAGCGCGTCGGCCATGCGCTCGATGGTCTGCGCCTCGAACAGGTCGGTGGCGTAGGTGAAATAGCCGCGAATACCGCCCGGCGTATCGGTAAAGTCAAAGGCCAGATCAAAGCGCGCATCACTGCTGCCCATCGGAAACTCATCGACGGTCAGCCCCGACACGCTTTGCCCGCTGCCATCAGCGCTCAGCACGTGCTGATTGATCTTGAACTGGAACAGCGGGTTGTGGCCCAGGTTGCGCTCCGGTGCCAGCGCATCCACCAGGTGTTCGAACGGCAGCTCCTGATGCGACTGGGCACCGGTGACCACCTGTTTCACCTGATCCAGCAGCTCAGCAAAGCTCTGCCGCTCGTCCACCTGAACGCGCAGCACCTGGGTATTGATAAAGAAGCCGATCAGGCCTTCCAGCTCGCTGCGGGTGCGCCCGGCATTGGGCGCGCCGATGCGAATGTCGGCTTGGCCGCTGAAGCGCGACAGCATCACCGACAGCGCTGCCAGCATTAGCATGAACACGGTCTGGCCATTGTTGCGCGCCTGGATTTTCAGCTGTGCAGACAGTTGCTCCGGCAGGTCGACACGCACAGTCGCCCCACGCTGACTCGGTTGCAGCGGGCGCTCGTGATCCAGCGGCAAAGTCAGCAGCGGATGTTCGCTACCCAATTGCTTTTTCCAGTAATCCAGTTGTCGCTCGCCCTCCCCGGCCTCCAGCCAGGCGCGTTGCCAGATGGCGTAGTCGGCGTACTGAATCGCCAGCGCAGGCAGTTGCGCGGGCTGCCCGGAAACCTGCGCCTGATACAGCTGCACCCACTCACGAATCAGCACTTCGCCAGACCAGCCATCGGACACCACGTGATGCATGCACACCGTCAGGACATGTTCGGTTTTGCTGAGCTGAAACAGTTTGACCCTTAGCAGCGTGCCACTCAGCAGGTCAAAGGGCTTTTGCAGCTCCGCACGCACCTGACGTTCGATGTCGGCTGGCTCAATCGAGGCGAATTCAAGGGCGACAGTCGCCTGCTCAAGAATCTCCTGATAAAACGCGCCCTCTTCGGACACAAAGCGGGTGCGCAGGGTTTCGTGGCGCTGCACCAGTTGATCCAGCGCGGCGCTCAATGCCTGCCGGTCCAGCGGGCCATTGAGGCGCACGGCCATGGGCACGTTGTAGGCGGCGTTGTCCGGTTCCATCTGCCAGAGAAACAGCATGCGCTGCTGGGCGTAGGACAGCGGGATGCGCGCTGCGGCATGCCGGGTCACGGCGATAGGCAGCAGTTTGAAGCTCTGCCCGGTCTCGTGCATTTTGGCGAGGATCTGGCGGCGCTGCTCAACGGGCAACTCCGTAAAACGCTGGGCGATACGCTCTGCTGCAGACTTGTCCATGTCAGATACCCGCCATTTCATTCATCATTTTTTCGATATCGGACAAGCCGTCCTCGGTCAGCGACAGGCCACTGCTGGCGAAAGCCTGAATAAATTCGTTCAATTGCGGTTTCTCGAAAATCAGGCGCAGCGGGATGTCGATCCCAAGGCCGGTATGGATTCTGGAAATCAGTTGCGTCGCCAGCAATGAATGGCCGCCCAGTTCGAAGAAATCATCGCTCAGCCCGACACGCTCGACTTTCAGCACATCGGCCCAGATCGCCGCCATCTGCTGTTCCTGGTCAGTGGATGGCGCGACGTACTGGCGCTGTAACTGGTTGGCGTCCGGTTTCGGCAGTGCCTTGCGATCCAGCTTGCCGTTGGCGCTCAGTGGCATGCTGTCCAGCACCATGAAATGGGTCGGCACCATGTAATCGGGCAACGATTCCTTGAGATGCGCCTTGAGCGCATCACGTAACTGATCACTGTTGTGCTCAGCCACCAGATACGCCGCCAGTTGCTTGCCAGACGGGCCGTCGACGTCGATAACCACCGCTTCGTGAACGCTGTCGTGTTCCAGCAGGCTGGCTTCGATTTCGCCCAGTTCGATACGCAGGCCGCGAATCTTTACCTGATGGTCGATACGTCCGGCGTACTCGATCACACCCTCGTCGCGATAACGTGCCAGATCGCCGGTGCGGTACAGCCGCCCGCCGCCCTGCTCGTCGAACGGGTCCGGCACAAAACGCTCGGCCGTCAGCGCTGCACGGTTGTGATAACCCCGCGCCAGACCGACGCCGCCCAGGTACAGCTCTGCCGCAACGCCCTGTGCAGCAGGCAGCAAACCGTCGTCCAGAATGTGGGTTTTCAGGTTATCGATGGGCCGACCAATCGGCACGCTGAGCACATCGTCCTTGCTGCAAGTCCAGTGCGTCACGTCGATAGCCGCTTCGGTCGGACCGTACAGATTGAATAACCCAACCTGTGGCAGACGCTTGAGCACCTGACCGGCCAGCTCGGCAGGCAGCGCTTCGCCGCTGCACACCACGCGGCGCAGGCTGTTACAGCTTTCCACCTGCGGATGGGTCAGGAACGCCTGCAGCATCGACGGTACAAAGTGCAGGGTCGTAACCTGATGCTCGCGAATGGTCTGCACCAGCCGCTCGGGGTCGCGGTGATCGCCTGGCAACGCTACCGCCAGACGAGCGCCGGTCATGAGCGGCCAGAAGAACTCCCACACAGATACGTCGAAACTGAACGGGGTTTTCTGCAACACCGTGTCGCTGCCATCCAGCGAATAAGCCTTTTGCATCCAGTGCAAGCGGTTGACCAACGCACGATGGCTGTTGCCTGCCCCCTTGGGCTTGCCGGTCGAGCCGGAGGTGTAAATCACGTAAGCCAGATTCTGCGGATGAGTCAGGTTGACCGGGTTGGCGGTGCTGTAACCCTCCAGCCAGTCGCCCTCCTGATCCAGACAAATACTCTGAACCTGAACCGGTATACGCTCCAGCAATGCCGATTGAGTCAGCAGCAAGGCAATCCCGCTGTCCTGCATCATGTAAGCCAGCCGATCTTCGGGATAATCCGGGTCCAGCGGCACGTAAGCGCCACCGGCCTTGATGATCGCCAGCAAACCGATCACCAGTTCCAGACTGCGCTCGACACAGATGCCCACCAGCACGTCCGGGCCGACACCCGCTTCGCGCAAGCGATGGGCGAGCTGATTGGCGCGGGCGTTGAGTTGCGCGTAGCTGAGTTGCTCGGCAGCGAAGATCAGCGCCGGGGCATCGGGCGTGGCCGTTACCCGGGCTTCGATCAGGCTGTGCAGGCAGTGTTCGCTCGGGAACTGCGCAGCCGTAGCGTTCCAGTCGCGAACAATCTGCTGCTGTTCGGCAGCGTCGAGCATCGGCACGTCGGCGATCCGCTGGCTGACATTGGTGCAGATAGCTTGCAGCAGCGCGAGCCAGTGCCCGGCCATGCGCTCGATGGTGCTGCGCTCGAACAATGCGGTCGCGTAGGTCAGGCCTGCGCTCAGGCCGCCGTCCTGTTCGGCGGTGTTCAGGGTCAGATCGAACTGCGCCGGGTAGTTCTCCGACACCAGCGCCTCAACCTGCAAGCCCGGCAGTGCGCGCACTTCGGCGCTGGCCTGGCTCTGATGGTTGAACATCACCTGAAACAGCGGGCTGTGGCTGAGGCTGCGTTGTGGCTGCAAGGCTTCGACCAGTTGCTCGAAAGGCAGCTCCTGATGCGCCTGGGCTTGCAGCGCGGTGTGTTTGACCTGTTGCAGCAATTCGCTGAAGGTGGTGTGCAGATCAAACCCGGCGCGCAATACCTGGGTGTTGACGAAGAAACCGATAAGGCCTTCGGTTTCCGCGCGGGTACGGTTAGCAATCGGCACGCCAACGCGAATGTCCGACTGGCCGCTGTGACGGTGCAGCAGGGTCTGGAACGACGCGAGCAACAGCATGAACAGTGTGACGCCCTGCTGCCGTGCGGCCTGTTTCAAGTCATCGATCAGCGCGGGCGCAAGCTCGACCGTCAGCCGCGCACCGGCATGGCTTTGCACGGGCGGGCGTGGATGATCGGCGGGCAGTTCCAGAATCGGTTGCTGGTCGCCCAGTTGCTGCTTCCAGTACTCCAGCTGACGCGCCTGCTCACCGGCCTCCATCCAGTTGCGTTGCCACAGCGCATAGTCGGCGTATTGCATGTTCAATTCGGCGAGCAGCACCTCACGGCCCTGGCTATAGCCTTCGTACAAGCGCACCAGCTCATCGACCATGATCGGCATCGACCAGCCATCGGAGACGATATGGTGCTGGGTCAGGATCAGCACATGCTCGTCAGCGGCCAGATTCAACAGGCGAACGCGCAACAGTGGCCCGTGTTCCAGATCGAACGGGCGTTGCATTTCCTGCTGCACGCAAGCATCAAGGTTCTGCCCGGCCGGTAAGGCTTCGACTGTCAGGGTCAAGGCGCGCGGCGCATGAATAATCTGCACCGCCTGTTCGCCCTGCTGGCGAAAGGTCGTGCGCAGGGTTTCGTGACGGGCGATCAGCGCGCTGAAACTGTGCTCCAGCGCGGCGATGTCCAGCGAGCCGCTCAGGCGCAACGCCGCAGGAATCGTGTAAGCCGTACTTTGCGGATCAAGCTGCCAGAGAAACCACTGACGCTGCTGCGCATAGGACAGGCCCAGCGGCTGAGCGCGGTCGGCCTTGACGAAGCGTGGCGCGTCATTGCCCTGCCCATTGCCCGCTGCCTGCGCGAAGGCTGCCAGATCGCGCGCTTCGAACAGGTCGCGTAACGACAACTCGACGTCCAGTTGCTGACGAATACGCGAGATCACCTGCGTAGCCAGCAACGAATGCCCGCCCAGCTCAAAAAAATTGTCGTTGCGCCCCACCTGCTCGACCTTGAGCACATCGGCCCAGACCGCCGCCAACTGTTCCTCCAGCTCGCCTTGTGGCGCGACGTAGGCGGCCTGCAACTGGCTGGCATCCGGCGCAGGCAACGCCTTGCGGTCCAGTTTGCCGTTGGCGGTCAGCGGCATGTGGTCAAGGACGATGAAGTGGGTCGGCACCATGTAATCCGGCAGATGTGCCCGGAGTTCGGCTTTCAGCGTTTCACGCAACGTGTGCTGATCCTGATCAGGCTGGGTCGGAACCAGATACGCCGCCAATTGCCCATCCAGCGCCAGCACGATCACTTCGCGTACTGCCGGGTGCGCTTGCAGCCGCGCTTCGATTTCGCCCAGTTCGATACGGAAGCCACGAATTTTCACCTGGTGATCGATACGCCCGGCGTACTCGATGGTTCCGGCAGCGCGATAACGCGCCAGGTCGCCGGTGCGGTACAGACGACCGCCGTCGTTGGAAAACGGGTCCGGCACGAAGCGCTCGGCGGTCAGCGCTGCGCGGTGGTGATAACCCCGCGCCAGACCGGCATGGCCGATGTGCAGTTCGCCGCTGCAACCCTGGGCAACCGGGTTGAAATCAGCGTCCAGCACGTACCACGACAGATCCGGAATCGCCTCGCCAATCGGGCTGGCCGGGTTCTGCGTGTCGGCCTTGCTTATCGGTCGGTAAGTAACATGCACGGTGGTTTCGGTGATGCCGTACATGTTGATCAGTTGCGGCGCTTGATCGCCGAAACGTTCGAACCAGGGTGTCAGGCTGGCAACATCCAGCGCTTCGCCGCCGAAGATGACTTTCTGCAGCGGCACCGGCAACGGCGAATCGCAGGCCACGCGCATCAACTGCTTGAACGCCGACGGTGTCTGGTTGAGCACCGTAACTTGCTGTTCAACCAGCAAGGCATGAAAAGCTTCCGGCGAACGGGTTACTTCGCGGGGCACGATCACCAGTCGACCACCGTGCAGCAACGCGCCGAAGATTTCCCAGACCGAGAAATCGAAGGCAAAGGAATGGAACAGCGTCCAGACGTCTTTTTCGCTGAAAGCAAACCAGTCGTCGGTGGCAGCAAACAGGCGCATCAGGTTGTGATGGGTCAGCAAAGTGCCTTTGGGTTTGCCGGTCGAACCGGAGGTGTAGATCACATAAGCCAGATTGGCTGGCGAGGGCTGGTTGGGCGGGTTTTCCGTGCTGTAACCGTCCAGTGCCTCCGCCAAGTCAAGGGTCTGAACGTGTGCAGGAATCGGTAACCTCTCAAGCACATACGCCTGAGTCAGCAACAACTCGATACCGCTGTCCTGCATCAGGAAGCTCAAACGATCCTGCGGATAATCCGGGTCCAGCGGCACGTACGCACCCCCGGCTTTGAGAATCGCCAGCACGCCCACAATCATCTCCAGACTGCGCTCGGCCGCCAGACCGACGCGAACATCCGGGCCGACGCCCTGCGCCCGCAGTTTGTGGGCCAGCTGATTGGCGCGGCGGTTGAGCTGTTGATAGCTCATCTGCTCGGCACCGAAACTCAGGGCGATGGCCTGTGGCGTGCGCTCGGCCTGGGTTTCGATGCGCTGATGGGCGCACTGCTCGCTGGGGTAGACCGCCAGCTTCTGGTTCCAGTCGCATAGCGTGTTCTGCTGCTCTTCAATGCTCAGCAACGGCAGGTCGGCGATGCGCTGATTGACGTCGCGGCACATGCCGTTCAGCAGGTTGCGCCAGTGCCCGGCCAGGCGCTCGATGGTTGCGGCGGCGAACAGGTCGGTGGCATAGGTCAACGAGGCGGCAAGGCCATTCTGGCGTTCGCAGGTGTCCAGCGTCAGGTCGAACTGCGCGGTGTGTTTGTCTGACACCTGATAGTCCAGGCGCAGACCGGCTAGCTCGCGGGCCTGATTGTGGCCTTCGCTCTGGTGGTTGTAGGCGACCTGAAACAAGGGGCTGCGGCTCAGGTCGCGCTGCGGCTGCAAGGCTTCGACCAGTTGCTCGAACGGCAGGTCCTGATGGGCCTGCGCCTGCACGGCGGTGTGTTTGATCTGTTGCAGCAAATCGGCGACGGTGGTCTGCGTTTCAAACTCGGCCTTGAGTACCTGGGTGTTGACGAAGAAGCCGATCAACCCCTGAGTTTCGCTGCGTGTGCGATTGGCAACCGGCACACCGACGCGTATATCGGCCTGACCGCTGTAGCGGTGCAGCAGCGTTTGCAACGAAGCCAGCAACAGCATGAACAGGGTGATGCCCTGCTGACGTGCCAGTGCCTTGAGGTTGTTCAGCAGCGCGGCGTCGAGTTCGACATTCAGCCGTGCGCCTTCGTAACTGCGCAGCGCCGGGCGCGGTCGATCAGTGGGCAGTTCCAGAATCGGCTGTTGCTCGCCCAGTTGCTGCGTCCAGTAATCCAGTTGGCGTTCCTGCTCGCCCATTTCCAGCCAGTTGCGCTGCCAGAGGGCGTAGTCGGCGTACTGGATCGGCAACGGTGCCAGTTCGGCCTCGCGGCCCAGCGTGGCAGCGTGATAGCACTGCATCAGCTCGTCGACCATGATCGGCATCGACCAGCCATCGGAGACGATGTGGTGCTGGGTCAGCACCAGCACATGTTCCTGCTCGCTCAGCCTGAGCAGCCTGATCCGCAACAGCGGCCCGCGCTGTAAATCGAAAGGCCGCTGGACTTCCTGATCCACATAGCGCTCGACCGTTTCGCCAGCCGCCAACTGATCGACACCCAGCGCAAAAGACGACGCCGGATGCACCACCTGCAACGCCTCATCGCCCTGCTGTTCGAAGGTGGTGCGCAAGGTTTCGTGACGTTCGATCAGTTGTTCGACGCTGCGCCGCAGCGCCTCGACATCCAGCGCGCCCTGCAGGCGCAGCGCCAGCGGAATGTTGTAGGCCGCGCTGTGCGGCTCCAGTTGCCAGATGATCCATTGCCGCTGCTGTGCATACGAGAGCGCAGACGGTGCCTGCGTCTCGCGCCTGGCAATCGGCGTGACCCCGTAGAGATTCACCCCCTGGCGCTTGAGCAGGATCGCCAGCGCCTTGCGTTCACGGGCGGACAGCGATTTAACGGAGTCAAGCAACTGTTGCACTGGGGTCTCTCCTGCTAAGCAATCAAATTATCAATTTCCTCCGCTGATAAACGTTTGAGTGCCTCCAGTGATTTAGTCAATTCGTCCAGTGCATGGTCACTTTCGCCATTTTTTTCTTGCAGCGTGGCGCAGAAGTCAGCCAGCACAGGCTGTTCGAACAGATCCTTGAGGCTGACCTCGCGCTGCAACTGTTCGCGTACCCGCACCAGCATCTGCACCGCCAGCAGCGAATGCCCGCCGAGTTCGAAGAAGTTGTCGCCGCGCCCCACCTGCTCGACTTTCAGCACACCGGCCCAGACCGCCGCCAACTGTTCCTCCAGCTCGCCTTGCGGCGCGACGTAGGCGGCCTGCAACTGGCTGGCATCCGGCTCAGGCAACGCCTTGCGGTCCAGTTTGCCGTTGGCGGTCAGCGGCATGTGGTCGAGGACGATGAAGTGGGTCGGCACCATGTAATCCGGCAGATGTGCCCGGAGTTCGGCTTTCAGCGTTTCACGCAGCGTGTGCTGATCCTGATCAGGCTGGGTCGGAACCAGATACGCCGCCAATTGGCCTTCCAGCGCCAGCACGATCACTTCGCGTACTGCCGGGTGCGCTTGCAGCCGCGCTTCGATTTCGCCCAGTTCGATACGGAAGCCACGGATCTTCACTTGGTGGTCGATACGCCCGGCGTACTCGATGGTTCCGGCAGCGCGATAACGCGCCAGGTCGCCGGTGCGGTACAGCCGACCGCCGTCGCTGGAGAACGGGTCTGGCACGAAGCGCTCGGCGGTCAGCGCTGCGCGGTTGTGATAACCCCGTGCCAGACCTGCATGGCCGATGTGCAGTTCGCCGCTGCAACCCTGGGCAACCGGGTTGAAATCAGCGTCCAGCACGTACCACGACAGATCCGGAATCGCCTCGCCAATCGGGCTGGCCGGGTTCTGCGTGTCGGCCTTGCTTATCGGTCGGTAAGTAACATGCACGGTGGTTTCGGTGATGCCGTACATGTTGATCAGTTGCGGCGCTTGATCGCCGAAACGTTCGAACCAGGGTGTCAGGCTGGCAACATCCAGCGCTTCGCCGCCGAAGATGACTTTCTGCAGCGGCACCGGCAACGGCGAATCGCAGGCCACGCGCATCAACTGCTTGAACGCCGACGGTGTCTGGTTGAGCACCGTAACTTGCTGTTCAACCAGCAAGGCATGAAAAGCTTCCGGCGAACGGGTTACTTCGCGGGGCACGATCACCAGTCGACCACCGTGCAGCAACGCGCCGAAGATTTCCCAGACCGAGAAATCGAAGGCAAAGGAATGGAACAGCGTCCAGACGTCCTTTTCGCTGAAAGCAAACCAGTCGTCGGTGGCAGCAAACAGGCGCGTCAGGTTGTGATGACTCAGCAAGGTGCCTTTGGGTTTGCCGGTCGAGCCGGAGGTGTAGATCACATAAGCCAGATTGTCCGGCGAGGTCTGGTTCGGCAGGTTTTCGGCGCTGTAATCATTCAGCGCGTCAGCCAGATCCAGCGTCTGCACCTGCTCTGGAATCGGTAATCTCTCAAGCAAATGCGCCTGAGTCAGCAACAACTCGATACCGCTGTCCTGCATCAGAAAGCTCAGGCGATCCTGCGGATAATCCGGGTCCAGCGGCACGTACGCGCCACCGGCCTTGAGAATCGCCAGCAAGCCTACAATCATCTCCAGACTGCGCTCGGCGGCCAGACCTACGCAAACATCCGGGCCGACGCCCTGCGCCCGCAGTTTGTGGGCCAGCTGGTTGGCGCGGCGGTTGAGCTGTTGATAGCTCAGTTGCTCGGCGCCGAAACTCAGGGCGATGGCTTGCGGGGTACGTTCAGCCTGGGTTTCGATGCGCTGCTGGGCGCACTGCTCGCTCGGATATCGCTGCAAGCTCTGCGTCCAGGCGACGGGCAGTGCCAGTTCGCCGAGACGCGTCGTTGCCGACGTACTGAGGCTTTGCAGCAGGTGATCGAAATGCGCTGCCAGTTGCAGAATACTTTCGGCACCGAAGTGTTGCCGGTCGTAACTGAAGCGTACCGACAGCACGTCATTGGCCTCGACCACCAGGGTCAGCGGGTAATGCGCCTGCTCCTGATTGCGCAGGTCACTGAACGCCAGGCCCTCCGGCGCACGCTGCAAGGCCTCGGACATCGGGTAGTTTTCGAACACCAGAATGGTGTCGAACAACGCCTCGCCACTGTGACGCGCCAAGCGCTGAATGCTGTAAAGCGCTGTGTGCTCATGCTCGCGCAGGGCGATGTTTTTCGTCTGCACCTGCTGCACCCAGTCGCTGACGGTCTGTTCCGGACGCGGGCTGGCGATCACCGGCAGGGTGTTGATGAACAACCCCAGTTGTTCCTCGACGCCCGGCAGGTCAGCCGGACGCCCGGCCACCGTAGCGCCGAACGTCACGCAAGACTGGCCGGTGTAGCGTTGCAGCAGCAACAGCCAGGCGGATTGCACCAGCGTATTGAGGGTCACGCGCTGCTCGCGGGCGAACTCGCTCAAACGTCGGGTGCCGTCAGCATCGATCAACTGGATGTAGTCGCCGTAGCCCTGCCCTTCTGCGCAAGACTTGACCGCTTGCAACAGGCGGGTCGGCTCATCTAGCTCGGCCAGTTCTGCGGTCCAGAAGCGCTCGCTGAGCGCGGCGTCCTGCTGCTGCAGCCATTGAATGTAATCGCGATAACGTCCTGCCTGTTTCGGCGGCATCTGGCCGCTGTAGTGTTGCAGCACCTCGCCCAGCAGGCGCGAGCTGCTCCAGCCATCCATCAAGATGTGATGGCTGGTGTAGATCAGTTGCCAGCTGTCAGCGGCAGTGCGTACTACCGCCAGACGCAACAGTGGCCCCTGCGCCAGATCGAAGCCCTGTTGACGATCGGCCTGCGCCCAGTCGTCCAGCCAGTTTTCCGGCTTGCCACGCGCATCCAGCTCGACAAAAGGCAGCATCACCTGACGCTGTACCACTTGCAGCGACTGCTCGCTCTGACTGAAAAAACGGCTGCGCAGCACGTCGTGAGTGTCGACCGCTGCCTGCCACGCGCTCTGGAAGCGCGGCACATTCAGCCCGGTGACAGTTACCCGCAACTGATTGATGTAATTGCCCGTGCCCTCTTCGAACAGCGAGTGGAACAGCATGCCCTGCTGCATCGGCGACAGCGGATAAATGTCGTCGATTTCGCCCACAGCAATAGGCAGTGCGTCGAGTTGCGTCTGGGTCAGACGCGCCAGCGGGAAGTCCGATGGCGTGACGCCCTGATGCCCGGCCAGGCAGTGCTCAATCAACGTGGTCAGCGCCTGCTCGTATCGGCGCGCCAGGGTGTCGATGGTCGAGGCCTGATACACCTCGCGGCTGAAGCTCCAGTCCAGTTGCAGCTCGCCGTCGAACACCTGGCCGTTGAGGCTCAGCCAGTTGCCTAGCGGGCCGTCTTCGCACAGCGCAGTGCCGGCACTGTCGGCGCTCGGCACATACAACGTGCCCTCGCGCTGGTTGAAGCTGCCGTCGAACTGGCCCAGATAGTTGAATGTCACCCGTGCCTGTGGCAAAGCCTCCAGTTGCTGCGCAAAACCCGGCTCCCCCATGTAGCGTAATACGCCGTAACCAATGCCTTTGTTCGGCACCGCGCGCAACTGCTCCTTGATGCCACACAGGCTTGCACCCGGCGCGATTTGCGGCGTAAGGCGGACCGGGAACAGGCTGCTGAACCAACCCACGGTACGGCTGAGATCGGTATCCTCAAACAGGTCTTCGCGGCCGTGGCCTTCCAGCTGGATCAGCACCGACGACTGCTGGCTCCACTCGCACAGCACTTGTGCCAGCGCCGTCAGCAGCAAGTCGTTGACCTGCGTGCGGTAGGCGGCAGGCGCGACTTTCAGCAGTTTGTGAGTCAGGTCCTTGCTCAGCCACGACGACGCATGGGCCGCGTCGCGATTACGCATCGTGCCCTCGGGCTTGTCACGCGGCAGCGGCTGATCGTCGCCCTGCAAGGCGTGCAGCCAGTATTCACGCTCGGCGGCCAGCGTTGCGCCGCTCGCGTACTGTTGCAATTGCTCGGCCCAGTGCTTGAGCGACGTGGTTTTGGCCGCCAGCGCCAGCGGCTGGCCTGCCGCCAAGGCGACGTAGGCCTGTTGCAGGTCCTCCAGCAACACCCGCCAGGACACGCCGTCCACCGCCAGGTGATGGATGACCAGCAACACGCGTTGTTCGCCTTGCGGCAGGTTGACCAGTACCGCACGCAGCAACGGGCCGTTTTTCAGGTCCAGGCTGCGTTGCGCTTCAGTGGCCAGTTCCGGCAGGCGCTCAATGCTATCCAGCTCATGTACCCAGAGCAGGTCGCGGGTGCTCAGCGCGCCGAATGCGGCTCGCCACTGGCCATCTTGCTGGGTGAAACCGAGGCGCAGCGCGTCGTGCTGTTCGATCAGCGCGGCCAGTGCAGCTTGAAGGTGATTCGCATCCAGTGTTTGCAGGGGCTTGAGCATCAGCGCCTGATTCCAGTGCTGATGCTGGGGAATGTCCAGCTCGAAGAAGCGCGCCTGAATCGGCAGCAGCGGCAGCGAGCCGTTGATCTGCTCTGCCGCAGCAGCAGGCTTTTTCTCGATCAATTTGGCGACAGAGGCCAGTTGGCCGATGGTCTGTTTCTCGAACAACTGCTTGGGGCTGAGCTTGATGCCCTGGCGCTTGGCACGAGCGATGATTTGCAGGCTGAGAATCGAGTCGCCGCCCAGTTCGAAGAAGTTGTCGGTGCTGCCGACCTGCTCCAGCTTGAGTACGTCAGCCCAGACCGCAGCGAGTTTTTCCTCGATCTCGCCGACCGGTGCGGTGTAACGCTGTTTGACCACACCCGGTTTGGGCAAGGCGTGCTTGTCGAGTTTGCCGTTGGCGGTCAGCGGCAGTTTATCCAGCAGCAGAATCTGCGCCGGCAGCATGTAGTCGGGCAGGCGCACAGCCAGTTGCTCGCGCAGGTGTTCGATATCAAGGCTCGCACCGGCTGCTGCCACGCAATACGCGACCAGTTGCAGACGCGATTCATCACCGTCAACGGGCAACGGCAATACGCTGGCTTCTGCCACCGAAGTCAGGCCCAGCAGCCCCCGCGCCACTTCTGCAGGCTCGACGCGATAGCCGCGCACTTTCACCTGATCGTCGGCACGGCCGATGAATTCCAGTTGCCCCTGATGATCGCGTCGCATGCGGTCGCCGCTGCGGTAAACCCGGGCGCCATCCTGCGCAAACGGGTCCGGCACGAAGCGCTCGGCAGTCAGCGCCGGCTGGCCGATGTAGCCCAGCGCCACGCTGTCGCCACCGATGTACAGCTCGCCTGCAACCTGCTTGCCGACGGGGTTCAGCACGTCATCCAGCACGTAGGCACTGGCCCCCGGCAACGGCGCACCGACCGGCACGCTGCGCAAAGCGTCGATTGTCAGCACCTCATGGGTCAGCACGCCGACGGTGGTTTCGCTCGGGCCGTAGTGGTTGATCACCCGGCAAACCGGCTTGAGCTGACGCACCTGCTCGACCAGCGCGGGCGAGCAGGCTTCGCCGCCAACGATGAGCGCATGCTGCGGCAACACGTCGGCGGGTTGGCTGGCTTGTAGCAGCGCGGCCAAGTGGCCGGGCACGATTTTCAGCACGCCGACCTGATGCTCGGCCATGTAGGCCGCAAAAGCGTCCGGGTCGAACCCCAGAGATTCGGTCAGTACATGCAGCGTGCGCCCCGCACACAGCGCGCCGAACAGCACGGTATGGCCAAGGTCGGCGGCGATGGTCGAAACCAGCGCCATGCTCGCCTCGGGGGCCAGTTGCAACTGCTCCAGCAGGCCGCGCACGTAACTGGCCAGCGCGCCCTGGCTGACCAGTACGCCTTTGGGCTGGCCGGTCGAACCCGAGGTGTGAATCACGTAAGCCGCCGACTCGGCCGACAACGCGTTCTCGGGACGGCGGGTCGGCAAGTCCTGCCACTGCACAGGTATCCAGGCCAGGCTCTGACAACCGGCAACGTTCAGGGATGTCTGACGCAAATCGCCTGCGGCACACAACAGCACTTTTGCCTGGGCATTGCTCAGCATGTGTTGCAGCCGCGCATCGGGGGCTTTGACGTCCAGCGGCATGTACACGCCACCGGCCTTGAAAATCGCCAGCACGGCCGTCAGCCAGTCCAGCGAGCGTTCCATCAATACCGCGACCGGCTGGCCTTCGCGGATACCCATCCGGACAAGGTGATGAGCCAGCTGATTGGCCGCCTGATCCAGCTCGCGCGTACTCAAGGTGCGATCCAGACAGCGGGCGGCCAGCGCCTCAGGCTGCGTCTGGACCTGACGGTCCCAGAGTTGCAGCACACAGGGCGCGGGTTCGCGCGCGTCCCGCACAGGCTCGATCGCCAGCGCGCCAAGACTGAACAGTGGCGCACTCGGCGCAGCGAGCAGGGTCTTGAACAGGTCGAGCAATTCGGGGATGAAGCCCTCGACGGTCGCACGCCGATACAGGTCGCTGGCATAGGTCATGTCGCCGTGGATCAGCGTGCCGTCGTCGGTAATGTCCAGCGCCAGATCGAAATGCGCGCCTTGTTTTTCAAAGGCGTACTCACTGACTTCCAGCCCCGCCAGCCTGAGTGCGGTTTTCTGCTTGAGGACCACGTTCTGGTTGAACTTGGCCTGGAACAAAGGGTTATGCCCCAGGCTGCGCTCGGGGGCCAGGTGATCCACCAGTTGCTCGAACGGCACGTCCTGATGCGCCTGCGCACCGAACGACGTGTCACGAATCTGCGCCAGTAAATCGAGGTAGCTCAGGCGCTCGTCCACTTGGCAACGCAGCACCTGGGTATTGATGAAGAAGCCGATCAGCCCTTCGGTTTCAGCCCGGCCTCGGTTGGCATTGGGCACGCCGACGCGGATGTCACGTTGCCCGGCCTTGCGCGACAAAAACAAGGAGAAACCGGCCAGCACCAACATGAACAGACTCATGCCCTGGCTGCGGGCGAACGTATTGAGCTGACGCGACAGGTCGGCGCCGAAATCGAAGTGCAGGTGCTCGCCCTGAAAACTCTGCGTCACGGGGCGCGGGAAGTCTTGCGCAGCGTCCAGCAGCGGTTGCTCGTCACCCAGCTGATTGCGCCAGTAATCCAGCTGCCGCTCACCCTCGCCCGCCTCCAGCCAGCGACGCTGCCAGATGGCGTAGTCGGCGTATTGCAGCGGCAGCTCCGGAAGACTCGGTTCGCGACCTTCGCAATAGGCCTGATAACAGTGGACGAACTCCTGAATCATCACGTCCATCGACCAGCCGTCGGAGACGATGTGGTGCATGTTCACCACCAGCACATGCTCATCGCTGGCGAGGCGGAACAGGTGTGCACGCAGTAACGGGCCTTTACGCAGGTCGAACGGCTGGCTGGTGAGTGTGGTGACGTGCAGCGCCAGTTCGGTATCGCGCAGTTCGGTGTCAGCCAGGCCGGACAGGTCAATGCTGTCCAGCGCCACGCTCTGGTTGTGCAGCACGACTTGCAGCGCCTGATCGCCATCGGTCTGGAACACCGTGCGCAGCACTTCGTGGCGTTCGATCAGATGATCGAAAGCGCACCGCAATGCCGACTCGTCCAAACACCCTTTCAGGCGCAGGCCGGTGGTCATCTTGTAGGCGTCGCTCAGCGGGTCAAGCTGCCAGAGGAACAGCAAGCGCTGCTGAGCGAATGAAAGCGGTATGGCTGTGAAGTCATGGCGACTGACTGGCACTGGCAACAGGCTGAAATCCTTGCCTTCCTCACGCAGGCGAGCGAGGAACTGGCGGCGTTGTTCCAGCGGCAAGCCGACAAAACGTTTTGCGATACGTGCAGCAGTGGACCCGGTCATGCGCCAAATTCCTCCAGTGAATCCATGAACTGGTCCATGTCGCTCCAGTCGTTATCCGTTGTGTTGTCGGTCAGCAACGCCACTTCGGCAGCGAGGTCGCTCAGCAGCGGTTTTTCAAAGAGGACGCGCAGTGGCAGGCTGACGCCCAGTCGGGTCTTGATCCGGGCAATCACTTGCGCGGCGAGCAGCGAGTGACCGCCCAGCTCGAAGAAGTGGTCGTCCAGCCCGACCTGCGGGGCATGCAAAACGTCCTGCCAGATGGCGGCGAGGCAGGTTTCCACTTCGCTGTGCGGTGCGCGATACCGAGCCTGCAACTGGCTTGCATCGGGCGCAGGCAAGGCCTTGCGGTCCAGTTTGCCACTGGGCGTCAGCGGCAGCTCCGCCAACAGCAGCACATGCGTCGGCACCATGTAGTCCGGCAGGCTGGCTTGCAGTTGAGTGCGGATGCTCTGGCGCAGTGCCAGTTGTTCGCTGTCGCTGATCGCCGCAATGTGCGGCACTATATAAGCCACCAGTTGCGTACTGCCTGACAGCGAGACGGCCAACACCACCGCTTCACGCACACCCGTGCATTGCTGCAGGCGCGATTCGATTTCGCCCAGCTCGATGCGGAAACCGCGAATTTTCACTTGATGATCGACCCGACCGATGTACTCGATAGCGCCGTCAGCGCGCAGTCGGGCACGGTCGCCGGTGCGGTAAAGACGCTCGCCGCTCACAAACGGATCGGCGACAAAACGCTCGGCGCTCAGGCCCGGCCGGGCGTGATAACCGCGGGCCAGACCCGGCCCACCGATATACAGTTCGCCCACCACGCCTTGCGGCAGCAGGTTCAGCTGATCGTCGAGTATGTACAGCCGACGCCCCGCCAGCCCTTTGCCGATCGGCACGCCGCGCCAGGACACCTGTTCCGGGGTCAGCGCGCTGCAATCGTGGATACTCGACACCACTGTGGCCTCGGTCGGGCCGTAGGTGTTGAGCAGGCGCACATGACCAAGTCCGGCCTGTTGCCACAGCCGCAGACCTTCGACGGCCATCGCTTCGCCGCCGACGTGGATCTGCCGCAGCGCGCCGTAATGCGCAGGCGGGCTGGCAGCGAAATCCTGAACCAGGGTCAGCCAGTAGGCCGCAGGCAAATCCGCCAGGGTCACGCTGTGCTCGACGATGGCTTGATGGAAGATGGCGCTGTCCCACAGACGCTCGTCGCGCATGACCACCGCCGCGCCGCGACACAGCGGCGGGTAGAACTGCTCGACGAAGCCATCGAAACTGTGGGTGGCGAACTGCAGGACCCGGTCGCCTTCGCGCAGGTCGCTGTAGTCCGCGCCCAGCGTGACGAACTCGGCCAATGCGCCATGACTGATCGCCACGCCTTTGGGTCGGCCCGTCGAGCCGGAGGTATAGATCACATAGGCCAGACTGGCCGAATCGATTGCGACTTCCGGGTTTTGTGTGCTGGCGGCTTCACTGTTCATCTGATTGATGCACAGGCATTGAATGTCAGCCATTTCAGGCAGTCTGGTCAGCTGTTCGCTGTGGGTCAGCAGCAGCTTCAGGCCGCTGTCTTGCAGCACATGACGTAATCGCTCGCTCGGCGCGCTGAGGTCCAGCGGCACGTAAGCACCGCCCGCCTTGAGTACAGCCAGCAGCACCATCGGCATGTCCAGCGAACGGCCCAGCGCGACGCCGACCAGCACGTCCGGCCCCACACCGTGCTCGCGCAGTTGCCAGGCCAGACGGTTGCTGCGCTCATTCAGTTCGGCGTAGGTCAGGCTCGGCGATTGACCTTCACGGGCTAGGATCAGTGCCGGGGCGTTTGGCGTGTGCAGTACCTGCGCTTCAAACTGGCGATGCGCGGGGGTTGCGGTGTCGGCTTTGCTGACGCTGTCGACATCCAGCAGGTGCGTGCGCTCGTCGGCCGCCAGCATCGACAGCCCGGCGATGGTTTGCAGCGGATCGGCACAGACCGACGTCAGCAGGTTGCGCCAGTGTGCGGCCAGACGAACGATGGTCGATTCGTCGAAAATGTCGGTGGCATAGGTGAAGGCGGCGTTCAGTTGCTCGCCTTCGCCGCTGGTGGCGAGCATCAGGTCGCTGGCAGCGGCGTGCGAGCGCTGGGCCAGTGCCTGTTGCTCGGCGGGCAGATTGGCCACGCGCAGGCCGCCGCTCAGCTGTTTGTCCAGCAGATCGGCCACCACCGGCTGGTGATTGAACATCACCTGGAACAGCGGGTTATGGCTCTGGCTGCGTTCAGGTTGCAAGGTGTCGATGACGGCATCGAACGGCAATTCCTGATGCGCCTGGGCACCGGTCGAGGCGTTGCGCACCGTTTGTAACAGATCGACAAAGCGCGTCTGTGCGGTGACTTCGCTGCGCAGCACTTGCGTGTTGATGAAGCAGCCGATCAGCCCTTCGGTTTCACTGCGAGTGCGGTTGGCGATCAGGCCGCCGACGCGAATGTCGGTCTGCCCGCTGTAACGATGCAGCAGGCTTTTGAAGGTCGCCAGCAGCACCACGAACAGCGTGACGCCCTGTCGTTGGGCGAGGCTTTTCAGGTTGCGCAGCAGCTCCGGCTCCAGCGCCAGTTCCAGGCGCGCGCCGTCATGGCTGGGCAGCGCCGGGTACGGTCGGTCCGTGGGCAATTCAAGTACCGGGTGTTCTTCGCCCAGATGCTTGCGCCAGTACTCCAGCTGACGCTCTTGTTCGCCAGCCTCCAGCCAGCTGCGCTGCCAGACCGCGTAGTCGCGGTACTGAACAATCAGCGGCTGAAACGGTAGCGGCTTGCTGGCCAACAAGGCGTCGTAGCCGCGCAGCCATTCGTCGATCAGCACGTTCATCGACCAGCCGTCGGTGATCATGTGATGCAGGTTGAGCAGCAGCAGGTGTTCCTGTTCGGCGAGGCGCAATACCTGCACAGTAAACAGCGGCCCGCGCTGCAGGTCGAAGCTCTGCGCCGACTGCTCGGCCATGGCCTGCCGTGCGTTAGACCAGCGCTGCGCAGGCGGTAGCGGGCTCAGGTCGATCAGGCGGATGCTCACAGGCGTCGGCGGTGCAACGCGCTGAAACGCCTGATCGCCCTCCTGACCGAAGGTGGTACGCAGGCTTTCGTGGCGCTCGACCAGGGCGCTGAACGCCCGTTCCAGCAAAGGCAGCTCCAACGGACCGTTCAGGCACACCGACATCGGCAAGTTGTAGGCCGCACTGTGCGGGTCCAGTTGCCAGAGAAACCACATGCGTTGCTGGGCATAAGACAGCCCGTCGCGCTCGGCCAGCCCTTCGCAGCAAGGAATCGGGAACAACGCAAAATCCATGTTTTCCTTGCGCATGCCTTCGAGAAACAGGCGACGTTTTTCAAGGGGCAACTCGACAAAACGACGAGCGAGTTTCTGGGCGTGTTCGGGGTTCATGGGTCGAATCCTTGCTGAATGGGGCTGACCGTCAGGCGGGGTCGTATCAACAAGAACGAATTGGCGGGGAAATATTTAGAAAGGTTTCTCAGGTGTGGCTCTGCATTGCACCGCAGACTCAAGAGAAGACGCAGAGCATCCAGAACTGCATGCCTACGCAGAGTTCAGGCACGATAATCAAGCCGGCTATCCCGACCCTCGTTCCCCCGCTCTGCGTGGTAATGCCTTTCGTGACGCTCTGCGTCACACAGCGGCTCTGTGTTGTCAGGTAGATGGGTGTCCGGCTCAAGTCACCTTTTCGCCCCTCGGCGACCTACTTTGATGGGGCCAAAGCAGGCAAACCCCTTCGCTCCGGTTTCCGGCCCGACTTCGTCGGGTTCCTTCGTCCTGACACTGATCCGGGGGTCGCCGCAACGGGCCATCCATGGCCCGGTGCGGCTAACTCGGCATCCTTGCCGAGTTACCCCCGGATCAGCGCCAGGACTCAGCCGTCACTAACGTCGCACTCTGCGTCGTCAGTGCCATCGCGGTCGAAAAGCCTTTTAGAGCAGGTGGGCTAAAGCCACGGTGATCTGACGGCGCTTACTTATCCGAATGCCCCTGCGCCATGGCGACCACAACTTTGCGCTTGCCGGTAAACGGCGCACGGGAGTGGGCGGTGAGCATGTTGTCGAGCATCAGCACGTCGTTTTCCAGCCATGGGAAGCTGACGGTGCAGGCGTCGAGCACGCCGCGGATTTCGTCCAGCAGGCTTTCTTCGATAGGCGAGCCGTCGCCGTAATAGACGTTGCGCGGCAGGTCTTCTTCGTCCACTACATCCAGCAGGGTTTCGCGCACTTCCGGTTGCAGGTTGGAGATATGGAACAGGTGCGCCTGGTTGAACCAGACCGTGTCCTGCGTTACCGGATGGCGAGAAACGGCCTGGCAGATCTGCCGGGTGCGCAGCTCGCCGTCGTCTTTCCATTCGCATTCGATGTTGTGTGCCCGGCAATAGGCCGCGACCACGCTTTCGTCTTCGGTGTTGAACACCTGACTCCACTCCACATCGAGCCCGTTGCCGTAGTTGCGCACGTACATCAGCTTCTTGTCGATAAAGCGATCACGGATGCGCGCCGGAATGCGCCGGTAGATTTCCCGACTGTCGGCAATCGGCGTTTCGCCACCGGTCTGCGCCGCAATCATGCTGTAGAACCAGATCTTCATCGGCCAATCCAGCGTGTAGGCCTGCTCGTTGTGCAGCGGAATGCTCTGATGCGCCGGGTATTCGGTCGAGGTATAAACCCCCTTGGTCACGTTGCTGCGCGGCGTGGAGCCAAACTCGTAATTGAGCAGCGGATCACCGAAACCCGCCGCGAATTCACGAAACGCTTCCGCGCCACCGACTTCGAAGCCGCGAAACAGAATGCCGCCCGCGCTGTACAGGTGCTCAGCCACCAGCGGCTTGAGCTCGCCCAGCGCGTCCATCAAGTCCAGACCTGGCTCGGGCGCCTGCACCACCATGGGCAAACTGCCCGCCCCTGCCAGCAGCGGCCGGATATCCAAACTCAACGCATGACTCATGATGTCTCTCCCTTGGTGGCAAAAGCGCCCGAACCCCTGCGGCCTGGCGCAACACCCATGTGCAGATTGAACGTACTTCCCGGCTGGAAAATTAGCCGCCTCGCGTCATTTCAAGCCCGCTGCGCCTGACGTTCGATGCCTCTGAAACAATTTTTTTCATTTAAACGCAAAATATTCCTACAGGAATCCGGTTCTCATTCGTCTTTAACTGAATGCGGGGTTTTATCGCCCGCGCAGCACATAGACACAGCGCACAGAGCGCCAGCCTGGCTGACGCTCAATACCGTGAATCGAGATTGCTTATCCATGTCGAAGAAGTCCCGCTCAAAAATCTGGTTTCTCGTCCACAGCTGGCTTGCCCTGCCCATCTGGTTCTTCGTGCTGATCGTCTGCGTGACCGGCACGCTGGCGGTGGTCAGCAAGGAAATCATGTGGCTGGCCAACCCGGAGATGCGCGACAACCGCCCCTCCGACGATGCGCAACGGATGAATTTCGAACAGATTCGCGCCACCATCGAACGCAACGAACCTGACCTGATCGTCGGCACGATCATGCAACCCGACGGCGACTATTTCGCCCTGAGTGTGTTCGTCACTTACCCGGACGGCCGCTCGGTCCCGGCATACGTCAACCCTTACACCGGGGTGATTCAGGGCCTCACGCCATCGTTCGATTTCCGCCGTTTCACCCGCGCCCTGCACGGCTGGTGGCTGGTGCCGTTCACCAATGGTTACTCGTGGGGCTGGTACCTGGTGTCGATTCTCGGTCTACCGCTGCTGGCTTCACTGGTGACCGGGCTGGTGGTCTACAAGAAATTCTGGCGCGGTTTCTTCAAGCCCTTGCGTTTCAGCCAGGGCCCACGGATCTTCTGGGGCGATCTGCATCGGCTCAGTGGCGTGTGGTCGATCTGGTTCATCGCAGTGATTTCCATCACCGGCACCTGGTTTCTGATTCAGGCGGTTCTTGGCGATAACCAGATCAGTATTTCCAGCAAATCCCAGGTTGCCTCGATCATCCCGCACAACGCCGTGCCGCTGACTGCCGACGGCAGCCCTGCGCCGACCATCAGCCTGGCGAAGGCCGTGGAAATCGCCAAAGAACGGATTCCGGGTCTTGAGGCCAGCTTCATCACGCCGCCGTTCAATGCCTACAGCAACATGCAGGTGGGCGGGCGCAGCTGGTATCCGTTGATGTTCCAGACCGCTGAAATCAACCCGTACAGCGGTGAAATAGCCGCTTCGCACCTGTTGTCGGACCGCAACAAGCTGGAGTTCGTCACCGAATCCATGCGCCCGCTGCACACCGGTGACTTTGGCGGTATCTGGATCAAGCTGATCTGGGCGTTCTTCGGCCTGCTGCTAAGCATGATGGTGCTCAGCGGTCTGTTGATCTGGAGCAAGCGCACTGCGATAGCAACGATCAATGCACTCAAGCGTGAAGCCAGAGCCAGGCCTGCCGCATACACCCCGGAGATAAACACCTCGCCGCTGACGGCCCGCACCCCGGAGAACAGCCTGTGAGCAAGGTCGCTGTCGCACCACCTGTTTCGTCGCTCAGCCGCTTCTGGCACAAGTGGCGCTTTCATATCAACGTGCTGCTGGTGCTGATCCCGCTGGGTTTCATGCCCAAGTACTTCTCCGACGTCTCGCTGGATCGCGGCGATCAGGGCCTTGGCCAGCGCGAGGTCGGCGAGATTCAGGTCGGCCCGTGGAGCCTGCGCCTGGCAGAAGACCGCAGCGAAGCCCCGCGCCTGTCCGGCCCGTCGGGCTACATGAAAAGCTTCAATGCCGCGTTGTGCAGCGCCTGCATCGACCGCGTCAAGGCCACTTACCTGCGCATCGGCAAACCGCGCAGCCTGCGCACTGCCGGGGTGATTTTCTTCGGCGGCGGCTACCGCATGAGTGCGTTCATGCAGATTCCGGAAACCACCAGCCCCGATTCCGACCTGTGGATCACCATGGAAGGCTGGGACGGCGCCGTGCATCAGACTTCCATTCCTCTGCAACAGGCTTCGCCGACTACGGTCGCGTGGCTGAAGAAACAAGGAGCCAAACCATGAGTGCCCGCCCCTCCCTGCGCTGGCTGACGGCCAGCGCCCTGTGCCTGCTCGGCTTGAGCGGCAACGCTCTGGCGCACAACCCGATGTGCGAATGCAAACAGATCGATAACGAACAGATCCGCTGCACCGGCGGTTTTTCCGACGGCAGCGGCGCGCCGGGGGTGACCCTCGACGTGATCGGCTACGACGAAACCATTCTGGTACCCGGCAAGCTCGGTGAGGACTCGACCGTGACCTTCAAGCGCCCGGCTTCGGAGTTCTACGTGCTGTTCGACGCCGGTCCCGGGCATGTGGTGGAAATCGATCAGGCGGATATCCCGATCCCATGAGTGCGCCGACCCGACACATCATCCGTCCGGCAGGTGCCGGGCATGAAACCCTGTACGTTCTGCTGCTGTGCCTGCTGATCCTGGCCGCTGCGGCAAGCGTGGTCAGCCTGCACCGGGACAAGCAGGACGTGCAGAGCGTTGCCAGCCATCAGCTAGATGCACGCCGCGACCTGACCGCTGCCGAACAGGGCATCTACGCCGACCTGCGCGTGACGCTGGACGAAATCCGCCTGCTGGCAGCCGAGCAGCAAACGCCGATCACCCCACAGCAACTGGGCGAAGAAGGCTTCGCGCCGTTCGCCAAGGACGCCAGTTCGGTCAGCCGGGGCGGTCATGCCTGGCAAATGGTCGGTCAGTCCTATCTGGGCCTGAGCCAGACGCCGAGCGTGGCCGGGTCGTTTCTGATGCGTGTCGATTCGGGCGAGCAGCCCGACATCTGGATCAACCGCAGCGCCTCGATAACCTCTGTCAGCGACCTCGGCGACAAGGCCCTGATCGATGCAGGCTGGAAACAGGTCATCGCGCAATTCGATGCTGGCGTGACCCGTCAGCACCCGCACTGAAACTTCGCATTCCTTTGAAAGAAGACCGCTTGCCCATGCCTATTTCATTCAAACGTCGCCCTTTTCTTCGCGTTCTGCTGGTGAGCCTGTTTGCCGCCGTGCTCGCGCCCTCCAGCTACGCCGCCGACCCGGCCAAACGCCTGCGTATCGGCATCACCCTGCACCCGTATTACAGCTACGTGAGCAACATTGTCGGTGACAAAGCCGAGGTGGTGCCGCTGATCCCGGCCGGTTTCAACCCGCATGCCTACGAGCCTCGCGCCGAAGACATCAAGCGCATCGGCTCGCTGGACGTGATCGTGCTCAATGGCGTGGGTCATGACGATTTTGCCGACCGCATGATCGCAGCCAGTGAAACGCCGAACATCAAAACCATCGAAGCCAACGCCGACGTGCCGTTGCTGGCCGCCACCGGGGTAGCGGCGCGCGGCGCGGGCAAAGTGGTCAACCCGCACACGTTCCTGTCGATCAGTGCGTCTATCGCCCAGGTCAACAACATTGCCCGCGAGCTGGGCAAGCTGGACCCGGATAACGCAAAAACCTACACCACCAATGCCCGCGCCTACGGCAAGCGCCTGCGGCAGATGCGCGCCGACGCTCTGGCCAAGCTGACCAAAGCACCCAACGCCGACCTGCGCGTGGCCACAGTACATGCCGCCTACGACTACCTGCTGCGCGAATTCGGCCTGGAAGTGACTGCGGTGGTCGAGCCAGCACATGGCATCGAGCCCAGTCCGAGCCAGTTGAAAAAAACCATCGACCAACTGCGCGAACTGGACGTGAAGGTGATCTTCTCGGAGATGGACTTCCCGTCCACCTACGTCGACACCATCCAGCGCGAATCCGGGGTCAAGCTCTACCCCCTGTCGCACATTTCCTATGGCGAATACACCGCCGACAAGTACGAGAAGGAAATGGCCGGTAACCTCGACACGGTGGTGCGGGCCATTCAGGAGTCCGGCGCATGACGGCTGCACAGCACCTCGACATCATCCGCCAGGGGCCAGGCATCGAATTCAACCAGGTGAGCCTGACCCTCGGGCGCACCACGATTCTCGATCAGGTTCATTTCAATGTGCGCGCCGGCAGCGTCCACGCGCTGGTCGGGCCGAACGGCGGCGGCAAAAGCTCGCTGATCAAGACACTGCTCGGCCAGACCCCGCATCAGGGTCAACTGAGCCTGCAATGGCCGGCCGCACCGGGCCTGATCGGCTATGTGCCGCAGGCGTTGGAGTTCGACCGGGGGCTGCCCATGACCGTGGACGATTTCATGGCGGCCATGTGTCAGCGACGTCCGGCGTTTCTCGGCCTGTCGAAGCACTATGCGGCGGCGATTGGCGAGGCGCTGGAACGGGTCGGCATGCAGGACAAGCGCAAACGGCGCATGGGCGCGTTGTCCGGCGGCGAACGGCAGCGCGTGCTGCTTGCACAAGGGCTGATCCCTGCGCCGCAATTGCTGGTGCTGGATGAACCGATGTCGGCGCTCGACGAAGCGGGTATTCAAGTGTTCGAGCGCTTGCTCGGTGACTGGCGGCGCAGCGGGATCACGGTGCTGTGGATCGAGCACGATCTGGATGCCGTGCGGCGGCTGGCTGATCAGGTGACCGGGCTCAATCGGCGGGTATTGTTCGACGAGCCCGCCGCCACGGCCCTGACGCCGGAGCGCCTGCTGAAGCTGTTTTCTGCTCACCCTCGCACTGCGGATGTCGTTAACGGGAGCGCTGCGTGATGGATTACGAAACGTTTCGCCTGTTCATTCAGGGCCTGGCGTCGTCCGGTTATCTGCCGGAAGCGCTGGCCTATGGCTTTGTGGTCAATGCCCTGCTGGCCGGACTGTTGATCGGCCCGGTGCTGGGCGGCCTGGGCACGCTGGTGGTGGTCAAGCGCTTTGCGTTTTTCTCCGAAGCAGTGGGCCATGCGGCACTGACCGGCGTGGCCATCGGCATCCTGCTCGGCGAACCCTACACCGGCCCGTATGGTGCCCTGTTCGGTTACTGCCTGCTGTTCGGTATCGTCCTCAATTACCTGCGCAACCGCACCGGGCTGGCACCGGACACGCTGATCGGGGTGTTCCTCTCTGTGTCGCTGGCACTGGGCGCGAGCCTGCTGCTGGTGCTGGCCGGCAAGATCAACGTGCACATTCTGGAAAACGTGCTGTTCGGCTCGGTGCTGACGGTCAACGGCAATGACCTGCTGGTGCTGCTGATCGTCGGTTCGCTGGTCATGGGCCTGAGCCTGCCGCTGTATAACCGCATCATGCTGGCCAGTTTCAACCCGCAACTGGCCGCCGTGCGTGGCGTGGCGGTGAAGACCCTGGATTACCTGTTCGTGATTCTGGTGACGTTGATCACCGTCGCTGCGGTGAAAGTCATCGGCGCGATTCTGGTCGGGGCGCTGCTGGTGATTCCGGCGGCAGCAGCGCGGCTATTGAGCCAGTCGCTGAAAGGCTTCTTCTGGATCTCGGTGGCCATCGCGACCATCAGCACCCTGTGCGGCATTCTGCTGCCTATCGTCTTCGACCTGCCGGTGCCGTCCGGCGCGGCAATCATTCTGGTGGCGGGCATCGCTTTCGCCCTGGCTGCCATCGCTCGCGGCACGCTGCCGGGCCTGAAAGGGAATATTGGATAAATGCTTACGTTACGCACATTGACCCTGGCGCTGGCCATGACTGGCCTGTTCGGCAACAGCCTGTATGCAACTGAAGCCAAAACCGACAGCCCGCAGCCAGTGCGAGTACTGGCCAGCCTGCCGATTACCTACGGGCTGGGCGAGATGTTGCTCAAGGACAGCGGTGTGGTGCTGGAGCGCGCAGCGGCTGCCAACCTGCCGGGCTCACGTCAGACCGCGTACTTCACCGGGCGTGGTGCGGATGCCTTGCGCGGGCTGGCGAACAACGCCGACGCGGTGATCGGCTTGCGTTCGATCTGGGCCGATGACCCGCTTTACCCGAACGCCCGGCGCAGCAACATCCGCATTGTCGAGATTGATGCGGCACGGCCGGTGGACGGCAGTTTGCCGGGGATCGCCGTGCAGCCGGGTCAAGGCACTGACGGGCTGAACAGCCAGCCGTGGCTGGCGAGCAATAACATGGGGCGTATGGCGGACGTGCTGGCGGCGGATCTGGTGCGCCTGGCACCGGCCGCCAAGCCGAAGATCGAGGCCAATCTGGCGGCGTTCAAGCAGCAGTTGCTCAAGCTCAGCGCCAGCAGTGAAGCGGCGCTGGCCGGTGCTGATAATTTGAGTGTGGTGAGTTTGTCAGATCGCTTTGGCTATTTGATCAGCGGGCTGAATCTGGAGCTGATCGACAGCCAGGTGCTGACCGATGAGCAGTGGACGCCCGAGGCATTGGGCAAGCTGAGCGCCACTCTCAAGGATAACGACGTGGCGCTGGTGCTTGACCACCGTCAACCGCCAGAACCGGTCAAGGCTGCGATCGAGGCGGCGGGCAGCAAGCTGCTGGTGCTGGTGCTGGGAATTGATGGTGCTGATCCGCTGATAGAGTTGCAGGGGGATATTCAGGGGATTATCAAGGTGCTGGCTGGCAAGGGGTAAGGTTATCGTGCCTCACGCTCCAGCGTGGGAATGCAGGTCGCGACGCTCTGCGTCGCAAAGAGGACGCGGAGCGTCCGGAACGGCATGCCGACGCGGAGCGTCGCACGATCGTTGCGCAGAGCATCGGCACGATAGAATGCAGGTCGCGACGCTCCGCGTCGCAAAAAGGACGCGGAGCGTCCGGAACGGCATGCCGACGCGGAGCGTCGCACGATCACTGCGCAGAGCATGGGCACGATAGTTGAGGTTATCGTTCCGCATGCTCCAGCGTGGGAATGCAGGTCGCGACGCTCTGCGTCGCAAAGAGGACGCGAAGCGTCCGGAACGGCATGCCGACGCGGAGCGTCGCACGATCACTGCGTGGAGCATCGGCACGATAGTTGAGGTTATCGTTCCGCACGCTCCAGCGTGGGAATGCAGGTCGCGACGCTCTGCGTCGCAAAGAGGACGCGGAACGTCCGGAACGGCATGCAGACGCGGAGCGTCGCACGATCACTGCGCAGAACATCGGCACGATAGTTGAGGTTATCGTTCCGCACGCTCCAGCGTGGGAATGCAGGTCGCGACGCTCTGCGTCGCAAAGAGGACGCGAAGCGTCCGGAACGGCATGCCGACGCGGAGCGTCGCACGATCACTGCGTGGAGCATGGGCACGATCGTCGGTAACCCTTCAATCAGGCCGTCTGCGCTTCCATCTTCTGGCGCAGGCTCAGGGGGCGCATGTCGGTCCAGACGTCTTCGATGTAAGCCAGGCACTCTTTCTTGAAGCCGCTTTTGCCAACCGTACGCCAGCCGTTGGGAACAGCCTTGTAGTCGGGCCAGATAGAGTACTGTTCTTCGTGGTTGACCACGACTTGGAAGACGATGTCTTCCCGATCGAATACTGAAGTCATTGCTGCTCTCCGTGTGTGTGTGTGTTCAGTGCTGCTGTGCCAATTCACAGCAGCTATAGGGATTGAACGTATCGCTACGTCGAAAAATTAAAGCTGTGCGACGGCGGCATTAAGCGCGCGACCGAAGATTGCGGCCACTTCGTCGATCTGCTCGGCGGTGATCACCAGCGGTGGCAGGAAGCGCACCACGCTACCGTGCCGACCACCGAGTTCCAGGATCAGCCCGCGCTTGAGGCATTCGCGCTGGATCAGCGGGCCCAGACGAGCAAACACGGGTGGATGACCCTGTGCATCCTGCGCGCCAGACGGATCAACCAGTTCGACGCCGAGCATCAATCCGCGACCGCGAATGTCGCCCAGTTGCGGAAAATCGCGTTGCAACGCTTGCAGATGACCGACCAGCCGAGCACCCATGGCCGTCGCGTGCTCGCAGATATTGTGCTCCTGCAGGTAGCGCATGACCGCCGAACCGGTGGCCATTGCCATCTGATTGCCACGGAACGTCCCGGCATGCGCACCCGGCAACCAGGTGTCGAGCCACGAGCGATAGACCACCACCGCCAGCGGCAGGCTGCCACCGATGGCTTTGGACATGACCACGGCGTCGGGGATGATCCCGGCATGCTCGAAGGCGAACATCTTGCCGGTACGGGCAAAGCCGCTCTGCACTTCATCGACGATCAGTGCCACCCCGGCCTTTTCGGTGATCCGGCGCACGCCGCGTAGCCAGTCGAGGTCGGCTGGGATCACCCCGCCCTCGCCCTGCACCACTTCCAGAATGACCGCTGCGGGTAACTGCACGCCCGCTTCCGGGTCATTCAGCAGGTTTTCCAGGTAATGCAGGTTGGCGCGCACGCCCTGTTCACCGCCCAGCCCGAACGGGCAGCGGTAATCGTAGGGATACGGCAGAAACTGCACGCCCGCGCTGAGCAAGGCACCCAGCGGCTTTTTCGGCCCCAGGCTGCCCATCAGGCTCAACGCGCCCTGGCTCATGCCGTGATAGGCACCCTGAAACGACAAAACAGTGCTGCGTCCGGTGGCCGTGCGTACCAGTTTCAACGCAGCTTCCACTGCATCGGTGCCGGTCGGGCCGCAGAACTGAATCTTTGCCTCGCGAGCCAGCGCTGGCGGCAGCAGGCCGAAAAGGTCCTGAACGAACTGGTCTTTCACTGGCGTGGTGAGGTCCAGGGTGTGCAGCGGGAGCTCATCGGCGATCACCTGCTGGATCGCTTCGATGATCACCGGATGGTTATGCCCCAACGCCAGCGTGCCGGCGCCTGCCAGGCAATCGATAAAGCGCCGCCCTTCGACGTCCTCGACGTGAATCCCCTTGGCACGCTTGAGCGCCAGCGGAATGCGCCGAGGATAGCTGCGTGCATTCGATTCCTGACGATTCTGCCGCGCCAGCAAGGGCGATTCGTCGAACTGGTAGAGCGTCTCAGCCGCTGCCGGCGTAATCCGGGTCAACTGATCATCGATAAACCTGGTAGCGACTGACATCTGTGCAACCCTCAATACGCTGCGTGAATGACCTGATGCATGACGGTTGGCCATGCCGGTTCAGGCGTTTATTCCTTCCATTGAAAACGCGCCAGCGGGCTGCGGATTTACACCCGGTAACGAGTTTTTTATCCGCAACGCCAGCGTGCCGACCGGAGGCCGGTCAGAGCCCTTCCAGTTCCGCCATCAAGTCCGTCAGCCGATCAAACTTCTGCTCATCTACCTGCGGCCCGCCAAGGCTTTGCAGATGCTCGGCCAACGCCTGAACGGTGTTGAATTCGAACATTGCCCGCAACGGCACGTTGCGCTGCAACAGCTTCTGCGCGCGAGTCACCACCTGCGTGGCCAGCAGCGAATGGCCGCCCAGCTCGAAGAAGTTATCGGTGATCCCGACGCGCTCGACCTTGAGCACATCGGCCCAGATGCTCGCCAGTTGCTGCTCCATTTCGGTCTGCGGCGCTTGATAATCCTGCTGCGACAGACTGACGTCCGGCGCAGGCAGGGCCTTGCGGTCGAGTTTGCCGTTCGGCGTCAGTGGCATCGCCTCCAGAATCACCAGATGCGCCGGCACCATGTAGTCCGGCAGGCTGGCCTTGAGGTGGCTTTTCAGCGCGTCGCGCAACGCATCGTGATCCTGCGTTGCAGAGCGCGGCACCAGATACGCCGCGAGCACCTTGCCCAGCGGCCCGTCGATGTCCAGCACCACCGATTCGCGGAGGGCAGGATGCTCCAGCAGGCGGGTTTCGATTTCGCCCAGCTCGATGCGATAACCGCGAATCTTCACCTGATGGTCGACCCGGCCGACGTACTCCAGCACGCCGTCCTTACGCCGCTTTGCCAGGTCGCCGGTGCGGTAAAGGCGTTCGCCGGGTGAGCCAAACGGGTTGGGTATGAAGACCGGCACGGTGCGCAATGGATCAGCCACATAACCGCGCCCGACACCCGTTCCAGCGACGCACAACTCGCCGACCGCGCCCAGCGGCACCAGGTCCAGCGCGTCATCGAGCAGGTACAGGCGATTGTTATCGGTCGGCGAACCGATCGGCAGATACGTGCTGCGCGTCGACTCAGCATCGACACGGAAGAACGCCACGTCATCAGAGCACTCAGCCGGACCATAGGCATTCACCAGCCCGATCTGCGGGTAGCGTTGCAGCCACTGGCTGGCCAGCTCCGGCGGCATGGCTTCGCCGGTCGGCAGCATCCAGCGCAGGCTGTCCAGCGTGGCGGACTCTTCGGCGAGCAGGCCGGTAATCAGCGACGGCACGCTTTCCAGCACGCTGATGCGCTGCGCCTGCACATGCGCCAACAGCGCTTGTGGATCGCGGGCGATGTCGTTCGGCACGATAGCCACCTGGGCGCCAAACAGCGGCGCGGCGAGGAACTGCCAGACCGAAATGTCGAAGCTTTGCGAAGCGGTCTGGGCGATCACGTCTGTTTCGCTCAGGCTCAGGTACGGCACCTTGCTCAACTGGTTATTGAGCATGCCGCGCTGTTCGACCATCACGCCCTTCGGCAGCCCGGTGGAGCCTGATGTGAAAATCACATAAGCGAGGTTGTCCGGCGCGCTGTAGCGGCCGGGGTTGTGCTGCGCTGACTCGCTCTGCTGCACGTTTTCCCAGACCAGCAGAAGCGGCCGGCTCACCTCGGGCAGCGCGTCAAGCAACGCCCTGCCCTGCTCCAGACACTGCGCACTGCACACCAGCACCGGCGTGTGGCTCTGGCCGATGATGCCGCTCAGACGCGAGTTCGGCAGCGCCGGGTCCAGTGGCAGGTAACCGGCACCGGCCTTGAAGCTGCCGATGATCATGCCGAGCAGTTCCGGCCCGCGTTCGGCCAGCAACGCCACCGGCTGATCAACACCGACACCGGCGCTGATCAGCGCATGGCCCAGTCGATTGCTGGTGATGTTCAGCTCGGCATAGCTGACCTGACGATCCAGACAGCTGACCGCAATGCGCTGGGGATGCGCCGCGACCTGCGCTTCAAACAGTTCAACGTAGCTCTTATCCAGCGGGTAAGCGTGGTCGCTCTGGTTGCAGCCATCAAGCAGGAAAGTGCGCTCCTGCTCACTGACCAGTGCCAGATCGGCCATGTCGCCATGGAAGCCTTCGATCAGCGCCAGCAGCAGGCGTTTGAATTCGCCAAGCATGTTCTGCACAGTGGATTCGTCGAAATAACGCTGGTCGTAGGACAGGTGCAGGCCGAGGTCGTCGCCCGGATAGCAGACGGCCGTCAGCGGGTAGTTGGTGTGGGTGCGACCGGAATCCGAGGTGGCGTTGAGGCTTTGCGCACGGTCCAGTACCGAGACCTCCACCGGCGCGTTCTCGAACACGAACAGGCTGTCGAACAGCGGCTGGCCCTTGGGCAGCTCGCTGTTTTCCTGAATGGTCACCAGCGGCAAGTATTCGTACTCGCGCAGTTGCATGTTGCTGTCCAGTAGCTGACTCAGCCACTGGCGCACGCTGCAGCGCTGCCCGTCACCGGGCATGCCGACCCGCAGCGCGATGGTGTTGATGAACAGCCCGACGGTGCGCTGCATCTGCGGCAGCTCAACCGGCCGGCCGGCCACGGTGACGCCGAACACCACGTCGCGATCACCGCTCATGCGCCGCAGGGTCAAGGCCCACGCCGCCTGAGCGAAGGTATTGACCGTCAGTTGATGCTGCTGGGCCAGTTCGCGCAGCTGTGCGCCGTCGCGTTCATCAAGGCGGGTGTAGCAGTCACCCACCACCATGCCGCCGCTGTCACCCGCATGTTCGCGCAGGAACGGACGGTCGCTGGTGATCGGCGTCGGCCGTTCGAAGCCACGCAGGTTGTGCTGCCACCAGTCACGCGCCTGCGCCAGACCCCGGCGTTGCAGCCAGCCGATGTAATCGCGATAACGCGGCGCAGGCGTCAATTGCGCGTCACGGCCTTCGCCCAGCGCGGTGTAGATGTCGAAGAAGTCATTCATCAGCAACGAGCGGCACCAGGCATCGATCAGGATGTGGTGGTTGCTCATCATGAACCAGTAGCGCGCCTCATCGACGCGGATCAGGCGCAGGTGGAACGGCGGCTGCTTGAGCAGATCGAAACCGGTCTCGCGCTCGGCCTTGAGCAGGGCCTGCAAGCGCGGTTCCTGCTGGTCTGACGGCACGTCACGCCAGTCCAGATAATCAATCGGTGTGCTGCCCGGTTTGTGGATGACCTGCAGCATGCTTTCGCCGATGTCCCAGCAAAACGAGGCACGCAGCGCTTCGTGACGGGCGATGACCGCTTGCCAGGCCTGGGCGAAACGCTGCGGGTCCAGCGCGCTGTTGATGCGGTAACGGTCTTGCATGTAATACAGGCCGGTGCCCGGTTCCAGCAGGGTGTGCAGCAGCATGCCCTCCTGCATCGGGGTCAGCGGGTAGACGTCCTCGATGTGGTTTGCCGGGACCGGCAGCGCGTCCAGTTGCGCCTGATCCAGATCGGCCAGCGGGAAATCGGAAGGCGTCAGGCCGCCGCTGCCATCGCTCAGGCAATGGGCAATCAGCGCCTGCAACTGGGTCAGGTAATCCTGCGCCAGCGCTTCGATAGCGGCGGGTTGGTAGCGCTCAGCGCTGAAGGTCCAGCGCAGCAGCAGTTCGCCGCCGTACACCTGACTGTCGATGCTCAGCTCGTTGGGCAACGGCGCATGCGGATCGTGAGCGGCACCCGCCGACTCTTCCAGTGGATGGAACAGCGCATCGCTGGCGAAGCTCTGGTCGAACTGGCCGAGGTAATTGAAGGTAATCGGTGCGACCGGCAGCGCCTGCATGGCAGCTTTGCTGGCACTGTCGGACAGGTAGCGCAGCACGCCATAGCCCAGCCCCTTGTGCGGCACTTTGCGCAATTGCTCCTTGATGGCCTTGATCGAGTCCCCCGGTGCCGCGTCGGCAGCCAGCGCTGGAGTCAGGCGCAGCGGATAGGCGCTGGTGAACCAGCCCACGGTGCGGGTCAGGTCGATGTCGTCAAACAGGTTTTCGCGGCCGTGACCTTCCAGCTGAATCAGGGTCGAAGGCTGCCCGCTCCAGCGGCAGACCACTTGCGCCAAGGCGGTCAGCAGCAGGTCGTTGACTTGGGTCCGGTAGGCGCTGGGGGCCTGTTGCAGCAGTTGCCGGGTGCGCTCGGCATCCAGCCGCACGCTGACGGTTTGCGCGTGGCGATTCTGCTGGCCGCCCTGCGGGTTATGGCACGGCAACTGCGCCGCAGGACCGCCCAGCTGGCGTTTCCATACGCGCAGTTCTTCACGTAACGACTCGTTGCCCGCATAAGCCTGCAAGCGCGCGGCCCAGTCGCGCAAGGCGCTGGTCTTGGCCGCAAGGCGCACGGGCGCGGCTTCGCTTGATTGACGATAAGCCGTTTGCAGATCGTCGAGCAGCACACGCCACGAAACGCCGTCGACCACCAGATGGTGAATGACCATCAGTAACCGTTGCTGGCCCTGCGGCCCGTCGACCAGCAAGGCGCGCAGCAGCGGCCCGTTTTGCAGATCGAGGCTGCGCTGGGTGTCGGCGTACAGAGCCGCGCATTCGTCCAGGTCCGCGACCCGCGCCTGAATCAACAGGGTTTCTGCGGTGACCGCGCGGTGTTCGGCCTGCCACTTGCCGTCGTGTTCGGTGAAGCTCAGGCGCAGGGCGTCGTGCTGTTCCAGTACCGCGCGCAATGCCTGCTCCAGAACACGCGGATCGAGCGCGCTGACCGGCTCCAAAACCAGCGACTGGTTCCAGTGCTGACGCTGCGGGATCGGCGTGGCGAAGAACCAGTGCTGAATCGGCGTCAGCGCAGACACACCTTCAAGCGGCCCCTGCTCGGCGTGAATCAGTTCGCGAGTGGTCGCGACGGCCGCGAGGGTTTGCACAGTCTGATGCTGGAACAGGTCACGCGGGCTGAAATGGATACCCGCCTGCCGTGCCCGGCTGACCACCTGAATCGACAGGATCGAATCGCCACCCAGCTCGAAGAAATTGTCATTACGGCCGACTTTCTCCACGTTCAGCGCCGCACACCAGATCGCCGCCAGTTGCTGCTCCAGCTCGCTGGCGGGCGCGATGTAGTGCTGACGATTGAGTTCCGGGTCCGGCGCAGGCAAAGCGCGACGATCAAGCTTGCCATTAGCGGTCAGCGGCATGCTGGCAAGCAGAATCAAGTGCGTCGGCACCATGTAATCCGGCAGTTGCGCCTTGAGGTGCGCCTTCAGCGATTCACGCAGTTGCGCCTGTTGCTCATCGTCCTGCCCGGCCACATCGCTGACCAGATAGCCTGCCAGTTGCTTGCCCGACGGCGTCTCCAGCGCCAGCACCACGGCTTCGCGGATCGCCTGGTGCTCCAGCAAACGGGTTTCGATTTCACCCAGTTCGATGCGGAAACCGCGAATTTTGACCTGATGGTCGATACGCCCCAGGTATTCCACCAGGCCGTCGGCACGCTGGCGCACCAGATCGCCGGTGCGGTACAGACGCCCGCCGTTGCTGGCGAACGGATCGGCCACGAAACGCTCGGCAGTCATGCCGGGGCGCTGATGATAGCCCTGCGCCAGACCGGCACCGCCGACGTACAACTCGCCACTGGCACCCTGCGGCACCAGCGCCAGATCAGCATCGAGAATATAAGCAACGCGCGCGCCGACCACACGACCAATCGGCACACTGGCTTCGCCCTCCTCGAGATGTTGCGGGGCCAGGCTGGCCAGCGGCATGACCACGGTTTCGGTCGGGCCGTAGGCATTGAACAACAGCTCGGGCTGGAACACCGCACGGATACGCTGCAAGTGTTCGCCAGTCAGCGCTTCGCCGCCGGTGATGCACATGCGCACCGGCAAGGTCTGGCCCTGAGTCGCCAGCCACTGCGCCAACTGGCTGCCGTAGCTGGGCGTGAAACCGAGAATATTGACCTGCTGCTCGCGAATCAGCGTGCAGATTTCTTCGGCGTCCCACTGGCCCTGGGCGCGCAACACCACGCGCGCGCCGCTGAGCAACGGCACCAGCAGACGTTCGGTGGCGGCGTCGAAGTTGATCGAATAAAAGTGCAGCTCGCAGTCGTCAGGCCGCATGTCGAAACGTCGGATCACCGCCTGACAGTGCATGGCGATTTCGCCATGGGACACCACCACACCCTTGGGCTTGCCGGTCGAGCCGGAGGTGTAAATCAGATACGCCTGATGCTGCGGCAAGCTGATAAACGGCAGTTCGTCGCACGAGAAAGACGCCAGCAACGACTGATCGTCTTCCAGGCACCAACGGGCAACACCGGCAGGCAACTCGCCCAGCGCTGCAAACAGCGCACGGTCACTCAGCAGCAGGCCGACGCCGCTGTCTTCGATCATGTAATGCAGGCGTTCCAGCGGGTATTCCGGGTCCAGCGGCACGTAGGCGCCACCGGCCTTGAGGATCGCCAGCAGGCCGACCACCATGTCCAGCGAGCGCGGCAGCGCCAGGCCGACACGCACCTGCGGGCCGACACCGCGCTCGCGCAACATCCACGCCAGTTGGTTAGCGCGGGCGTCCAGCTCGGCGTAGCTCAGGGTTTCGCCGGCAAAGGTCAGAGCAGGTGCCTCTGCTCGCCGCCGGGCCTGCTCGGCGAACAGGCTATGAATACACTGATCGAGACGTTGCTCGCCAGCTTCAGCGCCGAGGCTGTCGAGCAATTGCTGACGCTCGGCCTCCTGCAGCAACGGCAGTTCGCTCAGGCGCTGCTGCGGATCGACGAGCAGCGCTTGCAGCAGGTTCAGCCAGTGCCCGGCCATCTGCGCGATACGCGGTTCGTCGAACAGATCAGTGCTGTAGGTCAGGCAGCAACCCAGACGATGATCCAGCTCGGTGACCTCCAGGTTGAGGTCGAACTTGGTGGCACGCGCATCGTTGACCAGATAGTCGACGGTCATGCCCGCCAGCTCGCGGCTTTGCTGGAACTCCCAGCGCTGCACGTTGCACATCACCTGGAACAGCGGGTTGTAGGCGGCGCTGCGTGGCGGTTGCAGAGCTTCGACCAGATGATCGAACGGCAAGTCCTGATGCGACTGGCCTTCGATGACGGTGTGGCGCACCTGTTCGAACAGCTGTGCGACGCTCATCTGCCCATCGAGCTGCACGCGCAGCACCTGGGTATTGAGGAACGCGCCGATCAGCCCTTCGCTTTCCGGACGAATCCGGTTGGCCACCGGTGCGCCGATGCGCAGGTCATTCTGGCCGCTGTAACGGTAGAGCAAGACTGCCAGCGTGGCGGTCATGGTCATGAACAGGGTCAGGCCATTACGCGCATTGAAAGCGCGTACTTTAGCGGCCAGCTCGGGACTCAGATCGAAGCGGTACAGCTCGCCTTGATGGCTTTGCACGGGCGGACGCGGGCGGTCGCCGGGCAGTTCCAGCAGCGGGTGTTCGTTGCCCAGTTGTGCGGTCCAGTAATCCAGTTGGCGCTGACGCTCGCCCGCCTCCATCCACTGACGCTGCCAGACGCTGTAATCGAGGTATTGCACCGCCAGCGGTTCCAGCGGCGACGTTTTACCTTCGAGAAACGCTTCGTAGAGCAGGCCCAGTTCGCGGGCGAAAATATCCATCGCCCAGCCTTCGGTGACGATGTGGTGCAGAGTCAGGACGAAGTAATGCTCCAGCTCGGCGGCCCTGACCAGACAGGCGCGCAGCAAGGGCCCGGTTTCCAGGTCGAACGGTTGATGCGCCTCGCTGTCGGCCAGCGCCTGAAGGCGCTGCTGACGGACGTCAACAGGCAGCGCTGAATAGTCCTGCCATTGCACACTCAGGCCGGTCTGTTCGGAGACTTTCTGACAGGCCACGCCGTTGACGCTCGGAAAGGTGGTGCGCAAGGTTTCGTGACGCATGATCAAGGCTTGCAGCGCGGCCTCGAAACACTGGATATCGAACACGCCGTTCAGGCGCGCCATGCCGCCGACGTTGTAGGCCGGGCTGTCCGGCTCCATCTGCCAAAGGAACCACATGCGCTGCTGCGAATAGGATAACGGCACCGGCTGGCTGCGGTCGACACGGGCAATCGGTTGCAGGCTGCTGCGTGCGCCTGACTGCTGAAGGGTGTGCACCTGTTCGGCAAACGCACCCAGCTCGCTGGCTTCGAACAGCGCCCGCAACGGCAGGTCGATGTCGCACGCCTGACGCACGCGGGAAATGATCTGCGTGGCCAGCAGCGAGTGCCCGCCCAGTTCGAAGAAATCATCGCGCAAGCCGACACGCGGCACGCCCAGCACCTGTCGCCAGACAGCGGCGATCTGTTTTTGCAGATCCGTATGCGGCTCGACGTGCTCGCGGGTCTGCCACTGCGGCTCGGGCAAGGCGCGCCGATCCAGCTTTCCGCTCGGGCTCAGCGGCATGCTGTCGAGGCGCACCAGCTGCGCCGGGACCATGTAGTCCGGTAGCTCCAGGGCCAGTGCCGACTTGATCCGCTCGGCCTGAACGTCCTGCCCGACTTCAGCGGTGTAGTAACCGATCAGTTGCGGGCCGGCAGCCGTTTCGCGTACCAGCACGGCAGCATGGCCTACACCCTGCTGGGCCAGCAATCGGGCTTCGATCTCCTGTGGTTCGACGCGGAAACCGCGCAGTTTGACCTGCTGGTCCAGGCGGCCGAGGTATTCCAGCGCGCCATCGGAGGTCCAGCGTACCAAGTCCCCGGTGCGATACAGGCGCTCACCCGGTTGCCCCAGCGGATCGGCGATGAAGCGCTCGGCGGTCAGGCCCGGACGGTTCAGGTAGCCACGCGCCAGACCGACGCCGCCGATGCACAGCTCGCCGGCAACCCCGCGGGGCAGCGGATTGAGTTCGCTGTCCAGCACCCGGCACAGCACGTTGCCCAGCGGACGCCCGATTGGCGAACGCAGACCATCGGCAAGCTGGCACTGCCAGTGGGTCACGTTGATCGCGGTTTCAGTCGGGCCATAGCGGTTGTGCAGTTGCACGTTCGGCAGTTGCTCCAGCACCCGGTTACGCAACTCGCTCGGCAGCGCTTCGCCACCGGAGAACAGACGACGCAGGCTGCTGCAATGTTGCGTCAGTGGCTCGTCGATGAACAGTTGCAGCAGTGGCGGCACGAAATGCAGCGTGGTCACCCCGTATTCGTTGACCAGTTGGGCGATGCGGTGCGGGTCGCGGTGTTCGCCGGCGCCGGCCAGCAGCAGACGGCTGCCGGTGATCAGCGGCCAGAAACATTCCCACACCGACACATCGAAACTGATCGGGGCCTTTTGCATCAGCACATCGCTTTCGTCCAGCGCATAGGTGGCCTGCATCCATTGCAGGCGCTCGGCCAGCGCCGCGTGGGTGTTGCCGACGCCTTTGGGCTGGCCGGTCGAGCCAGAGGTGTAAATTACGTAGGCCAGATTGTCGCCGTGCAGGTGCAGGCCCGGCGCGCTGATTGGCCAGTTGTCCAGGTGCAGCGTGTCCATGGCCAGCGTGCAGACGCCCTCGGCGCTCGGCAGGTCGCCGAGCAAATGGCTCTGGGTCAGCAGCAACTCGACACCGCTGTCTTGCAGCATGTAGGCCAGCCGATCAGTCGGGTAATCCGGGTCCAGCGGCACGTAGGCGCCACCGGCCTTGAGGATCGCCAGCAGACCGATCAACAGTTGCGGCGAACGCTCGGCGGCAATCGCTACTTTGATGTCCGGGCCGACACCCTTGTCCCGCAGATAATGCGCCAGACGGTTGGCCTGCGCATGCAGGCTGGCGAAATCGAGGCTGCCACCCTCCCACACCAGCGCAATGCGTTCCGGGGTCTGTAGCGCCTGATGTTCCAGCCGTTCAGGCAGCCAGCGTTGTGCAGGCGTGCAGGCTGCGGCGCTCCACTGTGTCTGTTCGGCCAGCTCGTCCGCGTTGAGCAATTGCACATCGCCTAGCGCGACCTGCGCCTGCTGGCTGACCTGGGTCAGCAACTGCACATAGTGCTGGGCCATACGCACGATGGTGTCGCGCTCGAACAACTCGTCGGCGTAGTCGAAGGACAGATTGAGACGACCGTTACGGTCTTCTTCGCTGTGCAATTGCAGGTCGAACTTGGCCTCGCGGCTGTGCCACGGGAGTTCTTCGGCGAGCAGCCCCGGCAAACGGCGCAAGGCGCCGAGGTCGCGTTGCTGATGGTTGAACATGACTTGAAACAAGCCATGTTCACGAGCTTGCGGGAAGGCTTCGACCAGTTGTTCGAACGGCACGTCCTGATGCGCCTGGGCGTCCAGTGCGGCCTGACGGGTCTGGGCCAGCAGCGTCGAAAACGGCAGGCGCGGGTCCAGTTGCGCACGCAGCACCAGGGTGTTGATGAAGAAGCCGATGAGGCTTTGGGTTTCAAGGCGCGGACGGTTGGCACCGGGCACGCCGATGCGAATGTCGGTCTGCCCGCTGTAGCGATGCAACAGGGTCTGAAAGCCGGCCAGCAACAGCATGAACGGTGTCGATTGCCAGGCTTGCGCAGTGTTGCGCAGGGCGGCACTCAGCTCGGCGCTCAGGCGCAGGCTATAGCGCGAGGCGCTGTGCTGACGGCGTAGCGAGCGCGGGTGGTCGGTGTTCAGCGTCAGGGTCGGTTGCTCGTCGCCCAACTGTTGCTTCCAGTAGTCGAGCTGGCGCTCGGCCTCACCCCGCGCCAGCCATTCGCGCTGCCACTGGCCGTAGTCAGCGTAACGCAGTGGCAAAGGCGCCAGTTCCATGCTCTGGCCCTGAACGGCCGCCGCATACAGGCGCGAGAACTCGTCGATCAGCACATTCAGCGACCAGCCATCGGCAATGATGTGGTGCAGCGTGACCAGCAACTGGTGCTCTTCTTCGTCCAGTTGCAGCAGCGTAACGCGCAGCAACGGGCCGTTTTGCAGATCGAACGGCAGGCGCGCCTGCTCTTCTCGAATCGCCAGCGCACGCGCTTGGCGTTCATCGCCTGAAAGGTCGCTGATGTCGATGCGGTGCAACTGAAACTCGCCGGGCGCATCGATGCGTTGCAGGGCCACGCCGTCCTGCTCGTAGAAACGCGTGCGCAGCGATTCATGGCGCTCGATCAGGCACTGGAAGCTGCTGAGCAATGCGTCGACATGCAGCTCGCCACGCAGGTGCAGCCCGCCGGGAATGTTGTAGGCGCTGCTGGTCGGGTCCAGTTGCCAGAGGAACCACAAGCGGTTCTGCGCCAGCGATTGCGGCAGATGCTCGTTGCCCGGAAGACGGACGATAGCGTTCTGCGTCGGGTTGTCACCTTGCTCTGCGGCGATCTGCAGCGCTTCGATCCGGGCAGCAAAGGCTGACAGCGTCGGCGCTTCAAACAGCAGGCGCAGGTTCAGGTCGATGCCCAGCGTCTCGCGCAACCTCGCGACGACCTGAGTCGCAACAATCGAGTTGCCGCCCAGCAGGAAGAAATGGTCGTCGGCGCTGACCTGCTCGCACTGCAACTGCTCGCACCAGACGCTGGCGATCTGCGCTTGCAGGTCCGAACCTGTGCTTCGAGGGCTGTTTTGAAGAGCGGTATCAGTCGCAGGAAACACCGCGTAGCTGTCGAGACTGCCATCGGCCAGACGGGTACGGCAGGCCGAGCGCTGCAATTTGCCGCTGGAGGTCTTCGGTAATGCGCCCGGATTAAGCAGCACCACAACGCTCGGCGCTTCCTGAAAGGCCTCGGCCACGGTTTGCCGGATGACCTTGATCAGCGCTTCGGGCGGGAGGGTTTTCTGCACACTGCGACTGATTTCGGCGGCAATGCCGATGCCTTCGCAGGCATCCTGATTGACGGCGAACGCTGCAACCCGGCCTTTGCGCACCACGTCGACTTCGCGCTCGATAACCTTTTCGATGTCTTGCGGGTACAGGTTGTGCCCGCGCACGATGAGCATGTCTTTCAAACGCCCGGTGATGTACAGCTCGCCGTGGCGCTGAAACCCCAGATCGCCAGTGCGCAGCCAGGTCTGGCCGTCATGCTGGACGAAGGTGTTGGCGGTGGCTTGCGGGTTGCGCCAGTAACCGTGGGCGATGCTCGGCCCGCTGGCCCAGACTTCGCCAATGCTGTTTTCGTCCAGTACCTGCAGCGTGACGGGATCGGCGATCAACACACCATGCCCCGGCTGGCCGCTGCCGCAGCTCATGACCGGCTGCCCGTCACCCAGCTCTGCGACATTGCGCGACAGGGCCTGCGCATTCAGGCGCAGCGAAGGAATGCCCTTGCCGCGCTTGCCCCCGGCCACATACAGCGTCGCTTCGGCCAGCCCGTAAGATGCCATGAAGCTGTCGGGCGTGAAGCCGCAGCTGGCGAATTTCTCGGCAAACGCATTCAGGCTGTCTTCACGGATCGGCTCGGAGCCGGAATACGCCACGCGCCAACGGCTCAGGTCCAGCCGCTCCAGTGCCGAATCACTGACCCGTGCGCTGCACAATTGGTAGGCGAAGTCTGGCCCGCCGCTGATGGTGCCGCCGTATTCGCTGATCGCTTCCAGCCAGCGCAACGGGCGCGTGAGGAAGTAGGCAGGCGCCATCAGGATGCACGGCACCCCGCTGAAAATCGGCTGTAACAAGCCGCCGATCAGGCCCATGTCGTGGTACAGCGGCAGCCAACTGACGATCACGTCGTGCGGGTTGACGTCGATGCCGAAGCCGTGGCGGATCAACAGCTCATTGGCGACCAGATTGCCATGACTGACCTGCACGCCCTTGGGCAAAGCCGTCGAACCCGAGGTGTACTGCAGGAAAGCGATATCGTCGGCTTGCAGGTGCGGCTCTTGCCAGCCCTCCGCCGACGCGCTGTCCAGCGTATCGACACAGAGCAGTGGCGGCGCAGCGGCAGCGGCCAGCTCATCCATCTGCAGCAAGGCAGGCTGCACATCGGAGCCGGTCAGCACCAGCCGTGGCTCGGCATCGGCAATGATCGACAGCAGCCGTTCCTGATGATGACGGCGATTGGATTCCGGCGGGTAGGCCGGCACCGCAATGACCCCGGCATACAGGCAGCCGAAAAATGCGGCAACGTAATCAGGCCCGCTGTGGAACAGCAGAATCGCCCGATCCCCCGGCACGGTCTGACCTTGCAGCGCGGCGGCGATGGTCCGTGCACGCAGGTCCAGATCACGGTAGGTCAACACCAGCCCCTGACTGTTCTCGTCGGTGAGGAAACGCAGGGCCAGCCGATCCGGCGTTTGCGCGGCGCGACGCTGAAGGGCCTGGGCCAGGGTGTCGGGGAGTTCAAACGCATCCATGATGGGGTTCCTGCTAGATTCGGCGTGCCAGATAGGATCTGAATTTCAAGAAAGACGTGTGCCCCGGAGAGGGGCCGCGCGTGAGACAAACGAGCCAGCAACGGTCAACCGGCGGCCCGGTTCAACTGCCGTGACACGCTGTTGCGCCAGCGCGCCAGGTGCTGCTCGGAGTAGCGCCGCAGGTGGCGAAGCAATTGCGCTTGTTCGTCGACCAGATAGAAGTGGTGACCTTCGAACATGTCCAGCGAGAAGCCGGTGCAGGTTTCCTCCTGCCAGTCGAGCAGCGCCTCGACGCTGACGCTGTCCTGCTTGCCACCGAACACGTGGATCGGCACGCTCAGCGGTTCGCGCTCGCCATACACAAAGCTGCCGCAGAGCAAAAAGTCGGCGCGCAGGATCGGCAGCATCAACTGCATGAGTTCTTCGTTGCTGATGACGCTTTCGCTGGTGCCTTTGAGCGAGCGCAGTCGGTCGATCAGTTGCTCATTGGTCTTGGCGACTGCGTAGTCGCTGACATCACGACGTACCGGGCCAGCGGTGGCCGAGGCAAACAGCGCCAGCGGCGCGGGCAGCCCGCGCTCGCGCAAGGCATGCGCCAGTTCGAAGGCCAGCAGCCCGCCCAGGCTATGGCCGAACAACGCATAGGGCTTGTCTAGCTCAGCACTGATGTCGTCGGCCAGATGATTGGCCAGTTGCACGATGTCGGTCTGCAACGCTTCATCCATGCGCATGCCACGACCGGGAAGCTCCAGCGGTCTTACGTTCAGCCACTCGGGCACTTTACGGCGCCAAGGGCTGTAGAACATCGCGCTTGCGCCAGAGAACGGCAGGCAGAACAGCGTCAGGCTCACGGGCGCGCTCATAGAAGGACCGTCCGTCTGTGGGCGCAGATGTAAAAGCGGCGAGGCGCGTGATTGAAACGCATGGGGTTCTCCTGAGGTATTCCCTGGCCGCAACCGTGGTCGGGCCTGTCACCAATGAGAACGGATGGCGTCTGCAAATAATTAGGGAGGGATGCGCGTTGCGAGCGCGCGACTCGCAAGCCTGCACTTTTAAAGTGCGCTGATTTGCTTTCGCATTTGACAATAATTATCATTAAGGCTAATTTGTTGCCCCATGTGACGGCGCCGCTCCTTCTGCAGCCCTCCCCCCCATAGACTTTGTAGCAAGGTGAATTCCATGACGGAACACGTATTCACAGGCAAGTGCGATTCACCCTTACTCCAGGCATTTGTCGATAACTACCTGCTGCTGGTCAAGATCGCTGCGCGCATCGTCGGCTGCCGGTCACGTGCTGAAGATGTTGTGCAGGATGCGTTCTTCAGATTGCGTTCTGCGCCGCAGGCCACGCTGACCTTCAAGGCCCAGCTCAGCTATCTGTTTCAGATCGTGCGCAACCTGGCCATCGATCATTACCGCAAGCAGGCACTGGAACAGAAATACACCGGCCCCGAGGCCGAGGGGCTGAACGTGGTGATTCAGGGTGCATCGCCAGAAACCTCGCACATCAACTTCTCCAGCCTGGAGAAAATTGCCGATGCTCTGGGCGAGTTGCCACCGCGTACGCGTTATGCGTTCGAAATGTATCGCTTGCACGGCGTACCGCAGAAGGACATCGCCAAGGAACTGGGTGTGTCGCCGACACTGGTCAACTTCATGATCCGTGATGCGCTGATTCACTGCCGCAAGGTCAACGGTGCCAGCGCCGAAGCCTGACACCAGGCAGTTCAGGCAGACGAAAAAAATCCGGAGCCATGGCTCCGGATTTTTTGTTTCAGCCTTTTATACGACAGATCAGCGGCTGACCTGATACTCAGGCTGCACTTCCGGCATCGCCGAAGAGTGGTGGTTGAGAATCTTCCACTCGTTACCCACGCGGTGGTAGAGGAACGAATAACGTGCCTGCACTTTGGTCTTTTTGCCGTCCGGCGCCGTCAGGGTGAAGGTGTAAACACCGTTGTCTGCTGCGGCATCAGGCCCCAGGCGACGAATCTCCCGGTAGTTGATCTCGCCAATCGGCTTGAGCGCCAGGAACTTGTCGAAGTAGTCTTTGATCTCTGCCGGCGTGGCGCGCACCTTGTTGGAGACCGTAGGCTGCAGGACCGCGTCCGGCGCGTACAACGATGCGACGGTGGTGGAGTTTCCGGTTTGCAGGGCCTTGTTCCAGCGATCAAACAGACCGGCGATTTCCTTGTCGTTCACATTGTTTGGCGTCTCGGCCACCATGCGGTAGGTGTAGCCGGACGGTTCGGCAGCAGCTTGAACCATCGGTGCACTCACAGCCAGCAACAGGGCCAGGGCGGTCAATTTCGTTTTCATCGCTACTCTCCTACGGGGATCTGTTCAGGGATTCAGTGAGTGCCACTTTGCCCGCCGCGCCTCTCTCCGCCATCGGCCAACCGGGGTTATCTGTGTATGCCGATCGGCAGATGGGCTTGGCCTCCTGATACAGTTCTAATAACGCCACTTATGTCGGGCCCGCGCGGCCATCACCCCTTGCTGGAGTCCCCATGCAAAGCCCACCCCACGATCCGGCAAGCGCGCTGGCCATTCGTAACCAGTATCGACAGTCACAAAGTCGTGCCGCACGTCTCCGGTTGCTGGTCGACACTGGCCAGGAACTGACCCAGTTGCCACCCACGGCCATGCGCCAGCGCGTGTTGCAGCGCGCCTGCGCGTTCGTGGCCATGGACCACGGTCTGCTACTGGAATGGGGAGCCGACAACGGCGTGCAGAACACCGCCAGCCATGGCAGTGCAGAGCGCCTGAATACCCTCGAGACGGCCGCCGACCCGATGGCCATCGACCCGCAATGGCTGGAACGGCCCGGCACTGACATGCCTTGCGTGCTGCTGCTGCCATTGCGCGGGGCTGACGATGGCTCGTTCGGTACCCTGCTGCTGGCCAACAGTGTCGCCATCAGCGCGCCCGACAACGAAGACATCGAGTCTCTGCAACTGCTCGCGACCCTGCTCGCTGCGCACCTGGAGAACAACCGCCTGCTCGATGCACTGGTTGCCCGTGAGCGGACCATGTCGCAACTGGTCCGCCAACTGTTCACCGCACAGGAAGACGAACGTAAACGCGTCGCCTACGACCTGCATGATGGCCTGGCCCAGACCCTCGCCGGTCTGCACCAGCGCTTGCAGGGTTTTGCCGGTCGCTGCCCGGATCTGCCCGAGCAACTGGACGCCGATCTGCAGGCCATTCTCAAACTGGCGCAGCATTGCGTCGGTGAAGGACGGCAGTTGATCAGTGGCCTGCGCCCGGCCGTGCTGGATGATTTCGGTCTTTGGCAGGCCGTCGACAAGGAAGCTGATCGTCTGCGTGAAGCGGGAATCGCCGTGCAGTGGATGTCGCGCTCGTTGACGCGCCTGCCCAGTCATCTGGAGATCGCCCTGTTCCGCATTGCTCAGGAAGGCATTAACAATGTGCTCAAACACGCCGACGCCAGCTGCGTAGAATTGGCGCTGGAACTGAGTGACGGCAACATTTCACTAAGGCTGCAAGACAACGGCCGTGGTTTCATCGCCGAGAAACCACTCAACGGCGCTGGCGTCCAGAAGCTGGGCCTGGTTGCCATGCAGGAACGCGCCAGCCTTCTGGGTGGCCGCCTGACCTGCGTCAGCCGTCCCGGGCGCGGCACCCGGTTGCGCGCCATCGTCCCTTTCACCGCAGACAAGGCAATAACATGACTCAAACCGTGCGACTGGTTCTGGCAGACGATCATGAGGTGACCCGCACCGGATTCGTCTCACTGCTGGCGGGCCATCCGGAATTCGACGTCGTCGGCCAAGCGGCAGACGGCCAGCAAGCCATCGACCTGTGCCAGGAGCTGCAACCGGACATTGCGATCCTCGACATCCGTATGCCGGTGCTCAACGGACTGGGCGCGGCGCGGATTCTTCAACAACGCATGCCCGGTCTGAAAGTGGTGATTTTCACCATGGACGACAGCACCGATCACCTGGAAGCCGCCATCAGCGCGGGCGCGGTAGGTTATCTGCTCAAGGACGCAAGCCGCGATGAAGTGATTGCCGGCCTGCAACGCGTGGCACGCGGCGAAGAAGCGCTCAACAGCGCAGTCAGTGCGCGCCTGCTGCGCCGCATGACCGAGCGCAACACCAGCGGCGCGAGCGTACCGGAAGCACTCACGCCTCGCGAACGCCAGGTGCTCGGACTGGTTGCGGGCGGCTTCAGTAATCGGGAAATCGGCGAAAAACTCGGTATCACCACCGGCACCGCCAAGGCGCACGTGGAAAAAGTCATTGGCAAGCTGGGCGCTTCGGACCGCACCCAGGCCGCTGTGCGCGGTGTGGCGTTGGGCCTGGTGAGCCAGTCGACGAGCGATTGGCGATGACAGCCACCGGCAGCAGCCGCTGGGAAGACCTGCCGTTACGCGGCAAGGCATTGGTGGCGATTTCCCTGCCACTGGCGATGCTGATGTTTTCACTGATATTGATCTACATCGCTGAACGCCAGAGCGCGCAGGCGGAAGAGGACGTGCGCCGTGTGCTGCTGGTGCAGGGCGACATTCAGACGCTGCACACCCAGATCGCCGAAGGTGCGGCCAGCGTGCGCGGCTACCTGCTGACCCGTCGCGAAGACTTTCTGCCCGGCTACATCAACGCCCAGCCCCTGATCGATGCAGCACTGGTGCGACTCGACGCCAATGTGCGAGATCAGCAAATGCGCGATCACCTGAAAGCCATCGAGCCGCTGATCCGCACCAAGGTCGACGGCCTGGAAAAACTCCGCTCGCTGAGCTTGCAGGGCCAGGAAACCGTGTCCAGCATCCTGATCGAGAACAAGTACGTGCTCGACCAGTTGCGCGACCGGATCAGCGTTATGCGCGAACGCGAAGACGCCTTGCTGGCGGAGCGCACAGAAGCGGCAGCGGCCAACCGGGCACACTTGCTGCGTTCAACCCTGCTGGCAGCCGCCTGCGGAATATTCGGCGCCATTCTCGCGGTGCTGATGCTGTCCAAAGGCATCGTGGCCAGGGTTCATCAGGTTCAGCGCAACGCCCAACGCCTGGCCCTCGGACACCCTTTGCTGCCGCAACCCCCGGAAAAAGACGAGATCGGTCAGCTTGGCACCCGCCTGGTTGAAGCCGGTCAGTTGCTGGCCGAACGCGAACGAGCGTTGCGCGATAACGAAGAGCGTTTGCGCCTGATCATTGAGGGTGTGAAGGATTACGGCATCTTCGCGCTGGACCGCAACGGCCATGTCATCACCTGGAACGCAGGTGCCGAGCGCATCAAGGGTTACACCGAACAGGAAATCATCGGTCAGCACTTCTCGGTTTTCTATCTGCCCGAGGAGTGCCCGCAACACCCGGCAATGGCGCTGAACGAAGCCACGGTCAACGGGCGATACACCGAAGAGGGCTGGCGACGGCGCAAGGACGGCAGCCGTTTCTGGGCCAGCGTGGTGATCACTGCGCAGTACGACAGCAATGATGAACTGCGCGGCTTTTCCAAGATCACCCGAGACATCAGTGATCGTCGCGTTGCTGAAATCGCTCTGGGCACCGCGCGTGAAGAAGCCGAGCGCGCCAGCCGGGCGAAAAGTGAGTTTCTGTCGCGCATGAGCCATGAACTGCGCACACCGCTGAATTCCATCCTCGGCTTTGCCCAATTGCTGGAAATGGACTCACCGGCCAGCCAGCGCCCGCAGGTCGGGCATATTCTGCGTGCCGGTCAACACCTGCTGAAACTGATCAACGAAGTGCTCGACATCGCCAGAATCGAAGCCGGGCACCTTTCCCTCAGCCTTGAACCGGTGCCGCTGTCGAACGTCCTTCAGGAAGCGCTGGTGCTAGTTTCGCCGATGGCCGCCGACGGCACTATCGAACTGCAAGAGCTGCCGCCATTGTCTGACGGACTGGGGGTAGTCGCCGACCGGCAGCGTCTGATTCAGGTGTTGCTGAACCTGCTCTCCAACGCCATCAAGTACAACAGACCCAACGGTCAGGTGCGCATCGAAGTCGAGCAATCGGCAGAGCGGGTCGCTGTGAGCGTGGTGGACAGCGGCTACGGAATTGCGCCAGAGCTTGTCAATCAGTTGTTCAAGCCGTTCGAGCGACTCAACGCCGACCCTAGCGTAGAAGGCACCGGGCTTGGGCTGGCGCTGAGCAAAAGCATGCTGGAAATGATGCACGGCGACCTGTCAGTGCATAACGTACCGGGCGAAGGCTGCCGGTTCACGCTGGAATTGCCCATTGTGCAAGTGCAGAAAACCGCCCTGCCGACGCAGCGCCAGCCCGACCTGCTGCCTGCGCCGCGTCCTGCTGCCCGCCCGGCATGGCATGGCAAACTGCTCTGCATCGAAGACAACCTGTCGAGCATGGCGCTGATCGAGACCCTGCTGCAGCGCAGGCCGGGCATCCAGTTGCTGTCGAGCATGCAGGGGCAGTTGGGGCTGGATCTGGCCCGTCAACATGCGCCGCAGCTGATTCTGCTGGACCTCAACCTGCCGGACCTCAAAGGCCTGGAAGTCTTGCAACGCCTGAGACGCTTGCCGGCGACCGCCAACACACCGGTGCTGATGATCACCGCCGACGCCAGCGACAGCACCCAACGCGAGCTGAAAACCGCCGGTGCAACGGCCATTCTGACTAAACCCATTCAGGTGCCGGTGTTCCTCGCCCTCCTCGACCACTACTTACCGGAGCCCCTATGACCGGAGACTTCCGCATTCTGATCATTGATGACCAGCGGCCCAATCTCGATCTCATGGAGCAACTGCTTGCCCGCGAGGGGTTGACCAATGTACTGAGCAGCACCGAGCCATTGCGCACGCTGGACCTGTTCAACAGCTTCGAGCCGGACCTGGTGGTGCTGGATCTGCACATGCCCGAGTTTGACGGCTTCGCGGTGCTGGAACAGCTCAACCGGCGTATCCCGGCCAACGACTACTTGCCCATCATGGTCCTGACAGCCGATGCGACCCGCGACACACGCCTGCGTGCGCTGGCATTGGGCGCACGGGATTTCATCAGCAAACCGCTGGATGCGCTGGAGACCATGCTGCGCATCTGGAACCTGCTGGAAACCCGCGCACTGTACAAATCCCTGCGCAAGCTGGTGCCACCGGAAAACATCGAGTTGCTGCGCCAGACACGCGTGCCTGCGCAGCAGTAAGGGGCAGGTTTTACTTAATGAGCGTCACGGGCACCGACACTTCATGGATCACTCGCGTGGCCACCGAGCCCAGCAGCAGGCCACCGAAGTTGCCCAGCCCGCGAGTGCCCATCACCACGGCATCGCAGCCAAGCCGCTGCACCTCGGCCTCGACCTGCTCGGCAACGTTGCCCAAGTCGACATGTGCTTGAAACGGCACACCAGCAGCCGTCAGCAGCGCCACCGCATCATCCAGCACCCGCTTGCCTTCATTGGTCAGCCCGGCCTTCACGCCCTCGATCATGTCCGGTGCCAGATAAAGGCTGTAATCGATGGGGCTGGCCTGCACGTTCAGCACATGCACCTCAAGCGGTTTGGTGAGATCGCCAGACAGCTCGATGACATAGCCCAAAGCACGCATCGCGTGCTCCGAGCCGTCGAAAGGAACCAGGACTTTGTGCATGGGGCGTTTTCCTTGTTGGGTTATGCCCACAACATAGCCCGAGCACAGCAGCGCCGCTACTGGAAAAAGCGGCTCTGCTGATCCAGATCAGCAACCCCGGCGTGCGATCAATGACCTTGCAGAAACGCCGCCGCCTGATCCAGCAACAGCATCGGATTTTCCGCCTTGTGAATATCGACCGACAGCAACTGACGGAAGCGCCGCGCGCCAGGGAAACCCAGACCGAGACCGAGCATATGACGAGTGACGTGGTGCATGTTGCCGCCGCTGGCAATATGCGCCGCAATGTACGGCCGCATCGACTCCAGCGCGTCATAACGGCTGATGACCGGCGCCGTGCTGCCGAACAACTGCTGATCCACCTGCGCCAACAGATACGGGTTGTGATAAGCCTCGCGGCCCAGCATTACGCCATCGAACGTCTGCAAATGCTCACTGCACTGTTCCAGCGTCTTGATGCCGCCGTTGAGGACGATTTCCAGACCGGGAAAGTCTGACTTCAACTGCGCAACCACGTCATAGCGCAGCGGCGGAATATCGCGGTTCTCTTTAGGCGACAGCCCCTCCAGAATCGCGATGCGCGCATGCACCGTGAAGCTCTGGCACCCGGCTTCGTGCACCTTGCCGACGAAATCACACAATTCGGCATAGCTGTCACGGCCATTGATGCCGATCCGGTGCTTGACCGTGACCGGAATACCGACCGCATCGCGCATGGCTTTCACGCAATCCGCGACCAACTCCGGATGCGCCATCAGGCACGCGCCGATCATGTTGTTCTGCACCCGATCACTCGGACAACCTACATTCAGATTGACCTCGTCGTAACCCGCCTCTTCAGCCAGCCGCGCACACGCAGCCAGATCCGCCGCCGTACTGCCGCCCAACTGCAACGCCAGCGGATGCTCGGTCTCGTCATGACGCAGGAATCGCTCCCGATCGCCATGCAGCAAGGCACCGGTGGTGACCATCTCGGTGTACAGCAATGCGTGCTTCGAGAGCAGACGCATGAAGTAGCGGCAATGGTGGTCGGTCCAGTCCATCATCGGGGCGACGGAGAAGCGGCGGGATAGCATTGCGGCTGGTTGGCCAATGGTTACAGGGGTTTCGGGGTTTTCAAGGCTTTCAGGTGTCATGTGTAGTGATCTTGAGTGCAGCTGTTCTTAGCCCGGCTTGTTCGTTTGCTGGAAATGTAGCCATTCGATGCGGGCATGGTGACAGCACGTAAACGCAGAGGCGAAACCACCGGTTTCACGGTGCAGATACGGGTTGTTTGGGATAGCGGGCAGTTTAACAGGAAAGGCAGGCTTTCGAGCGTATGCGGGTTGCTCAAGCTTGGCCCAAGAAACATGAAGCAGAGCTAAACGCCCCGGGTGTGATCGAGTGCATAGACCGCAAACCCGTCAGCATCAAGCAGATAATCGACCGATACCTTGATGAGTAAGAAAAGGTTCGCCCGCAGGGCAAGACTAAGCGGGTAACGCTTACGGCCATAAGCGAGAGCTGGCTGGGAGCGGTGGCGAAGGTCATCAGTGAATTCGCTAGGCTAACGAAGATCCAGAAGCAGCACCTCAGCGTTACTATACTTGTATCCTGAACGGGACAGCCGGTTTACCGCCTCAGCCGCGCTCTTCGCCATCAGGCGCACGTCATTCGTGGGATAAGGCAGCTCGACAAACGCATCACTCTTATCTTTGAGTTTGTCCGGATTGAATATGCTTGTGCATATACTGACGCACATCTTCTTGAACAGAGAATTCTGAGCGCGTAGCTTTTCGGCGGCGCGCTGGGTGTAAGTGGCCACCGCCTCCTTGATCGGTTCAATCGTCGTCAGGCGCTAAGTTGGCGAACTCAAGTCACGACTATTATCAAAACTTTGTCGCGTTCCCGGCCCCACCATTTAATAAATATTGTTCGGAGTAGAAAAACCTGGCGCTGTACAATTCATTGACACTTCATACAATATCCTTACTGATGAATCACGTATTCTTCTACCACTATGACAACCCAAGCAACTTATCTCCCAGCGCCTTCTGTTTAACTTCAGTCGAAATTTCCATTTCTTGGGTTTCCTCCGCTATTGCCTGCGCTGCACTTATATTGGTCAGATATCCCATGTCGGCCGTATTCGGACTGGTTGTTTCGACGTGCTTCAGTATATCGGATTCGGCTAATAGTTCATTTTCAGGAATGACCCGCTCGAGCAGTACTTCCCAGTACGCCCTTTGATTGAAATTGCTGTATTTATTTTCCTTGATCATATATTCGGCGTGGTGGGGAAGCGTCAGCTCCTTTTCACCTGAATTCATACTGATACCCTCGGGCGAAATATTACGTCCCTCCAGATCGCCCAGCTCCTTATTATCATCGATATCCAAACCATGGGGGTCTACGAATGTCAGCATGCCCCCGACCTTCGCATCGGACGGCAGATCATCAAGGGCGACATGCAGTACCTCTGATTCGTCAAAAACTCCGACTGCATCTGTATCCTTGCTTGTACTGGTAAGGCCCGCCAATTTGATCGTACCCCCTTCTTTCATAGCCATCCATTCCGCTTTTGTATGAACCGCACCACGATAGGTTTTACTTTTTTCATCGCTGCCTTTAACGACTAGCTCGAATGCATTGTCCAGCACCGCAAACAAGCTGCCATTCACAAGAGCCCCCACCCCCAGTTCTAGACCCGTTTTTTTTAGGGAGTCGAAGTAACTGCCAGAAAAACCGCTTCGTAATATGCTGTTGATCACCTTGTAACCGCCGCCCGTATAGGCCCACATGCTGATGCCCTGAATTGTTTCCGAAGGCGCGGCCTTACTGGTCATAGCTTTTATTTTTGCCTTGACATCGTCTCTTTTCTGAATGACTGCAGCAGACAGCGTAGTCTGAACAACCTGCGCACCTGGCGAACTCCCCGGCCGGGAAAGGCGCATCTGCAACGCCTTTTCTCCCATCACGTCTGCCTCCCTTTCCAGGCCGCTGTCGTCATTTACCCTCACCCCACCCTTCATCTGAACCGTTGGCCGAACTCGCCCCTGAGCTTGCTGCACAATATGCCAAGCCTCATGAGGCAAATGCTTCTCTTGTCCTGAGGCCAAATAAATGTGACTTCCTTGCGCATAGGCATGTGCGTTTAATTGTGTGGGCTTGTCCGAGTTGTAATGCACCTTAACGTGGTCCATGCTCATGCCGGAAAGCGACTCAATGCCGGCTTTCAACTGGTCCGGAATGCCGGTGTTGTTAGGGGGGGATGACTTCTGAGCCAGTTTGGCCGACGAACCACGGTTGTCCTCCAGAACTACGCCGCGCCGCGAATTTTCCCGGTTGTCTTCGAGCGGACCGGCCTTGCACTGCACCGCTCGATAGTTTTGGAGCACCGCACCACCCTGCTGTCGATAAACATTTTCGTGCCCAGTATTTTGATGCTTCTTGCTAGGCTCATCGAACTCAGCCATAGGATCCGCTCCTGATCAGATTGGGGGCAGCGTAGCTAAATAATTTGGCCTAGGGTTTGTCTGAAAAGTCAGCCCGCAAGCATTTTTCGATGCAGGCCAATGTGACCATGGCTTTGAAGCTGCTGGCCAGTTTGTCGTAACGAGTACATATCCGAAATTTTTCCTTGAACCAGTTGAACAACCGCTCAATAACATTGCGTTTTTTGTACTGAGGCTTGTTAAACAGCCGAGGCAGTCAGAGTCGAGGCTTTCGATGCATCTTGCGCAGAGGAATCAACGGCTGCATGCCGTAGCGGTCGCAGTATTGGCGCAAAACCTGGCTGACATAACCCTTGTCGGCCAGTACATAACGGCAGCGTCTGCGCGGACGACCCTACTGCCAAGTAGCCTGATCTGATCCAGCAACGGCACGAATTATCTGATGAATCGTTTAGAAACGCTATCTTAGATAGGTCTGGATGTGTATTCATGAAAATTGCTTCCCGAGCCAAGCAGTGACCTACGACAGCAGCCGTGTCAAATTTTCTATCGTCCACTGAAATTCTATAAAACTCTTAATGAACATGAAGATAAAAGCCAGATAGTCCAATCCATCATGGGGACGACGGAAAAACGGCGGGACAGAGCCAGGATTGATTCCCCAGTATCTGCCGGGATTTCTGTTTTTTTTCAATGCTCATTAACAGTGATCTTTTATAAAGAGGTTTATGGCCATTTTTGCTCGGTCTCTGAAAACAGTTGGTAGATGTAATAACCCAAATCAGAAATCCCCCCATTTAAATGGGCACGATCAGACCACGCAAGCGCAACACTACTGCTTACGGCGCACAGATACGGATCAATCGAAACGGTCAGCGAGTTTATCAGGAAACCCAAACCTTCGGCCGTAAGCAGGCAATCCAAGTATTCGGGCACTGACGGTCGGTAACGACGAATCGCGTTGAAGGTATACAGGCAGTCTTGGTCCGCCACATGAAAACACAGACCAGAAAATCGGAAATGGGTTGATAAAAGTAAATAACTACCCCTGTCACAGCATGGATCGGCACCCAAATAGCGCCTGATGGCTTCGTGCATGAAGACATGGCAGCCTGCTGACCACGCTGGACAATCCCGGACCGTTCGTCCCAGCCCTACCCCATGCGCCTCATGGACAAAGTCATCTGCCCCATCAGGTCTCTCTGCTCTTTCAGGGATAGCACCAATCGCGCTATGGATCTGCTGGTGGATAGCTCGGACAGGGGCATACCCGTCACATACAGCTGGATATCGCCGGAGTCGGGGTTGAGAAGCTTCACGGAAAAGCTTTCGTTCTCCCCGATGACGCACTCGCATCTGGACGGCAGAAAAGCTGTTTCAAGAACGCGCTGGAGATCGGGCTTTGAATACATGGGGCGTCCTCTGCTGGCCAAATCGTTTAGTCGAGTGTAGCCAGGTTTTACGCAAATTAGTTGCTGACTTGGGTCAGATACTCAGCAGTGCCTTTTAGTTTCTGATCCCAGTGCAAATGACCTGCAAAATCACAGTAATAAAGACAGAAAACCTCGAGATACGTTACACCTCTGTTACACCGTCCGGGGAACGTCGTCCCGTGATGATTACCAGCATCTATCACTCCCCTTTCAACGGAATAAACACCGCAAACGTCGTCCCCTGCTCCGCTTTCGATGTCACCTCGATCCGTCCGCCGTGGGCGTCGACTATTTTGGAGACGATAAACAGACCGAGTCCCAGGCTTGAATACGGGCCGTTGTCGGTGATCTGCTCGGGCGAGTAGCGTCCCATCGGATTGAAAATGAACGGCAGGACGTCTTCGGGGATCGGGCTGCCGGTGTTGTGAACGGTAAACTGGAGGGTGTCTCCAGAAGCCGCCAGCGTGACCTCAACGGGGTCATTGCTGTTACCGTGCTGTATCGAGTTGCCAATGAGGTTGGAGAACACCTGTTCCAGGCGGTCGCCGTCAACGTAAGCAATGACGTGCTCGCTGGACGTCAGGCGTATGTCTGCCTCGGGGTTGACCGTGCGGGACTCGTCGACGATGCGCGCGCAGATGGGCTGGATGTCTATCTTGGTCTTTTTCAACGGGATGCCGGGGCCGATCTGTGAGCGCGTGAAATCCAGCAGGTCGCCGACGATCTGGCTGGCGCGTTTTACACTTGAATAAATCCTTGAAGCAACCTTGGTCGGTCGCGCGCCCAGGTCGCTGGTGCGCAACAGAACATCGGCGCCCAACAAAATCGCGCTCAACGGGGTACGTAGATCATGCCCGAGAATGCCAAGGAAAATATTGCGCGAAGCCTGAACCGCGCTGGTGTAGCTGGAGATGGATTCAGCGAGTGCCTGATCGATTGCTTCGTTGAACCTGATCATGTCCTCCATCTGTACTTTCGTATCAGCGGTCTCTTGTATCATCCATTGCTTGATGACACTGGCCCGCAATGCGCGAAATTCAGACACCACCTGGTCAATGGTAAAACCCGACATCAGCCGGGTAATGGCATGGGTTTTTGCAGGGGTCTGGTCTTCCGATACCACCTGGCCCTGTGATTTGTCGACCTGTTCCTGGGACGACTGATCAGTTTGCAGGTCCGTGGCAATGGCCCGAAGCATCTGCTCGGCATGATCCCTGAGCTCTTGGGTATCCAGAGGCTCGCCGGGCGTTGCCATCGTGTGAGCGAAATCGGTCCACTCCTGCACGATGGGGTCGATATTTTCAAGGATGAAGCCCGATAACCGCATAGCAACCTGATCCTTTAAGAGTCGAGCGAATGGCATCTCCGGGGTGCAAATCATGCACTGATCCAGACGGAGAGAACGGTTGGGTATTTTTTGATCGCATTTCTGGCGGGAAGTGCTGATTAAGTGTGTTCAGGGTGGAGGACGACCATTACATTTGCAGGCGGTACATGAATCAGCGGTGCGGAACGAATCAGAAGGACAGCACCAGGTGCTAGTCAGCCAGTGCTTGCAAACGAGCCTGAACCGCATCGTCAAAAATGATGTAAAGCGTCTCGGCGTCGGCAGCCCGCAACTTTCTGGTGGTTTCAAGCCCGTGAATATGTTCGATTTGCAGCGCTGCTTCAGCTTCTACGTCTGCGCGCGTGCTGGCCGCGTCGAGCGCCCTTACCAGATCGCTGATGTCTCCCTGAAGCGCCTTTGCGAGCCGCAATTGGTCGATTCGTTCCTGCATGTGGTCAATTCTCTAGTGAAGCCAAGATGGCCAGCAGCAGACCATGCAAGGGGGCGTAATGCAAGGCCGAGTCATAGGCAGTCAAGATTATTCACCCCGAGCGTCTCGCCCCTCCAGCAGGTTCTTCATGCTGTAGGTAACGACACCGAGGATGATCAGGTCATCGTTATCCGTCACCTGCAGCGCAGGGTAATCGCTGTTTTCGGACTGCAGGATCACGAACTCGCCGCGCATGTAAAGGCGGCGACAGATCTGCCGGGTATTGAGTGACGCCACGACGATATCCCCATGCTCCGCATACTGACTACGGTCGACCACCAGCATGTCCCCCGTGCAGATGCCGACCCCGAGCATGCCCTCATCCTCGATCCTGGCCAGGTAAGCGTGCGGCTCTCGGACCTCACACAGCTCGGCGATTGATACAGGTTTCTCCACGACAGGCGACCGGGAGCCTGTGGCTGACATGGAGATGAACGGGAGCTTGATACCCTCTGCCGACAATGGGCCAAGGAATGTGACACTCATGAGGTGAGCCTTTTATGATTAACTGTATGCATATACAGTTAATCGTTTATCGTGCTTCAGGTCAATCCTGGATGCCGAAACCCTCGACCAATGGCGGTCATCGAGCTGAAACCTGGCGCTATCTACGGCGCTGAATCAGCCCGTGACAACTGCGTGATCAGCGCCACAGTCAGGTAGAGCCTGGGCGCAATGCTCGACAGCTCGATGTATTCGTCATCGGCATGCAAACCGGCACCGACGACCCCCATCGTTTCCAGTACTGCGGGCTTGGCGCTACCAGGCACGTAGGCATAACCTGCATCAGTGCCGAAGCGCATGGCGATGGGTTCGACCGTGCGATCGATTTTTCCGTAGAGCGCCTGCGCCGTTTTTGCCAGCTGTTCGGAGCCCGGATTTTTCGCCAAGGGTGGACGGCCCTTTTCCATGCGCAATGTCACTTCAGTGCCATCGATCAGTGTGTTCTTCACGATGCGTTGGCCGTCAGCCAGTACCCGGTCGCTCTCGCTCAAGTCGGAATAGCGCATGTCCGCTTCGGCCGAGGCGCTGGACGGAATGATGTTGCGCTTCTCCCCGCCTTTGATGAGCGTCCAGTTGACCGTTGTGCCCTTGGCCGGATCGCCGAGGTCCTTGAGTTGCAGCATCTGGTGCGCAAGCTCCATGGCTGCGTTGCGCCCTGCTTCGGGTGCAGAGCCGGCGTGTGAGGACTTGCCTTTGACGTCGAGGATCAGGCCGTTGATGCCATTGGTGGCGACAGTGACGGCGTCCCTGTCAGGCGGCTCGTAGGAGAAGACGTAATCGTGTTGGCGAGCCAGTTCGGCGATGGCTTTTTTCGACCCGCTGGAGCCGGTTTCCTCGTCCGGATTGAATAGCACCGTGAGCGTACCGAACTCCTTGAATTTCTGATCCTGCAGCAGTTTCAGCGAATGCAGAATCATCGCCACGCCGCCTTTGGCGTCGGCAACGCCAGGGCCGTAGCCGCGCTCGCTGTCGAGCCTGAACGGTCGCTTGGCAGCCGTGCCGGGGCCGAATACCGTGTCGTAATGGACCATCAACAGAAAGGACTTGGTACCAGTGCCTTTGAACGTGCCGACAATGTTGTCACCGGCAGACGGGTCGGCAGGCGTGGTGGTGACGTCGGCGCCCAACGCCTTGAGACGCTCGACCAGCAGCGCGCTGATGACTTTCAGGCCAGGCGCCTGACCAGTGCCGGTGTCGACATCCACCAATTGCCTGACCGTTGCGAGGTAGGACTGTTGTTCAGCCTGCGCCTGCTTCAGCAATTGATCAGCGGGCAAGTCGGCGGCCAGTGCACTCGCAGCCATTACGCTCAGAGAAAGCAGCGAAAAGCCGATTGCGGCGGTTAGGGAGGCGCGTTGTGGATGCATGCTGGTTCCTTCAGATCATCGCTATGGAAGCTGCATCTTTACCCCAATGCTCCCCTCAATACCAGATTAGCGTCGGCAGCGGCCCGCGTGCTTTTGTCAGTGCCCTCCTGTTGGTCACTGATGAGGAGCAAAATAAAGATCAAGGGAACAAGCAGTCTGCTATAGGCTCCAAAACAGTCTCGACAATGGTTTTCAAGACTATGCCGACCCTCGACGCCCTCCATCCGCAGGCATTATGCGCTGCGGCCTTGAGTGGGCGGCAGCGCTCGGGTAATGTCATCCAACCGCACAGGACAGAGCACGCTCATGACTTCCAAGCTGGATCAACTCAAGAACTTCACCACCGTCGTTGCCGATACCGGCGATTTTGGCGCCATTAAAAGCCTCAAGCCTCAAGATGCAACCACCAACCCCTCTCTGCTGCTCAAGGCAGCGTCGAGCGAAAGCAACAAAGCGATGCTCGAAGAAGCATTCGCCCGCGGCAAAGGCGACATAGGCCTGGCCTGCGATCATTTTGCGGTTGCCATCGGCCAGGAGATTCTCAAGGTCGTACCGGGCCGCGTATCCACTGAAGTGGACGCCCGGCTGTCCTTTGATACCAACGCGTTGATTGAACGCAGTGAACGCCTGATCGGGCTGTACAACGCCGCCGGTGTCGAAAACGATCGCGTGCTGGTGAAGCTTGCCTCCACCTGGGAAGGCATCCGCGCTGCAGAATACCTTGAGAAGAAAGGTATCCAGACCAACCTGACGCTGCTGTTTTCCTTCGCTCAGGCTGTCGCGTGTGCCGAAGCTGGCGTATTCCTGATCTCGCCGTTCGTGGGCCGTATCTATGACTGGTACAAAAAGTCGACGGGCACCGATTACACCGGTGCAGAGGACCCGGGCGTGCAGTCGGTAACGCGCATCTACAACTACTACAAGGCCAACGACTTCAAGACTGTCGTGATGGGTGCCAGCTTCCGTAACCTGAACCAGATCGAACAACTGGCCGGTTGTGACCGCCTGACCATCAGCACCGAGCTGCTCAAGCAACTGGCCGAAGACACCGGCACACTGCAACGCAAACTCGCTCCGGGCAATGCAGGTGAGCCACGTCAGAGCCTGACCGAGAGCCAGTTCCGCTGGAACTCCAACGAAGATGCGATGGCCACCGAGAAACTGGCCGAAGGCATTCGTCAGTTCGCTCGTGATCAGGAAAAACTGGAAGCGCTGCTTCCTGCTAAAAAATCCTGATATAAAAAAGGGCGGCACCCTCGCGGGTGTCGCCCTTTTTGCTGCCTGCGATTCAGTGTCGCGGGACAGAGCCCTAGCGTTGCCCCTCGAGCGCATTGACCAGATCGTGGAACGCTTCACGGTTGGAGTCGTTGAGGCCCATGAGGATCTTGTGCGCTTCAAGCACCTTGGCCTTGACCACCTCTTCGCACTGATCCTGCGACGGCAAATCGGTCAGGGACTCAGGACGCGGCAGAGGCCGGTCAACGATATTGAACACCTGATCGAAGCCCATGGACTGCAACAGTCGCGTAATGTCTTCGTGGGTGGTCACCAGGGTCGGCAGCAGGCCAACCTTCTGACGTGACAGGATCGACAACTTGGCCAGCAGGCCCAACGTGGTGCTGTCGATGCTGCGGGTCTCGGTCAAATCAATCACCACCGCGGAAAAATTCAACGCCGTGAAGATTCGCTCGATAGTTGCATCCAGGGCCGAACACAGCGTCAACCGTACTTCGCCCACGAACTTCAGAACGAAGGTGCCTTCCTGCTCGGCGAACTGGATTCTACCGGTACTCATTCAAGATTCCTGCTTAACACTAACAAGGCGATATCATCCGGCATCTCCCCTAGCGTTGCCAATTCAAAAACCCGCTGCAAGCCTTCCAGGCTGCCGCCAGCCGTCTTCACCAACTCGGGAAGCACGGCCTCTTTCTCTTTGAGTGTATCACCGGGTAACAGATCCAGTATGCCATCAGACAACATGGTCAGACTGAAGGACGCCGGCAGTTCCATCTCGTGGTCCTGATAGGTCGCTTCATTGAACAGCCCGACCGGAAGACCACGGCCTTCCAGATAGCGCGTCTGCCCCTCGGTGTACAGCACCGGCAGCGGCAGATGGCCGCCAACCGCGTAGGTCAGCGTGCCCGCTTCCTCATCGATCACCCCGCCCACCATAGTGACATGCTTGCCCAGTTTGCAACTGATCAGCCCACGATTGATGTGCCCGAGTACATCCGAAGGTTTGAATTCCGGCAGCGTTCCGCCGCGCTTCGATTCGAACAGCAGACGGGTGGTCATGAACTTCAATAGCACGGTGATGAATGCCGATGATGCTCCGTGCCCTGAAACATCAGCCAGATAGAACGCAACGCGCCGTTCGTCGACCCGAAAGCAATCGACGAAGTCACCGGAGAGGTACAACGAGGGAATAATCTGGTGAGCGAACTGGAACTCGTCAATTGACCAGGGCGTAATCGGCAGCATGTTCATCTGCACTTGCCGACCCGCATCCTGATCTTCCTGCAACAGATGCAGGCTGGCTTCAAGCTCGCGATTGGCTTTTTCCAGCTTCTCGCGATACACCTGATTTTCGTTGAGCAGGCGCGCCCTGTCCAGAGCACGACGCACTGAATGTTCGAGTACCGCAAGATCTTCAAGGGGCTTGATCAGGTAGTCGGCAGCGCCCAGACGCAACGCTTCCACCGCATCGCTCATCACGCCGGCACCGGAAACAACAATAACCGGGGTCTGCGGGGCGCTGGCGGTCACCTGACGAATCAGTTCAAGTCCACCCATCTGCGGCATGCGCAAGTCGCATACCACCAGATCAGGCTTTTCCTGCTCGAATATCTGTATTCCCTGCAAGCCATTGCTGGCCTGGAGGACGCTGAAGCCGCTGTCTTCCAAATAGGCGGCGAGACTCGCGCGCACTACTTCGTCGTCATCGATAATCAGCAGCGTGGCACTGGTTTTTGGCATGTGGGCAAACGGCGCCAGATCAGGTTGGCGTAGGCGGCCCGGAATCACCGGAACCCGCTTACTGGATTCGCTTCTAGCCTCTCTGCAATTTCATGTACGCAACACCGTGTGCGCGTCATGTTCAGAGGTGCCCTTCAAGGCGCAGACGGTACTCCCATCCGACGGGTGTTTCAAGCATGCTCCACCCCTCGAGAGGTGCTCTTTACATCACAAATCACCGAGAGTTATAAGAACCGATTAATCAGCAACTAAAACGAAGGGACTGAACATGAGTCGAACTGATCGCGACTACGAGGAAAAACGGGATTACATCCGCATGCGCGTCGATGCCGAGGTCAATCTGATCCACGCAGGCCAGGTCATTCCTGCCGTCTGCATTGATCTTTCCAGCTCCGGCATGCAGGTTCAGGCACCTCGCTCCTTTCAGGTGGGCGACAAACTCAGCGTGCGTATCGACTCCGATCATGCGGCGCTCAAAGGCCTAGAGGCCGAAACAGAGGTTGTCTGGGTGAATGATGAAGAAGGCGGCGGGCAAAAACTGGGGCTGTCTATCGTCTCGATGAGCTGATTTGAAGCGGAACGGGTTCACAAATACGCAAAATAATAAAGGCGACCCGAGGTCGCCTTTATTGGTTTAGTCACGCACTTTCAAGCCGAACATTAAAAGTCGTCTTCGACCTTGCCATCCTTGACCTTGAACTCACGGTTCTGCAAGTAGGCATTACGGATAAACGTGTAACGATCACCGCTGACCATGCGCTCTGCGGACAGCAGGCTGGCACGCGTGTCGATCAGATTGACGCCCAACGCAGTATTGCGGGTCGGGACATGATCGATGTAGCGGTATGGAGAGGTGTAGGTGTCCGGGTACTTGGCGAAGGCATCACGCACGGTGCTCGGCCCCAGCAGCGGAATGACGACGAACGGGCCGCTTGGCACGCCCCAGTAGCCCAACGTCTGACCGAAGTCTTCATCGTTGCGTTGCAGGCCCATGCGGGTACCCACGTCGATGAAGCCCAGCAGCCCGAAGGTGGTATTGAAGATCATGCGCGCCGTGTCGACACCGGCTGCAGCAGGTTTGGCTTGCAACACGTTGTTGGCCAGATTGCCGACGTCGCCGATGTTGTTGAAGAAGTTGTGTATACCGTCTTCAACGAATTGCGGCGCGATGTACTGATAACCCTTGGCCAGTGGCTTGAGCGTGTATTTATCGAGAGTATCGTTGAAGCTGAAAATGGAACGGTTGATGCCTTCCCATGGATCGTCTTCAGCGGCCTGAACGACCACCGGTACCAGCACAATGCCCGCGCACAGCGAAAGTTGCGCCAAACGTTTGATAAAGCCTGCACCAGTCACGGGCATAGCTGACACTCCTGATCGAGATATCGAAATAATGACGCGGGTGCTACGCCCCACACGCTAACGCCGAGAGTATAAAGCCTTCTGTTACGAATAAGGCAGGTCTGTCAGCAAAGCAATGTGGATAAACCTGGTCATCACGTCGTCATCCAACTGTCATACAAGCGCAGTAGCGTGCTGGATATTTCAGAGATTTGCACATGCTCGCGCCGGTCCTCAAGCCTTTGCCGACTTTCCCTGCCCTGCTGTTCGGCCTTAGCGGCTGCCTGGTGGATTTTGGTGCGCAGGCCGGAACCACCGAGCGTCCGGGGCCTGAACACAGTCAGCCCACGCCTGGCGCGCTGGACATTCTGAAAACCCTGCGTGATCAGGGTCAGCCTTGCGCCTGGCTTGAAGAACTGCCTGAAACCGTCAGTACCCCCCTCGCCGCGCCGCTGGACAACTGGATAATTTGCGCACCTCGCCCGGCCGCGAAATGGCCTGCGCCGGATGCCTGCTGGATGGCACTGATGGCGCTGAACGTCCCGCAACTGGGCGGCTGCGTGTTGATCAGCGGCGACCCGCGCCTGTTGCAGTCCGGCCTGAACGCAGGGCTATGGACCATTGGCCTGGCCTCTTGCGGACCGCTGTGCGGATTGTCTCCCGCGCAATGGCAAGCGCTCAGTGACGCCAAACGTGAACAGCGACGTGCGCAGGCGACGCTCAAGCTCTACGCGCTGGGCGTGCACTCGGTCATTGATCATCTGGGCGAACTGGAGTCTTGCCTGGCTGACATCACCCTGCGGCGCAGCAAAGGCGAAAAGCCTTGATACACATGCATTGAGGGGATTACTGGATTAGTCTTGAGTCATGACGGACCTTTAGCCGCACGGCGAAGTCCATGAGTCAGACTTATCAATCAAGGAGCACTCCATGCCTGCCCGCGAACTTCAAGAACAACTCAATACACTGCGCGAGCAACTTGAGCACAACCCGCCGCTTTCGGAATCCGAGCGCGACAACCTGCACGAACTCATGCAACAAATTGAAACGAAGATCCAACTGGAACACGCGACTCATGAACAGGACAGCAGCCTGGCGGATGGCGTGAACCTGGCTGTAGAACGTTTTGAGCTGGAGCATCCCGGTATCGCCGGCACACTGCGCAGCATCGTGCAGACGCTGGGTAATATCGGGATTTGATCAGGCGTTGGGTGGATGGCACCGCCTCGCCAAGAGGACGCAGAGCGTCCTGAACGGCATGCCGACGCGGAGCGTCGCACGATAGTCGCGATAGTCGGGGTTATCGTTCCCTACGCTCCAGCGTGGGAACGCATTTCTCGACGCTCTGCGTCGCAAGGGATGCAGACCCTGCGCAGAGCATTGGCACGTGACGAATCTACTGCCGCGCCAACCTGCGATTGTCCACGCTGAGCACTTCAGTGCTGCGGTACGGGTTGATGTCCAGCCCCCCACGGCGCACGTAGCGTGCGTAGACCGTCAGCTTCTCCGGCTTGAGCAGACGCTGCAGGTCGAGGAAGATTCTTTCTACGCACTGTTCGTGAAAGTCCGAGTGCTGGCGGAAGCTGACGATGTACGCCAGCAAGCTGGCGTGATCCAGCGCCGCACCGCGATAGTCGACCACTACGCTGCCCCAATCGGGCTGGCTGGTGACCGGGCAGTTGGATTTGAGCAGATGACTGTGCACGCGCTCCTCGACCACCTGCGACTCGTCACAGCGCAGCAATTCAGGCTGCGGCCGGTCGTAGCTGCTGACCGTGATGTCCAGGTCGTCGATACACACGCCCGGCAATGCCGCGACACCCTCCCCTTCGATTTCCGCCAGGCTGCGAATACGCACGCCCACCGGCTTGCCTGCAGCCGCTGACAAATCCTTTTCAAGCGTCGTCTGTACCTGGACAGCACCATCGAAAGCCGTCTGGTTCAGCGAGTTGAGGTACAGCTTGAAAGACTTCGATTCAATAATATTCGGCGAGTCAGCCGGAATGCTGAACTCGGCAATCGCGACCACCGGTTTGCCGGACGGCAGTAACCAGGACAGCTCGTAGCAGTTCCAGAAATCGACACCGGTGTACGGCAGCGTCTGCGCGGTCAGCCCCAGCTCGGCCCATTTTGCGGCGCGCGGGATCGGGAACAACAGGGACGGCGTATAGGTGGCGATGTACTCACTGGACTTGCCCAGCGGCGAGTGTTCGGCTGCGGGATGCATAACGATACCTGGATCGTGGATTAACGCGGCGAGTTTATAGGGTTTGCAGCGGGCTTTCAGCGAAAAATCCGCTGTGGCCCGCGAGCCATCGCGATGCAAAATACAACGCTGCGATGACCCACAATCAGGCTGCCGGATTACTCGTAACGCAACGCATGCGCAGGCTGGATCTGCGCCGCACGCCAGGCCGGGTAGACGGTGGCAAGGAAGCTCAGAATGAAACCGGCGCTGCAGATCAGCAGCACATCGCCGCCCTGCAGCTCGGAAGGCAGGTTGCTGATGAAGTACACATCGGAACTGAAGATATGCTGGCCGCTGACCCGTTCGATCCAGCCCACCAGACTGCTGACGTTCAAGGCGGCAATAATGCCGAGAACACCACCGATCAACGTGCCGACAATGCCGATCACCGTGCCCTGAACCATGAAGATCGCCATGATCTGACGAGGCGTGGCACCGATGGTGCGCAGGATCGCAATGTCTGCGCCCTTGTCGTTGACCACCATGATCAGCGTGGCAATGATGTTGAACGCCGCCACAGCGACGATCATCAGCAGCAACAGGCCAATCATGGTCTTTTCCATCTTCATCGCGCTGAACAGACTGCCTTGGGTATGCGTCCAGTCATCGGCGTGATAGCCGTCGCCCAGCCCGGCCGCAATGGCGGTAGACACCTGAGGCGCCTTGTACAAGTCCTTCAGCGCCAACCGCACGCCCTGCACCTGATCAGGCTGCCAGCGCTGCATCTGCGCGGCATCGGCAATGTTGATCAGCCCCATCGAGCCGTCCAGCTCTGCGCCAACCTTGAAGATGCCGACCACCGTCAGGCGTTGCAGGCGTGGCGTGATACCGCCCGGTGCGCTGCTGACTTCCGGCACGATCAGGGTGAGTTTGTCGCCGATTGTCAGGCGAAAGCGCCGCGCAGTCAGATCACCCAGCACCACACCGAACTCGCCCGGTTTCAGGTCCTCGATGCTGCCGCGGGTAATGTGCCGGGTAACGATCGACACCTCATGCTCCAGCGCAGGATCGACACCGCTGATCTGGATCGGCTGCATCGAACCCTTGTAGGACAGCATGCCTTCCATGTCGGTAAACGGCACGGCAGCGGTGACCTCAGGGTTTTTCAGCGCGGCAGCGGCCAGCGGTTTCCAGTCATCCACCGGCGTGTTACCGGCGATTACCGCATGCGGCACCATGCCCAGAATCCGTGAGCTCATTTCGCGCTGGAAACCGTTCATGACCGACAGCACCACGATCATGGCCAGCACGCCCAGTGCCAGGCCGATCATCGAGGTCATCGAAATGAACGAGATGAAGCTTTTGCGGCGCTTGGCGCGGGTATAGCGCATGCCGATGAAGATGGGTAACGGTCTGAACATTCGCGAAGCACCGTGAAAATAAGCACGTGGAAAATGGCGTCGTAAAAAATGTAAAACCCGGCGCGATGAATGGCGCCGAGCCGGTGAATCAGGCTTCGACCAGACGCCCGCCTTCCAGACGCAACACGCGGTCCATCTGCCTGGCAAGGCTCATGTCGTGAGTCACGATCAGGAACGCGGTGCGCGACGACGTGCTCAATTCACGCATCAGGTCTTGTATGCCCTGCGCGGTGTGGTGATCGAGGTTGCCGGTAGGCTCGTCGAGCATTACCAGACCCGGCTGGTTGATCAGCGCACGGGCGATGGCCACGCGCTGCCGCTCACCACCCGACAATTCCGAAGGCTTGTGCGCCAGACGATGACCAAGACCGACCCGCTCCAGCAACGCGCTGGCACGCTGACGCGCCTCGGGGATCGCGGTACGGCCGATCAGCAGCGGCATGCAGACGTTTTCCAGCGCCGTGAACTCGGGCAGCAAATGGTGAAACTGGTAGACGAAACCCAAGGCCCGGTTACGCAGCAGGCCACGGGCTTTTTCGCCAAGTGCCGACAGCTCCTCGCCGGCAAGCCAGACGCTGCCTTCGGAAGGCGTATCCAGCCCGCCCAGCAGGTTCAGCAAGGTACTTTTACCCGACCCCGACGTACCGACAATCGCGACCCGCTCGCCCGGATGCAACTCCAGTTGCAGGCCAGACAACACCACCACCGACTCCGGGCCTTCCTCGTAGGATTTACCCAGGTTGCGGCAACTCAATACTGCTTTATCAGACATGCCCGACTCACTCATAACGTAACGCCTCCGCCGGCTGGGTGCGCGCGGCACGCCAGGCGGGATACAGGGTGGCGAGGAAACTCAGGACCAACGCCGCACCGCAGACCTGGAACACGTCCTGGGCCATCAGTTGCGAAGGCAGGTAATCAATGAAATAGACGTCGGCATTGAGGAACTTGTGGCCGATCAGCCCTTCGAGCATCGAGATGGCGGCACTGACATTAAGCGCCGCCAGAATGCCCAGCGCCGCGCCGATCAACGTCCCGACCACACCGATCACCGTGCCCTGCACCATGAAGATCGCCATGATCTGGCGTGGCGTGGAGCCCAGTGTGCGCAGGATCGCGATGTCGCCCTTCTTGTCATTGACCACCATCACCAGTGTGGAAATGATGTTGAACGCCGCAACCGCCACGATCAGTAGCAGCAACAGGCCGATCATGGCTTTTTCCATGCGGATGGCCTGATAGAGGTTGCCGTGGGTGCGGGTCCAGTCACGGGAATAGAAGTTGTTTTCGCCCAGCTTCTGGGCGATTTCCCACGAAGTGCGTGGCGCAGCGAACAGATCATCGAACTTCAGCCGCAGCCCCTGCACCTGATTCGGCTTCCAGCGATGCAGACGGCCCAGGTCATCGAGGTTGGTCAACCCGAGAAAACCGTCGATCTCGCCAGCGCCGACATGAAAGATGCCGGTCACTTCGAAACGTTTCATGCGCGGGAACATCCCGGCCGGCGTTACCGTCACCTCGGGGGCGACGAAGGTCAGCTTGTCGCCGATCCCAACGCCCAGCTTGGCCGCGGCCTTGTCGCCGATCATGATGCCGAAGCTGCCGGGGGACAGGCTGTCGAGCTGGCCCTGCTTGATGAAGTGGTCGATGATCGAGACCTTGCGCTCCTCAACCGGGTCGATGCCGTTGAGCAGCACCTTCTGCACCTTGCCGTCGTGGGTCAGCAAACCCTGCATCTGGGTGAACGGCGCAACCGCCAGCACCTGCGGGTTTTCCTGAACCTTCGCGGCCAGGCCACGCCAGTCGGTGATCGGGTCAGCGGATTCGATGGTGGCGTGGGGTACCATGCCGAGGACGCGGGTGCGCATCTCGTGATCGAAGCCGTTCATGACCGACAACACGACTATCATCACTACGACGCCGAGGGCCAGGCCGATCATGGACGTCAGGGAGATGAAGGAAACAAAGTGATTGCGTCGCTTCGCACGGGTGTAGCGCGTGCCGATAAATACAAAAAGAGGTCTGAACATGTAGGATTTTGTTCGCAGGAATGAGGACGTCCGTGTGGCGGGCCTTGACGTGCAGCTTTACACTCGAAACTCTCTGACCACCGCCGCTAGCTTGGGTTCGCCATGTCGACATTAGATGAAGCAGGACGCCGCGAATACTACCGTATCGACGACAGCGTCGCACTGGAAATTAACCCGTTGTCTTGCGCCGATCAGGCAAGCCAGGATGCTATGCAGGACACCTCGACGCTGTTCGACCTGCTCAGCGAGCTGCATGTCGCCGAGTTCGAATCGCAGCACTTGATGCGCCAGCTCGACGAGCGCGACCGGGTACTGAACAGTTTTCTCAAGTCCTTGAGCAAGCGTATCGACCTGTTGGGTGAGGTCGTCGCGCACACAGCGCTGGGCAAGCTCGGGGCTCCTCAGCCGGTGAAACTGTCCGAAGGCGGGATTCAATTCAATTCGCAACAAGGTTTTGCAGTGGGCGAACAGCTGTCGATCAAGATGGTACTGATGCCCCAGGCTGCCGGCCTGATGCTGCGCGCCAGAGTTTCCCAGTGCGATGCGCTGGCGGATGGTCATTTCGACATCAGCACCGAATTCGTCAACCTGCCAGACGCGCAGCGTCAATTGCTCGCGCGCCACGTCCTGCAGCGCCAGGCCCAGCACCGGCGGCAGGCGCTGGAACAAGGCCAGCCATCCGGGAATTAAGTGTCCTGACCCTTTTATTTCACATCAGCAGTCGGCGCCTTTCAGGCCAGGAGTAAACGTGACCCTTATCTACGGCCACCGCGGCGCCAAGGGCGAAGCACCGGAAAACACCCTGGTCAGCTTCCAGGAATGTCTCAAGCACGGCGTGCGCCGCTGTGAACTGGATCTGCACCTGTCACTGGACGGAGAGTTGATGGTCATTCACGACCCGACCCTCAAGCGCACCACCGACCGGCGCGGCAAGGTCAACGAGCACCTGGCGGCCGATCTGGTGACCTACGATGCGCGCAAGGGTGGACCGGGCTGGGTGTCGCCCTGCCCCATCCCGCGCCTGGAAGAGCTGTTCGAACAGTGTGATTTCGAGCACTGGCAACTGGAAGTCAAAAGCGCTTCCCGCACCCGCGCAGCCAACACCGTGCTGGCCATCCGGGAAATGGTTCAGCGTCATGGGTTGCTGGACAAGGTCACCATCACCTCCAGTTCTCGCGAAGTGCTGCGTGCCGCCCTGGACCTGACCCCGGACATTTCTCGCGGGCTGGTGGCCGAATACGCCTGGCTCGACCCGTTGAAAGTCGCGCAGAGCTACGGCTGTGAGATTCTGGCCTTGAACTGGACACTGTGTACCCCGGAGCGCCTGCAGAAAGCACAGCGTCAGGGCCTGCATGTGTCGGTGTGGACAGTCAACGAGCCTGCACTGATGCGCAGGCTCGCTGATTTCGGCGTTGACAGCCTGATTACAGACTTTCCCGGTTTGGCCACCGCCACGCTCGGGAATCACTGAAATCGGTCTCCCCGGCCGGCTCAGGCCACCGGCCGGAGTCGCTTAAAAAAGCCGGTTGAGGCCGTCGTAAGCCGCTACCCGATAGGCTTCGGCCATGGTCGGGTAGTTGAACGTGGTGTTGACGAAGTACTTGATCGTGTTCGCCTCGCCCGGCTGGCTCATGATGGCCTGACCGATGTGCACGATCTCGGACGCCTGGTCGCCGAAGCAATGCACGCCCAGCACCTCAAGCGTCTCGCGGTGGAAAAGTATCTTCAGCATACCGACCCGCTCGCCGGAAATCTGCGCACGCGCCATGCCCTTGAAGAACGCCTTGCCCACTTCGTACGGCACCTTGGCCTGTGTGAGTTCGTGCTCGTTCTTGCCGATCGAACTGATCTCGGGAATGGTATAGATCCCGGTCGGCACGTCGTTGACGTAACGCCAGCTGCCGTTATCGACCATGCTGCCTGCCGCTGAACGACCCTGGTCATACGCCGCGCTGGCCAGGCTTGGCCAGCCGATCACATCGCCCGCGCCGTAGACGTTGGAAACACTGGTGCGGTAGGTCTCGTCCACTTCGATCTGACCACGGCCGTTGGCCTTCAGGCCGATGTTCTCAAGCCCCAGCTTGTCGGTGTTGCCGGTACGCCCGTTACACCACAGCAGAGCATCCGCCTTAATCTTCTTGCCGGACTTCAGGTGCAGGACAACGCCGTTATCCAGCCCTTCGACCTTTTCGTATTCTTCGTTGTGACGAACCATCACGTTGTTGTTACTGAAGTGATAGCTCAGTGCCTGGGAGATTTCCGAATCGAGGAAGCTCAGCAGTTGATCGCGGTTGTCCACCAGCTCGACCAGCACACCCAGACCACTGAAGATCGACGCGTATTCGCAGCCGATGACACCGGCGCCGTAGATGATCAGCTTGCGTGGCGTATGGCCCAGGCTGAGGATGGTGTCGCTATCGTAGATGCGCTTGTGGCTGAAATCGATGTCGGCCGGGCGGTAGGGGCGCGAGCCGGTGGCGATGATGATCTGGTTGGCAACCAGCTTTTCCACGACACCGTTGGGGCAGACCACGTTGATGCTGGTCTCGTCGGCAAAGCTGCCGGTGCCGAAGAACACGTCGACCCGGTTGCGGGCGTAGTAACTGGTGCGCGAGGCCACTTGCTTGGAGATGACCATTTCGGCGTTTTTCAACACATCCGGAAACGAAAACCAGCGCGGCTCGCCGATGGCCCGGAACATGGGATTGGTGTTGAACTGAATGATCTGCTTGACCGAGTGACGCAGAGCCTTGGACGGGATGGTGCCCAAATGAGTGCAATTGCCACCCACTTGCCGACGGCTGTCGACCATGGCGACCTTGCGCCCCGCCTTGGCGGCATTCATTGCCGCGCCTTCTCCGGCAGGGCCGGAACCCAGTACCACTACGTCGTAGTTGTAGACAGCCATGCGTACTCCTTAAACAGACCGAGGCGCCACTCTGGCATCTCTGGCTAAATCACGCGGCGCAGTCTAGCGCTACACCGAGGCGGCGAACATTAACCCTTGGTCGCGTCGAAGGCCAATTTTTGTCTGGACGAATTTCTGGAATACCTGATTCGCACGCTGAATCAGCGCGGCTGTTCCACGGCCAGACGATCAAACGACGCGTTGCTGCGGATGATAAAACGCTTATCGGCACGAATCACAAAAAAAGCAGGGATTTTATGTTCTTGCGCGTAATTCCAGCCGCGCTCCGGGCCGAGAATCAGCAACAGGGAGGACAGGCCGTCGGCCATCAGCGCGGAAGGATGAATGACCGTCACCGACGCCAGCGCATGATCGACAGGTTTGCCGGTCAAAGCGTCCAGCGTGTCGGGCGGACGCCGAGGACTGCGCTCTGCGTAACGCCGGTAATCGCCCGAGGTCGACACGGCATAGCCGTTCAAGGGGAAGACTTTTTGCGCGCCATACCCAGCGTCGCCGGGCGCGTCGAGGGTGACCCGCCACGACGAGCCGTCGGGTTTGAACCCGTTGACTTTGACTTCACCGGCGGCCTGCACCAGGTAATCATGCAGCCCGAGGGCGTCCATTCGCTGACTGATGCGGTCGACCGTATACCCGGCGGCGATACTGTTGAGGTCAACCTGAACTGCGGCGCTCTTGCACAATTGCTGCCCGACGATGCGCAGGTTGCGATAGCCAACCCGGCCTCGTGCCTGGGCCACTTGCCGCATGGACGGCATCGCATCAACGCGCTCATAAGCACCCAGCCCCCACAGATCAATCAGCGGCTTGACCGTCAAATCGAAGGCGCCGTCACTGTCCCGGGAAAGCTGCTCGCCGACACCGATCAATTTGAGGATCGATTCGGGCAGGGTCTGGCAGCTATTGGCAGGCAAGCCGTTGAAACGTTCGATATCCGAATCGCTACGCCAGAGCGACATCTGGTGATCGACCTCCGCCAGAATCGCTTCGACTTCCGGACGCAAGGCTTGCGCATCAGGCTGCCCGGTGCCGCGCACGTACACCACTGAATAATGACTGCCCATGGTCGGGCCGCCGAAGCTTTCCAGCTTGCGCTCCTGGGCACAACCACCACACGCCAGCAACATCAGGCACCCTGCAACCCTGCCAAAACCGCGCAAATCCGTGCCCCACACTGTAAAAATCATTCAAAACGACTTACCTGCGCTAGCGGGCAAGACGGGGGAAGCGTGAACGGCGGCCTGTGTGAACATGCAAGCGCCGCGCTCGATAAACACAACGACCTATTAAGTGGTCACCAACGGCTGGATGGTTCCCATCAAGCCTGCAGGCTAACGAATTTTTTGTTCCGGTTCATCACTACTGTCTGGAGTGGCGACGCTCAACTGCGCCTACATGTCAAGCGTCAGTTAACTGATAGCAAATCGCCGAAACGGTTGTTTTTGAGCACTGTTACACATACTGTTACAAGTGTGCATCGCCATTCGCACACACGTAACGGCGATGTAAACGGGATAACAACGACAACGGACTCCAAGCCGACGAGCCTGAGCGAGTAACTAAATGGCCTCCACCACCAGTAAGGGCAAAGCGATCTTTCGCGTTGTCAGCGGTAACTTCCTCGAGATGTTCGATTTCATGGTCTACGGCTTTTACGCCACGGCCATTGCCAAGACTTTCTTCCCTTCCGACAGCGCATTCGCTTCATTGATGCTCTCGCTGGCGACCTTCGGCGCAGGCTTCCTGATGCGCCCGCTGGGCGCGATCTTCCTCGGTGCCTACATTGACCGTCACGGCCGCCGCAAGGGATTGATCATTACCCTCGCCATGATGGCCATGGGCACCCTGCTGATTGCCTGTGTACCGGGTTATGCGACGCTGGGCGTGATCGCACCGCTGCTGGTGCTGCTGGGTCGCCTGTTGCAAGGCTTCTCGGCTGGCGTGGAACTGGGCGGCGTTTCAGTCTATCTGGCTGAAATCTCGACACCAGGCCGCAAGGGCTTCTTCGTCAGCTGGCAGTCCGCCAGCCAACAGGCAGCGGTGGTCTTCGCCGGCTTGCTGGGCGTGGGCCTGAACCACTGGCTGAGCCCTGAGCAGATGGGTGAATGGGGCTGGCGCGTGCCGTTTCTGATCGGCTGCCTGATCGTGCCGGCAATCTTCATCATCCGCCGTTCGCTGGAAGAGTCGCCAGAGTTCGAAGCCCGGACTCATCGCCCGACCTTGCGTGAAGTGGTGCGCTCGATCGGCCAGAACTTCGGCCTGGTCATCGGCGGCATGGCGCTGGTGGTCATGACCACCGTAACGTTCTACCTGATCACCGCCTACACCCCGACCTTCGGCAAGAACGAGCTGAACCTGACTGACCTGGAAAGCCTGCTGGTAACAGTCTGCGTCGGCGTGTCGAACTTCATCTGGCTGCCGATCATGGGTTCGTTCTCGGACCGTATCGGCCGCAAACCGCTGCTGATTGCCGCGACCGTGCTGGCCATCGCCACCGCCTACCCTGCCCTGTCGTGGCTGGTTGCGCATCCGAGCTTCGGCAACCTGCTGATGGTCGAACTGTGGTTATCGTTCCTGTATGGCTCCTACAACGGCGCCATGGTCGTGGCGCTGACCGAGATCATGCCGGTCGACGTTCGCACCACCGGCTTCTCGCTGGCCTACAGCCTGGCGACTGCAACCTTCGGTGGCTTCACCCCGGCGGCCTGTACTTACCTGATTCACGTACTGGATAACAAAGCAGCGCCAGGCATCTGGCTGACCGGCGCAGCCGTGCTGGGGCTGGTTGCGACGCTGGTGCTGTTCCGCAAGGGTGGGCAGAAGCTTGAAGCGCCTGTCGCGGCTTCCGCTACCTGACTCATCGCTGTACCTGCGAAGCAAACAAACCCCGGCCCGGGTATCTCGGGCCGGGGTTTTGCGTTTTCAGGCCTTGCGCTGCCACGGCCGAAAGCTGAGCCACAGCAATACGCCCGGCAATTGCAGAGCAATCATCAAACCCAGCGACCATTGCCAGGCCACAAGCGAGTGACCGGCACCCTGCGCGGCTGGCCACAGGTTAAGCACCACACCCATCAGCCACTGCAGAAAAAACGCGAGCACGAAAACCACCAGATTGAAGGATGAACTCACCCTTCCCGCCAGCGCTGGCGACACCGATTGCGCCACGATGGCGTAGTTCATGGTGGTCGAAGTGCCGAAAAAGCTGAAACCCATGGCAATCAGGTAGGGCGACACCGGCAGACCACTGGCCATCAACACCTGAAAGCCGATGAAGATCAGCATGCCGGTGCCACAGATCATGATCGGCTGCACGCCGTAGCGGCGCAGATAATCGGTGATCGTGCCGAACGCCAGCGACCCCGCCACCATCGCAATCGCGCCGGACAGCAGCACGCTGGCCATGTCGGCATCACTCAGCCCGACCATGTCGCGCAGCCATGGCCCCATCCACAGCGACAGCACCGACATATAGATGGCATGTGCGCACACCGAATAGAGCGCCAGACGCCAGAATGCCCAGGATGAGTACAGCTGGCCGACAGCAGCGAACATATCGCGGTATCGGGTATTTTTGGTCTCATAGGCTTTGGGCACGCTGAAATGAATGACTCCGGCGACACAGAAGGTCAGCAGCGCGAGGATCAGAAACGCCTCCCGCCAGGTGAACCAGCTCAACAGCATATGCAGCGGGGTGGTGGACGCCATCGCGCCCAGCCCGCCAATCGACAGCAGGCACGCAGTGCTGAGCGGCAAGCGCTCGATCGGCAGCCAGATGGCACACGCCTTGATCGCACTCATCAGCGAACCCGCCACGCCGAGGCCGATCAGACCACGCCCGAGCAACAGGCCGGCCTCGCTGCTGGAAACACTGAAAATGACCGAGCCAGCCACTGCAAACAGCAACATCGGTGCCTGCACGCTGCGTGGACCGTAGCGATCGAGCATCACGCCGAGCGGAATCTGCGCGGCCGCGAAGGTCAGGAAATACACGCCCGTCAGAAGCCCAAGGCTGCTCGCGGGCAGACTCAAGTCGGTTTGCAGATCAACGTAGATCACCGCATTGACGGTACGAAACAGGTAGGAAACGAAATGCCCGAGGCCGAAGGGGATGAAGATCGTCAGAAACAGCAGAAAGAAGCTGCTCTTGAGGTGTTGCTGCGAAACGTCCATGGCCGAACTGCTCATCCTTTACCACTCCATTGTCCATAAGGGCTTTACATGCCAGGCGGCAGATCCGACCGCAAGAAACATCGCCTGACAGATTCTCATGACACGCTAAAAAACAAAACGGGCCGAAGCCTGTTTACACAGGATTCGGCCCGTTTCTATCGCTGCCCGGTCAGACCGGACAACTGATGCGCTTGACGCTTACTGCGGAAAAGCAGGCGGATTGACGTCTGCCATGTCTTCCATCACGCGTACCACCTGGTGGCTGTAACCGAATTCGTTGTCGTACCAGACGTACAGCACAACGCGGTTATCGTTGACGATGGTGGCTTCGGCATCCACGACACCGGCGTGGCGCGAGCCAACGAAGTCGGTGGAGACCACTTCCTGCGAGTTCACGAAGTCGATCTGCTTGTGCAGGTCCGAGTGCAGCGCCATGTAGCGCAGGTACTCGTTCATTTCTTCGCGGGTGGTCGGCTTCTCGAGGTTGAGGTTGAGAATGGCCATGGACACGTTCGGCGTCGGTACGCGGATCGCGTTGCCGGTCAGCTTGCCGGCCAGTTCAGGCAGTGCCTTGGCGGCAGCAGTGGCGGCGCCGGTTTCGGTGATCACCATGTTCAGCGCGGCGCTGCGGCCACGGCGATCGCCCTTGTGGAAGTTGTCGATCAGGTTCTGGTCGTTGGTGTACGAGTGAACTGTTTCAACGTGACCGTTGGTGATGCCGAACTTGTCGTTGACCGCCTTGAGCACCGGCACGATGGCGTTGGTGGTGCAAGATGCCGCAGAAACAATCTTGTCGTCAGCAGTGATTTCACCGTGGTTGATGCCGTGCACGATGTTCTTCAGCTTGCCTTTGCCCGGCGCGGTCAATACAACGCGATCGACGCCAGGGCACGCCAGATGCTGACCCAGACCTTCGGCATCACGCCATACACCGGTGTTGTCCACCAGCAATGCGTCTTTGATGCCGTACTGGGTGTAATCCACCTCTGTCGGGTTCTTGGCGTAGATCACCTGAATCAGGTTGCCGTTGGCGGTGATGGTGCTGTTCGCTTCGTCGATGGTGATGGTGCCGTCGAACGGGCCATGTACCGAGTCACGACGCAGCAGGCTGGCACGCTTGACCAGGTCGTTTTCCGCACCCTTGCGGACCACGATGGCGCGCAGACGCAGGCCGTCGCCACCACCGGTTTTTTCGATCAGGATGCGCGCCAGCAGGCGGCCGATACGACCGAAACCGTACAGCACGACATCGGTGCCTTTACGCGGGCTGGCGCCCTGCTGACCCACTACACCGGCCAGTTCCTCACGCACGAACTGTTCAGGCGTGCGGCCATTGCCTTCAGTCTTGAACTTGACGGCCAGCTTGCCGAGGTCCACCGAAGCGGCACCCAGTTTGAGCTCGCTCATCGCCTTGATAAGCGGGAACGTCTCATGTACGGACAACTCAACCGCATCGGACTGACGATGACGCGCAAAGCGGTGAGCCTTGAGAATCGCGATGACTGAACGGTTGATCAGACTACGGCCATAGATCGAACTCACCACATTGTTATTGCGGTAGAGCTGACCGATGAGAGGGATCATCGCTTCGGCAAGGGCTTCACGATCAATCCATTCACCAAGACACTGGTCGGGCTTCTGAGTCACGGGAACCTTCCACATGTAGGGGCTGAAAAAAGGGGCTACATTATGACCGCGCCAGTGTTTATGAGCAATGCGCGGCTGTCAGATCATCCGGCACTACATAATTTTTGCCCGTAAATACGCGGCAACACTCCGGAAAACTGACAGCCACCACCTTCCTCCGTTACAATCGCCGCCCCTGTCGCAACGCCTGGAGCCTGACCTTCCGTGCCAGTTCTGCGTCTACCGCATCTTTCTGCCGCTGCAGGCAAACAACACTGGGGCAATTTGCCCGGTGCCGCACTGAGCCTGGCCATTGCCGAGGCCGCCAGCGCAGCCAAACGCTTCACCCTGCTTTTGACCGCCGACAGCCAGAGCGCCGAGCGGCTTGAGCAAGAGCTGAAGTTTTTTGCACCCACGCTGCCGGTTCTGCACTTCCCGGACTGGGAAACCCTGCCCTACGATCTGTTTTCGCCGCATCAGGACATCATTTCCCAGCGCATCGCCAGCCTTTATCGCTTGCCGGAGCTGGTGCATGGCGTTTTGGTAGTACCGATCACCACTGCCCTACACAGACTCGCGCCGACCAAATTTCTGCTCGGCAGCAGCCTGGTGCTGGATGTCGGCCAGAAGCTCGATGTGGAGGCCATGCGCACCCGTCTGGAGGCCAGCGGCTACCGCTATGTCGACACGGTGTATGAGCACGGCGAGTTCACGGTGCGCGGTGCGCTGATTGATCTGTTCCCGATGGGCAGCAAGCTGCCGTTCCGTATCGATCTGTTCGATGACGAAATCGAAACCCTGCGCACCTTCGATCCGGACACCCAGCGTTCCATCGACAAGGTCGAATCGGTACGGCTGCTGCCAGCCCGTGAATTCCCGCTCCAGAAAGAAGAAGTCACGCGCTTCAAGGCCCGCTTCCGCGAGCGTTTCGACGTGGACTTCCGCCGCAGCCCGATCTTTCAGGACTTGAGCAGCGGCATCACACCGGCCGGTATCGAGTACTACATTCCGCTGTTCTTCGAAGAAACCTCGACCCTCTTCGATTACCTGCCGCAGGACACTCAGGTGTTCTCGCTGCCCGGTATCGAGCAGGCGGCAGAGAACTTCTGGAACGACGTGCGCAATCGTTACGAAGAGCGTCGCGTTGACCCGGCCCGGCCATTGCTGCCGCCAGCCGAGTTGTTCCTGCCGGTAGAAGACTGCTTCGCGCGCCTGAAAAACTGGCCGCGCGTGGTCGCCAGCCAGCAGGACGTCGACGCCGGTGCCGGACGCGAGCGTTTTCCAGCGCAGACCCTGCCAGACCTGTCGATCGAATCCAAGGCCAGTCAGCCCTTGGCGGCCCTGTCGAAGTTTCTGGATGATTTCCCCGGACGCGTGCTGTTCACCGCCGAATCCGCCGGGCGACGGGAAGTACTGCTGGAACTGCTGGAACGCCTGAAGTTGCGCCCGAAGACTGTCGACAGCTGGCTGGACTTCGTCGACGGCAAAGACCGCCTGGCAATCACCATCGCGCCCCTGGACGAAGGCCTGCTGCTTGAGCAGCCAGCCCTGGCGCTGGTCGCGGAAAGCCCGCTGTTCGGGCAGCGCGTCATGCAGCGCCGTCGCCGCGAAAAACGCACCGACGGTGGCAATAACGACGCGGTCATCAAGAACCTGACCGAGCTGCGCGAAGGCGCGCCGGTGGTGCACATCGACCACGGCGTCGGACGCTATCTGGGGCTGGCGACGCTGGAAGTCGAAAATCAGGTCGCGGAATTCCTCATGCTGGCCTACGCCGAGGACGCCAAGCTGTACGTCCCGGTCGCCAACCTGCACCTGATTGCCCGTTACACCGGCAGCGACGACGAAATGGCGCCGCTGCACCGCCTGGGCTCGGAAACCTGGCAGAAGGCCAAACGCAAGGCCGCCGAACAGGTCCGCGATGTGGCGGCCGAATTGCTCGACATCTATGCGCGTCGGGCAGCCCGCGAAGGCTATGCGTTCGCCGACCCGAAAGCCGATTACGCGACCTTCAGTGCTGGCTTCCCGTTCGAAGAGACCCCGGATCAGCAGACCACCATCGAAGCCGTGCGCGCCGACATGCTGGCGCCCAAGCCGATGGACCGGCTGGTCTGCGGCGACGTGGGCTTCGGCAAGACCGAAGTGGCCATGCGCGCGGCGTTCATTGCCGTGCACGGCGGGCGCCAGGTCGCGATTCTGGTGCCGACCACCCTGCTCGCCCAACAGCATTACAACAGTTTCCGCGACCGCTTTGCCGACTGGCCGGTGACCGTGGAAGTGATGAGTCGCTTCAAGTCAGCCAAGGAAGTCAGCGCCGCCGTCGCCAATCTGGCCGAGGGCAAGATCGACATCGTCATCGGCACGCACAAGCTGTTGCAGGATGACGTGAAGATCAAGAACCTCGGCCTGGTGATCATCGACGAAGAACACCGTTTTGGCGTGCGCCAGAAGGAACAGCTCAAGGCGCTGCGCAGCGAAGTCGACATTCTGACCCTGACCGCAACGCCGATCCCGCGCACCCTGAACATGGCCGTGTCGGGCATGCGTGATCTGTCGATCATCGCCACGCCGCCGGCGCGCAGGCTGTCGGTGCGCACCTTCGTCATGGAGCAGAACAAGCCGACGATCAAGGAAGCCCTGCTGCGCGAGCTGCTGCGCGGCGGACAGGTGTATTACCTGCACAACGACGTCAAGACCATCGAGAAATGCGCGGCTGAGCTGGCCGAACTGGTGCCGGAAGCGCGTATCGGCATCGGCCACGGCCAGATGCGCGAGCGCGATCTCGAGCAGGTGATGAGCGATTTCTATCACAAGCGTTTCAACGTGCTGATCGCCTCGACCATCATCGAGACCGGCATCGACGTGCCGAGTGCCAACACCATTATTATCGAGCGCGCCGACAAGTTCGGCCTGGCGCAATTGCACCAGTTACGCGGTCGCGTCGGGCGCAGTCACCACCAGGCCTATGCCTACCTGCTGACGCCGCCCCGCAAACAGATCACCCCGGACGCCGAAAAGCGTCTGGAAGCGATTGCCAACACCCAGGACCTCGGCGCGGGCTTCGTGCTGGCCACCAACGACCTGGAAATCCGTGGCGCAGGCGAACTGCTCGGCGATGGCCAGAGCGGCCAGATCCAGGCCGTGGGGTTCACGCTGTACATGGAAATGCTCGAACGCGCGGTCAAGGCGATCCGCAAGGGCGAACAGCCCAACCTTGATCAGCCACTTGGTGGCGGGCCGGAAATCAACTTGCGCGTACCGGCGCTGATCCCGGAAGCCTACCTGCCGGACGTACACACCCGCCTGATTCTCTACAAGCGCATTGCCAATGCGGCGGATGAAGAGGCGCTGAAGGACCTGCAAGTCGAAATGATCGACCGTTTCGGGCTGCTGCCGGAGCCAACCAAGAACCTGGTACGGATCACCTTGCTCAAGCTGCAAGCCGAACAACTGGGCATCAAGAAAGTCGATGGCGGGCCGCAAGGTGGACGCATCGAGTTTGCCACTGAGACCCCGGTCGACCCGTTGACCCTGATCAAACTGATCCAGGGCCAGCCCAACCGCTACAAATTCGAAGGTGCCACGCTGTTCAAATTCATGGTGCCCATGGAGCGCCCGGAAGAGCGTTTCAACACCATCGAAGCGCTGTTTGAGCGCCTGACCCCGAAAACTGCCTGAAGGACTCACGCATGCTTCTGTTTCGCTCATTGCTCCTGCTGCTGACGCTGGTCGCTCCGACTGCGTTTGCAGACGGCTTGTATCAGGTCGAGATGCTGCTGTTTCGCCAGAACGGCGAGCCCGCCTCGACCCGTCAACGTGTCCCGGAAAACTGGGACAACGGCGCACAGAAGATCGACTCAGGCGACGAACGAAGCCCCGCGCTCAATGATCTGGCCGGTAAACTGCAAGGCAGCGGCAATTACCAGGTGCTGATGCAACGCGCCTGGCAGCAGAGCATCGGCACCGAGCCGGGGAAAATGGCGGTCACCAGCGGCGAAGAGAAACTCGGGCATTTCCCCATCGAGGGCACCGTCAGTCTGGCGATGGCACGCTTTACCGATATTGATGCACAATTCTGGGTCAATCAGTTGGACCCGCACGGCGTTGTCATCAGCAGTGAGCGACTGAAACAGACCGCCAGGGTGAAAAATGGCGAGCTGACCTATCTGGACAACGGCAGCCTGGCGTTGCTGATCAAGGTTTCTCCTCTTTGATTTTTTACGTACGCAAGGGGCGCTCCGGCGCTCCCTTTCTTTTGAGTATCGCTGCGGCGTAGGGCTTTTTAAAACTTGTCGTCCATTCTTGAAAAAGTCCTGGCCTCGGCCTGGACAGACTTATTCCATGATCGAACGCTTGAGCGAGGGCGCGACTATGCCCGGCAAAAACGCATCGTGCTGGAAGACTCCAGCCCGCAGATCATCCGTACCGCGTGCCGTGGCTCCGGCATGGAAATCTACACCCAGACCCTGCTGTTCAAAGACCCGGATCGCTACAAAAATTACCTGACCTGCAAATGCACCTGCCCGGTCCGCAACGATTGCAAGCACTGTGTTGCCGCACTGCTTTTTTTGCAGGACCCGCAAAACCGGCCATTGTTGCAAGCGGCCCTGAGCTCGCACCAGCGAGAGATCGAGCAGCACGTTGAACAGCAGATCGCGCAAAAGCCAAGGCTCCCGGAACGCCTTATCGATGACCTGCAACCCCGGCCCCGGCTGATTCTGGCCAGCGTCGAGTTCAGCGCCTACGAGCCACGTAACGGCCGCATGCAGCGCCATGTGCAGCATCGCGCCGCCCTGGCCTTCGCCTACGGCAAGCATTACGCGGTCGGCACCACCAACGTGAGCATTCTGGTCAGTTCGCTGGGCAGCGACCTGGTGAACCAGAAAAGCGACATCATCGAGCACACCCAAACCGAAACCCTGCGCATACGCCGCCAGGGAGAACGGGAACGACAGTTGCGCCAGGAACTGGCCGACCTGGGCTTCAAGGTCGCCACCCGGCAGAGCAAGGCGCTGCCTGACAGCGCTGGCGATATGTACGAACTGCCCAACGACAAGGCCTGGCTGCATTTCGTGCTGGATGACCTGCCACGCCTGCGCGAGCAAGGCTGGGAAATCGACATTCAGGAAGAGTTCGGCTTCGACGTCACGCCGGTGGAAGCCTGGTACGCGGTGATCGAAGAAGAGACAGAGCGCGACTGGTTCGACCTGGAGCTGGGCATCATCGTCAACGGCGAACGCCTGAGCCTGCTGCCGATCCTGATCAACCTGATCCGCAGCCATCCCGAACTGATGAGCCCTACCGCCGTGGCCAAGCGCGGCGATGAAGAACAATTGCTGGTGCAGCTCAACCACTTCACCCAGAGCGGCGGCAGCCCGGTGCAGATCGCCCTGCCCTACGGCCGGCTCAAGCCGGTACTGGCAACGCTGGGCGATTTTTACTGGCGTCAGGACGGCAACAATGCGCTGCGCATGAGCAAGGCCGATGCCGCACGCCTGACCCAGCTCGAAGACCTGCCGCTGACCTGGCAGGGCGGCGACCGCCTGCGCCATTTCGCCGAGCGCCTGATCAACATCAAGGACGCACCGGTCAGCCTGCCGGATGGCTTGAACGCCACACTGCGTCCCTACCAGCTTGAAGGCCTGAGCTGGATGCAGTCATTGCGCGAGCTGGAAGTCGGCGGCGTGCTGGCTGACGACATGGGCCTGGGCAAGACGCTACAGACCCTCGCGCACCTGTTGATGGAGAAGCAGGCCGGACGCCTCGACCGCCCTGCGCTGGCGGTGATGCCGACCAGCCTGATCCCCAACTGGCTGGACGAAGCCGAGCATTTCACTCCGGACCTCAAGGTGCTGGCGCTGTATGGTGCCAATCGCCATCAGGACGCGGGCAATCTTCAGGATTACGACTTGATCCTGACCACCTATGCGCTGCTGCCCAGGGACCTGGAGCTGCTCGAAAAACAGCCCTTCCACGTGCTGATTCTCGATGAAGCGCAGTACATCAAGAACCCCAACAGCAAGGCGGCGCAGGCCGCTCGCAACCTCAATGCCCGTCAGCGTCTGTGCCTGAGCGGCACGCCGCTGGAAAACCACTTGGGCGAGCTGTGGTCGCTGTTCCACTTCCTGATGCCAGGCTGGCTGGGCAACAGCAAGGAATTCAACAGCAATTACCGCACGGCCATCGAAAAGCACGGCAATCAGGATCGCCTGCATCACCTGAATGCGCGCATCAAGCCGTTCCTGCTGCGCCGCACCAAGGAACAGGTCGCGACCGAGCTGCCGCCGAAGACCGAAATCATCCATTGGGTCGACCTTAACGACGCGCAGCGTGATGTTTACGAAACCGTGCGCCTGGCCATGGACAAGAAGGTCAGGGACGAAATCACCCGCAAAGGCGTGGCGCGCAGTCAGATCATCATTCTTGAAGCACTGCTCAAGCTGCGCCAGGTGTGCTGCGACCTGCGGCTGGTCAATCACGACATGCCGGTCAACAGCAAACAAGGCACCTCCGGCAAGCTCAACAGCCTGATGGAAATGTTCGAAGAACTGCTGGCCGAAGGTCGCAAGATCCTGCTGTTCTCGCAGTTCACCTCGATGCTCAGCCTGATCGAAGAAGAATTGAAGCAGCGCGGTATCGCCTACGCCCTGCTGACCGGCTCGACCCGCGACCGGCGCACGCCGATTCACGACTTCCAGAGCGGCAAACTGCCGATCTTCCTGATCAGCCTGAAAGCTGGCGGCACGGGCCTCAACCTGACCGCTGCCGATACGGTGATTCACTACGATCCGTGGTGGAACCCGGCAGCGGAAAATCAGGCCACCGACCGCGCTTATCGCATCGGCCAGGACAAGCCGGTGTTCGTCTACAAGATGATCGCGCGCGGCACCGTTGAAGAGAAAATCCAGCGCCTGCAACGGGAAAAGTCAGCGCTGGCCGCAGGCGTGCTCGACGGCCGTACCGCAGGTGACTGGCGGCTTCGTGACGAAGACCTGCAGGCCCTTTTCGCGCCGCTGCCTGCTGCGCCGAAAAAGACCCGCAAGTAATCTGCTACCAGGCGCTTATTCGCCAGCCGCCCGCTGGAGGATGTGCGCCGTGGACAGGACCGTGGCGTATTCGCCGTGCAGATTGGCCAGCGACATGGCATGCACCTCCTCGGCACTGCGCGGCGTGCCGAAGAAATCCTGCTGATCGAAGGTGAAGCAGGCGTCATGTGCAACCACGACCTCAAATCCCAGATTGCCACCACTGCGTGCCGTGGATTCGATTGAGTTATTGGTAATGACGCCAACCATCACTACCTGCCTGATCCCGTCGGACCTTAGCCACATTTCCAGAAATGACCCGCAAAAGGCGTCAGGCACCTGCTTGCTCAGCTCCCGTTCATCGGCCTGCGGCATGAACGCCGGTTGATACTCGACACCTGACTGCTCGGGCCAGAACACCGACTCGGGTGACGTGGAAAAATGCCGGACGTGGATCACCGGACGCCCCGAGCGCCGCCATGCGTCCAGCAGTGCGCCCGCATTCGTCTCGGCCTGTGGATTGTTACGCCGCCCGAGTTTCGGATGATTGATGCCCTGTTGCAGGTCGATGAGGATCAACGCGCTGTTGCCCTGAATATCCATAACAAACCCGTCCGAACTTTTGGTTCAGGAAGACTATCGCAATCAGGGTCTATTCTGGTCGCAATCGTCGATACGCTTCGGCCCGTACGAAACCTGCCCAAAGGAGAACATCATGATCGAACACCTTAAACTCGCTGGCAAAGTGGCTCTGGTGCAAGGCGGCTCACGCGGCATTGGTGCTGCCATCGTCAACCGCCTGGCCCGAGAAGGCGCGGCGGTGGCATTTACCTATGTCAGCTCCGAAGTCAGCGCGCTGGAGATTCAGGACAGCATCAATGCCAACGGCGGGCGGGCATTGGCCATCCGTGCAGACAGCGCCGATGAAAAAGCCATCCGCCAGGCCGTGCAGACCACCGCTGAAACCCTCGGCAGACTCGACATTCTGGTCAACAACGCAGGCGTGCTGGCCATCGCTCCGCTCAACGAATTCAGCATGCAGGACTTCGACAGAACCCTGGCCATCAACGTGCGCAGCGTGTTTATCGCCAGCCAGGAAGCCGCCCGCCATATGGAAGAAGGCGGTCGCATCATCAACATCGGCAGCACCAACGCCGACCGCATGCCGTTCGCCGGTGGCGCGACCTACGCCATGAGCAAATCGGCCCTTATCGGCCTCACCAAAGGCATGGCCCGCGACCTGGGCCCGCAAGGCATCACTGTCAACAACGTCCAGCCCGGCCCGGTCGATACCGACATGAACCCGGCCCAAGGCGAATTCGCCGAAAGCCTGAAGGCGCTGATGGCCATCCCCCGCTACGGCAAAAGCGAGGAAATCGCCAGCTTCGTCGCCTACCTCGCAGGCCCGGAAGCGGGCTACATCACCGGCGCCAGCCTGACCATCGACGGCGGCTTCAGCGCCTGATCCACCCACGGCAAGCGGCCCTCTGCGCCACGCGCCAGACCGGGCCACCCTGCCCGGTCGGACCTTTTGCCGGCGAATAAGCGTTTATCTGCTTAACCACATGAAAAATCTGAAAAAAAGTTTTGCGTTAGGAAAGGCTTTCGACTACATTAGCGCGCCTCGGCAGACACAACGTTGTTACCGAGATACGGTGAGGTGTCCGAGTGGCTTAAGGAGCACGCCTGGAAAGTGTGTATACAAGAAATTGTATCGAGGGTTCGAATCCCTCCTTCACCGCCATATTTGAAAAACGCCAAGCCCCTGAATTCATTGACGAATTTCAGGGGTTTTGTGGTTTCTGGGGTTTGAAAAAGTGCTCATGGGACGGATATGGGAACAATATGGGACCGACAGGAACCAGCTCATTGAAACTTACGGGCGTAGCGCAGGCTCGAGCAGAGCCATATTCAGGCAAAACGACGAGAAGCGGGATGAGCACGGCATGACGGGTAATTGAGGACAATCAAACTGCTTGATACTGAAGGCGGGATTCAAGATCTATCGCGTAACGTCTGAAGTTTCAGATCAAAGATCCGCTCTCGGAAACATGATGACTCAGCGCAGCCTTGGCCGGAACCTGGCTATGCTTGGGCAACGAAGCCGATATACGCTCTACGGCGCGCTGATCGCCATCGTTGAGCTTCCTGTAGTCCTGAATCACCTCGACTTCCCGGACATTCAGTCCCGCCGAGCTCATCGGCACATGCGTACCTGTCACCACATAAAGAACATCCACTCCGCCTTTGGCGATGGCGGCCAGGTAGTCCAGCTTGGGTTTACGCTTGCCCATTTCATAGTTAGCCTGGGCATTGGCCCGGACGCCGCCCATGGTCGCGAAATCGCTCTGACTCAGAGCGCTTTTACGACGCTCTTCGATCAGTCTTTCACCAAAATTTTCCATGCTGGTACTCCTGTGTAGACTCAACGACCATACACCTATTGCCTGTCTGACAGATGATTAATTGCGCTCCGGCGCACTAATTCGCTTGCAGAACCATTCTCGATATGGTCCGCACGCCACGCCGGCCGCACTCATCGTACAAGCTGAAGATTCGCCACTCATTTGCCAGTACACCCTCGCCCGCTGTCACCGAGGGTCCATGCATGGTCTAAAGTAGCCTGCTGAACCAGTATCCCCCCTTGAATCCTTCCGGGCCTCATCATTATGAATGACCGAGCACATGATCTGGCCTCCCGCCTGATCCGCAACTTTAACGATGCGACACTGGCGCACGAGGTTCGCGAGCCGTTGTATGAAAGCGCGGCAGCGCGGCTGGGTACTGGAACGGCAGCAAAGAAGCTGGGTGCCTCCATTGATATCGTGGCGCCGGGCAAGCGTTCCTGCCCATACCACTTCCATCATGCTCAGGAAGAAATGTTCGTGATTGTCGAGGGTGAAGGCAGCCTGCGGGTTGCCGGGGAAATGCTACCTATCAAGGCGGGAGACGTGCTGTTCATCCCGGCCGGACCGGAATACCCGCACCAGATCATCAACACCTCGCAGTTCCCGCTCAAGTACCTGTCGATCAGTACCCGGGAGTCGCCGGAAATCTGTGAATACCCGGACTCGGGCAAGTACCAGGCCATGGCTTCCATTCAAGGCACACGGGCCTTTACAGCCAATCAGCGGATCACTGAAAACGTCGATTACTGGGATGGCGAGCCTTGATTAAAATTGTTTCGATATTGTAGTGAGCAGTTCACGCTTTTTTCACGTTCACGGGTTTATTGTTAACTCAATTCCCAGCAAGACCTTAAGCCCGCTACCCCCCATCGCGGGCTTTTCTTTGTCTGCGTTTTGAGTGCATGCCCTTGCGATGCCAGTGAAATATCGGGCAATCTGCAATCCGAACCCACATGCAGAAAATGGTTTCCAAGCCGTATCACCCGGATGACAAATCTCCCAACATGAAAAAAGTCCTGAGAAGCCTGACCCTCGCCGTCACTTGCCTCGCGGGGGCCCAGGCGTATGCCGCCTGCCAGATGACCCCTGTTGCCTACGACATGCCGACGCAGCGCCTGGATGAGGCGCTGCAACAACTGGCGCATCGTTCCGGCTGCCCGATCAATGTTGATCTGGGCGCTGACAGCAGCAAGAAGGTAAAAAAATTCAAGGGAACGTTCACGCCGGATCAGGCGCTGGTGCTGGTCTTGAAAAAAACCGGACTGGAAGGTTATGTCGAAAACGACGGATTGACGGTTGATCGCAGGGGCCAGGATTTCGTCCATAAGCGAGTGGCGGAGCTTCGCACGTCTATTGAAGACGCCGGGACAAGGCTTGAAGCCAAGCGGAAAAAGCGCTTCCTTCATCAACTGGACAGCATCGAAACCGGATCGAAAAAACTGGCGCTCGAGCAGAGCTTCATCAGCGCCGCCGAGATGGCCAGCTACAAGCGCGACTTCGATGAACTGTCGAAGCAGATTCCTGTACACAAGTGATCGTCCACGAATGCGCTGAATTTTGGCTCAGCAGCCTGGCGACTTTGGGATATCAATGAAGAAGACCGTCTTATTTGCGCTGGTCATGGCGCTACACCCAACGGCTTATGGCGCTGGCGATGCGGAGGCCGGAAAAGCCGTTTTCACCCGCCTTTGCTCCGGCTGTCACAAGATCGGCCCTTCCGCACGTCACGCATTCGGCCCGCAACTCAACGGCATCGTCGGCCAGCCTGCCGGGCAGCAGGAAGGCTATGTCTATACCGATGCGATGAAGAACTCGGGAGTGGTCTGGAGCCGCGAAGAACTGCGCACTTACATCAAGGACCCGAGTGACGTCGTGCCCGGCACCCGGATGAAACTGTGGTGGATGGGCAGTGATGATCGAATGGACGATTTGCTGGAATATCTGGACGCGAATAAATAACGGGGTGTAGCGACAGCGTTTGATTCCCCCGGCAATTGCCGGGGGCAACCGATCCGTTACTTATCAGGCGTGTACGGCGGATACTCGCTCTTGGAGCCACCTTCAGTGGCTGGCGTCTTGGCAGGCCCGGTCGGGTCGACTTGCGGGTCCTCGGTCTTCGGCGACTCTTCGTCGAAACCCAGATTATCCTTCTGCTCGTTTTTACTGTCTGGCGTTGTGCCGGTCATATGCGCCTCCATTTAAAAAATTCAGAACCTGATAGTCAGAGACCTGACTGGCGCAGCCGTGCAATGCGACTGACGAACGGACATTCCACGTGCAACGGGATGATCTGGCAGCATTCGACGCCAGATGATAGCCTTGCGCTATCTAGGGAGAGATTCATGAAAAGGCTTTCAATCATGCTGGCGCTGGCCTCAGTATTCGGCGCAAGTACAGCGCACAGCGAAATATTCAAGTGCACCTCAGCTGAAGGCAAGGTGAGCTTTGCGTCCATCCCGTGCGACAGCAACCTGCAGAGCACACCGCAGCGGCCCGGCCCGCCCTTGATTATGCGCGAGGGAGAACCGCTGGATTATGTCCACAAGACCAACCTCAAGGCCACCGAGTACCTGAAGGTCAGTAGCCGTGCTCACGTGACGGTGGTTGAAACAGAACGCTACAAGGCTTATCAGCGCAACCGCCCGCCGCCGCCCAGCGTCGCCTCCCAATGCCGAAGCCCGCGCTACGACAGCCAGTGTTTTGACCCGTCGGGCGGGACGTCCTCGAGAAAAGACGCGGCTCGCCAGAAAGCCGCTCGATAAACCGTTACGCCGTTCTCACTTCTTTGCGAACTTCACTGATCTGTATCTCCGGTATCAGGTCGGTGTAGTTGATGATATCGCCGTTGATATCTTTAGCGTGCGGCCCCATGCCCGCCTCGAAGGCTTCGATGGAGTCGCAATAGATATGGCACATGGCGATATACAGCGGGTCCGAGCCTGGCGCAGCACCGCCAATGCCACGATCGACGCTGTAGCCCTTGCAATGCTCGCCCATGAGTTTCTGCACCAGCGGCAAATGCTTGTCACGGTAGTACTCGTGGTCGAAACGTGCGCCTTCTTCATACGCATACAGCACGCTGACTTTGATCATGTCGATCTCCTCTCAAATGGATAGCTGCATCAAATGGACAACTGAAAATTCTCTGACACTCTAGCGATTATCCTGTCCGGGTGCTGACATCAATCCTCTGCTCCCGCACAATCACGCGCTCTTTTTCAGGCCGCACCCAGTTGCGTCCGGCCATCTACCCGTTTGAGGAACCCGCTATGAACGCACTTGAGTGGAACGAAGCCGCGCTGGCGAAATACCTCGCGACGCATCCGACCCTGAAGGATGAAATCAGCAGCCTGAGTCCTGAAGAGCAAAAGCAGCAAGTGCAGTGGGCCTTTGAAGACGAGGCAGAAGATCAAGGCATAGAGCCATGGGAACTGGCGCTGGAACTGATTGCCGAGTCACCCGAGCAGTTGAAAAGCATGCGTCTGGAAGCACACCAGCAGGTGGCCGAGGCGCTGGGAATGGACTGGGAAGAATATTGCGGGTTCAACGACATCCAGCCGTGACCGGAGCCTTCTGTGCCGGCGAATCGTCCCTTGCTCAGCAAGCCATTCAGTGACCGGTCAGTCAGCGCTTTACCTGGTCTTTGTGGATGAGTAACGTCTGCCTACTTCAATAAAGGAATCACGTCATGAGTGATCTGGTCTCGTACCACCTGGACGACGGCGTTGCCACGCTGACCCTGAACAACGGCAAGGTCAATGCTATCTCCCCGGACGTGATTGTCGCGTTCAACGCCGCACTGGATCAGGCCGAAAAGGATCGGGCCATCGTTATTCTGACCGGTCAGCCGGGCATCCTTTCGGGCGGCTACGACCTCAAGGTCATGACGTCTAGCGCCGAAGCCGCCATCAGCCTGGTCGCACAGGGCTCGACGCTGGCACGACGCATGCTGTCGCACCCCTTCCCTATCATTGTTGCCTGCCCCGGCCACGCCGTCGCCAAAGGTGCGTTTCTGCTGCTGTCTGCAGATTACAGAATCGGTGTGGCAGGCCCGTTCAGCATTGGCCTGAACGAAGTGCAGATCGGCATGACCATGCACCACGCCGGTATCGAGCTGGCCCGTGACCGACTGCGTAAATCGGCGTTCAACCGCTCGGTGATCAACGCCGAAATGTTCGATCCTGAAGCGGCGATGGCGGCAGGCTTTCTCGACAAGGTGGTCAGTGTCGAAGAGCTGCAAGCTGCCGCATTGGCGGTCGCGGCACAGTTCAGGAAGATCAACATGAACGCGCACAAGAACACCAAGCTCAAGGCCAGAAAAGCCTTGCTCGAGACACTGGATGCGGCGATCGAAGAGGATCGACAGCACCTGCTTTGATGCTTGAGCCGAAGCCCGCCTGTGCGGGCTTTCGTTTATCGGCGAACTGATCCGCATTTGATCAATCTGATCAGCTACCGCGCATGATCATTTGCGCCACTGACATATTGAAGAAGCGATAGCGCCATGGGTCGAGTTGTTGCAGCAGCGGTTTACAGCAAAGGCAAGAAAGTTCGGGATATTACCCTTGATGAAGGCGCTGCCTGGGCCGCCAAGCCTGACCATTTCGTCTGGATCGGGTTGGAGCAACCCAGTGCAGAAGAGCTGACCAGCCTCAAAGAGCAGTTCAATCTGCATGAGCTGGCCCTTGAAGATGCCATGGAGGTTCACAGTCGTCCGAAGCTGGAGACCTTCGGCGATGCGCTGTTCATCGTGACCTATGCGCCGGTACGCGACAACGGCAAGCTGCTGTTCATAGAAACCCACATCTTCGCGGGCAAGGGCTACGTCATCACTTCACGCAACGGGCACTCCAAGTCCTACGGGCTGGTGCGGCAACGCTGCGAAGCCAGGCCACTGCTGCTGGAGCATGGCGAAGACTTCGTGCTGTACGCTCTGCTGGACTTCGTTACCGAAAACTATCAGCCGGTCACCGAAGCCATTCATGCGGAGCTTGAGCTGCTGGAACAAAGTGTGATCGGCGGTTCATTGCGCGAGTCCGACATCCAGCACATCCATGCCCTGCGCCGCGACCTGTTGCGCATGCGTCGCTATGTGGCACCGATGGTGGAAGTGGGCGAGGAGCTGCAGAGACTCAGTTTTCCGTTCATCGACAAGAACATGCGGCCGTACTTCCGTGATGTAGAGATTCACGTCAAACGGCAGATGGAAGACCTGGGCAACCTGTGTGACATCGCCAGCCAGACCATTGAAATCGGTCTGCTGCTGGAGTCGTCACGACAAAGCATCGTGCAGCGCAAGTTTGCCGGCTGGGCAGCGATTCTGGCTTTTCCGACTGCAATTGCCGGGATCTACGGCATGAACTTCGAAAACATGCCTGAACTCACCTGGCACTACGGATACTTTATCGTGCTCGGCGTGATATTCGGTGGCTGCGGAGCATTGTTCGCCAGCTTCAAACGCTCGGGCTGGTTGTAGAGCAAGGCACCGATTGCCGTATAGAAATCCACGAATATGGAAGTCGGGCCTGTCAAACGGCCTGACCTTCCGGCCGATGCGCCACGAAACGCATCATCCACTCGGCCACTGTGGCCCCGTGGTGATCATGATCGAGGCTGGCGACGCCCTGCTGGTAAATCTGCTCGCCCAGTGCTTCCTGACGAAGATCCAGCAAGCGGCGTGAAAACTCGTGAATGAACTCAGGATGGCCCTGGAAGCACAGCACCTGATGGTTGATGTGATAAGCCGCGAACGGGCAGAACTCGCTGGAGGCAATCACCGTGGCGTTCTCGGGCAGCGCAGTGACCTGATCCTGATGGCTGATCAGTAGCGTCAACTGGTCCATCTTCGGCGTCATCCACGGCGTGGCGTTTGCCAGTTGATAATGATGGATACCCACACCCCAACCCTGAGCGGCACGTTCGGTCTTGCCGCCCAGCAATAACGCCAGCAACTGGTGGCCAAAGCAGATACCCAGCAACTTTTCGCCGCGCTGATACAGCTCGAGCAAGTAGCCCTTCAAGGTTTGTATCCATGGATCGGTGCCGAACGAGTCGGCTTTGCTGCCGGTCACCAGATAAGCGTCGAATCGCTCGTCCTGAGGTGGATAAATGCCTTGCACCACGTTGTACACCGACAGCTCTGCGGCAATCGGCTGGCGCACGAACAGCAATTCGAACATCCGTCCGTAACCCTGATACTGCTCAACCAGTTCCGGACGCAGGTTATCGGTTTCCAGAATACAGATGCGTAAAGGCATAAATGAGGACCTGAAACAGTAATGAGGTAAAAGCGCACCCACGAAGCCTGCCTTGAAGCCCCCACCAAATCAAGCAGCGCCGAGCATGCAGACGGCGTACGCGAACAATGTAGGACAATTCCGACTCGGACGAACGGCACAAAACAGTCAATTTTGCTGGAAGCGTCTAGCGAAGGCCTGTGGCCTCACGCTTGTTCAAATTGATAACCGAGCGTTTAGATAAAGCAATTTTAAATTCCGAACGGTTCTATAGATCAGCGCACGTCAGCTCTATGTTTATATCTGTAACAGAGAGAGCGACGGAAACCGTGCAACGCTCGGGGGAGCGGTCAGATGACCGGCCCCGTCTGTTCAACGCTCAATCGTGTAAGCAACCGATTACTCGCCATCTATTTGCAACATCCGGCGCGTTAAATCGTCAGGAATAAAAACAAAAGGCGGTCAGCCATGCTCAAACTCAAACGCTCCAAAGTACGTCAGGCAGGACTCATCCTGTTTACCACAACGCTACTCCTGATCGTGCCAAACCTTAACCGGCTGTTTGGCTGATCCGATACGCTTTCGTGCCGCGTGCAACTGTGCCACTCTTTCCACTCAAATGAAGGGAGACGGGCTTATGCGCCGATGGATAGCGTTATGTGCACTCGCAGGCAGCTTCGCTGCACAGGCGGGCGTTGTGGATCAGGCGGCGGCGGTGGCAGCCTTGAAAGAAGGCAAGCTGGCGATGGATGTGCGCAGCCAGAGCGACTACGAAGCCGGTACTGTGCTGAACGCCGTGCGGGTCGATGAGGTGCGGCTGGTCAATCAGATGAAGCAGGTGCTCAACGACCGCAATGCGGTATTCGTCATCTTCAGCAGCGATAACAACAAGGCCAACAGGGCTCAGGACAAGCTGACGGCAGCGGGTTATTTCAGCGTCATCAACGGCGGCAACTACGAAGAATTGCACAACGCGTTATACGACACGTCTGACGACCCTGCGGAATAAGCCCTGCCACGACCCTGTAGGGATGCGCAGATTGTTTCAAGTCAACCCGCGCATCGCTCACCTTACTGATGCTGGCTTTGAGCCTGAACCCTGACCTTCACTTTAGGCGTGCCCGTCATGGGTGACACCACGACCTTGGCGTGCATCTGTTCCGACCCGCCGCCACGGCGCATGCCGCGCACCGGACAGGCATCCAGGTAATCCAGCCCGACGGCGAGCTTCAGATGGCGCTCGGGAATCGCCAGCTGGTTAGTCACATCGAAGCTGTACCAGGCGTTATCGATCCATGCCTCGGCCCAGGCATGGCTGGACAGATGCTCGCTGTCTTCACTGCACAGATAACCGGAAACATAACGTGCCGGCACGCCCAGGCTGCGAGCGCAGGCCAGAAACGCGTGAGTATGGTCCTGACAGACGCCTGAACGACCGGCAAATGCCTGGGCTGCGCAGGTATCGACCTCCGTCGCGCCCTGGGTGTACGTCATGTGCTGATTCAGAGCCTGCATCAGATCGATCAGTGCAGTACGGTCATTGCGCTTGCGACACTCTTTTGCCGCAAAGCTGCGAATCGCCTCGTCCGGCTCGGTCAGGCGAGTCACCCGCAGAAACGGCAGCGCCGACTGGTTTTCATGCTCGGCCTCGCAGGTTTCGTCGATCTCGACCTGCCCGCGCGCGCCGATAATGATTTCTTCGTGCGGCTCTTCCAGGCTCAGCACGTGCAGGATATTGCCGAACGGGTCGACCTGCGCCCGCACCGGGCGCGGTAACGTCAGCTGCCAGCTAAGCACTTGCTGGCGTTCACTGTCATGGGGGGTCAGGCGCAGGTACTGGATACTCGAACGCACCTGATCATCATAGTGATAGGTGGTCTCGTGGCTTATAGAGAGTCTCATGCAGCCTCCAGGTACGATATGTGGATGGCATCACCCAACTGGGCCAGCATCGGGATGAATTCGTTCAGCCACTCATGCAGACCTTCATCGAGGATTTCGTCGATGCTCGTGTAGCGCAGGCGAGCGTCCATTTCAGCCGCCATGCGCTGCGCCGGGCGACCGTTGATGCCTGGCAGGCTGGCGAGGATCACATCCATCTCTTCCAGACAGGCGCGCAACGAACGCGGAATATCGGCACGCAGCAGCAAAAGCTCGGCAACCTGACGTGCGCCAGGGGCGTCTCGATAGACTTCAGTGTAGGCCTCGAACGACGACAGTGCGCGCAGCAAGGCGCTCCACTGGTAGTAACCCGCCGCCGAGTTGTCGGCAGCGGCATTCGCCTGGGGGCCACGCAATTCGAGCATTTCATAGCGGGCATCGAGCATGCGCATGGTGTTGTCAGCGCGTTCGATGAAAGTCCCGAGACGAATGAAGCGGAAGGCATCGTTACGCATGATGGTGCCGTAGGTCGCACCGCGGAACAGGTGCGAACGCTCCTTGACCCACTCGCAGAACCGGCTCATGCCGTAGCGCGTCAGGCCTTGCTGGGCGATGCCGCGGATTTCAAGCCACGTGGAGTTGATGTTCTCCCACATGTCCGCCGTAATCCGGCCGCGTACCGCGTGCGCGCTGGCACGTGCCGCACCCAGGCAACTGTAGATGCTCGCCGGGTTGGTCGCGTCCAGTGCAAAGAAGTGCAGCATGCGCTCGGCATGCAATTCACCGTGACGCTCGATATAGGTTTCCAGGGTTCCGGTGATCAGCAGCGGCATGGCTATTTCATCCAGCCCGTCGCCACGCCCGTCCTGGGGCATCAACGACAGCGAATAGCTCACGTCCAGCATTCGGGCGAGATTCTCTGCTCGCTCCAGGTAACGCGACATCCAGAAAAGATCGGAGGCAGTTCTACTTAGCATTGGCAGGCATCCTTAATCCTCGACCACCCAGGTGTCTTTGGTTCCGCCACCCTGAGACGAATTCACGACCAGCGAGCCTTCGCGTAACGCTACGCGGGTAAGGCCGCCAGGCACGACGCGGGTTTCGCGACCGGACAAGACAAAGGGACGCAAATCGATATGTCGCGGGGCAATACCGTTCTCGACAAAGGTCGGGCAGGTCGACAGGCACAGCGTGGGCTGGGCGATGTAGGCATGCGGCTTGGCTTTGAGACGCGCGCGAAAGGCTTCGATCTCGGCGGCCGTCGCTGCGGGGCCGACCAGCATGCCGTAGCCGCCGGAGCCCTGGGTTTCCTTGACGACAAGGTCGCCCAGGTTGGCCAGCACGTGTGACAGTTCTTCCGGCTTGCGGCATTGCCAGGTCGGTACGTTCTTGAGAATCGGCTCTTCGTCCAGATAGAAACGAATCATGTCGGTGACATACGGATAGACCGACTTGTCATCTGCCACTCCGGTGCCGATGGCATTGGCCAGCACCACGTTGCCGGAGCGGTAGGCGGACAGCAGGCCCGGCACACCCAGCATCGAATCGGGATTGAACGCCAGCGGATCGAGGAATGCATCGTCCAGGCGACGGTAGATCACGTCGACGGCTTTCGGGCCATCGGTGGTGCGCATGAACACGCGGTCATCCCGTACAAACAGATCAGCACCTTCCACCAGTTCGACGCCCATCTCGCGCGCCAGAAACGCATGCTCGAAAAAGGCGCTGTTGAAACGCCCAGGGGTCAGCACCACGACGCTCGGGTTGTCCAGATGGCTGGAGCTCTTGAGCGTGTCGAGCAGCAGGTTCGGGTAATGATCGATCGGCGCGATGCGTTGGGCAGCGAACAGCTCCGGGAACAGGCGCATCATCATCTTACGGTCTTCGAGCATGTAGCTCACACCGCTAGGCGTACGCAGGTTGTCCTCCAGCACGTAATACGTACCGTCACCGTCACGCACCAGATCGACGCCCGAAATGTGCGAGTACAGATCCCGGTGCAGGTTGAGGCCTTGCATTGCCAACTGATATTGCTCGTTGGCCAGCACCTGTTCGGCGGGGATGATCCCGGCCTTGATGATGCGCTGATCGTGGTACAGATCAGCCAGAAACATGTTCAGCGCCTTCACACGCTGAATGCAGCCGCGCTCGACAATTCGCCACTCGCTCGCGGGAATGCTGCGCGGAATGGTGTCGAACGGGATAAGCCGCTCGGTGCCCTGTTCGTCACCATAGAGCGTGAACGTGATCCCGGCGCGATGAAACAGCAAATCGGCTTCACGCCTGCGTTGAGCCAGCAGCTCAGGTGGCGTATCGCCCAACCAGCGGGCGAACTCCCGATAATGCGGGCGAACAACACCGCCAGCATCGTACATCTCGTCATAAAAGGTGCGGATCATGCCGTACTCCTTGTCACCGTGGACACCAAGACCATCGCAAGGCCCGTGCCACCGACATAAACGCATTGATATCAAGGACTTGAATAAAAAACCGGCATTCTCTGCACCATTCCTGTGCATTAAACGCCCAAGCCAATTCTCTTACGCCTCATTCAGATGCGTCATTCAACCTTGAAATCTATGATCAGCATAGTGAGAGTTGATTTCCTCACGCGGCATTAGTTCGCCACAATCGCCAGCAACCGAGCAAACACGGCACCCAACGCCATCTTTGCGTTAGCTTTTTTCAGGCGTGAACCGCCACGACTTTACCGAACGCTCTCGAAACAGACTTCCCTTTGCGCCACTCGTTTGAGTGGCTTTTTTTTTGCCGGTACTCCCGCAGTGCTACACAAGTCGTGGCAAAAAAAGCCCCGATTCGCGCACTCGACAGTATTTGAAACAAAACGGCCTGACCGGGACGTCATCCTGGTCAGGCCGATCAGTGCTCTGCTTTCAACCTGTTCGAACAGCTCATATCAAGCGTGCAGTCTTCTGATCTCCTGAGTGACACCCCACCCTTCCACTTCTCCGTCCATGGGCGAAATCACCATCTGAAAATCCTGCTCGAAATCACCGATGCCGTCGTACGTCGCATACATCACTTTGCTCAGTTGCAAGTGCCAGGCACCGTCATCACGTACGTTTATCTGAGTGTTGAGGGATTCACCGCGAAATTGCTCTGCGGCCTGCCGTGCCCGTTGCTCGTCCGGGAAAATGGCATAGAACTCGATGGGATAGATTCGCGCAAAATCAAAACCGCCTTCTTTCATGCGGCGCAGCACATTGCTGCTGATGTCCTCTTGATAGGCTGTGCTCATGAAACGTCCTCCTATGCAACGATAGATAGAGTTTCAACTCTTCCAGAGCGACCATGAGGTGAGCGGTCGCCGCACGACAGATAATCCGGCGTGGGGAATCAAGCATGTAGCTGACCAGACAGGGCTTGCGCACAGGCCCGGTATCGAGATGTCAGAGGCCATTTGAAAATGGCCTCATCTGCAGATTAGCCCTATCACGGACCGTATGCCAAGTGGTTGGCACGAAAAGGTTTTTAATCGGTGAGGATCAGCTCGTTTCTGTAATGGAAATGATCTCCACACTGTTATGGTCCTTGAGCGTCTTCACAGTAGGCTCTTCGGTGCGTCCGTCAAGATCGTTGAGATCCAGTTCGTCGGTCAGCGGATAAAGCCCCTTGCGCAGCACTTGCGCCACGTCTTCCTCGCTGGGGCGCGCTTCAAAAGCGGCCACATGGCGCTGCTGCACGCCATCCTTGTCCAGATACAAAATGGCCCACTGTTTCATCAATGCCTCCAGAACGAAGCCAGGCACTCTGGCTTATGGGATAAGGACCTTTTTACCGGCGCATTCGTTCCACCGGATCAGCGATGGACACTCGCTGATAGCCGGCAAAACAAAAGGCCCTTGCAGTGAATGCCAAGGGCCTTTTCGATTGTCATGACTGGCCGGTTCGGCGAGTCAGTCCTGGTCAGTTGCGGTTCTTGCTGGCCTCGACGCCGGCCGTGTTGTCCAGAAGGCTCTTGGTCGCCGTTTGCAGGAAGCTTTCCAGCTTGAGCTTGAGTTCCTGCATGTCCGGCGCATCAGAGACCTCTTCAGCATGCGGGTTGGCGCCAAGGGTGTAGGTCATCAGTTTGGCCGGCATTTCCGTAGGCTCGATCAGAATACGGTTGCCGCTGACGATCGCCACGATCTGTTCGCTGCCCGACGGCTTGATGACACCAAAGCCCTTGTCACCTTCCGGCAGGTTCAGCAGATCGCGTCCCCAGCACTGGTTGCGGTTCAGACCGCCGAGACGCCCCATGATGGTCGGCACCACATCCACCTGTGTACCGACGGTGCTGCTGCGCTGGCCAAATTTCTCCTGCACGCCAGGACCGATCAGCAACAGCGGCACGTTGAAGCGGCCCAGGTCCATTTCGGTCAGTTGCTTGTTATTGCCGAAACCGTGGTCACCCAATACCACGAACAGGGTGTTCTTGAAGTAAGGCTCTTTTTTGGCCTTCTCGAAGAACTGACCCAGCGCCCAGTCGGCGTAACGCATGGCGGTCAAATGCTCGTCCAGCGAACCATGGCCGGTTACGCGCTCGACCGGCAATGGGTCCGGCAGGGCGTAGGGCGTGTGGTTCGAGAGGGTCTGCAGCAGCGCGTAGAACGGCTTGCCATCCTGACGGGCCTTGAGCTCCTGAGCGCCACGGTCAAACATGTCCTGGTCGGAAACACCCCAGGTCGGATCGGAGAACACCGGATTGACGAAGTCCTCGCGGCCGACGAAGTTGGTCATGCCCTGGTTGCTGAAGAAGCCCGACTGATTGTCCCAGGCGAAGTTGCCGTTGTAGACGTACACGTCATCGTAGTTACGCCCGGTGCTCAGCAACTGCGGCAGGCCGGACAGCTTGTGGGCACCCTCTGGCGTCTGCATCAGGTACTCGAAGCCCGGCAGGTTCGGGAAGCATGCCATGGTGGCGAACATGCCCTGGTGGGTATGGGTGCCGTTGGAAAAGAAGTGATCGAACAACAGCCCTTCTTTGGACAGCTTGTCGAAGTACGGCGTGATGTTGGCATCGCTGCCCAGCGCCCCGACCGAGTGCCCGGCAAAGCTTTCCATCAGAATCACGACGACGTTACGGATCGGCAACGTGTTTTCGGCAGGCGGCGTGAAGTCACGACGCACGGCCGCGATGTCCGGCTCGACCAGTTTGTCGTGCGGGGTCAGCAGCATGTCGCGCACGGTCTGCTGTGCTTCGGCCTGCGGCAGTGTGGCTTTCCAGATGTTGTCGCGCTGCTCAGACATACGGCTTTTTGCCGCAGTGATCAGCGTCAGCGTACCGTTGAGGCCCAACTGGTTGGCGAAGTTCGAGTCGGTGGTGTAAGCATCACCCCAACGCAGCGGCGGGCCCTGGCGCAGGGTCCCGCGAATGCACACCACCATGACCAGCAGCACGACGACGAAAACACCGGCACGCATATACCAGGGCGCAACCGGACTGACCGTATGAGTGCCCGTCGTGGTGACGTGGCGTGGCCGCGTCAGACGGTCGATGCCTTTGAATACCAGGCTCAGCAGCCAGGTGACCGCTGCCCATGCCAACAGGTAGCGCACGACCGGGAAGCCGTACCACAACATGCTCAGCACGGTTTTAGGGTCTTCTTTCACGTACTGGAACACCAGACCGTTCAGGCGCTGGTGGAACTCGCGATAGAAGTCCATTTCCATCAGGCCCAGGAACAGCGTGATGCTGCCGACCAGCGTCAGCCAGAAACGGAAGAACCCGCGTGCCGCCATGGCCCGAGCGCTGAACAGCGACAGCACCAGCGGAATCAGCAGGTACATCGTCAGGCGCAGGTCGAAACGCATGCCGTTGAACAGCGCTTCAATGAACGTGGAGGCTGGCGTGTCGCCAATCATCTCGCGGTTGTAGACCAGCAGACCGATACGCAGCAGGGTGTACATCACCATCAAGGCGAAACCGCTGAGCAGGATATACGCGAGGTGCGATTTGACGTTCGGGTTGTGCAGGCGGGCTTGCCGATGAATCTGGGCGTCCGTTTTGGCCATGGTTGTCAGGATCCGGTGGATTCAGGGGTAGGTTCGGTGGTGCAGCACCGCCCTCCTTTCAAGGGTGACGGTGTGCGGCAGGGCGCAGATAGTACTTGATTGCGGGTTGCCTGAGGCCAGGTCAGCCCATGAAGGCGCATGCCTGTTCAGTTTCGCGCGCAATTCTGAAACAGAAAGTGTGAAATTTCTGTCGCGTGCGCCCCGCTACAGCACCCCTCAGGTGACGCTGCAGCCCCTCAGGCCCGCAGCGTCAAACCGATGCGGTCAGTCGTTGCTGGCTTTGCTCACAGCCTGAAGCACGTACTGTGGCAACGCAAACGAACCGATATGCACTTCAGGATTGTAATAACGCGTAACAATGCCGCTGCCTGAAAAACGCTGACGCAGGGTTTCCAGAGGCAGTTTGCGGTAGCTCTTGTCGGTCGCGCCCCAGGCGAAGGTCATCGCCCCGCCGATGTAAGTCGGAATGGCCGCCTGATAGAAATGCCAGTCGGCAAACAGACCGTTCATGCGCCCGGCGGTGGTCTGGACACCGCTCAGTTGCATGAAAGGCGTGCCGTTCTGGGTCACCAGGATGCCGCCTTCGTTCAGGCAGCGGTGGCAGGCCTGATAGAAGTTTTCCGAAAACAGGACTTCACCCGGGCCGATAGGGTCGGTGGAATCGGAGATGATCACGTCGAACTTCTCTTCGGTGGTCGCTACAAAGCGCATGCCATCGTCGATCACGAGGTTAAGACGCGAATCCTCGAACGCCCCGCTGGAGTGATTGGGCAGGAACTCCTTGCACATCTCGACCACAGTGGCGTCGATCTCGACCATGGTGATGTGTTCTACGCTCATGTGCTTGGCGACTTCACGCAGCATGCCGCCGTCTCCTCCGCCGATGATCAGCACACGCTTGGCTGCGCCGTGTGCCAGGATCGGCACGTGGGTGAGCATTTCGTGGTAGATGAATTCATCCGCTTCGGTGGTCTGGATAACACCGTCCAGCGCCATGACCCGGCCCATGCGCGGGTTCTGGAAGATCACCAGATGCTGGTGCTCGGTGCGGACTTCGTGAAGCATCTTTTCGATACGAAAGCGCTGGCCGTAGCCTTCGTACAACGTTTCCTGATAATCGCTCATGGGTAAGCTCCCGCTGGGTACTGATGACAGGACGGCCGACCGCCCACAACAAAGGCGCGCATTCTACGTCGATGTACATGACAGGTCGAACCTCTCTGCAGCCGCCTCGGCTCGCCCTTCCCGCAAATCCCCTGACCCGGAAACAAAAAACGCCTGACTACAGAGGTAATCAGGCGTTAATGTCGAACTTCACAGGTATCAGATACGCACGTTGCCGCGCGGTCCGAGAATCGCCCAGATAATCAGGCCCAGTACCGGTAACAGGACAATCAACAAAACCCAGAGAATTTTCTTCCCGGTCTCGGCGTTGCTTTTCAAGACGTTGATAATGGCCCAGATATCGAGCGCCAGAATAATCAGACCGACCAGGCCATTGAATGACGAACCCATGGTGTTGCCTCTTAGTGAATGCTTACCTTCCTAGGATAGTCGCGCCGTTCGGGGGTTCCGTTGAACCAACCGTATATTCTCGGGCTCCGAGACGAAGGGCGTTTTTTCCGCTCGCCATCGCGTCCAGTCACCAGAAAGAAAGGTATGCCTACTATGCCGTCACCTGCACAGCCCGGAACATCCAGGGAGACGTGGTTTTCCCACCTCCAGACCAGCCCGTTGGTAAGCCTGGGCCTGGCGATTGCGCTGCTGTCCGTCGTCGGCCTGGGCGGCGCCAGCCTGTACAACGCGTTTTATGGCACCAGCCAGGTCAACTTCAATCACGCACTGCTGGGCGGCATCGCAGGTTTTATGGCCACCGCGCTCGGTGCGGTCATTGCAGTAGCCCTGCGCGATGTGTCGCAACGCGCTCAGGACATCATGCTTGGCTTTGCCGCAGGCATGATGCTGGCTGCCAGCTCGTTCTCGCTGATTCTGCCGGGGCTGGAAGCTGCCCGGGAAATTACCGGCAACGGCCCCTTTGCGGCGGCGACAGTGGTGACCGGCCTGGGGCTGGGCGTACTGCTGATGCTGGGGCTGGACAAGTTCACGCCGCATGAACATGAAAGCGTCGGCCGCCAAGGGCCGCATTCGGAGCGCATCAACCGGGTCTGGCTGTTCGTGCTGGCAATCACGCTGCACAACCTTCCCGAAGGTATGGCCATCGGCGTCAGCTTCGCCAGCGGCGACCTGAATGTCGGCCTGCCGTTGACCACCGCCATTGCGATTCAGGACATTCCGGAAGGCCTGGCCATCGCGCTGGCCTTGCGCGCGACGGGGCTGTCGGCCTTCAAGGCCATGCTGGTCGCCATTGGTTCCGGCCTCATGGAACCACTGGGAGCATTGATAGGGCTGGGCATTTCCAGCGGGTTTGCGATCGCCTACCCGGTGAGCATGGGCCTGGCCGCAGGTGCGATGATCTTTGTGGTGTCCCATGAAGTCATCCCGGAAACCCACCGTAACGGCCATCAGACCTCGGCGACACTGGGATTGATGGGCGGGTTCGCAGTGATGATGTTTCTCGACACCGCACTGGGCTAGCCGCGCAACGCTTGCAGCGACGGTGCGGCATGAATGCCCGCCGACGCGGCCAGCTCAAGCACACGTGCCTGATCACAGCCATAGACCAGCACCGCTTGCAGCTCGTCATCCAGTGGCTGACTGAAGTCCATCAGCACATAACCGCCCATGTCCTTGTTCATGCTGCTCAATTGAATCTGAATGCGATTGAGCGCAACCAGCGGTTCAACCTTGGCCAGTTGCTTGGCCTTGATGTTGAACGTCACGTCCTTGCCGAACGACTGCACGATCTGTTCGAACAGGTCCATGTAGCTGTCTGCCTGAAACAGCACGGTTTCAGGCAGACTGCCAACCACCACCCATTCGCCCAGCGGAATCGGGAAGCTGTCGTCGTAATTGATGTCGGGGTTTGCCGCCAGAAACGCCTGCGGATCGGCGTAGGCTTGCGCGGCCTCATCGGCAATACGCGCTATTTCGTCGTCTGCCATGCAGCCGGAGCTGACTTTGCTGATTAATTCGACCAGTGAGTCTTTCATGGGGCGATCCTGCGAGCGGGCAAAAAAAGAGGCGCGAAGGATAACGGTAAATCCTTTGCGCCTCTATCTATGCCTGCCTTCGTCGATGTGCCTCAGGGGCATTCGATCTCAGGACCTTGCGGCCTGCACGCCCAGTTTGGTCAGTTGCTCGGCGGTGATGCTCGCCCCCATCGCCTGAGCGGCGCCCAGTGCGGTAATACCCTTGGCATCACAGACATGCGGATCAGCCCCTTTGCTGATCAGGTAGTCGACGATCTCGCTGCGGTTGAACATGGCCGCCATCATCAACGCGGTTCGGCCATCGGCAGCAGACGCTTCCACATTGGCACCCGCCTCGACCAGCAGTTTGACGACACCCAGATCCCCCTTGAAGGCCGCACCGGCAATCGGGCTCTGGCCGTTGTCATTACGAATTTCCGGATCAGCGCCGTGATTGAGTAATACCCGAACCGCGTCCTGGTGGCTGTGATAGCTGGCCAGCATCAGCAGCGTGTCGCCCTTGTGATTACGCAAATCTGCAGGGAGGCCCTTTTCAAGAAGACGCTCCAGCATGACGGCATTGCCCTGACGAGCTACATCGAAGACCTGCTCGGCAAATTCGGCTGCCTCATCCTCGGTCATGGTCTTCGCTTGGCTGATATCTGAATCGGTCATTGATCACTCCTTGGCACACAGTCATCCGGGAATCCAATGGTCCCGGCAGCGGTAACACAATGACCACAAGTCTTGTCGGCTGTTCGATTAACCTCTTCTGTCCACCTCGGGGCACCCCTGGACCGCTGAAAATACTCCAGTGCGCGTTTATGCCCGACGCGCCTGCGCCCAGAACCCGCAAAATGCAGGGCGCACGATGGGCGTTCATGCAAAATGCACGAGCCTCGGAAAAAGCGAATATCTCAAGTCATTGTTTTTAAAGGATTTAATGGCAGTGCAATTACTGGCACAGACACTGCAATAGTACTAGCAAGCTTGTTATCCCATGAGCAATGGAGCCGCTAGACATGACTTTTATTCAAGAAAAATTCGCTTCCGTATTTTCCGACTACACAGTGACCACTCAGCCTCGCCCGGATGGCGGCGTTCTGGTTTCACTGCGTGATAACGACGGCAAGCAGATTCGTCGCTCCGTGTCTTACGCGCAACTGCACACACCAGTTCAGCTGGAATGGGTTATCAGCGCAATTCGCCGTGACCTCGCTGCACAGGCCAGCGAGCTGCCCGCCATTTCGATGTTGCAAAGCCAGCACCGTTTCGATCTGCCGACTTACCACACACGTTGATCCGTTTTACTCGCCGCCCCCTCTGGAGCGGCGAGATGTTGCACGCTCTCTCATCCCTTGTTTGCCGCGATTACTCACTGTTTTCGCGGCTTTTTTTTGCCTGCTGATCAGCGTTGACTGCCTACCTGATCAAGCCACGGCACAAGGCTTCACCCACCGCTTGCGCCCTATTCGCAACGCCCAGCTTGGAGTAAATGGTCTTGAGGTGATACTTGACCGTGGATTCCGAAACATCACGGATCACCGATATTTCCCAGGCGGTTTTTCCGTCTCTGGCCCACTGCAATGTTTCCAGCTCTCGATGACTCAACCCGCGAGAACAGAACTTCAGCCCTCTCGCAACACTGTGCAGTACGGGCATGAGACTGCTGACCAGATACTTTTGTTCAGCGTTGATCGGTTTTTCCACCTCTGCCAGCGTACAGACCGATGTCACGCTTTCTGTACCGCGGCAATGGCTGGTATACCCGTAGGAAATGGCTGGTAGCAACTCACTGGCATCCACCGCTTCGTCGTAACAGACTGATACCGGGTAGAGCCGAAACGCATCTTGCCAGTTCAGAAACCCTAGCTGATTGCGATAGTAGCGAATGACCGGGTCCTGAGTGACCAGTTCATGCTGCCGATAGGCCTTGCCCCAGCTGTCGTCGACATTCGAGGTGATGAACGTCAGCAATAGCGGCCCTTTGAACTGATAGAACATCGCCCGCTCGCAATCACATTCGCGGCGGAGCCATTCAAGGGCGTTCTCGATGGCGGTCTGGCCATCAAGCTCGGTAATCGTGTTTACCATCTGCTGTATCAATAGCTCTTTCGTTGCGCTCTCTGTAATGGCACTGCCCATCACCACCGCTCCTGTCCGCCCCGGAATCGGCATAGGTGTTGCTCCCGAGGACATTGGCGCAGAACTTACACGATTAATCGCGTAGAAGAACAACGGCCAAAACAAACAGAATCAGAGCACTTTCAAACAGGCAACATCCCACCAAAAAGCAGGAAATTGCTTACAAAAAATAGCTTGCCAATTGATGAAGCGGGATGCTGCGGCATCGAACGATGCCGCGTGTATGCGGTGAGAAAAGTCTAGAAGGTGGCGGGATCGATAAGCGCAAAGCTGGCCACGCTTTCATGACCGGGCAGTGTTCCGCCATCACGCACCAGGCCACAGGTCGCCATGCCGGCAGCCTGCGCGGCATCCAGCTCTTCGACGATGTCGGACAGGAACAGAATCTCCTGGGCAGCAAACCCCGTGGCGTGTGCAATTGTTTGATAAGACTGCGCTTCACGCTTGGGGCCCGACGTTGTGTCGAAATAACCGCTGAACAGACCGGAGAGATCGCCCGCCTCGGAACAGCCGAAGATCAGTTGCTGAGCCTGGATCGAGCCTGACGAATAAACATAAAGTTTATAACCGTCCTGATGCCAGCGTTGCAGCGCATCAACGGCGTCCGGATAAACATGCCCCTTGAGCTGCCCGGCGTTATAGCCCTGCTCCCAGACCATGCCCTGCAACGCCTTGAGCGGCGTGGCCTTGCGGTCTTCGGCAATCCACTCCAGCAGGATCGCAATAACGCGCTCGGCATCGGCGTCGGGCTCGCCGCTCTGTTCCCTTACCGCCTGCAGTTGCGTGGCCACCGAAGGCTGGTCGGCATGCTGACGTACGAAGTCGGGCAGGTGCTTTTTGGCAAACGGAAACAGCACGTCGAAAACGAAACTTACTGCGCTGGTAGTGCCTTCGATATCCGTGAGAATAGCTTTGATGGGCATCAGAATCGGCTCCTGTCAGTCTTCCAGCCGAGGGAAACGGCCAGCAATGTCTTCACCGGTGAAATTGGCCACCCAGCCTTCCGGGTTGTTGAACAGGCGAATCGCGACAAAATGCGGATGTTCGCCCATGTCGAACCAGTGCCGGGTGCCGGCGGGCACGGAGATCAGGTCGTTCTTTTCGCACAGTATGGCGTACACATAGTCATCGATATGCAGTGTGAACAGGCCGCGTCCGGCGACGAAGAAGCGGACTTCATCCTCACCATGCCGATGTTCCTCAAGGAATTTGGCGCGCAATTCGGCTTTTTGCGGGTGATCACTGTTGAGGCTGATCACGTCAACGGTGACGTAACCACGCTCGGTCATCAGCCTGTCGATCTGTGTGCGATAAGCATTGATGACCTCTTCCTGGCTGGCACCGGGCGCTATCGGCGTCGCGGCCTCCCAGCGGTCGAACGCCACGCCGTGCTCGGCCAGGGTCGAGACGATGTCTTCCAGATGGGTCAGCACCTTGTTGGGGGTATCAGGGCTTGAAACGTGGTAAACGGACAGGCTGCTCATGGCATGAATCCTCGGTTCGGGGCAACGCCTTCCGGCTTTTACAGGCCGGTCAGGCATACACGCTGCTTAATGCAGCGTCATTGACGGTTCATCACCGTGCGCATTTTCAATTCACATTCGAACAGAAACTCGAACGCCTCGATCTGCCGCAACGCATCGCTCATTTTCGCGCCCCAGGTATAGAGACCGTGGCCGCGAATCAGATAGCCTGCGCAATCGGGGTGGGCGTCCAGCCATGGCTGCACGTTGGCGGCCAGACGGGCAATGTCCTGATCGTTGTCGAAAATCGGCACCACCACCCGCGACTCATGCGTCACCACACCCTGAAAGGCTTTTTGCAGCTCGTAGTCTTCGAACATCAGCTGATCGGCAGCGGTCAGCCTCGACAGCACGGTCGCATTCACCGAATGGGTGTGCAGCACTGCGCCGACCAGCGGCCTGCAGCGGTACAACTGGGTATGCAGCAAGGTTTCCGCAGACGGTTTTTTGCCTGGTTCCAGGCTGTTGCCCGCCAGATCAGTGGCCAGCACATCGTCCATGCCCAACTGGCCTTTGTGCTTGCCGGACACGGTCAACAGCGCTTCGCTGGCAGACAGGCGCACCGAATAATTGCTGCTGGTAGCAGGCGACCAGCCACGGCCGTACAGGAAGCGCCCGGCTTCGATGATTTCCAGGCTCAGTTGTTCGCGGCTCATACACCTTCCTCTTTCTTGGGTGTGACAATCATGACGGCTGCTGCGAGGGCTGCAAGGCTGGCAATCGCAAACGTCCAGGCAGGCCCTAACACGCTCCAGCTATAACCGGAATACAACGCGCCCACTGTACCGCCCACGCCAGACAATGCTGCGTACAGCGCCTGCCCCTGACCCTGCTGACGCGGGCCGAAGCTACGTTGCACGAAATGGATGGCAGCCGCATGAAAGCTGCCAAATGTTGCAGCGTGCATCACCTGGGCGATCAACAGCACGCCCAGATGATCGGCAAACAGCCCCAGCAGCAGCCAGCGCAGCGCCGCCAGGAGAAAACTGGCGAACAGCACCTGGCGCACGGAAAAACGCAGCAGAATCCGGCTCATCAGCATGAACATCAGCACTTCAGACACCACGCCTACAGCCCACAACATGCCGATCAGGCCACGGCTGTAGCCCAGCGCTTCGAGGTGCAGGGTCAGAAAAGTGTAATACGGGCCATGGCTGAGCAACATCAGCGCGACGCTGATATAGAACGCGATCACGCCAGGCCGGGTCAGTTGCCTGAGAAAGCCACCCGCCTCTGCCTCCTGCTGCGAGGCCAGCGGCTGGGCATTGGGCAGCCACCAGCTGCTGATGGCGATACCGGCCATGACAATCAGCAGAATGTAGGGAAACAGGTCCAGGCTGAAACGTTCGAAGACGCGTCCCAGCACCACCACCGCCACAATGAATCCGATCGACCCCCACAGCCTGATCTGGCTGTAACGCGAGGTCTGCCCGCGCAGATGCGCCAGGGTGATGACTTCAAACTGCGGCAAGATGGCGTGCCAGAAGAACGCATACAGCGCCATGACCATTGCCAGCCATGCGTAACTCTTGTCGACCAGAATCAGCGAAAACGCCAGCAATGTGCAGAGTGCGCCGAAGCGCACGATGGTCAGCCTGCGCCCGGTGTGATCACCCAGCCAGCCCCATATATTCGGCGCAACGCAACGCATCAGCATGGGGATGGCGATCAATTCGCCAATGCGTGCGCTGGAAAAGCCCAGATGATGGAGGTACAACGCCATGAACGGCGCGACCGAGCCGAGCAAGGCGAAATAACACACATAGAACCCGGACAGCCGCCAATACGGAAGATGCGTGCCGGGAAGTGCCGTCACGCTAGCGAACCGCGACCGTGACAGCGCTCATTACAACTGCGCCAGCACAGGCGTGTTGACACTGACATCGGCATTCTGCCCGCGATGACGCAGCAGGTGATCCAGCAATACGATGGCCATCATCGCCTCGGCAATCGGCGTGGCGCGAATGCCGACGCAGGGGTCATGCCGCCCTTTGGTGATGACGTCGGCTGCGTTGCCCTCGACATCGATGGAGCGCCCCGGCGTTGTGATGCTGGAGGTTGGCTTGAGGGCCAGATGCGCAATGATCGGCTGGCCAGAGGAAATCCCCCCCAGAATGCCGCCGGCCTGGTTCGACAGAAACCCCTGCGGCGTCATCTCGTCGCGGTGTTCGGTGCCGCGCTGGGCAACGCAGTCGAAACCTGCGCCGATTTCTACGCCCTTGACTGCATTGATGCTCATCAGCGCATGGGCCAGTTCGGCGTCCAGACGGTCAAAGATCGGCTCGCCGAGGCCAGGCATTACGCCTTCTGCGACCACGGTGATTTTCGCGCCAACCGAGTCCTGATCGCGACGCAACTGGTCCATGTAGGCTTCCAGCTCCGGGACCTTGTCGGGATCGGGGCAGAAAAAGGCGTTGTCCTCGACCGAATCCCAGGTCTTGAACGGAATCTGGATCGGGCCGAGCTGGCTCATGTAACCGCGAATGACAATGCCCTGAGTCGCCAGGTACTTTTTGGCGATAGCCCCGGCAGCAACGCGCATGGCGGTTTCGCGCGCAGAGCTGCGACCGCCGCCACGGTAATCACGAATGCCGTACTTGTGGTGGTAGGTGTAATCGGCGTGGGCGGGACGAAACAGGTCCTTGATGGCCGAGTAGTCCTTGGACTTCTGGTCGGTGTTGCGGATCAGCAGACCGATGGAGGCACCGGTGGTCTTGCCCTCGAAGACGCCCGAGAGGATTTCGACCTCATCGGCCTCCTGACGCTGCGTCGTGTGGCGGCTGGTGCCAGGCTTGCGCCGGTCCAGATCGCGCTGCAGGTCGTGCAGGTCAAGCTCCAGCCCCGGCGGGCAGCCGTCGACGATAGCGACCAGCGCCGGGCCGTGGCTCTCGCCAGCGGTGGTGACAGTGAACAGCTTGCCGAAAGTGTTGCCGGACATGCGGGCGCTCCGAAAAATCAGCCAAAAAACCAGATCGTTTAACCAAGCGCGCCAGTATACGCAGGCTCGCGGTTCAGTTCATCCTCGAACCTTCTGTGGCCGCGTGCGTCCAAGCGAGACCCCTCCCATGATGGCCTTGCGATGTTATCCGGTAATTCCCCGTTTCGAGCTGCAAACCTGCTGCGCCTGTTGGCCCTGCCCCTGACACTTTTGCTTTGCATAGCCAGCGCCAGCGCTGCCGCACCCAGCGCGGTGCAACGCCAGGTCAGCGTGGACACTGAAAACGGCAAGCTTTACGGCACCCTGATGATGCCGCGCTCGGACAAACCGGTGCCGGTGGTGCTGATTGTCGCCGGTTCCGGCCCCACCGACCGCGATGGCAATAACCCGGAAGGCGGCCGTAACGACAGCATGAAGCGCCTGGCGGTGATCCTGGCCACTCACAATATTGCCAGCGTGCGCTATGACAAGCGGGGCGTGGCGGCCAGCAAGGAAGTCACACCGGACGAGCGCAACCTGAGCGTCGAGCGTTACGTGGCCGACGTGCAGCTCTGGGCCAGAGCCTTGAAAGCCAATACGCGCCTGGGGCCGTTGATCCTGCTGGGCCACAGCGAAGGCGCGCTGGTCGCCACGCTGGCGGCCGAAAAGGCCGGGGCCGCCGCACTGATTTCCGTGGCCGGCACCGGGCGGCCGGTGGATCAGGTACTGCGTGAACAGTTCCAGGAGCGCTTGCCACCGGAACTGCTACAGCGCAGCAATCAACTGCTCGACGAGCTCAAGGCTGGCAAGACTGACGACAACGTGCCTTCCGAGCTGGAGGTGGTGTTCCGCCCCAGTGTCCAGCCCTACCTGATCTCGCTGTTCCGCCAGGACCCGGCCGCCGCATTCGGCGCATTGAACATACCGGCGTTGATCGTTCAGGGGCGCAATGACATTCAGGTCGGCGTGGGCGACGCGCTGCTGTTGCAAAAAGCCAAGCCCGACGCCGAACTGGCTTTGATCGACGGCATGAACCACGTATTGCGTATCGTGCCCGACGATCTGCAACAACAGCTGCTGTCCTACCGCAACCCGACCCAGCCGCTGGCCAGGGAAGTGACCTCACGCATTCTGAGCTTCATCAAGGCACTGCCGGAGACGGGCAAGAAAAACTGACCGTCGGCCGCCCTTCAGTCGCGGGAGATCCGGCCGATAGCTGTTTGATGGCTTCGTGTTTGCTACACATGGCCAAGGACAGGACCATTGTTAATGACTGACGCGAATACCATGACCGAAACCATCGCAGACCCCGCCAGTGCCGAAGCCGAAGTGCCGGTAGCGCCGCAGCCGTGGGATGACGTCCTGCCTGAAAGCTTTCAGATGTTGCGTCTGGCGCCACAGCCCACCGACCGTGCCACCGGCGGGCGGCCTCTGCGTTTTGTACAGTTCGGGCGCGCCGAGCGACACAGCAAGGAACTGAGCCTGCTGCGCATCAACGTTCAGTTGCCCGGTCAGCGAGTGCGCAAGGAACAGAACAACCTGAATGTCTGGGCCGACCACGTAACGCGCACGGTGCGCTTTGGCCCGCCATCCGGCTTGCAGATCGAGCCGTGGAATCGGGGTATTGGCCGCTTCATGATCGCTCACGCGGTGCATTGGGCACAGAAGCGCTGGTCTTCCTACAAAATTGAAGGCGTGGCACTGGCCAGCAAGGACGGCTTGAACGAAGACACCCGCCTGCGCCGCGATCACTTTCTGCGCACCCTGGGCTTTGAGGTCGTCTACGCCGACGCTCAGCACATGAAAGGCAGCATCAAGGATGTGCACGTCGGCAACTTGCACAGCACCTGGAACAACGACAAGGTGCAGATCGTCGAGATTCTTGAAGCGTCGCAAATGCTGGAGAAGGCCGAGAAAAGCATGATCGAACAGGAAGTGACTATTCGCCAGCATGAAGACCGGGTGGGCAAATACAAGCGCGAAGACGCCAGTCTGCGCTTCACGATTGCCTGCCTGGTGACCTTCGCGGTGTTTCAGGCGGGGCTGTTGATCTGGATCGCCACCCACCGCTAGGCCGTCTACCGGCAAGATAAAAGGGGCTGCTGCCAGCCCCGATTCACCCTCGCTTCAGACCCGTGACTGGAACACAGCCTGATGAGCACGGCACTGCTCGGCAGTGAGCATGAACACGCCGTGGCCACCGCGCTTGAAGTCCAGCCAGGCGAAATCGACCTCCGGGTAAAGCGCCTGCACGTGAACCTGACTGTTGCCGACCTCGACGATCAGCAAGCCCTTGTCGGTCAGATGATCGGCGGCCTGCGCCAGCATGCGCCGCACCAGGTTCAGACCATCACTGCCGCAGGCCAGCGCCAGTTCGGGCTCGTGCTGATACTCGTCCGGCATGTCGGCAAAATCTTCGGCATCCACGTAGGGCGGGTTGGAGACAATCAGGTCGAAGCGCTGCCCCGGCAAGCCGTCGAAACCATCGCCCTGAACGGTGTAGACCCGCGCGTCCATGCCGTGGCGTTCAATGTTCTGGTTGGCCACTTCAAGCGCATCATAGGAAAGATCGGCCAGTGCCACTTCAGCATCGGGAAATTCATCGGCGCAGGCGATACCGATACAGCCAGAGCCGGTGCAGAGGTCGAGAATTCGCCCAGGATCATTGGCCAGCCAGGGTGCGAAACGCTCTTCGATAAGCTCGGCGATCGGTGAACGCGGGATCAGCACGCGGTCATCGACAATGAACGACATACCGCAGAACCACGCCTCGCCCAGCAGATAAGGCGTCGGCACGCGCTCGTCAATGCGGCGCCTGATCAGGCGCTGCAGCTCTGAGATCTCGTCGATTTCCAGACGGCAATCCAGATAGCTGTCGGCAATTTCCCAAGGCAGGTGCAGGGCGCCCAGCACCAGTTGCCGCGCTTCATCCCAGGCATTGTCAGTGCCATGACCGAAAAACACGTCTTCCTGATGAAAGCGGCTGACGGCCCAACGGATATGGTCGCGCACGGTACGCAAACGGGAAGTGATCATGGACAAACTCCTTGGAAAAAACGACGAGCCACTGTGAAAGGCCTGGATCCGAACAACGTCGCACTCTTCGTACCCGACAGGCGTCGAAGTTTCCACGATTCGGCTATCGCCATCAAGGCAAACCGCCATCCAGCACGTCCGGCGCCTGCCCTGCAGCCCATAAAAACCGGGGCTTGCGATGGTTGCCATTCCCAGAACGGCTCAGCCAGAGGACAATGACGCAATAGCCCCACTCAAAGGAGCCCGTGAATGTCGGATTTAAAGACCATGTTTCAACTCAGCGGCCGTGTGCATGCGCATGCCAACCTGAACAACGCGACGCTGATCATCATCGACGCGCAGAAAGAATACCTCAGCGGCCCGCTGGCCCTGACCGGTGTCGACGAAGCCCTGGCCAATATCAGCCTGCTGGTGGCCAAGGCCCGCGCGGTCAAATGCCCGATCGTTCACGTTCGCCATCTGGGCACCGTGGGCGGCCTGTTCGACCCGCAGGGCGAACGGGGTCAGCTGGTTCCGGAACTGCTGCCGCAGGGCGATGAACATCTGGTCGAAAAACGTCTGCCTAACGCATTCAATGGCACCGGCCTGCACGAACTGCTGCAAAGCCTGGGTCATCTGGACCTGATTGTCTGCGGTTTCATGAGCCACTCCAGCATCAGCACCACTGTTCGCGCAACCAAGGACTACGGTTATCGCTGCACGCTGGTCGATGACGCCTGCGCAACCCGCGACCTGCCGAGCCAGCATGGCGTGGTCAGCGCTCACGTGGTACACAGAACCGAAATGGCGATCATGGCCGACAACTTCGCAACCCTGGCCCTGACCAAAGACCTGATCTGACCCTGTTGACGAGTTGGGTAACGCCACTCACATGACCGCCCATCTTTGCGGCCCTGGTATGGACCAGCGGCGGGAACACGCTCTCCTGCCCCGGGTCACAGCGCCGACACTATTGAGCCTAAACCTGCTGAGGAAAACGCATGAAGACATCAGGTGGTTTCAATGCACGTCGCCTGCGCAACAAAGGCCAGGGCAACTGGCGCAAACGAATTGGCACGCTGATCGCGCTGCTGCTGGTTGCGCTGGGCATACTGCTGACCGTCGCCGGTGTCTCCAGCCTGATCGGTCATCCTCAGATGCTGGGCGAACTGAACGCCAGCCCGGGTGGTGCCGCGTTCGTTGCAATCAGTGGATTGCTGGTGTTCTACCTGGGTGTCTGGCTGTGGCGCCGCTTACGCCGTCAACGTGGCGCAAGCGGCTTGAGCATCTCCGCCCATTTGATGAAAAAACACAACTGATCCGCTCCTTCGAACGGGTAGACTAGCCTCCTTCGCGGAGGCCCCATGCAAGACGACGATTTTTCCCTGTTCAGAAGCGAGACGCGCGGCGTAAAGCCGCTCAAGCATGAACACGCCGATGTCGGCAAACCCAAAGCTGATCGAAAAATGCTCGCCCGCCTGCGTCAGTCCGCGACCGTGCGCACCGATTCGGTGACCGTGGACGGGCTCTCGGACCAGTTCGTGATCGATGTCGGGCCGGAAGATGTCCTGAGCTGGTCGCGTGACGGCGTGCAGGAAGGCCAGATGCGCAAGCTGAAACTCGGCCAGATCAGCTTCGAAGGCAGCCTCGACCTGCACGGCATGACCGTGGAGGTGGCGCGTGAGACATTATGGGAGTTTCTGGCAGAGGCGACCAAACTGGAAATACGCTGCGTGCGTGTCACCCATGGCAAGGCAGTGCGTCTGGACGGCAAGCGTCCGATGATCAAGAGCCACGTCAATACATGGCTGCGTCAACATTCGCAGGTACTGGGCTTTTGCTCATGCCTGGCCAAGCACGGCGGTGCTGGCGCGGTGTACGTGGTGCTGAAACGCACCATGATGGAAGGACGCGACGAGTAAGACTCTTCGCGCCCTTTGACACTCTACGGACAGCGCGTGCTGCTCCGATTCAACACTCAGCGCGGGCCAGGACCGCCTGGGCCAGGGCCACCGCCCTCATGGTGCCCGCCGCCACCACCGCCACCATGCCCACCCGGGCCAGGCCAGAACGGCCAGCAACCGGAATCCGACGACAGTACGATGGCGAACATCGCTATTTTTGCTACTCGACTCAACATCCGGATTTACTCTCTCGACAGGCAATTGATTGATGACCTGCAAGCTCAGACAACGTGGCGTGCCGGAAGTGGGTAGCGATCTGGTTGCCAAGGTGTAAGCGAGTCGATACAAACCGCATCCCGACCGGTTGATTTACCGCGCTGCCGTGCACCCGCCCCCGTGCGTACGTTACTATGTGCGACTCGGCGACGGGCCATGCTCTCGCGTTTATCGAAACCCACACGGAAACACAGTCCTGTGACACTGGAACAGAATTACACCGCCATCCTCGGGCAACTGGGCGAGGACGTCTCGCGTGAAGGTTTGCTGGACACCCCCAAGCGCGCCGCCAAGGCCATGCAATACCTGTGTCGCGGTTATGCGCAGACCCTGGAAGAAGTCACCAACGGCGCCCTGTTCAGCTCTGACGCCAGTGAAATGGTGATGGTCAAGGACATCGAACTGTACTCGCTGTGCGAACACCACCTGCTGCCGTTCATTGGCAAGGCACATGTGGCCTACATTCCGAATGGCAAGGTGCTGGGCCTGTCCAAGGTGGCACGGATCGTCGACATGTACGCCCGTCGCCTGCAGATTCAGGAAAACCTCAGCCGCCAGATCGCCGAAGCCATCCAGCAGGTCACCGGCGCACTGGGCGTTGCGGTGGTGATCGAAGCCAAGCACATGTGCATGATGATGCGCGGTGTCGAGAAGCAGAATTCGGCCATGATCACCTCGGTGATGCTCGGCGAATTCCGTGAAAACGCCGCCACTCGCAGTGAGTTTCTCAGCCTGATCAAGTGACCCGTTCAGCCCGCGTTCACGTGCCATGACGCACGCTGAACGCCCGACGGATTTCTGCCACTGCCCGCAAAAGGTATGACCGTGTTCATGAAAGCGTTAAGAGTCGGCCTTGGCCAACTCGTCATCGGCATCGACTTCCTGACTCGCCCGAGCAGGAAAAAGCGTGATCCTCAGGCTCAGGCGGCTGTCAACGAAGCAGCCAGGGAGCTGACGTTGTACCAGTTTCACGCCTGCCCGTTCTGCGTGAAGACCCGTCGCGCCCTGCGCCGCCTCAACGTTCCGGTCGCCCTGCGCGATGCGAAGAACAACGAGCTGGATCGCGAGACCCTGCTCAAGGAAGGCGGCAGAATCAAAGTGCCTTGCCTGCGCATAGAAGAAGCTGGCAAGACCGTCTGGATGTATGAATCCAACGTCATCATCGACTATCTGGACCGACGCTTCGGCGCCATCTGAACCACGATTGCCCGACGCGCATCAGCGCGGGCAACCGTCCTCGCGGCAGGCCAAGTAAGTTTTCAGTTGCTTGAGCCGTACCCTGGTCTGCTCCGCCAGGCATTGCGATTGCACCAGCGGCCAGATCGAACCCGAATCCTCGGGCTTGCCTGCCTGATACAGGCAATCGGCATCACGCAAGACGATCCACTTCTGTTGCGCGTCCTTGAACGCCTGTTTTTTCTCTGGGGTCTGGAGCCAGGCCATCTGCGTCTTGTATTGCCTGTTCAGATCCGCGTCGAGTGCCGCCAGCTCATTGGCGGCACAGGTGTTCATGCTCGCCTGATTGCTGTTGCAATCCTCGGCCTGAGCGGAACAACCGACGCCTAGCGCCATAAAGGCGGCGAGAAGGGTAAGTGAAGTGCGCATGAATTCGTTGCTCTCCAGGTAATCGGGTCAGTCCAGCATGCCGATATAGCCAGGCTGAGCCTGAACCCGCTGCAGCCAGCGGCGAATGCCGGTATAAGGCGCCAGGTCGAAGCCGCCCTGATGCGCCACATGAGTGTAGGCATACAAGGCAATATCGGCGATCGAGAACGTGTCGCCGACCAGAAACGGTGTGCGATCGAGCTGCTGTTCCATGACGGCCAGAGCACGATAGCCGGACTTCTGCATCGCGCGGTATTCAACCATGCGCTCCTCTGGCAGCCCCAGGTAAAACTGGATAAACCGCGCGACCGCCACAGAAGGCTCGTGGCTGTATTGCTCGAAGAACTGCCACTGCAACACCTGAGTCCGCAAACGCGGCTCACTCGGCAGGTATCGGGAGCCGTCGGCAAGAAAATTGAGAATCGCATTGGATTCCCACAAGCACGTGCCGTCCTCCAGTTCCAGTACCGGAATCTTGCCGTTAGGATTCTTTTCAAGAAAGGCCGGGGTCTGGGTTTCGCCGTTGAGGATATTCACCGGCACCCACTCATACTCGCTGCCCAGCAGGTTAAGCATCAGCTTGACCTTGTAGCAATTGCCCGAGTTGTAATCACCGTAAACCTTGTACATCGCCCTGCTCCCTTGGTGTGTCCGGGTTGATCTGATCAAGCCGCTTGCAGATTCTGTGCTGCACGCACGACCGATGCCAGTCGTTTTATACCTTCATCCAGACGCGCCGGATCAATGTGACTGAAATTGAGCCGCAAATAACCGTGGTTGGCGTCCGGGTTGGCGAAGAACGGCTCGCCCGGCATGAAGGCCACGTCCTGCGCCAGTGCTGCATTCAGCAGGGTGCGGGTGTCCAGCGGCTGCTTGAGGGTCAACCAGAAGAACAGGCCGCCTTGCGGGCTGTTCCACACTGCCAGATCCGCGAAGTGCTGTTGCAAGGCCTGTTCAAAGGCATCACGGCGACCGCGATAGAACTCACGCAGTGTCCGCAGATGCTCACGATAGTGTTCAGTACCGATCCACTGCAAGGCCTGCCATTGCCCCAAACGGTTGGTGTGCAGGTCGGCAGACTGTTTCAGACGCAGCAGATGCGGAAACAGATCAGGGCTGGCAATCAGATAACCTACGCGAAGACCAGGAAGCAGCGTCTTCGACACGGTGCCGGTGTAGATCCAGCTGGCTTTCCTGAGGCTGCTCACGATCGGTTTGGCACTGCCGCCGTCAAACGTCAGCTCGCGGTACGGCTCGTCTTCGATGAGCGTCACGCCGAACTCGTCGAGCAGGGCCGCGACCGCATCGCGACTGGCCTGGCTGTAGCGCACCGCTGAAGGGTTCTGGAAGGTCGGAATGAGGTATGCGAAAGCAGGCCTGTGCCGCTCCAGCCGCTGACGCATAGCCTGCAGGTCCGGGCCCTCGGCCAGCAACGGCACCGTGATGCAGTCAGCGCCAAACAGCTGGAATATCTGCAATGCAGCCAGGTAGGTCGGCGCTTCCAGCAGAACCTCGGTGCCCTTGTCGATGTAGAGCTTGGCGGCCAGATCCAGTGTCTGCTGGGAGCCGCTGACCACCATCACCTGACTGGCTTCACAGGCAATTCCCAATGCACGCGCCTCTGCAGCGAGGGCTTGGCGCAATGCGGGCTCGCCTTCGCTCATGCCATATTGACCCAGTGACACCGGCATATCGGCCCACTCGACGTTGGGCAGCATCGACTCGGCAGGCAGGCCACCAGCGAATGACATCACTTCCGGACGCTGGGCGGCAGCAAGGATCTCGCGAATCAGGGAGCTTTTCAGACGGGAAACGCGTTCAGAGAATGCCATGTTGATTACCTGTAGCCGAGGTCAATGAAAATACGTCAAACTTGTTGACTCAAATTACGACGCGCCAACCGGATACGTCAATATGCTTGACCTTAAAAAACCAGCCAATCAGCAAATGGCCATGGAAGCGTTCTTCTTCGGCTATCAGGCGTTCACTGCCAAAGCCGATGAAATGCTCGCCAGACGCGGCTTCAGCCGGGTGCATCAGCGGATTGTGTTTTTCATCGCTCGCTACCCCGGCTTGAGCGTCAAAGAGCTGCTGACAGTACTGGGGGTCAGCAAGCAGGCGCTCAACGCGCCGCTGCGCCAATTGATCGCCATGAATCTGGTGAACAGCGCCGCCCCCGAGACCGACAAGCGCAAGCGGCTGTTGGCGCTGACCGAGGAAGGCACACGCTTCGAAGAGGCGCTGCGCCGCGAGCAGGTCAAGCTGCTGCAACGCGTGTTTGGGGATGCCGGTCAGGAAGCGGTGGATGGCTGGCTGACGGTCAATCGCGCGCTGGGGCAGACGCTGCAATCCGGAGCGTGCCCCTCAGGCGCAGACATCGAGTAAACGAGCCTTTGCAACTGTGCTGGCGTTTACACGTATCGCTGTATCGTAAGGCCGCGTGAGCCTGCGTTTAGGCTTGGCGTCCTTCGCTACCTGCCCGCCTCAAGGAACACCCTCCATGAACGAAACCCTGAAGGTGCCGCTGCGCCCGCTGGCCGACTCATCGGCGTCAGCAATGGTCGCCGGCTTCATCGCTGTGATGACTGGTTGTACCAGTTCGCTGGCGCTGATGTTTCAAGCCGGACAGGCTGCGGGGCTGACCAGTGCGCAGGTTTCTTCGTGGCTGTGGTCCTTGTTCATGGGCATGGCGCTGTGCAGCATCGGCCTCTCGTTGCGTTATCGCGCGCCCATCACCGTGGCATGGTCGACACCTGGCGCAGCGTTACTGATCACCAGCCTGGGCGGCGTGACCTATCCGCAGGCTGTCGGTGCTTTTATCACCAGCGCGATCCTGGTCATTCTTTGTGGCATGACCGGCACGTTCGAACGGCTGGTCAGACGCTTGCCCGCTTCATTGGCTGCGGCCCTGCTGGCAGGCATCCTGTTCCGGATCGGCAGCGAAATATTTGTTGCTGCCCAGCACCGTACCAGTCTGGTAGTGGGCATGTTTCTCACTTATCTGCTGGTCAAGCGCATTTCGCCACGCTACTCGGTGCTGCTCGCGCTGCTGGTCGGCATTGTGATCGCCGGCCTTTCGGGCTTGCTGGACTTTGGCGGGCTGGCTCTGGAGCTGGCCGTGCCGGTATGGACCACGCCGGAATTTTCCTGGGCGGCAACCGTCAGCATCAGCATTCCACTGTTCGTGGTCGCCATGACCTCGCAGAACATGCCGGGTGTGGCGGTGTTACGCGCCGACGGTTATTACCCGCCCACCTCGCCACTGATTTCAACCACCGGCATTGCCTCGCTGCTGAGCGCACCGTTCGGTTGCCACGGCATCAACCTGGCAGCCATCAGCGCGGCAATCTGTACCAGCCCGCACGCTCACCCGGACAAAGCGAAGCGATACACCGCAGCGATCTGGTGCGGCATTTTTTATGGCATTGCCGGTATCTTCGGCGCGACCCTGGCCGCCCTGTTCGGCGCATTCCCCAAGGAACTGGTGCTGTCGATTGCGGCACTGGCGCTGTTTGGCTCGATCATCAATGGCTTGACGGTCGCCATGGCCGAACCGACAGAACGCGAGCCCGCATTGATCACCTTCATGGTGACCGCGTCGGGCATGACGCTGTTTTCCATCGGCTCGGCATTGTGGGGAATCCTCGCAGGCGTACTGACGCTGCTGATTCTGAATGCGCGCAAGGCCGGTTGAGTATCTGCCTTGCGTTTTAGCGAGCGGCTGCGGACACCAGCAAGGTCCCGGCATCGGCATCGAGGATTGCCGGCATCCCCAGCGGTACGGCCTGGTTGAGGTCACCATGACCAACCGGCAAACCGCCAAGCAGCGGAATGCCCAGGCTGCCCAGTCGTTCCAGCAATACATGCGCCGGGCTGATGGTGCCGCCGGTGTTCGCGGCTGGTGTGAACTCGCCGATCGCAATACCCGCCAGACGCCCGAGGATGCCGCAGTTACCCAGATGGGTCAGCATGCGATCGACCCGGTAAGCAGGTTCGTTGACTTCCTCGATGAGCAGAATTGCGCCGGTCAGGTCCGGCATGAATGGCGTGCCGACCGAGGTATCGAGCATGCACAGGTTACCGCCGAGCAACAGCCCTTGAGCGCTGCCTGCGGTGCGCACACTGGCGGTCGGCGAAGCCGGATCTGCCTTGAGCAGGACCGGTTCGGTGCTCATCAGCACATGGCGCATGCTGCTGACGAACAGACCACCGCGCTCCAGTTGCGCGGCGATTGGCCCGTGAATGGTCGCCAGACGCGCATGGTTCCACAGCGCGCCGTGCAGAGCGGTAATGTCGGAGAAACCGGTCACCAGCTTCGGGTCGCGGCGCACGGCCTCCATGTCTACCTGCTGCACGATCCGCTGTACGCCATAGCCACCTCGCGTGCAGAGCACCGCGCGGATTTCCGGATCGGCCAGTGCCGCGTTGAGGTCGGCGAGCCGTTCTTCGTCGGTCCCTGAATAGAATGAATAAGCACCCAGCGCATGAGGATAAACCCGCGGTCGCAGCCCCCAGCCCTTGAGCACCTCGACGGCCGCTTCGACCCTGGCAGCCGCCACAGGCCCGGCAGGAGACACCAGCGCCACGGCGTCGCCAGCGCGCAGGACCTGGGGTTGAAGGGTCTGTAAAGAGGTGGCCAGCATTACGATCTTCCAAGCGTTCATCGAGCGAGAAATCTAGAGCACTGAGGTGTGTGACTCAAGCCCTATCGACAATCAATATGTGTCACCCGCAGATCAAGCTGAACGCCATAGCCTGACCGGACTCCTATCAATCACATGGATCAAACGGCATTCGCTTGATGATCACTTCTTGCCTGAATACCACAGCGAGCGTTTGAATCCATTCTTGAACCATTTTTATGAGGCCCTGCCATGACTGATCTTTCCAATCGCCAGTTCCTGCTCGCCAAGCGTCCATCGGGCACTGTACGTCGTGACGACTTCACGTATCAGACCGTCCCGGTGACGGCTCTCGCAGACGGCCAGATCCTGGTCAGAAACAAATACCTGTCCCTGGACCCGGCCATGCGCGGCTGGATGAACGAGGGCAAATCCTACATTCCGGCCGTAGAACTGGGCGAGGTCATGCGCGCCTTGGGCGTGGGTGAAGTGCTCGAATCGAAAAACCCCAAGTTCGCGGTGGGCGATCACGTGCAAGGGGCCGTGGGCGTGCAGGACTACTTTATCGGTGAGCCCAAGGGTTTCTACAAGGTAGACACCAGCCTGGCTCCGCTGCCGCTGTATTTGTCGGCGCTCGGCATGACCGGCATGACCGCTTATCTGGCGCTGCTGGATGTTGGCCAGCCGAAAAGTGGCGACACCGTCTTGATCTCCGGTGCGGCAGGTGCGGTCGGCAGCGTGGCCGGGCAGATTGCCAAAATCAAAGGCTGCCGGGTGGTCGGTATCGCAGGGGGCAAAGAGAAATGCCGTTTGCTGACTGAAGAGCTGGGGTTCGATGCGGCTATCGACTACAAGTCCGAAGACGTGCTGGATGCCGTGAAACGCCATTGCCCGGACGGTGTGAATGTGTACTTCGATAACGTCGGCGGCGACATTCTGGACGCGGCGCTCAGCCAGTTGGCAGTCGGTGCCCGTGTGGTGATCTGCGGTGCCATCAGCCAGTACAACAACACCACTGCCGTCAAAGGCCCGGCCAACTATATGTCACTGCTGGTCAACCGTGCGCGCATGGAAGGTTTCATCGTGCTCGATCACGCAGACCGCTTTGCAGAAGCGGGTCAGGTCATGGCCGGCTGGATCAAGGAAGGCAAGCTGAAGAGCAAGGAGCACATCGAAGAAGGCCTGGAGACCTTCCCCGAGACATTCCTGAAGCTGTTCACGGGCGATAACTACGGCAAGTTGATTTTGAAAGTGGACTGAACATCGCCGGTCACCTAGCGTTCCTCACGCCCCTGCGCGTGGGGACGCTCTGCGCCCAAAAGCGGACGCGGAGTGTCCAGAAATGCATGCCAACGCGGAGCATTGGCACGAGAGGGTCTACCGTGCGTTTCAGTTCAAGCCAGTTCGGCTACCACTGCGGCCAGTGCCTTGGCCGGGTCGGCGGCCTGACTGATCGGGCGGCCGATCACGAGGTAGTCAGAACCTGCGTCGAGTGCCTGACGCGGGGTAAGAATGCGGCGCTGATCGTCTTGCGCGCTGCCCGCCGGGCGGATGCCCGGGGTAACGAGTTGCAGTGATGGATGGGCAGCTTTCAGCGCCCGGGCTTCCAGTGCGGAGCAGACCAGGCCGTCCATACCTGCCTTTTCAGCCAGCGCCGCCAGGCGCAGTACCTGAATCTGAGGGTCGACGTCCAGGCCGATACCGGCGAGGTCTTCGCGCTCCATGCTGGTCAGTACTGTCACGCCAATCAGCAACGGCTGTGGACCGGTACGTTGTTCAAGCACCTCACGGCACGCGGCCATCATGCGCAGCCCGCCGGAGCAGTGCACGTTGACCATCCACACGCCCATCTCTGCCGCCGCCTTGACCGCCATGGCGGTGGTGTTCGGGATGTCGTGGAATTTGAGATCCAGAAACACCTCGAAGCCCTTGTCACGCAGGGTTTCGACGATGTCCGCTGCACAACTGGTGAACAGCTCCTTGCCAACCTTGACCCGGCACAGTTTGGGATCAAGTTGATCCGCCAGTCGCAAGGCGGCTTCACGGGTCGGAAAATCCAGGGCGACGATGACAGGAGTCTGGCAGGCGGACATGAGCGTGGTCTCAGGTAAGTCGAAATCGGCGCGCATTGTAGCCGAACCGGCGAACGGGCGGGACCCATAGATCGGCATTTGTCCAGTGGCGGTCGTAAAAAGTCACTATTTCCTGCACCTGCAGCGACCATCGCTACGTTAGCCTGCACCGAATCTGCACAACAGGGTGAATCTGTTCACCCTGGCGTTCCACAAACGACCTGTTTTGAAGCAACACGACAATGAACAATGCACTGGCACGGCCTCTGCAACAGGATGTTTCAACGATTATCGAATCTCAGGGAGATAACAATGAGTACGCAACTCAAGCCGACGCTCGGCACGATTCACTTATGGGGGATCGCCGTCGGGCTGGTGATTTCCGGCGAATACTTCGGCTGGAGCTACGGTTGGGGTGCGGCAGGCACGCTGGGTTTTCTGGTAACAGCACTGATGGTTGCCACCATGTACACCTGCTTCATCTTCAGCTTTACCGAACTGACCACTGCCATCCCCCACGCAGGTGGCCCGTTCGCCTATAGCCGCCGTGCCTTTGGCGAGAAAGGCGGGCTGATCGCCGGCATGGCGACGCTGATCGAATTCGTGTTCGCGCCACCGGCCATCGCCATGGCCATTGGTGCATACCTCAACGTGCAATACCCGGGTCTTGACCCCAGACATGCAGCGGTCGGTGCCTACATTGTGTTCATGGCGCTGAACATTGTGGGTGTGAAACTGGCCGCGACCTTCGAACTGGTGGTGTGCATTCTGGCCGTCGCCGAGTTGCTGGTGTTCATGGGCGTCGTCGCGCCTGCCTTCAGTTTCAGCAATTTCGCCCTCAATGGCTGGGCGGGCTCACAGACTTTCGGACCCGAAGCCATTGCCGGCATGTTCGCGGCGATCCCGTTTGCCATCTGGTTCTTCCTGGCCATAGAAGGTGCGGCCATGGCCGCCGAAGAAGCCAAGGACCCGAAACGGACCATCCCGAAAGCTTACATCAGCGGGATTCTCACCCTCGTGGTGCTGGCCATCGGCGTGATGCTGTTTGCCGGTGGTGTGGGCGACTGGCGCACGCTGGCCAACATCAACGACCCGCTGCCGCAGGCGATGAAGGCCGTGGTCGGTGACAACTCCGGCTGGCTGCACATGCTGGTGTGGATTGGCCTGTTCGGTCTGGTCGCCAGCTTCCACGGGATCATCATGGGGTACTCGCGCCAGTTCTTTGCCCTTGCCCGTGCCGGCTACCTGCCCGCCTCGCTGGCCAGACTATCGCGCTTTCAAACGCCTCACCGGGCGATCATTGCCGGTGGCGTTATCGGCATCGCCGCGATCTACAGTGACGGCCTGATCAACCTGAGCGGCATGACCCTCACCGCAGCCATGATCACCATGGCCGTCTTCGGCGCCATCGTCATGTACATCATGAGCATGCTCAGCCTGTTCAAGCTGCGCAAGACCGAGCCGAAACTGGAACGTACCTTCCGCGCCCCCGGCTACCCTGTGGTGCCCGGCATTGCTCTGGTTCTGGCGGTGGTGTGCCTGATCGCAATGGCCTGGTTCAACATGCTGATCGGCCTGATTTTCCTGGGTCTGATGGCTATCGGGTTCATCTACTTCAGCCTGACCGCCAAGTCCCGCGCCGCGGCACCGGCCGACGCAATGCTGACCGGCCAGTAACCCGAAAGCTCCCTCCCACGTTGCGTGCAAATGGCCTTGCACGCAACACGCTTGTGGCGCATACACTTGAACCATTGAGCAGCCTCGCTGCTCAAACCGGTATCACAACAAGGAGAGCGCTATGCCCTGGTATGCCTGGTTAATTCTGCTCGTAGCCATCGGCTCGATCGTCGGCGGTCTGATGATGCTGCGCGATACAGCCAAGAAACTGCCCCTGACCGAAGAACAGCTCAAGCGCGTCCATGAGCGCAACGCGGAAATGGACGCCAAGGACGCCAGGGATCGTTGAGTCAGCAAGGGTGGCAGACCGTGGAAGCTGCTGTCACCCTTCCCTCTTTTCACCCCACACCTGCCTCTTGCCCAAGACGTGACGCGTCTTATCGCTCAGCGCCGTCAGTACTCATCGGCAGTACCTTGATGTGCAGCGGCTGAAAGATAGCCGCCAGCGTTCCATCCCTGCGCAGCTTGTCCAGCAACACTGTGAAGTGTGATACATCGATAGTGCCGTTGGGACGCAACAACGCGTATTGCCGATAAATCTGGTCGACGCGATCAGACACCATCAACTGCTCGGCCTCGGCTTTGTTATGCGCCATGAAGTCAATCAGATAAGAACGGGTAACCGGCGCAATGTCTGCTCTTCCGCGCACGACCATCAGCAGATTGCTGTCATGAGAATACGTCGAGGTCATGTTGAAGTGTTCGTTCAGAAACTTCTGATCGGTATTGAAGTTGGCAAAACCGTAATGGTACCCGGAGAACACGGCCAGGCGTTTCCCCGACAGCGTGTCGAAATAGTCCTGCTCGCGCCCTTCGGTACGCCGGGCAACATACACTTCAGCATCTTCGAGCCCCATATCGACTGTTTCATGGGGAATATCTTTCCAGCCCCAGTCAGGGTTTTCAAAGATCGCGATGTCGAAACGGCCTTCGGTAAAGTCGCGAAAGCGTCGTGCTACGGAGGTCGGAATCATCACGAACTCGTAATCATCCTGCGCCGTATTCAAGGCCGCGATCAGACGTGGCAACAGGCCGGTGTCTTCGCCTTTCTCGGGACGCACCATGTACGGCGGGAAATGCACCGCTGCCACACGCACGACTTGCGCTGCGAAAGACTGCGACCCCGTCACCAGCGAGAGGAACAGCAATACGCCCGTTGCAGTCCCGCGCAGTCGCCCATTGATTATCACTGCAAGTCTTTTCATAAAAACAACATTAATCAAAGCCCCCCACGCTATGCGGTTTCCCTGATTTAAACAACTGTCAAATCACCGGCGTCAGCCAGTTTCAAGTATCGCCTTGTGCAGGAAAGCAATGAACTCGCACAAGGCACCAATGCGTTATAGGGTGGTCACTACCAAGGCAAACAAGACAGACGCTGCTGCCGGTGGGTAGCAGCGTCCGGCACGGCGGGTCATTGTGCCTGAGCTGTGGTCATTCAACAGGGTAAGGAAGCTTGATAATGCCGCATTGGCTAGTGATTGATCTGGAGGCTACCACTGAAGAAGGTGGCTGGCCGGTCGCAGAAATGGAAGTCATCGAAATAGGCGCGACACTGGTCAATCAGGACGGGCGCGAGCTGGATCACTTCGAGCGCTTCGTACGCCCCGTTCGCAGACCGCTGCTGACCCATTTCTGTCGCGAACTTACCCATATCAGCCAAAGCAATATCGACAGCGCCGCACCGCTGACAGCTGTGTGGCCGCAGTTTGAGCGCTGGCTTGCTCATCATCGGGCCCGCGTTGTGGGTTGGGCGAGTTGGGGGGATTACGACCGTCAGCAACTGGAAGAGGAATGGCGTAATCATCAACTCGACAGCGCCCTGTCCAGCATGCCGCATGTCAATCTCAAACAGCGTTTTGCCCAGGCCCGCCATCTGCAGAAACCCATGGGTCTGAACAGCGCCCTGCAATTGGCCGGTATGCAGTTTTCCGGTCAGCAACACCGGGCGCTGGTCGATGCCCGCAACACCGCCAGATTGTTGCCACTGATTCTGACCAACTGATTAGCCGCTCTTGCGGACGACATTAATCAGGCGTGACGAGGTTTGGCGTGTTGGGCATACTGGCGAGCCATTTCCAGCCCTTTCATAAGGAACCGCCCATGTTCAAGGTCAACGAATACTTCGACGGCACCGTCAAATCCATCGCCTTCAGCCAGGCCGACGGTCAGGCAACCATCGGCGTCATGGCAGCGGGTGAATATGAGTTCGGTACTGCGCAACGGGAAATCATGCACGTCATTTCCGGTGAGTTGAATGTGAAACTTCCTGACAGCAGCGACTGGGAAACTTTCACCACCGGCAGCCAGTTCAATGTACCGGCGAACAGCAAGTTCCAGATCAAGGTCAGCGTCGATACGGCTTATCTGTGTGAATATCGCTGAGCCTGATCAGTGGGAGGTCATCGCCTCCCACCGTGGTCGGTAAAACTTTCCGCTCGTCACGCCCTGCCCGCATTGAATTGTAACGCCGCCAGGCGTGCATATAGTGGGTTGCTGGCAATCAGCTGCTGATGCGTACCAACGGCCACCAGCCGCCCCTGGTCCATGACTGCAATGCGATCGGCATTCTGTACCGTGGCCAGCCGGTGGGCGATCACCAGCGTGGTTCGGCCCTGCATCAGGCTCGGCAACGCTTGTTGAATCAAATGCTCGCTTTGCGCATCCAGCGCGCTGGTGGCCTCGTCCAGCAACAGCACCGGCGCGTCGACCAGCAATGCCCGGGCAATCGCCAGACGCTGCCGTTGCCCGCCTGACAGACCAAGCCCGCCCTCGCCCAGATGGGTGCGATAGCCGTCAGCCATTTCCAGAATGAACTCATGGGCATGTGCGATCCGGGCGGCGGCCTCTACCTGCTCGAAACTGGCGTTCGCGTTGCCATAACGGATGTTGTCCTCGACGCTGCCAAAAAACAGTGCCGGCGATTGCGAGACCAGTGCGAAGCAGCGGCGCAGGTCATGAGGGTCAAGGCGCTCGACCGCCATTCCCTCGATCAGAATCCGTCCGCTTGCCGGATCATAGAAACGCAGCAGCAGGTCGAAGATCGTTGACTTGCCCGCCCCCGAGGGGCCGACCAGCGCCAGTGTTTCGCCGGGTTCCACACTCAGGGTCAGGCTGTCGACGGCGTTGCGCTCGGGCCGTGACGGGTAGGCAAAGCTGACGTTTTCCAGCGCCAGACGACCGCTGATGCGCGGCGGCAGGATCAGCAGGTCGGTAGCTGGCGCGCGGATCTCGCTGCGCGCCTGAAGCAGTTCGCCGATACGCTCGGCGGCACCGGCGGCGCGCTGCAACTCGCCGATCACTTCACTCAACGTGCCGAACGCCATGCCCACTACCAGCGCATAGAACACGAACGCTGCCAGTTCACCGCTGGAAATGCGGCCGTTGATCACGTCCATGCCACCCACCCACAACATCACGGCGACGGCACCCAGTACCAGAACGATGACCAGCGTAATCAGCCAGGAACGCTGCAGAATCCGTTTGCGGGCGGTATCGAACGCTTGCTCGACGGTGTGTGCAAAGCGCTGTCGGTCCTGCTGCTGATGGTTGTAGGCCTGTACCGTCTTGATCTGCCCCAGCGCCTCGGCCACATAGCTGCCCACGTTGGCGACCCGGTCCTGACTTTCGCGCGACAGGTTGCGCACCCGTCGACCAAACATGAGGATGGGCGCAATGATCAGCGGCAAGGCCACCACTACAATGCTGGTGAGTTTGGGATTGGTGATGAACAGCAGCACAATGCCGCCTATCACCATCAATGCATTGCGCAGAAACATCGACAGCGACGAACCGATGACCGACTGCAACAGGGTGGTGTCGGCGGTCAATCGCGACTGAATTTCCGAGCTGCGGTTATTTTCATAGAAGCCCGGATGCAATTCGATCAGGTGGTCGAAGACTTTCTTGCGCAAGTCGGCAACCACACGTTCACCGATCCACGACACGAGGTAGAAGCGTGTAAACGTCCCGATGGCCAGGCCGACCGTCAACAGCATGAACAACCCGATGGAACGTTCGAGCAGTTGTGCAGAACGCGTCATGAATCCCTGGTCGATCATCAGCTTGATGCCCTGCCCGATCGACAGGGTGATGCCCGCCGTGACGACCAGCGCCAGCAACGCGCCCAGTGCCTGCCAGCGATACGGCGCGATGAAGCTCGCGGCCAGACGTATGGCCTGACGCTGACGCCCGGAAAACAGTGAAATCATGAAATATAAACCTGCCTGACTGCCGATATGACCGAATCGCCAAGCCTACACCTGTCAGACAGGCGACGCTGTGCGTCATTCAGAGTGAACTTGCGCCCTGCTCCAAAGGTCAGGTTATGACTGCTTCACAGCGCGGCTAGACGACAACGATCTAAGCGCATGCTGGCAGAGTTGCATCAATTCTGTTGCACTGGTATCGCGCTTGAGCGGCTGACAGTACCTGTCACGGACCGGTCATCAAGCGCGGTTAATTTAATGCCGTTACCTGATGAAAGGAGAGACACCATGAGCCTGCACGAGCGCAGCACCGAAGTTCAAGTCGTACGAGCCACGCCCAACCTGCCGGTTGGCGGTGCCATTCTCGACCAGGACGGGCACGAAGTACTGATCACCGAAGAAATGGTTCAGGTGGCCTGTCAGGAATGCGACAAGAACTGGGTAACACCTGAAAAATAAGACCTGTCGAATACGTTGAAACCCGACCTTGTTGTCGGGTTTTTTATGCGCTGTAAACGGGGTCTCAGACCAGCACCGCGCCCAGCGCCCTGACGATCTGCACCAACGCTTCGGAATGGCCCTCAAGCCGGACCTTCAGCCCTTCGATTTCGCGACGTGGCGGATAGTGTTTGCGCAAGGCGTCGAAGGCCAGACGCTGACTGGCCGTATCGCCTGTCAGGCTGCGGCGAAAATCCGCGTCGTCGCGGCGCGGGTCGTACACGCTGCGGCACAACGTATTCAAGGCCCAGACCGGATCAGTCTCGACATCGAGACGGATCTGCGCCAGCCATGGCCGGGGCAGCAGGTCGTCGAGGGTGATCACCGGCGGCTGGCCGAAAAAGGCACACAGCGCCTGATAGATCTGCGCAGTGCCACGCTGCCTGCCGTCAAGACTGTAACCGGCGATGTGCGGCGTCCCGATCACACACAGATCGGCCAGCGCTGTATTGACTTGCGGCTCGCCCTCCCAGACATCCAGCACGGCCTGCAGGTCTTCGCGATCCAGCAGCACGTCATGCAGCGCTGCGTTGTCCACCACCGCGCCACGGCTGGCGTTGATCAGCCAGGCACCTTGTCTTAGCTGACGAAGACGCGCCTCGTCGAACAAGTGCCAGGTCGGCATGTCTCCGGCTCTGGTCAGCGGCGTGTGCAGACTGATGACGTCACAACGCTGGATGATCTCGTCGAGACTGACAAAACCTTGCCCTTCGGCTGACTCGCGGGGCGGATCGCAGACCAGCACATCCCAGCCCAGCGCCTTCAATACTGTCACGAGACGACCGCCCACCTGCCCTGCACCGACCACACCGTAGGTACGCTGCCTGAGATCGACACCTTCGATTTCAGCCAGGGTCAGCAGGCTGCCCAGCACATAATCGACGACGCCACGCGCGTTGCAGCCCGGCGCGCTGGACCATTGAATGCCAGCCTCCTGGAAATAAGCGAGGTCCAGATGATCCGTGCCGATGGTGCAGGTGCCGACGAAACGCACCGGGCTGCCCTCCAGCATCTCGCGGGTCACTGGCGTAACCGAGCGCACCAGCAGAATGTCGGCGTCCGCTATCGCTGCACGGTCTATGGAACGTCCGGGCAAGCGACGTATGTCTCCGAAATCAGCGAAAAAGGCGTCGAGCAAGGGAATATTTTCGTCAGCAACAATGCGCATGGAAGACTCTCGGGTCAGGCGTACGAAGACCAGTCCATGTCATGAACAGGCGCGGGTTGCAGCAATGCGGCAGTCAGTCGGCTTTCTTGCGAATCCAGTACAGAAAAGTTTCTGCCTCTGCCTGCTCCGCGACCAGCTCATGGCCGAGGAAGATGCAGAACTTGGGAATGTCACGGCGCGTGGACGGATCGGTCGCGATGACCTTGAGCAAACCGCCCGCAGGCAGGTCGCGAACCTTCTGGTGCAGCATCATCACCGGTTCCGGGCAGTTCAGCCCGGTGGCATCCAGAACGGCATCAACGGTGAGGTGTTCAACGGATTCAGACATGGGGCACTCCAGAAGCGGGTAGCGATTGTCGCTCAAATCAGTGGGCAGGCCAAGCCGATGACGCTCGCCGCAGCGCATATTCAAGGTCAAACGCAGAGCGTCCAGAACTGCATTCCACTGGAGCGTGCGGAACGAGAGGCAGTCATACCTGTATCTGACTCCAGTCACTTTTTCGCGGCTTTTGATTCTCGTTCCCACGCTCCGCGTGGTAATGCATTTCGTGACGCTCTGCGTCACACGGCGGTTCTGCGTCGTCAGTGCCATCGTGGTCGAAAAGCACTTTATTGGCAGCGGCTGCGCGTAGGGCGTGGCAGTGTTTGACTATCGTGCACACGCTCCGCGTTGGCACGAGGGTCAGTTGGAGAAGCAGTCAAAGATGTATCTGACTGAATTCACTTTTTCGCAGCTTTGGCCACGTCCAGTCGGCGCAAGTGGCAGGTGACTTCTTCGCGATCGTGGTAGAGCTGTTTGCAGCCGATCGACACCCGCACACCGCGCGCCTGAAAGCCCTCTTCGATGCGGTCGAGCAAGCGACGGACTTCCGCGTAGCGCTGTTTCATCGGCAGCTTGAGGTTGACCACCGCTTCGCGACACAAGCCTTCGCCCAGCCAGGTTTCCAGCAGCGCCGCATTGCGCGCCGGCTTTTCGACGATATCGCAGACCATCCAGTCCACCGGCTGGCGAGGCTTGTAGGTGAAGCCGTCGGCCATCAAATGCTGCACCAGCCCGGTATCCATCAGGCTTTCCGCCATCGGCCCGTTGTCGATGGCCGTCACCAGCATGCCGCGGCGTACCAGTTGATAGGTCCAGCCACCGGGCGCGGCGCCCAGGTCGACGCCGGTCATGTCACCGGAAAGACGCTCGTCCCACTGGTCTCTGGGGATGAAATGATGCCACGCTTCTTCAAGTTTCAGAGTGGAGCGGCTCGGCGCCTCGCGGGGGAACTTCAAGCGCGGGATGCCCATCGGCCACATCGCGCAATTGTCAGCGTCAGCCAGTCCAAGAAACACCTCGCGACCGCTCTTGAAGGTCAACAGCAAACGCGGTTTGCGCGGATCATCGACCAGCTTGCCACCCTGGCTCAAGGCCTTGCGCAACGGCGCTTCGAACTTCTTGCAGAAATTCGACAGCTCCTTGCCATCGTTGGTGTCCACCACCTCCAGCCACAGGCTCCCACACGTCGGAAACGCCGACAGCTGAGCGAGGATCACGCTGATGCGGTCGGTCTCCGGCAGGTCGAGAAACAGGCCTCGCGCCCACTGCCGAGGGAAGATCATCTGGTCGAAGCGCTGGCCGCTCATCAGCCGTTCGGCGCCATCCGCTTCGGTGCAGATAAATTCGGCGCAGGCGGTATTGGGTCGCGCCTTGGCATAACCGGCAACCTCCAGGCGTGCGGCATGCTCGGCGATTTCCGAGCAGACCTCGCCTTCAAAACCGGGCCGGCAATGCATAAACAGTGTATTCATGGGTTACTCCTGGGCAACGGGCACTCGGGCGTAACCCCGCAGACTTGAAAGCCGCGCATCATAGCCCAATCCTGGAACCACTGGCGCGGCCCGACAGTCCACAGAACCTGAAGCCTGATACGGTGTTCCTGACCTGATGTACATGGAGCCCCGTAATCCGATGTTCGGAGAACATTCCAAAAGGAGACATTCATGCCCTCCCTCGATAGCCTGAAGAGCCTGAAAACGCTCGAAATCGATAACAAGACCTACCACTATTTCAGCCTGCCCGATGCTGCCCGCTCCCTCGGCAATCTCGACAAGCTGCCCATGTCCCTCAAAGTGTTGCTGGAAAACCTGCTGCGCTGGGAAGACAACAAAACCGTCACCGGCAACGACCTCAAGGCCATCGCCGACTGGTTGACCGAGCGTCGTTCGGATCGAGAGATCCAGTACCGCCCTGCCCGGGTCCTCATGCAGGATTTCACCGGAGTGCCTGCGGTGGTCGATCTGGCCGCGATGCGTGCCGCCGTAGCCAAGGCTGGCGGCGACCCGCAGCGCATCAACCCGCTGTCGCCGGTGGACCTGGTCATCGACCACTCGGTCATGGTCGACACGTTCGGCAACTCCGGGGCGTTCGAACAGAACGTTGACATCGAGATGCAGCGCAACGGTGAGCGCTACGCGTTTCTGCGCTGGGGCCAGAGCGCCTTCGATAACTTCAGCGTGGTGCCGCCCGGCACCGGTATTTGCCATCAGGTGAACCTGGAGTATCTGGGCCGCACCGTCTGGACTAAAGAAGAAGACGGTCGCACCTATGCCTTCCCCGACACACTGGTCGGCACCGACTCGCACACCACCATGATCAACGGCCTCGGCGTACTGGGCTGGGGCGTGGGCGGGATCGAAGCCGAGGCAGCGATGCTCGGCCAGCCGGTGTCGATGCTGATCCCGGAAGTCATCGGTTTCCGGCTGACCGGCAAACTGAAGGAAGGCATCACCGCGACCGATCTGGTGCTGACCGTGACCCAGATGCTGCGCAAGAAAGGCGTGGTCGGCAAGTTCGTCGAGTTCTACGGTGACGGCCTGGCCGATCTGCCGCTGGCCGACCGTGCAACCATCGCCAACATGGCCCCGGAGTACGGCGCAACCTGCGGTTTCTTCCCGGTTGATGACGTGACGCTGGATTACCTGCGCCTGTCAGGCCGCCCCGCTGAAACCGTGAAACTGGTTGAAGCCTATTGCAAGGCACAAGGCCTGTGGCGTCTGCCCGGCCAGGAGCCGGTGTTCACCGACAGCCTGGAACTGGACATGAGTACCGTAGAGGCCAGCCTTGCCGGTCCGAAGCGCCCGCAGGACCGTGTGGCGTTGCCACAGGTTGCCCAGGCGTTCAACGACTTCCTAGGCTTGCAGGTCAAGCCTGCCAAAGGCGAAGAAGGCCGTCTTGAAAGCGAAGGCGGCGGTGGCGTTGCAGTGGGCAACGATGCGCAGGTCAGCGGCGAAAGCCACTATGAGTACAACGGGCAGACCTATCAGCTGAAAGATGGCGCGGTAGTGATCGCGGCCATCACCTCCTGCACCAACACGTCCAACCCCAGCGTGATGATGGCAGCCGGCCTGGTGGCCAAAAAAGCCGTCGAAAAAGGCCTGCAACGCAAGCCTTGGGTAAAGAGTTCGCTGGCACCCGGCTCCAAGGTCGTGACCGATTACTATGCGGCAGCCGGCCTGACTCAATACCTCGACGCGCTGGGCTTCAACCTGGTGGGCTATGGCTGTACGACCTGCATCGGCAACTCCGGCCCTCTGCTGGAGCCGATCGAAAAAGCCATTCAGCAGTCCGACCTGACCGTCGCGTCGGTGCTGTCGGGCAACCGCAACTTCGAGGGCCGGGTTCATCCGCTGGTCAAGACCAACTGGCTGGCCTCGCCACCGCTGGTGGTCGCCTACGCGTTGGCAGGCTCAGTGCGCATCGACATCAGCAGCGAACCGCTGGGCGAAGGCTCGGACGGCCAACCTGTTTATCTGCGCGACATCTGGCCCAGCCAGAAGGAGATCGCCGACGCGGTCGCCAGCGTCAATACCGGCATGTTTCACAAGGAATACGCCGAGGTGTTTGCCGGTGACGAACAGTGGCAGGCCATCGAGGTGCCGCAGGCTGCCACCTATGTCTGGCAGGACGACTCAACGTACATTCAACACCCGCCGTTCTTCGACGGCATTGGCGGCCCGCCGCCCGTGATTCAGGACGTGGAAGACGCGCGCATCCTTGCCCTGCTGGGGGATTCGGTCACCACTGACCACATCTCCCCTGCTGGCAATATCAAGGCCGACAGCCCGGCCGGACGTTATCTGCAAGAGAAAGGCGTCAAGTCCCAGGATTTCAACTCTTACGGCTCACGTCGCGGCAACCATGAAGTGATGATGCGCGGCACCTTTGCCAACATTCGTATCCGCAACGAAATGCTCGGCGGCGAAGAAGGCGGCAACACTGTGCACGTGCCATCCGGCGAGAAGCTGGCGATCTACGACGCCGCGATGCGCTATCAGGCTGAAGGCACACCGCTGGTGATTATCGCAGGCCTGGAGTACGGCACCGGTTCCAGCCGCGACTGGGCGGCGAAAGGTACCAATCTGCTGGGCGTCAAAGCGGTCATTGCCGAAAGCTTTGAGCGCATCCACCGCTCCAACCTGGTGGGCATGGGTGTTCTGCCATTGCAGTTCAAGAACGGCCAGACGCGCAAGACCCTGGGCCTGACCGGCAAGGAAACCCTGAAAATCACCGGGCTGACCAACGCCGACGTGCAACCAGGCATGAGCCTGGCCCTGCATATCGAGCGCGAGGACGGCAGCCACGAAACCGTCGACGTATTGTGCCGTATCGATACGCTCAACGAGGTGGAGTACTTCAAGTCGGGCGGCATTCTGCATTATGTGTTGCGACAGCTGATCGCCTCCTGAGGCGGTTGCGCGGCGATTCATGCACAGGGGATTTCACAGTGGCTGGCCACGGTGAAATCCCCCGCTGCACTGACTCATGGGTCATTTGGCGTGCAACATTCAATTTATCGGCTCACCCGCCGATAACACGCCACAGTCCTCAGAATCGAAGGATCGATACCCCATGCGCAATAACCAGCCTGTCACCCAACGTGAGCTGACATTTCCTGCCGAACAACGACTGATTTCCACCACCGACACCCGAGGCACGATTACGTACTGCAATGATGCCTTCGTCGATATCAGTGGTTACAGCGAAGCCGAATTGCTCGGTGCCGCGCACAACACCGTTCGCCATCCGGATGTTCCGCCGGCGGTTTTCGAACACATGTGGACCACGCTCAAGACCGGCCAGCCGTGGATGGGCATCGTCAAGAACCGTTGCAAGAATGGCGACCACTATTGGGTCAACGCCTACGTGACGCCGATGCTGGAAAACAGGAAGGTGGTGGGTTTCGAGTCGGTACGCATCAAACCGACCGCCGAACAGATTCGTCGCGCCGAAGCCCTGTACAAGCGCATCAATCAGGGCAAGAGCGCCATACCGGGTCGTGATAAATGGCTACCGGTGTTGCAGGACTGGCTGCCGTTCATTCTGGTCAGCCAGTTGAGCTTTCTGATTGGTGTGTGGCTCAACTCGCACTGGGGCTTCGCGCTTGCCGCCGCATTGTCGGTGCCGCTTGGCCTGCTCGGCCTGTCCTGGCAACAGCGCGGCACCAAACGCCTGCTGCGCCTGGCTGAACAGACCACCTCTGACCCGCTGATCGCGCAGATGTACACCGACAGCCGTGGCCCGCAGGCGCGTCTGGAAATGTCGATCCTCAGCCAGGAAGCGCGCATGAAAACCTGCCTGACGCGCTTGCAGGACACCGCCGAGCATCTGAACAGTCAGGCCCGACAATCCAACTCGCTGGCCAACGACAGCTCGACCGGGCTGGAACGTCAGCGTGTGGAAACCGAACAGGTCGCCGCAGCCATCAACCAGATGGCCGCCACCACCCAGGAAGTTGCCAGCCATGTACATCGCGCCGCTGACGCCACTCAACAAGCCAATGAGCTGACCCGTCGCGGCCGCGATATCGCCGGCGAAACCCGCGAAGCCATTCAGCGCCTTTCCACCTCGGTGGGCGAAACCGGCCTGACCGTGACGCGACTGGCCAAGGACAGCGATGAAATCGGCGGCGTGGTCGATGTGATCAAAGGCATCGCCGACCAGACCAACCTGCTGGCCCTCAACGCGGCCATCGAAGCGGCCCGTGCCGGAGAGATGGGCCGTGGCTTTGCGGTGGTGGCAGATGAAGTACGCCAGTTGGCAAAACGCACTGCCGAATCTACTGGCCAGATTCATGGCCTGATCGCCAAATTGCAGCAGACGGCTACCGACGCCGTGCAGACCATGGACGCCGGACGTCGTCAGGCCGAAGAAGGCGTGGCCCGGGTGCTGGAAGCGGATCAGGCGCTGGTGGGCATCAGCGAAGCGGTCGCCAACATCACCGACATGACCACTCAGATTGCCACTGCCACCGAAGAACAAAGCGCGGTAGCCGAAGAGATCAACCGCAACATTTCCACTATCGCCGAACTGGCCGACAAAACCGCCGACGAAGCCCGACGCTCGGCAGTATTGAGCGGGGAACTGACGGACACCGCCAATTCGCAGTACTCGTTGGTGGAGCGCTTTAATCGCTGAGCGTTGAAACTGCTGTAAAGGGCCTCGGCCAACTCAGGTTGGTCGGGGCTTTTTATTGTGCCCTTCATTGATTGGCGGGCTTGTTATCTTCACGCCCTACAACTATTGCCAAATCATCCGGGCAACATGTAAGACTTTTCCTTAACATCAAGAGCCGCAGTAAAACATGACTGTCGAGCATTGACACCCGACGAACACTCCGACTAGTTGAATTCAAGGGGATGTGCGGTAGTTATCTATTACCACGGGTAACTATTGCCTATCTCCTGAGTAAAAACCCAGATCGACGCCATGTGGCGTTTGACTTGTTAATTGGAGACACTCATGAATACTCTTACTAACCTGCCATTGGAAGCACCATCCATTCCCGCAGCGGAACGCGACGGCCTCATCAAAGTGCGAGACCTTGACTTAGGTATTTCGGTCCATTTTACCGCGCGCGGTTTAATCAAAGAAAAAGACAGCTTCGAGCTTATGATTAACGGTGTTGGCTCTGGGATCACCCAGACCATTTCTGATCCCAACGCGCCCGAAGAGGTCGCGTTCGTTATGAATCTTGAGGGTGAACACTTCGCTAAAGATGGCAATTATGCGATTGGATACCAATGGCTAACGTTTCCAGGCGGCATGCGAACAGACTCCGCAACCACTGAGATTCGAATCGACCGCACTGCCCCTGGCGCAGCGCTGCTGGCCCCCATGCTGTTCCATCAGATCAACCTCGGCGAAACCCTGACTGGCATCATTCCAGGCTACGCCGACATGCAGCCTGGCGACCGTATTCAGACCCTGTGCAATGAACAGGAAGGCCCTGTTCATGAGGTCACTCCTGACAACCTGACTGAACGCCCGGTACAGATCATTTTCGACAAGGCCTTCTTGCTCGATCTGGACAGCGAGAGCATCACCATGAGCTATCAGGTGATCGATCGCGCAGGCAATCGCTCGATTATGGCGCGTCCGGTAACCCTGTCCATGCAGGATTAACGGCAGAGACCTACATTATTGCTCAGGACCTTGAAGGTTTCGTACGCCCACCCGTGCGAGACCTTTATGATAAGTTTGAGTGAATAGTCCTACGCTTGAGTGGGATATTTCACAAAATGCCTTATTTTTAAAAATGTAGGAATTGTCTGTAGTAAAGGTCCTACAGATATCATTCATTAAAAAAACCCAAACCAAGCACCCAACATAAGCCTCACCCCCTGTTTACAGCATCCTCAGCACTACCCTTCAATAATTTAGTCCGAACTTGAAACCAAATGTGACAGCAAAACCTTTGTAAACCTCGCACTACCATCGCACATTTTAACGACTTGACCTGAACACTAATGTGCATTGTAATATTTCCGGTGCCACAGCTGGGGGCACAACAAAAACAACTCACTTAATTCAAATAATCGAGTTCATGATGGATAAAGAGTATTCCAAGGATGTCGCTGCACTCACTTCAAAAAAGAGCAAACCCACAGAGCCAGACGCTGTGCGAGAAGCCCCACTGCAAGAGAGTACCTATCAAAAAATGACTTCTGAACACATTCCATCAGATGTTTCAGACACACTGAAACCACCGATACTGCCCGACAACGGCGATGCTGCGGTCAGTCACGAGCAGGTGCACACGGGCGTGGTGGTACACATTCCAGGCTCGGTCAAGATGTGCTGTGGAGATGAAATTCGCTTCTATTGGGGGAAAAACCTGTCGACAACGACACTTTTTCATCGGGTCGGCGAAAACAGCGTCATACGTGTGCTGTGCGTATCCTACGATTTTGTACCGCACACTCAATATGGCCTGGTAGACCTTTACTACGAGCTCTATCGCGATCATCGACTGATCGGCACATCACCCGCGTTACGGGTCAACGTCAAGCACTCGATGCCCGCGAACTCCAGAGCGCGCCAACGCCAACGCTTTATCAATAACGGGCTTGCGGACAAGTAGCCAAAAGCCCCCGGCGATCACTCACCGGGGGCCTCGTTTTACCTGGGTACTGGCTTGTTCTGATCAGAACTCAAAACGCAGCCCTACATTGGCACCCCACGGTTGCTCGATATGCTTGCCTTTCATGTAGTCGACGTCTGCGTGCACCTGCAGACGCTCCGACAGGGAAACCGAGACCCCGGCCCCCAGCTCGGCACGTGAGCCAAACAAGCTGTTATCGAAGGTCACGTCATTGGACTTCACCTCATTACGCCGTGAAAACTCCTGCGCAACAGCACCACGAACGTAAGGTCGCAACACCCCACCGTCCTTGAGCGCGACAGTTCGACCCAGCGAGGTGCCGACTTTACCCAGCACCGACTGAGTACGATCATTCTTCGCCTTCAAGCCGTTATCCAGGCGCAGATCCTGCCCCTGAACCACCACCGTGGACAACTGGGCAAACGGCTCAAGAAAGTAGTCATCCGCCAGCTTGATGTGTCGACCCGCTTCCACCCAGCCACCTACACCCGTGTTGCTGTAGTCGCCCTTGGCCTTGCTCGCATCACTCATGGCAACGTCTGCCTTGTTGCGGAAGCGGTTGAGCTTGAGCGCACCATCCACGTAGTAGCCATCGTCAGACAGCCAGGTGCCGTAGACGCCCGCATAGTAGCTGTCGACTTTCCCCGATGTTCCACGGCTCAAATCCAGACCGGATTTGCTGTAACCACCCAGCACACCGACCAGCAACCGTCCGTTGCTGACCTCGATCGGCGCATCCGCCCCGAGCGACAAGCCACTTTGCTTCTGCCGGTAGTCGACACCATCACCAGTCGTGGTATTGAGCCGACTGCCATAGGCGCGCATCCAGCCACCAGCCTTGCCACTGACACGAACCTCGCCCATGCGCGAGCGCAGGGTAGAAAGCTCACTCATCCAGATGGCAGGTGCTGCGCTGTACAGAGCAAGAGCACTCTGGGTCGAAGGGCTTATGACCTTGTCTTTGCCAACGATGAACCAATCATTGCCTTGCTGCTCCAGCAGGTATGAATAAGCCCCCAGGTCAACCCGCCCACCCAGCAGGCTGAACTGAGCATCGCCACCTTCGGTATGCACCACCTTGAGCGGGGTCATATCTGGCGATACAACCTCTACCCCGGTGTTACGCACCCGCAGCCCGAATTGCCCGCTGGCCTGACCGTTGACGTCGATAAGATCGCCCACACCCTTGTCCAGATCCACCCGCATGCCAAACGTGCCTGTACCTGACAACTCGTTGAGCGACAGCGTATGGAAGCCCTCGCCGCCAAACCCGACGCTGCCTCCCTGCAGGGAAAGCGACCTGACGGCATTGTCACCCTGCATCTGCCACTGACCACCAGAAGTGATAGCCAGCGCGTTGCCGTTGACGATATCGCCAGTGAGTTGCGCGCCGTTCTGCAGCGTGACGTTCAAGGTACTGGTGTCATCGGCAACGAGGTTGCCGTTGAGGATGCTGTTGTCGACCTTGAAGTTGGCGGTGCTACTCTCTGATACCTCAAGAAGATTCCCGTTCCCGGACCGCAGTTCGGAGTGGTTTTGCACAGCGATATCGGCATCAATATCAAGCGCTACGCGAAGGTCGACTTTGATAGCGGCCCCACCTAAACCCTCTACGATAGAATGATCAATAACCGTTGACGACTTATTTCCCACCAGGCCCTTGGCTTCAGATCCATCTACAAGATTAACTCCATTCATGTCGCCAATCACATGACTGTTATCAGCAATCAGCACATTCGCTCCAGAAGCGAAAATACCTTGGCCACTTTGGGTTTGCGAAGCGAACCCATGCACGCTCGTGTTGAAGATGTTGAGTTCCCCCCACACCCCGACAGCAACACCATTTCCTGCTCCAGATATTTCGCTTGAATGAGCAGATACTGTGGAGCCATGATTAACAGCCGTTCTGTCCGCCCCTAGTACAATACCGGCCCCGAATTCATTGCTTACCTTAGCCCTGTTGAGATTCCCCACAGCATCAGAAAGGCTGATACCACCCTCCACAACTCCAGACTCAATATTTATCGTAGAGTTTTGCACCCGAGCGCTGTTGACCCGCCCATTCACTATATTAAGAACACCTTGATCTTTAATGACGTAGGAGTCGAAGGCGGTATCAGGACCTACAGTAATCACTTCTCCAGACAAATCAATAGCATAAAAATTCTCTCCACCAGGCAGAACCACCATGATTCTTTCACGGCCCGGTCCCACTGCATCGTCCAAGCCCTGCATCTCTGCTGATGCCTGCGCAGTAGCTAATGATCCGAACGCAAACGCGGCAAGCTGAAACGCGCCAGCCCGTAAACCAATGACGTTATTTCCGCTATAAGACACCATCCATCTCCTCGGTTATTGAAAATGGAAAAGTATTCTACTCAACTCATAAAACCCCATCTTATTCAACACTGAAAATGTAGGAAGATTCCCAAATCTTTACAAGCAACCTCTTACGGCGGCCATCCATGTGATCTTCCTACAAAAAAAATTGTAACGCGAATAAAAAAACATATGCCACACCTCTTGACCAGCCTTCAAAAAACCTATTACGTCAAATCGTGACTGGGAATACTAGCGACAGCTTAGCTAGCCAGACATGCCTTTATAAAAAAGCTTCACATGAAAGTAGGAAAAACCCTACATACGCGTCACCAAAAGGAATTTACATATGAAAAACACTTTTAAAAACAACCTACCAACACCTATTTCACTTCCAAAAAACGGATATCGTAATTTGAACCTTGAACTGCCTGCTCCCGATATTGCAGTCGCTTTTCATGATGAGGACACACCAGGACTGCTGCCGGTCACCGAAGTGTCCCAACCCCTGATTGTTGACCTGACGGTATGGCCAGCCGCGCGCCCTAATTACACTTACCAACTGCTTTTCGACAACAGTGAAACTGGACCAATAAAGCTGATTCTGGACTCGCATAAGCCAGGAGACTTACTAAAACTTGAGATCCCGACTGAACTGTTGCTGGAGGGTTTCCACGATGTTGCATACGTAGTCACCAATCCAGCTAACCAAGTGTCACAAGCATCAGAAATCTTCCGAATTCAGATTGACAAGACAGCACCAGGTGCTCCAGAACTTGCTGCCATTCAGTTTCCAGCCGAGATTCAAAATGGCCTGACTGCCGCAGAGCTTGATCAATTGGGCGGCAAACTTGATGTACAGATTGCTGGCTACACAGGTATGGCCAAGCATGACCGTATCCTGACGAGGTGGGGGGATATCGTAGGCCCTAGCGCTACCGTCAACGAAACCGACATGGGTCTGGATAAGGTCGTTGTGACCTTCACACGAGAGTTTCTAAGTACGTTGGGAGAAGACGAAAAGCAGGTCTGCTATCAAGTCATAGACCGTGCGGGCAATGCTTCGATCCTCTCGAATACTGTACCGGTGAAATTGAGACTGAAAGAGCTGCCTTCGAATTATCCGGCACCTGTTATTGACAGCGCGGTGGGCGACCAAGTTGATTATCTGGAAGCTCAGGCAGGCGTAATGGTCGACATTCCACATTACCCGGGTGCAGCAGCGCTTGATAGCATTCAATTGTTCTGGGGGGCTGACAATCCCTTGACCCCTGTTCCAGTAGCATCTGGCGACGAAAATGAAGCAATCATATTAACATTGAAGTTGCCATTCGAAGCAATTGCTCGCGGTCCGCAAGGCAACACAGCAGTCCGTTATGAAGTACTTCGAAACGGGGAACTGGCAGGGATATCATTGGACGCCAACATTGACACTTTTACGACACTTCCTTTCCCTGATTTATTGGAAAAGCTGACCGTACAGGGTTCAAGCGTACAGAACCCGAACCTCCAGGACAACTTCATCGACGAGGATGATTACGAACTGAATGCCCGAGGCTTGGTGAGTTGGAATTCTGGTTTCGAGGTCAATGATGACCTGAATCTACACTGGGGCAATCAGGTAAAACTGCAGTGGTACCAAATAAAATCCAGTGACGTTATTACGGGAAGAGACCTCATCATTCCGATTGATAACGAACTGATGAAATTGCAAGGTACTGGCGCAGAAATCCCTGTTTACTTCACTGCCACTCGAACGGGCAACCCTAATGCTGTAACCAGCCCGATCCAGCCTGTCACAGTTCGGTCTCGAGAGGAGCAACCTGGTGGCCAAGATGGGTTGGCAGGACCTACATTCAACCTGACATCGAATGGAGTCTTGGGGCCTAACGAAAATCCGAACGGTGCGGATGTTAAAGTCTCGCCTTATTTAAATATTGCAGAGGGCCAAAGAATCACTTTCACCTTCAAGGGATTTGATGAACTCAACAACCCAATTGAAGCAGCCACCTATGTAACAACTCGAAAGCTTGATGAGATTGATGTTCTACAAGGGCACACGTTTACAGTTCCGCATATTAATACGCTGCTTATCTGCACTGGCTTCGCAGAGGCAACCTACACTGTCGAGCCGGTGGAAGGCAGCAATCAAAGCCCGGCGAATTCCAGCATCACTCGAGTCATCGTCAATATGCTCCGTCCATCAGATTTTACCTGCCTGATTAGGTGAACAGTTGCGGGCCTCTATGGCCCGCATTCTCTAAAGCTTTTAAGGAAAAAAAATGTCTGATTCAAGCGCTAATACACACAGAAAACCACTGGACGCCCCCGTTATACCGGCTGCACTGAATAATGGACTGTTGCCCATCGCCTCACTCAGCAACCCTGTCCAGGTAAAGCTGGAAGTATGGCCAGGCGCACTCACGGGTTATACCTATCAACTGTACTTTAACGAAATGCTTATTGGCCCCAAGAAGGAAATACTGGCAAGCCACAAGCCGGGGGATACGTTGAGCCTGGAGATTCCACAAGCACTATTGGGAGAGGGTAATCACTCAGTCGCTTACGCCATTGAAAACCCTGGAAACATGGTTGTTGAATTCTCTGAGAAAACACTCATTTCCGTGGACATCACCTCACCCGGAGCCCCGGTACTTGCCCCCATTCTTTTCCCCATCCAGACCCAGAACGGCTTGACCTCCGAAGAACTCGAAGGCATGGGCAATGTCCTGAGCGGGACGATTGCCAGCTATAACGGCATGCAGGAAGGCGACGTCATTCACACCTACTGGAACACTATCCCCGGTCCGACCGCGGTAGTGACCAAGGACGACATGGGGCTGAAACGCATCATGGTCGATTTTGTCAGATCGTTTCTCGAGTCGATCGGCGATATTGAAGCGCCGGTCCATTACACGATCACGGATCTTGCGGGAAATCTTTCCATGGCATCCGAACCGGTGACCGTGAAGCTTCAGCTTACGACCATAACTCCCCTCCCCGCCCCAACCGTAAAGGAAGCCACCGGCGGCACCCTGGACCCCGCCAACGCCTCTTCTGGCGCCACTGTGGTCATAGACGCCGCCGCCAACCTCAAAACCGGTGACCAGGTCATCGTGCAATGGCAAGGTCCGAAAGGCAGTGACACCAAGGAAAAGACCCTGACAGCCGCTGAAGCAGGAAAGGCGCTGGAGGTGCTGTTTGCTGCTGTTCTGGTAACAGCTAATGCCGGGCAGACGGTTTCGGTTTCTTACGTGGTCAATCGCAGCAATGGCCTTGTGCAGGCATCCGACACGCTGGCTTTACAGGTTCTTGCTGCCAGCCAGGAGCTGGTACTCGATACGTCGCCGGTCGAACTGGCAGGCAAGGTTTACCTGCTGGTGAGTTACCCGGATTTGTTGCCCAACTTCCCGGCCGACACCACTGTCCAGCGCCAGGCCAGCGGTGGTCAGACACCTTATAGCTATGCGTCGAGCGACCCGTTGGTGGCGAAAGTGGACGCCAATGGCCTGGTCTCGGTTCGAGGCAAAGGCGCAACGACCATCACGGTGACCGATGCCTTGGGCGCCAGCAAGAGTTACCCGGTCAGTGTGACCGGCGTCATTCACTGCCTGGGTGTAGGCAGCGGCAGCTTTTCCAAGATAAGCAAAGCAGCGAGCAACAACGGCGCGCGGATTCCATCGATTCATGAACTGGTGGAGATCCATGCCGCCTACGGTAATCGCTGGCCGATGGGCAACGGCAATTACTGGTCGTCAACCGTTTCAAGTGCCGGCATCGGCGGATGGAACTGGTACTACGTGAAGAACATGGTTACCGGCGGAAACTTCAAATTGAAGAGCCACAATTCCAGCCTCGGCGTTGCGATCAAATGACCGTCTGCTGAAACCTCAGTGACTATCAGGCAGGGCGTTACTCAAAAAGGGTAACGCCCTGTCGTTTCTTCAAAAGCCGTCAAGAGTCCAACCATGCACACCACCACTGCGCCAGCCACATCGTTCGTTCAGCAACCCCCGCGTGAAGGCATCTTCGAAGCTCAAATCAATCAGCAGCCACTTGTTGTGTCCTCCCTGCAAGGGCGACTTACCCTGCGTTCAGAGCTGGACCACAAGCCCGAGCGCTGGATCTGGAAAGTCGCCGCCGATGGCAGGGCCGGTCGCCTACAGGCCAGCATCGGTCTGTATCTGGACCTCGACCTCGAACCGGGCACTCACCGCTTGCCAGGCAATGATCGGATCAAGGTGGTTTACAGCGAAAGGCTGCTCAAACAGAGCACCATCTATCATTCCACACATTTCCAGGGCGGCATGCTGACCCTGCTTGAAGCCGACCCGCATACGCTAAGGCTGAGAGGGCATTTCAGTTTCAGCCTTTCATCAATCAATTTCGAAGTAACAGAAGGCTGTTTCGATCTGTGCTGTCAGTCACTCAGGCACGCAGGAACCGGGCAATCTCGCGTGCCGAATCAGCCAGGCACTGGTCATGACTGATGCCTGCGATTTTCAGCGGCTTCAGGTCGTGATTGGCGGTCGGTAACCAGTACACCTGAATCGCACCGGACAGTGTGTAACCCTCGACAGCTTCTCGATTGCCCAAGGCGTCACGCTCGCCCTGCACGATAAGCGCCGGTGTCTTCAGCCCGGCCAGGTGAGCGACGCGTGGTTTGTCCGGTTTACCCACGGCGTAGAACGGATAGCCCAGGCAAATCAGCGCGTCGACCTGCAACTCATCGGCAATCAGGCTGGCCATGCGCCCGCCCATCGATTTGCCGCCGACCGCCAGACGTCCCGCAAGCGAACTGCGCGCGCTGACGTACACCTCACGCCAGCAGTCGAGCAACTGCGCTTGCGGATTGGGCGGACGCTTGCTGCCACCCTGACGCCGTTGAGCCATGTAGGGAAATTCGAAACGCAGGACGCTGATCCCTTGGATCGAGAGGTGCGCAGCCATGTCGTTCATGAACAGGCTGTCCATCGGCGCGCCGGCCCCATGCGCCAGCACCAGCGTCAGCGGTTCCAGCCCGTCGACCGGTTGCGCCGCTGTCCATACCCAGCCGTTCTCGCGAACACGCTGTAGCCATTGATCGCCATTGCTGACGGGTGATAAATCTTTGCTCATGCCTGCTTCATCCAGATGAGTCTGTCAGTAGCCCGCCACTATAAACCGTGAGCCGCTCGGTTGCTGCCCGGCAGCCGCAATGCGCCAAAGGCCGCCGGACAGCAACCATTCAGCTCTGGCCGCGTAATCTGCCAAGGTGCGAAAGGTAACGGTGTCGAGGCCATGGGCGCCCCAAATCTGATACAGCCGGGCGGTTTCATAAGCGGCATCAGCTTCGCACGGTAGCGACACCCCACCGAATCGGTCTCCAGCGTCATCTACCTGCTCAGGCCATTTTGCCGGACGATGACACGCTCCAACTGCTGACCAGACAAGTGTGCAGCCCTTCCGGGAGTCCTGATCAACTCGTCTGTACGGAATAGCTGCACCGTCATGCTGCAACCCGGTGGCAGAACCTGAACTCCGCACCCTGCAACGGGGTGCGGAATCCAGGCTGCACGTGGCAGCTGATTGTTGCGACTTCCCAGACCCCGTTTTCAAAGTTAAGCTTGCCTGCACACGGTCTGCTGCACACACCCGACATCTGATCACTCACGTGTCCGGTCCTGCCCCTGCCCTTTCGGTCTGCCTTCGTGCGATTGCCGAGCCTGCATCCGAATACGTCTCTGGTCACCCTCTGAATTGTGGAAGTCTGCAATGAGCACAGCAATCACTCCGACTGCCTATAACTACACAGTGGTGCGCCAGTTCGCCATCATGGCCGTGGTGTGGGGCGTCATCGGCATGGGGCTGGGCGTGTTCATCGCGTCGCAACTGGTCTGGCCCGGGCTGAATCTGGAGCTGGAGTGGACCACCTTCGGACGCCTGCGCCCCCTGCATACCAATCTGGTGATCTTCGCTTTCGGCGGTTGCGCGCTGTTCGCCACGTCCTATTACGTGGTGCAGCGAACCTGCCAGACACGCTTGATTTCCGACGGTCTGGCGGCCTTTACGTTCTGGGGCTGGCAAGCCGTGATTGTCGGGGCAGTCGTCAGTTTGCCCATGGGCTACACCACCACCAAGGAATACGCCGAACTCGAATGGCCCATCGCGATACTGCTGGCCATCGTCTGGGCGGCCTACGCGGCAGTCTTCTTCGGCACCATCGTGATACGCAAGACCCGCCACATTTATGTCGCCAACTGGTTCTATGGCGCGTTCATCGTCGTGACCGGCATGCTGCACATCGTCAACCACATCTCGCTGCCGGTCAGCCTGTTCAAATCCTACTCGGCCTACGCCGGGGCCACCGACGCCATGATCCAGTGGTGGTATGGGCACAATGCCGTGGGTTTTTTCCTGACCACCGGTTTTCTCGGCATGATGTATTACTTCGTGCCCAAGCAGGCCGAGCGTCCGGTCTACTCCTATCGCCTGTCCATCGTGCACTTCTGGGCCTTGATCACCCTGTATATCTGGGCCGGTCCGCACCACCTGCATTACACCGCACTGCCGGACTGGGCTCAGTCGCTGGGCATGGTGATGTCGATCATCCTGCTGGTGCCCAGCTGGGGCGGCATGATCAACGGCATGATGACCCTATCGGGGGCCTGGCATAAGTTGCGCACCGATTCGATTCTGCGTTTTCTGGTGGTGTCGCTGGCCTTTTATGGCATGTCGACGTTCGAGGGTCCGATGATGGCGATCAAGACCGTCAACTCGCTGTCGCACTACACCGACTGGACCATCGGCCATGTTCACTCCGGGGCGTTGGGCTGGGTGGCAATGATCACCATCGGTTCGCTGTATCACATGATTCCGAAACTTTATGCCCGCCCGCACATGCACAGTGTCAGCCTGATCAACGCGCACTTCTGGCTCGCAACCATCGGCACCGTGCTGTACATCTCGTCGATGTGGGTCAATGGCATCACCCAGGGCCTGATGTGGCGCGCAGTGAGCGAGGATGGCACGCTGACCTACTCGTTCGTCGAAGCCATGCAGGCCAGCCATATGGGTTATGTCGTACGGGCCATCGGCGGCGCCATTTTCACCAGCGGGATGCTGCTGATGGCCTATAACGTGCTGCGCACAATACGCGGGTCGGACCCGCAGGCCTCGCAGGCCGTGGCCCGGATCACGGTGTCGGGGGCTCGCTCATGAAGCATGACGCACTCGAAAAGAATGTCGGCCTGCTGGCTTTCTTCATGGTCATCGCGGTCAGCATCGGCGGTCTGACCCAGATCGTCCCGCTGTTTTTTCAGGACGTGACCAATCAGCCGATCGAGGGCATGAAGCCGCGCACCGCGCTGGAAGTGGAAGGCCGCGACGTGTTCATTGCCAACGGTTGCGTGGGTTGCCATTCACAGATGATTCGCCCGTTCCGCGCCGAAACCGAGCGCTACGGGCACTATTCGGTGGCGGGCGAAAGCGTCTGGGATCACCCGTTCCTGTGGGGTTCGAAACGCACCGGGCCGGACCTGGCGAGGATCGGCGGGCGTTACTCGGATGAATGGCATAGAGCGCATTTGTACAACCCGCGTGACCTCGTGCCCACCTCGATCATGCCAGCCTACCCGTTCCTGGCAGACAAGAAGCTCGACAGCACACAGACCGCGAAAAAACTGCAGGTGCTGCGCACGCTCGGCACGCCGTACACCGACGCAGACATTGCAGGGGCTGCGGCGGCGGTACAAGGCAAGACCGAAATGGACGCGCTGGTGGCCTATCTGCAAGGCCTCGGCACCCTCATTAAAAGCAAGCGGTGATCATGATGGACATCGGAATGATTCGAGGGCTCGGCACACTGGTGGTGATGCTGGCGTTCATCGGTCTGACGCTGTGGGTGTTTAGCCCGGCGCGCAAAGCACAGTTCGACGATGCAACCCTGCTGCCTTTCGCCGACGACCCTGACGCCATCAGCAAGGTCGAGCACGCCAGAGCCGAACAGGAAGACAGGCCATGAGCACGTTCTGGAGCCTGTATGTGACGGTGCTGACGCTGGGCACACTGATCGCCATTCTCTGGCTGCTGCTGAGTACGCGCAAAGGTCAGCGCGACGAGTCGACCGAGGAAAAGGTCGGGCACTCGTTCGACGGTATCGAGGAGTACGACAACCCTCTGCCCGGCTGGTGGTTCAAACTGTTCATCGCCACCCTCGTCTTTGCCGTGGGCTATCTGGTGTTATACCCCGGCCTGGGCAACTGGCAGGGCCTGCTGCCCGGTTATGAGTACCGAGACAAGGACAGCAAGATCCAGTTCTCCGACGGTCAGCAAGGCTGGACCAGTGTCCATGAGTGGGAACGAGAGGTGGCGAGCGCCGAAGCGCGCTACGGTCCGCTGTTCGCCCAATACGCTTCGATGCCTGTCGAGGATGTGGCAAAAGACCCTCAAGCGCTGAAAATAGGCGCTCGCCTGTTTGCCTCCAACTGCTCGGTCTGCCATGGCTCTGACGCAAAGGGCGCCTACGGCTTTCCTAACCTGACCGATGCGGACTGGCGCTGGGGCGGCGATGCAAAAGCGATCAAGGACTCCATCATGGGAGGCCGCCAGGGCGTGATGCCGGCGCTGGGCGCGGCACTCGGCGAACAGGGCGTCCGCGATGTGGCGGCTTACGTACTGACCCGACTGGACGAACGGCCGCTACCGGAAGACGCCAATGCCGACCCGGTAGCCGGTCAGAAGACGTTCTCTACCCTTTGTGCTGCCTGCCATGGGCCGGAAGGCAAAGGCATGCCCCTGCTGGGCGCGCCAGACCTGGCGCATCCGCGCGCCTTCATTTATGGATCGAGTTACGCGCAACTGCAGCAAACCATCCGCGACGGCCGCCAGGGCCAGATGCCTGCTCAGCAAGCACTGCTGGGCAATGATCGTGTGCATATTCTGGCTGCCTATGTTTACAGCCTGTCCCGTCAAGAGAAACCTGCTGAGCCGAAGTAAGTCCGAGGCATACGGTTTCACGGTCGCTTCGCAGCCATCGCAGCCGTGAAGTAGAGATGCTGCGCTGCAACGCCAGACAACCGGACAGGCAGTTGCCTGTTGCAATTTGAAAGACCGCGCACATTGTAGTTACATCTCTACAAGCCTAAACTTGCTCATCGCGACACTCATTTATCTACTCATTCAGGAGGTGGCTTGCATGACAACGACCCTTTCAAGCCGCGAATTCAATCAGGACACCAGCGGGGCCAAGAAGGCTGCAAATGAAGGTCCGGTCTTCATCACCGACAGGGGGCGGCCCGCTCATGTGCTGCTGTCGATTAAGGATTATCTGAAGCTGACCGGCGGGGCAATCAGTATTGCCGATATGCTGATCATGCCAACTGACATCGATATTGAATTCGAGCCGCAACGAGCGGTTATCAATCCCCGGCCAGTGGACTTGTCCTGATGTTTCTGCTCGACACCAACGTGGTCTCCGAACTCCGGAAGCGCAACGCCGACACCAACGTGGTGCGCTGGTCGCGAGGCCACATGGCGTCCAGCCTGTTCATCTCGGCGATTACGGTGCTGGAACTCGAAACAGGTGTGCTGCAAATGGAGCGCCGCGACCCCGCTCAAGGTGTAGCGCTGCGTATGTGGCTGGAGCATCATGTCTTGAAAGCCTTCGCCGGGCGCATACTGGCGGTCGACACTCAGGTTGCCAGGCGTTGCGCACGGTTGCACGTGCCCGACCCACGCAGCGAATGCGACGCGCTGATCGCCGCCACTGCGCTGGTGCACGGCATGACCGTGGTGACTCGAAACACTGTGGACTTTCAATCGTGTGGGGTCGCTTTGCTCAATCCATGGGTCAGTCAGCTCAACGAAGACGCCGCCCTTTATTCGATGAGCGCACGTTGAGCCCTCGCTGCAGGACGCCTCAATGAGCAACCGGATTCCGCTCCAGGACATTACCCCTCTTCCCGCTGAAAGCAGCGAAACGGTCGAGCTTTACGCGCCGCGGGAAAAGATCCACACCCGCGCCTTCAAAGGCCTGTTTCGCAATCTGCGCATGGCGGGTGGCGCCGTGCTGTTGCTGATCTTTTTCGGCACGGTCTGGCTGACCCGCAACGGGCATCAGGCCGTGTGGTGGAACCTGCCGGAGCGCAAGTTCTACATCTTCGGCGCGACCTTCTGGCCGCAGGACTTCATCCTGTTGTCCGGGATGCTGATCGTCGCAGCCTTCGGGCTGTTCTTCATCACCGTCTATGCCGGACGGGTCTGGTGCGGTTATACCTGCCCGCAGAGCGTCTGGACCTGGATCTTCATGTGGTGCGAAAAGATCACCGAGGGCGACCGCAATCAGCGTATCAAGCTCGATAACGCGCCCATCAGTGTCAGCAAGCTGCTGCGCAAGTTCGCTAAACACAGCCTGTGGCTGTTGATCGGCCTTGCTACCGGTGTGACCTTCGTCGGTTACTTTGCGCCGATCCGCGACCTGTGCCTCGAACTGGTGACCGGCGAAGCTGACGGCTGGGCGTATTTCTGGGTCGGTTTTTTCACCCTGGCCACCTACGGCAATGCCGGCTGGCTGCGCGAGCAGGTGTGCATTTATATGTGCCCCTATGCGCGGTTCCAGAGCGTGATGTTCGACAAGAACACGCTGATCATTTCCTATGACCCGGATCGCGGCGAAGCCCGTGGGCCGCGCAAGAAAGAAGCTGATCACAAGGCGATGGGGCTGGGCGACTGTATCGACTGTACGATGTGTGTGCAGGTCTGCCCGACCGGCATCGACATTCGCGACGGCCTGCAAGTGGAGTGCATCAGTTGCGCGGCGTGTGTCGATGCCTGCAATACGGTCATGGACAAAATGGATTACCCTCGCGGCCTGATTCGCTACACCACCGAACACAACCTGTCCGGGCAGCAGACCCGCACACTGAGACCACGCCTGATTGGCTATGCGCTGGCCCTGCTATTGATGATCGGGCTGCTGGCGAGCGCGTTTTACCTGCGTCCGCTGACGGGTCTGGATGTCAGCAGAGACCGCATGCTGTTCCGGGAAAATGCCGAAGGCCGTATTGAAAACGTCTACAGCCTGAAAGTGATGAACAAGGATCAGGCCGATCACACTTACCTGCTGGAGGCCAGTGGCGTGCCTGATCTGAAGCTGCAAGGTACCCGCGAAATCAAGGTTCCGGCAGGCCAGATCGTCAGCTTGCCGGTAGAGTTGTCCAGCGCTCCCGAGAAACTGCCATCCAGCAGGAACGAAGTAACGTTCACCCTCAGAGACATCGACAACGGCGAGACTCAGGTCGAAGCCCAAAGCAGCTTCCTCGGCCCACCGACTATTCGTTAAGAGCACTTTCATGCCCGCTGCGACTGCTTCAAGCCCCTGGTACAAGCAACTCTGGCCGTGGATCATCATTGCCATCCTGACCTGCTCGGTGACCCTGAGCCTGACGATGGTGACCATCGCCGTGAATAACCCGGACAATCTGGTCAGCGACAATTATTACGAGGCTGGCAAGGGCATCAATCGCTCGCTCAACCGCGAGGTGCTGGCCCAGACACTAAAATTGCGTGCTCGCGTTCATCTGGACGAACTTACCGGCGAAGCAGAGGTGCGCCTGAGCGGCAACAGCGGGCCGGAGCGGCTCGAACTGAACCTCATTTCCCCGACCCAGCCCGCCAGGGACCGTCGGGTATTCCTGACGCGCAGCGCGTCCGAACCTGGCCGTTATGTCGGTCAGTTGCAGGACAAGGTCGAAGGCCGTCGTTTTGTCGAACTGCTGGGTGTCGAAGGTGGCCAGACCTGGCGCCTGTTCGAAGAAGAGCAGATCGGCCGCGAAGACCTGACGCTCGGCGACGAACCGCTACAGGCCGCACAAGGCCGGAAAGGCTGACCGTGGCGACCCTTTCCAGACTCACTCCCTGCTACCACTGCGCCCTGCCCGTCCCGCCCGGCAGCCGCTTTACCACGCCGGTGCTGGGCGAAACCCGCGAGCTGTGCTGCCCCGGTTGCCAAGCCGTGGCCGAGGCCATCGTCAGCGCTGGGCTGGAGGACTATTACCGCCATCGCAGTCAGGCATCCGCCAACCCGCAAAGCCTGCCCACGCAATTGCTGGAAGAACTGCAACTCTACGACCGTCCCGACGCGCAGGCGCCGTTCGTCCACCATGAAGGGACGGTTTCGCAAACCACGCTGCTGGTCGAAGGCATCAGTTGCGCCGCCTGTGGCTGGCTGATCGAACAGCGACTCGGCAGACTGCCCGGTGTCGTCGAGGCGCGCCTGAACCTGTCCAGCCACCGCCTTCAGGTGCGCTGGCACACTGAACAACTGCTGTTCAGCCACTTGCTCAACGAGCTGCACATCATTGGTTACGTGGCTCACCCCTGGCAGGCCGACCGCGCAGCCGAACGTCTTGCACATGACAACAAGCTGGCGTTGCGGCAACTCGGGGTGGCGGGCCTGCTGTGGTTTCAGGCCATGATGGCAACCATGGCGACCTGGCCGGAGTTCAATATTGACCTCAGCCCGCAGCTACACATCATTCTGCGCTGGGTGGCGCTGTTTCTGACCACGCCCATCGTGTTTTACAGCTGCGCGCCATTCTTTCGCGGTGCGCTGCGTGACCTGCGCAGCCGTCATTTGACGATGGACGTCTCGGTGTCTGTGGCGATTGGCGCAGCGTATGTCGCAGGCATCTGGACCACGATTACCGGCACGGGCGAGCTGTATCTCGACGCGGTTGGTATGTTCGCCCTGTTTCTGCTGAGCGGACGTTATCTGGAGCGCCGGGCCCGTGAGCGCACGGCGGCAGCCACTGCACAACTGGTTAATCTGCTGCCGGCCTCGTGCCTGCGCCTGAACGAAGAAGGTCAGACCGAGCGCATCATGCTCAGCGAGCTATGTCTCGCTGACCGGGTGCTGGTGCAACCCGGGGCGGTGATTCCGGCTGACGGAAACATTCTTGAAGGTCAGTCCAGTGTCGACGAGTCGCTGCTGACCGGTGAATACCTGCCACAGGCGCGTGGCGTCGGCGACGCCGTCACTGCCGGGACCCTTAATGTGGAAGGGCCGTTAACCGTTCGGGTGTCGGCACTGGGCGAGGCGACACAGCTGTCCGCGATCGTCAGGCTGCTGGAGCGGGCCCAGAGCGAAAAACCCAGGCTGGCGCAGATCGCCGACCGTGCCGCACAGGCGTTCCTGCTGTTTTCACTGATCGCAGCGGCCGTGATCGGGGTGGTCTGGTGGCAGATCGATGCATCGCGCGCGTTCTGGATTGTCCTGGCGATGCTGGTCGCGACCTGCCCGTGTGCGCTGTCGCTGGCGACTCCGACTGCCTTGACCGCCGCAACCGGCACGCTGCACAGGCTTGGGCTGCTGCTGACCCGAGGCCATGTACTGGAAGGCCTGAACCGGATCGACACGGTGATCTTCGACAAGACCGGCACGCTGACCGAAGGGCGGCTGGTGCTGCGCAGTATTCTGCCATTGAGTGAACTGAGTGCCGATGAGTGTCTGGGACTGGCCGCCGCGCTGGAGAACCGTTCCGAACACCCTATCGCCCGTGCATTCGGGCAAGCGCCACAGGCTGCCGAAGACGTATACAGCCAGCCGGGGCTGGGTCTTGAAGGCTGCGTCGGGGCACGCCGCCTGCGCATCGGCCAACCGGCATTTGTCTGCGCCCTGAGTAATACAGAGATGCCACCCATGCCCGAAGAGGCCGGTCAGTGGCTGCTGCTCGGCGATGCGAAAGGGCCGCTGGCGTGGCTGGTGCTCGACGACCGCCTGCGCGAAGACGCAGCGCTGCTGCTGCAGGCGTGCAAGGCACGCGGCTGGAAAACGTTGATGTTGTCCGGTGACAGTTCGCCGATGGTCGCCAGCGTCGCCGCAGCGCTTGGCATCGACGAATCGCGGGGCAGCATGCGCCCGGACGACAAGCTGGCCGTGCTGCATCACTTGCAGGCGCAAGGCCGCAGGGTGCTGATGATCGGAGATGGCGTCAACGACGTACCGATCATGGCAGCTGCCGATATCAGCGTGGCGATGGGCTCAGCCACCGATCTGGCCAAAACCAGCGCCGACGCGGTGCTGCTGTGCAATCGGTTAGCGGTGCTGATCGAAGCACTGAACCTGGCCCGCCGCACCCGCCGGATCATTATCGAAAACCTCGTCTGGGCCGGTCTGTACAATGGCCTGATGTTGCCGTTTGCCGCACTGGGCTGGGTGACCCCCATCTGGGCAGCCATCGGCATGTCGGCCAGTTCGCTGATCGTGGTGCTCAACGCGCTGCGCCTGTCGCGACTCGCCCCCCCAGCCCAAGCCGTTCAGGAGGTTTCATGCCCGCGCTTTACATCATGATCCCTGCCGCCCTGCTGCTGGTGGGCATCGCGATCTACGTGTTCTTCTGGGCCGTCGACAGCGGCCAGTACGATGACATGGAAGGTCCGGCACACAGCGTATTGTTCGATGATCCGCCAGCGGCAGATCAGGCCAGGCCGCAACCGCCACCACCCGCAACAGGCGAGAAGCCCGATGCTTGAACTCGCCCCGCTGCTGCTTTCGGCGCTGATGCTCGGGCTGCTGGGCGGCGGTCATTGTCTGGGCATGTGTGGCGGCCTGATGGGCGCGCTGACCCTCGCCATCCCCAAGGAACAGCGCAGTCGCCGGTTTCGTCTGTTGCTGGTCTATAACCTGGGGCGGATTTGCAGCTACACATTGGCGGGGCTGCTTTCCGGGCTGGCAGGCTGGGCGGTCGCGCAAAGCCCGCTGGCCACCGGCCTGCGAGTGGCCGCTGCGCTATTGCTCATCGTCATGGGGCTGTACCTGGCGGGCTGGTGGAATGGCTTGACGCACATCGAACGTCTGGGCCGTGGGCTGTGGCGATACCTGCAACCGCTGGCCAGCCGCCTGCTGCCCGTGTCCAGCCTGCCGCGCGCCTTGCTGTTGGGCGCCTTGTGGGGCTGGCTGCCGTGCGGGCTGGTCTACAGTGCGCTGCTCTGGGCGGCCAGCCAAAACAACCCTCTGCACAGCGCGTTGCTGATGCTGGCGTTCGGGCTCGGCACCTGGCCGGTCCTGCTGGCCACCGGGCTGGCAGCCGAACGCACTACTGCGCTGCTGCGCAAGCGCGGCGTTCGTGTGGCGGGAGGGTTGCTGGTCATCGTGTTCGGCCTCTGGACCTTGCCGGGGCCGCATCAACACTGGCTGATGGGCCACTGAGACAGCGGCGACTGACCCATATCAAGGTTCTTCCTGCAAGGCCTGCGTATGCTCGGGGCATCGCCAGCCTGATCGGGAAACGTACGCATGTTCGGCGCCATTCGCTGGGATTCAGATCTGATCCATCGCTACGACGTCGCCGGACCACGCTACACGTCCTATCCGACCGCGGTGCAATTTCATACTCAGGTGGGTGCATTCGACCTGCTGCACGCCCTGCGCGAAAGCCGCAAGGCACGGCGCTCACTGTCCCTTTACGTGCACCTGCCCTTCTGCGCGAACATTTGCTACTACTGTGCCTGCAACAAAGTCATTACCAAGGATCGCGGGCGAGCGCAGGCTTACCTGAAGCGGCTCGAGCAGGAAATCCGGATGCTCGCCTGCCATCTGTCGCCCGGTCAGGTGGTGGAGCAACTGCACCTGGGCGGCGGCACACCGACCTTTCTCAGCCACCATGAGCTGCGCCGGTTGATGGCGCAGTTACGTAGTCATTTCAACCTGCTGGAGGACGACTCAGGGGATTACGGCATCGAGATCGATCCCCGCGAGGCAGACTGGGCGAGCATGGGTCTGTTGCGCGAACTGGGCTTCAACCGGGTGAGTCTCGGCGTACAGGATCTGGACCCGACCGTGCAGCGTGCGATCAACCGCCTGCAAACCCTGGAAGAGACACGCGCTATCGTCGAAGCAGCACGCACGCTGCAATTTCGCTCGGTCAATATCGATTTGATTTACGGCCTGCCAAAACAGACCCCGGAGACCTTCAGTCGCACAGTGGATGAAATCATCGCGTTGCAGCCTGATCGACTCTCCGTGTTCAACTACGCCCACCTGCCGGAACGCTTCATGCCACAGCGCCGCATTGACGCAGCCGACCTGCCGGATGCGCAAACGAAATGGCTCATGCTGCAGCGCACCATCGAGCAACTGACCGGCGCAGGCTATCGCTACATCGGCATGGACCACTTCGCCCTGCCCGACGACGAACTGGCGATCGCTCAGGAAGACCTGACCCTGAAACGCAATTTTCAGGGCTACACACCCAAGGCTCATTGCGACCTGATCGGCCTGGGTGTCTCGGCCATCAGTCAGATCGGCGATCTGTACAGCCAGAACAGCAGCGACCTGAACGAATACCAAAGGCTGCTGGACAGCGATCAACCGGCGACCCGACGAGGGCTGATCTGCAGCGAGGATGACCGGATCAGACGTGCAATCATCCAGCAGTTGATCTGCCACTTCACGCTGGATTTCGCCGAAATCGAGCACAGCTTCGGTATCGACTTCTCAGCTTATTTCAGCGAACTGTGGCCGCAACTGACCCAGATGACCGAGGACGGGCTGATTGCGCTGAACAACGAGGGCATCCGGGTACTGCCGGCGGGCAGGCTGCTGGTGCGCTCGGTGTGCATGGTATTTGACGCCTATCTGACCCGGCAAAACAGACAGCGCTTTTCCCGCGCCATCTGATCCTGTGCATCCTTACATCTTGGCCAGCACCAGCATACCGGCTGTTGTCTTGTCGGCATCGCTGGAACCGAGGCTGTTCATCAGCGAAGACAGATCAGCGGTGGAATTGCTCACCTGAGCCTGCAACGTGGAAAGCACGGTTTGCAGCGCTGCGGCCTTGGTCTGGCGCTCTTCACGGGTAAGCGTTCTGTCGGCCAGAACTTTCTGAATCTGATCAGTGGTTTCTTCGATCTTGCGCTGCAATTCGCGTATCGATTTGAGGATTTTCTGCACAGAAGAAGGCAGACCGCTATTTTCGATATCGGCGTCTTTCGAACCGGACCGTGCAGAGGCTGCTGCCGCCCTGCCCTCGGCTGAAAGATTGACCTCCACACTCTTTGCATTGCCGGCAGGCGCCTCGACAGATTTGTCATTGGCCTGGCTGTAGGTGATCTGCGAGGTCGCGGTACGTATCGTAATGCTGTTGATCAACGGAACTGTCGTTGACATGGCAAGGCATCCTGAGTCAGCTGGAGAGATACAGGTCTATCGGCATTCCGGCGGGAAGCTTGATGAAGCAGATGGCCTTCGAAGCTGGCCCCGTCTGGCAAGGGTGGGTTACCCTTACGACCTATGTGTGATTTACCACAAGGAATCAAGTGATGTCCGAGCCAGTAAAACGCGCTCAAACCCAGGCTCATTGCAAGGATTGCAGTCTCGCACCGCTCTGCCTGCCCCTCTCGCTGAATCTTGAAGATATGGACTCGCTTGACCAGATCGTCAAGCGCGGCCGCCCGCTGAAGAAAGGCGAGTTCCTGTTTCGTCAGGGGGATACCTTCGAATCGGTATACGCAGTACGTTCCGGCGCCCTGAAAACCTTCAATATCAGTGACGGCGGTGAAGAACAGCTCACCGGCTTCCACCTGCCCAGCGAACTGGTGGGCATGTCGGGCATGGACGCCGGGGCCTATCCGGTGTCGGCGCAAGCGCTGGAAACCACCTCAATCTGCGAGATTCCGTTCGAGCGTCTGGACGAACTGTCGGCCCAACTGCCGCAACTGCGTCGACAACTGATGCGGGTCATGAGCCGCGAGATCCGTGACGATCAGCAAATGATGCTGTTGTTGTCGAAGAAAACAGCCGACGAGCGTATTGCCACCTTTCTGGTCAATCTGTCGGCGCGCTTCCGGGCGCGGGGCTTTTCGGCCAATCATTTCAGGCTGAGCATGTCGCGCAACGAGATCGGCAATCACCTGGGGCTGGCGGTTGAAACCGTGTCACGGGTGTTCACCCGTTTTCAGCAAAACGAGCTGATACAGGCGCAGGGCAAGGAGATCCACATCATTGACCCTATCGAGCTGTGTGCGCTGGCGGGCGGTGCGATGCACAGCTGAGGCGTGCGATCTGTGGCAGGTGGGCTTAAACTGTCGGCCAGAACTGCCATGGATCTCCCCGATGACCTTCGATCAACCGAACTTCAAATCCCTGATACGCCCGGTCGTAGACTTCCCCAAGCCGGGCGTTGTGTTTCGCGACATCACTCCCCTGTTCCAGTCGCCCAAGGCTACGCGTCAGGTGATCGATACCTTCGTGCAGCGCTATATCGAGGCAGATTTCAGCCACATCGGTGTCATGGACGCACGGGGTTTTCTGATTGGTTCAGTGGTCGCCTACCAATTGAACAAGCCGCTGGTGCTGTTCCGCAAACAGGGCAAACTGCCTGCTGACGTGCTGTCCGAGGGCTATCAGACCGAATACGGCGAAGCCTATCTGGAGGTCCATGCAGACAGCCTGTGCGAGGGCGATTCGGTGGTGATGTTCGATGATCTGATCGCCACAGGTGGCACCCTGATTGCCGCTGCCAACCTGATCCGCCGCATGGGCGCCGAAGTGTATGAGGCCGCTGCGATTATCGACCTGCCGGAACTGGGCGGTTCCAAGCGTCTTAACGACCTGAAGATCCCTACGTTCTGCCTGACCGAGTTTGCACTGGACGAGCAGTAACGGCGTAGGCACGAGAGTTAAAGGTTCCGAACGCTCCAGCGCTCAAGGCTATCCATACGTCTTGAGATAACTATCCATGCACGCATATAAAAGCGCTTTTTTATCGCGATGGCACTGACGACGCAGGGTGCGACGTAAGTGACGGCTGAGTCCTGACACTGATCCGGGGGTAGCCTGGCAGGACGCCAGGCTAGCCCCGGATCAGTGTCAGGACGAAGGAACCCGACGAAGTCGGGCCGGAAACGGAGCCAGGGGGTTTGGTTACTTTGGCCCCATCAAAGTAACTCGCCGAGGGGCGAAAAGGTGACTTGAGTCGAACCCGAATCCACCTGACAAAGAAAAACTGCTGTGTGACGCAGAGAGTCACGAAATGTATTCCCACGCGGAGCATGGGAACAAGAATCAGCGCGGAGGGATTGGCACGAGGGTTACAGGATTCTCGTTCCTCACGCTCCAGCGTGGGGATGCAGCGCTGGACGCTCTGCGTCCGACCTTGAAGTTGCAGCGCAGGCCTGTAGCGAAGAGAAACTAGCTGGCCGTATTGCCGTGCAGTTTGGTCATCAGTTGCGCTTCGGCCTGGGTCAGACCGCAGGACTGGGTCAGCTCGTCGATGCTGGCGCCCATGCCGACCAGGCGCGCAGCCTGGGCAAAGGACAGCGTGGAGGGATCGCGCTGTTCCAGTGCCGTCAGCTTGTCCGGCAGCGGTGCGACGGTGGCGCGCAGTTCGTGCAAGGCTTCGCCCATGCGTACCGTACCGTTCTGGTAGTTGTCCAGACGCCTGGCCAACTCCTTGATCCGTTGATCACGCAAGGCAGCCGCCTCGTCACGCGCCGCATCCAGCTTGCGCTGGCGCTTCGTATGGGCCAGGAACAAAAACAGGGAAACGACCCAGAGAATGCCCAGGAAGACGACAGCTACCTCAAAGATCAATCAGATGCTCTCCAGTTCGGACCACTCTTCTTCGGACATCATTTTGTCCAGCTCGACCAGAATCAACAGCTCGCCGTTCTTGTTGCAGACGCCCTGAATGAACTTGGCCGATTCATCGTTACCCACGTTCGGCGCGGTTTCGACTTCGGACTGACGCAAGTAAACTACTTCCGCCACGCTGTCGACCAGAATACCGACCACTTGTTTGTCGGCTTCGATGATCACAATACGCGTGTTGTCGCTGACTTCAACCGGGTCCAGGCCGAAGCGCTGACGGGTGTCGATCACGGTCACGACGTTACCGCGCAGGTTGATGATCCCGAGTACATAACTTGGCGCACCCGGAACCGGGGCAATTTCGGTGTAGCGCAGCACTTCCTGCACCTGCATTACATTGATGCCGTAGGACTCGTTGTCCAGACGGAATGTAACCCATTGCAGGATCGGATCTTCGGAACCTTGTGCAGACGACTTATTCATAACCCCAACCCCTCACGTGTGTTCTTTGCGGGTAACGCCACTGGCGCCGACCCATGATTATTTCGACTTGTTCAACTGCTTGACCGCGCCACTGGCTATCAGCTCGGCCAACTCTGCAACGTCCAGCAACGCACACATGTGTTCGATCACTGTGCCCGCCAGCCATGGGCGCTGACCGCGCTGCGTGCGCCATTTGATCTCGTTCGGATCAAGACGCAACGAGCGACTGACCTGATGCACCGCCAGCCCCCACTCGTATCCCTGCACCGAGATCACATACTGCAATCCCTGGCGAAAATCATCGCGATAGCGATCCGGCATGATCCAGCGCGCGGTATCCAACACTTTCAGGTTGCCTGCCTGGCTGGGCAGAATCCCGAGAAACCAGTCCGGCTGGCCGAACAGTGGCGTCAGCTCCTGCCCTGCCAACGGGTAAATCGACCCCAGGCACACCAGCGGCACCGCCAGCGTCAAGCCAGCCACATCAAACAGCAGGCATTCGAACGGCTCTGCAGCCCATGCCGGACGTCCATCAATGGTCGGCGGTGGCGTCGGAGTTCGCTGGGTCACCCGCGTGCTCAACTCGGCAACAGGCTCGACCAGATCTACTGTCGGCACCGCCGTTTCAACCTTTAGCTCCGCAACCTGCACCGCTTCGGCGACGATCACCGGAGCGACTTCAATCTCTGGCGCAGGCACCGCAACCGGTGCTGCGACCTTGACGGCTACAGCTACTGCAGCGGGCGCAGCAACTGCAACCGCCAATGGCTTGACCTGCGCCTGCATCCGCGCGTCAAACGCCTGCTCCTCGAGCACGGCGGCCTGAAAATCATCGAGGCTGTCAGAGGCTGTTTCGAGCTCCGCGGTAGCGTCATACAGCAATGCGTCCAGATAGGACTGCAAGGCCAGTTTGGGTCGTGTTGCAACTTCTACAGGGCGGTTCATACCGGGACCCAACAAAAAATGGAGCATGTGCAGCCTGATAGAGTTATCGGCCGCATTGAGGGATCACTTGAGCGAACTGTGCAGAAAGAGTCGGCGCTCATGTCAGGCCACCTGAGCATTGAGCTGCTCGGCGAGCATATGCTTGAGCAATGCCCGGTAAGCAATCACGCCACGGCTCTTGCTGTCGTTCTGCGACGGGGTCAAACCCAGTCGGCTGGCATCACGCAAGCGCGTGTCGACAGGCACATAAGCCTGCCAGACATGCTCGGGAAAGCTGTCACGCAACAATTTCAAGGTGCCCATCGATGCCTGAGTGCGACGGTCGAACAGCGTGGGCACGATGGTGTAAGGCAGCGGCACCTTGCGCGAGCGGTTGATCATGGTCAGGGTGTTGACCATGCGCTCCAGGCCTTTTACGGCGAGAAACTCGGTCTGCACCGGAATCGCCAGTTGCTGGCTTGCGGCCAGGGCATTGACCATCAGCACGCCGAGCAACGGTGGACTGTCGATCAGGGCATAGTCAAAATCCTGCCACAACTGAGCGAGGCTCTTGGCGATCACCAGACCCAGACCGCTCTGTCCAGGCGACTGACGCTCCAGCGTGGCCAGCGCGGTGCTCGACGGGATCAGCGAGATTCGCTGGTCGCTGGTCGGCAGCAGCAACTGGCCGGGCAAGCCTTCGGGCACCACGCCCTTGTGCAAGAACAGATCAAAGGCACTGTGTTCCAGATCATCCGGGTTGTACCCGAAATAACTGGTCATGGAGCCGTGGGGGTCCAGGTCGACAACGACCACGCGCTTGCCCGCATCGGCCAGCAAACCGGCCAGGGCAATGGTCGTGGTGGTCTTTCCGACTCCACCTTTCTGGTTGGCTACTGCCCAGACTCTCATTGAATTTTTTCCTTCCGTACAGCGAAGACCACACCGATACGATTATTGGAGGGCGGGTGACGGAGAATTGACGGCGTTCGCACGTACCGGCGGCTTTGCTGGCACCGGTGCAGTTTGTGTGCCAGCACGCTTCAAAGCGGCATCCGGCTGAGCATTCGCCGTCCCGGCACTGGTCAGGCTGCGGCGCACATCCAGATTTCGCGAGATAACCAACACCACGCGGCGGTTCTTGGCGCGCCCGGCAGCCGTGGTATTCGGAGCAATAGGCTGAAACTCGCCATAGCCGACAGAGGCCAGACGCGCCGGATTGACGCCGTCCATGGCCAGCATGCGCACAATACTGGCAGAGCGCGCCGATGACAGCTCCCAATTGGTCGGGTACTGCGCCGTGTTGATCGGATGGTCGTCAGTGAAACCTTCGACATGGATCGGGTTGTCGAACCGTTTGACGATCCCGGAAACCTTTTCAATGATCGAAAACGCCTTGTCACTGGGCATTGCATCGCCGCTGCCGAACAGCATGCTGGAGTTAAGCTCGATCTCGACCCACAACTCGTTGCCCCGCACCGTCATCTGGTCGGATTTGAGCAAATCCCCGAAAGCATCGCGAACATCCTGGGCAATGGTCTGCAAGGGATCATCGGAGGCTTGGCCGATACCGGCATCAGTCTGCTCGCTGTCCTTGAGCAATGGCTCGGCAGGCTTGACCGAAACGGGGCGCTGCTCGCCGATCGGGATGGGCTTCATGGTCCGTTCCGTGTCGTTGAACACGCCGACCAGTGCCTGAGAAAGGATCTTGTACTTGCCTTCGTTGATCGAGGAAATCGAGTACATCACCACGAAGAAGGCGAAAAGCAGAGTGATGAAATCCGCGTAGGACACCAGCCAGCGTTCGTGATTCTCGTGTTCTTCGGGCTGACGACGGCGAGCCATGTGCGGTTACTCCATGAAGCCTTGCAACTTGAGTTCGATGGAGCGCGGGTTTTCACCCTCGGCGATGGATAAAATGCCTTCGAGAAGCATTTCACGATAGCGCGACTGACGATGGGCAATGGCCTTGAGCTTGTTGGCCACTGGCAGCAGGATCAGGTTGGCAATGGCAACCCCGTAAATGGTCGCGACAAACGCCACCGCGATACCGCTGCCCAGCTGGCTGGGGTCAGCCAGATTGCCCATCACGTGAATCAGCCCCATCACCGCACCGATGATGCCCACGGTCGGCGCGTAGCCGCCCATGCTTTCAAATACTTTGGCGGCCTGGATATCGCGGGTTTCCTGAGTGATGAAATCCACTTCGAGGATGCTCCGAATGGCCGCCGGTTCAGCCCCGTCCACCAGCAGCTGCAGGCCCTTGCGGGCATAGCCGTCGGGCTCCGCGTCGGCCACAGTCTCCAGACCGAGCAGGCCTTCCTTGCGGGCGGTCATGCTCCAGCCAATTACACGGTCAACACCGCCAGGCAGGTCGATACGCGGCGGAAAGATAATCCAGCCAACGATTTTCAGGGCCCGCATGAAGGCGCTCATCGGCGACTGCAACAGCGAGGCACCGAGCGTACCGCCGATCACGATCAATGCAGCCGGGCCGTTGATCAAGGCACCCAGGTGCCCGCCTTCGAGAAAGTTACCACCGATAATGGCGACGAACGCCAGAATCAGGCCGATAAGACTCAGTACATCCATCAGAGACAGGCCTCGACCAGGTGCCGACCGATGTCATCCAGGCTGTAGATCGCGTCGGCGAGATCAGCCTTGACGATCGCCATCGGCATGCCATAGATCACGCAGCTCGCTTCATCCTGCGCCCACACTGTGCTGCCGACCTGTTTGAGCAGGCGTGCGCCTTCCCGGCCGTCTGCGCCCATGCCGGTCAGCACCACAGACAGCACTTTGTCGCCGTAGGATTTGGCGGCTGAGCCGAAAGTGATGTCCACGCATGGCTTGTAGTTGAGGCGCTCGTCGCCCGGCAGAATCTTCACCGTGCCGCGACCGTCGATCATCATCTGCTTGCCGCCGGGTGCCAGCAGCGCCAGACCCGGACGCAGAACATCGCCGTCCTCTGCCTCCTTGACACTGATCTTGCACAGCTTGTCGAGGCGCTCGGCGAAGGCCTTGGTGAACGCCGCAGGCATGTGCTGAATCAGCACCAGCGGTGCCGGAAAATTGGCTGGCAACTGGGTAAGCACCCGTTGCAATGCTACCGGGCCACCCGTCGACGTGCCGATGGCGACCAGCTTGTACGCCTTGCGCTTGGCGGTGCCGGTTGTCGTCGCGTGCGCGGGTGCATGATGAGCGTGACTGTGGGCCGGCGCTGCCGGGGCAGGTGCTGCAGCACGCGGTGGCGCAGTCCGGGCAGGCGTAGAAGATGCAGGCGCGGGAGCACGGCTGGACAGCGGTGGAGCGGCCGCCGCAGGCGATGCACTCGTCGCACCCAGACCGCTCGAACGGCGGTTACTGCGGGAAATGCTGTTGATCTTCTCGCACAGCAGTTGTTTGACTTTCTGCGGGTTGCGCGAGATATCTTCGAAATTCTTGGGCAGGAAATCCACAGCACCGGCGTCCAGCGCATCCAGCGTCACGCGCGCACCTTCGTGCGTCAGCGACGAGAACATCAAGACCGGGGTGGGGATACGCTGCATGATGTGACGAACTGCCGTAATGCCATCCATCATCGGCATTTCGTAGTCCATGGTGATGACGTCAGGCTTGAGCGCCAGCGCCTGCTCAATTGCTTCCTTGCCATTGGTAGCGGTGCCGACAACAACAATGTTGGGGTCCGAAGAAAGAATTTCCGTGACACGGCGGCGGAAGAAACCGGAATCATCCACCACCAGGACCTTGACTGCCATAAACACTCCAATAGGCGTTGCAGGCAGCCAGGCCGCCCGCAACACCGGGTTCAGATACGCCGTGCGGCGTAACGCTTGAGCATGCTGGGTACATCGAGAATCAGCGCAATGCGACCGTCACCGGTAATGGTGGCGCCCGACATGCCCGGCGTACCCTGCAACATCTTGCCCAGCGGTTTGATGACCACTTCTTCCTGACCGACCAGTTGATCGACGACGAAGCCGATGCGCTGGGTGCCAACCGTGAGAATCACGACGTGCCCTTCACGCTGCTCTTCATGAGCGGCCGAACTGACCAGCCAGCGCTTGAGGTAGAACAGCGGCAGAGCCTTGTCCCGTACGATCACCACTTCCTGACCATCGACGACGTTGGTGGTCGACAGGTTCAGGTGGAAGATTTCGTTGACGTTGACCAGCGGGAACGCAAACGCCTGGTTGCCCAGCATCACCATCAGGGTCGGCATGATCGCCAGGGTCAGCGGGACCTTGATGACAATTTTCGAGCCCTGGCCCTTGGTCGAGTAGATGTTGATCGAACCGTTGAGCTGGGAAATCTTGGTTTTCACCACGTCCATGCCCACACCACGACCCGACACATCGGAAATCTCGGTCTTGGTCGAGAAACCCGGCGCGAAGATCAGGTTGTAGCAGTCGGTGTCGCTCAAGCGATCGGCTGCGTCCTTGTCCATCACGCCACGCTTGACCGCAATGGAGCGCAATACGTTAGGGTCCATGCCCTTGCCGTCATCGGAAATCGACAGCAGGATATGGTCGCCTTCCTGTTCGGCCGAGAGAATCACGCGGCCACCGCGGGACTTGCCCGTGGCTTCGCGCTCTTCCGGCGTTTCGATACCGTGATCGACCGCGTTGCGCACCAAGTGGACCAGCGGGTCGGCAAGCGCCTCTACGAGGTTCTTGTCGAGGTCGGTTTCTTCGCCGACCAGTTCCAGGTTGATCTCTTTCTTGAGCTGGCGAGCCAGGTCGCGAACCAGACGCGGGAAGCGGCCGAATACTTTCTTGATCGGCTGCATGCGGGTCTTCATCACCGCAGTCTGCAGATCTGCCGTCACCACATCCAGGTTGGAAACCGCCTTGGACATGGCTTCGTCGGCGCTGTTGAGGCCCAGACGAACCAGACGGTTACGCACCAGTACCAGTTCGCCCACCATGTTCATGATTTCGTCCAGGCGGGCGGTATCAACGCGAACAGTGGTTTCAGCTTCGGTCGCGACCGGCTTCTCGCTCGGAGGCGCCGCAGCGCGCGCCGGGGCCGGAGCTGGAGCCGCTTTGGCCGGCTCGGCCTTCGCCGCAGGTGCAGGTGCCGGAGCTGCCGCAGGCGCAGGCGCCTTGGCAACCACCGCCTGAGGTTCGAACTTGCCCTTGCCATGCAACTCGTCGAGCAGGCTTTCAAATTCGTGATCGGTAATTTCATCCGACGCAGCGGCTTTCGAGGCCGCAGGAGCCTTGGCAACCGCAGCCACCGGGGCAGCGGCAACCGTAGTGGCTACTGCGGCGTCGAACGAACCCTTGCCATGCAACTGATCGAGCAGCGCCTCGAATTCGTCGTCAGTGATTTCATCACCGGCAGATGCAACCTTGTTGCTCTGCGCAGCAGGTGCCGGGGCGGCGACAACATCGGCTGCAAACTTGCCCTTGCCATGCAACTGATCGAGCAGGGATTCAAATTCCTGATCGGTGATCTCGTCGCCGGACGCTGCACTGGCAGCCGGTGCTGGCGCAGCCGCCGGAGCGGCCGATACCGGATTGCTGCCATGCAGCGAATCCAGCAGTTGTTCGAATTCATCATCAGTGATTTCATCACCGCCTGCGGCCTGCGCTGCCGCCGGGGCAGGAGCCTCGGCAACGGGCTCAGGTTCCGCAGCTACCACCGCATCAGCGGACTGCGGCTCGGCCAGACGCGCCAGCGCTGCCAGCAATTCCGGTGTGGCGGGCGTGACATCAGTCCGTTCACGTACTTGACCAAACATGCTGTTGACGGCGTCCAGAGCTTCCAGGACCACATCCATCAGTTCGGAATCAACGCGTCGTTCGCCCTTGCGCAGGATGTCGAACACGTTTTCGGCGATATGGCAGCACTCCACCAGCTCATGGAGCTGGAGGAAGCCGGCGCCCCCTTTTACAGTGTGAAAACCGCGAAAAATTGCATTGAGCAGATCAGCATCATCCGGTCGGCTTTCCAGCTCGACCAATTGCTCTGACAACTGCTCCAGAATTTCGCCGGCCTCTACCAGAAAATCCTGAAGGATTTCTTCATCGGCGCCGAAGCTCATGGGGTGCTCCCTAAAATTAACCGTCAACAGATCTTAGAAGCCGAGGCTCGATAGCAGATCGTCTACATCATCCTGTCCGGATACGACGTCTTCACGTTTATCGGCATGAATCTGCGGACCTTCACCCTTGGCGAGATGTTTTTTAGGATCTTTTTCAGCAAGGATGGATTCTTCGTCATGTTCGATGCCTGCGAAGCGATCGACATGGCTGGCCATGAGCACCAGTTTGAGCAAATTGCCTTCTACTTCAGTGACCAGTTGCGTGACACGCTTGATGACCTGACCGGTGAGGTCCTGGTAATCCTGGGCAAGCAGAATGTCGTTGAGGTGTGCGGAGACCTCATGGGTTTCCTTCTCGGTACGCGTCAGAAAACCATCGACCCGCTTGGCGAGTTCGCGAAATTCTTCGGCACCGATTTCGCGGCGCATGAAACGCCCCCAGTCTTCGCTCAACGCCTTGGCGTCGGTACTCAGACCGTTCATGAGCGGCGTGCTTTCCTCGACCAGATCCATTGTGCGGTTGGCCGCATTCTCGGTCAGCCGGACGACGTACGACAGACGCTCGGTGGCATCAGTGATCTGCGACACCTCCTCGGCCTGAGGCATATGCGGATCGATCTGGAAGTTGACGATTGCACTGTGCAGCTCGCGCGTCAGCTTGCCCACTTCCTGATAAAGGCCGCGGTCACGTGTCTGGTTGAGCTCATGGATCAGCTGCACAGCCTCGCCGAAACGACCTTTTTCAAGGCTGGTGACAAGTTCTTGCGCGTGTCTTTTTAAGGTCGACTCAAAGTCGGCCATCGAATCAGTGTTATCCATAGCGCCCTCACGGCATGCATCAGCTATTGACGCGGTCAAAGATCTTTTCGATCTTCTCTTTCAGCGCTTGAGCCGTGAATGGCTTGACTACATAACCGTTCACCCCTGCCTGCGCAGCTTCGATGATCTGCTCACGCTTGGCCTCGGCAGTGACCATCAGCACCGGAAGATTCTTCAGGCGCTCATCCGCACGAACCTGACGCAACAGGTCGATGCCGGACATGCCAGGCATGTTCCAGTCCGTCACCAGAAAGTCAAAGGCACCGCTCTGCAGCATCGGCAATGCGGTCAGACCATCATCGGCTTCCGACGTGTTGGTAAACCCCAGATCACGCAACAGGTTCTTGATGATCCGCCGCATCGTTGAGAAGTCATCAACGATGAGGATTTTCATGTTCTTGTCCAATTCGACCTCCAAGCAGTCTTTAACGCGTTCAGCACCTGAACACGCTGTTCAATCAATACTGGCACAGCACACTCCCAGCTATACGAAACGAAGACGGGCTTGGCACAACGACAGTCAAGACTGCGACTAAAGCCCATCGAGACGCTGCCCGACAGGCCCCTGCCTCGTCTATCCTGTTACCACGTAACGCTTTGCACAGCCGGCATGCAGACAACGCGCGACAAACGTCGCGCCCTGCCGTCAACGCGCTCGCCACTCCCCCAAACGCCCTCGCAAACGAGCTGCGCACTGGCTGTGTAACTGACTGACTCGCGATTCGCTGACCCCTAGAACCTCTCCGATTTCCTTCAGGTTCAGCTCTTCGTCATAGTACAGCGCCAACACCAGACGCTCACGCTCCGGCAAATTGGCAATTGCATCGGCCAACGCGGCCTGGAAGCGCTCGTCTTCCAGATCGCGCGACGGCTCGAGCGAACCGCTCGCGCCGTCCTCGTGCAGCCCTTCATGATCGCCGTCCTGTAACAGGTCGTCGAAACTGAAGAGGCGGCTGCCCAAGGTATCATTCAAAATCCCGTAATAATCATCAAGACTCAACTGGAGTTCGGCCGCAACCTCGTGATCTTTAGCGTCACGTCCGGTTTTAGCTTCAATTGCGCGAATTGCGTCACTGACCATGCGGGTATTGCGGTGTACCGAGCGAGGCGCCCAGTCACCCTTGCGCACTTCGTCGAGCATGGCTCCACGGATGCGAATACCGGCATAGGTTTCGAAACTCGCACCCTTGGTGGAATCGTATTTGGTGGAGACTTCAAGCAGACCGATCATGCCGGCCTGAATCAGATCCTCGACCTGCACACTGGCCGGCAAACGCGCCAGCAAATGGTAGGCAATACGCTTGACCAGCGGTGCATACCGCTCGATCAGCTCATATTGTGAGTTACGAGAAGTCTTGCTGTACATCTGATAGCCGCTCGCAGTCATTGCACAGGCCCCGCGCTGGTCTGGTGGACGAGTCTCTCGACGAAGAACTCGAGATGACCCCGCGGGTTGGCTGGCAACGGCCAGGTATCAACCTTCTGAGCAATGGCCTTGAACGCCAGTGCACATTTGGAACGCGGGAATGCTTCGTAGACGGCACGCTGTTTCTGCACGGCCTTGCGCACGCATTCGTCGTACGGCACGGCGCCCACATACTGCAGGGCAACATCAAGAAAACGGTCTGTTACTTTGGTCAGTTTGGCGAACAGGTTGCGCCCTTCCTGCGGGCTCTGGGCCATGTTGGCCAGTACCCGGAAGCGGTTCATGCCGTAGTCGCGATTGAGCAGCTTGATCAGGGCGTAGGCATCGGTGATCGACGTGGGCTCGTCGCATACCACCAACAGTACTTCCTGAGCAGCGCGCACGAAGCTCACCACTGATTCACCGATACCGGCAGCCGTGTCGATCACCAGCACATCAAGATTGTCGCCAATCTCGCTGAACGCCTGGATCAAGCCGGCATGCTGGGCGGGAGACAGATGCACCATGCTCTGCGTGCCGGAAGCAGCAGGCACGATACGAACGCCACCCGGCCCCTGCAACAGAACGTCGCGCAACTCGCAGCGACCCTCGATCACATCGGCGAGCGTCCGTTTGGGTGTCAGCCCAAGCAGAACGTCGACATTGGCCAGGCCAAGATCGGCATCCAGCAGCATGACGCGCCGGCCAAGCTCGGCGAGGGCCAGCGAGAGGTTCACTGACACGTTAGTCTTACCGACGCCACCTTTGCCGCCGGTCACCGCGATCACCTGTACGGGATGCATGCTGCCCATGTTATTTCTTTACCTTGACTTGCGTAGACCGAAACCACACCGAGAACCGCACATTCACAAATGAACAATGCCTGGCAGACCGTTGATGCAGGGACATTCCAAAAATATCCATCACTTAACCCACTCTCTTGCCAGGGGTGTGATAGAGGTCAGCAAACATATCAGCCATCGCTTCCTCGCTCGGCTCATCCTGCATCTGCACGCTCACGGCACGACTGACCAACTGGTGACGCCGTGGAATGTGCAGATCATCAGGAATACGTGGGCCGTCCGTGAGGTAGGCCACTGGTAATTCGTGACTGATCGCCAGGCTCAGGACTTCGCCGAGGCTGGCTGTTTCATCGAGCTTGGTCAGAATGCATCCCGCCAGGCCACAACGTTTGTAACTGTGATAAGCCGCCGTCAGCACCTGCTTCTGGCTGGTCGTTGCCAGCACCAGATAGTTACGCGACTTGATGCCACGGCCTGCCAGACTTTCCAGCTGCATGCGCAGCGCCGGATCGCTGGCTTGCAGCCCGGCGGTGTCAATCAGCACTACACGTTTGCGCAACAGTGGCTCCAGTGCCTGAACCAGGGACTGACCGGGATCGACATGGGTGACCGGCACGTTGAGGATGCGGCCCAGTGTCTTGAGCTGCTCCTGAGCGCCGATACGGAAACTGTCCATGCTGACCAGCGCAATGTTCTGCGGGCCGTACTTCAAGACATAACGTGCCGCGAGCTTGGCCAGTGTGGTGGTCTTGCCCATGCCGGCAGGGCCGACCATGGCAATCACGCCACCCTCTTCCAGCGGCTCGACCTCAGGGACGGCAATCATGCGTGCCAGGTGGGCCAGCAACATGCGCCAGGCCTGACGGGGCTCATCGATGTCCGGAATCATCGACAGCAGATCGCGCGACAGCGGGCCGGACAGACCGACGCGTTGCAGGCGGCGCCACAGGTTGGCCTGCTGCGGGCGGCTGCCCTGCAACTGATTCCAGGCCAGGGAGCCGAGCTGGACTTCCAGCAGCTCACGCAGACCATTCAATTCGGAACGCATCGAGTCGAAAGCGCGCTGGCCGGCGGCAGGCTCTGCAGCAGGGGCAGGCGCATAGGCAAACGGGCGTGGCGGCTCTTCGAGTGTCGGTTCGATGTGCGTGTCGACAGCGCTGCCGGTTTTACCGGAAAACAGCTGAAGGTTGACCGACGTGTCACTGTCACTGCGATTGTTCAATTCAGCCTGAGCGGAGACGATGCGCGACTGAGTCTTGCGCAGCTCGTCTTCCAGCTCCATGTTCGGCACGCGCGGGGCCAGGGCAGACAGCTTGTAATCCAGAGCAGCAGTCAGCTCTACGCCACCGGCTATGCGCCGGTTACCGATGATGGCAGCTTCAGCGCCCAGCTCATCACGAACCAGCTTCATGGCTTGACGCATATCGGCGGCGAAAAATCGCTTAACTTGCATGACTCACTACCTCAGCCGTTCGGCCCGACAGTCGCTACGATGGTTACTTGCTTGTTGTCCGGTATTTCCTGATACGCCAGAACATGCATGTTCGGTACAGCCAAACGTCCAAATCGTGACAGCATCGCCCGGACAGGACCTGCTACCAGAAGAATCACCGGCAACCCTTGCATCTCTTGACGCTGGGCGGCTTCGATCAACGAACGCTGGAGCTTTTCAGCCATGCTTGGCTCAAGCAGAACGCCTTCTTCCTGACCCTGACCGGCCTTCTGTAGACTATTGAGCAATATCTGTTCCAACCTTGGCTCCAGAGTGATAACAGGCAGCTCCGGCTCAACGCCTACAATGCTTTGGACGATTGCGCGACTCAGACCGACGCGCACGGCCGCGACCAAAGCGGCGGTATCTTGACTCTTTCCAGCGTTGTTAGCGATGGACTCTGCGATGCTGCGGATGTCACGCACCGGCACGTGTTCGGCCAGCAGCGCTTGCAGCACATTGAGCAGCGACGACAGCGACAGCACACCCGGAACCAGCTCTTCAGCGAGCTTGGGCGAGCTTTTGGCCAGCAATTGCATCAGTTGCTGGACTTCTTCATGGCCGATCAGCTCGTGGGAGTGCTTGTACAGAATCTGGTTGAGGTGCGTCGCTACCACGGTGCTGGCGTCCACCACCGTGTACCCGAGTGACTGTGCCTGGCTGCGCTGGCTGATTTCGATCCAGACCGCCTCGAGGCCGAACGCCGGGTCTCTGGCGGTGATGCCGTTCAGGGTGCCGAAGACTTGCCCGGGATTGATCGCCAGCTCGCGATCCGGATAGATCTCGGCCTCGGCCAGGATCACGCCCATCAGCGTCAAGCGATAGGCGCTGGGCGCCAGATCGAGGTTGTCACGGATGTGTACGGTCGGCATCAGGAAGCCAAGCTCCTGAGACAGCTTCTTGCGCACGCCCTTGATACGCGCGAGCAGTTGGCCACCCTGATTGCGGTCCACCAGCGGAATCAGGCGATAACCCACTTCCAGGCCGATGATGTCGATCGGGGTCACGTCGTCCCAGCCCAGCTCCTTGGAGTCCTGAACACGCGTCGGAGACGGCAGCAGGTCTTGCTGGCGCTGCACTTCGGCGATGGCCTCGACCTTCACCTGATTGTCTTTCTTCCACAGCAGGTACGCGCCGCCTGCGGCCACCAGCCCGAGACTGATGAAGGAAAAGTGCGGCATGCCTGGCACAAGGCCCATGACGATCATGATTGCCGCGGAAACACCCAGCGCCTTCGGCGAGGCAAACATCTGGCGATTGATCTGCTTGCCCATCTCTTCCGAACCGGAAGCACGGGTCACCATGATCGCCGCAGCGGTGGACAACAGCAGTGATGGCAATTGCGCCACCAAACCGTCACCGATGGTCAACAGGGTGTAGACGCGACCAGCATCGGCGAAGCTCATGTTGTGCTGAAAGATACCAACCAGCATGCCGCCGATCAGGTTGATGAACAGAATCAGCAGGCCGGCAATCGCATCGCCGCGCACGAATTTGCTGGCACCGTCCATGGAACCGTAAAACTCGGCTTCCTGGGCGACTTCGGCACGACGGCGCTTGGCTTCCGGCTGGTCGATAAGACCGGCGTTGAGGTCGGCGTCGATGGCCATCTGCTTGCCGGGCATCGCGTCGAGGGTGAAACGCGCGCTCACCTCGGAAATACGACCGGCACCTTTGGTGATCACCACGAAGTTGATAATCATCAGGATCGCGAAGACCACGATACCGACGACATAGTTGCCGCCGATGACCACTTCACCGAACGCTTGAATCACCTTGCCCGCAGCAGCGTGACCGTCCTGACCGTGGAGCATGACCACTCGGGTCGAAGCCACGTTCAGTGCCAGGCGCAGCAACGTGGCGACCAGCAGGATGGTCGGGAACACCGAGAAATCCAGCGGCCGCAATGCATAGACGCAGACCAGCAACACGACGATTGAGAGTGCGATGTTGAACGTGAACAACACGTCCAGCAGGAACGGTGGAATGGGCAACATCATCATTGCCAGCATGATCAGCAACAACAATGGAACGCCCAACTGACCACGGCCCAGGCCAGTGATATTGCTGCGTGCGCTACTGAGTAATTGAGAGCGATCCACTGATTCGTTACCTGCGCACTAGATCAAAACATTGACGCCAAAGGCGACCTGTATCGACCCTGTTGCAAAAACCTGTCCAACTTTTACAAAGCCAGTACGGACAGAGGTTTGCGTGCAGCTGAAGCACGGAATTACGCGAGTAAGCGACGTGTCGGACTGCGGAGTGAACAGAGGACGCAGAGCGTCCGGAACGGCATGCCGACGCAGAGCGTCGCACGATAGTCGAGACGCTCGTTGCGTACGCTGACGTCGGCACAGCAGCACAGCGTCATCCCTGACACCTATCGCTCCTCACGCTCCAGCGTGGGAATGCTCTGGGTGACGCTCCGCGTCACAGATCTGCGCTGCGCCACTGTTCAAGATCGGACGCAGAGCGTCCGGAACGGCGTGCGACGCAGAGCGTCGCACGATAGTCGAGACGCTCGTTGCGTACGCTGACGTCGGCACAGCAGCACAGCGTCATCCCTGACACCTATCGTTCCTCACGCTCCAGTGGACTACCCCCAAGAAGTTGGACACCAATCCGACCTAATGGGGGTGTTCAAATGGCCAAATATTCAGAGCAATTCAAGCTCACCGTCGTCAGAGCGTACCTGGAAGGCAACATTGGCTTTCGTAAGGTCGCCAGCCAGTTCTCTATCGATTTCAGTCTGCTTCGACGCTGGGTCGCTAATTACAAGAGCCATGGTCACACCGGCCATCGCAAGCCGGGTCTTCGGTACAGCAAAGCCTTCAAACGCTCAGTGCTTGAGCACAAGCGCGAGCACGGGCTGTCACTTCGCCAGACCGCAGCGCATTTTGGTATTGGTGATCCTGGCCAAATAGTCATTTGGGAACAGCAGCATTACAGTAACGATCTAGCCCCGTGTGTTCCCACGAGAAGAAAGCCTGCTGCCATGCCCAAGAAGCCTTATCCCACCGAACCCGTAACCGCCGACGATACGCAGAAGACGCGCGACCAGTTAATGGCCGAGCTTGAATACCTGCGCATGGAGAACGCTTACCTAAAAAAGTTGGAAGAGCTGAAGGAGCAGCAACGACGGCAAAAGAAAAAGTCCTGATCGTCAAACAACTGAAAAACCGGTTTCCGCTCTGCGCCCTTCTGAAGCTGGCGGGCTTGGCGCGCAGCACGTTTTACTATCAGGTTCAGGTGCAATCCAGGCCCGATCCAGATGCCGCTCTGAAGCAGGAGATAGAGCGTGTTTATCACGAGGAGAGAGGTCTTTATGGGGCTCGGCGTATCACGGCGGTCATTCGCAACTCAGGTACGTTGGTTAACAAGAAGGTTGTAGAGCGATTGATGGCTGAACTGGGCCTGAGATCAGTTGTGAGACCCAAAAATACCGTTCCTTATATAAGGGACTTGTCGGAAAAATTGCGCCGAATTTGCTGGAGCGTAAATTCACCGCACAACGTCCGAACCAGAAATGGGTGACCGATGTGACCGAGTTTAAAGTGGCCAATCGAAAGCTGTATCTCTCGCCTGTGATGGACTTGTACAACGGTGAAATCGTGGCGTACGAAGTGTCTACCAGGCCGTGCTTTGAGCTGGTCACCAATATGCTGGACAAGGCGCTGCAGCAGCTGCAAGACGAGCCGAAGCTTGTGATGCATTCGGATCAGGGCTGGCAATATCAACACGCGCAGTACCGTCAAAAGCTGGCGGTAAAGGGCGTGAAGCAAAGCATGTCTCGTAAGGGAAATTGCTTGGACAATGCCGCAATGGAAAGCTTCTTTGGTACGCTGAAGTCCGAGTTTTTCTATTTGAAACGATTTGAAAGCATAGAAGAGCTGAAGGCAGGTCTGGATGAGTACATTCACTACTACAACCATGACCGCATCAAGCTGAAACTAAACGGTCTGAGCCCCGTAAAATACAGGGCTCAGGCAGCAAGCTAAAACCGTCCAACTTTTGGGGGGCAGTCCACCAGCGTGGGAATGCTCTGGGTGACGCTCCGCGTCACAGATCTGCGCTGCGCTGCGCCGCATACTCAAGAGCTACGCATCGCGCTGCAAATCCGGCGGGATCTTGATGTCGCCCAGTGGATCAGGGCGTTTGCCCTGGCCAGCGTGGAACTGGCGGATCTGGTAAACATAAGCCAGCACCTGAGCCACGGCCAGATACAGCCCGGCGGGGATTTCCTGGTCCAGCTCGGTGCTGTAGTAGATGGAGCGAGCCAGCGCCGCCGACTCCAGGATCAGTATCTGGTTGTGCGCACCGATCTCGCGAATCTTCAGGGCCATAAGGTCTGTGCCCTTGGCCAGCAACATCGGCGCCCCGCCCTGCTCAGGGTCGTATTTCAGGGCGACGGCGAAGTGGGTCGGGTTGGTAATAATGACGTCGGCCTCGGGGATCGAGGCCATCATCCGGCGCTGGGACATTTCACGCTGCAACTGACGAATGCGCTGCTTGACCTCCGGGCTACCCTCACTGTTCTTGTGCTCGTCGCGCACTTCCTGCTTGGTCATCAACAGCTTTTTGTGCGCTTCGTACAGCACAAAAGGCACATCCGCGGCGGCAATGAACATCAGACCGCAGGCCATCCAGAAGCTGCTCCAGCCCACCACTATCAAGCTGTGAATCATGGCCTGCTCAAGTGGCTCGTGAGCGATGGCAACCAGGTCGTTACGCTCTTTGCTCAGCACCACCAGCGCAACCGCCAGGATGATCAGAAACTTACCGAATGACTTGAGCAGCTCGACCAGCGCGTGCGGCGAAAACATCCGCTTGAGCCCGGCTGCCGGGTTCATCCGGCTGAACTTGGGCATCAGCGACTTGGTTGCAAACAGCCAGCCGCCGAGCATGATCGGCCCCACCAGCGCTGCCACCAGCATGGCAATCAGAAACGGTAGAATCACCACCAGCGCATGCAATCCGGAACTGAGCAGCGCCTTGCCCATGTAGGACTGATCCATCAGCATTTCACGCGATATCGTGAAATTGTCGCGCATCAGCTCGGACATCATCAGCGCGATGTCGGAACCGAACATCAGCAACCCGCCCGCCCCCATCAACATCACCACCAGAGTGGTCAGTTCCTTGGAGCGCGCGATCTGGCCATCAGCCCGCGAGTCCTTGACCTTCTTTTCCGTGGGGTCTTCTGTCTTGTCCTGGCCATTCTCGTTTTCTGCCATCTCAACGAGCCCTCACCATGTCGCGCAACGCCTGCAATGCCTGGGTGGCAATCGGCTGATACTGATTGAGAATATCGCCCATGGTCATCCACAGAATGACCATACCCAATACCAACGTGAGCGGAAAACCGATGGAAAAGATGTTCAGCTGCGGCGCGGCGCGGGTCATGACCCCGAAAGCGATGTTGATGATCAGCAGCGCGGTAATCGCAGGCAACACCAGACGCAGGCCGGAAGCAAGCACCCAACCCAGCCCGTTGGCCAGCTCCCAGAAGTTATTGACCAACAAACCACTGCCGACCGGCATCGTGGTAAAGCCACCGCCGAAAATTTCCAGCACCACCAGATGGCCGTTCATGGCGAGAAACAACAGCGTGACCAGCATCGTGAAGAACTGACCGATGGTGGCGGAGGACACGCCGTTGGTGGGGTCGACCATCGACGCGAAGCCCATGCCCATCTGCGTCGAGATGATCTGCCCTGCCACTACGAAGATATGAAAGAACAGTTGCAGCGACAGGCCCATACCCGCACCGATGATGATCTGCTCGCCGATCAGCAGCAACGCACTGAGATCAAGTGCCTGGACCGGCGGCATGTCGGGCAAGGCTGGCGCGACAACAACGGTGATGGCAAATGCGAGGTACATGCGCACGCGGCGCGGAACCAGTGTGGTGCCAATGATCGGCATGGTCATCAGCAACGCGATGATCCGGAACATCGGCAGCATGAAAGCCGCAACCCAGGTACTGATCTGGGTATCGGTCAGCGCGAGCATCGGCTGCATGCGGCTAGCCGATCAGCGTCGGAATACTGGTGTACAGCGTCAGCATGTATTCCATGAAGATTTTCAGCAGCCAGGGGCCGATGGCGATGAGGGTTACCAGCATCACCAGCAGGCGAGGCAGAAAGCTCAAGGTCTGTTCGTTGATCTGGGTCGCGGCCTGAAACATGGCCACCAGCAGACCGCATAACAGGCTGGGCACGACAAGAATGGCGACGAGTACCGTGGTAAGCCACAGCGCTTCGCGGAACAGGTCAACAGCTACTTCCGGCGTCATCGGGCAGACTCCTCAGTGAAACGGCTCATACGCCACCAAAACTGCCAGCCAGGGTGCCGACAATCAGCGCCCAGCCATCCACCAGCACAAACAGCATGATCTTGAACGGCAGGGAAATGATCAGCGGCGACAGCATCATCATACCCATGGCCATCAGCACACTGGCGACCACCAGATCGATGATCAGGAACGGAATGAAGATCATGAAGCCGATCTGAAACGCTGTCTTGAGTTCGGAAATCACGAATGCCGGAACCAGAATGGTCAGCGGCGCGGCATCCGGGGTCGGAATGTCGGTACGCTTGGACAGCCGCATGAACAGCTCAAGGTCACTGGTACGGGTCTGCGCCAGCATGAAATCCTTGATCGGCACCTGCGCCTTGGCGACCGCATCCTGCGCCGACAGCTTCTCGGCCAGATAAGGCTGCAAGGCGTCCTCATTCACTCGATCGAATACCGGCGCCATGATGAACATGGTCAGAAACAGCGCCATGCCGGTCAGGATCTGGTTCGACGGCGTCTGCTGCAGGCCCAGCGCCTGACGCAGAATCGAAAAGACGATGATGATCCGCGTGAAACTGGTCATCAGCATGACGAACGCCGGGATAAAACTCAGCGCGGTCATGATCAGCAGGATTTGCAGACTGACCGAATATTCCTGCTGACCATCGGTGCTGTTGGACAGCGTGATCGCCGGTATAGAAAGCGGATCAGCCGCCAGAACAGAAGGCGCAACCATGACCAGCAACAGCAGTATCAGGAAACGCAAGGCGCCCATTACTTCTTGTCCTTATCCTTGCCCATCAGCTCCATCAGACGCTGAGCGAATTCGGGCGTCGTCTGCTCGCGCACCGGCACGTGTACCGGCTCCTTGAGTACATGCAAGGGCGTGATTCGACCCGGCGTGATACCCAGCAATACCTGCTCGTTGCCAATTTGCACCAGCACCAGACGATCACGCGGCCCCAAGGCGCGCGAACTCACCAGCTCGATGACCTGACTGTTGTTCGGACCGACGCGCTGCACCCGGCGCATCAGCCAGGCCAGCACGAAAATCAGGCCTACCACCAGAATCAGACCGAACAGCAGTTGCACCAACTGCCCGCCCATGCCGCCGGACACGGTGCTGGCCACTTGCGCAGGGGCCGCCTGAACAACGGGCTCGGCAGCCCAGGCCAGCGACGGCAGGGTCAACAGAACACTCAGCCAGCGCTTCATTCAGCGCAGCTTCTTGATGCGTTCGCTCGGGCTGATCACGTCGGTAAGACGGATGCCGAACTTCTCGTTGACCACCACCACCTCACCGTGGGCGATGAGCGTGCCATTGACCAGCACATCCAGCGGCTCGCCCGCCAGACGATCCAGCTCGATCACCGAGCCCTGGTTGAGCTGCAACAGGTTGCGAATGTTGATATCGGTGCTGCCCACTTCCATGGAGATCGATACCGGGATGTCCAGAATCACGTCCAGGTTCGGACCGTCCAGGGTGACCGGGCCGGTGTTCTTCGGCACGCTGCCGAATTCTTCCATGGCCAGGCGGCTACCCGAATTCCCCGCGTCCGCAGCCAGCAACGCGTCAATATCCGCTTGCCCGCCGTCACCGGCCTCGCCCAGTGCAGCAGCCCATTCATCAGCCAGTGCCTGATCTTCAGCAGACGTCATATCGTTTTCATCAGCCATCAGTTGTCCTCTGCACGCAGTCTTTCAGTTACGCAAAATTTCCGGTATTGACCTGACAGGTCAACGCCGTGCTATGGGTTCGATTACTTGCAGGGCCATCTTGCCCTTGTGCGAGCCGAGCTTGACCTTGAAGGAAGGCACGCCGTTGGCACGCATGACCAGCGAGTCGCTCAACTCTACCGGGATCACATCGCCAGGCCGCATATGCAGGATGTCGCGCAATGGCAACTGACGCTGGGCAATCGTGGTGGTCAGCGGCACGTTGACATCCAGTACGTCTTCCTTGAGCGCATTGACCCAGCGCTCGTCCTGGTCGTCGAGGTCCGACTGGAAACCGGCATCGAGCATTTCGCGGATCGGCTCGATCATCGAGTAAGGCATGGTCACGTGCAGATCACCGCCACCCCCGTCGAGCTCGATGTGGAACGTCGAGATCACCACCGCCTCGCTCGGGCCGACGATGTTGGCCATGGCCGGGTTCACTTCCGAGTTGATGTACTCGAAATTGACTTCCATGATCGCCTGCCAGGCTTCCTTGAGGTCGATGAATGCCTGATCCAGCACCATGCGCACAACGCGCAATTCGGTCGGCGTGAACTCGCGACCTTCGATCTTGGCGTGACGACCGTCGCCGCCGAAAAAGTTGTCCACCAGCTTGAACACCAGCTTGGCGTCAAGAATGAACAGCGCAGTGCCGCGCAACGGCTTGATCTTGGCCAGGTTGAGACTGGTCGGCACGTACAGCGAATGCACGTACTCGCCAAACTTCATGACCTGAACGCCGCCCACTGCCACATCCGCCGAGCGGCGCAGCAGGTTGAACATGCTGATGCGGGTGTAACGGGCGAATCGCTCGTTGATCATTTCCAGGGTCGGCATGCGCCCCCGGACAATCCGGTCCTGGCTGGTCAGGTCATAACTTTTGACGCTGCCCGGCTCGCCGGGGCCATCAGTCTGGACCATACCATCGTCAACACCATGCAGCAGCGCGTCGATTTCGTCCTGGGATAGCAGGTCTTGCACGGCCATGTGAAAATCCTACTGCAATACGAAATTAGTGAAGAGCAGCTGTTCGATTACAGTCTTGCCGAGTTCTTTCTGTGCAACTTCCTGAATGCTGGCGGTCGCTTTCTGACGCAGCATTTCCTGACCGATCGGCGACGCCAGCGACTCGAATGGAATCCCTGCGAAGAGCATGACCAGATTGTTGCGAATCAGTGGCATGTGTACTTTCAGCGCTTCCATGTCCGCCGCATTGCGCCCGAGCATGGTGATACTGACCTGCATATAGCGCGAGCGGCCATTGGCGTTGAAGTTGACCACGAACGCTGGCGTCATCGGTTCGTAAACCGCCACCGGCTTGACGTTGGCCGCCGCTGCCGCTGCGGCCGGGTCTACCTTGCTTTCGCCCTTGTGCATGAGGAACCAGGTCGCCCCCACCGACAAGCCCACTGCCAGCAACAGCGCCACGACGGCGATTATGATGAGCTTGAGTTTACCTTTGCCTTTGGGTGCGGGGTCTTTAACGTCTTCGCTCTGCGCCATGCCAATAATCCGTCACTATTCAAGAGTTTCTTCAATACGTGACAGAGGCTGAGCAAGTGTTATGCCAGAGTTGTACGGAACAGGGATGGAGTGGACACAACCGGTTACGCGCATGGCCGCTAATGGATCATGATTCTCGTGCCAATGCGGCGCGCTGGCACGAGAATCAGCCTCAAAAGCAGGCTTGCATCACGCGTAATAATCGATCTCGCTGGTGCCGATCACGCGTGCCGCCGGCTGGCTGACGGGAATGGCGGCGTCAATGCCGGCAACATCATCAGACGTGTCACCGGAGCTCATGCCGTTGCCACGGCCGCTGCGCTGCGCACGACTGGCTTGTTCCTGGGCCTGCTGCTGAGCCTGTTGTTGCGATTGATCGGATACGTTGACGTCCACCTGGCCGAGGCCTTGCTGAACGAACGACTCGCGCAGTTTCGACATCTGGTTTTCCAGCGCATCGCGCACGCCCAGGTGGGCGCTCATGAAGGTCACCTGAGTCTGCTGATCCGGTGCCATATTGATGCGGATGTCCAGACGCCCGAGTTCGGCGGGCTCCAGCTTGATGTCGGCGCTCTTGAGGTTCTGGCTCGACAGGTACATCACGCGGTCGACGATGCCTTCGGTCCAGCCGCTTTGATGCATCGCCAACGGCTGATTCATCAGCGGCCCAGCCGTGGGTGCTGCTGCCACACGGGCCGGTTGCGCTGCCTGGCTCAATGCCGCGAGACGATCGGCGAAGTTATCGACACGGGTATCACCCGTAGCGCTTTTGACATCCTTGAGGCCTTCACCGATCAACCCGCTGAAGGACTTGTCGCTGCTTTCGGTGCTGCTGCCGTCCGAGGGAAGCTGCTCGCTCAAGGCCGACAGGTTATTGACTAAATTCTGTGTCGGATCAGCCTCTGCGTTCGACGGCGTCGCTTTGCTGGCGGCCTGGGCGTTCTGCGCAGCCAGCTGAGTCTTGGCAGTGGCATTTTCCAGCGCCAGTTGCACCGCATCCAGACCCGCCAGAGGATCAGCGTCGGGGTTGAAAGCCGCTTCGGCGACGACGGGGGCGGCTGGCGTGGCAGCCGTTGTGACAAGCGCCACAACCGCAGGCGAAACCTTGGTTTCTGCACCCTGCGGTTTGACGGTTGGCGCAACGGGTGCCTGCACAGTCATTGCCTGCAGGGCTGGATCGAGTGCGGGATCAACAACCGCAGGGGCATCGGCCAGCGCCGCATCGGCAGCTGCCTTCGCGTCGTCCTGCGTGGAATCCACGTTGGCTGCATCATCGTCGGCAACAGCAGACTTGGCAGGCAAACCATTGCCGCTATCGGCAACAGTCGACTTGTCAGCGGCATTCACTTGATCGTTTACCGGTTTGTCCTTGCCAGCGGCAACCTTGTCCTTGTCGGGCGCAGCCTTCTCGCGGCCGGGTTTGACCGGCGCATCATCGCGCGCCGGAACAGTGTCCCTGGCCTGCTTTGCATAGACGTTGGAAAAGCTGGAAGCCCCGTCCTTGCTGCTGTCGGCAGACTTGACCGAGTTGTTCGCCACACCGGACCGGGAGGTCGCAGCGGTGGTGGCCTGTAGAAGGGCGTTGGGGGCAAGGGGCATTTCGGTCTCCGCATGAGCAGCTGGTTATCTCAGTACCAGCAAGATGCAGGCCAACTCTTATAACCCACTCATCCAGACTTGAAATGACCGTCAACTGACGAAAAACTGCCGCTCCGCATTGAACAGTCCGCGGATGGTCAGGTATTCACTGTCGATCTTGCCAACCAGCTCTGCCAGACCGGAGCGCTCTTGCTGACGAGCCAGGTCTTCAAGCTCCCGGCACAGGTCGGAAAGGCGCAAGGCGCCCATGTTGCTGCTGCTGCCCTTGAAGCTGTGCGCGTTGAGGCTCAGCTCCTGCAAATCCAGGTCGCAGGTTTCAACCGCCAGACGCAATTGCTCAACGCGCTGTTCGGAATCCTTCAGGAACACATCCAGCAACGTCGGATATTCATCCTCCATGACTTCCTGCAAAGCGTTCAGCACGCTGTAATCCAGATGAATCGACACTTGCTCGCTCCTTGATCAAGATTTGAGGGTCTGCAGGGTGCAGGCACGAACCGCTTTGCCGGTCCGCGATGACACACAAACAGCCATCGAGGCGGATTATGCCACTCCCGCCCATAAAAATTCCACGCAGGCGGTCCTGCCATCCGTGGACCACCGAGCCTCATGGCTCAATTCACACACCAGCCGCAGCCCGCGACCGTACAGATCGCCGCCTGCAGGCGTTTGCATTCTGGCCTGCTGTGCATTGAATCCGTTACCGCTGTCCTCGACACTCAGGGTCAGACGACCACCCTGCCCGACTGGTTCGATCTGCAGGCTCATGCGGATGAAGCCAGTCTCCAAGGCACTCAGACGTTCGGCCCGCAACTGGTAATAGCGCGCAAAGCCTGGCGCATCATGCTTGAGTGCCGAGTCCAACCCTAGCACACCATGTTCCAGCGCATTGCTGTACAGCTCGCCCAGCACCATATGCAACGCCGCGCCCTGATTGCGCAGGCCGTGTACTTCCAGCAGCAGTTGCAGAATATAAGGCAACGGATTGAAGCGTTTCAGGGTCGACGCACGAAATTCGAAGCTGGCTGACCAGTCCAGCGGGCTGGACGCGCCACTGTCCGAATAGGTCAGAACCTGCGGGCTTCCAGGCGGCTCGTCCACCGCGCTGATTTCCAGCAGACTGACGTCGTCACGCGCCTTGCCGCCAAAATCGTTGAGCGCCTGAAGGATTTCCTGAATCAGCAGCTGCGGCTCGCGATTGGCAGACAGGACCTGACGCAATCGCTGTGCGCCGAACAGCTCGTCTTTACTGTCGCTGGTGTCGAGCACGCCATCGGACAGCAGAAAAATCCGGTCTCCCGGCGCCAGCGGGTACACCTCGGTGCGGGTATCGAAGGCATCGACACTCAGCACGCCCAGCGGCAGATGGTGCGAGACCAGCGGCACGTGTTCGCCGCTCGTGCCACGCAGCAGGTAGCCGTCCGGCAGGCCGCCGCTCCAGACTTCAACCTGGCGCTGCTGGAGGTTGACGCACAGCAGCGTCGCGCAACAGAACATGTCGATTGGCAGAATGCGCTTGAGCTTGGCATTCATTTCCCGAACGATCTCCACCAGACCGTAACCTTTGGCGGTCATGCCATAAAACACTTCCGCCAACGGCATGGCCCCCACTGCGGCCGGCAAACCATGCCCGGTGAAGTCCCCGAGCAGCACCTGCATGTGCCCGGCCGGGGTATAAGCCGCCAGCATCAGGTCACCGTTGAACAGTGCATAGGGGGATTGCAGATAACGGATGTTGCTCGCGCCTAGACAGCCGGCATGCGCGACCTGATCAAACACCGCCTTGGCAACGCGCTGCTCGTTGAGCAGGTAGTCATGGTGCCTGGAAATCTGGTCGCGCTGCTCGCGGACGGTTTCGTGCAGCACACGCAGCCGGTTCATCGCGTTGATCTTGGCTGCCAGCACCAGCGGGTTGTACGGTTTGGACATGAAGTCGTCGCCACCGGCATCCAGGCAACGCGCCAGCGCTTCGCCTTCGGTGAGCGAGGTCAGAAAAATGATCGGCACCAGCGACTCGCCGGTCATTGCCTTGATGCGCCGCGCCGCCTCGAAACCGTCCATGCCCGGCATCATGGCGTCCATCAGGATCAGCTGCGGGCGTTCCGAGGTGAAGATCGCCACGGCTTCGACGCCGTTCGCAGCGCTCAACACACGGTGCCCCTGACGGGCAACAATGGTCGACAACAGCAAGCGATCGCTGGCGCTGTCGTCAGCGATCAGGATGCACAGCTTCTTCGCAGGCGACTGCAAAACGTCAGCTCAACTGAAACAGCTGTGAGAAATTGGAGATCGTGAGGATGGTGCGAACATCGGCCGTGCAGTTGATCAGCCGCACCTTTGATTTATCACCGCCGGCCCTGTCGCCGCCAGCATGGTCGCGCAGCAGCAACAACATGCCCAACGCGGAGCTGTCCAGGTAATGAGTGCTGCGCAGGTCGACGACGTAATCCAGATCCCGCGGGTACTCCTCATAGGCCGCGCGAAAGTCCTGGTGAGCATCGAAATCAAAGCGTCCCTCGATGAAAAGGGTCAGTTGCCGGCCATCTGCCGACAGTTCGGAAGTGATTGTCATGGAAACTCCGAGGTGGTTCATCACCGAGACAGTGTGAGCGTAGACCAGACCGAGAGATCGCCGGGACCTCATTCAGTCAAAAGTCAGAATGGGTTATGCCGGGGCAGCCGCTGCGATAGCTCATCCAGCAGCTTCTGCTCCCGTTTGTCTTCAAGCTTGCGGGCTTCGTCCATGTAGCGCTGCACCAGTTTGCGCAGGCCTTCGACCCTTGCGTAGCAGTCCTGCCAGGCAATACGCGCCCTATCAAGATTGGCCGTGTGCCATTCGAGGCTTTTGTATTGCTGGGCAACCGCCACGTCGAGCTGGCTGAGAAAGCGCTGATAGCCCAGCAACCATTGCCCGGACACCCCGGCGCTGCCGCGCTGTAACCATTGCTGTTGATAATCCTGGCGAAACTGGTCGAGTTCCTGAAGCTTGTTGTTGGCCAGGTTGACCTGCCCCTGAAAATGCCCGAGTCGCTGAGCCGCCGTTCGCTCGGCCGCTTCAGCCATTTCGACCACTGGCGCCAGACGCGCCGCTCGACTCTGAGCCATGGGCTATCAGCCGCCAGGTGCCGGGGCGAATATCGACGCCAGCGCTTCGCTACTGCCCTGCATGCTTTCATTCTCGCGCAGGGCCTGGCGCTGGTAACGCACCAGCACCGGGTGCAAAGCGATCGCCATGTCGGTTTCGCGGTCGCCACCAGCCACATAGGCACCGACGCTGATCAGGTCGCGGGTCTGTTGATAACGCGACCAGAGCTGCTTGAAATGTTGCGCCCGGGCCATGTGCTCGGGGCTGACCACGGCGGGCATGACCCGGCTGATGGACGCTTCGATATCGATGGCCGGGTAATGCCCCTCCTCGGCCAGACGCCGGGACAGCACGATATGACCGTCAAGCACGCCCCGTGCGGAGTCGGCAATCGGGTCCTGCTGGTCATCGCCTTCCGAGAGCACCGTGTAAAACGCGGTGATCGAACCACCGCCCTTTTCGGCGTTGCCAGCCCGCTCGACCAGCTTTGGCAGGCGCGCGAATACAGACGGCGGATAGCCCTTGGTGGCGGGCGGTTCGCCGATGGCCAGGGCGATTTCCCGCTGGGCCTGGGCGAAACGGGTCAGTGAATCCATCAGCAACAGGACGTTCTTGCCCTTGTCGCGAAAATACTCGGCGATGCGTGTGCAATACATGGCAGCGCGCAAACGCATCAGCGGCGCGTCATCGGCTGGCGAGGCAACCACCACCGAGCGTTTGAGGCCCTCTTCGCCGAGAATATGCTCGATGAACTCTTTAACCTCACGGCCCCGCTCACCGATCAGCCCCACGACGATGATGTCCGCCTCGGTAAAGCGCGTCATCATGCCGAGCAGCACACTCTTGCCCACGCCCGTACCGGCGAACAGCCCGAGACGCTGGCCGCGGCCGACCGTCAATAAACCGTTGATGCAGCGAATTCCGACATCCAGTGGCTGACTGATCGGGTCACGTTTGAGCGGGTTGATGGTCGGCCCGTCCATGGGCACCCAGTCTTCGGCTTTTATCGGCGAACGACCATCCAGCGGCCGACCGGCACCGTCCAGCACGCGCCCCAGCATGCTCATGCCCATTGGCAGGCGGCCGGTATCGGCCAGCGGCACGACCCGCGCGCCAGGCGCAATGCCGGCAACGCTGCCAACCGGCATCAGAAACACCTTGCCGCCGGAAAAACCCATCACTTCAGCTTCGACTTCCACCGGGTGGTGGCTGTCATCGTTGATCACCATGCAGCGACTGCCCATTGCCGCGCGCATGCCTTCGGCTTCGAGCGTCAGGCCGACCATGCGCAGCAGGCGCCCTTCCACCACTGGCTGGGCAGGCAGGCTTATCGACTCGGCGTAGGTGCCGAGACGTTTGCCAAAGCTGGTGCGATCAAGGCGCATCAAGGGTGTCCGCTTCGGATTCTGCAGCACTGGAAGCAGTGACTGGCGAGGTTTCCAGATCGACACTCAGGTCTGCCGCAGCAGGATGAGTGACCTGCTCGTGCAACTGATCATGCATCTTGGAAATCGCCAGCGCGATGCGTGTTTCGACGCTGGCGTCGATGCGGCTGTGCTCGGTTTCAATCCGGCAACCGCCCGGCAACAGGTCTTCGTCTTCGACGATTTTCCACGCCTCTTCATGACGCTCGCGCATGGCCTTGACCAGCAGGAAGTCCTGAGGATTGATGAAGATTCGCAGATTCTGCGCGCCCATCGGCAACAGCTTCAGCGCATCGCGCAGCACGCTGGCGATCTGCCCGGAATCGGTGACCAGTTCGCGCTGAATCACCTTGCGTGCAATGTGCTCGACCAGGTGGATAACGGCCTTTTCGATTTGCGTGTCCTGCTCGGCGATGGGTTCCAGCAGGTGACCCATCAGTTGCTCAAGGCTGGCTATCTTCGCGGCGAGCGCGACTTCAGCCTCTTGTCGAACCTTGAGCTGGGTGCTGTGAAAGCCTTCTTTTTCACCCGTGGCGAAGCCTTCGTTCCAGGCTTCCTGACGAATGCTTTCCAGTTCTTCGAGCGTCAGTGGCTGAACTTCGTCCAGCGGCACCTCTTCCATCTCGGCCGGCTCATCGACAGGCTCCGGCTCGGGTTCAGGCTCGGGCTCCACATGCGGATCAAAGCTGGGCAACGCCCAGATATCGAGCGTCCCGGCGTCCTTGGCGCGAATCAGATCGCTGGCCAATTCTTTATTGGAAGTGGACATGAGTCAGCTGAATCCTTAGATCATTTCCTCGCCACCCTTGCCACCGAGTACGATCTCGCCGGCCTCGGCCATACGACGCGCAATGGTGAGGATTTCTTTCTGGGCGGTTTCCACATCGCTGACACGCACCGGACCCTTGGCTTCGAGGTCGTCGCGCAGCAGCTCGGCGGCACGCTTGGACATGTTCTTGAAGATTTTTTCCTTGATCGCCTCGTCCGAGCCTTTGAGCGCCAGCACCAGCACGTCCGAAGACACTTCGCGCAACAGCGCCTGGATACCGCGGTCGTCCACGTCGGAGAGGTTGTTGAAGACGAACATGAGGTCTTCGATCTGCACCGAAAGGTCTTCGTCGACCTCGCGGATCGAATCCATGAGCGCGCCTTCGATGGAGCTGTCGAGGAAGTTCATGATGTCGGCCGCACGCTTGATGCCACCCAGGGTGGTACGCGACGTGTTGGCGTTGCCAGAGAACTGCTTCTCGAGAATCTGGTTAAGCTCTTTGAGTGCCGCCGGTTGCACGGTGTTGAGCGACGAGACACGCAGGATGATGTCCAGGCGCACCTTGTGATCGAAATGCCCGAGCACTTCACCCGCCTGATCGGCGTCCAGATACGCCACCACAATCGCCTGAATCTGCGGGTGTTCGAAACGGATCACGTCGGCAACCGCACGTGGCTCCATCCATTTGAGACTGTCCAGACCGCTGGTATTGCCGCCCAGCAGAATCCGGTCGATCAGGCCGTTGGCTTTGTCTTCACCCAGGGCCTGAGTCAGCATTTTGCGGATATAACCATCCGAGCCGACGCCGAGGCTGGTCTGATCGCCGACGATGTCGACAAACTCGCTCATGACCTCTTCGACCTGCTCGCGATGCACGTTGCGCATCTGAGCCATGGCCACGCCCACCTTCTGGACTTCCTTGGGGCCCATGTGCCGAAGCACCTGAGCCGCATCGGTTTCGCCCAGCGAAAGTAACAGTACAGCCGCTTTTTCAACTTTCGAGAGTTTGGCTACCATGGCTCGTTCATTCATCAGTGTTGATCCACTCTTTCACAACCTGAGCCACACGGCCAGGGTCCTCGGCTACCAGGCTTTTGATCGCGTTCAGCTGTGCGTCATAACCTTCGGTCGGGCTTGGCAGCAAGATGCTCTGCGGACCGCCCAGGCTTACGCGATCGTTGGACAACTCGCCGTCCAGACCGCCCATGCCACCGAGTTCGGCGTCGCCACCCCCGAACGCGGCCAGTTGTTGCTTGCTCTTGCCGTTGGTGATGTTGTTCAGCACCGGGCGCAGCACACCAAACACCAGGATCAGGATGAAGATCACCCCGACCGCCTGTTTGACGATGTCCCAGAACCAGGGTTGCGAGTAGAAAGACGCTTCAGGCAACACTTCGGCACGTTCGCTGGAGAACGGCACGTTGATCACACTGACACTGTCACCCCGGCTGGCATCGAAGCCGACCGCGTCCTGCACCAAGCGGGTAAAGCGCGCCAGATCCGTCGCACTCCACGGCGCACGGCTGACTTCGCCGTTGGCAGCATTGGTTTTGACCATGTCATCGACCACCACGGCAACCGACAGACGCGTCAGACGACCCTGCTGTTGCTTGGTGTGGCTGATCGAGCGATCCAGTTCAAAGTTCTTGGTCGACTGCACACGTTTGTCAGCCGGGAACGGCGCCAAGGCTGGCTGACCGGTAGCCGGGTCCATGATCTGTTGACCGTTGGCATCGAGCAGCGGCTGGCCTGGCGCGATGGGGCCGGCAGCACCGGCTGCGCCACCGGCAGCAGTCTGCGGAGCGGTCGCCGGACCTGGTGGCTGATTGCTCAGCGCACCCGGAACACCACCCGAGCTTGAACTGCTGGAGCGTTGTTCATTGACCGATTGCTCGCTGCGCAAGGCTGGTTGATCAGGGTTGAAGCTTTCAGCTGTCGACTCGACGGCACTGAAATCAACCACTGCCGAGACTTCCGCCTTGTAGCGGTCATTGCCCAGGATTGGTTGCAGAATGTTCTGCACACGCTGGGTCAGCATGCCTTCCATGCGACGGCTGTAATCAAACTGCTTGCCCGCCATGGTCAGCTCGGAGTTTTCCGCCTGATCAGACAGCAGCGTGCCCTTCTGGTCCACGACGGTAATCTGCGACTTGCTCAATTCGGGAACGCTGGTGGCCACCAGGTTGATAATGGCCAGCACCTGGCTCGGTTCCAGCGAGCGACCGGCGTACAGCTCGACCAGTACCGAAGCGCTTGGCTTGCGATCATCACGGACAAACACCGAGCTCTTCGGAATCGCCAGGTGTACGCGAGCACCCTTGACGTTATTCAGGGCCGAGATGGTCCGTGCCAGTTCGCCTTCCAGCCCGCGACGATAGCGCGTGGCTTCCATGAACTGGCTGGTTCCCAGGCCCTGATCCTTGTCGAGGATCTCGAAACCGATATTGGCGTCGTTCTGTACCACGCCCGCCTGAGCCAGCTGAATGCGCGCACGCTGCACGTCATCAGACTTGACCAGCAGAGCACCGGAGTTGGGTTCGACGGTGTAATTGATGTTCGCCGCCGTCAGGGTGTCCATGATCTGCTTGCTGTCCATACCGGCCAGACTGCCATAGAGCGGACGATAGTCCGGCTGCTGGGACCAGAGCACCACGGCAAAGCCGATGGCCACGCTCGCGGCCAGACCGACCATAAGGCCGACCTGACGCAGCATGGTCATTTCGGAAAGATTTTCCAGAAAAGACAAACCGAACAACGGTTTCTTATCGGAAGCGCCCGCTCTTGCAGGAACGGGATCGGCTGTTGCTTCGGCCATGACTCAGTACGTCCCTTAAACCGGCATCTGCATGATGTCTTGATACGCTTGAACCAGTTTGTTACGAACCTGGGTCAACGCCTGAAAAGACACACTGGCTTTCTGCGACGAAATCATGACGTCAGTCAGATCAATACCACTCTTGCCAACTTCGAATGCACTGGCCAGCTGACTGGATGCCTGCTGGGTCTGCGCGACCTTGTTGACGGCCTGACCAAGCATGTCGGCAAAGCTGCTGGCTCCGGCTTCCTGCGGGCCGGACACGGGCTTGGGGGCAGACATTGCATCCATCTGCATGGCCCGCATATCCAACATCAAGCGATTAAATTCAACACCTTGGCTCATGGACGTTTCTCTCGTAAGGCCCGCAAATTTTTGACACTGATTCAGCGGATACAGAAGACATAGCAACAACGGTGCCAGCTAGATGACGGCCATTTGCCACACCACCTGAGAATGCCATGCTGTTCGTCATGAAACCGCTCTGCAACAAGCTGTTGCCCCGGCCCATGTGCGTGCAGGCGTTGTATCGATAACGCAGAAATTCAGTACCCGGACGATCGTCACCCGCTGGATGGCCGGGTCAGGTGGCGAACAGATAGCCTTCCACATCCATGCCGGCGTCGCGCATCTGGGCCAGCTTGTAGCGCAATGTACGCGGGCTGATACCCAATCGCTCGGCGGCCTCCTTGCGACGCCCGCGCTCGGCGCGCAAGGTGTCGATGATCATCTGAAACTCCCTTCGCTTGAGGTCATCGCCCAGTGCGCCGACTGACTCGGCGCCAGCACCGCCGCCGGGATTGTCCACTGCCGATATGACAGGCAACGCGGGGGCAGCGGTTATTGTCGCGGCCGGTGCCAGATTGGCGACCGCCCCGGCAAGGCAGAAATCCTGCGCCTGAATCACCCCGCCCTGCTGCAGGATCAAAGCGCGCTGCACGGCGTTATCCAGCTCGCGCACATTGCCCGGCCAGGCGTAGCTGATCAGACACGCCTGCGCCTCGGCAGACAAGCGCACCGGCGCGTGCTTCATTTTATTGACATGCTTGGCCAGCAGCCGCTCGGCCAACGGCAGAATATCGGCAGTCCTTTGACGCAGCGCCTGCCATGCCAGCGGAAACACCGACAGGCGATAAAACAGATCCTCACGAAAGCGCCCCGCCGCCACTTCACCTGCCAGATCGCGGTTGGTGGTGGCGACCACGCGTATATCCAGAATGATCGGCTTGCGTGCGCCGACGCGCTCAACCTCGCGCTCCTGCAATACGCGCAGCAGCTTGGCCTGAAGCCCCATGGGCATTTCGGATATTTCATCGAGCAGGATCGTGCCGCCTTCAGCCTGTTCGAACTTGCCCGCCTGCGCCGCAATGGCACCGGTGAAGGAGCCCTTCTCATGACCGAACAGGGTTGCCTCAAGCATGTTGTCCGGAATCGCCGCGCAATTGATCGCGATAAACGGTTTGTCGGCGCGAGGCGAATGCTGGTGAATAAATCGCGCCAGTACCTCTTTGCCGGTCCCGGACTCGCCGGAAATCAGCACCGTGGAATCACTCTTGGCCACGCGGCTGGCAAGGTTGAGCAGCTGGATGCTGGCAGGTTCGACCGCAATCGGCCCTTCACTGTCGGCAGGCCCGAGGCGACCCAGCGCATGCCGTGCAACCAGCGTGATCAGCGCCTTGGGCTCGAACGGTTTGACCAGATAGTCCGCCGCCCCCTGACGCATCGCATCCACCGCACGCTCGACCGCACCGTGTGCCGTCATCAGTAACACTGGCAGTTGCGGGTGCCGGCTGCGCAGCAGGCTCAACAATTGATGACCATCCATACCCGGCATGTTGACGTCACTGATCACCAGGCTGAACGGCTGCGCGTCGACAGCGACCAGCGCCTCCTCGGCAGAGCCGACGGCCTGGTAGCCGTACCCTGCCAGCTCAAGCGTTTCGCCCAGTGCTTCGCGCAGTGAACGGTCGTCCTCGACCAGCAGCACCTTGATCGACATCATTCGTTACCCGCAGGACTGGCGGCAGGAATCAACGGCAAACTGACAATCGCGCACGTGCCGCGACCGACATGAGACCGATAATGCACGCCGCCCTGATGCGCTCGCGACACCGCAGTGACCACCGCCAGGCCCAGCCCGGTGCCGGTGGTCTTGGTGGTGAAGAACGGCTCACCGATACGCGCCAGTGCAGCCTTGTCCATACCGCTACCGTTATCGCTGAACGCTATGCGCAGCGTGTTACCACGGCTGTAGGCATGCACTTTCAACAGGGTCCGGCCAGCACTGGCCTGGACCGCGTTTTCAATCAGGTTGAGCAGCGCGCCGACCAGCGTGTCGCGATTGCACAGCATTTCGCCATCGATGCTGTCGCACTGCCAACGCACGGCAACGCCTTGTAAATGAGTGGCGGCTGCGTTCTGCAAAGCCTGGAACAAAGCGCCAGGTGTCAGGCGGTCGGTCAATGGCAGTTCGCCACGGGCGAATACCAGCATGTCGCGCACCTGATGCTCAAGCTCGTGCAAACGGTCCTTGAGCCGCCCGGCAAAGCGCTGCTGGGTTTCCACCGGCAGCTCCTGCTCGGCCAGATGGCTGGCATAGATCATTGCCGCTGACAGCGGCGTACGAATCTGATGCGCCAGAGAAGCAACCATTCGGCCCAGCGACGACAAGCGCTCGTGACGCGCCAGTTGCTCTTGCAAACGACGGGTTTCAGTCAGGTCATTGAGCAAAACCAGTTGCCCCGGCTCGGCATCCAGCGAACGGGTGGCAATGGAAAGCCTGCGGCCGTCCTTCAGGGAAACTTCGTGGCCGTCGTCTTCACGAGGCGCGAAACAACGGCTGATGACATGGCGCCAGAGCATGCCCAGCAGCGGCTGCCCCAACAGATCGATGGCAGCCGGGTTGGCCTCACGGACCACGCCCATGCCGTCGATGACAATCACGCCACCCGGCAGCAGGTCGAGCAGATTCTGCAAACGATTGGCCAGACGCTCTTTTTCCGCCAGCTCCTGCAGGCGCTGGGCACCGGCATGGGCCAGCTCGCCCTTGAGCTCGGTGACGCGCGCCTCCAGCACTCCGTAGGAATTCGTGAGTTGCGCCGACATCTGGTTGAACAGCGAGAACGCTTGCTCAAGCCCCTGACGACTTTCCAGCTCCGGGGAATAAGGAGCCTGAACAGAGGGGGCGGAAGTCAGTTGGGCGGCCTGGGACATAGTTCTGCTCTCTTGTGGCGGACCGTCAGTAAACGGTGTGTTAAGAGAGACTTAGCAATCCTCGTGCCGAAAAAAAACCCCTGAAAATTCAGAGGCTTGATTTTTGGCACTTTAAACTGGCGTCAATCCTCCGCCTGTTCGTCACCCTCACGACGGCTCATGCCGTACTTGCGCATCTTCTCCACCAGCGTGGTACGACGAATGCGCAGGCGCTCGGCGGCACGGGCAACAATGCCATTGGCATCATCCAGCGCCTGCTGAATCAGACCCTGCTCAAGCCCACCGAGGTAGTCCTTCAGGTCCAGCCCTTCAGGCGGCAGCAAAGCACCGGAAGCGAAGTTCGGCGTGTGGTTATTGATAGCCACGCGCTCTTCGATATCGCTGCGCAGGCTGTCGACCATCTGCTCGTCTTCATCATCGACGTAGCGAAACTTCTTCGGCAGCTCTGCCACACCGATCACGCCATACGGATGCATGATTGCCATTCGCTCGACCAGGTTGGCCAGCTCACGAACGTTACCCGGCCAGGCATGGCGACACAGCGACATGATCGCGGCCGAATTGAAACGGATCGAACCGCGCTTTTCGTGTTCCATGCGCGAGATCAGCTCGTTCATCAACAGCGGAATGTCTTCGACACGCTCGCGCAGCGGGGCCATTTCGATCGGGAACACATTCAGACGGTAATAAAGGTCTTCACGGAAGCTGCCGATCTCGATCATGTTTTCGAGATTCTTGTGCGTCGCGGCAATGATGCGTACGTCGATGCTCTGGGTCTTGTTGCTGCCCACACGCTCGAACGAACGCTCCTGCAGCACGCGCAACAATTTGACCTGCATCGGCAACGGCATGTCGCCGATTTCATCGAGAAACAGCGTACCGCCATTGGCCAGCTCGAAACGCCCGGCACGGCTGGTGATCGCACCGGTGAATGCGCCTTTTTCATGGCCGAACAGTTCGCTCTCGAGCAGCTCGGCAGGAATAGCACCGCAGTTGACCGGTACGAATGGAGCGTCGCGACGTTTGGAGTGATAGTGCAGGTTGCGGGCGACCACTTCCTTGCCAGTGCCTGACTCGCCAAGAATCAGGACGCTGGCGTCAGTGTCGGCGACCTGCTGCATCATTTGCCGGACATGCTGGATCGCGCGGCTGGTGCCTACCAGACTGCGGAACAGATTTGGCTCACGGTGACGGCCGCGCTCGCGGGCCTGGTCGTACATTTCACGGTAGACCTGGGCGCGGTGCAGGGAGTCAAGCAGCTTGCTGTAGCTAGGCGGCATTTCCAGCACGGAAAGCACACGGCGGCGCAGCTCCTCCGGCAATTCGACTGCAGAATTTTCGCTCATCATCAGCACAGGAAGGAACTCATCCCATGCTGCGATGGTCTTAAGCAGCCCTTGCAGGGTGCCCGGTGCGCTGACGCTGCCGAGCAGTATGCACAGCACCTCCCGCGTGGAGGCCAGCGAGCCGACCGCCTGCTGCCAGTCCTGGCTTGAGCAGGACAGGTTTTCTTCGCCAAGGAAATTAAGGATGACCGCCAGATCCCGGCGGCGCTGGCTATCGTCATCGATTAGCAGAATCTTGATTTCACGCCACATGCAATAGCAACTTCCCTAGTCAACTCAATGCCCACAAATTGGGACAACTTGGCAATCTCAGCAGATATAAACCTTGAGACGCCAGAAAATAGTAAACATCACTAGTTAAGTCAAAAAAACGGACACAGTCAAATTTATGGCGAAAATCTCGTCCGACAATAAAAATGACAATTAAACATTAACCGAAGAGATGGTATACCTTCGTCGCATTTTTGGCATTCTGGATTTGCGTCATTTCATCGACAACGGCTTGACGCTCGCCGGTTGCAACATCAATTAATTGTCTGTAGACGCCAAGCAACTCTTCGAGGTTGCTGCGCAATGCCGGCTCATCGGCAGGCGGCTCGCCCACGGCTGCCTCGACGCACTCACGGCAGGCCAGATCAAGCTTGCCGATAGCCTCCCAGTCACGCTCGGCCAATGCACCTACCAAGGCCTCACGGGTTTCTTCAATACGCTTGAGCGCAGCACTCATTTTTATTCTCCTCGGAACAGCGCAGGTTATTGCATGGTGCCAATCGCGTCCCAGCCTTCCTTGACGGTAATCAGCAGGCCTGCGACTTCATCAAGAATCTTCTGATCATTACGAGCATTGGCTTCAGCCAGACGCGTCATCATGTAGTGATAGAGGTTGTCCTGCCTCACCAGGCCTTCGTTGGGCGAGGTTTCGAGGTCGAGCCCTTCACGCAGCCCGCCGACGATGCCGATGGCCTTGCTGATGAACACGCCCTTGTTGGCAATGTCCTTGCGGGCCATCGCGCCCTTGGCCTGAGCGATGCGGTCGAGACCGCCCTCCATCAACATCTGCACCAGACGATGAGGGCTGGCTTCCGAGGTCTGAGCCTGGGCGCCGATTTTCTGATACTGCCGCAACGCTAACATCGGATTCATAATGGGCCTCGTAACAAATCCAGAATACTGATACTCAAGCTATCGACGCAGTGCCCGGAAACTTTAGCCCAAAAGCAAGAACCCGACACAGGGTCGGGTTCTTGGCACTTCGGTAGAAAATCTTACGAAGCGTTTTTCTGTGCGTTCATCGCCTCGAAGATCGACGTGATGTTGTTACCGGTTGCCTTGAGCTGACCTACGATCAGGTCCATGGCGTTGTATTTCTTGGTCAGGGTAGCGGTCAGCGTTTCGATACGGCGATCAAGGGCTTCCTTGTCGTCGGCCAGCTGCTTTTGTACCGTGTTCAGACTTTTGGTTTTACCGGCAAGCACGCCGTCAGCTTTGGTGTAGGGTTCGATTGCCTTGGTGATTCGAGTAACCAGCCCACTGTCACCGTTGAACAGAGCGTCGATCTGACCACCCAGCTTTTTATCATTCAGCGCCGCAGTAAACTCGGTGGTATTCAGAGACAGCGTACCGTCAGACTGCTGGGTTTTGATACCCAGTTGAGACAGCGAATTGAGTCCGGCACCAGAGGTCGCACTGGCGATCTGGTTACGAATACTCGCCAGAAGTCCGCGCGGTGTGGAGTCGCCGGTCAATGCAGCCGCCGTGTAGACGCCCTTGTCACTCAGGGTGCCCTTGGTCAGCGACGACGTCAGCTTGACCAGCGTGTTGTAGGAGTCGACAAATGTCTGCAGCGAAGCTTTCAGACCGTCCGTGTTGACCCCTACCGTGACCACTGTGTCGCCCGTCGCTGCTGTGCTGGGCGCAAGCAGATTGAACGACACACCAGAAATCGCCGTGCTGACGGTATTCGACTTGCTGGTCAGGGCCAGACCGTCGATCGAGAACGAGGCATCCACGGCAGTTGCAGAAATAGCGCCTGCACCCGGAATCGCTTTGCCATTGGCGTCATTGCTGGAGCTGGTTGCGCTCATCAACTTGGTGCCGTCAATGTTCAGTGCTTCCTGACCTGACCCACCTTTGACGGATATGTCACTGCCAGCACCGGTAGTCGTTGAACTGAACACCAGTCTGGAGCCGTTGTTATCGGTAATGATGTTGGCAGAGATGCCCTTGCCCTGAAGCGACGTGTTTATCTGGTCACGTACTTCCTGCAGCGTTGACGTCTTGTCAATGACAACCTTCTGGGTAGTGCCATTTTGAGTGATTTCCAGGGTACCACTCGGAATAGCACTCGATTGCGTGGAATCCATGGCAATCGTTGCAACCTTGGATGCCGTCGCCAGATTATTCACTTTAATGGCGTAAGAACCACTCACCGCAGTGTTGTCTGCAGTAGCCTTGACCACAGCCTCGTTGGCGGAGGTCGCAGCAAAGCCCAGAAATGCAGGCGTGGTTTTACTGCTTAAGGTATCCATCGCCTTCTGAAACGAAGCCAGCGCCGACGTCAGTTGACTCACGCCGGACAGCGATGCGGTGGTGGAGGCGGTCTGCTTGTCGATCTGGTTCTGCTTGGGCGCCTTTTCGGCGTTGACCAACCCTTCAACGATTGCAGTGATTGCCAGACCTGAACCCAGGCCTGTTGTAGATGTAATGGGACTTGCCATTGTGCTTCTCCCTTCAAGAATGTCGCGGGGCCTACCGCCGGTTCAAAAGGCTGGTAACCCGGCAACAAATACCGTACCGGCGATCAGGCCTTGGCGCGGAACAACAAACTGTTCGCATCACTCAGGCTATCGGCCAGCTTCAGGATTTCTGCATTGGGAATCTGTCTTACTACTTCACCGGAGTCGCTTGCAATCACTTTGACAATGACTTTGCCAGAATCTTCGTCGATCGAAAACTCAAGATTGCGCTTCACCGTGTGAAAAAATTTCTGGATATCTTCCGCCGCTGCTTTGACTTTAGCATCGTCCTTGGAATCATCCTTATGCAGATCGGAACCTTTACTTTCGGCCGTGGCGGCAACGCGCTCGACAGGAGCGGTATCGGCAGGCTTGTCAACAAGCTTATCCGGCACAGGAGCCTGACTCGCCGATTGAGCGGCCGGATAAGTCACGTTCAGCTTCACACTCATATCCATGACCATCACCTCTGAAAGCAAAAAAGCGAGAGAGCACTGTTAAGTACTCCCCCGCTAAAACTCATGCCGATATTACTGAAGCAGTTTCAGTACAGCGGATGGCAGCTGGTTAGCCTGAGCCAGAACAGAGGTAGAAGCCTGTTGCAGGGTCTGTTGCTTGGTCAGCTGTGCAGTTTCAGAAGCGAAGTCGGTATCCTGGATACGACCCAGTGCAGCACTGGCGTTTTCGTTGATGTTCTGCAGGTTGGAGATGGTGCTGGTCAGACGGTTTTGTGCAGCACCGAGATCAGAACGAGTGTTGTTGATGGTCTGCAGAGCCGAGTCGATAGCGGCCATTGCGCCAGAGAAAGCAGACTCTGCGGCAGCGCTGTCGGAACCGACGATGGAGATTGCCGAACCGACACCCAGGGTGTTTGCGTCAAAGCTGGCGCTCAAAGTCAGAGTGATCTGGTTCGAGGAGCCCGAGTTGGAGCCAACCTGGAAAGTCATGGTGCTGGCGGAACCGTCGATCAGGTTCTTGCCGTTCAGGTTAGTACTGTTGGCGATACGAGTCAGTTCCGAACTCATCTGGCTGAATTCTTTGTTCAGCGCGTCACGGTCAGTCGAGCTGTTGCTGTCGTTTCGCGACTGAACAGCCAGTTCACGCATACGTTGCAGAATGTTGGTCGATTCTTGCAGCGCGCCTTCAGCGGTCTGAGCAATGGACATACCGTCGTTGGCGTTTTTGATCGCCATGGTCTGACCTTTGATCTGCGAGTTGATCTTGGTGGCGATGTTCAGGCCGGCAGCGTCGTCTTTGGCGCTGTTGATTTTCAGACCGGAAGACAGACGAGTCATCGAGGTCGAAAGGGCGTCGGAGGCGCGACCCAGGTTCTTCTGGACGTTCAACGATGCTACGTTGGTGTTTACTGTTAAAGCCATGATGAATTCCTCGTTGGTTTGGTACTACGTGGCTTCCGGCCCCTGCAAGCGCCGGGTGTGCCTAGAGAACCTTCGTAATAGTTATCGTCGCAATGGCAGGTTGCTTGAGCGTTTTTTTTTAATATTTTGCCATCACACGGCCACCCCTTATAAAACAAGGGCTTGGGGCATAATCACGCGGCGGGAAAGAGGGAGATTCATCAACAACAGGAAGTGGGGTCAAGCGAAGGTGTCGCATAGCGAAGTGCAAAGTGTGACGTGGATCACTGTTTAATTTAAAAACGCCTGGGGAATAACTCCGCAGGCGCTCTTAGTCAGGCTGTATTAACTCAGCCTTTATAGATAATGGCGGAGCCCCAGGACAGCCCCACACCAAAACCGCTCAAGGCAACCCGCTTCCAGGAAGAGCCCAGTACGTGTTTTTCAATCAGCAGCGGAATGCTGGACGACACGGTATTGCCGGTCTCGACCATGTCCTTGAGAAACTTCTCGGGTTTGTCTTCGAAGCGGCGCGCCACGGCGTCGACGATGGCGGCACTGCCCTGGTGAATACAGAAGGCATCGATATCGTCAGGCGTCAGGTCTGACTCGGCCAACAGCTCATGCAGATGCGCAGGCACTTTCAGCAGCGCAAAATTGAACACCTGACGGCCGTTCATGAAAAACACGCCATTGCTGACCTTGAGGTGCGGCGCGCCGGAACCGTCGGTGCCGAACTTCGCCTTGCCCAATTGCCAGTCGGCGTCCTCGCCCATCCAGGTGGCGGTTGCGGCGTCGCCAAACAACATGGTGGTGTTGCGGTCTTCCGGATCGACAATTTTCGAATACGGGTCGGCGGTAATCAGCAGACCGTTTTTCAGGCCTGCCGCCTCCATGAAGCCTTTGATTGCATAGATACCGTATACATAGCCGGAGCAGCCCAGCGAGATATCGAACGCAGCGACGTTGGTAGACAGCCCCAGCTTGTCCTGGACGATAGCCGCAGTATGCGGCAAACCTTCCTCGTCGCCGTTCTGGGTGACGACGATCAGCACATCGATGCTTTCGCGCTTGAGCTGCGGATTGTTGGCAAACAGCGTGTTGGCTGCTTCAACGCACAGATCCGAGGTTTCCTGGCCGGCGTCTTTGCGCGGCAGGAACGTGGAGCCAATTTTCCCAAGGATGAATTCTTCATCCTTGCCGAATTTGGCGCCTTGAGCGTAGTTATCAACGCCTGCAACAGGCACGTAACTCGCTATGCTTTTAATGCCAATCATCATGGCTTCCCGATGAGTAAACAGGTCATTTTCCGTCCCGATAAAAATCAGGGCGCTACCGAATAGAGGTGATTTACAGACATTTTCAGGGCGCTTGGCACGTTAAAGCAAGTCAGGCGCATGTCGCTCCCTGTAACACAATACAGTGAAGATGCACGTTATGACCCGCAGGTCACTCCCGTTTGCATGCTTTGCGATAATTTGCGTCGGGAAAAAGCGCACTGGAGCCAGGCAGTCAGCCCCCTGTGCAGAGATTTTCAAAGCAGCGAACCGGCCGCGATGCGACCGGTTTTACTGATGCTGGCAACTCAGCCAGCCAGGGTGAAGCCCTGACCATTGAGATCGAGATTAGCGTTGTAGGCTTCATCCTGCGCGAATTGCGCAGACCATTTGTCCATCAGCGCGGTACGCGCCTGCTCGGGAGCCTTCACCACACCGGAATGCACCACCTGAACATGCGGGGTCCAAACGGTCAGGTAACCAGCCTGCGCAGCCTTGAGACACAGGTCCACGTCACCCAGCGCTTCAGCGAAAGCCTCCTCGTCCAGCCCGCCGATTGCGTCATACAGCTCCTTGGCAATCATCAGGCACGCCGATGACACGGCAGAGTAATTCTGCTCGACCGTCAGGCGCTGCATATAGCCGCTGGACGTCTTCGGCTCGCCGACAAAGCCAGAACCCACGCCGCCATTGAGGCCCAGAATCAGCCCGGCCTGAGTCACCGCGCCTTCACCATCAACCAGCTTGACGCCGACCACGCCCACTTCCGGACGTTGCGCCTGGTTGAGCAGTGATTCGATCCAGCCGACATTGACGATCTGGCTTTGCGCATCCACCAGGACAAGGTATTCGCCAGTGGCTTCCTGACTGATCAGATTGCACAAAGCCCCCGAACTCATGCGCTGCTCGGCGCGGAACACACGCACGCGACCCGAAACCTGTTCCTGTCTGTCGAGCCAGGTCGACAGTTCGGCTGACGTACTGGCGTTGTCGCCGATCAGTACTTCGTAACGCTGATAGCGGGTGCGTTGCAGGATACTTTGCAGGCAGCGTTGCAGCTCCGGCAGGTTGTCCTGACTGTGCAGCAGAATCGAGACCACCGGCCGATGGGCGTGGCGATAATCGATCTTGTAAGTACCCGGCTGCGCCGAACTGACTTCTGCCTGATAACCGCGCTTGCCAAGGTGGCGTTTGAGCGCTTTCTGTTCGTCCGGATTGTCTTCCAGTGCTGGCGCGTCGCAGATCAGCACCGGTTCGCTCAGATGAGCCAGACCGCTCATGCCGCCCTCCTCGATCAGGCGCAACAACAGGTCGAATTCCAGTGCTTTGGGGAATTCACGCGAATAACCACCCGCCTCGACCAGCAAGTCACGACGAATCAGCCAATGGCGAGCCATCAAGGTCGGCAGGCTTTGCAGCAGGTCCAGGTTGAACCCCGGACGGAACACCGGGGCCAGCGTGCCGTTGGTTTGACGCTGAATCTCGTCGACCGCGACCGCCCGGCACTGTGCTGCGTCAAGCAATTCGGCACTGGCCAGCAGCAGACCGCTGCGGGTGAACTCCTCACCCGCCTGCGCCAGCATCAACCAGTCGCTGGGTGACTGTTTGACGACCTGGTTGATCTTGTCGACGTAGTTGCTTTCGGTGACCTTCACGAAATGCAGCGTGTTGTGCAGCGTGGTTACTGCCGGCAGTTCTCCGCTGGTGAACACCACCACCTTGAAAGTCTTGTAGTGACTGTTGATCAGGCTGTCGAACGTCGCTTGCAGCTTGAATACGTCGGCTTCCAGATCCAGCAACAAAATACCGATCTGCGACCCGGCCGGTTTACTGGCCAGTTTCTCGCTGATCTGCTTGAGCGATTCAGGGGCCGGATCACGCGAATCGAGCCAGTTGAGGAGTCGACCGGAAGCCATACCGTCGAGCAATAGACCATTGTCGAAACCGGACGCTGCCTGCAAGCGCTGGCCCCAGCCAGAAACAAGCTCAATCTGCTTCTCGCTGTCTTTGTCGTCTTTGCTGTTGCGCAATTCCGCGATCAGGCTCTGCACGACGCCAAGATTGAAGGCGTAGGTTTCGTAGGCGTACCACAGACGGCTCAGTCTCGTTTCAGCATCCGGGTTGTTTTGCGCACGCAGCAACTCGGCCTGTTTGAGCAGTGCCGCTTCAAGCCCCTCCATCTGCAAGCGGCCTGCCGGCATGACGTGAATCAGGAATTCGATTCTGGCCAGCTCATCGAACAGCGGCTGGTTGTAAAACGGCATCTCGACGAACTGGCGAGGCTCGAACAGCGCATCGGACTGCTCCAGCGCAACGTTCCAGACCGCGCTGATGATTTTTTCATCCGTTTGAAAACCTTGGGTTTTGAGGCGTTCAGCCATGGCAGCGAGCCCGGCCAGAATTTTCTGTACGCCCTGAGCGCCTTCGAAGCCCGAATCTTCGCCGAGCAGCGCGACCAGTTTCTTCGCGAACGACTCACGGGCCGCTCTGGCTTTGGGGTCGCTGTGTTTGACCGCTGCGGCAATGGCCCGGCCGTGGCGCAGCTCCGCGTCCTTGCCCGGCGTGAGATGCAACGCATATGGAATCGGCAGGATGCGCAGGCGTGCCGCGGCCACCAGATACATCATGTGGCCGACTTCCTGCCAGTGCGGCTCGGTGCCTTCGGCAACCGAAACGAACCACTGCTGCGCCAGTTCAGTGCGGGTCACGGCACTGAGCAGCGACAGGCCTTCGCCCATGAAACTCAACACCCGCTCGCCAGCATCATCTGACGCACAGTCTTCGCAGGTTTTGCGGTCGCGACGGAAATAGTCCACCTGACTGACCTGCGCCTGATAGCTCAGGCTATAGCCCTGACAAGCGCCATAAGCCGGGTTAGCTTCAAGAAAGCTCAAGGCAGCAGTCAGCGCATCAGGCAACAGGAAACTGTCGACTGGAGCCTGTACCACGAAGGGCGTGGTCACTTGCTTGAGGCCTTCGGCGATCCTCGCGCTGAGGCTGGCATTCGACCCTTCGGCGCTGTGCACGTAATGCAGGCCAGAGGCGTCGGCGATTTCTGCATCAGGTTGAGCGGAGGCGTCGACCACCACCACATTGCACGGAAAGTCGCTGTAATACTTCAAGGCGCGACGCAGGAAATCCGGCTGGTCCTTGGCCGTCAACAGCAGGGTCAGACGCTGATTCAGAGCGGTGTGTTCATTTCCCGAATGGCTTTGCATGATCTTTCCTTATAGCGAATCGATTGCGCCTTCAACCTGTGGCAGGCGTTGAAGCAAGAACGTAGCGTGGCAGCGCCAGCGAGCGACTCTCTGGCGCGTGTTCAGACAGTCGGATCAGTCCGGCAACCAGCCGTTGGCCCAATATTGCAGGTTTTCGCCGCGCAGCATGAAATCGCGCAACACCGTCTCGCGCAGCTCGTCGCCCATACGGTAGCTGGCATTGGGGTCGGACAAGTGCATTCGGATTGCCTGCAACCATTCTTCAGAACTGTTGGTGTACACGCGAGTGGCTGGCAGATGACCGCGGTATGCTTCGGTGTCGGAACAGATGACCGGGTAACCACACGCGCCGTACTCCAGCAGCCTGAGGTTACTCTTGCAGTCGTTGAAGATGTGGAATTCCAGCGGCGCCAGCGCCAGATCGAGGTTCAGGCTGGCCAGCTTGGCCGGGTAGGTTTTCAGGCTCACTGCCGAATGGAATTCGTGGATGTAGGGCTTGAGCAAGTCCGGGCACATGCCGAAGAACACCCACTCGACCTCGTCGGCCAGTTCGCGCACCACGTCGACAATCAGTTCCAGATCACCGCGATGGCTGGTGCCGCCGCCCCAGCCGATACGCGGTTTGCCGGAACTGCGACGCTGACTTCTGAGGTTGCTCCATAGATGGGTCGCCAGCATGTTCGGCACCACACGGATATCGGTGTGCATGCTCGACAGCACGTCGGCCAGCGGGTGAGTCGACACCACCACACGGTCACACAGGCCTATGCCCTTGCGCAGCATGGCCGCAATATTGTCGGGCATGTTGCGCTTGTGCTCGTTTCGCTCAGGAACATCGGCGATGTAATCGTCGAGCTCGAAAATGCGCATGGCACTGGAGTAGTTCTTTGCCAGCTCGATATCCGGGACTTTTGCTTCGGTATAGCGACCCTGAAAGACAATCACGTCTGGCGACTGACGCTCGATCTCGACCGGCGTTGCCGTTTCATAGGTCATCCGGCCAACTACCCGCCCTGCACTCATCAATTCCAGCAGCGGCTGGCTGACGCGGTAATGACCGACTGCCGAAGAGTTGACCGCCATGCCCAGGATGGAAGGCAGATGACGAGTGCAGAACGGGTTCCAGCCTGCCAGCAGACCAGGGTCCAGGGAGAACGACAGCACTTCGTTGAGGTGCAGGTTGGGGTTGTACGCCTGATCCCTGGCCATCTTCGGCAGCCATTTCTGGAAAAACGATTTTTGCTCGTTATCGAGTGCCTGACGAGACGCCTCGTTACGCTCAGCGGCGGCAGGCTCAGCCAGCACCAGCGATGAATCGGGTGTCCCGACGATCAGATAACCCTCGCGGCCGACACGCATGCACAGGTCCAGGTCCTGCAAACCCTGAGTGAAGGTCGCAGCCTCCATCTCGCCCGCGCTGTCGAACACGTCCTTGCGCACCATCAGGCAATTGCCGCTGACCGCGCTCCAGTTCTGCGTCAACTGCAGACGCTGCATATAGCCGCTTGCACCCGCGGGGAAGTTGATGAAAGGTCGACCGGCCAGGCCGTCCATGCCCATCACCATGCCTGCGTACAGAATAGTGCCTTGCGGGTTGAGGATACGCGGGCCGACGATACCGACTTCCGGGCGCTGGGCGTGGTTGAGCAACCCTTGCAGCCAGTCGGCCTGATGAATCATGGCATGCGGGCTGAGCATCAGCAGGTAGTCACCCCTTGCTTGCCGCGCAGCATGGTTCTGTGCCGAGGCTTCGCTGCCAGCGTCAGACAACGAGAAAATGCGCAGCTTGTCGCTGCCCAACTGGCCCATTGCCGCGAACCATGCTTGGGCCTCAGCGTCCTCGCTGGCGTTGTCGACGATCAAGACTTCGTAATGCGGGTAGGTCGTGTTGCTGAGCAGGCTGTCGACGCAGCGCTCCAGAGCGCCCAACTGATCCCTGGCAGTGATGATGATCGACACCAGAGGCTGCGACGGATGGACGTACTCGATGCGGTTCAGCAGCGGCAGCTGGTCATGGTGAATCACATGCTCCCTGCCGATACGTGTCAGGTGGGCCGCTACCACCGACTCGTTGTGTTCAATGACGCAAGGCAGTGACAACCACTCGGCAAACGCCAGGCGGGATTCGACCTGCACTTCGGCGATGTGCTCGATGGTCTGCGGCCCTGCACCCTCGACCAGACGCCAGATGACATCGTGAGGAGCCAGTTCGTCGTGGGCCGGATCGAAACCGCCCATGTCCAGCAGATTGCGACGTTCGAAGGCCAGCGTGCGCCCGACATAGGGATAGGCGCGCAGCAGGTCCAGGTTGAAACCGGGTTTGAAAATCGGCTCTCTGGATTCGTCATCGACCAGCGCCCCTTCGTCGCTGTAGATACACAACAGCCCGGAATGCTGGGCGATACGTTCAGCCAGTACCAGCAGCGCGGGCTGGGTCAGCCGATCGCCGGCACGCAGCAGATAAATCCAGTCGGCGCTATCCAGCAGCGGCAAGACTTCGTTCAACTGCTGCGACCAGTCCGGCTGCAGGGAAAAGCGCAGCACTTGCGGGTCATCGACGCTTGCATTGGTCAGCACCACCACCGAGTCGGCGGCGTAATCCTGTTCGGCAATGCTGCGCAATGTGATGTCGAGGCCTTCGGCATCGCCGTCGGGATCGATGATCACCGGTACGATACGCGGCTGCCAGGCCCAACTGCCGATGCGCCGTTCCAGCAGCTTCTTTTGCGGGACGGAAAAACGGCGGCAGGACAGCCACTCGGCGTACAGCTCGGCATAGCTTTCGCTGTCGCTCCCGACCCGGCTCATCATGATGCCTTGACGACCGGCCATCACCCCGTAAAGACCGACTTCGTCCCACTCGCGCGGTTCTTCCATCGCCCTGCGCAACGGCAGGAAACGCACCCAGCCCTGGGCAGGTGCATCTTCGCCGCTGCGTGCCTTGAGCATTTCGTTCAGCCAGCCCCATTCGGTGGTGGCCTTTTGAAGCATATCCGTCTGACTGCTGAAGCGTCCCGGATACAGTCGCTCGGTACTTTCGACGTTGTGCAGCACGATGAGATTGCCGCGACGCAGCAGGCAGATGAACAGCGTGAAATCCAGCAGTGCGACAAAGCCCTGCCCCGCCACCGCAAGGGACGGCAGGTATTCCAGCACGTCGGCACGGCGCATCAGCGCACCGCTGAAACCGCCCAGGTAATTGCGTGGCGTGCGCTCGAAAATCGCCAGCATGTCCTCACCCTTGAACACGGCGTCGTATGGCACCAGACCGACGTTTTCCATGCGCGCCGGCAATACGTAATCATCCACATCCACCAGATGGCGTTTGCTGACAACGAGCTGAACATCTTTGTGGGCACCCAGCATTTGCGCCTGATGCGCGACACACCAGGTGTAAAGGCGATCGTCATCGCAGAGAAACTTGATGTACTCGCCAGTCGCCTGTTCCAGGCATTTGAGCAGATTGCCCTGAAAGCCCAGGCGCTGAGGGTTGCGCACGTAACGCGCGCGGTCGCTGCCCGGAGGGACCAACTCGTCAAAAACCGCTTTAATCTCATCGGTACGGCAATCGTCACAGACGACGATTTCGAGATTGTCGTAAACCTGGTCCAGCGCACTTTGCAACGCGGCGCGGAAAAAGCGAGGGTTGAGAGCAGGAATGACGATACTGACGAGGGGGGCTGAATTCACTATTACAGACTCGCGAGCGGCAGGGAACCAGCCAGTCGATTGGCTCCCATCACCGCTGAAAAAAGACGGTGGATGCTCACGTCAGGGTTCAAAGCTGACTGAACAGGTTCAACTTGGACAGCATGGTAAACACCTGCTGGGAAGCATCCAGCATGGTTTTCTGCAGCGTCAGGCGAGTGGTCGCCTCGACGATATCGGCGTTCACATAAGTACCCTGCTCCGTCGTATTGTTGCCTTTGAGCAGATCGTTGGTTACGCCCTGAGCCGTCGCCGCAAGCTGACGCGCACCGCCACTGGAACGTGCTGTGGAAGCCTGTTCGATGGCGCTGCTCATGTTGCCCAGCGCGGAGTTCAGCGCGGCGGTCATCTTCTGCGAGGCCACCAGATTGCCGTCAGTCGGCGTCGACAGGGCTTTGATCGCCGCTGTCAGCGTATTGAGGATGTTCTCGGTCTGGTGGGTGCCAGATTCCACGATGAACTGATCGCCGGCAGCCGGTGTACCACTGAGGCTGAAGTTGACCCCGGAGGCATTGGCGGTCGAACCGGTCATGGTGCCGCTGGACACAGGCTTGCTGCTGCTGGTCAACGGTGCTGCATACAGATCGTACTGGGTGGGGCTGGTGAATTTGAGAATCGCCCCATCAGTCGGAAAGGTGTTGTTGAACGCAGTACGGTCAGCCGCCGTATTACCCACACTCGAACTGCTGACGGTAGCGGTCGAGGTATTGCCGGCACTGCGCGACGTGGACACGCTGTCCGGCGTCGAGGCCAGTTGATAGCTGCGATTGGTCAGTGCGGCGTCGGCCGTCGCTTCCGAGACCCTGTCAGCGGCAGGCAAGTTGACGTTGAGGGTCAGCTCGACGCCACGAAAGGTGAATGTCTGCGCATCAAACGAGCCATTGCTGAACTTGCCGGCAGACGACGCCTCGGTACTCACATCGGTGCCGGTGGCATCGGTGATCTTGAACTGCGTTCCGCTGAGGAAAGTCAGCGTATAGGGCTCACCCCCCTGATAACTCGAGTTATAAACGGGGGTAGAGGTCACAAGACCACCGCTGAGACCGATCTTGCCATCATCGGTCGCCGGGGAAATCAGTGTCGAAGAGGTACGGGTGGTATTGACCGACTGTTCGAACGCTTCAAAACCGGTGGTGTTACTGGCCATCACCAGACCGTCGCCCACCGCCAGATTGACATTGGTCTGGTCGCCCTTGTAGCTGTAAGAGCCGTCCGCGTTCAACGAGTAAGGCGGTGTCGAGGACTTGGAGCCGGAAAAGATATATTGCCCGTTGGGGTCTTGGCCGTTCATCAGCCCCAGAATCTGACTCTGGTACTGCTTAAGGGCTGCAGCCTTGGCCAGACGGTCAGCGTCGGTAAAGGCACCGCTGCCTGCCGATACGATCTCGTCGCGAGCGGCCTGCATCGTGTCGATGATGCTGGTCAGCGTCGTTTCGGTGGTCACCACGTTGGTGTTGACCGTGCCGATATTCGCTTCGTACTGGGTCAGCATGGAGTTCTGCTGAGCCAGTTGCAGGACCCGGGACGCACCCACCGGATCATCGCCCGCCGTGTTGAGCTTGATACCGCTGGAAACCTCTTCGCCGGTCTTGTTGAGGTTTGCGTAGTTGCGCTGATAATTGGCGTTCGTGGCTTCGTAGAACTGGGTAGTCGAGATACGCATGGCTCACGATTCCTTAAAGGCTGTTGATCAGCGTGCTGAAGATGGTTTGTGCCGCCTTGATGATCTGTGATGAGGCGGTGTAGTACTGCTGATACTTGATCAGGTTAGACGCTTCTTCATCGAGCGATACGCCCGAGACCGAATCACGTGACGATTTGGCCTGGCCGACAACGGCGGCAGTGGCCGTGACATCGTTCTTGCCCTGGCTGGCCAGCGTGCCGACCACGGAAACCAGGTCCGCGTAAGAACCGGACAGGCTGGTGCCCACGCCGCCGTTGGTGACGCCGACTGTTTTGGCGGTCTGCAACCCCACTACGGCCAGCGCGTTGCGGTTATCGGACGAGCCAGCACCGGTCATGCCGATGCTGAAGGTGTCGTTGGTAACCGGCGAGCCGGAAATCGTCATTTGCAGTTCGAAAGCGGTTTTACTGCTCGGCGTTGTCGTGGTGTCGGTGTAGCCAACGTTCAATTTGATGGTGTTGGCCTGGCCCTGAATGATCGAACCAGTCACGGCGTTGCCGTTCTGATCAAGCACTGCACCGCCACTCGCATTGATCAGGCTGTAGCTCTGCACGCCAGTGCTGCTGACAGCGCCCATCAACAGCTTCATGGGTGTGGAATCCTTGAGCGCATTGCGCAGATCGGACGTCTGGGTGCTGCTGTAAATATCCGCTCTGGTGTTCAATACCGGCTGAGTGAAGCCGCCGGAGCCAGAGTTGCTGGTCCCTGCCGTTGCCGTCAAGGGTGCGGCGGCCGCAATGTCCTTGGCATCGGTCATGGCAACCGATATACCGGAAGCGCCGTTGCGTGTCGGCGTCACCTTGAAACTGTCCCCCGCGGCCAGCGTATTGCCGTTGAGGCTAACGCTGAAACCCTCGAACTGCTTTGGCGGGTTGTCCGCGAGCGAACCGGTACCCACGCTCTCGCCGTTCGGCAAACGACGCACGGTGAAGCTGGAAGCGTCATTGAAGGTGACTTCGTAATCATCAGCGGTCAGCTTGCTGGTGTCACCGATGGTCACATTCAGGTTGCCGGAAGCGGCGCTGTTGGTGGTTTTGCCAGTACTGCGCTGGGTGATGGCGTCAGCGCTATTGATACTGGAATAAAGGTTCGAGCCGAAATTACCTTTGCTGTCGATACCCTGATTCATCTGGCTGTTGACCTGATCCGACAGCACCATCGCCGTGCGGCCCAGCTCATTGGCCGCAGGCACCAGCACTTCGCTCCGGTAACGCAGCAGACCGCCGATCGAGCCGCCTGTGACGACCGAGCTTACGTCGGTCTGGGTCTGACCGTAGGCAATCTGCACGTTGTACTGCAACGGGTCGGCCGCGCTGGGGGCTGTCGACATCTTGTAGGCCGTAGAACCGCTGACCAACGCTTGCCCGGTGCCGGTGTAGACATCGTAGTTGCCGTTGTTTTCGGAGACCTTCACACCCACCAGCTCATTGAGCTGGCGCACCGCTTCGCTGCGCGAGTCGAGCAGTGTGTTGGGCGTGCCGTTGCCTGCCGACGCCTGGGTGATCTGTTTGTTCAGGCTTGCCACTGTGGAGGTCAGTTCGTTGACCTGAGTGGAAAAGTTAGCGAGCTGGGAATTGACGTTATCGTTCTGCGAAGACAGCTGCGAAGCCACCGAGTTGAAGCGCGCGCTCAAAGCACCCGCCTGGGTCAGAAACGAAGAACGTTCTGCCGACTGTGTGGCGCTGGTGGCAATGCCCTGCATCTTGGTGAAAAAGTCCGCCAGTTGCACGGAAATCCCCGTCGCACTGTCGGATAGCAGCGTATCGGTCTTGCTGGCCTGACCGGAATAGGCGACAGCGTCCGCACTGAGAGCGGTCGTGGTTTGCAATTGGGTGTCCAGGTAGCTGTTGTAGATGCGACGCACATCCGACAGCGTTGTACCCGTGCCGACGTAGCCGGTGCCCTGCCCCAGGGCAATCTGCGCCGACGCCGTGGTCAGGACCTGCTGACGCGAGTAACCCGCGGTATCCACGTTGGCCGTGTTGTTACCGATGGTATTGATCGCAGCACTACTGGCATTGATACCTGAGAGCCCAATTGAAATCAGCGACATGATTAAAACCTTATAAAGTCGTGGAAGAGCCCGTTGCAGCGGCGTACGTCTGGTAACTCTTCATCTGCTTCGCAATCTGCGAAATCTTGCTTGCGTAGTCCGGGTCGGTGGCGTAACCAGCCTTCTGCAATTCTTTTACAAACTGTTCTGGTTTATCGGCCGAGTTGACCACTTCTTTATAACGATTGTTGTTCTGCAACAGGCTGACCAGGTCATGGAAGCTGTCGGCATAAGAGTCGTAGGAGCGGAAGTCTGCCGTTTCCTTGACCATCTTGCCGTCACGGAACTCGCTGGTGATGGCGCGCGCCTCTGCGCCCTTCCAGCTACCCGCAGCCTTGATACCGAACAGGTTGTGACTGCTGCTGCCATCCTGCTGACGCATGATCGATTTGCCCCAGCCGGTTTCCAGCGCAGCCTGGGCCACCAACATGACCGGATCGACGCCGATGCGCGCGGCGGCTTCCTTGGCCAGCGGCAACATGGTCTCAACGAACTGATCGGCGTTGCTGAACGCACGTTTGGCCGGGGCCAGCGGCGGCTGCGCCATCGAGCGCACGTACTCTGGCGCAGGCGCCAGGTTCGGATCGAGCGTCCAGTCACCGTTGTTGCCGGCAGTACCGGAAGCTGCACGAGCCGGTGCAGGGCTGTTACTGACTGCGGTAGCCGCCGAAGGAACAATGCCTGCAAGAAGTCGATCAGTGAGCTTGCTCGGCAAGGACAGACGACGCGAATTGAGCGCCGCCATGTCGTTGCGACCTTCACCGGATGCCGACGCTGCGACAGCCGCCTGATCCGCCGCCGCCGAGCGCGTTGCCCACAGTGGACGCTGGTAGATGCTGGTCGCCAGACCGGTCTTGGCAGGCGCCGCGTCAGTAGCGGCCGTTGCAGCCTTGGCGGCGCCGAGCGTATCGGCTGGAGCGGCGTGGTTTATGCCCTTGTCTTTCGACAACTGGCGCATCAGCACGTCCTGCAAACCAATGCCGTTACCACGGGTGGACAGCGTGACCGCCAGTTGCTGGTCATACATGTCCTGATACTGCCGCGTCGCCGCGGTGTTCATCGGGTTGTCCTTGGCCAGCACTTCGTTGGCCGAACGCATGGCCTTGAGCATCTGGCTGACGAACAGCGATTCAAACTCGCGGGCCACCTTCTTCTGGTTTTCCACACTGTCCTTGTCGCCGTGCTTCAGCGCCGCCAGACGGTTGACGTCGGTGTAGGCACCGGAGTCGACCGCTGAAGAAATTCCGCCCTTGGGCATATCCATGCGCAGGTCCTCAGATCACAATCAGGTCGGCTTGCAACGCGCCGGCCTGCTTCAGGGCTTCGAGGATGGCCATCAGATCGCCGGGCGCTGCGCCGACCTGGTTGACCGCACGGACAATCTCATCCAGCGTGGTGCCTGGACCAAACTTGAACATCGGGTGCAGCTCTTGCTGGGCGTTGACCCGCGAGCGCGGCACAACAGCGGTCTGACCGCCGGACAATGCGCCCGGCTGGCTGACAATCGGGTCTTCGGTGATGGTCACGGTCAGGCTGCCGTGAGTGACAGCGGCAGGCGATACCTTGACGTTCTGACCGATAACGATCGTGCCGGTCCGCGAATTGATGATGACCTTGGCAGCAGTCTGGCCCGGATCGACTTCCAGGTTTTCCAGAATCGACAGGTAGTCGACACGCTGGCCCGGATCAAGCGGCGCGGTCACACGCACCGAACCACCGTCCAGCGCCTGAGCAACGCCAGGGCCGAGCAAGTCATTGATCTTGTCGACAACCCGCTTGGCCGTGGTGAAGTCGGAACGGTTCAGGTTCAGGGTCAGGGTATTGCCCTGATTGAAACCGCTTGGCACCGAGCGCTCGACCGAAGCACCGCCAGGAATGCGACCCGACGACGGAACGTTGACAGTGATCTTTGAGCCGTCACGACCTTCCGCGTCGAAACCACCGACCACCAGGTTGCCCTGAGCGATGGCATAAACGTTACCGTCGACACCTTTCATCGGCGTCATCAACAGCGCACCGCCGCGCAGGCTCTTGGAGTTACCAATCGAGGAAACGGTGATATCGACCGTCTGACCCGGCTTGGCGAACGCAGGCAGGTCCGCGTACACCGCAACCGCCGCGACGTTCTTCAACTGCACGGTGCCGGAACCGGACGGCACCTTGATGCCGAACTGCGACAGCATGTTGTTGAAGGTCTGCAGGGTGAACGGGGTCTGGGTGGTCTGGTCGCCCGTACCGTTGAGCCCCACCACCAGACCGTAACCGATCAACTGGTTGGCCCGCACGCCGGAGATGCTCGCGATGTCCTTCAGACGTTCGGCATGTACGCCGAACGCTGTGGACAACAACAAGGTCGCCGCTATCAGTTGCTTGAGCTTGATCATGTTTATCCCGCTATCAGAAAGGGAACAACGGGCTGAGGAAGAACCGGTCGAACCAGCCTGGCTGGCTGGTATCGGCAAAGGCTCCGGTCCCCGAATAGGTAATACGTGCATCGGCAATACGGGTAGAAGAAACAGTGTTGTCGGTCGCAATATCATCGGCACGAACCAGCCCGGCGATCCGCACCAGCTCGTCGCCGGTATTGAGGGTCATCCACTTCTCGCCGCGCACCGCCAGGATGCCGTTGGGCAACACATCCGCAACCGTCACGGTGACCGAACCGGTCAGGCTGTTGCTCTGTGCGGCCTTGCCGTCACCGGTAGTCGAGCGCGAGCCGTTGTAACCGGCATTCAGACTCAAATCATTGCCACCAATCGGATTGTTGGTAGTCAGGCCCGAACCGAACAGCGAGGTCAGACCAATGCTGTTGGTGCTGTCCTTGCTCATTGCCGAAGTCGCCGCCTTGCTCGCCGCCATGCGCTCGGAGAGCGTGATGGTGATGATGTCGCCGACACGGAACGCTTTGCGGTCGCCGTACAGGTTCTGCTCGAAACCGGCCTGATAGATGGCGCCATTGTTCGAAGCCGCCGACATGGGCGTACGCGGTAACACCGGAGCGTAATAAGGGTCATTGGGCTTGGCCGTCGGCGCAACGCAGCCAGACAGCAGGGTGATCCCGCACAATGAAGCGATCAACACTGAAAAACGCGGAACACTAAGGCGGTTCATGACACTTGAAACCTCGCGGTGTAACAGGCGCTTATCAAGGCGCCCCTTCGGATTGAGCAGTTTTGCCAGCATCAGTGCCTTACAGATTCTGAGTCAGGTTTTGCAGCATCTGGTCAGCGGTCGAGATCACTTTGGAGTTCATCTCGTAAGCGCGCTGGGTGGTGATCATGTTGACCAGTTCTTCAACCGTGCTGACGTTGGAGTTTTCCAGGGTGTTCTGCAGGGTCGGACCCAGGCCGTTGAGGCCCGGCGTACCGATCTGCGGCGCGCCGCTCGAACCGGTTTCCAAGTACAGGTTGCCGCCGATGGCCTGCAGGCCGGCCGGGTTGATGAAGTCGGCGGTCTGGATGTTGCCGATGATCTGCGGCGTGGCGGTTGCACCGGCCAGCGTGACCGACACCGTACCGTCCTGACCGACCGTGAAGGTCTGCGCGGCCTGCGGCACGACAATCGCAGGCTCCAGGGCATAACCGTTGGCGGTCACGATCTGGCCGTTGGCGTCCAGGTGAAACGTACCGTCGCGGCTGTAGGCAATGGTGCCGTCCGGCTGGGTGACCTGAAAGAAACCACGACCGTTGACCGCAAGGTCCAGTGGGTTGTTGGTGGTCTGCAGGCTACCGGCCGTGAAGTTCTTCTGCGTGCCGACGATACGCACACCGGTACCCAGTTGCAGGCCGGAAGGCAGTTCGCTGTCCTGGGTGGACTGAGCACCTGGCTGACGCTTGATCTGATACAGCAAGTCCTGAAACTCGGCACGATCACTCTTGAAACCTGTGGTCGAAACGTTCGCCAGGTTGTTGGAGATGGTGGTCAGGTTGGTGTCCTGAGCGGCAAGGCCGGTTTTGGCGACGTATAGTGCAGGAAGCATGTGTGTTCTCCTCAAGCGCCGGTTTGTCGGCGCAAGCTGTCATTGATTAGCCAAGTTGCAAGACGCGAGCCATCGACTGATCGTCTTCTTCGGCGGTCTTCATCATCTTGACGTGCAATTCGAATTGACGGGACAAAGCCAGCACCGAGGTCATTTCCTCGACCGCATTGACGTTGCTCGCCTGCAGAAAGCCGGACTCGACCTGAACGGTGGCATCTGCATCGGCAGGCCGGCCGGTCTTGGTGTGGATCAGGCCGTCAGGGCCTTTTTCCATGGTCTTCAGGTCAGGCTTGACCAGCTTGATGCGGTCGACCTGCGCCATTACCTGCGGGCTCTCACCCAGCGAACGAATACTGATCGTGCCGTCGGCACCGATCTCGATCTGCTGCTGCGGCGGCACGGCAATCGGACCACCGTTGCCCATTACCGGCAAACCACTGCCGTCGCGCAACACGCCCAGGGCATCGATGTTCATGCCGGAACTGCGGGTGTAGGCTTCGCCGCCATCGGCGGTCTGCACCGCGATCCAGCCATCACCCTTGACGGCGATGTCCAGTTCACGACCGGTCTGCACCATGGCGCCGGCGGAAAAGTCAGTCCCGGGACGTTCGCTCATGGCGTAGGCACGCGAGGGCATGACTTCACCGTACACCGGCATCGAGCGGGCCTGTTCGAGGTCCCGCATGAAACCGTTGGTCGAAACGTTTGCCAGGTTGTTGGCGTGAGCCTTCTGCGCAATCGCGTTTTCAGATGCACCGCTCATGGCGACGTAAAGCAACTTGTCCACAGTCTTCCTCCTCCGACAGACGCTTGCCGCCTGTAGCTGTTCTGAAAGGGTTAAAGCAATTTTTGAACCAACTTGTCAGGCTCGATACAAATGCTTGATTCGCCAGTAAAAACAGACGTCGGCGGTTTGGTTTTCGGCAAAGTGCCAGCCAATAGCGGCGGCGGACTGCCGCCCTGCCCGCTTGGCGGCCGGCGCAACGCCAAAAAAACTTCGCAGGTGCGCGCAGACAATCTGATCGACAGTGATAATCTGGCCAACATCAGAGTCTTATCGGTAACCGCCATGTCTTTTCACGGGTGCATCGTCGGCATCGCGGCAGCCAGCCTGACCACCTTCGCACTGCTCGCCCAGGCCGCTCCCGCGCATTACTACAAATGGCAGGGCGACAGCCGGATTGTCTGCGCTCAGACCAGCCCGGGGCCAGGCTGGAAACGCTTGAAAGGCCACTTCATCAAGGCCGACTGCTCGATTTGATCACCCATAAAAAAACCCCTGTCTCAGGGGTTTTTTTACCATTTACCCAACGACGCTTATTACGTCATCTGAATAGTGGTCTGCATGATGGTGCTCTGTGTAGAGATGGTCTTGGCGTTAGCCTGATAGTTGCTTTGCGCCTTGATCAGGTTGACCAGCTCAAGCGTCAGATCGACGTTGGACTCTTCCAGTGCCTGACCTGTGACGTAACCCAACGTACCCGACTGCGGAGTGCCAGTGCCCGGAATGCCCGAGGAAAAGGTTTCGCGCCAGTTGGTCCCGCCAGCAGGCGCAAGGCCTTGCACGTTGGCAAAGGACGTCAGGGAAACCTGACCGATGACTTTGGACTGACCATTGGTGTAGGACGCGAACAGGTTACCCGATGAATCGACGCTCATGTCCTTGATCTGACCTGCTGCATAACCATTCTGCGCTTGCGCCGAACGGCCTGTGGCCGAAGCGGTTTGCGTCGAAGCCTTCATGTCCAGCTGGATGCCCGAAGCAACACCCGCGGCGCCGTTGGGACCCCAGGTGGCAGTGGTACCGGTACCCGTTTGAATAGCCGGTACCCAGTTTACAACCTTGAAGGTGCCGTCGGCATTGACCGCCAGGTTAGCGCTTGGCGAAGGTGAAGTCGGCGTCGTAGCGGTATTGATGATCAGCGAGCCCGAAGAATCGAAAGTCAGATTGTTTGCATCCGGAACCGTGCTGGTCGGATCACTGATATTGCGCCCGTCAATCAGCGAGTACATGGTCCAGCTATTAGTGCCCGTCTTGGCAAAGTAGCTTTCCATGCGGTGCTCGTTGCCTTGCGAGTCAAAAACGGTGGTGCTGTAAGTATCGTTATAGGTCTTGGAATTGGTCGCATCGAACGGCGTGACAGTCGGAACTGCCGATGTCGAGTTCAGGTTGGCCGTGTTGGTGATGATGCTGGTCGGACTCGCCAACTGGTTGGAGCTGTCAACTCGCAGATCACCGGAAGCGCCGACCATGACGGTGCCGTTTGCATCAACGTTGTAGCCTTGCAGGTTCATGCCCGAACTGTTGACGACATAGCCGTCCTTGTCAGTATGGAAAGCGCCGGCACGGGTATACAACGATTCACCGTTGTTGTTGAGCATGAAGAAACCATTGCCGTTGATGGCCAGGTCAAGTGCATTGCCCGTGCCTGTGCTCAGGCTGCCCTGGGAAAACTGCTGGGAAACCGCAGCCGTGGTGACACCACTGCCGACACCCGTGCCACCCGATGTACCGCGAATCGATTGTGCGTACTGGTCAGCGAATTCGATGCGCGAACTTTTGAAGCCAGTGGTCGCCACGTTGGCAATGTTGTTGCCGGTAACGTCGAGACTTTTGTTTGCAGCATAGAGCCCACTAAGGCCGATATTGAAAGACATGTTTCACTCCTGCGCCGTAGCGGCTCTACAATCCGATGGTTTGAACTTTGGACAGGGCAACACTGCCGCTGGCCAGGTTAAGCATTGTTTCTGCGCCATTGACACCCAGCGTGACGCTATTGACTGTGGCGGGCAGGTAAGTCGAAAACTGGGTGTTCTTGCCGTCAACCGCGCCTTCCGCCTTGAAGCTGTAAGTACCCGATGGCAGCGCGGTGCCGCTTGAATCCGTACCGTCCCAGGCGAAGTTGGTCGTGCCGGCGGTCTGGGCCCCCAGATCGACACTGTCGACCAGGTTCGATTGTGCGTCGTATACCTTGACCGTTGTCGCCGAGGTTGCAGCCGGAACCACGATCGAACCGGTCAGGCCCTTGGTGGTATCGACCGAGGTGCTGCTCGCATCAATGATCACTGAACGACCCACCAGCGATGATGCTTGCAAGGCCTGGGACGACTGGTAACTGGTTGCAATGGTGTCAACCGTCTTCGTCAGGTTCTGCATGCTTTCGAGGCTGCTGAACTGCGCCAGTTGCGCCACGAACTGGGTGTTGTCCTGCGGGTCCAGAGGGTTCTGGTTCTTCATCTGCGTGACGAGCAGTTGCAGAAACGAATCCTTGCCCAGCGTGCCTGTGGAGTTCGTGGTTGTCGGCGTAGGGTTTTGCAGCGTGTTCAAAAATGTCGATGAAACGCTGTTTGCTGTGGTGCTATCAACGGCCATAACGTTCGCCTTCTATCACTGACCGAGGGTCAGAACCTTCTGCATCATGGATTTAGCGGTGTTCATGATTTCAGCGTTGGTCTGGAAGGACCGGCTGGCGGAAATCATGTCGGCCATTTCTTCCACGACATTGACGTTGGGGTAATAGACATACCCGTCCTTGTCAGCGGAAGGATGATTGGGCTCGTAGCGCGCTTCGAGGTTGGAACTGTCTTCGATGATGCCGTTGACCTGCACACCCTGCCCCGCTTCACCCCGATCCTGGAACAACGAACCGCCTGTGGACTGCTGATCCTGCATCACGGTGGCAAACACCGGATGACGTGCGCGGTAGGTCTGGTCCATGCTCGAAGACACGGTCTCGGCGTTGGCGATGTTACTGGCCGTGGTGTTCAGACGCGTGGTCTGGGCACTCATGGCGCTACCGGCAATGTTGAACACATTGGCTAGTGACATGGATTATTCTCCGCGAAGGGCTGCAACCAGCCCTTTGAACTTGCTGTTGAGCAATGTGAAGCTGGCCTGGAAGCCCATGGCGTTCTCGGTGTAACTGGCCGTCTCGACCTGCGAATCAACGGTGTTCTGGTCCAGCGAAGGCTGCGACGGCGTGCGGTACATCAGCGTGCCGTCGTCATTGCCCATGCCCTCGGCTTCGATATGACGACTGTTGGTCTTGTTCAGCGCGAAATGACCGTTCTGGGTCTTCTCGGTTTCGGCAGCCAGCACCGAAGAAAACTCCAGATCACGCGCCTTGAAGTTCGGGGTGTCGGCGTTGGAAATGTTGTTGGCCAACACCTCTGCCCGCTGAGCCCGGAAGTTGAGGGCCTTTTCATGTATGCCTAGCGCTTTATCGAAGCTGATGCTCATTTCGGGAAACCTTTGCCGGTTGACCTGATTCTGTTGTTACTGACAAAGCAATCGGCGTGCCATGTTGTAAAACCCAATGATTGCAAGGGTCGCAGACGGCGCAGAGGCGGCAATGCCAGAAAAGCGGCAAGGCATTTCCGCTGTGGAGGGGCAAAGCGGCAAGGTGGGTGCCGTTTTTTTGCCAGTAGGGGGGTGTAGTTTTGGTGAATCGTCTTGTATTTGCGCTACAGGATCGTGGTAATGACCGATACACTCAGGCGCACAAGGAATAGGAATTAGAAAGGAGCTTCATCTTGGTCGACTCAATAGGCAAGAACAGTAACCCGAGCATTAACACTGCAAAAGCCGTGGCCTCCCCCACCACCTCACCCCTCACCCGCGATCCCTCTGCCACCTCAAACGAAAAACTGGCTTCAGGCAAACTTTCTTCTCTTTCTGTGCAACTCAGCGAAAGCGCAACGCGTGCGGCGTCCAGAGATGCGAGCCTTGGTCGTACAGCGTTGAGTGAAAAAAACAGTCAGCTGACAGAGCGACTGGTAGGAAGCAGCTACGACGCCAATAAAGCCAGGCACGATGCAGAGGTCCCCCAAAGCAACGATCCTGATCGCCTGGAACGCGCGAAAAACGCGACTGAATTCGTTAATGGCAGCGGAAATAACCCGTTTTCCGGCATGTCCCGAGACCAGCTTTCACTCATCGCCTATGACGAAAGCGGCGACTTTACAGTCAACGAGAAAAAGTCAGCCTGGCTGGAATCCTATCGCCAGGAGAGGATATGGCGCCAGCAAGTTGTAGCCGAAGGAAGCGCTGAATACAGTGCGACCGGCAAGCTGACTGATTTTTACACATCGGTTCTCGATCACTACAAAGAGCTGCCAGCCATCGAGCAGTCGCAATACCCTTCCAGCTATGAAACCAGACTTCAGGGCTGGATTGATCAAGACTTCAACTACAAAACGCACACCTCTGAAGGTGACGCTGATGCCAAGAGCCTTCTGGATAAAATCCTCGATCCTGACAGCGCGGTATTTACCGGACAAGGCACTGCCGGCACTGAATCCTGAACGTCTCTTTTTTGTGCCCCATCAACAACTGCCTGAGTCAAGCAACGAATCCAGTGGGTCAGCGCTCCATAACCAACTGCTCCCGGAGCCAATCCAGCAACATACGGACTTCAACCCGATTGTCGTCGTGACTCTTTTTATAAACTGAAATGGCGTCAGGCAACGGAACACGTTCTGCACAGCACTGCACCAACGCGCCCTCTTCAATAAGTTTTGACGCAGTTCGACGCCATCCCAATGCAACGCCATGCCCCTCCACTGCCGCCTGAAGCATAAGCGGATAGCTATCAAACACCGCACCTTGAGGATAATCCGCCCTGGTACTTCCAAACATCTGCGACCAGTCATCCCACGTCATGAATTCATGGGGCGTGGAGCGGTAGTGCAGCAGTTTGTGCAGGCGAAGCTCTTTGAGGCTCAGCAAACTGCCAGGCGCGAGATAGTCGGAGCGGCACACGGGAAAGACTTCATCGGCAGCGGTAAAAACCAGCGTGTGGCAACCACTGGCGCGTCCGGTGGTTTGCAAAGCCACATCGAAGTAGCCGCTGAATTCGGCGATGGGTCGCGTCGAGGTCACAACTTGAACCTCGACCCCAGAGTGTTGATCAAGGAAGGTGGATAGGCGTGGCATCATCCAGTAAAAGGCTTCGCATAGCTGGCAAAGCAGAACAACACGATGTTTGCGCCGTGATGTTCGAAGCGCCACAGCAGCATCACTGATGTTCAGCAACGCTGCACTTATCACCCCTCCTAACTCCCGCCCTTCCTCCGTCAAAAACACAGCCCGATTTCGGCGAATAAACAGCTTCAGACCGAGATCCTCCTCCAGACCCCGGATTTGCCGGCTGACGGCAGCCTGGGTGATGTGCAACTCGTCAGCAGCCTTCGAGAAACTTTCCAGCCGGGCAGCGGCTTCGAAAGGCAGCAGGCTGGCCAGAGGAGGCAGTGTTGTCCTGAGTTTATTCATAATCAGCTGTTATGTATCCCGAACCGAGAACTCGTTTGTAGCACATGCGCGACGGTGTGCAGTATGGGCGCAAGATCTATCGGAATTCAGCTAATGGTCACTGCCCGCTCCAACATCATCGCCGGATCGATGCTCGTCATTGTCGCAACACTGGCCTGGGCTCTGAACTTCATAGCGCCGTACGTCACTGGTACCTACAGTATTTACGACCTGACGATTATCAGGTTTCTGATCGCGGGCGCGTTGGGTGCATCAGGCGTAATCCTGTACAGCGCCCAACGGCGATCATTGCCCCGCTCTCAGCAGCTTCTCGCCGCAGGCCTTGGCGCCATCGGGTATTTAGGGTACGGCAGCTGTATCGCTGCAGGCGTCCTGTTCGGAGGCCCTGTTCTCACCGCCGCCTTGGTCGGACTGGTACCTGTCTTGCTCGCCCTGCTCGGCAATGCGAAAGAAAAGACGGTTCAATGGCGCAAGCTTGCATTGCCACTGACGTTGATCGTGGTCGGCCTTGTACTTTCAAATATCAGCAGTATGAATACTCCGCATATCGGAAAAACATCCTGGCTGACGGGCCTGTTTTTTTCGGTCTCGGCAGTGACGCTGTGGATCGCCTTCAGCCTGCTCAATCAAAGCGCCATGAAGACACTTCCCCGCGGTGCGACAGGTATCTGGACAGCGCTGATGATGGCGGGCGCAGGAACAGGCAGCGTGTGCCTGATACCGGTTGTACAGGCGCTTGGCCTCTTTAAACTTCCGAGCATCGGCTTCAGTGTCGAACTGGCAGGACATCTTTATTTATGGGGCCTGATAATCGCAGTCTTGTCTTCGGTGATCGGAGCGTGGGCGTGGAACTCAGCAACAAGACGGCTGCCGATGGTGCTTTCCGGTCAGTTGATTTCACTGGAGTGCCTGTTCGCAGCCGCACTCGGCTTTCTCTTTGAAGGCAGGTTACCAACACTCACTGAAGCATCAGGTCTTATCGCATTGCTCACAGGCGCAGGCATTGCGGTTCACCGCATTCTCAGCGCTGCTGGTGAGTCTGCAAGTGCCTGAAAACAGGATACCCACAAACTGAAGCCTGATACGCAGTCGCTGAAACGGGCGAATCCTCGCTCGCCCGGACCGCACTTCACTCAGAGGCCAAGCTCACTCAAACCAGGATGTTCATCCGGCCGCCGCCCCAACGGCCAATGGTATTTGCGCTCGGATTCTGCAATCGGCAAATCGTTGATGCAGGCAAAACGCCGTTGCATGAGGCCGTTTGCAGCGAACTCCCAGTTCTCATTGCCATACGAGCGGAACCAGTTGCCGGAGTCGTCATGCCATTCGTAGGCATAACGCACGGCAATGCGGTTATCAGTGAATGCCCAAAGCTCCTTGATCAGCCGGTAATCAAGCTCCTTGCGCCATTTGCGCTCCAGAAACGCCTGAGCCTCAGCACGGCCATTGACGAACTCGCTGCGGTTACGCCAGTAGGTGTCTTCGGTGTAGGCCAGCGCAACTTTCGCCGCGTCGCGGGAGTTCCAGCCATCCTCCGCGCCACGGACTTTCTGGATGGCGGTCTCCAGGGTAAAGGGTGGAAATGGCGGTCTTCCTTTATCACTCATCTCAGCGTCCTCAGAACGGTTTATAGGGCAGGAATTTTCCATTGAGGGTGATCACGGCTCGCTCGCCCCCTTCCGGATCCTCGACTTTCTTGATATCGAGCTTGAAGTTGATGGCGCTGATGATGCCGTCGCCGAACTGCTCATGCACCAGTGCCTTCAGGGTTGTGCCGTAGACCTGAACCATTTCGTGGAAGCGATAGATCGTCGGATCACTGGAGACGTCTTCGGCATTGCCGCGCAACGGGATGGTTTGCAGTTCGGCGACCGCGTTCCTGTCCAGCCCGAGACGCTCGGCGACCACCTCGGCCACCGCTTCCGGCAAAGGGTGCTGGCCGAGTAGCGCAGCGGTGACATAGACCACGCTCAACCCGGTACCTTCTGCAAGCCCGGCCCAGGTAAGGTTCTTTGCGGTCTTGGCCTGTAGCACACGCTCAGTCAGATTCTGACGCGGCGCTCTGGAAATATTGCTGTGCGGCATAGGTAACCCTCCGGAATGAATTCACGTCAATCACAGGATCGGCAACTATCACCATAAGATCCAAGACTGATTTATGATCATCGCCATAATCCTGACTTATGGTGATGCCGTGCTGTTACGCCATATACGCTATTTGCTGGCAGTCGCCGACCATGGCAACTTCACCCGGGCGGCCGAGGCGCTGCATGTCTCCCAACCGGCGTTGTCGCAGCAGATCAGGCAACTGGAAAGCAGCCTGGGTGTGCAACTGTTCGACCGCACCCGCCGCAGTGTCGTGCCGACCGATGCCGGTCGCGTGTATCTGGACCATGCGCGTCGCTGCCTGCTTGAGCTGGATGCAGGCAAGCGTGCGCTCAACGATGTCAGCGATCTGTCACGCGGACAACTGCGCCTCGGGGTAACGCCAACCTTCAGTGAATACCTGATAGCACCCTTGATCGACCGCTTCAGCGCGCTGTATCCCGGTGTGGCAATCATCCTCACAGAGCTGCCTCTGGAGCAGATTACCGAGGCACTAATCAGTGATGCGCTCGATCTGGCCATAGGGTTTGCCGGCAGTCATGCCGTCGAAATAGACAGCCAGCCTCTGTTCGATGAACAACTGTGCCTGGTCATGGCCAGGCCTGGTCCCGACAAGCAGGCCGCGCTGACACTTGAGGATCTGCAAACACTTCGCTTTGCCTTGCTGGCGCCCGGATTCGCCACTCGCCAGTTGCTGGATGCATGGTGTCAGATGCAGAACTTCAAGCCGATCGTTGGCCTGGAAGCCAACTCGATTGCCATTTTGCTCAAGGTCGTCACTCAAGGCCGCATGGCGACCATTCTTCCCGATGCCATCGTTCGCGAGCAGCCTGGGTTTCGCGAAGTTCAGACAATCCCGGCCCTGCCTGGGCGGACGGTTGCGCTGCTGCGGCGTAAAAACGGATACCAGAGCGCCGCCGCCAGCGCTTTTGCAACACTGGTGAGCGAAATCAGAACGCAAACATGAATCCGAAGGGCAAACGAAAAAGGCTGTTTTCGTCTACCCACAAAAAAAGAGACCCGAAGGTCTCTTTTTTCACGACAAGCACCCAGCAAACCATCATTTGGCCTTGTAGATAATCCCCGGGCTGCACTGGACCATCTGGTAGTGATCAGGCAGACCATTGAGCGCTTCGGAGGCACCCAGAAACAGGTAACCGCCTGGCTTGAGCGTGCCGTGAATGCGCAGCAGGATGTCTTTCTTCACTTCAGCCGAGAAGTAGATCAACACGTTACGGCAGAACACAATGTCGAACTTGCCCAGCGCCGCGTAGCTGTCGAGCAGGTTGAACGAGCGGAATTCCACGCGACTCTTGATCGGCGCCTTGACCACCCAGCGGCCCGGGCTTTTTACGTCAAAAAAGCGCTGCAGACGATCCGGCGACAGGCCGCGACCAATTGCCAGGCTGTCGTACTCGCCTGTCTTGCAGTTATTGAGCATCAAGCCCGACAGGTCCGTTGCCACGATCTGCGCGCCCGACTTGAGCTGACCGGGGTTGGCACGCTCGAACTCGTCGATGGACATCGACAGCGAATACGGTTCCTGACCCGACGAGCAGGCCGCCGACCAGATGCGCAAGCGCTGGCCGGGGCTGGCCTTGATCTGCTCGGGCAGCACCTTGTTCTTCAACACTTCAAACGGGTACGTGTCGCGAAACCAAAGGGTTTCGTTAGTGGTCATGGCATCGACCACCTGCTCGCGCAGGCCACTGCGCGGCTGGGTCTGAATACGCTGGACCAGCTCGCCCAACGACTTGATGCTCTGCTGCTCCATCAATTTGTTGAGACGGCTGGACACCAGGTACTGCTTGTTTTCCCCAAGCAAGATGCCACAGGCTTTTTCCAGAAATACCCGGAACTGATCAAAATCCAAATTACCCGTAGACAAGGTGCCGCCTCTCAAATCATGTGAATCACCGGGGACGACGCCCCCGGATGGTTATTCTGCTGCCTTGATCCGCGCAACAACCCTGGCCGCCAGGTCGTCAGGCCGGAATTTGGCAAGAAAGTCATCAGCGCCGACCTTCTTGACCATCGCCTGGTTGAACACCCCGGACAACGAGGTGTGCAAGGTGATGTGCATCTTCTGCATGCGCGGGTCATTACGTATCGCCGCTGTAAGGGTATAGCCATCCATCTCCGGCATTTCAATGTCGGAGATCATCATCAGGAACTCTTCTTCCGGCTTTTTGCCTTCTGCAACCATCTTCAGCAGGTAATCCAGCGCCTGACGACCATCGTTCAGTGCGACCACTTCAACGCCGACGGTTTCCAGGCAACGGCTCACCTGCTTGCGCGCCACCGACGAGTCGTCAACCGTCAGAACGCGCATCGAGACCGCCTTGTGCTGAGTCTCGACATCAATGACACCCACCGAGATCTCTTCGGAAACCGGCGCTACTTCGGCGAGAATCTTCTCGACGTCAATGATTTCCACCAACTGATTGTCGACCCGGGTAACGGCGGTCAGGTAATGATCGCGCCCGGTGCCCTTGGGTGGTGGATGAATCTCTTCCCAGTTCATGTTGACAATGCGTTCGACCGAATGCACCAGAAAACCCTGAACCTTGGTGTTGTACTCAGTAATGATGACGAAGGAATTAACCAGCGAAATCATCCCGGCGGAGCCTGTCGCCATCGCCAGATCCATGATCGGAATGGTGCCGCCGCGAATATTGGCGACGCCCCGAACGATCTTGCTCGACTTGGGCATGACGGTGAGTTTGGGACATTGCAGTACTTCTTTGACTTTGAAGACGTTGATCCCGTAGAGCTGCTTGCCGTCGAGACGAAACAAGAGCAGCTCCAGGCGATTCTGACCCACCAGCTGAGTTCGCTGGTTTACCGAATCCATTACACCTGCCATGCCGAACCCCCTTACCAAAATGACCGCCGCCCACACACCCGATCAACAAGCGGCACGGGCTTTGCTATTTATAACCTCATGAACGCAAAGACGACAATTTCTCGACACCTCGCATTAGAAACCCGCAGGCTTCTGTGCGCAATCGCTCTGCTGTGCCTTTGCGGCGCGGGCAACCTCGCCCGTGCAGAGAATTTCACACTGCCTGAACAGCTTATCGGCGTCACCCAAGGGTTTCTTGAGTTCACAGTAGAAGACTATTTGGCAACCAACCAGATTGATGGACGTCACGACATACAGGTCAAGCAGCTCGACCCGCGTTTACGGATGGGTGCCTGCGACAAGGATTTGACAGCTACGCTGGAAAGTCCTCGACCGGTTGGCCGGGTCACCGTGCGGGTTCGCTGCGAAGGTTCGTCGCCCTGGACCGTGTTCGTGCCCGCCCAGGTACAGCTGTTCCGCAATGTCGTCACGGTGATGCGGCCGCTGAAACGCGACGCCATCGTCACTGAAGAAGATGTTGCGATGCGCGAGCGGGATGTCAGCAGCCTGGGTCAGGGCTTCCTGGCCTCGCTTGATCAGGCAGTCGGCCAGAAGGTTGTCCGACAGATGGTCATCGACCAAGTCATTACACCCGTGGCGCTGGAGCAGCCGCAAATGGTTCACAAAGGCGATCAGGTGGTGATCATCGCGCGCACTGGCACGCTGGCGGTTCGCATGCCTGGCGAAGCGATGTCCGATGGTGGGTTCAACGAGCAGATCAGGGTGAAGAACCTCAATTCCCAGCGGGTGATAAAAGCCAATGTCACCGGCCCAGGGCAGGTGGAAGTGGCCATGTAACGCATTGATGGTGGCGCGAAGGGTGTGTTTTTTTTTAGACTGCGGGGAATGCCCGACGGCAAATGTCGTCTATTGGGAAGCTTTCTCACAATCAGCCTAAAGTTTGATCGGGGTTGGCCGAAAACAAGGCAAGCGTCCAAACACCCAGAGGTTTTTCAATCATGGTCATAGATTTCAGTCGCCTTAATAATTCACAGCCTGTCGCCAGTACGTCGCGTACCGGGGCCAGTAAAGACACCGCCAAAACCGATGCGCCCGCACCTGCAGCGACCGCAGGCGTGAAAAGCACCGGGGAAACGTTTTCCTTGAGCAGTGAGGCTCAACAGTTGCAGAAAATCACGGACAAGCTGAACGATTTGCCCACCGTCAACAGTGCACGCGTCGCCGAGCTCAAACAGGCCATCGCAGACGGTAGCTATAAAGTCGACAGCAACCGTGTTGCCAGCAAACTGTTGAATTTCGAAACCCAACGCTAAGCCACGGCTCGCGCTGGATATTCTGGACGCTTAAAAACCAGAGCATGCGATGCAAGACACTACTTTGCTGCAGATGATTACCGACGATATGGTTGCTGCCCGTCAGCTTCTCGCGCTGTTGCAGGCCGAATCATTGATTCTTCACGGCCGCGACATGGGCGAGATGGAGCAGGTACTGGCGCAGAAGCAGGCGCTGGTGATCCTCCTTGATCAGCATGGGCGCAAACGCAGCCAGCTCCTTGCGGGCATGGGTCTGCCAGCCAATCGTGACGGCCTCCAGCAACTGGCCGGTCAGTCGGACGTCGGCGAGCAATTGTTGACGTGCGGCGATGAACTCAGTGCTTTGATCAATGAGTGCCAGATTCTGAATGATCAGAATGGTAGTCTGATCCAGTTGCAACAGATCAGCACTGCTCATCAGCTTCGGATACTCAACGGCGGCGATACGCCGACGCTTTATGACAGTCGCGGATCGACCGCCCTGAGAGCCAAGCCGCGCCCCTTGAGTCAGGCGTAACTTCCTGTATCAAGGTTTTGCGCGTAGTGGCAGAATGCCTGTTATTGCGTTGCCGTAGTATTTTGCCTGGAGATTCAAGAACGTGAATGGCTCAAGCGCGGACGATGCTCCGCAGCCCCCGAAGGTCCTCAATACACCTTTGGAAATTGCTGCAAACCTGCGGCTGCTCGTCGAGAGTCATGATCCGTTGATCATTACCTTTCATGAGCGCGCCCAGCGCTTCCAGAGCTATCTGCTCGAAGTCGACCGCGACAGCAACAGCATGGCGCTCGACGAAATGATCCCCCGTGATGGCGAACGCTTCATCGGCAACGGCGAACCCTATCGTGTGGAAGGTTTTCACGACGGCGTGCGTATCGCCTGGGAAAGCTCTGCGCACATGGACATTGTCGAAGCTGACGGCCAGCGCATGTACCGCGGCCCGATGCCCGACGAGGTGATTTATCACCAGCGTCGCAATGCATTTCGTGCAGCGCTGAAGCTGGCACAACTGGTTGATGTCGAGATCGGCGGCGAACGTCTGAAATCAACGCTCACCGGCAAACTGCTGGATATTTCCGCAACCGGCTGCAAGTTGCGCTTTGAGGGCGATGTGTCTGACCGCATGCAACTGGGCCAGGTTTACGACAGGTTTATAGCCAAATTGCCATTTGGCGCCATGACCGCACCCGTCGAACTGCGCCATCTGTACTTCGAAGAACGCTTTCACACCACCTTTGCCGGCGTGCGCTTTCACAACATGAGCGGGCTGGTACAGCGGCAGGTCGAGCGGTTTGTCTACCAGTTGCAACGTGAGGCACGTCGCTTCGATAAAGACGACGATTTCTGACAGAAACACCGCATCACCAGTGATTGCGGCAGCCCTGCCGCAATCATCCACTCCCCTCCCGCTACATTCAGGCCTTCCAGGTCTCGCGCTCGCCCTCACGCTCTTCCTCTGGCTTTTCCTCATCGACCCCGGCATCAGCCGCGACCTCAGCTTCAGGCTCAAGCCCGGGCTCTTCGGCAGCCACTTCCGGCTCGACGGCCGTCTGCATCTGGTCCTGCACCACCTGCTCATCCACACGCGGGTCGAGCGCCACCACCAACGGCGAACTGGACATACTGTCCGGCATTGCCACGTGGTGCAGTGGAGCGTTTTCCACCTGATGCAGGTGAGTAACGGCCTTGGGCCTGATCAACAGCACGAGAATCGCCGCAGCGCCGCAGACAAACACATACAGCATGTGGCCGCCGAAAACTTTCATGACCACACCCGCAGCCAGCGGACCAATGCTCGCGCCAATCCCGTAGGTCATGAGCAGCATCGCGGTCAGCGACACACGCCGCTCGGCCTCGACGTGGTCATTGGCGAATGCCACGGCCAGCGGGTAGAGACAGAACTGCATCAGCGAGGCCAGGAAACCGACGCCGAACAGCACCTCGACCGGCACGCTGGGGAACACCGCCAGCGGCAGTGAAGCGACAACCAGTGCAGCCGCAAATACCCGCATCAGCACGGAGCGGTCATAGCGGTCCGACAACAGGCCTAGCGGCCACTGCACGAGGAAACCGGCAAGAATGCAGCAACCCATGAACAGACCGACCTGCTCGGTGGACAGCCCCTGTTCGGCAGCGTAGACCGGCGCAAGACCGTAGAACGAACCAATGATCAGCCCCGCACCCAATACCGCCGTCAGCGATTGCGGCACGCGTTTCATGAAAAAGCGCGGTTCCAGCGGTGCCGGGTGCAAAGGCGCCGGGTGAATGGCGCGGGTCATGGCAACGGGCACCAGACACAGGGCAAAACACAGCGCCACCAGCATCAGCAGCTCAGGACCCAGTTGCGGGTGGACCACCAGCACCAACTGCCCCAGCACGAGGCCGAGATAGGACGCAATCATGTAGCCGCTGAACACCATGCCGCGTTGCTTGGCCTCGGCCTGCTCGTTGAGCCAGCTCTCGATGACCATGTATTGGCACATCATGCCCAGACCGACGATCACCCGCAGCACCAGCCAGGCAGGCAGCCAACTGATCAGACCATGCCCGAGCACGGCCGCACCGACGATCCCGGCGCAGGTGGCGTAGGCGCGAATGTGACCGACGCGGCCGATCAGGCGGTGACCGATCTTGCCGCCCAGGACCAGACCGAAATAGTTCGCGGCCATCAACGCACCGACCCACAGGCTGTCGACCTGATCGGCCGCCAGGCGCAGGGCCAGATAAGTGCTCAGCAGACCCGAGCCGATCAACATCATCAACGAGGCAAAATAAAGCGCTCGAAAGGACTTCCAGATTTGGCGCATCAACTTTCCAAAAATAGGGAGTCGCCCGAATGGGCGAGCCCGACACTGCGATTCTTAAACCTGGGCCGCCAGAACGCGCCGTTCCCAGGGGGTTATCTCGTCAAAAAAACTGCTCAGCTCCAGGGCCTTTGACGCGACGTAGCCTTCGATGAATTCATGACCAAACAGTTCCTTGGCCAACTGACTGCTTGTCAGACGCTCAAGAGCGGCCTGCAAGGTACACGGAAGTGACAATTCTTCCGGCACCTCGATTTCACCCTGCATCGGCGCGGTCGGTTCCAGGCCCTGCTCAATACCGTAAAGCCCGGCCGCCAGACTTGCAGCGATGGCCAGATAAGGGTTGGCGTCCGCGCCGGGCAAACGATTCTCCACCCTTCTGGCCGCCGCTGCACTCGACGGAATGCGTAGCCCGGCGGCGCGATTGTCGTAGGACCAGCAGGCATTGTTGGGTGACGCGTATGGATGGAACAGACGCTGATAGGAATTCACATTAGGCGCGAACAACGCGGTGAAGTCTGCCATGCAGGCCTGCTGGCCGCCGATGAAGTGACGGAACGTGGCAGTGGCGTTGCCGTTCACATCGTTGAATACATTAAGGCCGGTCTCCGCTGCCACCACACTCTGATGTATGTGCATCGAACTGCCCGCCGTGCTTGCCAGCGGTTTGGCCATGCACACCACGATCAGACCGTGCTTGAGCGCCACCTCTTTGAGCAGGTGCTTGAACAGAAAGGTCTGGTCGGCCAGCAGCAAAGGATCACCATGCAGCAGGTTGATCTCGAACTGACTGACGCCCATCTCGTGCATCACCGTGTCACGCGGCAGGCCCAGTGCTGCCATGCACGCGTAGACCTCGGCGAAGAACGGACGCAGGCCATTGCTGGAGCTGATACTGAACGCCGACTGCCCGGCTTCGCGTCGCCCGTCCAGCCCGACCGGCGGCATGAACGGGAAAAGCGGATCAGGATTGGGAGCGAAGACGAAAAACTCGAGCTCTGTGGCCACAACCGGTGCCAGGCCACGATCGGCGTAGCGCGCAATCACCGCCTTGAGCTGATTGCGGGTGGACAGCCTGCACGGCTCGCCGCTCAGGTCCATGGCATCACAGATGGCCAGAGCACGAGGCGGCTCGCTCCAGGGCAGGCGGTGGATCTGCTGCGGGTCGCTGACCAGGGCCAGGTCGCCGTCATCACTGCCATAGAAGCGTGCCGGCGGGTAGCCGCCCATGATGCATTGCAGCAAAACGCCACGCGCCAGCTGCAAACGGCGGCCCTCGAGAAAACCTTCAGCCGTCATCACCTTGCCGCGCGGCACACCGTTCAAATCCGGGGTCACACACTCCACTTCATCAATGCCCATCAACTGCTGCGCCAGCGAATGGGGGTCATTGCGAGTCATGGGTTCAATCCTTTGTGGTTAAGCTGCAAGCTTTAAGCTGCAAGCTTTAAGCTGCAAGTTTCAAGCTTCAAGCTTCAAGCTTCAAGTGGCAAGCGCGAGTCTTCTGGCCTCTGCTTGCAGCTTGCAGCTTGCAGCTTCAGAGCACCGGATTGTGAAACGGTGCGCCGGTCACTTCGATGAATTCCTTTCGGTAGTCCTCGTTCTCCGGATCGACCACCAGGGCCTGGCGCAGAAATTCGACGCCCTCGGCAACGTGACCCAGCTGGCGACTCAGGGCACCGGCGAGATGCAGCTTGGTGGCATCGAAAAAATTGAACGACAGCAAAATCTTGGTCAGCGTCAATGCGTTTTCCAGTTTGCCCGCCATCAACAGCTGATTGAACTGCGCATTGAAGTCGGCGACATCCTGCCATTTACCGGCCGACAGCCCTTCTACCTTGCGCAGTACGATGGTGTGGCCGTTGCCTACCTTCGAATCCGTCTCTTCGACGCACTCGATGTACCAGCAGCCCAGGCCCGAGGAATTAACGTGATTGACGGCGCGGATCATGCTCTGCAAGGAAAACACCTGATAATGACCGCGCCATTCACCCTCAGTGACGGTGGTCATGTCTATCTTGTTTTCATAGTCCTCGATCATCTGCGCCAGCGTCGTCAGACGACGCGCGCGGTCGGTCTTGGCGGCCGTGCGCTTGGGAAAGATGCAAAAGAAGACACCGCCGTTCTTCAGCACCCTGAGGGCTTCGACGTAGGCGGAAAACAGATTGGGAACATGCTCGATCACGTGCGAGCTGATGAGGTAGTCAACTGACGCATCTGGCGTGTGGATACATTGAAAGTCGCCGAGCATGTCGACTTTTGAAACGTCGCCCGACACCTTCATCTGCTCGACAAAGTACTGCTGATAATCCTCCATATCACGAGGGTGCAAAAACTCGACGCCGTCGCAGGGCGCAACGTTCAGGCAACTGGCAAGGTTGAATGCGTTGTGAGCTGCCGCACCCAGTTCGATACCTTGCCCCTGGCAGTACTTCTTGGCTAACTGCATTGCTCCCCCGTCGCTCGTCGTTATCTGGATAAACCTGCCTGAAATATCGGCGATACCAGACAGAACTTTAACTATCGCCTGCCATGCGCAAGCCTGCGACTGGCCATTGGCGCAGATATTGCTAAACATCTGGATCCAGTGTGAATGCACGATGATTTACGTCAGCCAAGTGCCCAACTTACCCGGCCATTGCTGACGCAAGCCACCAAAAATCAGGCTCAGGCCACAGAAAGACAGAGGATCACCATGATCAATGGTCAAAAGGTTGGCTGCGGAATCGTCACGTATAACCGCCCCGCCCTGCTGAGAAAACTTTACGATTCACTGCCCGCCGACATCATCGACAGCATCGTCATCATCAATGACGGCGACGCGTACCCCGAACACTCCGCCTACGACAGCGATGTCTTGTTCAACAATGAAAGCAACCTCGGCGTAGGCAAATCCAAGAACAGGGCGCTCTCACTGCTGCTGGACGCTGGTTGCGAACATCTGTTTCTGATCGAAGACGATATCTACATCAAGAGCCCGGAAGTCTTCGAGCTTTATATCCTGACGTCGACACTGACCGGCATTCAGCATCTGAATTACAGCCAGCACGGGCTGATGAACAAAACGCCTGACGGCGAAGCCAATGCGGTGTGCAAGATTGATTATGGCAACGGCATCACCCTGCCGCTGTACCGGCATTGCGTCGGGGCGTTTTCCTACTATTCCAGACGCAGCCTGGAGGCGGCCGGACTGATGGACGAGACGTATCACAACGCTTTTGAACACGTCGATCACACCCTGGCCATCATCAACCAGAACATGCACCCGCCATTCTGGTTCTTTGCCGATATCGACCATTCAGAGCGTTATCTGGGAGACGAGCCCTGGAGCTATGAACAGTCGACCATTTCGTCCAGTAACCTGCACAAGCAAAACGTTCTCGACGCCACCGAACACTTCAAGCTCAAGCACGGCTGTGAGCCGGTCAAACACCCGCTCGCCTCCAATCAGGAACTGATGGACAGCCTCAACAGCATCAAACAGAGTTTCGGGCTGAATCTCTGAGCAATCACGCTCACCCCGCGATCCTGTCAGGTGCTGGCGAAGGCTGCGTGCTGGCGGGCTCGGGGTTCAGGGCAGCGTCATGCTGAACAGGGCGCCGCCCAGAACGCCACCATTGGCGATCTCGATACGCCCCTGCAAGCCATTGCGCACGTGCAACCGGGCAATGTGCGCAGCAAAATAAAGACCCAGCCCGGTGCTGCCGCTGCCCTGGTTGATGCCCAGCACATAATCCGTCTGTTGCTCGATCAGGTAGGCCGGGTAACCGGGGCCGTCGTCGTTGACGGTGATCTTCAGTTGACCGTCCTCATCGGACACGCCGACGAAGATCTGCTCACGGGCAAAACCGGTCGCGTTGATGATGATGTTACCCACCACCGATCCCACCAGCTCACGGTCGAAAAAGCCCAGCGGGCTCACAACATCAATGGCATAACGAGCCGCAATGCCGCGGCTGCTCAGCACGTCCTGGTGATGTGCCAGCTGCGCTTCGATGAAATCATCCAGCTCGTGGTAGTCCGGGCGCAGCGGCATCTGATTGACGCCGAGTTTATACAGGCCCAGCAACTGCACCAGCATGCCGTTCAGGTTGGCGAACTCGTATTCGATAACGCCATGTTCGGGCGTGTCGAGTTGCTGCGCGGAAAGCCTCGCCAGCCACTCACTGTGCGCCTGAGTCAGCGTCGCCAGCGAGTTCTTCATGTCGTGCACGGTGGAGGCAATCACCATGGAGAAATCGAGCCCCTGCTCCCTCTCTTCACTCATGCGCCAAACGCCCTCTCCCTGAGTTTTTGATAACGCTCGAAGCGCGGGTCGCTGTCCGGGATCTTGCCGACCATGGTCAGGCTGGCCCGGCACTCGTCCAGGCCTGCCTGACCGAGGCTCTGGCCGGGATGGAGCAGCGACTGCGCCATGTTGAGCGCAATACTGAGATTCTTTGGCTGCAACGCCAGCGCACTGCGGAAAAACCCCTGTGCCTCGGTCAGGTTGCCCGCCTTGTAACTGCGCACGCCTTGCAGGTTGAGGTCGCTGGCTGCCTTGTTGGCACCCAGGATGGCAGGGTCGTCAGTCATGCTGGCGACGCTTTTCATCACCGCCGGGTCGTCGCCATAAACTTGCGCGCAGTTCTTCAAGACACCGGCGCCCGCCTCTTCCTGACCCAGCTGCTTGAGCTGGGCGGCCACCATCAAAGAGGCTTCGGCGCTGAGAAACAGCTCCGTCCCGTCCAGCCGGGCCATCGCCTGCTCGGTGAGTTTCGCGGCCGCTTCCGGGTCTGAGTGTTGCAGGCTGGAAGCCTTCATCAAGCGCGTGCGTACTTGCAGACCTTCGTCGCTGCTGTGTTCTTTGGCGACGTCACCCAACGCGTTGTTGACCTCGACCCGGGTCCGCGCATCAAGCCCTTGCTCGCCGCCCTTGCTGATCAAGGCATGCGCCAGCCCCAGATTGGTCTCGGGGTCCTTGAAGCGCGAATGCTGCCCCTGTGAAACCGCCTGACGGTAGGCCTTGGAGGCACTTTCGAAGTCCTCGTTGCCCAGCGCCAGCTTGCCCAGCAGCCGCTGCCGTCGAACCGCCAGCGGTGACAGGCGCACCGCGCTTTCCAGTACCGCCTGCGCCCGCTTGGCATCGCCGAGGGCAACCAGCACGTCAGCCAGCCCGTCGAACAGCGCCGGCATGATCGGAAAGGCCTTGATCGCCTGCTCGTAGACGGCCTGCGCCTCGGCAGCCTTACCGCGTTTGAGCAACAGGCTGCCCAGTGCGCCGTAGGCCCAAGGCGTGGCGCGGTCGGCCAGAATGCTCTTGAGGAAAGCTTCCAGCGGCTCGTTCTGTTTCAGATCGCGCAAGGCCTCGGCCTTGTGGCGCAGGCACAGTGGCGCATAACGCGGGTCCTGCTCGATCAATGCGTTGCACGCGGCCAGCACCTCAGCCGGGTTACGACGGTCGAGCGCCTGCAGAATCGGTTTGAGCAGCGTCTTGCGTTGCACCAGTTTTTCCAGACGCTGAGCCAGACCGGCACGGTTGAACGGCTTGGTCAGGTAGCCGTCCGGCTCCCATTCCAGCGCACTCATGACCATGGCCTGACTGTTTTCGGCGGTGACCATGATAAAGACACTTTCATGACTCAACAGCCGCTCGACCATCAGGTCTTCCAGCACCTGCTGACCGTTCTTGCGACCGTCGCCCAGGTTGAAGTCATGCAACACGAAGTCGTAACGCTTTTGCGCGCACATGCGCAGCGCTTCTTCACCGGTGTCGGCGGTATCCACTTCCTTGACGCCCAGTTCACGCAGCATCGACCTGACTGAACTGCGAAAGTCAGAAAAGTCATCAACGATAAGAAAGCTTTTTTGGTTGTACGCCAGCATCCGGATTCCTGCACAGGAGAAGTAAAAATACGAGACCCACAGCCCGAGCGCTACCCGGACACGGCTCAGCAGCCCATGTTTCAGGACATGCTTGATAACTGATAGCTGACTGATGCTCAGGCACAGCTTGCCAACGCTCCCCCGTCTGACAGGGTGAGGTTTACGGCACACACAGTTTTTCGACCATCCTTGCAGAAACTATAGGGCGAACATGCACTTCGCACCTCTTCGGCATGGCGGTTAAGCGTTTGTTTTGCGAGCTGGATCGAATTTGCGGGAATAAGAAAGGCGTTGCGGGGAGGCAGACTGATGATTGAGGGTGCCCGTCATGCGACAGGGAACATTACGGGCAGCATGCCGACGCAGGGCGTCGGCATGCTTTACACAGCGGGTTACACCCAGCCGTCATTCTTCTTGCGGCCCTTGGTCAGCGCCGGGAGGATAAGGCCGACCAGCAGCCCTGCACCGGCAATGCTGCCGCCGTAGACCATGTAACGCATCATCACTTGCTTGTTCTCGTCACCGAGGCGCGCCTGGGTCGCACGCAATTCAGCCTGAGAATCAGCCAGTTGATCGTTCAGGGTTTTGGTTCGGGCTTCCAGCTCATCGACCAGCTTCTTGCGCGCGTCCAGGGTTTCCTGCATGCCTTGCACGCGGGTCTTCCAGGTGTTGTCGATACCTGCCAGTTGCTCGGTCAGGTCGGCGACCTGCTGAGTCAGTTGCGGCACGCGCTCAGCCTGACCAGGAACCTCTTGCAGGTCACTGCTCGGAATCCACACCGTTGCGCCGCCTTCGCCGCGCACCTGGCTGAACTTGCCCGAAGAGGTGAGCAACTCGACCTTCTGCCCGGACTTCAGCGTACCGACGATACGATGGTCATCCGTCGGCCCGCTGCGTACATAAGTGGTGAGACTGTCGCTGACCCAACGCTCGTTGTTTGCAGCCTGAGCATTGCCAGGAACGATCACGGTCAGCACAGCACCGAACAGGCCGGCACCCAGCAAACGACGCTGTGCGCAGAACAGGCCAGGGGCACGAGAAAGAAGTGCAGAAAGATGACGAGACATGGCGATAATTATCTTTATCCGGAATGAAAATAAAGCCTCGTTGAACGGGCCGGCTAACGATGGGAGGACAGGCGATCAAAGGTTCTTGCAACTCCTGCCCGGACGGATTGTCTGCCAATGACACGCAATTGAAAGCGCATCAGTTCCCTGTTTTGCAGGCCGTCCAGAAAAAACCATCAGCTAACAGACTCCTCGAACCGGGTCAGGTTCACTATCGGCCTGTGTGTGCGTCAAAATTCAGCCGCACGGTCACTGTGAGCAAGTCCCTGCTTTCAAACGAATTCGGCGCAGGCGCGACGTTTGCTACCGCAAATCAGGGTCTTGCACTGCGCAACGTTTGCTTTCCCGTCCAAGTGCTGTAGAAAAGGTCTGACAGGCGTGAGTGTCCCGGACACCCACCATCCTGATGCTCGACTGCATCGCTCTAATGGAAAATAGAATGCTCCCAAGACAAGTGATTAACGCCACCGTAAGCCCGAAAGGCAGCCTTGAAACCCTGTCCCAACGTGAAGTGCAGCAGCTCAGCGCTGCCGGTTCAGGCAGTACCTACACCCTGTTTCGCCAGTGCGCCCTGGCCATTCTCAATACCGGCGCCCATGTCGATAACGCCAAGACCATTCTTGAAGCGTACGAAAGTTTTGAAGTGCGCATCCACCAGCAGGATCGCGGCGTGCGCCTGGAGCTGCTCAACGCTCCGGCCGACGCTTTCGTCGATGGCGAAATGATCGCCAGCACCCGCGAGATGCTGTTCAGCGCCTTGCGCGACATCGTCTACACCGAAAGCGAACTGGACAGCCAGCGCATCGACCTGAGCAATTCTCAGGGCATCACCGACTACGTGTTCCACCTGCTGCGCAACGCCCGCACCCTGCGTGCCGGTGTCGAACCGAAGATGGTGGTGTGCTGGGGTGGTCACTCGATCAACACCGAAGAATACAAATACACCAAGAAGGTCGGCCATGAGCTGGGCCTGCGCAGCCTGGACATCTGCACCGGTTGCGGCCCCGGCGTCATGAAAGGCCCGATGAAAGGCGCCACCATCGCCCACGCCAAGCAGCGCATCGTAGGCGGTCGCTACCTGGGCCTGACCGAGCCGGGCATCATCGCTGCCGAGGCGCCGAACCCGATCGTCAACGAGCTGGTGATCCTGCCGGACATCGAAAAACGGCTCGAAGCCTTCGTGCGTGTCGGTCACGGCATCATCATCTTCCCGGGTGGCGCAGGCACTGCCGAAGAATTCCTGTACCTGCTGGGCATCTTGATGCACCCGGACAACAAGGACGTGCCGTTCCCGGTGATCCTGACCGGCCCGAAAAACACCGAGCCGTACCTGCAACAGCTGCACGCGTTCGTCGGTGCCACGCTGGGTGCAGAGGCGCAGCGTCACTACCAGATCATCATCGACAACCCGGCAGACGTCGCCCGGCAGATGACTCAGGGCCTGAAAGAAGTGAAGCAGTTCCGCCGCGAGCGCAACGATGCGTTTCACTTCAACTGGCTGCTGAAGATCGAAGAAAGCTTCCAGCACCCTTTCGATCCGACCCACGAGAACATGGCGAAGCTGCAACTCAACCATGACGTGCCCACGCACGAACTGGCGGCCAACCTGCGTCGGGCGTTTTCCGGCATTGTCGCAGGCAACGTCAAGGACAAGGGCATTCGTCTGATCGAACAACACGGTCCTTATCAGATTCAGGGTGACCCTTCGATCATGGGCCCGCTGGACCAACTGTTACAGGCGTTTGTCGATCAGCACCGCATGAAACTGCCGGGTGGCGCGGCCTATGTGCCGTGCTATCAGGTTGTGGCCTGACGCCACAGCGTCATCAGGCAAGTGAACGGGGCGCCCTTGAGCGCCCCGTTTTTATTTCTGCTGACGAAACGCGCTGGGCGACTGGCCAGTGGCGCGTTTGAAAAAGCGCGAAAAATAGGCCGGTTCGGAAAACCCCAGGCTGTCGGACACCTGATTGATGGTCATGGTGGTGTAAATCAGATTGCGCTTGGCCTCCAGCAACAGCCGCTGGCTGATGATCTGCAACGCCGACTGGTTGCACAGACGCCGGCACAGCGCATTCAGATGAGCCGCACTGAGCCCCATTGCCTGTGCATGCTGCTCAATGGACCAATGCTCGCGAAAGCTCGTTTCCAGTTGATGCATGAACACCTGTAAATGCTCACGCCCGCGGTCCAGCGCATGAATTTCTTCGCCGGCGTGCTCGCTGCTACGCCGACTCAGCCAGACCACCAATACATTGATCAGCGAATGCAGCATCAGATCGCGACCCGCTCCGGGCTGTCGGTATTCGCGAGCGATGGCGCTGAACAACGTGTCGACGTAATGGCTGTCTGCCCCAAGCTCATAGCAACGAGCTGTACTCATTGCCGAGCTGTCGAGCGCTGTCTCAAGCTGCTCCACCAGCGGCCGCGCCAGGCTGAGAATGTGCCCTTGAATGTCTTCGGCAAACCTGAAGGTATGTACGCTCAACGCCGGGACCACCTGCAGCGACGGCGTTTCAACTTCGCGGACCATGTCCTCGACTTTCAGCATCGCCTTGCCCGATTGCACATACAGCAACTGCACCAGATCGCCATGCCGATGCGGTTTGATCTCCCACTCATGAACCTTGCTGCGCTCGGGGATCGATTCGCAATGAATCAGATCCGGCGTCGGCCAGGCGGTGGTTTCGCCGTAAAGCTTGAACACCGGTATTGCTGTAGTGGCAGATCTGGCCATACCGCCCCCCCTCTTAACCCTCGAAAAGTCCAGATAATTAACCGGATATTGCCTTCTTATCCCGACGCCATCCATTAAAAATGCAGGAGACAAAAACAATTGCATCCCGCGGGTCAACGGCTGGCAGGGATCACCAGACAGGACAATGCTCATGAAAACCCAAGTCGCCATCATCGGCTCAGGCCCCTCAGGGCTGCTGCTAGGGCAACTGCTGCAACGCGCTGGCATCGACACCATCATCGTCGAACGCAAGGACCCCGACTACATCCTCTCGCGTATTCGTGCAGGCGTGCTGGAGCAAGGCATGGTCGATCTGTTGCGTGAAGCCGGCGTGAGTGAACGTATGGATGCCGAGGGCCTGATTCACGATGGTTTCGAGCTGGCATTCGACGGCCGCTGCGAACGCATCGACCTGAAACACCTGGCCGATGGCAAGACCGTGATGGTCTACGGCCAGACCGAAGTGACCCGCGACCTGATGGCCGCACGCGCCATCAGCGGCGCGACAACTGTCTATGACGCTTCAGATGTCGAAGCCCACGACCTGAAAACTGACCACCCTTACCTGACGTTCGTGAAAGATGGCGAGACCGTGCGCCTGGACTGCGACTACATTGCGGGCTGCGACGGCTTTCACGGTGTCTCCCGGCAATCGATTCCGGCCGAAGCACTCAACGTCTTCGAGCGCATCTATCCGTTCGGATGGCTGGGTGTGCTGGCTGACACACCGCCCGTCAACGAAGAACTGGTCTACGCCAACCACCCGCGCGGCTTTGCCCTGTGCAGCATGCGCTCGGCGGTTCGCACCCGTTATTACGTGCAGGTCAGCGCCGACGAGAAACTCGAAGACTGGTCGGACGAACGCTTCTGGGGCGAACTCAAATCCCGCCTGCCCGCGCATCTGGCCGAACGCCTGGTCACCGGCCCGTCCATCGAAAAAAGCATCGCGCCACTGCGCAGCTTCGTGGTCGAACCCATGCAGTACGGCCGCCTGTTCCTGCTGGGCGACGCCGCGCACATCGTCCCGCCTACCGGCGCAAAAGGCCTGAACCTGGCGGCCAGCGACGTCAGCACGCTGTACCGGATCCTGCTCAAGGTCTACCGCGAAGGCCGCACCGACCTGCTGGAAAAGTACTCGCAAATCTGCCTGCGCCGAGTGTGGAAAGCCGAACGTTTCTCCTGGTGGATGACCTCGGTGCTGCACAACTTTCCGGACACCGACGCCTTCAGCCAGCGCATCCAGCAGACCGAGCTGGACTACTACGTCGGCTCAGAGGCCGGGCGCAGGACGATTGCCGAAAATTATGTGGGGTTGCCGTACGAGGCGATTGAGTAGGTTAGAGAACTTTGAAGGGCTACATGTGCATCTTGTAACGGGCCCTTCGTACATGCAGGTTTACGTAGCTTTGGCTTGAGATTATTTAAAAATTTAAAAGAAACAGATGCAAAACGCTTCACACAGGAGCTAGTAATTCCAGCCTGCCTGACGACGTATATAGTATAAGCAAATTTTGCCCCTCATAGGGAGGGCTATCCTGCTCAACATGTGTATGGCATTTTCTTACCCAGTAAGCGAAGTAAAAACTTGAGACTGTCAATTGCATGATTCAGTCAGAAAAGCGCTTTTGACTTAGCTCAGCCAGTCTTGACATGCTCAGAAAATTGCCTGTCTAAATAAAAATCATTTCTCTATCCAATTCGAAAAAAGTAAATCCAAGACTATGCAGCAAATTAAATTTATGGTAGCGACCAGGTTTTAGCTAACTGCCATGCAAATAAAATACTCAAAATCACTTGGATAGGACTTCGCGCTAAACATCTCAAGGGAAGGAAATTAAGCCTAATCCCAATGGACTGACCACAGGCGTAAGCCTCTAGAAAAATGCAAGTAATAGCAAAACCTAGCCGACACCAACGCTAAAGTGTTAATACTAAAGATTAGTCAAAAATACGAATATTTTTTTCAACCCTATAACAAAATGTTCCAAGCACCGAAGGGTTTAACTTTACAATGTTAGCTATACTAAAAATCTGCTATACCTGAGATCGAAAAACTAGCGCATTCATGCGTAAGGGAAACAAATGAAAAAAAATCGCTCGGCTTTAGCATTATTTTTTTTTGCACTAACCCTGATTAGTGAATTTGCTTTTTCAAGTGAAATTTGCGTGTCTATTCATCACAACATTTTGAAAATATCTAAAGACTATGTACCATTCTCCCCAACCATAAAAGGCATCAACTATTGGGACAAACAACTTATTGATCAATTAGGGCCTGCGCATTGCGAAGATGAGGTTGAGGACCTAACTGTCTCCTTCTTTTGGCCAGCAATGACGCCGGCCGGCAAAGCGCATTTGAAACGGACATCTGAAATTTACGATATAACGGCGTCATTAAAACCTATGAATTCTGTCCCAAGCAGCATGGGGTATCTTAAAAATTTTTATACCGCATCAGCCAGCGAAACCCAAAAGAAGAGCGTTGCTTTTGACCCGAGGACTTTGCTCTATAGCTTTAAGGGCAACCATGGTGCGACCAATAAAATGTACAGCTATTTCTGGGCAAACAACACGGAAGGTGAACCTTGGGTATTTATAATGTGCACACCATTACCCACAGGAGAACCGTATATCTGTCAAGGCCAATATTTTTTTACGGAACTACAATCACTAGTTGTACTGTCGTTCTCGGCGACACGTATTACAAACTGGAAAAGCATCATTAACGATACAAACAAACTTATTTTAAGCAATATTATTAAATAGCTCAACAGCTATCAAGGACGAAAAACATGCCCGTACCATCTATGTCATCAGACGATTTGATCACAGCTCAAAATCTCCTTAGGGTTGGCGGCCCAAGCTCGGCCTATACGTTTCTTGAAACAAAAGGATTTGACTACGCAACATTAGCCCACAGTGTAATTAAAGGTACTTCGGCTTTTGCAACTGTATCTTTGAACTACATGATGCTTTCAGCAGCTGAAGCAGACAAACCAATGTCTCAAGCTGATATAGATAACGTTATGAATGCGATGGCGCAAGGATATATAGATGCCTTGGCCAATCATATTGACCCTCTGACTAACACCATTAATTCGGATGTAACCTATGCAGAAGCGTGGAGTTTTCACAGTAATGCTTTTGAGAGCAATGGCTATCCTGCAAACTCGTGGACACTGAACGCAGTTTTTTCCGTTTTGGATGAACCCAGTAGGAAAAATTATTGGGCCGAAGCATTGAACGCCGCGGGAAACCCATTAGCTGAAGGGCTGCTGGCAGGCAATACTCTTCATTTGATGTCGATGATAGCGGCGCTAGGCGTTGACGGCAGCAAAGAACTTGCTCAGACTTGGACGGATCGAGTTAATAGCCCAAGCAGTTTAATGGCGGGTGGCGAAGGCTTGTATGAGACACTGATATTAAAGATTGATGAAATGTTCAACGCTGCTTTAAATACTGTTTCGCCGCTAATTCTCGACCTCAATGGGGATGGAGTTAAAACCTTAGGTTTAAGTGATACAGTGTATTTTGATCACAATGGAGATGGGTTCGCGGAAAAAACGGGTTGGGTTGGAAAAGATGACGGATTTCTCGTCTGGGACAGAAATCAAAACGGTGAAATTGATAACGGAGGAGAGCTATTTGGCAGTTTCAGCAAGTTAAATAACGGTACAAATGCCGCTAATGGTTTTTTAGCACTACAGGAATTGGACAGTAATAATGATGGAAAGATCAACAGCACAGACAAAAGCTTCAGCCTTTTAAAAGTCTGGAAAGACGGTAATAGTAACGGAGTGGTCGATAACGAAGAACTATTTACACTTACCGAGGCAAAAGTAACAGAACTTTCAACTCAGTATAAAAATATCAACTCTACAGACTCTAACGGAAATCAAGCCCTACAAGCAGGTAGCTATACAACCAGCTACGGCAACTCACTTCAACTGACCGATATTTGGTTTGTTACCAATCAAGCATTGACCATCAATCTTGACACTACCACGATAAGTGAAAATGCCTCGAAGGTTCCAAACTTGCTTGGCATGGGTACAGTCCCAGATCTTCGCTTAGCAATAAGCCAAGATAGTTCAGGGTATTTAGAAAGTCAACTGAATGCGTTTTACACATCAACTGAGAACATTAAGCAGCACGCTATATTACGCGAATTGATCTACAGCTGGAGCAAAGTAAGTGATCATGCCATCAGTAGCAGAGGTGATTACATTGACGACGCTAGAAAACTTTACTCCTTGGAATCATTTCTAGGCATCAAGTTCTCTCAATCTGCCGGAACTAATGAGGGCACTGGCAACCCTGGACCTAATGCCGCAGCAGCACTGATGAAAACATTCGACACTTTAGAAAACTTTTACTACTCCTCTCTCATGATAGAGGGCGAATACAAGCCCTTACTTTCCTCCATAAAACTAACATATACCGATGGAAGAATTGGATTTGACACTGATAGTTTTATGACAAAACTACAGGAAGCATATACTTCTAAAGGCGAAAAAGCCTCTGAATACTTAAAATCATTTAGTGCTGTACTTCTAAATGCTGGCGATAGTTGGCCCGATCTCATAGAGGCGACTCGCCTGAAAGGAGACGCCAATGGTACAAATTTTCTAAAAGATATTTCTGAGTTTGGGAGACTTATTAGTCAATCAAACGGGAGCGAGCTCTACGGTAGCGATGCTAATGAAAGCTTTCTCGGCCGTTTAGGCAATGACTATATATATGGAGGCAAAGGACAAGACTTTTTAGAAGGGGGCGGCGGTAATGATTACTTGAGTGGCGATGAAGGATCTGACACATACTTTTTCTCAAGAGGCTGGGGACAGGATAGAATTAACAACTATGACCTGAATCCTAGCAACATAGATTACATCACCTTTGACTCATCCATTAGTAACGGAGACGTTTATTTCTCTCGCTCCGGTGAAAACCTAAATCTCTCTCTACAGGGAAGCACAGACAACATCCTAATTATAAATTACTTTAATAGAGACATTAATAGCGATTACAAAGTTGATTTCATAAAGTTCTCTAACGGGGTGAGTTGGGATACAGACTTTATAAAAAATATAGTATCAAAGCCCACCAACAACAATGATGAACTGCATGACTATCAAGCAAATGCTGTCATATTTGGTTTAGGTGGTGATGATGTCATTTATTCAGGAAAGGGAAATGACTTTCTAGAGGGAGGTACTGGTAACGACAGTTTATACGGTAGCCTAGGGGCTGACACATATTTATTCAACTTGGGTGATGATCAAGATATCATTCTTGACGACTCATCAATTATCAAGGGAGATATTGATGTTCTGCGCTTCGGAGAAGGCATCCGTGCCAGCGATATTACAATTGGTCGCTCGGGCAACCATGTTGTTCTAAGCCACAGTAACGGACTGGATCAGGTCACTGTTCAAAACTGGTTCAACACCGGCGATAGTCGTTTCAAGCTGGAGAAGATCGAGTTTGCCGACGGCACTGCCTGGACGGCTGCCAGCGTATCCGCTCAGTTACTCACGTTGCAAGGCACCGAGAACAACGACGTCCTGACCGGCGCCAGTACGGGCAACCAGATCCTGTCGGGTCTGGCGGGCAATGACGTATTGTCCGGCGGTTCGGAAAACGATCAGCTTAAAGGTGGAAGTGGCAACGATACCCTCAACGGTCTTGCTGGCAATGACCAACTGGTCGGCGGTACCGGTGACGATGTATTAAATGGTGGTACCGGGTCGGACTTGTACCTCTTTAATCTCGGCGATGGCCGGGACAATCTCTATGATGATGCGTCATTTTACACCGGAGATGTTGATGTCCTGCGCTTCGGAGAAGGCATCCGTGCCAGCGATATTACAATTGGTCGCTCGGGCAACCATGTTGTTCTAAGCCACAGTAACGGACTGGATCAGGTCACTGTTCAAAACTGGTTCAACACCGGCGATAGTCGTTTCAAGCTGGAGAAGATCGAGTTTGCCGACGGCACTGCCTGGACGGCTGCCAGCGTATCCGCTCAGTTACTCACGATGCAAGGCACCGAGAACAACGACGTCCTGACCGGCGCCAGTACGGGCAACCAGATCCTGTCGGGTCTGGCGGGCAATGACGTATTGTCCGGCGGTTCGGAAAACGATCAGCTTAAAGGTGGAAGTGGCAACGATACCCTCAACGGTCTTGCTGGCAATGACCAGCTGGTCGGCGGTACCGGTGACGATGTATTAAATGGTGGTACCGGGTCGGACTTGTACCTCTTTAATCTCGGCGATGGCCGGGACAATCTCTATGATGATGCGTCATTTTACACCGGAGATGTTGATGTCCTGCGCTTCGGAGAAGGCATCCGTGCCAGCGATATTACAATTGGCCGCTCGGGCAACCATGTTGTTCTAAGCCACAGTAACGGACTGGATCAGGTCACTGTTCAAAACTGGTTCAACACCGGCGATAGTCGTTTCAAGCTGGAGAAGATCGAGTTTGCCGACGGTACTGCCTGGACGGCTGCCAGCGTATCCGCTCAGTTACTCACGATGCAAGGCACCGAGAACAACGACGTCCTGACCGGCGCCAGTACGGGCAACCAGATCCTGTCGGGTCTGGCGGGCAATGACGTATTGTCCGGCGGTTCGGAAAACGATCAGCTTAAAGGTGGAAGTGGCAACGATACCCTCAACGGTCTTGCTGGCAATGACCAGCTGGTCGGCGGTACCGGTGACGATGTATTAAATGGTGGTACCGGGTCGGACTTGTACCTCTTTAATCTCGGCGATGGCCGGGACAATCTCTATGATGATGCGTCATTTTACACCGGAGATGTTGATGTCCTGCGCTTCGGAGAAGGCATCCGTGCCAGCGATATTACAATTGGTCGCTCGGGCAACCATGTTGTTCTAAGCCACAGTAACGGACTGGATCAGGTCACTGTTCAAAACTGGTTCAACACCGGCGATAGTCGTTTCAAGCTGGAGAAGATCGAGTTTGCCGACGGCACTGCCTGGACGGCTGCCAGCGTATCCGCTCAGTTACTCACGATGCAAGGCACCGAGAACAACGACGTCCTGACCGGCGCCAGTACGGGCAACCAGATCCTGTCGGGTCTGGCGGGCAATGACGTATTGTCCGGCGGTTCGGAAAACGATCAGCTTAAAGGTGGAAGTGGCAACGATACCCTCAACGGTCTTGCTGGCAATGACCAGCTGGTCGGCGGTACCGGTGACGATGTATTAAATGGTGGTACCGGGTCGGACTTGTACCTCTTTAATCTCGGCGATGGCCGGGACAATCTCTATGATGATGCGTCATTTTACACCGGAGATGTTGATGTCCTGCACTTCGGAGAAGGCATCCGTGCCAGCGATATTACAATTGGCCGCTCGGGCAACCATGTTGTTCTAAGCCACAGTAACGGACTGGATCAGGTCACTGTTCAAAACTGGTTCAACACCGGCGATAGTCGTTTCAAGCTGGAGAAGATCGAGTTTGCCGACGGCACTGCCTGGACGGCTGCCAGCGTATCCGCTCAGTTACTCACGTTGCAAGGCACCGAGAACAACGACGTCCTGACCGGCGCCAGTACGGGCAACCAGATCCTGTCGGGTCTGGCGGGCAATGACGTATTGTCCGGCGGTTCGGAAAACGATCAGCTTAAAGGTGGAAGTGGCAACGATACCCTCAACGGTCTTGCTGGCAATGACCAGCTGGTCGGCGGTACCGGTGACGATGTATTAAATGGTGGTACCGGGTCGGACTTGTACCTCTTTAATCTCGGCGATGGCCGGGACAATCTCTATGATGATGCGTCATTTTACACCGGAGATGTTGATGTCCTGCGCTTCGGAGAAGGCATCCGTGCCAGCGATATTACAATTGGCCGCTCGGGCAACCATGTTGTTCTAAGCCACAGTAACGGACTGGATCAGGTCACTGTTCAAAACTGGTTCAACACCGGCGATAGTCGTTTCAAGCTGGAGAAGATCGAGTTTGCCGACGGCACTGCCTGGACGGCTGCCAGCGTATCCGCTCAGTTACTCACGATGCAAGGCACCGAGAACAACGACGTCCTGACCGGCGCCAGTACGGGCAACCAGATCCTGTCTCGGGTCTGGCGGGCAATGACGTATTGTCCGGCGGTTCGGAAAACGATCAGCTTAAAGGTGGAAGTGGCAACGATACCCTCAACGGTCTTGCTGGCAATGACCAGCTGGTCGGCGGTACCGGTGACGATGTATTAAATGGTGGTACCGGGTCGGACTTGTACCTCTTTAATCTCGGCGATGGCCGGGACAATCTCTATGATGATGCGTCATTTTACACCGGAGATGTTGATGTCCTGCGCTTCGGAGAAGGCATCCGTGCCAGCGATATTACAATTGGCCGCTCGGGCAACCATGTTGTTCTAAGCCACAGTAACGGACTGGATCAGGTCACTGTTCAAAACTGGTTCAACACCGGCGATAGTCGTTTCAAGCTGGAGAAGATCGAGTTTGCCGACGGCACTGCCTGGACGGCTGCCAGCGTATCCGCTCAGTTACTCACGATGCAAGGCACCGAGAACAACGACGTCCTGACCGGCGCCAGTACGGGCAACCAGATCCTGTCGGGTCTGGCGGGCAATGACGTATTGTCCGGCGGTTCGGAAAACGATCAGCTTAAAGGTGGAAGTGGCAACGATACCCTCAACGGTCTTGCTGGCAATGACCAGCTGGTCGGCGGTACCGGTGACGATGTATTAAATGGTGGTACCGGGTCGGACTTGTACCTCTTTAATCTCGGCGATGGCCGGGACAATCTCTATGATGATGCGTCATTTTACACCGGAGATGTTGATGTCCTGCGCTTCGGAGAAGGCATCCGTGCCAGCGATATTACAATTGGCCGCTCGGGCAACCATGTTGTTCTAAGCCACAGTAACGGACTGGATCAGGTCACTGTTCAAAACTGGTTCAACACCGGCGATAGTCGTTTCAAGCTGGAGAAGATCGAGTTTGCCGACGGCACTGCCTGGACGGCTGCCAGCGTATCCGCTCAGTTACTCACGATGCAAGGCACCGAGAACAACGACGTCCTGACCGGCGCCAGTACGGGCAACCAGATCCTGTCGGGTCTGGCGGGCAATGACGTATTGTCCGGCGGTTCGGAAAACGATCAGCTTAAAGGTGGAAGTGGCAACGATACCCTCAACGGTCTTGCTGGCAATGACCAACTGGTCGGCGGTACCGGTGACGATGTATTAAATGGTGGTACCGGGTCGGACTTGTACCTCTTTAATCTCGGCGATGGCCGGGACAATCTCTATGATGATGCGTCATTTTACACCGGAGATGTTGATGTCCTGCGCTTCGGAGAAGGCATCCGTGCCAGCGATATTACAATTGGTCGCTCGGGCAACCATGTTGTTCTAAGCCACAGTAACGGACTGGATCAGGTCACTGTTCAAAACTGGTTCAACACCGGCGATAGTCGTTTCAAGCTGGAGAAGATCGAGTTTGCCGACGGCACTGCCTGGACGGCTGCCAGCGTATCCGCTCAGTTACTCACGATGCAAGGCACCGAGAACAACGACGTCCTGACCGGCGCCAGTACGGGCAACCAGATCGTCGGGTCTGGCGGGCAATGACGTATTGTCCGGCGGTTCGGAAAACGATCAGCTTAAAGGTGGAAGTGGCAACGATACCCTCAACGGTCTTGCTGGCAATGACCAGCTGGTCGGCGGTACCGGTGACGATGTATTAAATGGTGGTACCGGGTCGGACTTGTACCTCTTTAATCTCGGCGATGGCCGGGACAATCTCTATGATGATGCGTCATTTTACACCGGAGATGTTGATGTCCTGCGCTTCGGAGAAGGCATCCGTGCCAGCGATATTACAATTGGCCGCTCGGGCAACCATGTTGTTCTAAGCCACAGTAACGGACTGGATCAGGTCACTGTTCAAAACTGGTTCAACACCGGCGATAGTCGTTTCAAGCTGGAGAAGATCGAGTTTGCCGACGGTACTGCCTGGACGGCTGCCAGCGTATCCGCTCAGTTACTCACGATGCAAGGCACCGAGAACAACGACGTCCTGACCGGCGCCAGTACGGGCAACCAGATCCTGTCGGGTCTGGCGGGCAATGACGTATTGTCCGGCGGTTCGGAAAACGATCAGCTTAAAGGTGGAAGTGGCAACGATACCCTCAACGGTCTTGCTGGCAATGACCAGCTGGTCGGCGGTACCGGTGACGATGTATTAAATGGTGGTACCGGGTCGGACTTGTACCTCTTTAATCTCGGCGATGGCCGGGACAATCTCTATGATGATGCGTCATTTTACACCGGAGATGTTGATGTCCTGCGCTTCGGAGAAGGCATCCGTGCCAGCGATATTACAATTGGTCGCTCGGGCAACCATGTTGTTCTAAGCCACAGTAACGGACTGGATCAGGTCACTGTTCAAAACTGGTTCAACACCGGCGATAGTCGTTTCAAGCTGGAGAAGATCGAGTTTGCCGACGGCACTGCCTGGACGGCTGCCAGCGTATCCGCTCAGTTACTCACGATGCAAGGCACCGAGAACAACGACGTCCTGACCGGCGCCAGTACGGGCAACCAGATCCTGTCGGGTCTGGCGGGCAATGACGTATTGTCCGGCGGTTCGGAAAACGATCAGCTTAAAGGTGGAAGTGGCAACGATACCCTCAACGGTCTTGCTGGCAATGACCAGCTGGTCGGCGGTACCGGTGACGATGTATTAAATGGTGGTACCGGGTCGGACTTGTACCTCTTTAATCTCGGCGATGGCCGGGACAATCTCTATGATGATGCGTCATTTTACACCGGAGATGTTGATGTCCTGCACTTCGGAGAAGGCATCCGTGCCAGCGATATTACAATTGGCCGCTCGGGCAACCATGTTGTTCTAAGCCACAGTAACGGACTGGATCAGGTCACTGTTCAAAACTGGTTCAACACCGGCGATAGTCGTTTCAAGCTGGAGAAGATCGAGTTTGCCGACGGCACTGCCTGGACGGCTGCCAGCGTATCCGCTCAGTTACTCACGTTGCAAGGCACCGAGAACAACGACGTCCTGACCGGCGCCAGTACGGGCAACCAGAGACCTGTCGGGTCTGGCGGGCAATGACGTATTGTCCGGCGGTTCGGAAAACGATCAGCTTAAAGGTGGAAGTGGCAACGATACCCTCAACGGTCTTGCTGGCAATGACCAGCTGGTCGGCGGTACCGGTGACGATGTATTAAATGGTGGTACCGGGTCGGACTTGTACCTCTTTAATCTCGGCGATGGCCGGGACAATCTCTATGATGATGCGTCATTTTACACCGGAGATGTTGATGTCCTGCGCTTCGGAGAAGGCATCCGTGCCAGCGATATTACAATTGGCCGCTCGGGCAACCATGTTGTTCTAAGCCACAGTAACGGACTGGATCAGGTCACTGTTCAAAACTGGTTCAACACCGGCGATAGTCGTTTCAAGCTGGAGAAGATCGAGTTTGCCGATGGAACCAGCTGGAATAGTTCCTATGTTTCAACACCGCCTTTAAATTCACAGGCAACTGTTGCAACTGAGAAAAACACAAGTGCTGTCAGCCAAAGCGTCGAGACTACAGTCAAAAATGATGAGGCACTATCTATCAACTCAGCTGAAGATAATATAAAAATCATTGGGCAGGCAGAAGGAGCCTTCTATCTATAAATTTTTATGGTTCAAAATCTGAATAAACCGAAAAAGCCACTAACTGGCATCAGGGCTGATGCTACTCGGGCTTGAGTGGAAAACACCCTCAAGCCCGAGAAAGCGATCAATGCGCCATCGGCACCGTAAAGCGGAATTCGCTGCCCTGCCCGACTTGGCTGTGTGCCGCCAGTTCGCCGCCGTGAGCTTTGATGATGCCTTGCGAGATGTACAGGCCCAGACCGGTGCCGGTCGGGTTGCCTTCCTTGACGGTCCAGTAGCGTTCGAAGATGTGCGGCAACTGCTCGGGAGGAATGCCCTCGCCGGAGTCGCGCACGGTGAATACGATTTCGCTGCCGTTGGACATCGCCGCCACGCCGATCTTGCCCAGTTTCGGGGTGAACTTGATGGCGTTGCCGATCAGATTGGACAGCACCTGAAACAGACGCTCCGGGTCGGCATTGACCTTGATATCCGGCTCGGCGCTGAAGGAAATCTCGATGGACTTGTCCATCGCCAACGGCGCGAGCAAGGTGTAGGCCTCTTCGAAGATCTGGCTGACTTCCAGCGGCTGTGGCGTGATGGTGTAGCGCCCGGCTTCGATCTTCGAGGTGTCGAGCAGGTCTTCGAGCAGCACGTTCATGCGGCTGGCGGCCTGCTGCATAGTGTCGATGGCCGTGGAAATACGCCGTGACGTGTGCGGACCGTCCGAGCTGAACGACTTCTGCATCATCCCGCACAACATGGAAATAACCGTCATTGGGCTGCGCAGGTCATGGGACACGACAGCCACCAGTTCGTCACGTGCGCGAACAGCCTGTTGCTCTCTGCGTACCTGGCGGGCCAGGTCATTTTCCAGCGCAGAGCGACGCAAGTCATTGGCGGCATATACGTCGCCATGGCTCCACTGCGTCGCAATGCCGGTCATTTCGACTTTCCAGATTTCGAACGAGGAACGCGGACGCAGGCGCAAGCCGTGTTCCGAGCTTTCCAGATTCAACGGCTTGTTCGGATCGCCACTCCAGCGGACGCTTTCCTTGACCTCGGGTCGAAACCAGATCACGCCGTTGTCCACAGGCTTGGGCAAGCTCATGGCCAGCACACCGCTGGCGATCGGCTGATAAGCCTCGGCAGGCGGGAAAACACTGGAAAGATGATGACTGGCATATACCGGATCGCCACTTGCAACCATCCATGCGTGCAGCGCCCGTATATCGGACGGCTCCGGGCAGTTGCCAAAGCAAAGCGTCTGACGGTCTTCGATGATCGCAACGCCGGTGGCACCCACCAGGTCCATCAGCAATTGTGGCTGCTGCGCCAGACCGTCGAACACGTTGTCTTCGGATTCAGCCATCGCTTGGTGCAGCTGCTTGAGCGCCAGGACTTTTGCCTCACGCTGGCGACTGATCTCCAGTGCTTCCATCGCGCTGATCTGCAACGACAACACCTGACCGATCGCCTGACAAGCACTGCGCAACTCATGAGACACGTACAGCGGCGTGCGATGCCCGCAACTGATCAGCCCCCACAACTTGCCGCCCTGAATCAACGACACGCTCATTGAAGAGAGAACGCCCATGTTTTTCATGTACTGGCAGTGAATCGGCGAAACACTGCGCAGCGTCGAGAAGCTCAGGTCAAGTTGCTCATGAGTGTCCGGGCGCAATTGCGGCACCAGCGGCACCGGGGTGTAATCGGCATCCGGAATGATGCGCAGCCAGTTGCGGCGGTACAGCTCACGCGCCTGCTCGGGAATGTCCGAGGCAGGGAAGAACAGGCCGTTGAACAACTCCATGGAGGGCGCCGACGATTCAGCAATCACCTGACCGTGGCCTTCCTCTTCAAAACGATAGATCAGGACCCGGTCGTAACCGGTCATCTTCTGGATCTCGCGCACACTGACTTCATACAGCGTCTGCAGATCACTCGCAGCGTGCAACTGACGCAACATGCGCCCCATGTTGCCGGTGCGCTCGGAATAACTGACCGATTGCGCTACGTTGTCCTGAATCTCAAGTTCCAGCACCAGCACATCCTGATGGCGGTGCAGCAGGGCTTCGAACTCGACACCATTGACCGACATCAACAGGCGCGGCGCGTCGATGAAAGAGTCATGGGCACTGGTACTTTTGATAACGTCGGCCCAGCCGGCGCCGAGAATGCAGTCCAGTGTCCGCCCCAGCACCTGCTCAGGCGCGTGGCCCAACACGGTCTGCACATTGGCACTGACCTGCAAGACCTTGAGTTCGGGTTCTGTCAGCGTGAACAGCACACCATGCGGCTGGATGGCCCCGGGAATCTGAATAGGCTCATCAGCACAATTGCTCAAGAGGACTTCGAAGGAGTCGTTGTCGAGTTGGCTCATAGAAGTACCTCTTGACCGTCGAGCCAGTGCTCGAAACATGCAAATGTGGAGTGCGCTGCACCTGCCGCAGCGTCAATAAAATCAGTCTCTCTCGGCGCCGTGTCCAGATGAACCAGGAACGCCTTCCAGCGCGGTCCGGTTGCGCTGCCGTATACATCGAGAAACGCTGCACCGCTTTGTTCATCAACGCCTAGACGCTTGTGCATTTCGCGTCGCAATACCTGCCCGCCCAGTGTCGCACCTTCCAGTACATACATGACACCCAGGCAGGCACCTGGAGAGTCGATCACGGGCAACCGGGGGCAACCCGGAAGCTGCCCGATAGCTTCGTCAGACATGCCCAGCGCGCGCAAGTCCCGGACCAGCATCGGCACCTTAATGCGGTCATGCGGTTCAAGCGCAACCGGTATCAAGCCACTGGCATGCAACGCCGCTTCAAGCGGTGCGTGAAAGCCGTAATAAGCCTGAAGCAAGCGAAGATAAAGAGCGCTGTCCATTGCGGATGAAAAAAACGGCATGCGTTTTTCAAGTCGAACGTGTAACTGATTTGTTTCAGCGCGAAGTGCATCCAGCAACTTCGGCGGGGGAACGCATGAAAAACTTGCCGGCATCCAGGAAGGCTCTTGAGTGTGCGATAGATGGAAAACGCATTCGAGCGAAAACAGGCAGCAAAATACAGACTCGGCGCACAAGCTGACAGGTTTTTCCCACGCAGACGATGAAAAACAAAGGACAGGCAGGAAAAGCAGTTGGCAATAAAGACCGACTGTTCGATGCCTGCCGATTCGTCTTTCAGAAATACAATAGTCGAAAACTGCGCTCTGTACGCGCTACAGCCTGTCGCGGATCACATTTCGGGGCACTTTAACATCATCCGTGCCCCCATCAGCCATTCCTGATGCGCGCTGGCCGACCATTGGTAAGCGCCTGGATCACCAAGAGGACCTGCTTCTCACGCTTTAACGCACATTCTGATAGAGCATCAATCGCGACGTCTCATGCAGGCCGCGGGTCAGGTCCCGCAGACGCTCGAACTCTTGCGGGTTCTGCTCGGCGACGTTGTCCAGCGGCGTAGGCGATGCCAGATCGTGCAACGTCGGCGAGCTGCCGTCGTGTTCCATTTGCAACAGATAATTGCGCGTCACGCCACCGATCAGCGGGAAGGTGCCTTCACGCAATACCAGCGGCACAACGCGCTCGCCTTCAGGCGCTGGCTGCTGGATGTCACGGCCCATGGTGCCACTGGTGAATGGCATGCCCGCCATGCCCGCCAGGGTCGGCAGCAAGTCCGTCAGCCCGACCGCGTCATCGATCACGCGCGTCCCGAGCAGGCCGGGCGCATGAATCAGCAGCGGCACGTTGTTGCTCTCCAGGCCCAGTTGTTCGAAGGCTGGCGCCATGTGCGGAATCTGGCTGATGCGCGTGTTGTGGTCGCCGAACAGCACGAAAATGGTGTTCTCGTAATAACCACCCGCCTTGGCCAGTTCGATCAAGCGCCCGATATTGAAGTCCAGCAGACGTACGGCATTGTATTGCTCGACACTGCGCGAGCCCGCGGCCTGAACTTGCTCCAGAGTCTTTTCGCTGACCTGAAAGCCGTCGTTGTCCTTGGGAATGGTAAAGGGCCGGTGATTACCCGCGGTCTGGACGTAGGCAAAAAACGGTTTGTCGGCTGGCAACGCACGCAGGATGCGGTCGCTTTCCTTGAACAGGTCCAGGTCGGAAACGCCCCAGACGTCCGCCTGCGGCGACTTCCAGTCGCGCTCGTCGTACAGGCGCACGTCGTCGATGCTGCGGCGAATCAACGCGTTCATGTTGGCCCACCCGGAGTTGCCACCAATCATGTACAGCTTTTCGTAGCCCTTGAAGTCATTGATGATCGTGTGTTGCCGCGTGAGCAGTGGATGACGCGTCGCCGTTTCCTGACGCGTCACGTCGGGCACCCCGGTGATGCTGGCCCAGACGGTTTTCGCAGTGCCGGTGACCGGCACGTAGAAATGCTTGAAGAACCAGCTTTGAGTCGCCAGATGATCCAGATTCGGCGTCGGGTTCAGCGGGTTGCCGTAAGCACCGACCGCACTGGTGCCCAGCGACTCGAGCATCACGAACATGACGTTCGGCGGCCGCTCGCCTGGCAATCGGTAAGGTTGTACAGACTGCTGGCGCTGGAAATTCAGGGCCTGCGCGTCGGGCTCGTGAACCCCCAGATAGCGCGCAACCAACGCGTAATGCTCGCGCACCCTGGCTTCATCGAAGTGCGACTGGGAAACCTTGAGCGTGTCGTACAAAAACAGCGCCGGGTTGAGCCCCAATGCCGCGATCTGGCTGTTGCCGGAGAAAAACGCATCGCTCCAGCGCAATGGCACCGGGTTTTCCAGATTGAGGTTTTCGACCCGGCCCAGCAGCCCGAGAAACGTCGCGCAGACCATCACTGCCGATACCCACACCACCGACGCGCGCTTGATCGGTCTGGCGTCGCGATCCAGCGTGACACGTTCAAGGCACAGCAACGCCCAGCCCAGCGCAGCGACGGTCAGCAGCCAACCGGCGGTAATCCACAGCACCGGGTAGGTTTGCCAGAGCATGTCGCGGGAAATCTGCGCATCTTCCAGATAACGCATCACGCTGGCGTTGAGCCTGACCCCGAGGTAGGCGTAATGGCCGAAGTCGATGATATGAATCATCGTCAGAATCGCCAGCGCGAGAATCAGATAACTTCGTGACAGCCAGCGCAAGGCTGGCACGCTGATCAGGTTCCAGCGCGGCAGCCAGAGCAGCAGCGCAACCGGCAACAGCATCAGCAACGCCAGACGCAGGTCGAAACGCAGGCCGACACCCAGCGTTTCGGCTACTTCGCCATGCGTAAACAACGTGCCCGGCTCGACACCGGAAAACCCGTAAAAAAATACCGCTCTCAGCAACGCCGACAACAGAAACACCAATGTGACGGCGCCCAGCCAATAGCGCAGCCGTCGAGATTGCAACCCACTCATTCTTGTTCCTCTATACGTTGCCAGCAGACAAAGCAGCCGAACGGCGCTGCCCGGTCGTGCGGTGATAAACAAAACGGACAGCCAGACTCAGCAAAGCGCCGCAGCAATACAGCGCAAGCAGCGGGTCGATCAGGTAATCCCAATAGTTTTCCGAAGGTTTGAGCCGGAAGGTGAACGCCAGCGTCGCGGTTGTCAGCATCGCCACGCCCAACGCATTACGCAGGCAGATCAGCCCCAGCGCAATGACCGCGACAATGATGATCATCGGCCGCGGGTTGTAGCCCCAGCGATAGGGATCGAAATAGGTCAGGCCGAGCGTTGCCGGGTACAGCGCCAGGGCCAGTGCTGCAAAGACCAGCAGCACGATCAGGCGCGACGAAGCGGCCACAGGTTTAACCACGCCCAGCCGTTGCAGGGTCAGCCAGCCCAGTAGCAGGAGGCTGCTGATCGCCAGATCATCGGTCAGGCTGCGGGCATAAGCGGCCATCGACAGGCCGTCGATCGAGACAACGCTCAACACCGACGTCGCCGTCAGCAGGCCGCAGCGCCACCACAAGGATGAAGTCAGCGGCGCCAACAAAACAAACAGTGCCCAGGCAAACGCCAGATGAGCCAATCCCAAAGCGATCATAAAAGCTGCTCCGCCAGCCAGGCCTCATTGAAGCTGACATGTTTGATGAAGGTGTTATTCCACGAATAGACCAGGTGGTACAGGCCGTCCGGGCTACGAATGAAATACGGATATTCGTACTCGAAATCACAGCCATCGGACGAACAGACGCGCTGATCCAGATTGCTCAGAAACTCTGCTTCCATCGGCTGGCGACGTGCGCCGCTGGAAGCACGAAAGCCTTCGCCTATAACCTCCTTGTAGGCTTCCAGAGAGAACGGGGTGCCCAGCGGATCGGGCGACTTGTCCAGATCAGGCAACGGCCGCCAAACCTTCATCTGCTCATCGGTGCTGTACAGGCTGAGTTTGAAGCGGCCTTCGCGCAGATCATTGAGCGCCACCAGCATGCCTTTGCCCGGCACACCCACCGCCGCCAGCGATGAGTTGGGGTTGCTCGGCGTCAGCGGATACGGTTCGCTCCAGGTTTGCCCGCCGTCTTCGGTGCGGCTGGCCAGTACCCGATGGAAGGTCTCACCGGCATAACGCAACAACGCCACGCCGCGCTTTTCGTCCAGCGGCACAACGGTTGGCTGCAAGGAGTTCTTGCCGCGACTGATGCGAAACTTGTCGATCACCTCGCCGTCCGCACTCAGGTAGAGGTATTCGGCAAATTTGCCGAGAAACTCGTGATACACCGGCAGGCCGATCGAGCCATCGACATGAAACACCGGCGCGCCACGGACCAGTGTGCTGATGTTCAGAAACGGCGACGTCACCAGTTGACGCGGCGGCGACCAGCTAGCGCCCATGTCGCTGGAGACCATGCTGTTGACCGAGCTACCGGCCCAGCCGCCCACCGACACCGAGACGTAGAACAGCCACAGACGGTTGTCCGGAGCCAGCGCAATCACCGGATTGCCCAGCTTGCGGATGTACTTGCCGGTGCCGGTCTGGGTCGATTCGCGGGTCGCCAGCACCTGTTCACCGCCCCATTCCTCGGTACGCGAATCGAAGCGCGAGGTGCGGATTTCGACGTCTCCCGCGCCTTCGCGGGAACCGGCAAACCACACCGCCATCAGGTCACCGCCGGGCAGCGCCGTCACGGCTGACGAGTGCACGAAATCGTCCAGGTCAGAGGACGCGAAGCGCGAACTGTAGGACGCCTTGGGCGCAAGGCTTTCAGTGCCCGCAGGGGCCGGGCTCACGGCAAAACCGGAAATCCGGTGCAACGGATGGCTGAGCCATGCGCTGAGAAAAATCGCTACAACAATCAGGCCTGCGCTCCATGCAGTCAGGTTTCGGGAAATAACACGCATCAGGAGGCATCACTGTGATGAGGAACAAGGATGAGGGTTCAGCGATGATTATCTTCAGGTAAGGGACGTCGTCTCCCTGTCAACATCGACAAAGGCAGGTTGTCACGTACCTGAAAACTTTCGAAGACGGCCGCGGCCATGTGCAGCACCACCAGGGCACACAGCGTGTTGGCGAGAATTTCATGGGTCTGCAATGGCCAGTCGGCGCCCCACAAGGCATCGACCTCTTCCATCAGAAAACCGGTCAGGCCCATGCCGAAGATCAGCGCCATCATTAGTACCATGACCAGCGCGCCCAGCGGCGAATGACCGAGCCGGTGCATTGGCTGCCGGGTTATCAGCGAGCGTAAATGCGCACGCAGACGCGCCGGACTCGGCCAGAAATCACTCCAGCGGGCGCTGGTCGGCCCGAGGAATCCCCACACCACTCGCACTCCCAGCCAGGCCACTGCGTAATAGCCCAGCCAGACATGCCAATCGCCACCCGCTTCATTGAAGAAATAATTGGTAACGAAAACACCCGCGATCGAGACGTGAAACAGCCTGACCAGCGGGTCCCACAGGCGCAGGGAAACCCGGCTCATTACTTGATCTCGGTCTTGACCGCTTTACCGCTGACCGGATCGTGATAGATCTCGACCTTGCGCTTGTCCTTGTCGAAACCGTAGATCTCGTAGCAGTTGCCATCGGTGACCTTGAACTTGCTGATCTCGTAACCCTGAGCCTTGAGTTGCTCCTGGAATTTGGCCTGATCCTGCCATTGGGACTTTTCAGCGGTGGTGCATTGCGGACCGGCAAGCGCCAGCGGGCTGGCCAGCAACAGAGGAATCAGCAGGAACTTGTGCATGAAAAATACTCGCAGGCAGTTAAGGAGCGCCTACTGTGCGAAACGAGTCTTAGGAAAAGCTTAACGCGCAACAGCTGGTAACATCTTCCCGGACACGTGGCACTTCGCGGCGCTGCGAGCGGGCGGCATCATGGCGCCCTTCTCCCCCTACTCACTGGTCGAAAACCTATGCGCCTGCTTCTTGTCGAGGATGATCGTGCGATTGGCCAAGGCATCCGTGTGGCCCTGAACAACGAGGGCTACACGCTCGACTGGCTCGAAGACGGGCTGAGTGCGCTGCATGCCCTGCGCAGCGAACCGTTCGACCTGTTGCTGCTCGACCTCGGCCTGCCGCGCATGGACGGCTTCGACCTGCTGCGCCAGTTGCGTGCCGAAGAACTCGCCCTGCCGGTGCTGATCCTGACCGCCCGCGACGGCACTGCCGACCGCATTGCCGGGCTGGATGCCGGTGCCGACGATTACCTGGTCAAGCCGTTCGACGTCGATGAGTTGAAAGCCCGGGTGCGGGCCTTGCTCAGGCGCAGCCAGGGGCGTGCGCAACCGTTGCTGGAACATGCAGGCATCAGCCTGGACCCGGCCTCGCAGCAAGTCAGTTTTCAGGGCAGCGAAGTACCGATGACGCCGATGGAATACCAGCTGCTGCATCAGTTGATGATCCGCCCCGGCAAAGTGGTGACCCGCGAGCGCCTGTCCAACACCCTGTACGGCTGGCAGGACAAGGTCGAAAGCAACACCTTGGAAGTGCTGATTCACAACCTGCGCAAGAAACTGTCCACCGAGCTGATCCGCACCGTGCGTGGCGTCGGCTACCTGCTGGAGCTCAAGGCATGACCTCGGTACGCGCGCGTATTCTGGTTCCGGTATTGCTGCTGTTGCTGCTCGGCGATCTGGCCATCAGCCTGCTCGCCCTGCGCGACAGCCATCACGAAATCGAAGAGGTCTACGACGCGCAATTGGCGCAGAGCGCCCGCTTGCTGCAGGGCGTGCTAAGCCAGCGGGCGGCAGGTGAACAGGATCTGGACAAACTCTATCAGGCGTTCGATCAGGCCATGAGCCGGGTCGGTACCAGCGGCGTAGCCCACCCCTATGAAACCCGGCTGACGTTTCAGGTCTGGCGCACCTCGGGCGAGCTGCTGGTGCGCTCGGCCGAAGCCCCGCTGCTAACCGCCCCGCCCGCCGAAGAAGGCTCCCACGACCTGATCGAAAACGGCCACGAATGGTGTGGTTTTCTGCTCGCCGATCCACAGCAGGGTTTCCTGATCTGGGTCGGCGAGCGCGACGATGTGCGTCAGGACCTGATTCAGCGCATCGTCAGTCACACCTTGTGGCCTACGCTGATCGGCGTGCCATTGCTGGTGGTCGCGATCTGGCTGGCGATCGGCTGGGGCCTGCGCCCGCTGCAATCGATGGCCAAGGTGATTCGCAAGCGCGACGCCGAAAGCCTGGAACCGCTCGATATCACGCCGCTGCCCAAAGAGCTGGAACCCATGCAATACGCGCTCAATCGGCTGCTGACCCAGATCGAAAGCGTGCTGGAACGGGAGCGTCGCTTCATCGCCGACGCGGCCCATGAATTGCGCACACCGCTGACCGTGCTGCGCATCCATGCGCAAAACGCCCGGCAGGCAGAAAGCCCGGAACAACGTCTGGAAGCGCTGGATTTTCTGGTGCATGGCGTCGACCGCGCAGCGCGTCTGGCCAGTCAGTTGCTGACCATGGCCCGTCTTGAGCCACGCGTCGAGCTCAGCCAGTTGCAGACCTTCGAACTGAACACGCTGGTGCGCGAGGAAATGGCCGAGCTGACACCGCTGGCGCTGGAGAAGCGCGTCGATCTGGTGTTCGAAGCAGGCGATGAGTGTGTGATCCACAGCGACCCGGCGGCCATCACCATTGCGTTGCAAAACCTGCTGACCAACGCACTCAACTTCGCACCGCCGGCCAGCGAGATTCGCGTGATGCTCAACCGTCAGCAGGACGGCAGCGCGCACCTGTGCGTCGAAGATTCAGGGCCGGGCATCGATGAGCAGCAGAAGGCGCGTCTGTTTGAGCGCTTCTACAGTCAGGGCCACAGCAATGGCGCAGGACTGGGGCTGGCGATTGTCGACATGATCGTGCGCAAACTGGAAAGCAGCCTGCACCTGCGCAACTCGGCGCAGGGCGGGCTGTGTGCGGAGTTGCGGCTCAAGAGTCGAACCGCCTGATAGCTGATCACGTCAAAGCACCACGCGCAGGCATTGTCCGGCGTGGTACAGCGTGAAACCGGCATCGTAGGCCAGGGTGCGCAACGACCTGCCTGACACCTTCTTGCTGCTGGAGAAGCTTACCGGCAGCGCCGCCGCATCGTCAGTCAGCAGGTAATCGGCGAAGCATTTGCCCACCAAGGTTCCGGTAGTGACACCCCGGCCATTGAACCCGGTCGCGGCCAGCAAGCCTGGTGCAGGTTCGAACAGGCGCAACAAGTGGTCTGGCGTGAAGCCGATGCGGCCGGTCCAGGTGCTTTCCCACTCGACCCGGCCCAGCTGTGGAAAGTAATGCTGCTGGACGCGATCAGCCCACTGACGAATGAACCACAGTGGATAATTGCCGGCGTTGCCGAGGCTGCCCAGCAGCAACCGCCCATGCGCATCACGACGAATATTGCTGAGCACTGTGCGCGTATCCCATGAGCCCTGCCCGCCGCGCAGAATGCCCGCTTGCGCCGCGCCGCTGAGTGGCTGCGAGGCGACCTGGTAGTAATAACCGGCGAACATGTGATCCTTGACGTCGGTCCACTCGCCTTCGGTGTAGGCGTTGGAGGCAATGATCACTTTCTCGGCCCGCACGCTGCCAGCCGCAGTGGACACCTTCCAGCCGTCTTCAGTGCGTTGCAGCCCGGTCACCGCAGACTCGCCAAAGAGCTGACCGCCGCGCGCAACGACGTTGAGCGCCATGCCCGACACATACGCCATCGGGTTGACCGTGCCGGCACGATGATCGAGCAACGCGCCGCTGACCTTGTCAGTGCCGCAGGCGTCTTCGCAGGGCTTGCCGGTCAGCAATTCGACGTTGGCACCGCGCCGCTGCCATTGCTCGGCGCGGCTTTGCAAATCCGCCAGGCCCTTGCTGTTGTGCGCCATGTGCAGGTTGCCGGTGCGGGTGTCCTGGCAATCGATGCGGTATTTGTCGATAGTCGAGAACACCAGCGCCGGCGCTGCGCCAAGTGCTGTGTTGAGGCGACTGGCTTCGACGCTGCCCAGCACCTTTTCCAGCGCATCGGGCGCCACCCAGGTGCCGGCGTTGACCAGCCCCACGTTGCGCCCCGACCCGCCGTGGCCAACCTGATGGGCTTCGACCACGCACACCGACTTGCCGCCCTCAAGCAACTGCAACGCCGCCGACAGACCGGTAAACCCGGCACCGATGATGCACACGTCGGCGCTTCGCTCTCCGGTCAGCGCCGGGCTCACCGGACGTTGCGGAGTCAATTGTTCCCACAGACAGCCTTCAGCAAACTGCACCATCGAAAAACTCCAGCCATGTCGGTGAAAAGCGCCCGTTGCGGATCAGTCGAAAACGATGCCCTGAGCCAGTGGCAGCTCGCGGGAATAGTTGACAGTGTTGGTCTGCCGGCGCATGTAGGCGCGCCACGAATCGGAGCCGGACTCGCGACCGCCACCGGTTTCCTTCTCGCCACCAAACGCGCCGCCGATCTCTGCACCGCTGGTGCCGATGTTGACGTTGGCGATGCCACAATCGCTGCCCGCCGCACTCTGGAAAGCCTCGGCTTCGCGCAGGTCAGTGGTGAAAATGCACGACGACAGGCCCTGTGGCACTTCGTTATTCAGGCGCAGGGCCTCTTCGAAGTCGTCGTAGGCCAGCACATAGAGAATCGGCGCGAAGGTTTCGTGACGCACCACTTCGCTCTGGCCCGGCATTTCGGCGATGGCCGGCGTGACGTAATAACCGTTCGGGTATTGGTCCTGCAACTGACGCTCGCCACCGAACACCTGACCGCCCTCGTCACGGGCTTTGGTCAACGCGTCTTGCATCGCCGAGAACGCCTGCTGGTCGATCAGCGGACCGATCAGATTGCCTTCGCGTGGATCACCGACCCGCACTTTGGCGTAGGCCGCTTTCACGCGGGAAACGACTTCGTCCTTGATTGAGCGATGCACGATCAGACGGCGCAGCGTGGTGCAGCGCTGACCGGCGGTGCCCACGGCGCTGAACAGGATGCCGCGCACGGCCAGGTCCAGATCGGCGCTCGGCGCCAGAATCATCGCGTTGTTGCCGCCCAATTCCAGAATGCTGCGCCCGAAACGGGCGGCGACACGCGGGCCGACTTCACGGCCCATACGGGTGCTGCCGGTCGCGCTGATAAGGGGCACGCGCGGATCATCAACCAGTGCTTCACCGGCGTCACGATCTCCGATCACCAACTGGGCCAGCGCTGCAGGGGCATCACCGAAAATCTTCAGCGCCTTGTCGAACAGCGCCTGACAGGCCAGGGCCGTCAGCGGGGTCTTTTCCGACGGTTTCCAGATCACCGGGTTGCCGCAGACCAGCGCCAGCGTGGTGTTCCAGGCCCACACCGCGACCGGAAAGTTGAAAGCGCTGATCACGCCGACCACGCCCAGCGGGTGCCAGGTTTCACGCATGTGGTGGCCGGGACGCTCGGACGCGATGGTCAGGCCGTACAACTGCCGCGACAGACCGACGGCGAAGTCGCAGATGTCGATCATTTCCTGCACTTCACCCAGGCCTTCCTGCGTGATCTTGCCCGCCTCGACCGACACCAGTTCGCCAAGGTCAGCCTTGTGCTCGCGCAGTACTTCACCAAAGATTCGCACCAGCTCGCCGCGACGCGGGGCCGGTACGGTGCGCCATTGCAGGAATGCACTGTGGGCGTTGTCGATGCGCGCCACGACCTGCGCTTTGTTTTCCAGCGTGACCGAGGCAATCCGGCTGCCATCAATCGGGGTGTAGACCGGGTAGTCCCCTTGTGTGTGGGCACTGTTCGCCACGCCCAGACGGGCTAATAACTCGGCAACCATATTGATTCTCCTGTCATGGACTAAAGATCACTGATAACCGCAGTATTGACCCGGACGCAGCCTGCCCACAAACGACGATTTTGAAAAACATGATTCCTTTTAGGAATGAACTTCGGCGTATTAAGGGCGGCTAAGGCACTCACTTCGGGAATTATTGGAATGACCCGGTGATTTTATTTCGTTTGCGAGTGAGGTCCATGTTTGTTTGGATACGGCCATCATGATCACCCCGGAGTCAGGGCCAGGCCGATGAGCGAACACATCAGCGAATCCATTTCCTTTGTCCATAACATGACGTTGTCACACGGCCGCAACGCCGAAGTCTGGGACACCACCGGCAAGCGCTACATCGACTTCGTCGGCGGCATCGGCGTGCTCAATCTCGGGCATTGCAACCCGCAGGTGGTCAGGGCAATTCAGGATCAGGCCGCGAAACTGACCCATTACTGCTTCAACGCCACGCCTCACGACCCGTATATCCGCTTCATGCAGCAACTGACGCAATTCGTGCCGGTGAGTTATCCACTGAGCGGCATGCTCACCAACAGCGGCGCGGAAGCCGCAGAAAACGCGCTGAAGATCGTGCGCGGCGCGACCGGTCGCACGGCAGTGATCGCCTTCGACGGCGGCTTTCACGGCCGCACCCTGGCGACCCTGAACCTCAACGGCAAGGTTGCGCCGTATAAACAGAAAGTCGGCGTGCTGCCAGGTCCGGTGTTTCACATTCCGTTCCCCAGCAAAGACAACGGCGTGACCACCGAGCAGGCGCTCAAGGCCATGGATCGGCTGTTCAGCGTCGAGATCGATGTCAACGATGTGGCTTGTTTCATCTTCGAACCGGTGCAGGGCGAAGGCGGCTTTCTGGCCATGGAGCCAGACTTCGCTCAGGCGCTGCGCGCCTTTTGCGATGCACACGAGATCGTGCTGATCGCTGACGAGATCCAGTCCGGTTTCGGGCGCACCGGGCAGCGCTTTGCGTTCACCCGGCTGGGTATCGAACCGGACCTGATACTGCTCGGCAAAAGCATCGCCGGTGGCATTCCGCTAGGTGCCGTGGTCGGTCGCAAGGCACTGATGGACAACCTGCCCAAGGGCGGGCTGGGCGGCACGTATTCCGGCAATCCGATTGGCTGCGCAGCGGGCCTCGCCTCGCTGGAACAAATGACCGATGAAAACCTGTCCAGTTGGGGCGAACAGCAGGAAAGCGCCATTGTTTCGCGTTACAACAGCTGGCAAGCGAGCACATTGTCGCCGTATCTGGGCAGGCTGACCGGCGTCGGCTGCATGCGCGGTATCGAGCTGATAACGCCAGAGGGCAAACCCGGCACCCGACAACTTGCCGAACTGCTGGGCTCGGCACGGGACGCCGGGCTGTTGCTGATGCCCAGCGGCAAGTCGCGGCACATCATCCGCCTGCTGATCCCGTTGACCATCGAGTCCGAAGTGCTGAACGAAGGGCTGGATATTTTCGAGCGTTGCCTCGCAGCGCTGGCGTGAACCTGTACGGAGAAAACACCCTGATGAGCACTGCACGCTTCGCCGACCCTGACCAGATCCGCGCCGGGTTCTCCCGCGCCATGTCGCAGATGTACCAGCAGGAAGTGCCGCTGTACGGCACGCTCATGGAACTGGTGAGCGAGGTCAACGAGCACGTTATGCACCAGGACAGCAGCGTGCTGGACAGCTTGCGCCAGACCGGTGAAATCCAGCGTCTGGACATGGAGCGCCACGGCGCGATCCGGGTGGGCACTGCGCTGGAACTGGCCACCCTTGCCCGCTTGTTCGCGGTAATGGGCATGCAGCCGGTGGGCTATTACGACCTGACGCCAGCCGGTGTGCCGGTTCACTCCACCGCTTTTCGGGCGGTGCATGAGCAGGCGTTGCAGGTCAGCCCGTTTCGGGTGTTTACCTCGTTGCTGCGTCTGGAACTGATCGAGAGCGACAGCCTGCGCGAGTTCGCCAGCCATGTGCTCGCCAGACGCACGATCTTCACACCCAAGGCCCTCGAACTGATTGCAAGGCATGAAGCCGACGGCGGGTTGAGTGATGACGACGCAGCCGAATTTATTCAGCAGGCGCTGGAGACCTTTCGCTGGCACAACACCGCGACCGTATCCCTTGACGAGTACCGACAGTTGAATGCCCAGCATCGCCTGATCGCCGATGTGGTGGCGTTTCGTGGCCCGCACATCAATCACCTGACCCCGCGCACGCTGGATATCGACGCCGTGCAACGCGGCATGCCCGGCAAAGGCATCACGCCCAAGGCGGTGGTCGAAGGCCCTCCGCGTCGTCACTGCCCGATTTTGCTGCGCCAGACCAGCTTCAAGGCGCTGGAAGAATCGATCAGCTTTTTGGGTCAGGGTGGCAATCAGTCAGGCAGCCATTCGGCACGCTTCGGCGAAATCGAACAACGTGGCGCGGCCCTGACGCCCAAAGGTCGAGAACTGTATGACCGGCTGCTGAACGAGGCGCGCGAGGAGCTGGGTGAATTTCCCAACGAAGCCAATGCCGTACGCTATGCCGCGCTGCTGGAAAAGGCCTTCAAGGCGTTTCCGGACAGTCACGCTGAAATGCGTGCGCAGGGACTGGCGTATTTCCGCTACTTCCCGACCGGATCAGGCATTTCAGCGCACGCATCCGGCAGCCTGGAGCAACTTGTCGAAGCAGGTCATGTGCGCTTCGAGCCGTTGGTGTACGAGGACTTTCTGCCAGTGAGCGCGGCAGGTATTTTTCAGTCCAATTTGGGCGATAACGCACAGACGCATTACGCGACGAATTCGAACCAGCAGGATTTCGAACAGGCACTGGGGTGCCGGACGCTTGATGAGCTGGCGCTGTATGCTGACACCCAGCGGCGCTCGCTGGAAGCGTGTGCCAAGGCGCTGGGGCTGAAATCACTGGCCTGACCTGATCTCAAAAGAGGACGCGGAGCGTCCAGAACGGCATGCGACGCGGAGCGTCGCACGATAACTGCGCGGAGCGCTGGCGCTACATTCTCAAGGCTCAAGCAGCCCTCTTCTGTGTTCTCTTTAAAGCAACGATAAATAAAATCCCCAATATTGGTGTGCAACCCTGCGCTATGCATACTGCGGTGGCGAGTGGACAGCAAAGTGCCGTATTCAAAGGCTCATCCCTTTGAATAGCGCACTTGATGATCCGCCTGCAGAAGGCTCGAAGCAGCCTGGTCCGGTTCACGCCAGACTCATAAAAATACTCGGCCGGATAACGGTCTCCATGGCTCCATGGACTTTCAACGCTGCCCTGGCGCATCACTGCGCCGACCTGAAAACAGAATAACGATTGATAAGGCCTGAAAAAGGCCATTCAGCAGGCAAGGGGATCATCATGCAAGACTCACACGCTGCAGTGTCGGGCGACAATCAGGCGGTTTCATCGATGGTGAAACTGTATGTCTGGGCCGCCATTATCCTCATCATTGCCGAATCGATCGGTGCTATCAGTATTCCTCTGGGCCCCGGCAAAGTGGTGTTGCTGCCGATGGTCTGGGCGCTGTTGATCGGCGCAATGATCGGCATCGCCAGTCGGCGTCTGCCAGGCACCATCGGTATCGATCATGGCACCCAGCTGCGCTCGGCCTCGATTCTGCAACCTGCCCTGCTGATCTTCATCGCCAAACTCGGTCTGGTGGTCGGCGGTTCGTTGCCGGTGGTGTTCGCCTCGGGATGGGCGCTGGTGTTTCAGGAGTTTGGTCACTTTGTCGGCACCGTGATGCTCGGTCTGCCGGTGGCGCTGATGCTCGGTATCAAACGCGAAGCCATCGGCGCGACCTTCTCGGTCGGCCGTGAACCCAGCCTGGCGATCATTGGCGAGCGCTATGGGATGGATTCCCCGGAAGGCCGCGGCGTCCTCGCCGAATACCTGACCGGCACGCTGTTCGGTGCGCTGTTCATCGCCATCGTCGCCGGCTATATCGCCAGCCTGGGGATCTTCCACCCCAACTCGCTGGCGATGGGCTCAGGCATTGGTTCGGGCAGCATGATGGCTGCCGCCGCCGGTGCGATTGCCGCGCAGCAGACACCGGAGGTTGCCAAGGAAGTCATGACCCTGGCGGCGGCGTCCAACCTGATCACCACCACCATCGGCACCTATTTCACCCTGTTCATCTCCTTGCCGCTGGCGGTGTGGGGCTATCGGGTGCTTGAGCCACTGATCGGCCGCACCACCAAAGCATCCATGAGCGACGAAGGTCTGCGTCAGAGCGATGTGTCGCTGGACGTGCCGGACCTGGGCTGGTCAGGCAAGATCAGCGCATGGCTGGCAGCCGGTGCGTTGGCGTTGATTGCAAACTACGTCGGTTACAAGACCTTGTCGGCCGATGCCTTTACCGGCATGGGCATCATGATTTTCTGTGCATTCGTCGGTGAAGCGCTGTGCAGCCTGATCGGTCGCAAGATCCCGGCGGTGTGCACGGTCTCGCTGGTGGCGATGTTCCTGACCTCCCCGGCCTGCCCATGGGCCGCGGAGATCGCCCGCTTGACCAGCTCGATCAACATGCTGGCGGTCATCACGCCAATGCTGACCTTCGCCGGTCTGTCGATTGCCAAGGACCTGCCGGCCTTCCGCCGCCTGGGCTGGCGCATCGTGCTGGTGTCGTTCCTGGCCAACTTCGGCACCTTCATCGGCGCGGTGCTGATTGCCGAGCTGTTTCATTGATCCGGCTGCATTGATCCGGGTTCAACTATCCCAGCGCCTCGTTCACCAGCCAGTCATGCACTGCGCGACGTGACGGGGTGCTGAGCGCGCCCTCGCGATAGGCCAGAACGTATTTCTTTCTGGCCTTGATCGGATGGCCGAACGGCACGATCAGCAAGCCTTGTTCCAGCTCATCAGTAATCAGCGCCTTGCGAGCAATGGCCACGCCCATGCCCATGCGTGCGGCGTCGATGGTCAGGTGATTGCGGTTGAAGGTATGGCCACGCCGCACATCGATCCCGTCCGCCCCGATAGCGGTCAGGTAAAATTCCCACTCAGCGTATTCATAGCTGCCGCGCCAGGCGGTGATGTCATGCAGCAGCGGAAAGTGCACCAGCTGGCTGGGCGTATCCAGCGGCGGCTTGCCTACCAGCAGGCTCGGCGAGCAGACCGCAAACAGCTCTTCTTCCAGCAACGGCGTAGTCGACAGGCCCGGATAGCTGCCGTCATTCAGGTCAATGGCCAGATCAAAGTCGTCATCGCGCAACGAACCGCTGCTGTCCTCGGCGATGATCCGTAACTGGATGTCCGGAAACGCTTCCTGTAAACGTGGCAGGCGCGGCATCAGCCATTTGCTGAGAAACGAAGGGATGCAACGCAGCTTGAACACCCCGCCGATGCGCCCGGAATACAGCAGGCGCAACTCTTCGCTGATGCGGCTCTGCACTTCGTTGGCGACCACCGCCAGACGCTGACCTTCCGCCGTCAGTTCGAGCCCGCGCCCGACCCGATGAAACAGCGCGAAGCCCAGACGCTCTTCAAGCTGGCGCATCTGCTGGCTGATGGCACCTGGAGTGACGTGCAGCTCTTCCGCACAACGGGTGAATGAAAGATGTCGGGCGGCACAGGCGAAGACCTGTAACCAGGCGTGCATCTGTGCGTTGAAGATTCTGCTCATTGAAGAGTTCCGCTAAAGCGTTGCATAGCAACAATCGTTTGCCGTTTCGACAGCCGAAGCCAAAGATGAGGACCAGAAAAAGGGGAATACCAAATTCCCGCGCATCATCTCACTTGAAGGACCTCCGTGATGGCCATCAGCGTCTTCGACATGTTCAAAATCGGCATCGGGCCGTCCAGTTCCCATACCGTCGGGCCGATGCGCGCCGGGGCGCTGTTCGTGACCGAACTGCGCAACCAGGACCGGTTGCCTAGCGTAGAACGTATCGAGGTGCGATTGTACGGTTCTCTTTCCGCCACGGGCATCGGTCACGGCAGCGACCGGGCGACGGTCATGGGGCTGATGGGCGAATGGCCGGACCAGATCGACCCCAGCCAGGTCAATCAGCGCATCGACGCATTGCGCGCCGACAACCAGTTGATGCTGGCGGGCGAACAGGCCATCACCTTCGTCTGGGAGCGGGACATGTGCCTGCTCGACGAAAGCCTGCCTTACCATCCCAACGGCATGACCCTGTGCGCCTACGGCAAGACCGGTGAAGTGTATGAGCAGACCTACTATTCAGTGGGTGGCGGATTTGTGATCGACGCCGAACAGGCGGCCAGCGGTGTGCTGGACAGCGACACCACTGTTTTGCCCTATGACTTTTTCAGCGGCGCGCAATTGCTGAAACTGTGCAAGACCCATGGCATGAGCATTTCCGAACTGATGATGGCCAACGAGAAAGTCTGGCGCAGCGAAGAAGAAATCCGCGAGAAGATCATGGTCATCTGGGCCGCGATGCGTGCCTGTGTGGACAAGGGCCTGCTTGAAACCGGCATCCTGCCCGGTGGCTTGAACGTGCGCCGTCGCGCTTACCGCTTGCACCAGAATCTGCAAAACCTCGACAACCCGAACGTGATCGGCTCGACCCTGAGCGCCATGGAGTGGGTCAACCTGTTCGCCCTGGCGGTCAACGAAGAAAACGCTGCGGGCGGGCGCATGGTCACCGCACCCACCAACGGCGCGGCCGGTATCGTGCCTGCGGTGCTGCATTACTTCATGAAATTCAAACCCACAGCCAATGATGACGACGTGGTGCGCTTCTTCCTGAGCGCCGCAGCGGTCGGCATTTTGTGCAAGAAAAATGCGTCGATCTCGGGTGCCGAAGTGGGTTGTCAGGGTGAAGTCGGCTCAGCCTGCGCCATGGCCGCCGCCGGGCTGGCAGAGATTCTCGGTGCCACCCCGGAGCAGGTGGAAAACGCTGCCGAGATTGGCCTGGAACACAACCTGGGGCTGACCTGCGATCCGGTCGGCGGGCTGGTACAAATTCCGTGCATCGAGCGCAATGCGATTGCCGCCGTGAAGGCCATCAATGCCGCCCAAATGGCCCTGCGCGGCGACGGCGAGCACCACATCTCGCTGGACCACGCCATCCGCACCATGCGCGACACGGGCGCCGACATGCACGACAAATACAAGGAAACCTCCCGCGGCGGGCTGGCAGTGAAATTCATCGAGTGCTGATCCGCTCAGGCGTTTATCAGCAGCTCTACCGTCAATGGTTCAACAGCGTCGAACCCGTATAGAAAATCCCGCCCAGGGCGATCAGCAACAACGTCACGCTGGAAACGATCTCGATCTTGCGCTTGTACTTCAAGGCCAGTTTCTGGCGCATGAGGAAGATGTAGGCGAACAGGATCGACAGGTCAATAATGATCCACAGCACCGACAACAAGGCAATGCTGCCCTTGAACGATTCGGTAACGTGAATGAACTGCGGGAAAAACGAGACGAAGAAGATGATGTCCTTCGGATTGGAAATCCCTACCAGAAAACCCGTCACCAGCCCGCTGTGCCTGCTACTTATCGGCACCGGCGCTGTCTCGGGCTGCGATGGGGCATAACGCAATGCCTGTTCGAGCGCCTGCACCGACAGGTAAGCGATGAAGAAACAGCCGACCAGACTGATCCAGTTGAGCATGTTCACGCTCACCGACAGCGTGCCCGTCAGGATCAATGCCGCGACCATCACCAATACCAACGAGGCCCAGTTAGTGCCCAGCGCGGTCAGCATCGCACGCCTCGGCCCGTGCGCCAGGCTGGTGTTGACGATCAGTGCCACCACCGGTCCAGGCGTAATGATCAGCATGAACACACTGAACAGGTAGATCAGCAGTAACGATATATCCATGGGTATTCAGCGCTCGTTCAAATGGTCAGTCTTGTCGACGTTGATGTGCAGAGGACAACGGGACAACGCCAGCCCGCCTTCTTCATACAATTGGTACTGCTTCCACTCCAGGCTGTTGCGATCACCGAAAAATCCCAAGGTCTCGGGCACGACCCCGTTGTTGTGATCGGCGATTCGCTGACGAATCTTTTCCCTCACCTTGCGACCACTTTCGGTCTCGGCGCTTGCCACCTCGTCAAAGTTCTCCCGAGGATTGACCACGAACACAATGTGCCCACCCAGCGAGCGGCTTTTCATCGCGGTATGACGGGGAAAACTCATATTGATGAACATCGGCAGCCCGGCGAAATGGTAAGTCCACTCAGACTTCTCCGGGTCAGTGCAGGCCTTGGCGGGCCAAGGCGATGTGTCGCCGTCATGCAAATGTTGCAGCGTGGCCCACGCATAGGCCTGCTCTTCGGCCAGGCTGTTGAAATCGTTTTTCTCGAAAATGACAATCAGCGGGTTGAACAGGCGATCTTCAAGTGCCGTGTCGTTGACGAACTTGACGTACGCCTGCATGCCGTCGCGCAGCGTTTGTTGTTCGTGCATACAAGGAATGAACAGCAGCAGACAACTTCCGGACTTGTTGGCGCGACGCCCGAACAGACAAGGGAAACCTTTGTCACTCAGCACCTGTTCGAACTGCTGGTAAGCCTGAACTTTCCAACCCATTTCAACAGCGGTATCACTTGCCAGCAACTGTCTTACCATCGATTGACGCAACAGCATTTCGGACTTGGGCAGCATATTCCCTCACGCGCGCAGCAGATAAGAACACCGCCTTATTGTTGATTTTTTACGACAGTGACGAGCCGGCGATTCTGACCGCAGACGCGAGCGCGGAAAAATGGAAAAAGGTGTAACCTACTATGACAAATAATCATGGTTAGTTATCACATGACTGAACGAATCCCGCCGCTTTACGCGCTGAGAGCCTTTGAAGTAGCGGCTCGATCATGCTCGTTTACCCGTGCTGCGCAGGAATTGTCGCTCACCCAGAGCGCGATCAGCCGCCATATTCGCACCCTGGAAGAAACCCTCGGCTGTCGGCTGTTCGAGCGTAACGGCCCGCGGCTTTCGTTGAGTGATGAAGGTCGGCGGCTGTCCAGCCAGCTCAAGATCGGCTTCCGGATCATCGAAGACGCGTGCCAGCCGTTTCGCGGCCAAGGCGCCAATCTGCGCCTCAAGTCACCGTCCACCCTGACCATGCGCTGGTTGCTGCACGCACTGGAATCGTTCAAACAGCCTGCGCCCGCCCTGCCGGTTCAGCTGTCCAGTGTGTGGATGGACTTTGATAGCGTCGACTTCTATTCGGAGCCTTACGACTGCGCGATTCTGCTGGGTAACGGCAACTTCGGTGCCGAGGTCGAGACTTGCAAACTGTTCGATGAGTGGCTGATTCCGATCTGTTCGGCAGACACCCTGAGAGAGCAAGCGTGGGGACCCGAGCGGCTGCAGGCGGCTGAGCTCATTCACCCGTCCACCGACCGCAGGGACTGGCGGCGCTGGCTGAACCGGATGGACCTCGCGGGTCAGGTGACGCTGAGCAAAGGGAAAGTGTTCGACACCCTCGATCAGGGTATTACCGCTGCGGTCAGAGGCCACGGCGTGTCGATTGGCGATCTGTTTCTGGTCGCTGATGATCTGAACGAGGGGCAAGTGTTTCTGCCCTTCGATTCAGCGGTCGGCACCGGCGACGCCTATTACCTGGTCTGGTTACAGGACAGCTTCAAGCGCCAGCGGGTACTGGAGCTTCGCGACCATCTTTTGACCTGCCTGCCTGATATATCCGGCATTGCAGTGCAATTGCTTGCAGCGCCTTGACGCGCAGCGCTGATACTGAAAGGCCTGACACCTATCGTTCCGCACGCTCCAGCGTGGGAACGCATTTCTCGACGCTCTGCGTCGCAAAGAAGACGCGGAGCGTCCAGAACGGCATGCCGACGCGGAGCATCGGCACGATAGTTGAGATTCTTGCCGCACATTCCAGCATGGGAACTCAACTCACCGGCAAACACTGCTCCACCAGCGACGTCCACACCGCTACACCCGGCTCGATGACCTGGTCGTTGAAGTCGTAATACGGGTTGTGCAGTGCCGCCGAAGGTTTCTCGCCGTCGACGCCCATCCAGATGTACGCCCCCGGACACGCATGCAGCATGAAAGCAAAGTCTTCGGAGGCCATGGAAGGGTTGCAGCCCCATTGCACGTTGGCCTCGCCCACCGCTGCAACCGCTGCGCGACGAATCGTGGCGGCGGCCTCAGTGTGGTTTTCGGTGACCGGATAACCGACGTTGTAGACCAGCTCGCCACGCACGCCGAATGCCGTCGGCAGACGCTCGACGAATTCGCCGATCAGTTGCTGGACCTTCTCGCGAACCGGCGTTTGCAGGCAACGCACCGTACCGCGCAACACGGCGGTTTCCGGAATCACGTTGATGGCCTCACCGGCATTGAACTGGGTAATGCTGACCACTGCCGAATCCAGTGGCGAGAGACGCCGGGAGACGATGGTTTGCAGCCCCAGCACCAGTTCGGCAGCCGCCACAATCGGGTCATTGCCCTTGTCCGGCATGGCTGCATGACTGCCCTTGCCGGTCAGGGTGATTTCAAAGGTGTCCAGCGAGGCCATCATCGGCCCCGGATTGATCACTACCTTGCCGGCAGGTACACCCGGCCAGTTGTGCAGGCCGTAGATAGCCTCCATCGGGAAGCGCTCGAAGAGGCCGTCGTCGATCATGCGTTGCGCGCCGCCGAGGTTTTCCTCGGCCGGCTGGAAGACAACATGCACCGTGCCGCGAAACCGGCGGGTTTCCGACAAATGCCGGGCGGTGGCCAGCAGAATCGCGGTGTGGCCATCGTGCCCGCAGGCATGCATGCAGCCTTTATGGGCCGACTTGTGAGCGCTGTCGCCCAGTTCCTGAATCGGCAAAGCGTCCATGTCGGCACGAATGCCGATGGCCGGGCCGTCGCCATTGCGCAGAGTGCCAACTACGCCAGTGCCCCCCAGCCCGCGATGCACCTCAAGGCCAAAACCGGTGAGCAGGTCAGCCACCTTGTCGGAGGTTTTCAGCTCCTGAAACCCCAGCTCAGGCGCGGCGTGCAGGGTGCGGCGCCAAACGGTTGCTTCGTCAATCAGTGTCTTTGAAATGGGCATTTATTTACTCCAGGCTCGCGCCGTAGCCAAAACTGGCGGCCGGCTTGGCGGCGGTTTCGACCCAGACGCTCTTCACTTCGCTGTATTCGCGCAGAGCATCCAGACCGGAAGAGCGGCCATAACCACTTTCACCATAGCCGCCGAACGGCGAACTGACGTGAATAGTCTTGTAACCATTGACCCAGAATGTCCCGGCACGTACCTGTTTTGCAACGCGGTGAGCGCGGCCGACATCACGGGTCCAGACGCCACCGGCCAAGCCGAAGCGGCTGTCGTTGGCAATGCGGATCGCGTCCTCTTCGTCCTTGAATGGAATCGCCACCACCACCGGGCCAAAGATTTCTTCCTGCGCGCAATACAGGTCGTTAGTACCTGCCAGCACCGTAGGGTTGATGTAATAACCGGGTATGTCCGGGATCGGATCAGCCTGCTCGCCAACCAGCCTGGCGCCATCTTGCAGCGCCCGCTCGACCATGCTTTTCACATGGTTGTACTGCTTGGCGTTGTTGATCGGGCCAATCTGGGTTTCCGGATCGCTCGGGTCACCGACCTTGAATTGCGTTGCGGCGACGGCCAGCGCGTTGGTGAATTTCTCGAAGATCGATTCCTGCACCAGCAGGCGTGAACCGGACACACAGCTTTGCCCGGCACCGGAGAAAATGGCGGCCTGGGCACCACGCAGCGCGACCTCCAGGTCGGCATCGTCGAACACGATATTGGCCGACTTGCCGCCCAGTTCCAGTACCGCAGGAATGCAGCGCTGCGCCGCAGCCACGGCAATATGCCGACCGGTCGCAGGCGAACCGACGAACACCACTTTGCGAATGTCTGCCTTGGCGATGAACGCCTGGCCGATGGAATGGCCGAACCCGGCAATCACGTTGACCAGCCCTTTCGGCACGCCCGCACGCTCGATCAGCACGCCGACCACCAGCGAACTGAGCGGCGTCAGTTCCGACGGCTTGAGGATGACCGCGTTACCGGCCGCAATCGCCGGGGCGATCTGCCAGCCGCAGGTGAAGACCGGCGCGTTCCACGGCGTAATCTGCAGCACCGTGCCCAGCGGTTCGTAGGTCACGTAGTTGAGGTGGGTGGTCGGCACCGGAATGATTTCGCCGTGCAGTTTGTCCGCCCAGCCGGCGTAATACTCGAACATCTCGGCGACTTTGAGCACTTCGACGCGGGCATCGCGGATCGGCTTGTTGGCGGTCAGGGATTCGATCTGCGCGAGGTTTTCCAGCTCGTCACGAATCTGATTACCCACCTGATACATGGCGCGACCACGCGCCTGAGCGGTCAACGCCCACCATTGTTGCTGCGCAGCCCTGGCGGCCTTGTCGGCCACTTCAACCAACGACTCGTCGGCGTCCGGAAAACTCAGCAGCAGGCTGTCGTCATGGGCATTGCGCACTTCGACGGGCGCGCCGTGGCCTTCGATGAACCGGCCGCCGACGTAGCTGGCGATAACACTGCGATCGCCCCAGTAAGGGCGCATCAGTTCGAGGATTTTTGCAGTGCTCATCACTTATTCTCCATGACCGTAAAGTTTGGCATCGGTGCGTTGCACGATGGCGCAGAAGTCTTCGTTATCTGCCAGGGTTTCGCTGCTGGCTTGCCACAATTGCGCGACCACGCGCGACAGCGGCAGGTCCATGTCGAGGCTGTCTGCCAGATCACTGGCCAGGCCCACGTCCTTGCGCATCAGGCCCATGGTGAAGCCCGAGTCATACGCTTTGTTGAGGACCCAGGTGGGGAACATAACTTGCGTGGCGCCACTGCGCCCGGAACCGGCGTTCAGGCCTTGCAGGAGTTTTTCCGGGTCGACACCGGCACGCGCTGCCATCGCGACCGCTTCGGCGGTGCTGATCAGGTGACAGGCAGCTAGCATGTTGTTGGCGATCTTGGCGACGTTGCCCGCGCCACATTGTCCGACATGCACGCGGGTGCCGCTCATGCCTTCCAGCACTGGCATGGCACGCGCCAGGTCTGCGTCTTCAGCGCCGATAACCATCGACATGGTGCCGGTGGCTGCGCCTTTAGGACCGCCTGACACCGGGGCATCGATGAACGCGATGCCGGCTTTTGCCAGTTCAGCGGCAACCTTGCGGCTCATTTCCGGCGTTGAGGTGGTGGTGTCGACCACGATCAGCCCTTTATGGCCGAACTCGGCGATGCTGCCCTCCCCTAGACAGACCGACTCCACATGCTCGGCTTTGGGCAGTGACAGGATCAGGATGTCGACGCTCTGAATCAGCTGCTGACGGTCGGCGACCGGCTTGACGCCCTTGCTCTCGGCCAGGGCCAGTGCCGCCTGCGACAGGTCGAAGCCGCTGACATCAAAACCCTTGCTCGCCAGAGTGGCGGCCATGCCGCCGCCCATGTTGCCCAATCCGATCACACCTGTTCTCAACGTCATGTCTGCATCTCGATTAGTTTTGTAGGAATTCAGGGAGGCTGCCGGCAGCCGCTTGAGGGCTGCGTTGTGCTGATGAACCGAGTATGGACAGCGCTCTCCCCTCTCAGCAATAATCCAGAAATCGAATTTATGTTGCCTTTAACGCAACACTGGAAGCCCTCATGAGCCTCGTGCAAGATCGACGCATCCTGTATTTCTTCGAAGCGGTGCGCCTGGGCAGTGTTCGGGCTGCGGCCGACTACCTCAACGTGGCTCCCTCGGCGGTCAGCCGTCAGATCGCCCAGCTGGAACAGGAGTTGGGCTCGCCGCTGCTGGAGCGCCATCGACGCGGCGTCAAGCCGACCGAGGCTGGCGATAAGGTGCTGGCTTATTACCGCCAGCGGTTGACGCAACAGGAGGTGCTGCTGGACTCGATCCAGGCGCTGAAAGGCTTGCACAGCGGCTCGGTAACACTGGTCTCCGGGGAAGGGTTTCTGGAAAGCCTGGCGCAACCGCTGGCCCGGTTTTCCGAGCTTTATCCCAGAATCGAACTGATCGTGAACGTCTGCGGCAGCAACGAAGTGATCCGCCAGGTGGTCGAGGACGAAGCGCACATCGGTCTGGTGTTCAACCCGGCGGCCGACCCGAAAATCCGCTCGCACGCGCATCAGCGTCAGCCCGTGTGTGTGATCACCGGCCCCGATCATCCGCTGACTGATGAACCAGGTCCGATAGAGCTGCGAGCACTCGAAAATTACCGCGTCGCGCTGCCAGCAGTGTCTTACGGCATTCGCCAGATTCTCCTGCAAGCCGAGCATCAATTGGGCATCACAGTGCAGCCTACGCTGACCTGCAGACCTTCGCCATGCTCAAGCATTTTGCCATGCAGGGCGGCGTTACCTTGCTGCCGACCTTCGTGGTGGAAGAGGAGATAAAGTCTGGAAAATTGCGCGCCCTGCCCTTGCAACATGAAGTATTCAGCAGCCCGCAGACGCACCTGATCAGCCGTCTGGGCCGTCAACTGAGTGTTGGTGCCAATCGGCTGATGGGCATGCTGTTGCAGGACATGACAGCGTTCCGCAACTGACTTACCGTTAGTCCCCGCGTCGAGCAATCGCGCTGAACCAACAAAAACCTCATGGTTCATCTTCAGTAACGGATCGGAATTTTCTGCTACCACTGAGGATTAACCATGAGAGCTTTGACTTACCACGGCGCGAACAGTGTGAAGGTCGATACAGTGCCGGACCCTGTGATCGAGCAAGCGGATGACATCATTCTGCGCGTAACGGCCACCGCTATTTGCGGTTCCGACCTGCACTTGTATCGCGGCAAAATCCCTACGGTTGAACACGGCGACATTTTCGGTCACGAGTTCATGGGGGTCGTAGAAGAAACAGGCTCGGCCGTCACGGCCGTGGCCAAAGGCGATCGCGTGGTGATCCCGTTTGTTATTGCCTGCGGCAGCTGTTTTTCTGTGACATCGATCTGTTCGCCGCCTGCGAGACCACCAATACCGGGCGTGGCGCGATCATGAACAAGAAGTCCATTCCGCCAGGCGCAGCATTGTTTGGTTTCAGCCATCTGTACGGCGGCATTCCCGGCGGCCAGGCTGAATATGTGCGGGTGCCCAAGGCCAACGTCGGTCCGTTCAAGGTGCCGGGTACGCTGTCTGACGAGAAGGTGCTGTTCCTTTCCGACATCCTGCCCACCGCCTGGCAGGCCGTGACCAATGCCGGCATCGGCCAAGGGTCGAGCGTTGCCATTTACGGTGCGGGCCCGGTGGGTCTGATGAGCGCCGCGTGCGCGAAAATGCTGGGTGCCGAGAAGATTTTCATGGTCGATCACCACCCGTATCGCCTTGCCTATGCGCAGAAAACCTACGGTGTGATCCCGATCAATTTCGATGAAGACGATGATCCGGCCGACACCATCATTCGCCAGACACCCGGCATGCGTGGTGTGGATGGCGTGGTCGATGCGGTGGGTTTCGAGGCCAAGGGCAGCACGACGGAAACCATTCTTGCCACCCTGAAACTCGAAGGCAGCAGCGGCAAGGCCCTGCGTCAGTGCATCGCGGCGGTAAGACGTGGCGGCGTGGTCAGTGTGCCGGGCGTGTACGCCGGGTTCATCCACGGCTTCATGTTCGGCGATGCGTTCGACAAGGGCCTGACCTTCAAAATGGGCCAGACCCACGTGCATCGCTTCATGCCTGAATTGCTGGAGCACATCGAAGCGGGCCGCCTGGAACCCGAAGCCATCATCACGCACCGGATGTCACTGGAAGATGCGGCGAAGGGCTACAAGCTGTTCGACAAGAAGGAAGAGGATTGCCGCAAGGTCATCCTGACGCCGGGCAATAACACCATTGTGGTGCCAGACGACACGACTGAAGCCCTGGTCGGTGGTGGTGTGCCGGCTATGTGAGGTGCAAGCTCGCTTTTGATTCTGGCCCAGGGCCGTAGTAGCGAACTTGTTCACGAACGGTATTTCAGACGATGTATTTTCATCGCTTATGCCGCCCTCTTCGCGAACAAGTTCGCTCCTACGCCCGGCGGGCAGAAGCCTGAAAGGCACGTATTTCCTGTTCTCCAGAATTGGTGTGTAGCGCTAAGCGCGAAGCTGCGCTTTCACGGGTCACCGGCTCATATAGGCAACGCCATTGTGGTGCCAGACGACACGACTGAAGCCCTGGTCGGTGGTGGTGTGCCGGCTATGTGAGGTGCAAGCTCGCTTTTGATTCTGGCCCAGGGCCGCAGGAGCGAACTTGTTCGCGGACGGTATTTCAGACGATGTATTTTCATCGCTCATGCCGCCCCCTTCGCGAACAAGTTCGCTCCTACGCCCGGCGGGCAGAAACCTTAAAGGCACGTATTTCCTGTTCTCCAGAGTTTGTGTGTAGCGCTAAGCGCGAAGCTGCGCTTTCATTGGTCACCGGCTCATATAGGCAACACCATTGTGGTGCCAGCCATGTGAGGTGCAAGCTCGCTTTTGATTCTGGCCCAGGGCCGTAGGAGCGAACTTGTTCGCGAACGGTATTTCAGGCGATGTATTTTCATCGCTCATGCCGCCCCCTTCGCGAACAAGTTCGCTCCTACGCCCGGCGGGCAGAAACCTGAAAGGCACGTATTTCCTGTTCTCCAGAGTTTGTGTGTAGCGCTAAGCGCGAAGCTGCGCTTTCACTGGTCACCGGCTCATATAGGCAAACCGGCCTTTGAACGGTTTGCCGATCGGGTCGGCCAGGTCGCCGTGCTTGCTGGTGGTCAGCCCCAGATCCACCAGCGACTCGGCGAGTTTCACTGCCGCCGCCACGCCGTCGATGACCGGCAGACCAATCGCTTCGCTCAGTTGCCTGGCCAGATCGGCCATCCCGCCGCAGCCGAGCACGATAGCGCTGGCACCTTCCTGATCACGGGCGACCAGCGCTTGTTCGGCCATGAGTTCGATCAACTCGGACCCGCTCTCTTCAAGCGCCAACACGGGCAGATCGATGCAGCGCACCGACGTACACATTTCACTGAAACCATAACGCTGCAACAAGTGCTCAGCGATAATGCGTGTGCGGGTCAGCGTGGTGACGACCGCAAAACGGGTGGCAATCAGGCTGGCCATGTGAAAAGCCGCTTCGGCGATGCCGATGACCGGGGCGCTGGCGTACTCACGTGCGGCCAGCAGGCCAGGGTCACCAAAACAGGCAATGATGTGCGCATCGACGTGTTGCTCGCGGCCTTTGCGTATTTCTTCAAGCACACCCAGGGTGGCGATGGCTTCGTCGAAATGACCTTCGATAGACACCGGGCCATCCTCCGGACTGCACGCGAGGATCTGCGTGCCAGGCCGCGCCACGGCCTGCGCCGCCAGACCGATCTTGTGGGTCATGGCTTCGCTGGTGTTGGGATTGATCACTTGAATACGCACCGTAACTCCTTCAGCGCTGCTTGAAAATGCTGTGAAAATCGACTGTCTGATTGACCGGCTCGTCCACGTTCAGACTGGCGCGAATGCGCCGCAAATGTTCGGTCATCCACTCACGCGCCTGTGCGCCCTGCCCGGCTTCGAGCAATGTCAGCAGATCGACGTGCTGACCACAATCGCAACCCACGCTGCGCCGCGAGCCGTAAACCGCAACGATCAATGATGAACGCGTGGTGAGCTGCGCCACCTGCTCGGTCAATACCTGATTGCCCGCCAGCGCACACAACTGCACATGAAAGCGCGCCGACAACTGGATGGCTTCGCTATGACGCCCGGCGTGCTGCGCCGCGTGTTCCTGATCGCAAAGCAGGCGTAACGCCTCCAGCCGCTGCCCTGCGACACGCGCAGCAATGTCGGCCATCAGCGCCGGTTCGATCAATTGCCTGGCACCCAGAACATCCTGCGCCTCCTGCGCCGAAGGCTGCGCAACTTCCGCGCCACGCTTGGGGCGCAAGGTCACCAGGCGCTCCAGCGCCAAGCGCTGCAACACCTTGCGGATGCCGGTCCGGCTGACCTCGAACACTTCGGCCAGTGCATCCTCGGGCAGACGTGTGCCCGGTGCCAGGCGATGCTCGACGATCGCCTCAAGAACGTGCTGATAAATCTGTTCATCGCGGCCTTTTTCATCGGCCGCAGGTGTCAGGAACAAAGGAGCGCTGGCAGGTCGAGTCATGATTTCAGATCACTTGATCGGTACGGATCGTATACAAGAATAGTGCCCGATGTGGCGCTGGATGAGTAGTGCTATCTAAACGAAACACTCGACGCCGGCCACGTGCTTGCGCACCGTAACTGAGCAAAAGCGCCCTGTTTGCGTGCAATTTCAGCGACACGCTGAACCTGTCCGACACGCCAGCTTTTTCTCGTGAGATCGCCCTCTCATAACGTCTACGTCAACTTCAGACCCGATTAAAATCCTGTGGCACAGCTTTTGCGTACACGATCGTATACAAAAATATCAGCGATCGTACCCTGATCTCATCCCATGCAATGAGCCCACGCAACAAGGGAGTTACGCAATGACAGATCAACGCCCGGCCGGATACAGCCCGCGCCTGCACAACCACGATCTGGGGCCGGTGCCGCAGAAGTGGACCTGGTACAACATCCTGGCGTTCTGGATGAGTGACGTACACAGCGTTGGCGGCTATGTGTTCGCCGCCAGTCTGTTTGCACTGGGGCTGGCCAGCTGGCAGGTGTTGATCGCGCTGCTGGTCGGTATCGGCATCATTCAGGTGATTGCCAATCTGGTCGCCAAACCCAGCCAGCAAGCCGCTGTTCCTTACCCGGTCATTTGCCGTCTTGCCTTCGGCGTATTCGGCGCCAACATCCCCGCGATCATTCGTGGCCTGATCGCGGTGGCCTGGTACGGCATTCAGACGTATCTGGCCTCCAGCGCACTGGTCATTGTTGTGCTGCGCTTCTTCCCCGAACTGGCGGCCTACCAGAACATGACTTTTTTCGGACTGTCCTGGCTCGGCTGGTTCGGCTTTCTGACCTTATGGGTGGTGCAGGCCGCTGTTTTCTGGACCGGCATGGAGTCGATCCGACGTTTCATCGACTGGGCCGGGCCTGCGGTGTACGCCGTGATGTTTACGCTGGCGGGCTGGATCGTGTGGCGCGCCGGTTGGGACAACATCAGCTTTACCCTGGCTGAAAAAGAGCTGTCCGGCTGGGCTGCGTTCGGCCAGGTGGTGATGGCCATCGCGCTGGTGGTTTCGTACTTCTCCGGGCCAACCCTGAATTTCGGTGATTTCAGCCGTTACTGCCGCAGCATGGCAGACGTGCGCCGTGGCAACTTCTGGGGCTTGCCGGTGAATTTTCTGGCGTTCTCACTGGTGACAGTGGTGATTGTGTCCGGCACCCTGCCAATCTTCGGCGAGATGATCCACGACCCCATCGCCACCGTGGCGCGTATCGACAACACCACCGCCGTGCTGCTGGGCGCGTTTACCTTCGTCACCGCCACCGTGGGCATCAACATCGTTGCCAACTTCGTCTCCCCGGCCTTCGACTTCGCCAATGTGGCACCCAGCCGCATCAGTTGGCGCGCAGGTGGCATGATCGCCGCCGTGGCTTCGATCTTCATCACGCCATGGAACCTGTTCAACAACCCTGAAGTGATCCACTACACCCTGGACGTGCTCGCTGCCTGCATCGGCCCGCTGTTCGGCATCCTGCTGGTGGATTACTACCTGATCAAGAAACAGCAGATCGATGTCGACGCCTTGTTCAATGACACGCCAAGCGGCCGCTACTGGTACACCAACGGCGTGAACTGGACAGCAGTCGCCGCCTTGCTGCTGACCGCGCTGGTCGGTCTGTGCTTTACCTTCATCGAATGGTTCAAGCCGATCGCCAACTTCGCCTGGTTTACCGGCTGTATCCTCGGCGGCGCAGTGTTTTATGCGCTGACACGCTGGTCGCCGGAGCAGGCTGCGAACAGGCTAGCGCCTGTCGGCCAGAGCTGAGCAACAACGTCAGGTGCCGATAACCGATCGGCTTATCGGCACCGGACGCTGTAAATCCGCAGACAAGACCCTCTTCGATATACACCGCTGCGCCCGCCTCTTCGAATCGTCATAAGCGTTTTGCTCTCCGGTTCGACGATCCTGGAATGCTCTGAAACGCGCCTCCCGCCTGCCTCGCGTAAATTGCTGCGCACTCAACTTGATATTAATTTAATATCACGCATAGTCGGAAGCCATTGAATGATCAAGTGTCACTGACTGCTTGTACGGATAGGCGCACAAAATAGAATAAATTTTGTACAACTTTCAGGCCGCCGCGCTGCCCTATGGATGTGGCTTTGCGAACCAGGCGTTCAAGTGGGTTGATAGTGATGAGCAATGATGTTTCCGGCGGCAGATCGTTCGCCCCCCAATTACCCGTTACCTCGGCACAGGAAGCTGCCGAGCGGCTGCAACTTGCGCTGGATTCGGGCGCAGTGGTCGGCACTTGGGTGTGGGACATTGTTGCTGACAGCCTGACGGGCGATGAACGATTTGCCCGGACCTTTGGCTTGTGCCCGAAGCTGTGCGCTAAAGGGCTGCCTTTGAAGACCGTAACCGCTTCCGTTCACCCTGACGATGTGGTCAACGTCCATAAGGCCATCGAAGGCGCCTTGTTCAGCGGCGACACATATCGACACGAATACCGGGTGCTGCATCAGGACGGCGTTTATCGCTGGGTTGAAGCCAGCGGACGGATCGAGCGCGACATCGACGGCAAGCCGGTTCGCAGCCCGGGCATATTGCTGGATATCGACAGCCGCCGCGCGGCCGAGGTTGAGCGAGACCGGCTTAATGAACTGCTGCGTATATTCACTTCGGCGGTTCCAGGGGTCGTCTACGCCAAGGATCTCGAAGGCAGGATGCTGGTAGCGAACCGGGGCACCGCCGAACTGGTCGGCAAGCCGCCCGAGTTTTTTATCGGCAAGACCGATCTGGAATTTCTTGATGACAAGGATCAGGCGCGCATTCTCATGGAGACTGACCGCCGGATCATGCGCAACAACGTCAGCGAACAGATTGAAGAACATGTCAATCTTCCTGACGGTTCCGCCGCTATCTGGTTATCCACCAAAGCCCCGATGGTTGATAACAGCGGCAACGTGATCGGCGTGATTGGCTCGTCTATCGACGTCACAGCCAGGAAAAAAGCCGAAGAGGCGGTCCGGGATCTCAATCAGACGCTGGAGCAGCGCATCGAACAGGCCGTGCTGGAGCGCGAGCAGGTTGAAGATGCCTTGCGCCACTCACAGAAAATGGACGCCGTCGGACAACTGACGGGCGGCATCGCTCATGACTTCAACAACCTGCTGGCCGGCATCTCGGGCAGCCTGGAACTGATTACCAGACGACTCTCCCAAGGGCGCGTTGGCGACGTTGACCGGTATGTTTCGGTGGCGCAGAGCGCAGTGCGTCGCGCTGCCTCGCTGACTCACCGTTTGCTGGCCTTTTCGCGGCGTCAGACGCTGTCGCCGAAAGTGACCGATGTCAATGCGCTGATCAGGGACATGGAGGAGCTGATCACGCGCACAGTAGGCCCGGAGATAGACATCCAGGTCATCGCCCAGGATGACGTGTGGCCTGCGCTGATTGATCATGCGCAACTGGAAAGCTCGCTATTGAACCTGTGCCTGAACGCACGCGACGCCATGCCGAACGGTGGTCGCATCGTCATCGAGACCGCAAACGTTTCACTGGATGAATCCATCGACCCGGACCATGGCATCCCCGCAGGCGAACACTTGAGCATTCGCGTCACTGACACCGGCAGTGGCATGAGCCCGGAAGTGGTTGCAAAGGCCTTCGAACCGTTCTTCACCACCAAACCTATTGGTGCAGGCACTGGCCTGGGGCTTTCGATGGTCTACGGTTTCGTGCGCCAGTCCGGTGGGCAAATCAAGGTGGAATCCGTGGCAGGCAAAGGCACCAGCGTCGTGATGCACCTGCCGCGCCACATGTCCGCGCTCACGCCTCGCGAGGCCGAGCCGGCGACGGTGGAAGCGCATGCCGATCGCGCGGGCGAAACCGTGCTGGTCGTGGACGACGAACCGTCCGTGCGCATGCTGGTTACCGAAGTGATCACCGGCCTTGGCTACACCTGCCTCGAAGCCGCTGATGCCCAGTCTGGCTTGCAGATTCTCAAGTCGGACGCTCGTATCGACCTGCTCATCAGTGACATAGGCTTGCCAGGTGGCATGAACGGCCGGGAAATGGCCGATGCCGCCTGCGAATATCGCCCCGGCCTGCCCACACTGTTCATCACCGGCTACGCCAAGACCTCAGTACTCGACGGTTGTCACCTGCGCCCTTGCACCCAGGTGCTGACCAAACCCTTCGGGCTGGACACACTGGTCGGGCGAGTGACCGGGCTGATTGGCGCCACGGACGCGATGACCCGCAGTTATGCGCGCTGAGCGCTAGCCACATGAACCCGAGCACACCCGACGGCCGATATTTTGTGGTCAAAGGGCAGCTGTGGCGGTGTTCCAATCCATCCCTGGGCGAAGATGTCCATCAACAGTGGGTGGATGAGCTGATGGCTGCGCGTCGGCAAGTAAAAGCGGCCAAGGCATCAGGAGATGCCGAAGCATTGAAGAAGGCTCGCAACAGTGTCGATAAGGCCAAGGTCGCGCTTGGGGAGCGCGGACAGGTCTGGTGGACGGATGGCGCAGCGGACTTCAATCGGTATAAGGTCGAGAACACGCCGTATGCCGAGTGGTACGAAGGGCTGACTATCGATCAGGCCTGAAACCGGCCTCCTGGCAGCAAGCCGGTTCAGACAGACGTCAGCGAACAGCCATAGTCTCTCGTTTGAAGGTATGGTGATGCTTTCGCACGAGGGTTATCCATGGCCATTCAAAACCCCAACAGTTCGCAAAAGCACCTCGCCGTACTGATCGACGCCGATAACGCGCCCGCCGCCATCGTCGACGGACTCTTTGAAGAGATCGCCAAGTATGGCGTCGCCAGCGTCAAACGCATTTATGGGGATTGGACCGGCCCGCAACTCGGCGGCTGGAAGAAAGTGCTGCTCGACTATTCCATCCAGCCCATTCAGCAGTTCGCCTACACCAAGGGCAAGAACGCGACCGACAGTTCATTGATCATTGACGCGATGGACCTGCTCTACACCCGCCGCTTCGACGGTTTTTGCCTGGTTTCCAGCGACAGCGACTTCACCCGCCTGGCGTCGCGCTTGCGTGAAGAGGGCCTGACTGTTTATGGCTTTGGCGAAGAAAAAACACCTCGGCCGTTCGTGGCCGCTTGCGACAAGTTCATCTACATCGAACTGCTTCGTGAAGAGATCACGGCTCCGGCCAGCGCAGATTCCACACCGGATGCAACTGCAACACCGGGCAACGTGAAATCCGTGGCTACCGAGCCGAGCAAGAAGCCCAAGGCACCGGTGAGCTTTATCGCAAAGATAATGGACGATATTGCGGATGAAGACGGCTGGGTACACCTGGGCGCCATTGGCGCGAACATCACCAAGCTGCGCCCTGAATTTGACCCTCGCACCCATGGTTACAAGAAGCTGAGCGACTTGATCAAGGGCTACCCACATGCATTCGAATTGCAGGCCAGACCGGGCTCAAGTGGAACGGCGGTGCTGTATGCGCGGCATAAGGTGCAAGGGAAGTGATGTTTTTCATAAACAAGGATCGCATCAAGGTTTGATGACGTTCTGGTTGAAAGAGGGCTCGCCGATCACAGGTAAAAAGTGATCAGCCTGAGCGCTGCTTTCTTCCAGTGCGGCCTCACCTATTTCGGTGAGGCCGAGAATGATGTGCTGGGTATAGGGAAAAGAGGCGTCATGATCCAGCACTGTCGCTGATATCAACAGCCCCTCTTTCACTAACTCATCAATCATCGCCATAAAACTTTCGATGGACGGAACATCAGACTGAAGACGTATCAATGCCATGTACAGTTGGCCAGACGTCAACTTTCGGGGGCGAATGAAGTTAGAGCTGCGCACAATTTCCAGTACGGCCAGTTCATTGGAGAAATGATTAAAATCCACAGCAGCCTCCAACATCCAAAGGCCCTGACATACCGGTCAGAGGTCTTTAGATGAAGCACAGCGCGTGATGATCGGAAACGCAACTGGTCCCCGTACCCATCTTACAATTCAACGAGCCAGATCCAGTTGGCAAGCACGGATTTTATAACGCTGGGTGTAGACGCCTTACATCGGAATTGCCTGGGGAACACTATTAACGTTATTACGCGGCCGGCTGTTATTGATGATCGTCCGGTTTCAGAAACTTCATCACTTCAGCAATAACCGAAGGGTGATCAATCAGTCGGTTGTGCCCCAATCCGTCAGTCGTAAACAGACGCGCTCCCGGCCACAGCGCTGCAAATCGGGCGCCCTTCTCCCACGGAGTTTCGCGATCACGCCGGTCATGAATAATCAGGGCAGGACGATCAAGCAACGGCAGGCGCGTACTCGCGTCGTAGTCCGCAAAACGGCGGCCGGTCAGCGAATGCAAGACGCCTTCGAAGGGAGCGAACACCTTATGTGAAACACCGACTGCATCGAACAGTTGCAGCACGCTGTCAGTAGGTGCCAGAAACGGCGCGATCAACACGAAACGCTCGGGACGCCAGTGTTCTTCCTGGGCGAAGACGATAGAGGAAGCGCCCAATGAATGCGCAATCACCGCCGCAGCCTTGCCAAAATGACGCCCTACGCGCTGCTGCACGTCGACAAACTGGGTCATGTGGCTGATCTTGCCGGCGCTCAACCCATGTGCGGGCTGATCGAAACCCACCACCGCATAACCCATTGAACGCAACAACGGCACCCATGCAATGAACCGCATTGCATAACTGGACCAGCCGTGAGCCAGCAACACGTAGGGTTGGCTCGACGGGTCTCCCCACACGTAGGTAGATATCCTGATTCCTTCCAGATCGAGGGTGCTCGTCTGCACATCCGGCGCTGCGCTCAGAAGGGCTGCGGCCTTGGCACGTTCAGCAGCCTGCGGCGTAATGAAACGTCGAGCGAGATATCTTCCGGTCATGCCCGGTACAATGCGGCTGGCCAGCGTGAAGATGCCCCGTAGGGTCAATAGCCGAAGCCTGTTGATGATTTTGCTCATCGGTATTCCCCGCGCCAGTCACATGACCTGGCGCCATTAAAACAGCCAATCTTGTCACTGACAAGATGGCGGGCCGACGCGCATATAACTTTTATTTCATGATAGGGAGCGTCACATGTCGACGTCAGACACGCCACGGGCTTACCACCACGGCAATCTGCCAGCCGCCCTGCGCCAGGCCGCCTGGGATATCGTCGGCGAAGTGGGCGTGCGCGGTATGTCGCTACGCGAGTGCGCCAGACGGGCGAATGTTTCTCACGCCGCCCCCGCTCACCATTTCGGTTCGCTGGAAAACCTGCTGGCGGAAGTGGTGGCCGATGGTTACGAGCGCATGGCCGATACCATTCTTGCCGCGCAACAGGAGCTGGACGACACGCTGCTCGGCTGCGGCATCGGCTATGTCAATTTCGCTAAAAGTTACCCGGAGCACTTCCGCCTGATGTTCGGCTCAGGCGTCAATCGCACGTTGCCCAGGCTACTCGAGTCGGGTCAACGGGCGCTGCAAGTACTCAGCCAGTCGATACGCAACGCCTGGATAGAGAAATACGGCAGCGAACCCGATCCGGCAGTGCTTCAACAACGTACCTTCCTCGCCTGGAGCACTGCGCACGGATATGCCTCACTGACGATCGACAGAAAGACCGATCAACCGCCTATTCCCTCCGCCGAGTCGATATTCCAGTTGATGACCAGTTTTGTGCTGACGCCATAAGGCCCGAAAACCGGCGCACCTCCCTCCGCCAGATCGAGACACAAAGGCCGTCGTGACCGCGCTTCCCATAAAGCGCTTGCGACGGCGTGTGCGCTATTGGTCCGCGTTTTTCTGATGACACGCTTCACCTCATCACCGGAAAGCTGATCACGACTGGCATCGATCACTTTGATGTCGATCAACATCAATAAATTGACATTTTAGATTTTGATCGTAATCATAAGCGCCATCCACAACCCGGAAGCTGAACACATGTCCGAGAAAGCGCTTTTCGAACCCAGCCAATTAGGTCACTTGACGCTCGCAAATCGTATCGTCATGGCGCCCCTCACTCGTAACCGTGCAGGCGCTGGTCTGGTGCCTACGGACCTGACGACGACCTACTACGCACAACGCGCCTCTGCCGGGCTGATCATCACCGAGGCGACGCAAATCTCCGCCCAGGCGCAGGGTTATCAGGACACTCCGGGGCTGTACACACCGGAGCAGATCGCTGGCTGGCGCAACGTCACGAATGCCGTGCATGCCGAAGGCGGACGCATTTTTGTCCAGCTTTGGCATGTGGGCCGGGTGTCCCATGTTGACTTGCAACCGGACGGCGCAGCGCCAGTCGCACCTTCAGCCATCCGGGCGCAGACAAAAACGTTCGTCAACAACGGTTTTGCCGATGTGTCCGAGCCCCGCGCGCTGGAGCTGGAAGAATTGCCTGGCATCGTGAACGACTTTCGCCAGGCTGCGGCCAACGCCATTGCCGCCGGTTTCGACGGTGTGGAAATTCACGGCGCCAACGGGTATCTGCTTGATCAGTTCATCAAGGACAACGCCAACCTGCGTACCGATGCCTATGGCGGATCGATAGAAAATCGCGCCCGCCTGCTGCTGGAAGTCACTGCCGCCGTGACCAGGGAAATCGGTGCGCACCGCACTGGCGTGCGGATCTCGCCGGTTTCGCCTGCCAACGGCGTTTCCAGCAGCGATCCACAACCGCAATTCGACTACATCGCCGAGCAGCTCAGTGAACTGGGTATTGCCTTTATTCATGTGTGGTGGAAGGCGCCACCGGCGGCCCGCGTGATATTGCGCCATTCGATTACGACGCGCTGCGCCAGCGTTTCAAGCAGACCTACCTGGCCAACAACGGCTACGACCTCGCACTCGCCGCTGCCCGCATCAATGCGAACGAAGCAGACCTGATCGCTTTCGGCCGTCCGTTCATCAGTAACCCTGACTTGATCGAACGCTTGAAAACCGGCGCCCCGCTGGCGCCGCTCAACCAGGCAACGCTCTATGGCGGCGGAGCCAAAGGCTACACCGACTACCCGACACTTAACGGCTGAAATCCGTTATCCGCCCTGCCCTCGACCTACTTTTCAAGGACATCCCCATGACAACGTTTCCCACTGTGCTCATCACGGGTGCTTCCAGCGGTATCGGTGCCGTTTATGCCGAACGGTTTGCCCGCCGTGGTCATAATCTGGTGCTTGTCGCTCGGGACAAGGCACGCCTCGATGCCCTGGCAGCGCGCCTGCGTGAAGAAAGCAACGTCGCCGTCGAGGTACTTCAGGCTGACCTGACCCACCCTGCCGATCTGACGGCAGTCGAAGCCCGCCTGCGTGAAGACGCCCGCATCGGCGTTCTGATCAATAACGCCGGTATGGCGCAATCCGGAGCCTTCGTTCAACAGAGCGCCGAGGCCATCGACACGCTGACCGCGCTGAACATCGTCGCCCTGACGCGCCTCGCCGCAGCGGTGGCCCAGCGCTTTGCGCAGTCGGGTACAGGCTCGATCGTCAACCTCGGCTCGGTGGTGGGCTTTGCGCCTGAGTTCGGCATGACTGTTTATGGCGCCACCAAGGCATTCGTGCTGTTCCTGTCTCAAGGCATGCATCTGGAATTGTCGCCCAAGGGCGTGTACGTCCAGGCAGTTTTACCTGCGGCCACTCGCACCGAAATCTGGGAGCGCGCCGGGATCGATCTCAAGACCCTTTCCGAGGTGATGGACGTCGAAGAACTGGTCGATGCAGCGCTGATTGGCTTTGATCGTCGAGAACCAGTGACCATCCCGCCACTGCACGTCGCGGCTCGCTGGGATGCGCTGGATGAGGCGCGTCAGGGCTTACTGTCAGACATTCGACAGGCTCAGGCCGCAGAGCGCTATCAGCCACAAACGTGAGACGACGTAACGCATTCGACTGCCCAGCCATGGATACCGGCGCTCCTGAAGTCAGGCGACATTGAAATGAGAACACCATGAAAGCACTGACATTCGAAAACTATGGCAAGTCGCCTGAAATCGCGATTACCCATGTTCCTCGCCCGGTTATCAAACCTGACGAACTGTTGGTGGAAGTTCACGCCGCCGGCTTGAACCCCATCGACAACATGATCACCACAGGCACCTTCAAGCCAGTCTTGAAGTTGCAGCTACCGGCCACGATGGGCAGCGACCTGGCGGGCGTCGTTATACAGGTTGGCAACGCAGTGACTCGTTTCAAGGTAGGCGACGCCGTATTCGCAAGCCTTTTTGACCTTGGCCGCGGCGCCATCGCTGAGCTCGCCGCGGTACCGGAACACGCTGCTGCACTGAAACCGGCCAACCTCGACTTCGTACAAGCAGCGTCCATTCCGATGGTGGGGCTTACCTCGTGGCAAGCCTTGAAAGAGCGCGCCAACCTTCAACCTGGTCAGAACGTATTCATACCAGCAGGGTCGGGAGGCATCGGCACTTTCGCTATTCAGCTGGCAAAACACCTCGGTGCCAACGTGGCCACGACCACCAGCACCGGAAATATCCCGCTGGTTCGCAGCCTGGGCGCAGACCAGATAGTGGACTATAAAAAACAGAAATTCGAGCAGGTGCTGCACGGTTATGACGTAGTGCTTGGCACCACCCGAGGCGACACGCTTGAAAAAGCGGTAGGCATCCTTAAACCGGGAGGCAACATCGTATCCCTCGTCGGCCCGCTGGATAAAGCCTTCGCTCGAGCCCGGCAGATGAACTTCTTCTTCACATTGGTCTTTGGCTTGATGAGTCGCAAGATCATGCGGCTGGCGAGAAAGAATAAAGTGGCTTACTCATTTCTGTTTGTTCGCGCGAGTGGAACTCAGCTTGGGAAAATTGGCGAACTGCTGGAAAACGGTCAGATCAAGCCAGTGATCGACAGGGTGTTTCCGTTTGAACAGGCCAGGGAAGGACTTGAGTATTTGGGTCAGGGTCGCGCCAAAGGCAAGGTTGTTATACAGATCAGGTGAGTGTTGACGACAGACACTCGACTAACGCCATTGCTTGCACTTTTTAATGCACGACCTGTTCGACTATCAACCTCCTCAAGTCATTTATATCCAGCCGTTTGAGCATTGGAGTCACACATGAATACATCTTCCGAAAGAACCGCCATCGTTACCGGCGCATCCTCGGGCATCGGTCGTGCGACTGCCGAGTTACTTTCGCGAGCGGGTTATACGGTATTTGGCACAAGCCGCAAAATAGGCCTCAGCCCATCGCAGGTCTCAATGCTTACCTGCGACGTAACGAATGATGAATCTGTCAGTTCTCTGGTATCCGCTGTACTTGCGCAAACAGGACGGATCGACCTGTTGGTCAACAATGCCGGCATCGGTCTGCTGGGCGGTGCCGAAGAGTTTTCGATCCCGCAGGTGCAGGCACTGTTCGATGTCAACCTGTTCGGCGTTATCCGCATGACCAATGCGGTACTGCCGACGATGCGGCAACGTGGCCAGGGGCGCATCATCAACATCGGATCGATTCTGGGATTGATACCCGCCCCCTACTCTGCTCATTATTCGGCGGTCAAACATGCCCTGGAAGGCTATTCGGAATCGCTCGATCACGAAGTGCGCGCCTTCGGTGTTCGTGTTTCGGTCGTAGCGCCGGGGTTTGTACGTACCGTCTTCGATCAAAACGGTATCGAGCCGGATTCGCTGTCGAAAGAATACGATGAAGCCCGAGCAGGGTTCAGGGCACTGCTGGCCGATGTAATGCCAAAAGCCGACCTGCCAGAAGTTGTGGCTGCTGTAGTGCTGAAAGCGGCGAACGATGCCTGCCCTAGGCATCGATACACTGCCGGCAAGGCAGCGCGACAAATCAGCATACTGCGCCGCTTTGCGCCCGCGGGCGTGTTCGACAAGAGCTTGCGCAAGCAGTTTCGCTTGCCGGTTTGAATGACCTAGGCTGGGGTGAGCAACGCCGATCAGCAGCCACCTCACCTATGCGGGTAACGGTCCGCAGGCACGATAGGCGTCGATCAACGTGTCAAAAAGGTAATGTCCGACCGGCTTCTGGCAATCAGTTGAGCGCCCGCTACCGCCGAAAAAATAGCCTGCGCCCGTACCTCGCTGTCCGCTGGCCGGCACACGTTCGCGGCCACCAGAAGCTTGCTCAGCCAGTCAATATTGACCTGGGCAAACATCTGAATTTCCCGCGTCATCTCGGTTGGCAAATTGTCGGTTTCAGCCCCAACAAAACTGCCCAGACAAAGACGGTTTTCGGCCTCCAGCGAGCGCCGGAAAATTTCCGGAAAACGGTGCAATGCTTCGATGGCGTCGGGTGTTTCCTCAGCGATAGTCTCGAGCGCAGCAGCACCGTCCTCCCAATATCGCCTGGCAACTGCGACACCCAGATCGGCCTTGCTCGGGAAGTGGTAGTAAATACTGGCAGGCTTGATTCCGACCTGAGCGGCCAGATCGCGAAAGTTAAGGCCGTTGTAACCCTGAGACTGGGCGATGTTTCTCGCGGCAAGCAGAATGGCCTCGCGGGCGTTGATGGTCATCTAGTGCCTTGTGCTTCGGATGCGTGTTCTGGAGAGCGGCTCATGCTAATTCAAAAGCCTGACGTTTGTCAGGCAGAACCGTGCGGTGATGCCCGGAGAAGCCATCCGCTGTGAATGAGATAAACAAGCGCTGGAAAGCCATCATTCGTATCTCCCAACAGTGAAGGGCTAGCGTCGAGAACGCCAGACAACGACGGTCCCGACAGTTACCTGCGCACTGCACAGCAGTCACTCGGAGGGCGAGTCCAATTCAGGAATGCCACTGCTGCGATCAGCATAGGCGGCCTTGAAGCTTGGGCGTTGCTGCCAGCGTTTCCAGTACGTGTCCAGGAACTCGAAACGCTCATCCAGCGGCGTGGCATTGACCGGGAACTTGGAGAAGGCAATCGCGGTGGCGAGGGTGATATCCGCAAACGTAGGCGCATCGCCGCCAAGCAGCCATTCGCGGCCGTCGGACAGATGACGATTGACCAAGGCCGCGTGTGCCAGCGCCTCTTTGCGGCAGTGCTCACCCCATGCTTCGTTCTTGGTCATTTCAAGTTTGAAACCGAGCCCGGTGTGCAGCACATGAAATGCCGTGACGATCCGATAGAGGATATGCACCCAGATCCGGTTATCCCACATGTTGTCGAGACCTTGCTCCAGTGCCCCCTCACCCATGATCTTGCGCCCCGGATACGACTGATCCAGATAACGAACGATGGCGGCGGTCTCGGAAATGTAGCTGCCGTCTGCCAGTTCGAGGGTTGGCGTCTCACCCCAGGGGTTCATATTCAGGTGACGCCAGCCACGCTGCTCTCCGCCGGGACTCATGTCATAAATGGTTTCGTCGAACCGATCGGCAATGCCTTTTTCGTGGATGAACAAACGCAGGCGTTGAGGATTCGGAAACGCCGAGGGGGATGTGAATAATTGCAATTTAGAAGTCATGATCAGGCCTGTGAGGTAGGGTAAAAAACCTACCTAACTATCGTTAGGTAGCCATACCTTAACGGTGCTTCTGCGCCAAGTCAACGCCCTACCTAACATTTGTTAGGTAGGGCTTTATGACTCGCTGATCAAGAAGCCTGGCAACCACAGAATATTCTGCTGACAATGCAGGCTTCAGGCATGGATTGGCCCGCATTGACCGCGCTCAAACGTGAGCGCCTTGATATCCTGTCCGCCGGACTCAAAGGGCCGTTGAGCGCCGCTCAAAACAGACAAGACCCAGGCTCGAACCACAGGCCTTACCAGGCCGCATAGCGCAGAGAAAGAAGGAAAAAGAATGCAGCACGCTTCGCTGAACCGTTTTCGTACCGGGTTGCTCGCCTTGCTTCTGCTGTGCGTGACCTTGCCTGCCTTGGCACAGAACATACCCGCCCCACAAGCCGACAGCTCCAGCAGTGCAGCCCCGGCAGTGGAGGCTCCGAGCCTGGATGACTTGAATAAGCAGCTCGACCAGATCCGGCAAAAGGTAACGGTCAACGCCAATGATGACTTGCTGTCGAGCCTTCGGCAGGCCGCTTTGCAGGTCCAGAAGCAAGCCGACAATCTGATCGCCCAGCAAGCTGTCGACATCGAACACCTGGACGATCAGCTCAACATCCTCGGCCCCGTGCAGCCTGACGAGGCGCCAAGTCTGACCAGTCAGCGCAAGACGTTGACCACTCAGAAAAACGCGCTGGTCAGTGATGAACGTGAGACCAATACGCTAAGCCAGTCAGCCCGGGATCTGGCTACACAGATCTTCAGCCTGCGCCGCAGCCTGTTCGATTCCCAGATCAGCACCCGGACGGCGAGCCCACTCAGCTCGGCGTTCTGGTCCACCCTGATTCGCCCTACCGACGACGACCTGGGACGCCTGAACAGGCTTCTGGTGGACGTCCGTCAGGTATTCGACAGCGCGCTGGCACCGGGCAACCGTGTGCAATTCATCAGCGTGGTGCTGGGCGCGTTGTTCATATGGGTGGTTGTCCGGCGCTTGCTGGAGCGCCTGCTGATCTGGGCGATGATTCGCTGGTTGCCCGAAGGCCGCCTGCGCCGCAGTGCGCTGGCCCTGGCAGTCGGGCTTTCGACCATTCTTACCATCACCATTGCCACTTCCTTGCTGCGCTGGGGAATCGTGAGCAATGCAGTACTCAGTAACGACGTGGTCAACCTGCTTGATCAGGTACAGACGCTGATCACCTTTTGCGCCTTCATTCTTGGTCTGGGCCGAGCGCTGTTGATGTTGTCGCACGCCTCATGGCGCCTGCCAAAAATTCCTGACGAAATCGCCACGGCCATGGGCCGCTTCCCGGCGATCCTGGCGCTGGCACTCATGATCATCGGCACGCAGGAGCGAATCAACAGCGTGATTGCCAGCAGCCTGGCACTGACAGTGGCGGTCAATGGCCTGACGGCACTGGCGGTTTCGCTGGTGTTTTTCTACGCCCTGTTGCGCTACCGCCGAACCCGCCGACGCTTTGCGCTGGAGCGGCCAGCAGGTTTCGCCGGTCTGATCCCGTTTATCGTTGCGGTGTGGGTCGGCCTGAGTTTGCTGGCGTTGTTGAGCGGCTACCTGACGCTGGCTTACTTTCTCGCAGTGAAACTGCTCTGGGTGAGCGTGGTGGCGTCCACGGCGTACCTGTTGATTGCCTGCTTCGGCGACATCTGCGAAACCCTCCTGTCGCCCAAACAACCGGGCGGGATGGCGCTCGGTTCGGCGTTGGGCTTGTCCACCCGCCATCAGGCCCAGGCAAGTACCGTACTGGCAGGCATAGGCCGTACCCTGCTCCTGCTGACCGCCGTGTTGCTGGTTTTCCTGCCCTCAGGCTCCAGTCCGGGCGAGCTGCTCGCCAGTTTTGCTCAGATGGACGTCACGTCCAAATCCCTGGGCAACCTGAACATCGTCCCCCGCGACATTCTGGTGGCATTGATTTGCCTGGTCGTCGGCCTGCTAAGCGTGCGTGTACTCAAGGAGTGGTTTGGGGAACGCCTGCTGCCCGAAACCAACATGGACGAGGGGATGCAGGCCTCGCTGGTGACCTTGATCGGTTACATCGGCTTTGTGCTGGTGGTGGCCGTGGTGATGTCCACGCTGAACATCAGCCTCACCAATTTGACCTGGGTGGTCAGTGCGCTGTCGGTGGGGATCGGTTTCGGCCTGCAAGCCATCGTGCAGAACTTCATCTCCGGCCTGATTCTGCTGACCGAACGTCCGGTCAAAGTCGGCGACTGGGTGAGCCTGGCGGGGGTCGAAGGCGATATTCGCCGAATCAACGTACGGGCAACAGAAATCCAGATGTCCGACCGCTCGACGGTGATCGTGCCGAACTCGCAGTTCATCACGCAGAACGTGCGTAACGTCACCATGGGCAATGCGTTGGGGGTGGTCGGAATCACTCTGACCCTGCCCCTGGAAACAGATGTTCTGCAAATACGCGAACTGCTGCTGCAAGCCTTTACCGAGCATGAAGCGATACTTGACGCGCCAGCGCCGTCAGTCACCTTCAAGGACCTGACCAACACCGGTGTGATTATCAGCGCCAGTGGTTACGTGAACAGCCCACGCTCGGTGGGTGGCGCACGGAGCGACCTGTTGTTCACCGTGCTGGGGCGTCTGCGAGAGCTGGGCATAGCGCTGTCTGCACCGCAAAGCATGGTGCTGATCAATGAGGGGCCTGGAAAAGAGGCTACGGACGAGTCGGTGACGCCTTAGGGCGGGAGTGGGTGGTTCTGGTGCTTGCCCAACGGCAGGCACTGCGCTGCCCAAGTGGCTTCTTCTCCAGACTCATATAGGTCGTAACCACTGGACTGCCCGGCTTGAGGCAGTCACGCCCCCCTCAAAGCGGCCTCCATTTTTTCAAGGTCTAGCGGCGCCATCTTGTTAAATAATGTTAGATAAAAATTAACTTAACATGATCTGGTCATTGGAGGATTATCTCTCCAACACCATGACGCCCTGACAAAAATACAAAACAGGATGGGAATAACCCTCCCCCCTTATGTACACCCGACACTTTGCGCCACGGTGGCTCCGACCCAAGGCGCAGCGACCGGAAGGCGCGCCAAGTGATCGATCCCCTGCAGGCATGGGTGCGCAGGGGCTCCTAAAAACAAAAACAATAGGACATAGCCATGCATAGATTCATTTCACGTCCCGCGATCGGGCTGTTGTTTTCTCTAGCCTTGCTCGGCCCCGCCGTCAGCGCCGCGCCGTTACCCGCCGCGACAGAGGGCGACTGGATTGCCCCGCAGTTCACCTTTCATACCGGTGAACAACTCGCCAACCTCAAACTGCACTACATCACCCTTGGCGATCCCAAGAATCCCGCCATCCTCTACCTGCACGGCACCTACCGGCCAGGCAGCGATATGCTGAGCAAGGATTTTGGCGGGGAGCTGTTCGGCCCCGGTCAACCGCTGGATGCAAGCAAGTACTACATCATTTCCACCGATGGCATTGGCGTGGGCCAGTCCAGCAAACCCTCGGACGGCTTGCGCACTCGGTTTCCGGCGTACAACTACACCGACCTGGTTCAAGCCCAGTATCGGCTGGTCACCGAAGGCCTGGGGGTCAAGCACCTGAGGCTGATCATCGGCAACTCCATGGGCGGCATGCAAACCTGGATGTGGGGCCAGACCTGGCCGCAGATGATGGACGCACTGGTGCCCATGGCGTCCCAACCCACCGAAATGTCATCCCGCAACTGGATGATGCGTCGCTTGCTGGTGGAGTCAATCAAGCAAGACCCGGCCTGGAACAAGGGTAACTACAGCGAGCAACCGCCGTCCCTACGCTTGGCCAATGCGATGTTCAGCGTCGCTACCAGTGGCGGTACCCTGGCGTATCAGGCGGCCGCCCCGACCCATGCCCAGGCTGACAAACTGGTGGATGAGCGCCTTAGCGCTGTACAAACCGCCGACGCCAACGACTTCATCTACCAATGGCAATCTTCCGCCGACTACAACGCAGCCCCCGGCCTGAAAAAAATTCAGGCTCCGGTGCTGGTCATCAACTCGGCCGACGATGAGCGCTACCCACCGGAAACAGGACGGCTGGAAGCGTCGATGAAAGAGCTCAAGCGCGCACGACTATTACTTATCCCCGCCAGCGCCGACACCCGTGGCCACGGCACCACGAGCATGGCGAAGTTTTATAGCAAGGAACTGGGGCGGTTCATGAGGGAGACTGGAAAGGCGAGACCCGCTGATCTGTAACGCACTGAACCTACTTCAACTCGTTGTCCTTAGTATGGGCAATCGGCTCAGGCTGATATGGGCCAAAAGGTTCTGACGTACGATACTCAGGCAACCGCGAAGCTGCTGGAGGAAAGGAAGTCAGGTTTGAGGATGATGGATATGGGGTAGCTTAGAACGAGCCTGTTTGCGCTGATGCCGAATTGCACCCTCGCGCTGCTTGCTTTACTCCTCTGTTTCCGTGTGAACCCACAGAGCCGTGAGCTTGTAACCTGCGGCCCGCTGACGCTCTTTGTAATCATGCTGCCTGGCTGCTGCGGTACGTTGTGGCTTGGCTTCGTATTCGGTCTTCCCTCCGCGTTACTAGTTACGATGGAGTGAAACATCTAAATGCTCATAGTCAAGCAATAGAGAGATGCAAAATAATTACCCAATGGCGCATAGACTTGGCATGAACTCAAGGTAGCGGTATAAAGCTCACCTAGAGGCACATAGCCACCTTTCCGATAGGGAGATCGATATGCTCAAAAACGTTGCATTGCTCTTGGCGCTTAGTGGGTTAGTAACGGGCTGCGTATCTACACCCGAACCCCCAATCAACTTCTCGGTGCCAGATGTCCAGCAGGCTGCGGCTAGACAAGCAATTGAGCTCAAGTCCATATCCGTGTCCTATGGCCTTCCCAACGAGATCAAGGGCAATATCCCGAGCTACGGTGGTGGCTACCCTATGTTGTGGGAGAAATCTCTGGCTGAGGCGATCGACAAAAGTAGAGTGTTCACCGACGATTCTTATGAAAAGGTGAACATCTTTGTAAAGGTACTAGAGCTTGCCCCTCCGCTTGGAGGGGGCCTTACGATGGTCACACCCGCTAGAGCTCGCTACACCATTGTGAGTCGCCGGACCGGCAAGACCTTGTTCGAAAAGGAAATCTATACCCAAGGTACGGTTACTTCTGAATATGCGTTCTCAGGCAGAACGCGCCTCAAGGAATCGCTTAACCGGTCTGTGCAGGCAAATATCTCTGAGTTCCTTCAGTCATTGTCGGCGGTGAAGTTGTAGGTGACGGAAGCTTTTTCGGTATCTACTTGGGCTGAGGGTGCGATTTGAGATCGAGCCCTTTTGCGAGCACATCGTGAAAGTGATCCTGGTTCACTTTGAGGTGTGTGTAGAACTGCTCACATCTGGCTTCGGGGTCAAGCCCTCAGTAGGGATTGGAACAGATCGGGGCGAACGAATCGCTCACTCCCAGCAGGGTGAACTAAGAATCAGGGATATGAGTTGACGATTATTCGCGGGCTTCAAATGTCAGCACCCCACGCGGCGCCGACTAATTACCGACCACGGAGGGACCTCACACTTCAGCTTCTTACAGCGAGGCACACCGAACATAGTCCCCATATCACCCATCATCCGGTTAACAAGGGCGGTTTGCGCCTCTTTGCCTATTGCGTCCCACCAATCTGGCGAAATATGCACATTCTCAAAATTTTCAAATAGAAAGGCGACCATCCTCGACGATAGATCGTGGTCGCTTATACGCTCCAGACTTTCAATCACGGGAATGCAGACTGGATCATCCTCCGACAGCCACGTTAAGACGATTTGACCACTCGTCCCGCCGTAGAAAGAAGTGACGCTAAGCATATGAGGGGTTACGGTGATGTCCACCATATCCTGCAGCTGGGTCTTATCGAAGTCGTATTCAGGAGCAAACGAACCGCTGCACATCACCGGTGGAGGGCCTTCGATCTCGACAATGTAGGATCGGACTGAAGAGTAGTCATCATTCAAAAGAGGAGCCTCAAAACGCGGCTTGTGATGATTGATGTCTCTCAGGGCGGCATCCATCCCAAGACCGTGGGTGAAGCTAAACATTTGAATAGAGACCTGCATATCTTGAGATCTACCTCGATCCAAATCCTTATGCAACTTAGCTGTCTCCGCCGCCGCTCGCTTTGTATAAATCTCTCTAGCGTACGCACGATACGCCAGCAAGAAGCATTGCTTCTGACTTCCCGTGAATATCTCCTTCTCGACAGGAGCGAACAACCCGTCATCGTGTACGGAGCAGAATCCAGAGAATGTAGATGCTTTGCCCACCCCGACGAGTTCAGGGAAAAGCATCCCATTGTGTTTATTCAGATTTTCAAAAGATGGTACGAATGCTAGGACGTGCCCCTTCCGAGCAATTTTGTTCAAACTCCCGGATTTAGGAACCGTATGAGCAGCCACGATCTTGTCGGAGCAGCTACCTAACATTGCATCTGGAGCAGAGCACAGCTTCACAGAGAAGTCTTTTCGAGTCGCTGCGCTGACATCCCACGGATTCACACGTGGCTGTTGCTCACGCGCTAAGTGGCAATGCTTATATTTTTTTCCTGACCCACAAAAGCATTGCTCGTTTCTACCGTACTTCATAAAGCCTCCTTGCTTGGCAGCTAGAATCATTACGAAAAAAGCCCCACAGGATTATTTCCTAGCGGGGCTTTCTGTGCCTGTTTCTGCAACCCTGCTGTCATAAAGCGCATGACAATTTCGGCTGACGTCTTGAAAACCTTGATTCATATGGTGTCCCAGGCGGGGTTCGAACCTGCAACCTTCCCCTTAGGAGGGGGATGCTCTATCCAATTGAGCTACTGAGACACTGCGTGCCGACACACCGATTGGTGCCAGCGAGGACGGCGTGCATCTTAGCGAGATGCGCCGCTCTTGTCATGTTGTCATTGCCCTCCAGCGCTGTAGCCGATGTCGCTGAAATACGCCGCTCGATGAACCCATCATGCAATTTGCAATACTCCAAAAAGCCATCATTGCAAAACGCACTGACACCCTCTTTTTTTCTATTACCAAGCCATTGATTTATAAGATATTTTTTCCAATTTATCATTGGCATGCAGACTGCATTACCGATACCAGTGAACACATCTCATCCCAAACGGTCGGGCACAGGTACTGGAAAATGAACAAGACTCTCTCAGCGTTGAATGCGGCAGCTCTGGTGGCTCTGGTGGCGTTTCATTTCCAGGATTCCGGTGCGCAGAGCGCGCAGGTGAGTGTCCAGGCTCCTGTGCAGCATCACATCAGCCAGGCGCCTAAGCTGGCCGTGATGACTGATCGCAGCGCGAGCGCGGCGATACTGGCCACTGAAGACGCATCCGATATGCAGGCACCGCGTGCCGAGCAGCGCTGGGTTTTTTGAGACCGTTTTGCCTGACCTTTATCAAATCGAGAGAGAAGAAAGCTGCCATGTCAAAATCCGCGTTGTCATTTCTTGTTCTGACAGTCATGGCCGTTGCCGTTGATCTTCTGCTGCCTCTGCAGGCGTCCGCCATGAGCATCGCTGCCAATATTGCTGCCGGTGTATTCGCCAGCCTTTTTGTCGTTGCCCTGTTCTTCGGCCGCCGCTTCAAGTTTGATCCGGTGTTGCGCTGAATCAGGCCGATGCACCGCTTCGGCGTTTGACGACGCTCCTCTAGACCCGCTTGTCAGTTTCCCCCCCCCTCTACTGTCTCCATCACCTGCCATGCTCACGCTGGTCGGCTCGCACCTCTTTGCGTTGAATTACCACCTAAGCTTGGACTCATATAGCCATGACGGCATAAGGCCTGCATTGCAGCCATTCGTCCTCAATCGCTGGGCAGGAGGGTTTATTGCAAAGCGGGTCGCATTTCTGACAATTGGTGCTGGCAAATAGCCTCCACCTGAGTCAATATTTGTCACAGAATTGACGCCAAGGACTCGACGGATTACGGCATTATGTCGGCTCTTGGATTCGCGGTTGAACATTTGGCCAAAACGACTGTCTGAGAATTACAATCTTGCGGCCACTTGCTAGAACCGCTCCCCCTGAACTAACCGGTTAAATATATGAGCCCTATGAAACAGGCTATCTATTCCAGCCGCACGGCTGACAAGTTCGTCGTTCGCCTACCAGACGGCATGCGTAACCGCGTGCAAGAAGTAGCCAAGAATCATCACCGCAGCATGAATTCGGAGATTATTGCTCGTCTCGAGCAGAGTCTGACCCAGGAAGGCGCACTTGGCGATGAGCCAAACCTGCGTCTTGATAGCCCTGAGCTGTCTCTGAATGAACGCGAGCTGCTGCAACGTTTTCGTCACCTGTCACATCGTCAACAGAACGCTCTTGTTTCGCTGATTGCTCAAGACACGGAAATGGCTTCCGAAGACTGAAAGTTAGCGTAAAAGACCAAGGCCAGCGCAAGCTGGCCTTTTTTTATGGGGTACGTTTTAACGTTGTTGTGAGTTGAGTCACTGCCTGAAGAAAGATGAAAAATCATTCATCAATAAAAAACCGCCATTACGGCGGTTTTTATAGTCACAGCGCTTGGCAGACCTAGAGCAGAAAGATGGTCGCCAGGCCGAGGAAGATGAAGAACCCCCCACTGTCTGTCACTGCAGTGATCATCACGCTAGCACCCATCGCCGGGTCTCGCCCCAGGCGCGCCAGCAGCATAGGGATGGAAACCCCCATCAGCGCAGCCAGCAGCAGGTTGAGCGTCATTGCCGCAGTCATCACCACACCCAGCGACCAACTGCCATACAGCAGGTACGCGACGACACCTATCACCCCACCCCAGATCAAGCCGTTGATCAGTCCTACCGCCAGCTCTTTACGCAACAATCGCGAGGTGTTGCCGGTATTGACCTGATCCAGCGCCATGGCGCGAACGATCATGGTGATGGTCTGGTTGCCAGAGTTACCGCCAATGCCAGCAACAATCGGCATCAGCGCAGCGAGCGCCACCAGCTTCTCGATCGAGCCCTCGAACAGGCCGATGACACGCGACGCGAGGAACGCTGTTACCAGGTTGACTGCCAGCCAGGCCCAGCGGTTGCGCAGCGAGCGCCATACCGAGGCGAAGATGTCTTCTTCTTCGCGCAGACCGGCCATGTTGAGAACTTCGTTTTCACTCTCTTCACGAATCAGGTCGACCATTTCATCGATGGTCAGTCGACCGATCAGCTTGCCGTTCTTGTCCACAACCGGCGTGGAAATGAGGTCGTAACGCTCGAAAGCCTGAGCGGCGTCATAGGCGTCGTCTTCAGGATGAAAGCTGACCGGGTCGTTGGCCATGACTTCGCCAACCTGCTTCTCCGGGTCATTGACCAGCAGACGCTTGATGGGCAGCACGCCCTTGAGCACGCCTTCGGAATCGACCACGAACAGTTTGTCGGTATGGCCGGGCAGCTCTTTGAGCCTGCGCAGGTAACGCAATACCACTTCAAGGCTGACGTCCTCACGGATGGTCACCATCTCGAAGTCCATCAGCGCACCCACCTGATCCTCGTCGTAGGACAAGGCAGATCGAACGCGCTCTCGCTGCTGTGAATCCAGCGCCTCCATCAGCTCATGAACGACATCGCGGGGCAATTCGGGAGCAAGGTCGGCCAGTTCGTCGGCGTCCATGTCCCGTGCCGCCGCAAGCAACTCATGATCGTCCATGTCGGCGATCAGGGTTTCACGAACGGAATCGGATACTTCGAGAAGAATATCGCCATCGCGATCGGCCTGGACCAGTTGCCAGACAGTCAGACGGTCTTCCAGAGGGAGGGCTTCAAGGATGTAAGCGACGTCGGCAGAGTGGAGGTCGTCGAGCTTGCGCTGCAATTCAACGAGGTTCTGCCGATGAACCAGGTTTTCTACCCGGTCCTGATGCTGACCTTCCTGACGATGAGTCAGGTCTTCAACAATACGCTGGCGCTGCAGCAGATCGACGACCTGAGCCAGGCGATCCTGCAAGCTTTCCTGCGTTTTTTTTACTTCTCTTCTCTTTCGGTCATAGGCGAACTCCACTCCCAGCAGCGGAGCACGCCGGGAGATCAATCAGTTAATTCATGATTGTCAAAAAAAACTATTGAGTAACGACTGGGTAAGTCCATGGAGGTTTTCCATAAGCCCCGGCGGGGCTGACGGGCGCAATGATACACCGCTTTGGGCGAAGCGCACGCGAGAAATTCAGCTTATAACAATCGTTTGCGGCGCAAAGCTGTAAGGTTAAGTGAACCGGTAAAGGTTCGACGTCACATCCCGCCAAGAAAACACGCTCGCCCACGGAAAAGACCGCAGTTAGGCTTTCACGACACCCCGTCATGGAGGACTTGATCATGCGTTTCATCATTCATTTATCCCTGCTCGGCCCCCTGCTCTACCTGCCCGTTCACGCCATGGCCAGCACCGTGCAACGCTGCGAGGATGCAGCAGGGAAAGTCACTTTCACCACCCTGGGCTGCCCCGAAGGCCACAGCACTCAGCTACAAAGGGCCTTCAATGCGCCACCCGGAACCAGCATCGAATTGCTTCCGCCTGCAAACTATCGAGAGGCCGACAGGAGAAAAGTCTCTCCCAAGGAATTAGTGGTAGTCGGCACCCGCGACGACGGCTGTGGCAATCGCCTCAGCGCAGAACAGCGACGAGCTGCGATCATCAACCAGCGTACGCCTCCAGGCATGACAAAACGTGATGTGGAAAGCCTGCTGGGCCGCCCGGACAAGATCACCAATCGCAATGGCGAATTACGCTATGAGTACGCGCAGAAAAAAGGCCGCAGCAACAGCGTGACATTTGATGAAGACGGATGCGTTAAAGGAAAACGCTAGAAAGCAAAAAGCCCACATCTTTCGATGTGGGCTTTTCGGTGTATGGTGCACTCGACAGGATTCGAACCTGTGACCGCTCGGTTCGTAGCCGAGTACTCTATCCAGCTGAGCTACGAGTGCATTGGTGTTTTTAGACCAGATCACCTCTGGTTATTGCCAGTTGTCCGAAACCCGGTAATTGCTTACTGTGTTTCAACCAACCTTCAAATGGTGCACTCGACAGGATTCGAACCTGTGACCGCTCGGTTCGTAGCCGAGTACTCTATCCAGCTGAGCTACGAGTGCATGTGTTGGTGCCGCGCATTATAGGTCGTCAGACTGTTTAGTCAAGCACTTTTTCTAGTAAATTCAACAACTTACAGAACAAGCCCAATCTGACGCACTACATAAATAATGGCGGAGAACGGGGGATTCGAACCCCCGACACCCTTTTGAGGTGTACTCCCTTAGCAGGGGAGCGCCTTCGGCCACTCGGCCAGCTCTCCGCAACACGGGGCGTATAATAACCACCCTTTTCCCCGTTTGCAAACCAAAAATTCAATAAAAATTAATGGCTTGGTTCTTCGTCCTTCTCTTTCTTGATACGCAGGTAAATCTCTTCACGATGGACAGCGACTTCCTTGGGCGCATTGACACCAATACGCACCTGATTACCCTTCACACCAAGCACGGTCACGGTGATTTCACCGTCACCGATGATCAGGCTTTCTGCGCACCGACGAGTCAGAATCAGCATACTTTTCTCCTTACGCCTTTATTCAGGGACAACAGTCTGCAAACCAATAGGCAATAGCAACTGGCAAAAAGCCATAGCCATTACCTGTGTATCGACTTACGCAAAGAAAACATCAGCCTTTCTGCGCAGTATCCAGAAGGCACGGTCAGACCGTGCCTTCAGACGACAGGGTCATTCACCCTGCCGAGGAGCATCCAGCTCGAATGCCGTGTGCAATGCGCGCACAGCCAACTCCAGATACTTTTCTTCGATGACCACAGAGACCTTGATCTCTGACGTGGAGATCATCTGGATATTGATGCTCTCCTTGGCCAGTGCTTCGAACATGCGACTGGCAACGCCCGCATGCGAGCGCATGCCGACGCCGACGATCGACACCTTGGCGATCTTGGTATCGCCGGAAACTTCACGGGCGCTGATTTCGCGCGCGGTCGTCTCAAGCACCTGCAAGGCCGCCTGGTAATCGTTGCGATGGATCGTGAAGGTGAAATCGGTGGTGTTATCGTGCGAGACATTCTGCACGATCATGTCCACTTCGATGTTCGCCGCACTGATCGGGCCCAGAATCTTGAACGCCACACCGGGGGTGTCTGGCACACCACGGATGGTCAGCTTGGCCTCATCGCGATTGAAAGCGATGCCGGAAATGATCGGCTGTTCCATGGTTTCCTCTTCATCAATGGTAATAAGGGTGCCCGGCCCCTCTTTGAAGCTGTGCAGAACGCGCAGCGGGACGTTGTATTTGCCGGCGAACTCGACCGCACGGATCTGCAACACCTTGGAACCGAGGCTGGCCATTTCCAGCATCTCTTCGAAAGTGATCTTGTCCAGACGCTGAGCCTGCGCCACCACACGCGGATCGGTGGTGTAGACACCATCGACGTCGGTATAGATCTGGCACTCATCCGCCTTCAGGGCAGCGGCCAGCGCCACACCCGTGGTATCGGAGCCGCCACGACCCAGCGTGGTGATATTGCCGTGCTCGTCGACACCCTGGAAACCGGCAACCACCACCACACGACCCGCTTTCAGGTCGGAGCGGATCTTCTGATCGTCGATTTGCAGAATGCGCGCCTTGTTATGCGCGCTGTCGGTGAGAATACGCACCTGGTTACCGGTGTAGGACACCGCAGGCACGCCACGCTTGATCAGCGCCATCGCCAGCAGCGCGATGGTGACCTGCTCGCCCGTGGAGACGATGACGTCCAGTTCACGGGGAACCGGCTGGTCACTGATCTGCCTGGCCAGTTCGATCAGACGATTGGTTTCGCCGCTCATGGCCGACAGCACGACCACCAGGTCGTCGCCCGCCTCGCGGAATTTCTTGACCTTGTCGGCCACCTGCTCAATGCGCTCTACAGAGCCCACGGAGGTGCCGCCAAATTTCTGTACGATTAAAGCCATCTCAAAGCCGCCTCAGAACCCGTTAAGAGCACCCATTGATAGTCGAATCCGTCGCCGGGCCACCCTTGGTCGGCGGCCCGGCGGATTCGATTCAGATACCTTGCTCTACAAAAGGAACGGTCAGTGCCAGTGCAGCATCCAGCGCACCTGCATCGACACCACCGCCTTGAGCCATATCAGGACGACCGCCGCCTTTACCACCGACTGCAGCGGCCGCCTGCTTCATCAAATCACCGGCTTTGAGTTGGCCAGTCAGGTCCTTGGTCACGCCTGCGACCAAGACAACCTTGTCTTCATGAACACTGCCGAGCAGGATCACTGCGCGGCCGAGCTTGTTCTTCAACTGGTCGACAAGCGCCAGAAGCGCCTTGCCGTCCTGACCATCCAGGCGCGTGGCCAGAACCTTGACCCCTTTGACATCCTGCGCAGCCGACGACAGATCGTCACCGGCAGCACTGGCGGCCTTGGCTTGCAGTTGTTCCAGTTGCTTTTCCAGCAGACGGTTGCGTTCAAGCACCGCCGTCAGCTTGTCCAGCAAGTTGTCGCGATTGCCTTTGACCAGCGTCGCGGCTTCCTTGAGTTGATCTTCTGCCGAATTCAGCCAGGCGAGTGCCGCAGCACCGGTCACCGCTTCGATACGGCGCACGCCGGCAGCAACACCGCCCTCACTGACGATCTTGAACAGCGCGATGTCACCGGTGCGGCTGGCGTGAATGCCACCACACAGCTCGACGGAAAACTCACCGCCCATGCTCAGTACGCGCACGCTGTCGCCGTACTTCTCGCCAAACAGCGCCATGGCGCCTTTCTTCCTGGCGGTTTCGATGTCGGTTTCTTCGGTAACCACCGGCGTGTTCTTGCGAATCTCGGCGTTGACGATATCTTCCAGCGCACGCAATTGCTCAGGCTTGATGGCCTCGAAGTGGCTGAAGTCGAAACGCAGACGCTGACTGTCGACCAGCGAGCCTTTCTGCTGAACGTGCTCACCCAGCACCTGACGCAATGCGGCGTGCAGCAAGTGAGTGGCCGAATGGTTCAATTTGGTTGCATCGCGGACTTCATCAGCCACTTGTGTTTCAACCTGCGCGCCAACGCTCAGGCTGCCGGACGCCACAACGCCGTGGTGCAGGAACGCACCGCCGGTCTTGGTGGTGTCGCTGACATCAAAGCGCGCTTCGCCAGCCAGCAGAAAACCGCTGTCGCCGATCTGGCCGCCCGATTCGGCATAGAACGGCGTGATGTCGAGGATAACAACGCCCTCCTCACCTTCGTTCAGGTGCGTGACGGACTGACCTTCTTTGTACAGAGCAACGACTGTGGCGCTGCCGGTGGTCGCCGAATAGCCGGTGAACTGAGTGGCCACATCGACCTTGACCAGGCTGTTGTAGTCCATACCGAACGAGCTGGCCGAACGGGCGCGCACGCGCTGGGCGTCCATTTCGCGCTCGAAGCCTTCTTCGTCCAGCGTCAGATTACGCTCACGGGCGATGTCACCGGTCAGGTCCATCGGGAAACCGTAAGTGTCATACAGTTTGAACACTACTTCGCCAGGCACCACGGTGCCTTTCAGCTCGGCCAGATCCTGCTCGAGGATTTTCAAACCCTGTTCCAGGGTCTTGGCGAACTGCTCTTCTTCACCTTTGAGGACGCGTTCAATGTGCGACTGTTGTTGCACCAGTTCAGGGAAAGCAGACCCCATCTCGGCGACCAGGGCCGCCACGATCTGATAGAAGAAGCTGCCCTTGGCACCGAGCTTGTTGCCGTGGCGGCAGGCGCGACGAATGATACGGCGCAGCACGTAGCCGCGGCCTTCGTTGGAAGGCAGTACGCCATCGGCGATCAGGAAGCCGCACGAGCGGATGTGGTCAGCCACAACCTTCAGCGACGCCTGATTGTCGTTGCTGCAACCGATGGCCTTGGCTGACGCGGCCAGCAGGCTCTGGAACAGGTCGATTTCGTAGTTGGAATGCACGTGCTGCAAAACGGCACTGACACGCTCCAGGCCCATGCCGGTATCCACCGACGGCGCTGGCAGTGGGTGCAGCACGCCGTCTGCGGTGCGGTTGAACTGCATGAACACGTTGTTCCAGATTTCGATGTAACGGTCGCCGTCTTCTTCCGGCGAACCCGGCGGGCCGCCCCAGATGTCCGGGCCGTGATCGAAGAATATCTCGCTGCAAGGGCCGCACGGGCCGGTATCACCCATGGTCCAGAAGTTATCGGACGCGTAAGGCGCGCCTTTGTTGTCGCCGATGCGAACCATGCGCTCGGCAGGCACGCCGACTTCCTTGGTCCAGATGTCGTAGGCTTCGTCGTCAGTCGCGTAGACCGTGACCCAGAGCTTTTCCTTGGGCAGGTTCAGCCACTTTTCGGAGGTCAGAAAGGTCCAGGCGTAGGTAATGGCATCACGCTTGAAATAGTCACCAAAGCTGAAGTTGCCCAGCATTTCGAAAAAAGTGTGGTGACGAGCGGTATAGCCGACGTTCTCCAGGTCGTTGTGCTTGCCACCGGCGCGCACGCATTTCTGACTGGTGACAGCGCGGGTGTAGGCGCGTTTTTCCTGGCCCAGGAAGCAATCCTTGAACTGGTTCATGCCTGCGTTGGTGAACAGCAGGGTTGGGTCGTTGCCCGGAATCAAGGAGCTTGAAGCGACACGGGTGTGGCCTTGCTCTTCGAAGAAGCCAAGGAAGGCTTCACGGATTTCTGCGCTTTTCATAGGTTCTTCCACGGAGACTGCGGCCAGAGGCAAGTGCAAAACGTCAAATGACGTAGCGACGGCAAAGGGCCGCATTATATAGGCGTTGCGCCCTCGGTACAGTGTGTTTGTGCGATAGAAACAAGTAACTGGATTATCGGCATGTCATGAATGTTCAAACGCTGCGAATGCGGCGATCACCTGTTCTGTCTGAGCACGCGAGACATTCAGGTGGGTGACCATGCGCAGCCTCGGCGCAGCGGTGAGCCGCATGCCACGCTCGGCACAAAAGGCCTTGAGCGCGGCGGCGCGCTCCCCGACCTGCACATAGACCATGTTGGTTTGCACCGGCTCGACGCTGTAACCCAGCTCGCTCAGGCCCTTGGCCAGAAACGCTGCGTTGGCATGATCGTCGGCCAGTCGCTCGACCTGATGATCCAGTGCGTAGAGCCCGGCGGCTGCGAGGCTGCCGGCCTGACGCATGCCGCCGCCAACCATTTTGCGCAGGCGACGCGCCTTGGCGATCAGCGCCTGCGATCCGCACAGCACCGAACCGACCGGCGCGCCCAGGCCCTTGGACAGGCACACGGACACCGAATCGAAGTGCCTGGTGATCTCGCGCGCATCAACGCCCAGCTTCACCACTGCGTTATACAGCCTGGCACCGTCCAGATGCAGCGCGATGCCCTTATCCAGCGTGAGTTTGCGCGCAGCGGCGAGGTAAGCCTGAGGCAGCACTTTGCCCTGCATGGTGTTTTCCAGTGCCAGCAGCCGTGTGCGGGCAAAGTGAAAGTCGTCGGGTTTAATGAAGTCGCGCACTTGCTGAAGGTCAAGCGAACCATCAGCCTGCACTTCAAGCGGCTGCGGCTGGATCGAACCCAGCACCGCTGCGCCGCCGCCTTCGTATTTATAGGTATGCGCCTGCTGGCCAACGATGTATTCGTCGCCACGCTCACAGTGCGCCATCAGCGCCAGCAGATTGCTCATGGTGCCGGAAGGGACGAACAGTGCAGCGTCAAACCCGAGGCGCTCGGCCAGGGTTGCTTCGAGCAGATTGACCGTCGGGTCCTCACCATAAACATCATCGCCTACAGGCGCATGGGCCATGGCGTCGAGCATGCCCGCCGTGGGCAAAGTCACTGTGTCGCTGCGCAGATCGATGACGGTCACGAAAAAGCTCCCTGAAATTGAAGATCGATAATGCATGCAACCTTTGGCTTGCAACAAGGCATTACTTGAGCAGGCGTACATGATAATCAAGCGCTACGACTGCCGATACGCCGTTTCCTTAGAAGAAAAAGGTAGGTGTACCGTACGAAAGTGTCCATGCATGATTGATTGATCTGTGATAAAAATCCCCCGCCGGCCACGTAAAGTGACGGCAACGTTCTCAGGGCGGGGTGTAACTCCCCACCGGCGGTAATGGCGCGCAATGTGTCTAGCCCGCGAGCGCTTGAAGGTCGCAGCTTTGGCGGGCGATCTGCAAGGTCAGCAGACCCGGTGTGATTCCGGGGCCGACGGTCATAGTCCGGATGAAGAGAGAGCGGGATTGGTGTCTGCAAGAACGTCTGCAAAACCTCATCATGAACGACATCGTTCAGGAGGTTTTCCTACGCGACTTGAATCCCTTTCGATCCAAATGCCCTGTTTTTTTCATAAACAGGAGTCAGAACACGTGCAACCCACCGCAATTGACAGCAAAAGCAAAAACCATTCGAACGAACGTGTCGCGTTCATCCAGGCCTGCTGGCACAAAGATATCGTCGACCAGAGCCGTAAAGGTTTCATCGCCGAAATGGCCAATCAGGGCTACGCCGAAAGTGACATCGACATCTTTGAAGTCGGTGGTGCTTTTGAAATTCCGCTGCACGCAAAACTGCTTGCCAATACCGGTCGCTACGCGGGTATTGTCGGTGCCGCACTGGTGGTGGACGGTGGTATCTACCGCCACGAATTCGTCGCTCAGTCAGTGGTCAGCGCGTTGATGCAGGTCCAGCTGGAAACCGAAGTACCGGTCTTCTCCGTGGTCCTGACGCCGCACCACTTTCATTCGGGCGAAGAGCATCAGAAGTTCTTCTTCAATCACTTCGTGCACAAAGGCGAAGAAGCGGCCAAGACCTGCGCGGATACGTTGAACAAGGTTCGTAGCCTGCGTCGTCTGGATGCACAGCAGAAAGCGGCCTGCTGAAACGCGTAGCAGCGGCACGAGAGACGTTCCTCGGGGCGACTCTTGTTCCACCAAGCGCCAGCGCGGTTGTCGGCGGTGAGATTATCGTTCTCTACGCTCCAGCGTGGGAACGCAGTTCTCGACGCTCTGCGTCGCAAAGAGGACGCGGAGCGTCCTGAACGGCATGCCGACGCGGAGCGTCGCACGATAGTCGGGATTATCGTTCCGCACGCACCAGCGTGGTAGTCGGAGGTGAGATTATCGTTCCCTACGCTCCGCGTGGGAATGCCGTTCTGGACGCTCTGCGTCCGGTCTTGAGGGTGCCGAGCGATCAGCCGAGGTTATCCGCATCAGTGGGCACAATCACAATCCCCGCTCGCAGGCCGTTTTTGACCTTGGGGTTGGGAAAGATGATCCGTGCCCCCTCCTCCTCCACCACCCAGCGTGAATCGCTAACGTCTTCAGCCAGCACGTAACCTTTTTCCAGTTCGGAAAAGTTCTCTACGTCATCCGCCAGGTTGAAGGTGAACGCATCGCTGCGTTTGATGACTTCCCGCGCCACGCTGAACAGTTGCAATCCCTCAAGGCTTTCATCCAGCTCAGGCTCGGAGCCTTCGATGATCTGTTCCAGACACAGGCGTAGCGGCGCGAGGTTGACTTGCTGGTTCTGCCCGAACGGCCGGGCCTTGCCCAGTTCCAGCGTGAATGCCTCGGCCTCCAACTGATCGTAGGTGTACGCGCTGAACACAATGGACGGCTTGTTCTGCAACAACACCGCGCTCATGCCCGCCGCGTGCAAACGGGCCAGTTCGCGGCGAGAGTGCTGACGGCCTTCTTTCCACGGGTACAACGCAAACTGCTCGATCTTCGAACCACGAATGGCGGTGTGCAGGTCGTAATGCAGGCGATAGCGGTCCGGCAGGCTGAAAAAACTGGCTGCCAGTCGCTCAAGCTCGGCAGCGCGCAAGGCTTCCGCGCCACTACTTTGCTCGTGACGACCGTTGAACAGCCGGTTGACGTCCTGCTCGACAAATCGTGTGCCGCGCCGCATGGCGTCGAGGTTGCCGAACAGGAACAGAATACGGGCGCGCGGCTTGAGATCGCCGCGCGCGATGCTGCGGATCAGTTCATCCAGCAGCTCGATGGGCGCAGTCTCGTTGCCATGAATACCGGCAGACAACAGCAGGTCAGTGCCATTGTCACGAGCCTGTGGCGGGCGGACTTCCAGAGCCCCCTCGCTCAGCCAGCGCATGCGCACGCCTTCGACGGTCAGTTGAGTCTTTTCCGCTGGCTCACGTCCAGCCAGGGTCAGTTCAAGCAGTTTGCCGAGGGCGAGCATGCGGTGCTTCCTTAGTGATTGCAGTCAGGGCCGTGAACGTGACCGTCATCTTCTTCAGCGCCGATGTCGGCCGGTTCCATTTCCAGTTGCAGGCTGACCAGATTGGTCGCCAGCGGACGCAACAGCAGGTTGGCGTATTCGGCATCGTCTTCTTCGACGTCAACGCCGATCAGCAATTGGCCACGGCCGTCCTGTTGAATCCACAGTTCCTTGCCCTGCCAGATCACGGCAACGCGGGTGCAGGATGTTTCCAGCTGGGTGCCATCGGTGTCTTCGAGGATCAGTTGCAGGGCGTCGCTCATATCGGAATGCTCTCTATAAAGAAAATCGTGCGTCGGGCTGTGTAGCCCCGACACGCAGGGTGTTTCAAATCAGTTGAAACGGATAAACGGCGCCCAGTTTAAGGATTTGCGTCAGTTCATCCAATGCCGTCCGGCATTCAGTCAACAATCGGGGGTCGGCCAGATCGTTTTCGCTCATGCGATCACGGTAGTGCCTGTCCACCCATTGCGTCAGGGTGTCGTACAGCGGCGCAGTCATGATCACGCCCGGGTTCACCGCTGTCAGCTCGACTTCATTGATCGCCACGCGCAAGCGCAGGCACGCCGGACCGCCGCCGTTCTGCATGCTCTGCTTGAGGTCGAACACCTTGACCTCGGTGACCGGGCCTTCGTCGGCAATCAGCCGCTGCAGGTAACCCCAGACGTTGGCGTTAGCCTGGCATTCCTGCGGCACGACCAGCAGCATGGAGCCATCGGCGCGTGACAATAACTGACTGTTGAACAGGTACGAGCGCACTGCATCCTGAACCGATACTTCGGCACGCGGCACGCAGATTGCCCGTAATTGCCCGCCGACACGGCTGAGTTTGTCGCGCAGCTCGCCAAGCATCTGCGCGGTATGGAGGAAGGCATCCTCGTGATAAAACAGCACGTCGCCATTGCCGACCGCAATCACGTCGTTGTGAAACACGCCCTGATCGATAACAGCCGGGTTCTGCTGCCCGTAGACCACGCCCTCCTCGCTCAAACCGTGCAGGCGCGCGACGGCGCGTGACGCTTCAAGGGTCTGGCGCGCCGGATACTTCTGCGGCGCAGGATAGCGGGTGTCGAAGGCGCTGCGGCCAAACACGAAAAACTCGATCCCGGCCTGGCCGTAATCTGTACAGAACCGCGTGTGGTTGGCTGCGCCTTCGTCGCCGAACTGCGCCACTGGCGGCAATGCCGGGTGATGGGCGAAGTGCTGCTCATCGGCAAACATCGCCCCCAGCACGCGGCTGGTGGTCGGATGCTCGATGCTGCGATGGTATTTGCAATTGAGGTTGGCGGCAGTGAAATGCACGCGGCCGTCGGCGGTATCAGCGCTGGGGCTGACCGTCGCGGCGTTGGCCACCCACATGCTCGACGCCGAGCAACTGGCGACCAGCAGCGGCATATCCTGACGGGCCGCTTTTTCGATCACCTGCGCGTCACTGCCGGTAAAACCCAATTGCCGCAGACCGGCAACGTCGGGACGCTCCTGAGGCGCCAGCACGCCCTGGGTAAACCCGAGGTCCATCAGCGCTTTCATTTTCGCCAGGCCTTGCAGCGCCGCCTCACGCGGGTTCGCGCACTGCTGGCTGTTGCTCTGGGAGGCGACGTTACCGTAGGACAACCCGCCGTAGTTATGGGTTGGCCCGACCAGACCGTCAAAATTCACTTCACAGGACTTCATCGGCAAGGCTCCGTGGATCTGTTTTTATAAGCATTCGTCGCGCGCACTGTCAATTCAGCCTGATACCAGGGGTCAATGTCGCAGGCAAGGTCAGGCTGCCGGTTTCCAGTGAAGCCACCGGATACGCACAGTAATCTGCTGCGTAATAAGCGCTGGCCCGGTGATTGCCCGAAGCCCCCACGCCGCCAAATGGCGCGCTGCTGGCAGCCCCGGTCAACTGCTTGTTCCAGTTGACGATCCCGGCGCGGCTCTGCAGCCAGAATTGCTGATAGCGCGCTTCGGAATCGGACAGCAAACCGGCTGCCAGACCATACCGGGTGGCATTGGCTTCAGTGATGGCCGCAGCGAAATCGGCGTAGCGAATCACTTGCAGCAACGGGCCGAACAGCTCTTCGTCGGGCCTGTCGGAGACGCCGCTGACATCGACAATGCCTGGCGTCAGCAATGCGGCGTTGGCCTGCGGCTGACGCATTTCCAGCAAGGTCACCGCACCGTTGGCCAGCAGGTCGCGCTGCGCGTCCAGCAAGGCACGCGCCGCTTCCAGCGAAATCACCGAGCCCATGAACGGCGCAGGCTGTTGGTCGAAAGCGCCGACGTCGATCGTCGCGCTCACCGCCACCAATCGCGCCAGCAAGGCATCGCCCCAGTCACCCTCGGGCACCAGCAGACGGCGCGCACAGGTGCAACGCTGGCCCGCAGAAATAAACGCCGACTGAATGATGGCGTACACCGCCGCTTCGATGTCTTGAACCTGATCGACCACCAGCGGATTGTTACCACCCATTTCCAGCGCGAGGATCTTGTCCGGACGCCCGGCGAACTGTTGATGCAGTGCGTTACCCGTGCGGCTCGACCCGGTGAAGAACAGCCCGTCGATCCCCGGATTGGCCGCCAGCGCGATACCGGTTTCGCGGCCACCCTGCAGCAGGTTCAGCACACCGGCAGGCAGCCCGGCCTCGATCCAGCACTTGACGGTCAGTTCGGCGACTTTCGGCGTCAGCTCGCTGGGTTTGAACAGCACGGTATTACCGGCCAGCAACGCCGGAACGATGTGGCCATTCGGCAAGTGACCGGGAAAGTTGTACGGCCCGAACACGGCAACCACGCCATGCGGCTTGTGCCGCAGCACGGCAGTGGCATCGCCCAGCGGGCCGCTCTTTTCACCGGTTCTTTCGCGATAGCTCTGCACCGAAATCGCGATCTTGTTGACCATGCTGGTCACTTCAGTCGCCGATTCCCACAACGGCTTGCCGGTTTCCTCACCGATGCACTGCGCCAGTTCGTCAGCGTGCTGCTTGAGGCTGGCCGCAAACGCTTCCAGCACCGCGATGCGCTGATCCAGCGAACGAAGCGCCCAGTCAGGAAACGCCTGACGTGCAGCCTGCACCGCCTGCTCGACCTGCTCTGCCGTCGCGCCTTGCCCGGACCACAGCGTTTGCTGGGTCACCGGGTTCAACGAATGGAACAGTTCGCCCTGTCCGGCCTGCCAGACACCCGCGATATACAGCGTACTCATCAAATGCCCTCCCGCGCCGCAGACAACGGAACTGCACGCACGTTGTCACCGGCGCTCATGCGCAGGCGTTTGGCGGTTTGCGGGTCGACCACCAGCGTACCGGCGGCAAAGCGCGCAGCGCCGACGGTGATGCGGCAGTCCTCACGCTTGCGGTTATAGATCAGGAATTGTGGTGCGTCGTCGCCCGGCGTACCAATGGCCAGCACCAGAGTCTGGCTGTCCTTGACTGCACGGATCTTGCCGGTCTCGCACTCGATCGCCGGTCCAGCGTCGAAGATGTCGACGTAGCCCTGATACGAAAAGCCCTCGCCCTTGAGCATGGCCAGCGCAGGCTCGGTGTCGGCATGTACGCGGCCGATCACGTTGCGTGCGTCTTCGGACAGAAAGCAGCTGTACAGTGGAAACTTGGGCATCAGTTCAGCGATAAACGCCTTGTTGCCCACGCCGGTCAGGTAATCGGCCTGGCTGAATTCCATCTTGAAGAAATGCCGCCCCAGGCTTTCCCAGAACGGCGAGCGGCCATTCTCGTCGGACATGCCGCGCATTTCGGCAATGATCTTGTTGCCGAACAGTTTCGGGAATTCGGCGATGAACAACATGCGCGCTTTCGACAGCAGACGACCATTGAGGCCGTTGCGCGAATCGCTGTGCAGGAACAACGAGCACAGCTCGGAATTGCCGGTCAGGTCGTTGGCCAGGAACAGCGTCGGAATTTCCCGGTAGATATTCAGTTCCTGCGAGGCGCTGACGGTCAGCCCGACCCGGTAGTTGTACCAGGGCTCGCGCAGCCCGACGGCACCGGCAATAGCGGAAATGCCCACCACTTTGCCGTCGTCATCTTCAAGCACGAACAGGTAATCGGCGTCGCCGCGCTCGGCTTCCCCGCGAAAAGTCTTTTCAGCCCAGCCGACACGGTGCGCCAGACGCTGCTCATTGGCAGGCAGGGTCGTCAGACCGGCGCCAGTGCTGCGCGCCAGTTCGATCAACGCGGGCAGGTCGCTGCTGCGTACGGGACGAACGATCATGTTATCTCCTCGGCGGCTCATCGAGAGCCTTGAAACTCGCTAATCAGCAATCGAACGTCTGGCTCAGACCGCGACGATCCGCACACTGGCACCTTCACCCACGCCCAGTGCGTCGGCAGCCTGCAGGCTCAGCACCACCGGCCGGCCGGGTGCCCAGTCCAGTTCAAGCAACACGGCGCGGTAATCCTGTAACAAGCCATTGGCGACCAGATACAGACGCCCGCCCTTGCCGACATCGCTGCCTTGCGCTGTCTCAACCTTGACCGGCACCAGACGGCTCTGTGCGATGGAGCGAATCCCCGAGACCTTGGCGTGCAGTGTCGGGCCACCGTCAAAGATGTCGATGTAATGATCGGTTTCAAAACCTTCGCGCATCAGAATGTCGAAGGTGATCTGCGCACGCGGATGCACCTGGCCCATGGCCTCTTGCGCGGCGTCAGGCAGCAGTGGCACGTAGATCGGGTAATGGGGCATCAGCTCGGCGAGGAAGGTCCGGCTTTTCAGCCCGCACAGGCGTTCGGCGGCAGCGTAATTGAGATCGAAGAAGTTGCGCCCGATGGCGTCCCAGAACGGCGAATCGCCGTGCTCGTCGCTGTAACCGACGATTTCGGTGACCACCGAGTCGGCAAAGCGCTCGGGATGGCTGGCGACAAACAGCAGGCGGCCCCGCGAGTTGAGTTCCGACCAGGACGTGCCCACCAGTTCCGGGACCACGTAGAAGCTGGTCAGCAAACTGTTGCCCGTCAGATCGTGGCACTGCGACAGAACGTGAATCTTGTTGTGAATCTTCAGTTCGCGAGAAGCATGCACAAACGTTTCGTTGCGAAAGCTGTAGAACGGCTCGGAATAGCCCGCCGACGCGACGATGCCCGAACAGCCCACCAGCTTGCCGCTCTCGCTGTCTTCCAGCACGAAGAAATAGGTTTCTTCACCGTTGAAGCTTACTTCGGCGGCGAACGACGCTTCCGACGAGCTGATCTTGTCGGTCAGGCGGCCAGCATCGTCGGGCAAGGACGTGACACCGATAGGGCTGTCGGCAGCGAGGCGTTGAACCTCGGCCAGATCAGCCATTTGCGCAGGGCGCATTACCAGCATGGTGCCACTCCTTGTAGATCGACCGGCCGTGACGACCGGCTCTGATAAACGCGCCAGGCAGCGTGATGCTGCACAGCGCAGAAAAATGTCCGGGGCTCGCCGATCAGGCAAACACCGGAGAACGGCACGCGAATCAGGACGTCAGTTTGGCGATAGCGCGCTCGAAGCGGTTCAGGCCCTCTTCGATGTCCGCGTCTTCGATCACCAGGCTTGGCGCAAAACGAATCACGTCAGGACCGGCTTGCAGAATCATCAAATCCTGGGCTTCGGCCGCATTGAAGATGTCCTTGGCCTTGCCTTTCCAGGCCTCGGACAGCACGCAGCCGATCAACAGGCCCAGCCCACGCACTTCGGTGAACACGCCATAGTGCTGGCCGATGCTTTCGAGACGGGTCTTGAACTGCTGATGCTTGCGCTGCACGCCAGCCAGCACTTCAGGTGTGTTGATCACGTCGATCACCGCTTCACCGACCGCACAGGCCAGCGGGTTGCCGCCGTACGTGGTGCCGTGAACGCCAACGGCGAAGTGCTTGGCGAGCTTTTCGGTGGTCAGCATGGCCGCCAGCGGGAAACCGCCGCCGATGCTTTTCGCGCTGGACAGAATGTCCGGGGTCACGCCGTAATGCATGTAGGCGAACAGATGACCGCTACGGCCCATACCGCTCTGCACTTCGTCGAACACCAGCAGCGCGTTGTGCTCGTCACACAGCTTGCGTGCGCCTTGCAGGTATTCCAGCTGACCCGGCAAAACGCCGCCCTCGCCCTGAATCGGCTCCAGCACCACGGCGCAGGTCTTGTCGGTCACGGCAGCTTTCAACGCGTCGAGGTCGTTGTAAGGCACATGGCTGATGCCAGTGATCTTCGGCCCGAAACCGTCAGAGTATTTCGGCTGACCGCCAACACTCACAGTGAACAGGGTACGGCCATGAAAGCTGTTTACGGCTGCTATGATTTCGTACTTGTCGGGGCCATGCAGGTCATGCGCCACACGACGCGCCAGCTTGAAGGCCGCTTCGTTGGCTTCGGCACCGGAGTTACAGAAGAACACGCGCTCGGCGAAAGTCGCGTCCACCAGTTTCCTGGCCAGGCGCAGGGTAGGCTCGTTGGTGAACACGTTGGACACGTGCCAGAGGTTATTGGCCTGCTCGGTCAAGGCACCGACCAGCGCCGGATGGCAATGGCCCAATACGTTGACGGCGATCCCGCCCGAGAAGTCCACCAGCTCGCGCCCCGCCTGATCCCAGACGCGGGAGCCCGCACCGCGTACGGGAATAAACCCGGCCGGCGCGTAATTGGGGACCATTACCTGGTCGAAATCGGCGCGTTGCACCGCAGCATGCTCAACGGACATCGGAGTCTCCTGATGAGGAACGCCTGCCTGAAACTGGCGAGCGATGGGAAGATTGTAAGGACTGAATTCTGTTCGGCCTTGCCGCCAGGCGACAACTTGTTACAGCGCAACACCGGGGTTTTTCGAGCTTTTCGGCAATGCGACATATTGCGTCACAAAGGCGCAGTTTAAACGGATTGAACCTGAGCTGTCTGGACTTGAACTGTCGACAAGCAATTGCGCTGTAACAAGAGGGATCATCCGCGCTCGGCAGGCACCGGCGAAAGTTCGAACGGGCTGCTGCTGCGTCGCTGATTGCGGTCTTCACGCGGCGTGGCGCCGAAGAAGTTGCGATAGGCGCTGGAGAAATGCGGCCCTGACGAGAACCCGCAGGACAGACCGATCTGAATGATCGACTTGCTGGTCTGCATCAGCATCTGGCGGGCCTTGTTGAGGCGCAGTTCCAGGTAGTACTGGCTCGGCACGCGATTGAGGTACTGCTTGAAGATCCGTTCCAGCTGGCGGCGCGACACACACACGTGCTGGGCGATTTCATCGGTGGTCAGCGGCTCTTCGATGTTGGCTTCCATCAACAGCACGGCCTGGGTCAGTTTCGGATGGCTGGAGCCGAGGCGATTCTGCAACGGAATGCGCTGACGCTCGCCGCCTTCGCGAATGCGCTCGACCACCAGTTCTTCGGACACAGCACCGGCCAGTTCAGCCCCGTGATCGCGAGACAGCACGGCCAGCAGCAGGTCGAGCACCGACATGCCTCCGCAGGCGGTGAGGCGATCACGGTCCCAGTCGAACAGATGGCTGGTGGCGATGACTTTCGGGAAACGCTCGGCAAAATCATCCTGCCAGCGCCAATGGACTGCAGCGCGATAGCCATCCAGCAAGCCCAGTTGCGCGAGTGGGTAAACCCCCGCCGACAAGCCGCCAATCGAACAGCCCGCACGCACCAGTTGCTTGATCGCACTGCCCAGCGCCGGGGCTACTGAAGCAGGCGGCTCGTCAGCCAGCAAAAACAGCTTCTGAAACCCCTCCAGCTGGCCCGCCCAAGGTTTGCCCGGCAATTGCCAGGCATCGGCTGCCGGCTCGCCCGCCTCGGCCTGCAGAAACGACAATTCGTAGACCACCTCGGGATGAACCCGCTGAGCAACGCGCAAGGCTTCCTCGGCAAGCGCCAGGGTCAGGGCGTTGGTGCCGGGCCAGACAAGGAAACCGATTCGATGGGCAGTCATTGGGACATCCGCTACGTATTGCCGCAAAAGCCAAGCCCGCAAAACGGGGCTCGATCTGGAACATCCAGGTCATGTCGCGCGTCGCGCAGCATGCCCTGTTCTGCTGTAAAAAGGCACCGCCATGCGATGCCGATCGTCACTTGAGGCTGCCGGACAGAAACTGTTGCAAACGCTCGGTCTGCGGATTGGCCAGCACGTCACGCGGCTCTCCGCGCTCCAGCACCACGCCCTGATGCAGGAACACCAGCTGGTTGGAGACTTCCCGCGCAAAGCCCATTTCGTGCGTCACCACCACCATGGTCCGGCCTTCCTGCGCCAGGCCCTGCATGACCTTGAGTACGTCACCGACCAGCTCCGGGTCGAGTGCCGAGGTCGGCTCGTCGAACAGCATCACCTCGGGCTCCATCGCCAGCGCACGGGCAATCGCCACACGTTGCTGCTCGCCACCGGACATGTGCCCTGGGTACGCGTCTTTGCGATGCGACACACCGACCTTGGCCAGATAGTGTTCGGCCTTCTCCAGCGCTTCCTTCTTCGAAACGCCCAGCACATGAATCGGCGCTTCGATAACGTTTTGCAGCGCGGTCATGTGTGACCACAGATTGAAGTGCTGAAACACCATGGACAGCCGCGAACGCATGCGCTGCAATTGTTTGGCGTCGGCAGCCTTGAGCCCACCTTCCTTGTTCGGCACCAGCTTCAGCTCTTCGTTGTTGAGCAGAATCTTGCCGGCATGAGGCTGTTCAAGCAGGTTGATGCAGCGCAGGAAGGTGCTTTTCCCCGAACCGCTGGAGCCGATGATACTGATGACATCGCCAGCCCTGGCCGTCAGGGACACGCCCTTGATCACTTCGTGACTGCCATAGCGCTTGTGCAGGTCCTGCACTTCCAGTTTGTTCATGCTTTCGTTTCTCACAGAACGGTCAATCACTGAGCAGACGCCCGTGACGCAACGCGGTGCGCCCCGCCACCTTGGCCAGCCAGAAACCCGGTTGAGCGTAGCGAAGCCGCTCGATGGCGAACAACACCCCGGCGGTATTCGCACAAATGGTACTGACCTGATCGGACAGCGGATCGATGACCTCGAACAACGGCTCGCCGACTTCCACCCGGTCGCCGGCAGCGCGCAGAAAAGTCACCACACCGGGATGCGGCGCGTAGAGCAATTCGGTGCCTTCGAAGGGCATGCCTTCGCAGGCTTCATGAGCAGGCTGCGGCCAGTCGCCACTGATGAAACCCTGCTCGGCCAGAAACGCCAGAATACCCTCGGCGTGCGCTTGCGCCTGTGGCTTGCCGGTATCGGCCTGGCCGCCCAGCTCGATGGTGGTCGCCAGACACGCCAGCGGGATCTGCGCCTGAGGGAAAATCCGTGAGAGACGCAGCCACGGCAGCGAACAGGCTTCATCGAACGAGCTACCGCCAGAATCCTCGGCCAGCAGCGCGACCTGAATATTCAGGTGCGCCGACAAGGATCGCCATTGCGGCCAGTGCTGCGGCAGCGCGTACATGTGCAGGGCAGCGTCGGCGTCGCAGTGCAGGTCGAGCACCACATCGGCGGTGCAGGCATGCCCGAGCAGGATGCGCTGCATGCCTTGCAACTCGCTTTGCGCTGCGGGCAGATGCTCAAGTGCACGGCTCATGGCCTGACGAATCAACTGAGTATTGGCACGAGGGTCATCGCCCAGCTGGCCTTCCAGCAATTCGGCGACCGGCTCGCTCAGTTCAGTGAAGTCACGGTTGAAGTTCTTGCCGCTGCCGAACTCGAAACGCCCTTGATGCGCACCTTGCAGCAACTGCCCCAGACCCAGCGGATTGGCGACCGGCACCAGCTCGACCACGCCTTTGAGCATGCCTTGCTGTTCCAGCTCGGTCAGGCGTTTTTTCAGCTCCCAGGCCGTGCGCATGCCCGGCAGTTCGTCCGCATGCAGGCTGGCCTGGATATACGCCTTGCGCTCGCCGGTGCCAAATCGAAAGACACTGAGTTTACGTTCGGTGCCGAGGGTGCTCCACGGCAATACATGATCGATTCTTTGCATGTCAGACCTTTCTTGGGGCGAGGTAGCCCAGCCAGCGACGCTCCGCCATCTTGAACAGCCGCACCAGAATGAACGTCAGGCACAGATAAAAGACGCCAGCGGTGACGTAGGCCTCGAAAGGCAGGTAGAACTGCGCATTGATGGTCCGCGCCGCGCCTGTAATGTCGATCAGGGTCACGATGGAAGCCAGACTGGTGGCCTGCAACATCATGAGCACTTCGTTGCTGTACTGCGGCAGTGCCCGGCGCAAGGCCGACGGCAGCAGAATGCGGCGGTACATCTTGGCTTTCGACATGCCCATGGCACGGGCTGCTTCGATCTCGCCAGCGGGCGTGGCCTTGAGGCTGCCGGCAATGATTTCGGCGGTGTAAGCGCTGGTATTGATGGCAAACGCCAGACAGGCGCAAAACGTTGCGCTGGACAGCCACGGCCAGAAGACGCTTTCACGTACCGCGTCGAATTGCGCCAGCCCGTAATAGATCAGGAACAGCTGCACCAGCATCGGTGTGCCGCGGATCACGTAGGTGTACAGCCAGGCCGGCATGTTTACCCACGGGTTTTTCGAGACCCGCATCAGGCCCAGCGGCAACGCGGCCAGCAGCCCGAACGCGAGGGAAATCGCCAGCAGCTTGAGGGTCGTCAGCAGGCCACCGAAATACAGCGGCAGGTTTTCCCAGATCATGTTGTAGTCGAAGATCATAGGTCAGCCGCCCTGACGCCTACCGAGTAGCGTTTTTCCAGATAACGCAAAGCGAGCAGCGAAACACTAGTGATCACCAGGTACATCGCCGCAACCGCCAGAAAGAAGGTGAAAGGCTCGCGAGTGGCATCTGCCGCCTGCTTGGCCTTGAACATCATGTCCTGCAAGCCGACCACGGAAATCAGCGCGGTGGCCTTGGTCAGCACCAGCCAGTTGTTGGTGAAACCGGGTATCGCCAGACGAATCATCTGCGGCACCAGAATGCGGAAGAACACCTTGCCGCTGCTCAGACCATACGCCATGCCCGCCTCGGCCTGCCCTTTGGGGATTGCCATGAAGGCACCGCGAAAGGTTTCCGAGAGGTATGCACCAAAGATAAAACCCAGGGTGCAGATACCGGCCAGCAACGGATCGAGGTCGATATAGTCGTCGAAACCCAGCAACGGCGCGACGCGGTTGAGCAAATCCTGACCGCCGTAGAAGATCAGCAGGATCAGCACCAGATCCGGTATGCCGCGAATCACTGTGCTGTACAAATCGCCCAGCCAGGCAATCCAGCGTACCGGCGACAGACGCAGCGCCACGCCGATCAGACCGAGAACGATCGCCAGAGCCATCGACGACAGGGCCAGCTGCAATGTCAGCCATGCACCTTCGAGGATGACAGCCCCGTAACCTTTCAACATGATGTGCGGTCCTCAAGCGTGGAATAAAAATGGCGCAAGCCAGGCAACCCTGTTTGCGCCATCTCGTTGCGACGACTTACTTGCCGTAGATGTCGAAGTCGAAATACTTGTCCTGAATAGCCTTGTATTTGCCGTTGGCGCGGATCGCGGCAATGGCGGCATTGAGGCGATCGAGGTTGGCCTTGTCGCCTTTGCGTACAGCGATGCCGATGCCGTCACCGAAGTATTTAGGGTCGGCAAACGATGGGCCTACGAATGCATAGCCCTTGCCAGCGTCGGTTTTCAGGAAACCGTCCTGCAGCAGCGTGGCGTCAGCAATGGTGCCGTCCAGACGACCTGCACCGATGTCCAGGTAAATTTCGTTCTGCGAACCGTACGGCGTCACTACAACACCTTGCGGGGCGAGGACTTCACGGGCGAAACGCTCGTGGATCGAACCACGCTGCACGCCGATCTTCTTGCCCTTGAGTTCAGCCAGGCTGTCACTGACCGTGGTGCCGTCTTTCATCACCAGACGCGCTGGTGAATTGTAATACTTGCCGGTGAAATCCACGGACTTCTTGCGGTCGTCGGTGATGGACATCGACGACAGGATCGCATCGATCTTGCGCACTTTGAGTGCCGGGATCAGGCCGTCGAATTCCTGCTCGACCCACGTGCATTTGGTCTTCATTTCTTCACACAGCGCATTGCCGATGTCGTAGTCGAAACCGACGATGCTGCCATCCGGTGCCTTGGAGGCAAACGGAGGGTAAGCTGCTTCAATACCGATTTTCAGCGGTTTTTCGTCAGCAAACGTCGGCTGGGCGAGCACGGACAACGCCAGCGCGCCAATAAGCATGAGCTTTTTCATTTCAAGAACTCCATCGGTGAAGCACGACAAGTGGCAAAGTGAGCAAGCGCCCAATGTGCAAAAGGACTATTTCGGAGAGAGCGACGCCAGACGTGGGACACCGGATTACCGGTCCGCAGGCCCTCGGCGAATGAGGGGCATTTTAACGACAGGCTCGAAGTCGATATTTCTTCAATGCGACAACTAGTTACAGAACCACTGGAAAAGCCACTTTACCCTATTGACGGTAAAGGTTTCACCTGATCCTTGAGTGACGATACAACCTGTCGATACAGCAAAAAACGCGCCCATTATTGGCAAACCCTTCTAATCCGGCAAGCCCAGCCTTTCATCTCACGAAAAATCACGCCCATTCGGCGCGTTTCCACGCAGAAATCGAGGAACGCGTCCTACAATGACGCACGGCTACTCAACATCGTGTAAACCCGTAACAAACCGATATATATCTCGTTTCCCCTGCCAGCGCCGGGCCCGAAAACAAAAACGCCCCGCCCGGCTTTCACCGAACGGGGCGCTATCAACGCTGAGCGATCAGGCAGCGTTCATGGTTTTGTGGGTTTCGATCAGATGCTGCACCACCCCTGGATCGGCCAGGGTGGAGATGTCGCCCAGCGCATCGTATTCCGACGTAGCGATCTTGCGCAGGATACGACGCATGATCTTGCCCGAACGGGTCTTCGGCAGGCCGGGCGCCCACTGGATGAAGTCCGGCGAGGCAATCGGGCCGATTTCCTTGCGCACCCAGTTGCGCAGTTCGGTGCGCAGGGCATCGCTCGGCTCTTCGCCCGCATTGAGCGTGACGTAAACGTAGATGCCTTGCCCTTTCAGATCATGCGGTACCCCGACCACTGCCGCTTCAGCGACTTTCGGGTGCGCCACCATCGCACTTTCGATCTCGGCCGTGCCCATGCGGTGGCCCGAGACGTTGAGCACGTCGTCCACACGCCCGGTGATCCAGTAGTAGCCATCTTCGTCGCGACGCGCGCCGTCACCGGTGAAATACATGCCGCGAAAGGTCTTGAAGTAGGTGTCGACGAAACGGTCGTGGTCACCGTACAACGTGCGCGACTGACCCGGCCAGGAGTCGAGAATCACCAGATTGCCCTCGGCCGCGCCTTCGATCAGGTTGCCCAGGTTATCGACCAGCGCCGGGATGACGCCGAAGAACGGTCGGGTAGCCGAACCCGGTTTCAGCGCCGTGGCACCGGGCAGCGGGCTGATCAGGATGCCGCCGGTTTCGGTCTGCCACCAGGTATCGACAATCGGGCAGTTCTGTTTGCCGACGGTGTTGTAGTACCAACCCCAGGCTTCCGGGTTGATCGGCTCACCCACCGAACCCAGCAGGCGCAGGCTGGAACCGTCTGCGCCTTCAACGGATTTGGTGCCCTCGGCCATCATGGCGCGAATCGCGGTGGGTGCGGTGTAGAGGATGTTGACCTTGTGCTTGTCGATGATTTTCGACACACGAGTGATGTCCGGGTAGTTCGGCACGCCTTCGAACAGCAGCGTGGTCGCACCGTTGGCCAGCGGGCCGTAGACGATGTAACTGTGCCCGGTGACCCAGCCGACGTCAGCGGTGCACCAGTAGATTTCGCCTGGCTTGTAGTCGAACACGCGTTCGTGGGTCAGCGCGGCGTACAGCAGGTAGCCCGCCGTGGTGTGCAGCACGCCTTTGGGTTTACCGGTCGAGCCCGAGGTGTAGAGGATGAACAGCGATTCTTCAGCGCCCATTTCCTTTGGCGCACAGGTGCTGGAAGCCACTTCAAGCAAGGAGTGATACCAGATGTCACGGTGACGGTTCCACTCGATCTCGCCACCCGTGCGCTTGCAGACAATGACCTTCTGTACGCTGCTGGTTTCCGGGTTGGTCAGGGCGCGGTCGACGTTGGCCTTGAGCGCGGTCTTCTTGCCGCCGCGCAGGCCCTCGTCGGCGGTGATGACGACTTTGGAGCTGCAATCGATGATGCGGCCAGCCAGGGCTTCCGGCGAGAAGCCACCGAACACCACCGAGTGAATGGCACCGATCCGGGCGCACGCCAGCATGGCGACTACAGCCTCGGGGATCATTGGCATGTAGATGGTCACCACATCGCCACGGTGAACGTCCTGACCGCGCAGGGCATTGGCGAACTTGCAGACTTCTTCATGCAGCTCGCGGTAGGTGATTTCGCGATGTTCGGAAGGATCGTCGCCTTCCCAGATGATGGCGATGCTCTCGCCGCGTTCGGCCAGATGGCGATCCAGGCAATTGTAGGCAACGTTCAGCGTGCCATCGGCAAACCATTTGATATCGACACGGTGATCGTCGAACGAGGTCTGCTTGACGACGCTGAAGGGCTTGATCCAGTCGAGTCGCTGAGCCTGTTCACGCCAGAAACCATCCGGGTTGACCACCGACTGCTGGTACATGGCCTTGTAGGTCGCCTCATCCGTCAGCGTAGTCGCTGCGACTTCTGGGCGGACGGGGTACAGGGAAGCTGCACTCATCTTGGTTACCTCGGTGGATAGTTGTTGTTTTATGCACACGTTGTATCCCGCCACCCCCGGAGGAACCATTCGACGTTGGTATTACCGGGCGGGGCCGGAGCTGCAAGCTGCAAGCTGCAAGCTGCAAGCTGCAAGCATGAAGCCAGAAAGCTTGCAGCTTGAAGCTTGAAACTTGCAGCTGCCCTTCAGATTATTACCGTTTTGACGAAAGCGCTTATCCAAAGCCTTTATATATGTGGTCTGGCAACAGGCATAGAATTCGTTCCGCCAACAAGGCAAACATCAGCTGCCCCCACGCAGTGTTGTTCCTGATAAAGAAACGCATCAAACAGCCTTCGCACATGACGTCAAAAACGTGATGCGACCGCGCTCACTTTCGAAAAGGTAAAAACGCAATGAAAGCTTTATTAGCAGTAGTGGCACTGTGCGGTATCAGCAGCTTCGCCATGGCCGAAGAATCGCAGACCAAAGTGGCCGCTCAACAGGCCCGTGTCGAGCAGTACACCTACGGCACGCACCTCGACATCGCCCGGGTGATCTCCATCAGCCAGATCCCCAGCGTTTGCGAAGTGGTGCCGGCACGCATGGTCTATGAAGATTCGCAAGGCGCGCGGCACATCATGAGTTATCAGGTGATGGGCAACGGCTGCAGCAACGGCTGAGTGTCGGTACCGTTGTAATGCATGCACGACGCCTCGCAGATTAAACGGCGAGGCGCATTGAAAGATTGCTCATTCGTTTTTGGCTTCCTTGCTTATTTGATGGTCGCGCAATTTATTGGCAATCGTTGTATGAGAAACGCCCAGGCGTTTTGCCAACTGGCGACTGCTGGGATGCTGTGCATATAACTGCTCCAGCACCGACCGTTCAAAGCGCCCGACAATAGCGTCGAGATCGCCATCCAGAGAAACATCGGTCAAGCCTGAACGCACACCGTAATCCGGCAGCCGGATATGCTCGGCCTGCACCTTGCCGCCCTCGCACAGTGACACGGCCTGAAACAATACGTTTTCCAGTTGCCGAATGTTGCCGGGCCAGTGGTAATGACTCAGGCGCTTGATGGCTGCAGGCGCTATACCGGGCAGCGGGCAACCGATCTGGCGGCTGGCGTGATCGAGGAAATGTTCCACCAGCGGCTCCAGGCCATCCAGACAGTCGCGCAACGGCGGTATGTGCAAAGACAGCACGTTGAGCCGATGGTACAAATCCTGTCTGAACTCGCCTCTCGCGCACAGCTCTGACAGATCGACCTGGGTCGAACACACCACGCGCACATCGAGAAACATATCTTCGTCGCTGCCCACCCGGCGAAAGCTGCCGTCCTGAATAAAGCGCAGCAGCTTGGCCTGCATACGCGCACTCAGCTCACCCACGCCGTCCAGAAACAGCGTGCCGCCTGCGGTGAGTTCCAGCAGCCCGAGTCGGCCTTCCAGGCGCGCGCCCTCGAAAGCACCGGGGTCGTAACCGAACAACTCGATCTCGGCCATGGACTCCGACAGCCCGGCGCAGTTGAGCGCCATCAGCGGTGACTGACCCCGCGGGCTGGCGAGGTGGCAGGCGCGGGCCAACAGCTCCTTGCCGGTGCCGGTTTCGCCTTCGATCAGTAACGGCGCGTCCAGCGGTGCCATGCGCCGCGCCTCGCGAACCACTGCAGCCATGACTCTGGAGCTCTGGAAGATGCTGTCAAAGCCACGCAACTCCTGCTTGCGCACATGATAGATACGCTCGCCGACCCGATCGGCGCGGTGCAGGGTCAACACCGCACCGGCCATGGCTTCGCTGTCATCGTGTTCGGATTGCAGCGGCGCGATGTCGGCCAGAAACACATCGCCGCGCACTTTGACCCGCAGGCCATTGATACGCGACTTGCTGGCGCGCACCAGCTCGGGCAGGTCGAAATCCTCGGCATAACGCGACAACGGGATCCCCGGCACCTCATCAACCCGCACCCCCAGCAATTGCGCCGCGGCCCGGTTGGCCGCCACGATGGCGCCGGCCATGTCGATGGACAGCACCGGAAACTCCAGCGCGCCCAGCAAGGCATTCAACTCCATGTGCCGCCGCTCGCTGGGCATCAGCCCGACGCGCTTGACGCCGAACACGCCGGTGATCGCTTCGAACTTCGGGCGCAACGCCTGAAACTGCAGGTTGATCAGGTTCGGACAGTGCAAATAGATGGCATCGCCATGTTCGCCGCCCACTTCACCGCGAGCCACGTTGACGCCATAGGCGACCAGCAGATCGAGAATGTCGCGGAGGATGCCGATCCGGTTTTGACAATGCACCTTGATGCGCATGGGTGGCCCGCTCCTGTAAGCGCTGTTTTTTTGTAAGGCACTGAAGTCTATCGTCAACAATACGTTACAGCACAGCGCAATCAGGCCTTAGCGGAGCCACGATTCAAGGGGCTGAGGAGGTACTCGTAAAGTTTTCGTTACGTATTTCGGCAGGAATGGGGTCATGTACAGGGGCTGGGACACTGACGCACCGCCCAAAGTGAGCTATTTCTGAGTCCAGGCCTTACAAAAACAGCACCCTTATTCGAGGACATCAGCATGGCCCAGACGCACTACGTGGCACGCGAGCCGGACGCCTCGGGCTTCATTGATTACCCTGCCGCCGAGCATGCGGTCTGGAACACGCTGATCACCCGGCAGATGAAGATCATCGAGGGCCGCGCCTGCCAGGAATACCTGGACGGCATCGAGCAACTGGGCCTGCCCCTTGATCGCATTCCGCAACTGGGCGAAATCAATGCAGTGTTGGGCGCGACCACCGGCTGGCAGGTCGAGCGAGTACCTGCGCTGATTCCTTTTCAGACGTTCTTTGAACTGCTGGCCAGCAAGCGCTTTCCGGTGGCAACGTTTATTCGCACTGAAGAAGAGCTGGATTACTTGCAGGAGCCGGATATTTTTCACGAAATCTTCGGCCACTGCCCGCTGCTGACCAACCCCTGGTTTGCCGAATTTACCCAAACGTATGGCAAGCTCGGGCTGAGCGCATCCAAAGAGCAGCGTGTGTACCTGGCACGGCTGTACTGGATGACCATCGAATTTGGTCTGGTCGATACGCCCCAAGGGCGACGCATCTACGGCGGCGGCATCCTTTCTTCACCCAAAGAGGCTGTCTACAGCCTGTCTTCAGCGCCGGAGCACCAGCCCTTCGATCCCCTTGAGGCAATGCGCACGCCCTACCGGATCGATATTCTGCAACCGGTGTATTTTGTCCTGCCCAATCTCAAGCGTTTGTTCGATCTGGCCCAAGAGGACATCATGGCGCTGGTCGAACAAGGGATGCAGCTGGGTTTGCATGCCCCCAGATTTCCCCCTAAAACCAAAAGCCACGCGGCCTGAATGCGCCAGACGTCCAGACCGCGCCGGGCACTCAGCCTCGTACTGAAAAGGAACCTGTGTTTATGACTACTCTGAATCAAGCCAACTGCGAAGCCTGCAGCGCCGACGCCCCGCAGGTCAGCGACGCCGAGCTGCCGGAGTTGCTCAAACAGATCCCTGACTGGAACATCGAAGTACGCGACAGCGTGATGCAGCTGGAGAAAGTGTTTCTGTTCAAGAACTTCAAGTTTGCACTGGCGTTCACCAACGCCGTCGGAGAGATCGCCGAAGCCGAAGGCCATCATCCAGGTCTGCTCACCGAATGGGGCAAAGTGACCGTTACCTGGTGGAGCCATTCGATCAAGGGGCTGCATCGCAACGACTTCATCATGGCGGCACGCACTGATGAAGTGGCCAAAAAAGCAGAAGGCCGAAAATAAATGGCTGATGCCCACAGACCGCGCGCTCGCGGTCCAGCCCAGTAAAATCAAGCTGCACAGCACCTCGCAAGGTGAGAGCCGGGACAGTGAAAAGGCGATTTTGTTTCGCAACTGCAGCAATCAGTATAAAAAAATATCCTGATTGTCATTTTCAGTGGGTTATCCTGCCCCTGCTTTTTAAAGCACGGTTCTATCTGCAACACCTTGCGAGGAGCGATGACGATGCATGAAATTCCAAACTTCCCACCAGGCCAACAGGAACCACAACAGTCGACCCTGGCTCAACAAGAACTGGGTCAAGCTGTAGCAATAAAGGCAGCACCTTCGGCTCAAGACAGCCAGAAAGCCGGCAGCAAAGACTGAAGGCGATTGTTTTCAGGCGTATCGAAAAACGGGTTTGCCGATTTTCAATACGCCTGGAACACCAGCAACAGGCAGACCGCAGATTCATGACTGACTTCACCGAAACCCAGGCCAGCGCCTTGATTGGCACGGCCGAAAAAATGATCGAGATCTGGTCACGCCTCAGCCCGGAAAAACAGAGCGCCCTGCTCGCACGTTTCGGAACCCAGGAAAACGCACTGGCGGCACTCGTGACCACACAGCTCGTGGCACCCACGAACAAATAATCCGTCATTCACCGTTTATTTCAATCTGTTGCACCTGCATCGCTCGATGCGTCGGTATGATGAGCACTTCGAGAGCTTGCTAAGGGTTTTCCCCTGCCCGCTCGAAAGCCAGCCTGTACAGAACGAAAGCCTGCCCCATGCCCGAGACACAGCACACCACACCGCAAAGCCCGTCGGCCGTCACCCTGACCGTCGTTTCCATCGTGATGTTTACCTTCATCGGTTATCTGAACATCGGTATCCCGCTTGCCGTTCTGCCCGGCTATGTCCACAGCGATCTGGGCTTTGGCGCAGTGATCGCCGGGCTGGTCATCAGCGTGCAATACCTGGCGACGCTGATCAGTCGGCCATGGGCGAGCCGTATCATCGACAACCTGGGCAGCAAGAAAGCGGTACAGATCGGCCTGGCCGGTTGCGGACTGAGCGGCGTGTTCATGCTGGTGCCGATCTGGCTGGACAGCTGGCCTATGGCGAGCCTGGTGATTCTGTTGATCGGCCGGGTCATTCTCGGCAGCGCGGAAAGCCTGGTTGGCTCGGGTTCGATTGGCTGGGGCATCGGCAGGGTCGGTGCGCAGAACACCGCCAAGGTGATTTCCTGGAACGGCATCGCCAGTTATGGTGCCTTGGCCATCGGCGCGCCACTGGGCGTGTGGATGGTTGATTCACTCGGCCTGTGGACGGTAGGCGTGAGCATCATGCTGCTGTGCGCGCTGGGGCTTTACCTGACGTGGCACAAGGAAGCCGCGCCGATCGTCCACGGCGAACGGCTGCCGTTCATGCATGTACTGGGGCGGGTCTTTCCGCATGGCATGGGGCTGGCGCTGGGCGGTATCGGTTTCGGCACCATCGCGACGTTTATTACGCTGTATTACGCCAGCAACCACTGGCCGAATGCTGCACTGTGCCTGACGCTGTTTGGTGGCAGTTTCATCGCTGCACGCTTGCTGTTCGGCAATCTGATCAACCGCCTGGGCGGCTTTCGGGTGGCGATTGTCTGCCTGTCGGTAGAAACACTGGGGCTGCTACTGCTGTGGATGGCGCCGACGCCAGGCCTGGCACTGGCCGGTGCGGCACTGACCGGCTTCGGCTTCTCGCTGGTGTTCCCGGCACTGGGCGTGGAAGCCGTGAACCTGGTCCCGGCCTCCAGTCGCGGCGCGGCGGTAGGCGCGTACTCACTGTTCATCGACCTGTCACTGGGCATCACCGGCCCCTTGGCAGGCGCGATTGCCGCAGGGTTCGGCTTTGTCTCGATCTTTCTGTTTGCGGCGCTGGCGTCACTCACCGGGCTGGGGTTGAGCGTTTATCTGTACAAACAGGCGCAGGCGTTGCGCCAGTAATGATCGGTTCCGGTCATCATTCCCACGCTGGAGCGTGAGGAACGATCATCTCGACTATCGTGCGACGCTGCGCGTCGGCATGCGGTTCTGGACGCTCTGCGTCCGATCTTGAGGGTTCAGTTGTATTCAGAAATCCACTTTGCCACGCCCGGCCTTGATCGAGCCACGTTTGCTCTTGGACTCCAGCCGACGGGTCTTGGAGCCCAATGTCGGGCGGGTCGGGCGGCGTTTCTTTTCGACCTTGGCGGCATTGACGATCAGCTCGCTCAGGCGCAGCAGCGCATCGGCGCGATTCTGCTCCTGAGTGCGGTATTGCTGGGCCTTGAGCACAATCACGCCATCGCTGGTAATCCGGCTATCGCTCAGCGCCAGCAGCCGCTCCTTGTAGAACGGCGGCAGCGATGAAGCGTTGATGTCAAACCGCAGATGCACCGCGCTGGAGACCTTGTTGACGTTCTGCCCACCCGCGCCCTGGGCACGAATGGCGGTCAACTCGATCTCGGCGTCCGGCAGATGGACATTGTTGGAAATCACCAGCATCAAGGCATCTTCTTTTCTGGAACAGCCACGTCTAGGTGCCGGACTCGGCATTCACGACAACGCTACGCCTGTTTTTGGCTCGATAACAGACCCACATCACCGCCAGCCATACCGGGATCGCATACACCGAGATCTGAATGCCGGGGATCATCAGCATGATACCGAGGATGAACACCACGAATGCCAGGCACACATAATTGCCATACGGATACCACAGCGCCTTGAACAGCGGCACCTGCCCGGTGCGGTTCATGTGCTGGCGGAATTTCAGGTGCGAATAACTGATCATCGCCCAGTTGATCACCAGCGTGGCGACCACCAGCGACATCAGCAGCTCCAGCGCCTGCTGCGGCACGAAGTAGTTGAGCAGCACCGCCACCAGGGTCACGGCAGCAGAGGCGAAGATCGCCTTGACCGGCACACCGCGTTTGTCGACCTGGGCCAGCGCCTTGGGTGCATCGCCCTGCTCAGCCATGCCCACCAGCATCCGGCTGTTGCAATAGGTGCCGCTGTTATAGACCGACAGCGCCGCCGTCAGCACCACGAAGTTGAGGATGTGCGCCGCCGCATCACTGCCGAGCATCGAGAACACTTGCACGAACGGGCTACCACTGTAGGAGTCACCTGACGCATTGAGGCTGGCCAGCAGGCTGTCCCACGGTGTCAGCGACAACAGCACCACCAGCGCGCCGATGTAGAAAATCAGGATGCGGTAGATGACCTGATTGATTGCCTTGGGAATCACGGTTTTCGGCTGTTCGGCTTCCGCAGCAGTAAAGCCGAGCATTTCCAGCCCGCCGAACGAAAACATGATGATCGCCAGCGCCATCACCAGCCCGCTGACCCCATTGGGAAAGAACCCGCCATGCTCCCACAGGTTGCTGACCGACGCCTGCGGGCCGCCGCTGCCGCTGACCAGCATGTAGCTGCCCAGCGCGATCATGCCGATGATCGCCACCACCTTGATGATGGCGAACCAGAACTCGGTCTCGCCGAACACCTTGACGTTGGTCAGGTTGATGGCATTGATCAGCACGAAGAAAGTCGCCGCCGACACCCAGCTCGGGATGTCAGGCAACCAGTAATGGATGTATTTGCCGACTGCGGTCAGCTCCGACATGCCCACCAGGATATACAGCAGCCAGCAGTTCCAGCCCGACAGAAACCCGGCGAAACCACCCCAGTAATTGTGGGCGAAATGGCTGAACGAGCCGGCCACCGGTTCTTCGACGATCATCTCGCCGAGCTGGCGCATGATCATGAAGGCGATGAAGCCGCAGATGGCGTAGCCGAGGATCATCGACGGCCCGGCGGATTTCAGCACGCCCGCCGAGCCGAGAAACAGGCCAGTGCCAATGGCGCCGCCCAGGGCAATCAGCTGGATGTGTCGATTCTTCAGGCCGCGTTTCAATTCGCCCGAAGGTGAGGTTGTTTCACTCATTCAATAGCCACCTGGTGGTTCTTGTTCTGTGACGGAATAAAACCTGCTGCGCTCGTGGCCCAACAGAAATGCAGCACCCGAGGCGGTTGGCCGGGGTGTCGAACAACAATGATTCACAGAAAAAAGCGCAGCATTGTACACCTGCATCCAGGTTGAGGTTCAAAACAGAGAGGTGGATACGCACGGCTGTGTGACAGCGCTTTTCAGATCGCCAGAAACAGCAACGCCAGCCCTGAGGGCTGGCGTTGCCGTACATTCACATCATGCAATCACTCAGGCTTGCGACGACCGAAGCCAGGGCGCTGACCCGAACCGGCCGGTGGACCGCGGCGCTTGCCTGACGGCGCGTCATCATTGACCAGCTTGATGCCGACACGCTTCGGGCCCGGCTTGGCCGGACGCTTGTTCATGTCGCTCGGGCGCTCGGCGACCGGTGTGCCACGACTGTTGTCGGCCGGGCGCGGCGCACGCGAACCGGGCTTGCCCGAATCCTTGCGCGGCGCAGGGCGCTGAGTCGAATCGCCGCCACGCGGACGATCACGCTCGCTGCCGGTGATCTGCGGCTGACGCGGTGCGCGGTCGCCGGTCGGGGCGCCAGCGGCAGGACGCACGGTACGAACAACGCGCTCGCCCTTGCCCAGCGGACGCGACGATTGACGCTGCAGACGCTCCATCTTGTCCTTGGTCTTGGCATTCATCTGCGGCTGGGCCACAGGTTGCAGACCGACTTCGGCAGACAGAATGTCGACTTCGTACTGGCTCATTTCGCGCCAGCGGCCCATCGGCAAATCGGAGTTGAGGAAAACCGGCCCGTAACGCACGCGCTTCAGGCGGCTGACCACCAGCCCCTGGGATTCCCAGAGACGACGCACTTCGCGGTTACGGCCTTCCATCACCACGCAGTGATACCAGTGGTTGAAGCCTTCGCCGCCCGGAGCCTGCTTGATGTCGGTAAAACGTGCCGGACCGTCTTCGAGGATCACGCCGTTCTTGAGGCGCAGCAGCATGTCGTCATCGACTTCGCCACGCACCCGAACCGCGTATTCACGGTCCATTTCAAACGACGGGTGCATCAAACGGTTGGCGAGTTCACCGTCAGTGGTGAACATCAGCAGCCCGGTGGTGTTGATGTCGAGACGACCGATGTTGATCCAGCGGCCTTCTTTAGGGCGCGGCAGACGATCGAACACGGTCGGACGGCCTTCTGGGTCGTCACGGGTGCAGATTTCGCCATCGGGCTTGTTGTACATGATGACGCGACGGACCGTTTCGGCCGCTTCTTCGCGCTTGATGACGCGACCATCGACACTGATGGCGTCATGCAGGTCGACGCGTTGACCAAGGGTCGCGTCTTTACCGTTGACCTTGATACGGCCTTGGGTAATCCAGGCTTCTACGTCACGGCGTGAACCCACACCAATGCGCGCCAGAACCTTCTGCAGCTTTTCGCCTGCGGGTCCGATTTCCTGGCTGTCCTGCTTGTCTTTTTCACTCATCTGGGCACCTCCCGGTGTGTCGAATCAGGGCTGACCGAGAACCGGCAAGACCTGTGCCCGGCGCGCGGTGGATAGCGGCAAGGCGAAATACTTGAAAGCCCGGGCGATCACTGATCGCCGAGGGTCGGCCATCATACGCCTCTGCGGCGGATTAAGCATCCAGCGCCAAGGGTAATCGCCAGAATCACTTCTTCTTTTTGCGACCGGCGGTCTTGAGCTTCGCCAGCCGCTTGGCCGACTCTTCAAGCACCGTGCGCTTGTCGTCCTTCTCCAGCTTCTTCCAGGCCTTGATTTCCCGCTTGCTGCGGCCACACCCCAGGCAAATGTCATCATCGAATTTGCAAAGGCTGATGCAGGGGTTCTTGGTCGAACTCATGGGCAGCGAATCTCATGGCGAGTGGTATCAGATGTGACCCTGAGCTGACGTATGAATTCGACCGAAGTGCACGGAGCATTGCAGAGGATATCGTTCCGCACGCTCCAGCGTGGGAATGCAGTTCTCGACGCTCCGCGTCGTCAAGAGGACGCAGAGCGTCCAGAAAAGCGCTACCACGCAGAGCGTGGGAGCGATAATCAATCAGATTTCATCGTCGCCTTTGCTGTCTTCAGCCTCCGGCTCGTCACGCAGCAGGTCGTCGAAGTCAGTCTTGAGGCCCTGCTCCATCGAGTCCAGTTCCACCAGCAGGCTGCGAAAGCTGGTTTCGTCGCGAGGGGCTTCGGGCTCTGCGTCCGGGTCCAGGCTGGCGTCGGCCAGGGCTTGCAAGTGCGCGGGCACCGGGGCCTCTTCGAAGTCCATGACCGGCTCGGTTTCCATCTCGCGCAGGTCGGCCAGCGGCGGTAGCTCATCCAGGCTCTTGAGGTTGAAGTGATCGAGAAAGCCTTTGGTGGTCGCGAACATGGCCGGTTTGCCCGGTACGTCACGGTAGCCCACCACGCGAATCCACTCGCGCTCCAGCAGCGTCTTGACGATGTGGCTGTTCACCGCAACGCCGCGCACGTCTTCGATCTCGCCACGCGTGATCGGCTGGCGATAGGCGATCAACGCCAGGGTTTCCAGCATGGCGCGGGAGTAGCGCTGCGGCCGCTCTTCCCACAGCCGGCCTACCCACGGTGAAAACCGGTCGCGGATCTGCAGGCGATAACCCGACGCCACTTCCTTGAGTTCGAACGCGCGGCCGTCACAAGACTTGCGCAGCACCTCCAGCGCCTTCTTGAACACTGGCGGCTCGGGACGCTCGCCCTCTTCGAACAGCTCGTAAAGCCGTTCCAGCGTCTGCGGCTTTCCGGAGGCCAGCAGAAATGCTTCGAGCAACGGGGCCAGTTCGCGGGGTTCGTTGAGGTTCATGGGTGTGTTCTAGCTCTACTCGGCTCGCGCCCGGACATGGATCGCCGCAAAGGGCTCGTTTTGGACCAGCTCGACAAGGGATTCCTTGACCAGCTCAAGCACCGCCATGAATGTCACGACCACGCCCAGACGCCCTTCTTCTGCGGTGAACAGCTCGGCAAACGGTACGAAACCGCCACCCTTGAGGCGCTCCAGCACATCGCTCATGCGCTCGCGGGTCGACAGCGCCTCGCGGCTGACCTGATGGCTTTCGAACATGTCGCCACGGTGCAGCACTTCAGCCATGGACATCAGCATTTCTTCAAGGCTGACGTCCGGCAACAGCTTGCGTGCGCGGGCTTCAGGGGCGTCGAGCTTCGGCACGATCACATCACGACCGACCCGTTTCAGGCCGTCGATGCCTTCGGCTGCGGCCTTGAAACGCTCGTACTCCTGCAAGCGGCGAATCAGTTCGGCGCGAGGGTCACCCTCTTCCTCCTCGATTTCCGCCGAACGCGGCAGCAGCATGCGCGATTTGATCTCGGCCAGCATGGCGGCCATGACCAGATATTCGGCCGCCAGCTCCAGGCGCACGGTTTTCATCAGCTCGACGTAACCCATGTACTGCTTGGTGATCTCCGCCACCGGGATGTCGAGGATGTCGATGTTCTGTTTGCGGATCAGGTACAGCAGCAGGTCGAGCGGCCCTTCAAAGGCTTCGAGAAAAACCTCCAGCGCATCCGGCGGGATGTACAGGTCCAGCGGCATCTGCGTGACCGCGCGCCCGTAGACCACCGCGAACGGCAGTTCCTGCTGGGCGTCGGCCTGGCTGTCCGCTGGCTCCACGACGGTCATTAAGCGCGTTCGCCGAACGGGGTTGGATCGCCGCAGCCGACCCGCACGATCTGCGGCTCGCCCTCGGACAGGTTGATGACCGTGGACGCCGAAATGCCGCCGATCCCGCCATCGATGATCAGGTCGACATGGTGCTCGAGAATCTGACGCATTTCATAAGGATCGCTGAGCGGTACGCTGTCGCCGGGCATGATCAGGCTGACGCTCATCAACGGCTCGCCCAGTTGCTCCAGCAATGCCTGGGCGATGGGGTGACTCGGCACCCGCAGGCCGATGGTGCGGCGCTTGGGGTGCAGCACCAGACGCGGCACTTCGCGGGTGGCGTTGAGAATGAAGGTATACGGCCCGGGCGTGTGGGCTTTGAGCGCGCGGAAAGCGCCGGTGTCGACCTTGGCAAACAGCCCCAGTTGCGAGAGGTCGCAGCACATCAGGGTGAAGTTATGCTTGTCGTCCAGCTGGCGCAGGCGGCGGATGCGCTCGATGGCGCTCTTGTCGCCGATCTGGCAACCCAGTGCGTAGGACGAATCTGTCGGGTACACCACCAGCCCGCCGGCTTTTATGATTTCCGCGGCCTGTTTGATCAGGCGCGGCTGCGGGTTTTCCGGATGGACCTGGAAAAATTGACTCACGGTAACTTCCTGTTCAGACGGCGGCAGTAGGCTGTTCATGTTTGAATCTGCACCACAAAGGCGGTAGATCCTCCGGCACCGGACGGTAAGTGCCGATCTCGCCCCAGGTACCGGGCCCGTGGAAGTCACTGCCGGCGCTGACCAGCAGACCGAACTCACGCGCCAGGATGGCCAGGGTTCCGACCTGATCGGCAGGTTGCATGCCATTGACCACTTCTATGGCGTGCCCACCGGCCTGGACGAAATCGCCGACCAGTTTACGCCGTTTACTGCGCGTAAAGTCATAATGCGAAGGATGCGCGAGGCTGACCCACGCACCGGAGGCACGCAAGGTCGCAACGGTGTCTTCCAGGGTCGGCCAGTGCTGCTTGACGTCACCCAGCTTGCCCGCGCCCAGCCATTTGCGAAACGCTTCGGCGCGATCCTTGACGAAACCGGCACGCACCATGAAATCGGCAAAGTGCGGACGCGCCGGGGCATTGCCGCTGTCGCCGAGCTCCTGCTGGATCGCCCGGGCACCTTCCAGCGCGCCAGGCATACCTTTGATCGCCAATTTTCGGCTGATTTCTTCGGCGCGCAGCCAGCGCCCCTCATGCAATCGGGCGATGGCGTCGGTAAGCGCAGGGGCCTGAGTGTCAAAACCGTATCCCAGCACATGGATGGTCGCGCCACCCCAGGTGCAGGACAATTCGACCCCGTTGACCAGCTGCATACCCAATGAATGCGCCGCCGCACGGGCCTCTTCAAGCCCTTCAAGGGTGTCGTGGTCGGTAAGGGAAAGGACGCGCACGCCGTTTTCATGAGCACGGGCAATCAGCGCCGTGGGCGATAGCGCCCCGTCGGAAGCGGTGCTGTGGCAATGCAGGTCAACATTCATAGTGGTGCTTTCGTGTTCATTGATGTTTGTTATTATGCCGCCACATCCTGCTTCTGGCTGCCATTGTGAAACAATTCATCGACTTCATCCCGCTGTTGCTGTTTTTCATCGTTTACAAAACCGAGCCGCGTGCCGTGGACATCCTCGGCAATACCTACATGGTCGGCGGCATTTTCAGCGCAACGGCGATGCTGATCATCAGTTCGGTGGTGGTCTACGGCATCCTATATATCAAACAGCGCAAGCTGGAAAAAAGCCAATGGCTGACGCTGATCGCCTGTCTGGTGTTCGGTAGCCTGACCCTGGCCTTCCACAGTGAAACCTTCCTCAAGTGGAAAGCCCCGGTGGTCAACTGGCTGTTTGCCGTGGCCTTCGCCGGTAGCCATTTCATCGGTGATCGCCCGCTTATCCAGCGCATCATGGGCCATGCGCTGACCTTGCCAGCGGCTATCTGGACGAAACTGAACATCGCCTGGATCATTTTCTTCCTGTTCTGCGGCGCGGCCAACCTGTATGTGGCGTTCACTTATCAGGAATTCTGGGTCGACTTCAAAGTCTTCGGCAGCCTGGGCATGACCCTGCTGTTCCTGGTCGGTCAGGGGATCTACCTGTCACGCCACCTGCACGATACCGCTCCCACCACGACCAAATCCGAGGACTGACATGCTCTACGCAATCATCGCCACTGACGTCGAAAACTCGCTGGAAAAACGCCTGAGCGTTCGTCCTGCACACCTTGAGCGCCTGAATGCACTCAAGGATGCAGGCCGTCTGGTACTGGCCGGGCCACATCCGGCGATCGAAAGTAATGATCCCGGCGCTGCCGGCTTTACCGGCAGCCTGGTGGTTGCCGAGTTCGAATCGCTGGACGCCGCCAAAACCTGGGCTGATGCCGATCCGTACGTTGCAGCCGGCGTTTACGCCAATGTCGTGGTCAAGCCGTTCAAGCAAGTCATGCCCTGATCCGCGTCTGGCAGACCCCCATGCCGTGCTGCCGCTCGATCAAGGCAGCGCTGCGCTGCATCCTGGCAGTGGCTAAATTGAGTGAGTCATGAGCGAGCTGTTACTGATAGATGATGACCAAGAGCTGTGCGAGCTGCTGAGCAGCTGGCTGAGCCAGGAAGGTTTTCAGGTACGCGCCTGCCACGATGGCTCCAGCGCACGCAAGGCATTGGCTGATTCAGCGCCCTCTGCGGTAGTGCTGGATGTGATGCTGCCCGACGGCAGCGGTCTGGAGCTGCTCAAGCAGTTGCGCTCCGAGCACCCGGACCTGCCAGTGGTGATGCTCTCGGCGCGTGGCGAGCCGCTGGACCGCATCCTTGGCCTGGAACTCGGCGCTGACGATTACCTGGCAAAACCCTGCGACCCCCGCGAACTGACCGCCCGCCTGCGCGCTGTACTACGCCGCAGCCACCCGGTTGCTTCGTCGACGCAACTTGAGCTGGGTGACCTGACCTTCAGCCCGATGCGTGGTGTGGTCAGTGTCGATAACAAGGAGCTGACCCTCACCGTGTCCGAGAGCCGTTTGCTTGAAGCGCTGATGCGCCAGCCGGGCGAACCGCTGGACAAGCAGGAACTGGCACAGCTGGCCCTGGGCCGCAAACTGACCCTTTACGACCGCAGCCTGGACATGCACGTCAGCAACCTGCGCAAGAAGATCGGCCCGCACGCCGATGGCCGCCCACGCATCGTCGCCCTGCGCAGCCGCGGGTATTATTATGCTCTTTGAGCAGCGGCAAGCCTCAAGCTGCAAGCTACAAGTTGAAAGCAGAACGCTTCTGGCTTGAAGCTTGAAGCTTGAAGCTTGAAGCTGACAACTTGCAGCTGCCCCTGACCCTTACACAAGCTTTACGTACCGCTGACCGCGCTTGACCTTGTTCTCCCTAAACTGGGCTCATCGGCATTGAGCCGCACTAGAGACAAGGAGATACACCATGCGCAAGACCCTGATCGCTTTGATGTTCGCAACTGCCCTGCCCACCATTGCCATGGCCGCTCCACCAGCGCCACCTGCCGGTGGTCCTGATGCTGATGCACCTGGCATGCACATCGAGCGTGATGACCGGGGCCCTGGCCCAGGCATGCATCGCGGCCCTGGCCCGAAAGGCCCGATGGGTGAGCTGGATCTGACGCGTGAACAGCGTCAACAGATCGACCGTTTGATGCGCGAGCAGATGCACGAGCGCCGCGAGATCACTCAAAGCTACCTGGAGAAAATGCCAGCTGCTGACCAGAAAGCCATGAAGGACGAAATCGAAGCCAAGCGCTCCAAGACCGACAGCGAGATTCGTGCACTGCTCAAGCCTGAACAGCAGAAGCAGTTCGACGAAATCAAGAAGAAGGAAGATGAGCGTCGCGCCGAATGGGCCGAGTTCAAGGCCTGGAAAGCGGCAAAAGCAGCAAAAACGCAGTAATCGTCGGGCCCATCGGCCAGATGAGTTGAACAGAACCCGGCATGCACACGCATGCCGGGCTTTTTTACTGAGATCGAGGAAATCCCGTGCGTTCATTGTTCTGGCGAATCCTGGCCAGCTTCTGGCTGGCCATTGCCCTGGTTGGCGGCCTGTCGGTGCTCGTGGGGCACATGCTCAATCAGGACGCCTGGATTCTCAATCGCCATCCGGTGCTCAACGTGCTGCCGGAACAATGGACGCAACGCTTCGAAGAACAAGGCGCGGATAACGCTCAGGAGTTCCTGCAGGACATCAAACGCCGCAACCGCATCGACGTGCAGGTGCTGAGTGACAGTGGCGAACCCGTGGTGCGCGGAACCTTCCCGCCACGCGCCGCAGCGCTGGAAGCCCGCCAGGCGGAGGATGAGGACAAGGGGCGCAAGCTCCCATGGCGGCGTCTGGCCACTGAATACAGCAGCCCGAAGACCGGCGAAACCTACCTGTTCATCTATCGCGTCCCGCACCCGGAACTCGACGCCTGGCACCGCCAGAGTCTGATGTGGCCGCTGAGCGCGCTGGGTATCGCGCTGGTGGTGCTGACCCTGTTCAGCCTGTTCGTGACGCTGTCGATCACTCGCCCGCTGAACCGCCTGCGCGGCGCCGTGCATGATCTGGGGCAAACCAGTTATCAGCAGCACAGCCTGGGGCAGCTTGCCAATCGACGTGACGAATTCGGCGTGCTGGCCACTGATTTCAACCGCATGGGCGCACGCCTGCAAACCCTGATCGGCAGCCAGCGCCAGTTATTGCGCGACGTTTCCCATGAGTTGCGTTCGCCGCTGGCGCGACTGCGCATCGCCTTGGCGCTGGCCGAGCGTGCGGAGCCTGCCGAGCGTGAAAAACTGTGGCCACGGCTGGGCCGCGAATGCGACCGTCTGGAAGCGCTGATCAGCGAGATTCTGGCACTCGCGCGTCTGGATGCGGATTTTGGCGGACCCGAACCGGTGAATCTCGACGAACTGCTACACCGGCTGAAGCACGACACACACCTGGACGGCGCCGAGCAAAACATTCGGGTCGAGGTTCATAGCGGCCTTCAACTGCAAGGCTGGCCGGACATGATCGAGCGCGCGCTGGACAATCTGTTGCGCAACGCCCTGCGCTTCAATGTGCCAGGGCAGAGCATCGATTTGCAGGCGGTTCAGGTTGGCGATCATGTACGCCTGAGCGTACGCGATCACGGCCCGGGCGTTGCCGCAGAACACTTGGCGCAACTGGGCGAACCGTTTTACCGCGCGCCCGGCCAAAGCACTCCGGGACACGGCCTGGGCCTGGCGATCGCCAAGCGTGCAGCAGAGCGGCATGGTGGAAGCCTGATTCTGGGCAATCACCCGGACGGCGGCTTCGTCGCCACGCTGGATCTGCCGCTCGAGCCGGTAATCCCCTCTAGCCTTGCCACTCACTGACGAACTCAGCCACATCAACTTTCGGGGCCTGGCGTGGCGGGTTCTGTGGGGTGCCCAGGTACAGAAAGCCAATCACTTGTTCGTCGGATTCAAGCCCGAACCCCTTGGCGACATGCGGCGTATAAGACAACTCCCCCGTGCGCCAGACCGCACCCACGCCCAGCGCATAGGCTGCCAGCAGCACGCCGTGGGCGGCGCAACCGGCGGTTATCAGCTGTTCCGAGCGCGGCACCTTGAAATGATCCTGCAGGCGGGCAATCACCACCACGACCAGCGGCGCACGCAGCGGGCCTAGACGGGCTTTTTCCAGCGCTTGCGGGGTGACTTCTGCCCCGCTCTGTTGCAGCGCCTCGACCAGCAACTCGCCCATACGTTCACGGGCAGAACCTTCGACGGTCAGAAAACGATACGGCTTCAGCTGGCCATGGTCGGGCGAGCGCAACGCCGCGCCGAACATGATTTCCCGCTGTGCAGCGTCCGGGGCCGGGTCGACCAGTCGCGGAACCGATACGCGATTGAGCAAAACGTCGAGCGCCTGCATGGGCTGTCTCCTTGAAAGATGGGCTGGACATTCTAGAGCCTGTTCAGTGTCAATAACGAGTCCGGTGGACAAATCCTTACCTGCACTGTCGAAACGCCCCACGGCTACACTGGTTTACATGCCTTCAAGCGCGGGTAGAATGGCGCCTTTCCTGATACCAGCCAGAGTCTTTCATGTCGTTGCCGACCTTTCGCATCATCGGTTTCATCATCGGCATCTTCCTGATCACGCTGGCGGTCGCGATGATTGTGCCCATGGCGACACTGGTCATCTACGACCGCTTCGAGGATCTGCGCTCGTTTCTGTGGGCCAGCGCGATCACCTTTATTGCCGGTCTGGCGCTGGTGGTGCCCGGGCGGCCCGATAATGTCCAGCTGCGCCCTCGCGACATGTACATGCTCACGGTTTCCAGCTGGATCGTGGTGTGCATCTTCGCCGCCCTGCCCTTTCTGCTGACCCAGCACATCAGCTACACCGACTCGTTTTTCGAGAGCATGTCAGGCATTACCGCCACCGGTTCCACTGTGCTCAGCCATCTGGACAGCATGTCGCCGGGCATCCTGATCTGGCGCTCGATGCTGCACTGGCTGGGCGGAATCGGCTTTATCGGCATGGCGGTGGCGATTCTGCCGTTACTGCGCATTGGCGGCATGCGCCTGTTTCAGACCGAATCTTCCGACCGTTCGGAAAAGGTCATGCCGCGCTCGCATATGGTGGCCAAGTTCATCGTGCTGGCCTACGTCGGCTTCACTGCATTGGGCAGCCTGGCATTCTGGGCGGCAGGCATGAGCCTGTTCGATGCGATCAACCACGCGATGTCGGCCATTTCCACCGGTGGTTTCTCGACGTCCGACCTGTCGCTGGCCAAATGGCCACAGCCTGCGGTGCACTGGGTCGCCATTGTGGTGATGATCCTCGGCAGCCTGCCGTTCACGCTGTACGTCGCCACCCTGCGCGGCAATCGCAAGGCGCTGATCAAGGACGAGCAGGTGCAGGGGCTGATCGGCTTGCTGTTGATTACCTGGCTGGTGATGACCGTCTGGTACGCCAACACCACCGACCTGCCATGGACCGAGGCTCTGCGCCATGTGGCGTTGAACGTCACGTCGGTGGTGACAACGACTGGCTTTGCGCTCGGCGACTACAGCTTGTGGGGCAACTTCTCGCTGATGTTGTTTTTCTATCTGGGGTTCATCGGCGGCTGTTCCGGCTCGACGGCAGGCGGAGTGAAAATCTTCCGCTTTCAGGTGGCCTACATCCTGCTCAAGACCAACCTCAATCAACTGATCCACCCGCGTGCGGTGATGAAACAGAAATACAACGGCCATCGACTGGACGATGAAATCGTTCGTTCGATTCTGACCTTTTCGTTTTTCTTCACGATCACGATCTGTCTGATCGCGCTGATGCTGTCACTGCTCGGGCTGGACTGGATGACAGCGCTGACCGGCGCGGCCAGCACGGTATCCGGCGTAGGGCCAGGGCTGGGCGAAGTCATCGGTCCGGCAGGCAACTTTTCGACCCTGCCGGACGCAGCCAAGTGGATTCTGTCCGGCGGCATGCTGCTTGGCCGTCTGGAGATCATTACTGTGCTGGTGCTGTGCGTCCCGGCGTTCTGGCGGCATTGAGAGCGGGCAGCGCTCATACGTCTGACTATCGTGCCGACGCTCCGCGTCGGTACGCAGTTCGTGACGCTCTGCGTCACACAGCGGTTCTGCGATGTGACTATCGTGCCCACGCTCCGCGTTGGCATGCAGTTCGTGACGCTCCGCGTCACACAGTGGTTCTGTGATGTCAGTGATGTTTGTTTACGGATCGACGCACCTTTTCGCCCCTCGGCGAGTTACTTTGATGGGGCCAAAGTAACCAAAACCCCTGGCTCCGTTTCCGGCCCGACTTCGTCGGGTTCCTTCGTCCTGACCCTGATCCGGGGGTCGCCGCAACGGGCCATCCATGGCCCGGTGCGGCTAGCCTGGCGTCCTGCCAGGCTACCCCCGGATCAGTGTCAGGACTCAGCCGTCACTTACGTCGCACTCTGCGTCGTCAGTGACATCGTGATAAAAAAGCGCTTTCTTTTGACTATCGTGCCGACACTTCGCGTCGATACGCAGTTCGTGACGCTCTGCGTCACACAGTGGTTCTGCGATGTCAGTGATGTTTGTTAACGGCTCGACGCCCCTTTTGACTATCGTGCCGACGCTCCGCGTCGGTATGCAGTTCGTGACGCTCCGCGTCACACAGTGGTTCTGTGATGTCAGTGATGTTTGTTTACGGATCGACGCACCTTTTCGCCCCTCGGCGAGTTACTTTGATGGGGCCAAAGTAACCAAAACCCCTGGCTCCGTTTCCGGCCCGACTTCGTCGGGTTCCTTCGTCCTGACACTGATCCGGGGGTCGCCGCAACGGGCCATCCATGGCCCGGTGCGGCTTGCCTGGCGTCCTGCCAGGCTACCCCCGGATCAGTGTCAGGACTCAGCCGTCACTTACGTCGCACTCTGCGTCGTCAGTGCCATCGCGATAAAAAAGCGCTTTCTTGACTATCGTGCCCACGCTCCGCGTTGGCATGCAGTTCGTGACGCTCTGCGTCACACAGCGGTTTTGCGATGTCAGTGATGTTTATTTACGGCTCGACGCCCCTTTTCGCCCCTCGGCGAGTTACTTTGATGGGGCCAAAGTAACCAAACCCCCTGGCTCCGTTTCCGGCCCGACTTCGTCGGGTTCCTTCGCCCGGATCAGTGTCAGAACTCAGCCGTCACTTACGTCGCACTCTGCGTCGTCAGTGACATCGTGATCGAAAAGCCTCTTATGGCAACGTTTGTTTGCAAGCGACGCATGAAGTCGTGCTGCTGTGTCACGCGGAGCATCACGAATGCATGTCACGGGGTGGGCACGAGTCATAGCCGTATTTTGTGGCTCATCAGGACTTGTGTATAACAACAAGAACCAACCTGAGGGTACGCACTGTGGATACCATCAAGCGTTTCTCAAGCTTTGCCGAGTTTTATCCGTTCTATCTTGCCGAACACAGCAGCAGCACCAGTCGACGCCTGCATTTTGTCGGCACGTCGCTGGTGATTTTTCTGTTGGCGTTCGGCGTGGGCAGTGGTCGCTGGGGGTTGTTGTGGTTGGTGCCAGTCGCTGGCTATGGTTTTGCCTGGGCCGGGCATTTCTTTTTCGAGAAAAACCGGCCGGCCACGTTCAGGCATCCGTTCTACAGCCTGCTCGGTGACTTCGTCATGTACCGCGACATGTTGTTGGGTAAGGTAGCTTTTTAAACGAGCGCCGCTTCAACGTTCATGCAACCGTTTCGCTGACGGGCTCCTGCGCGACCACCTGTTGCGCCTTCACATGCGCATCAGCCAGGCGGAACAGTTCGATGTTGCCGTCCAGATGCTCGATCAGCGCGGTACAGGATTCAACCCAGTCGCCGCAATTGAGGTATTCCACGCCACCCACCTGACGGATTTCCGCGTGGTGGATGTGCCCGCAGACCACGCCGTCCAGACCACGCTTCACACACTCGTGAGCAATCGCTTCCTCAAAGTCGCTGATGAAGTTCACCGCACTCTTGACCTTGTGCTTCAAGTACGCCGACAGCGACCAATAGCCATAGCCGTACCTGGCGCGCCAGTGGTTAAGCCAGCGATTGAGGGTCAGGGTGAACTCGTAGGCCGAGTCGCCGAGAAAGGCCAGCCAGCGGTGGTAGCGGGTAATCACGTCGAACTGATCGCCGTGGATGACAAGCAGGCGGCGGCCATCGGCGGTCACGTGCTCGGCTTCGTCCACTAACTGGATGTTGCCCAGCACCAGTTTCGAATACCGACGCAGAAATTCGTCATGGTTGCCGGTGACGTAAATCACTTCGGTGCCGCGCTTGCTCATGGTCAGCAGACGGCGAATCACGTTGGTGTGTGCTTGCGGCCAGTACATGCCGCCGCGCAGTTTCCAGCCGTCGATGATGTCGCCGACCAGGTACACCTTGTCAGCCTGATAGCGCTTGAGGAATGCAGACAAGTGCTCAGCCTGGCAATCACGCGTGCCGAGGTGAACGTCGGAAATCCACAAGGTCCGCACACGTTGTTTGCGGCTGGGTGTGGCGAGCTGAGCGCTGCTCATGGGACAACCTCCGGCATGGTTTTGAAGAGAGTGGAGCATGCCGGTTAACTGAATGTGACACGCATGTGGCGATGTCGTGACAATCGCCCCGTGTCACTGGGAGCTGGTGGGCACGGGACGCTCGTTGTGGCCCAGATCACGTGCCGGGTCTATCTGATCACGGACCCGCTGCTTGAGCACCTTGGCCTCGGGAAAGCCGCCGTCTGCCTTGCGCTCCCAGATCTGCACACCCTCGCAGGTAATACGAAACGTACCTCCGGTGCCCGGTTGCAGGGATACTTTGCCCAGATCGTCACTGAAGGTACTCAGCAGCTCCTGTGCCAGCCAGGCGGCGCGCAACAGCCACTGACACTGAATGCAATACGTGATGATGATTTCAGGTTTTTCGGCAGACATGAACGTCCCCTCCAGCCAATACAGACGACCATGATACCCATCACAGGGCACATCAACGAGCGTTGATGATGCGCTGCACCCTGCGACGCAGCCTCGCACAAGACTTTAATTATCAGTCCATTAAATAATGCAGATTTTTTATAATTAACTTAGACCAAAATCGAATTTCACAGCGTCTGCCGATTGCCTTTATGGTGCTCCTCGACCAGGTCGAACGGACCTCAACCATTGGCAGGAGTTTTCATGAGCATTGAATTCATTGGCTACATCGCCACGCAACCCGGTTCTGAAATTCATTCCCGCAGCGGCGCAACCATTCAGCCCGACTATGTGCAGAAGGTGGCCAAGGCTCATGAAGACGCTGACTTTGATCGGGCATTGATCGCTTACCACTCCAACAGCCCGGACAGCACGCTGGTGGCTGCGTATGCTGCGAGCGTCACCCGCACACTGAAATTTCTCGTCGCGCATCGCCCCGGTTTTATCTCGCCAACCGTGGCCGCCCGACAGTTTGCCACGCTGGACGTCTTCAATGGCGGGCGCACCGCCGTGCACATCATCACCGGCGGCGATGACAAGGAACTGCGGGCTGACGGCAGCCACATCGGCAAGGACGAGCGTTACGCCCGCAGCGACGAATACCTCAGCGTGGTGCGTCAGGAATGGACCAGCGACAAGCCGTTTGATCATCAGGGCACTTACTACCAGTTCGAGGGCGCGCACTCGCTGGTCAAATCGCCACAGCAGCCACACATCCCGCTGTATTTCGGCGGCTCTTCGGCGGCAGCGATTGCCGTCGCGGGCAAGCATGCGGATGTCTACGCGCTGTGGGGCGAGACCTACGAGCAGGTGCGGGACGTGGTGAAACAGGTGCGCGCCGAGGCCGCCAGACATGGCCGCAGCATTCGTTTCAGCCTGTCATTGCGACCGATTCTGGCTGATACCGAAGAACAGGCCTGGGCCCGCGCCGACAGCATTCTGGAAAAGGCCAAAGCCCTGGCGGACAGTAACGGCTTCGTGCGCCGTGAACCACCGAACGAAGGATCGCGTCGCCTGCTGGCCGCCGCCGCGCAAGGCTCGCGTCTGGACAAGCGCCTGTGGACCGGCATTGCTGGCCTGCTCGGCGCACAAGGCAACTCCACGTCGCTGGTCGGCACCCCGGAACAGGTCGCCGAAGCGCTGCTGGATTACTACGACCTGGGGATTACCACCTTCCTGATTCGCGGTTTCGACCCGCTGGAAGATGCCATCGATTACGGCAAAAAGCTGATCCCGCTAACTCGCCAACTGGTCGCTCAGCGTGAGCAGCAAGCTCGCGAACAGGTGGCCTGACAGGTGGCGATGCGGACGGGCTGATTCCATGAAGGCAGCCCGCCCGCGATGCCAGTCTTACGCGGCGGCTGAAACCGGTTTGAGGGATCGAGCCACCAAGGCACCGAACGCGTCGACCGGTGCTTGCAGGTTGCCTAGAAAGCGTGGGTAGAACAGCCACAAATCCATGACCGGCTTGAAATCCTTCAGTGGCAGCACCACCAGATTCTCACGGTGGGCGCTGCGTTCAAGCAGCGGCCTCGGCACCAGGCCAAGCCCCATGCCATCGGCCACCAGCCCCAGTTGCAGCTCGGTGCCGAAGGTTTCCAGGTTGACCTTCATGCTCAAGCCCTGATCGGTCAAGGTGCGCTGCAAACCTGCGCGAAACCCACAGCCATCCGGGTTGAGCACCCAGCCCTGCTCGTAACAATCAGCCAGCTTGCCGGGCTTTTTCGGCACCGAACCTTTGGCGCACACCACCACCAGCTCCATCTTGCCGATGGACTGCCCCATGATGTTGTCGGGAAAGATCTTGCCCGCCGGGAACAGCGCTGCCGCCGCATCCAGCTCACCGTTCTCGATCTTGCCGATCAGGTGGCTGCCCCAGCCGGTGCTGACCTGAGCGCGCAAGTCCGGGAACTCGCCGCGCAGTTGCTTGAGCGCATCCAGCAGCACCACATCGCCAATGGTTTGCGGCACGCCAAGGCGCAACACACCACTGGGCGGCGTATCGCTGGCCACCAGCTCACGCAGCGAATCCATCTCGCGCAGGATCGCCAGGCATTTCTGATACACCTGAATACCCATGGGCGTTGGCTTGAGTGGCTTGGTGTTGCGGTCGAACAATTCGACGCCAAGCGCCTGCTCGAAATTCTGTACCCGGCGCGTGATGGCCGGCTGGGTCAGATCGAGTGATTCAGCCGCATGACTGATCGACTGACAGCGGATGACTGCAACGAACGCATCGATATCATCAATTTTCATTCGGACCGCACATAAATATGAGAAATCAACATAGGCAAAAAGCATAGTACCCGCAGGCGCTGATTAATAGCCCTGTCCAGGATTTCCCGTCTTCACGAAGAAAGGCAAAAGACATTTTTGTTATAACCTAATCATTAAAAAATAGCATATTAACTGACAATATTATGCTTATATCAGGTCATTCCCTGATCTGGAACCGGACATGACCCAGCCACGACGCCCTGAACAACACCCCGAACGACTCGGCGCGTTTATTGATGCGCTGGCCGAGCTGATCGGCAGCGAACCGCACGAAAGTGACCTGTTGCGGCGCGGCGGCAAACTGCTGGCGCAACTGGTCAGCCATGATGACTGGCTGCCTGCAGAATTCGCCATCCCCGATTCCGCGCGTTATCAGCAATTCCTCCTGCATGTCGACCCGCTGCAGCGCTTTTCGGTAGTGAGTTTCGTCTGGGGGCCGGGGCAACGCACGCCGATTCACGATCATCGTGTCTGGGGCCTGATTGGCATGCTGCGCGGCGCTGAGCACTCACAGGGTTATGCACGAAGCGCACACGGACACTTTGAAACCAGCGGCCCGCCGATTCTTTTGCAACCGGGTCAGGTCGAAGCCCTGTCGCCGCACAGCAACGACGTTCATCAGGTCAGCAACGCGTTCGACAATCAGGTCTCGATCAGCATTCATGTGTACGGCGCCGATATCGGCACTGTAAAGCGTGCCGTCTACGACCTCGATGGGCACGAAAAACTGTTCATTTCCGGCTATTCCAATGCCGTCCCCACTGCTCGTCAGGACCTGCCAACAGGGAGTGTTATCCAATGACCACAACCACAACCCGATCATTCGCCGATATTCGTCAGGCGCTGCTGGACCGCCGGGAGCTGGCGCTGGTGGACGTTCGCGAAGAGGCGCCGTTCGCCGAGGCTCACCCACTGTTTGCGGTGAATATCCCCTTGTCGAAACTGGAGCTGGAAGTGTTCTCGCGGATTCCACGCCGCGATACCGCCGTCACGCTTTACGACAATGGCGAAGGACTGGCGCAGATCGCCCTGCAACGCCTGCAATCCCTGGGCTACAGCGACGTCAAATTGCTCGACGGCGGCTTGCAGGGCTGGCGTGCCGCAGGCGGCGAGCTGTTCATCGATGTCAACGTGCCGAGCAAAGCGTTCGGCGAGCTGGTGGAGCATCAGCGCAACACGCCATCGCTGGCCGCCGAAGATGTCAAAGCCCTGCTCGACAGCCACGCCGATGTGGTGGTGCTGGATGCGCGCCGCTATGACGAATACCAGACCATGAGCATTCCAGGCGGCATCAGCGTACCGGGCGCGGAGCTGGTGTTGCGCGCGCGCGAACTGGCCCCTGACCCCAGCACGCGGATCATCGTCAACTGTGCGGGCCGTACGCGCAGCATCATTGGCACTCAATCGCTGGTCAACGCGGGTATTCCCAATCAGGTCCATGCGCTACGCAACGGCACTATTGGCTGGCTGCTGGCCGAGCAGACACTGGAGCATGGACAGAACCGGCGTTTCGCGGCAGTCAGCGACGCCACTCGCGACACTGCCCGCGCCGATGCACGCAAGGTCGCCGACCGGGCCGGGGTCAAACGTGCCCGTCGGGCCGAGCTGCAACGCTGGCAGGCTGAGCCGTCACGGACCACCTATCTGTTCGATGTGCGCACCCCGGAAGAGTTTGCCAAGGGCCATTTGCCGGGTGCGCGCTCTACGCCAGGCGGCCAGCTGGTGCAGGAAACCGACCATTTCGCCAGCGTACGCGGCGCACGCATCGTGCTGGTAGACGACGAAGGTGTACGCGCCAACATGTCGGCTTCCTGGCTGGCGCAACTGGGCTGGGAGGTCTCGGTCATCGATGATCTGCGTGAGGCGGACTTCAGTGAGTCAGGCGACTGGGACGCGCCCTTCCCTGCTCCGCCATACGTAGAAGCGATCAGTATCGAGACACTTGTCGAGTGGCAGAAAAATGTCGAGGTGGCGGTGCTGGATTTCACGGCGAGCGCCCATTACGTCAAGCAGCACATCCCTGGCGCATGGTGGGCGTTGCGCGCCGATCTCAAGCAGGCGCTGACAAAAATACCTGCCGCCGAGCGTTATGTACTGACCTGTGGCAGCAGCCGTCTGGCGCGTTTCGCCGTGGCCGACGTCGAGGCACTGACCGACAGGCCGGTGTTCCTGCTCGAAGGTGGTACCGCCAGCTGGGTCAAGGCCGGCCTGCCACTGGAGCACGGCGAAAGTCGACTGGCCTCGCCACGCATCGACCGTTACCGCCGCCCCTATGAAGGCACCGACGCCCCGCGTGAAGCCATGCAGGCTTACCTCGACTGGGAGTTCGGGCTGGTCGAGCAACTGGGGCGTGACGGGACACATGGGTTCTACGTGATTTGATGTTCGATCTTGAGCATGCGGTGCGGCGCAGGGTTGTGACGCGAAGCGTCACCCAATGCATGCCAACGCGGAGCATTGGCACGAGAATCAAAGCCCGGAAAACGAGGCCCAGACCACGATGACTCGCGTCCCCACGCTCTGCGTGGAAATGCATTTCTGGACGCTCTGCGTCCGACTTTGAAGGTGCGGTGCGGCGTACTGGCACAAGCGTCAAAGGCTTATCGGGACTATTCATCACCCTATTGGAGAACCACCTGAATGCTACCTTTTTTCAAATCCCCCCTGCCGCTCAAAAGCCTGTTGCTGGGGGCACTGTTGAGCGTCATGGCGGGTCAGCAGGTTCTGGCCGCTGAGCTGGCACCGTTGCTGGTGGCTAATCAGAAGTCACTGCTCAAAGTGCTGTTGCAGGTCTCCGGCGAACTCAAGGATGCGCCTTACGAAATCAGGTTCTCCGAGTTCCCTTCAGCCGCGCCTTTGGGCGAGGCCTTGAATGCCGAAGCCGTGGATATCGGTGCGCTGGGTGATGCACCTTATGTGTTTGCCCTCGGCGCAGGCGCGCCGTTGAAAGTGGTCAGCATCACCCACGCCCAAGGCCGATTCACCACCGCCGTGCTGGTGGCGAAAGATTCGCCGATCCAGACCGTGGCCGACCTCAAGGGCAAGCGCATCGTCACCGGGCGGGGCTCCATCGGCCACTATCTGGCGATTCGCGCGCTGCACCAGGCGGGACTCAAGACCAGCGATGTGACCTTCCTCTACCTGTTGCCCAGCGAATCACGGTTGGTGCTGGCCAACGGCGATGCCGATGCCTGGGCAACCTGGGACCCGTACACCACGATCTCCATCAGCCAGAACGATGCACGCGTCCTGGTCAGCGGCAACGAACTGCTGAGCAATCATCTGTACCTCGCCGCGACCAGCAAGGCCATTGACAGCAAACGCGTGCAACTGGAGGACTTCGTTGCCAGGGTCGAGCGCGCCTTCGACTGGACCAACAATCATCCCGAGGAGTATGCCGCCGCGCAGGCCAAAGTCACCGGCCTGCCAGTAGCCGTGCATCTGGCAGTAGCGAAGGCCACAAAGATGCAGCGCACGCCGATTGATGACCCGATTATTCAGGGCCTGCAAGAAACCGCCAACACCTACCTGGCAGAAGGCATTGTCAGCAAACCCATCGACGTCTCGACTGGTTTCGATAAAAGCTTCAACGCATCGCGTGCCCGGATTGCCCAGGCCAATGCTCAATAACGCTCAGATACCCGCTGCGAAAAGGACCCCGCATGAAACTTTCACCGCTTCGTCAGCACCGTGAGCTGCCCGAATCAGCCGCAGACTTCGCCACCCGGCTGCAGGGGATTACCGCAACGCTGGCCGAAACCGCAGAGCACTACGATGCCAGCGGAGCATTCCCCCACGCCAATTTTGCCTTGCTGCACGGCCACGGCCTGCTGGGCTTGACTGTGCCCGCCGAACTGGGCGGCGGCGGTGCTGATCTGGCTCGAGCGCAGCAGGTTGTCAGCGCAGTGGCCAAGGGCGAACCGTCGACAGCGTTGATTCTGGTGATGCAATACCTGCAGCATTCGCGCCTGCAAGAGAACCGCAAATGGCCGACTGATCTGCGCGTTCGCGTGGCCGAAGAAGCGGTTCGCGATGGCGCGCTGATCAACGCCCTGCGCGTTGAACCGGACCTGGGCACGCCCGCACGTGGTGGCCTGCCGGGCACCCTCGCCCGCCGTACCGCCGAGGGCTGGCGGATCAGCGGCAGCAAGATCTACTCCACCGGCAGCCATGGCCTGACCTGGTTCGCCGTGTGGGCGCGCAGCGATGACGACGACCCGCTGGTCGGCAGCTGGCTGGTGCACAAGGACACGCCCGGCATCACCATCATCGAAGACTGGGACCATCTGGGCATGCGCGCCACCAACAGCCACGAAGTCAGATTCGACAACGTGCTGGTGCCGCTCGAACACGCGGTCAGCGTCAGCCCGTGGAGCGCGCCACAATCGGAGCTGGACGGTGCGGGCATGCTCTGGATGGCCGTGCTGCTGTCATCGGTCTACGACGGCATCGCCCATTCCGCCCGCGACTGGCTGGTGCAGTGGCTGGAACAGCGCAAACCGTCCAACCTCGGGGCGGCACTCTCGACGCTGCCGCGCTTTCAGGAAACCGTCGGGCACATCGACACCCTGCTGTTCGCCAACCAGAGCCTGTTGCAAGCCGCTGCACAGGGGCATACGCCTGCCGAACACGCCGCGCAGATCAAATTTCTGGTGACCGGCAATGCCATACGCGCCGTGGAGCTGGCCGTCGAAGCCTCGGGCAATCCGGGCCTGTCGCGCAGCAACCCGCTGCAACGTCATTACCGCAATGTGCTGTGCGGTCGGGTGCATACGCCGCAGAACGATGCGGTGCTGAGCGGGGTGGGCAAAGCGGCTTTTGCCAGGCGCAACACCGGGTAACGTGGGCGCACCGATCACCCCTGCCGGTCATCCAGCTCGATATCAGCGTCCAGACGCTCGCGCAGAAACTCGATGAACATCTGTACCAGTCGCGAAGCCTGACGGTGTTGCGGGTACACCGCTGACAGCGTCAGAGGCTCGGGCCGCCTGTCGTCCAGCACGCGGACCAGACTGCCATCGCGCAGCGCGGCACCGACGATGAACGTCGGCAGGTAAGTGATCCCCAGCCCGGCAACTGCCGCATCTCTGAGCAACTCGCCGTTATTGACCCGCATTCGCCCACTGACGCTCAGACTCGATGCTTTGCCAGCCCCTTGAAAGCGCCATTGCACCTGGCGGCTGTGACCATACGGCAGGCAGTCGTGCTGGTGCAGGTCTTCAGGCTCCAGCGGCGTGCCGCGCGCGGCGAGGTAGCCGGGGCTGGCGCAGTAAACCCGATCAATGGCAGCGATGCGGCGTGCGATCAGGCTGGAGTCCTCCAGCACGCCGATGCGCAGCACCAGATCGTAGCCCTCACTGATCACGTCCACCGGCCGGTCGCTCAAGTCGACCTCCACCGCTACCTCACGGTAGCGCTGTAAAAACTCTGGCAACAGGCAGCCCAGGTGCGCGACGGCAAACGACAAGGGCGCGCTCAGGCGCAATGTGCCACGCGGTTCGCTGCTCTGCCCGGTGATGCTCTGCTCGACCTGTTCGACTTCGGCCAGCACGCGCAGGGCCGATTCGTAATAGCTTTGGCCCAGAGGCGTAGCATCCAGACGCCGCGTCGAGCGGTTGAGCAAACGCACGCCAAGCCGCTCCTCAAGCTGCATCAGGCGGCGACTGACAAACTGCTTGGACAGCCCGAGCTTATCGGATGCGGCCGTGAAACTACCGGACTCCATGACCTGGCAAAATATACGCATGTCTTCAAAAGGGTTCATCGGCATGGCCTGAGTGAGCTGAACTACATTCAGCAGAGACTAATCCTACACTTGGCACTGTCAACCAGAACGAGACAGTGATTCGTCTTTCAGCTACTTATTGCATCGAGAGATAGTCAGTAATCTTGATCTCACTTGATCGATTGCTGAATGTGCAGCGTCGATATTCGATGGAGAAAGAATCATGCTGACTCTTCGCAACGCTTCCGATCGCGGCGCAGCTGATCACGGCTGGCTGAAGTCCTTCCACACCTTTTCGTTCGCCAGCTATCGCAATCCGCAGGAACAGGGCTTTTCCGATCTGCTGGTCATCAATGACGACCGGGTAACTGCCGGCAAAGGCTTTGGCCAGCACCCGCACCGCGACATGGAAATTTTTTCCTATGTGCTGGAAGGCGCGCTGGAACACAAGGACACGCTGGGTACCGGCTCGGTGATTCGCCCTGGCGACGTGCAACTGATGAGTGCCGGTAGCGGCGTGGCGCATAGTGAGTTCAACCACTCGCAGACCGATGGCGTGCATTTCCTGCAGATATGGATCGTGCCGAATGTCGCCGGTGCCACTCCAAATTATCAGCAGGAACACTTCACCCCTGAGCAGAAACGCGGCCGCTTGCAGCTGATCATCGCGCCTGAAGGCGAGAATGGCGCACTGAAAGTTCGTCAGGACGCCCGTGTGTATGCCGGTCTGTTCGAGGGTGATGAAAGCGCCGCGCTTGAGCTGGCTGACAATCGCTATGCCTACGTGCATGTCGCCCGTGGCAGCGTGGTGCTCAATGGCCAGCGGCTTGGCGAAGGTGACGGGGTGCGCGTGCGTAACGAGCGGCTGATCAGCCTGAGCGAAGGGGTTGATGCAGAAGTGCTGGTGTTCGATATGCGGCCCAATGAACTGCCGCAAATGCCTTGAGCTGATGCTGACAATGCGCCGCTCCTGGAAGCGGCGTTCTCATACAGCGGTATAACGCACAAACAAAAACGCCGCTCTGATGAGCGGCGTTTTTGTGAATATGGAGCGGGAAACGAGACTCGAACTCGCGACCCCGACCTTGGCAAGGTCGTGCTCTACCAACTGAGCTATTCCCGCAAAATGGCGTCCCCTAGGGGACTCGAACCCCTGTTACCGCCGTGAAAGGGCGGTGTCCTAGGCCACTAGACGAAGGGGACACTGCCTGAAACACCATGGTGTGTGTGTTTCAGTTCCAGACATCATCCGCAGATGTGTACTGGTTTCACTCAACCCTGCCCTGAGGCAAAGCTGCTTAAAAATGGAGCGGGAAACGAGACTCGAACTCGCGACCCCGACCTTGGCAAGGTCGTGCTCTACCAACTGAGCTATTCCCGCAATGGCGTCCCCTAGGGGACTCGAACCCCTGTTACCGCCGTGAAAGGGCGGTGTCCTAGGCCACTAGACGAAGGGGACACACGTACAACATTCACTACTTATTTGCGCTACGCTGTGTGCTTTACGCTGTAAGTGGCGCGCATTCTATGGATGCTTTGAGGGGTCGTCAACCCCATTCTGAAAATTTATTGAAATCAATAACTTCGCTGCCGTTCAGACACTGACCGACGGCAGCCGACCGGCCGCCCGCCTGAGCAATATCGTTCAGTTGCCTGATCTGTCCTCATCTATATAGAAGAGATGCCGACAAACTCGGATAAGGACATCTATGCGCAGTAGTGCTTAGCCACTACACTCGCGCTAAAACTAATTGAACAAATGAGGTTTGCACAGTGACTCCACTCATGATCACGCTGATGGTAGTAGCAGGTATCGCACTGCTAATCGCGATCGGCTACCTGAATCACGTCGCTGAAAACGGCAAACTGGAGAAAGCCCGGACCAAGGTTGAACTGAGTGACCGACTGCGTCGCTGCAGCGAGATCACCGAAGTATTCCCGGGCCAGTTGATGTCGCCAGCATTGAAGCTGCTATTGGCTCGCCTGGAACTCAACGTTGTGCAGCGCATGCTGAACATGGAAAAAGGCAACGCCCAGCTCAAACACCGCATCGGCGAACTGGAAGAACAGATTGCCAAAGGCGAAGGCATCGAAATAACCAACCCGGTCACGCCTATCCAGACCGAAGCCAAGGCCAAGGACGTTCGTTTTCTGCTGGAAGCCCTGCATGGTCAGGTCACACGTGCCGCGCATGACGGTTTTCTGCAAACCAGCGAGGCCAAACACTGGATTCGTGAAATCCGCACCATTCTGGTCAACCTGCACATCGAATTCTTCAACAACCTGGGCCAGACTGCACTGTCTCAGGATCAGCCAGGCCAGGCGCGTCTGGCGTTCGAACGAGGCGTGCAGTATTTGCGCAACCAGCCGGACCCCGTTACCTATCAGCAACAACTGCTGGCAATGGAAAAGCAACTGGCCCGTGCAAACTCGGTAGTGTTGACCAACACCGCGCCGACCGAAGACGACGACAATGCGCTGACCGAAGGTCTGAAGCAGGACGACACCGAATCGGAATGGAAGAAAAAAGTCATCTACGATTGATGAGTGCCCCGCCGCTGCCCGCCCCCTGAGCGCGGGCAGCGCCTGGCAGACCGAGACCTGCTCAGCAGTCGGTAGCAGCCAGAAAGATAGCGGCCAGACGCTCGATTCCCGCCTGATCCTCTTCCGCAAAACGCCCCACGCTCGGACTGTCCAGGTCCAGCACGCCGATCAGACGCCCTTCCTTGACCAGCGGCACCACCAGTTCACTGTTCGATGCGCTGTCGCACGCGATGTGTCCGGGAAATTCGTGCACGTCTTGAACACGCTGTGTTTGCTGACTCTGCGCGGCCGCCCCGCAAACGCCGCGACCAAAGGGAATGCGCACGCAGGCGATCTGCCCCTGAAACGGCCCGAGTACCAGTTCTTCGTTGCGATTAAGATAAAAGCCCGCCCAGTTCAAATCCTCGATCTGGGTGTAGAGAAACGCCGAAAACTGTGCGGCATTGGCGATGAAATCACGCTCATCGGCGAGCAGCGCCTCAAGTTGAGCCGCCAGCAAGCCGTAGCCATCCAGTCCGTTGCCGGTGTTTTGCAAATCAATCATGTGTGTTGCTCCAACAATTCAAGTCCTACCCAGTAACGCGCAAATTGATAAGCGCAGCGGCCGTTGCGATTGCCCCGCGCTGTGGCCCAGCGGATCGCAGCCTTTTCCAGTGGCTCGTCGCGCTGCCATTGCAACCCTGCCTTGTGCGCCAGCTGAGTGATCCAGTGTTCGACCACATCCAGGTAGTGCTCCTGCGTGAACGGATAGAACGACAGCCACAGGCCGAACCGGTCGGACAGTGCAATCTTGTCTTCCACCGCTTCGCTGGGATGCAATTCGCCATCAACGTGAGCCCAGTTGGCGTTGTCGCTTTCCTTCTCGGGCACCAGATGGCGCCGATTGGACGTGGCATACAGCAGCACGTTGTCCGGGGCCTGTTCCAGCGAGCCGTCGAGCACGCTTTTCAACACCCGATAATCGCCTTCGCCCGACTCGAACGACAAGTCGTCACAGAACAGCACGAAACGCTGCGGCAGCTTTTGCAGTTGCTCGACCACGCGAGGTAAGTCGCCCAGGTGATCACGCTCGATCTCGATCAGGCGCAGACCTGCCGAGGCGTACTCGGCCAGCAGTGCGCGGATCAACGAGGACTTGCCCGTCCCCCGCGAACCCCAGAGCAACGCGTGGTTGGCCGGCAGACCTTCAATGAACTGGCGTGTGTTGCGCCCCAACTGGTCGCGCTGCAGGTCAACGCCGATCAGATCAGTCAGGCGCGTATCGAGACTGACCTGCAACGGCAGCAGATAGCCGCTACGCCCCTCGCGCACCCAGCGGGCGGCCAGCACCTGCGTCCACTCGACCGGCTCGCGTAGCGCAGGCAGCAGAGGCTCTAGCCGGGCCAGCACGGCGTCAGCGCGTTGCAGAAAAGCATCCAACCGAGAATCCACGTGATCTCCTTACGTATTTAACTGATTGGTCACCGATGCCGATCAGCTATGCTTGACCGGCACCGGGCACCCGAAGTGGCAGTAGGTATTCATGGATATATCGCTCAAAAACAGGCTTTCATTCAAGCAGGCGCGCCTGGCGGTGTTGATCGGCTTCGCGCTGGGAACCTTGCTGAGCTTTGCGCAGATTGCGCTTGATTATGCCAGCGAAGACGCCTCCATCAATCGCGAAATCAAATCCCTGCTGGAAATCACCCGCAACCCTGCGTCGCGCATTGCCTATAACATCGATGCCGAGCTGGCTCAGGAACTGACCCTCGGGCTGCTGCACTCCCCTGCCGTGATCAGTGCACGACTGACCGACAACAACGACACGGTGCTCGCCAGCGTAGAACGCCCGATGGCCTCCGGACGCTATCGAATGCTCAGTGACTGGCTGTTCGGCGAAAGCCGCCAGTTTCAGGAAAAGCTGCACCTTGATCATCTGCCGGACGAAACCATCGGCACACTCTACCTGACCGTCGACACCTTCGCTTTCGGCAGCCATTTCCTGCAACGCGCAGAAATCACCCTGCTCAATGGCTTTGTGCGCAGCCTGGCGCTGGCGGGGATTCTGACCATTCTGTTCTACGCAACGCTCACCAAACCGCTGGTCAGGGTGATCCGCGAGTTGAGCAGCCGCGACCCGCGCAGCCCCGATCAGGCCAGGATCAATTGCCCGCCGCACCATGAGCAGGATGAAATCGGCGTGTTGGTCGCCACATTCAATCGGCAGATCGAAACCATGAGCGGCGAGTTTTCCCGGCGCCGGGCGGCCGAGGACCGCCTGACCGACCACCTCAATCAACTGGAAAACATCGTCTCGGCACGCACCAATGAACTCAAGGCCAGTAATATGCGCCTGCGCCAGTCCAACGAGGAATTGCAGATCGCGCGCAGTACTGCGCTGGACATGGCGCACGCCCGCTCGGCGTTTCTGGCGCACATGAGTCATGAAATCCGCACCCCGCTCAACGGCCTGCTGGGCATGCTCGCCCTGTCGCTGGACAGCCCGCTCGGTGCCGAGCAACGCCAGCAACTGATGATCGCCCACGATTCGGGCAAAGTGCTGGTGGAACTGCTCAACGATATTCTCGACATGTCCAAGTTCGACGCCGGGCATCTGGAAATCGAACGCATCCCGTTCGACCTCGGCGCACTGATCGAGGACACCGCCAATCTGCTGTCGCAGAACGCAGCGCCCAGTGTGGAGCTGACCTGCCTGATCGCGCCGGACTTCCCGGCCATGGTCACCGGCGACCCGACCCGCGTCCGGCAGATTGTCAGCAACCTGCTGTCCAATGCGCTCAAATTCACCCGTTTCGGGCGCGTAGACGTACGCCTTACGCATCACCTGGACGCCACCAGCGGCGAAAACCGGGTGCGCATCGAGGTCCGCGACACAGGTATTGGCATCGCGCAGGACGCTCAGGCGAAAATCTTTCAGCCTTTCACCCAGGCGGAAGCCGCCATCACCCGCCAGTACGGCGGCACCGGACTGGGGCTGGCGTTGACCAACAACCTGTGCGAGGCCATGAACGGCCAGTTGAGCATTCAGTCGCAATCCGGCTTTGGCAGCCAGTTCTGCGCCGAGCTGCCACTGCCGATCAACCTGCCTGCGGTCGCTCAGACCCCGCTCAAAGGCCGGGTCACGGTGATCAGCTCGGCAGGCAGCGGCCTGGTGGAGCTGCTCGGCACCCTGCTCCCGTTCTGGGGCGTTGACGTCAAGCGACGCAGCATCGACGACCGTCCGGACGACATGGAGCTCGACAGCGGTCCGGACCTGGTGATTACCGACTGCCCCGAGTGCCTGTTCGCGATCCGTCCGACCACACCGGTACCGATTCTGCTGGTCACCGCCTACGGCAACTTCATGCCCGCCGAGCAGGTGGCCGCTCTGGCGCCGCTGCAGCAGCAGGCCCGGCCACTGGCGCGTAATGCGCTCTATCACACACTGAGGCGGGTTCTGAGCCAGGAAGAACCCGGCTCACGCGACCCGATGGCACTTGAACAGACCACGCAACGCCCGGCGCGCGTGCTGCTGGTGGAGGACAATCCGGTCAATCAACTGGTGGCCAAGGGCATTCTCGGCAAACTGGGCTGCGAAGTGGTGATCAGCAGCCATGGCGGCGAGGCGCTGGAGCAACTGGAACACGACCACTTCGACCTGGTATTGATGGACTGCAACATGCCGGTCATGGACGGTTACGAAGCCAGCCGGCAGATCCGCAGCAGCGGTCGCTGGCCGAACCTGCCGATCGTCGCCCTGACGGCCAATGCCATGCCCGACGAGCGCGAGCGCTGCAAGGCAGCGGGCATGAATGATTATCTGGCCAAGCCGTTCAGACGCGCCGAACTGGTCAGCATTCTCGATCAGTGGATACCGATCACCGAGGAGAGTTAAGCGGGCCTAGCGCAGCAAGGCTTCGATTTCGCCGGTCATTTCTTCCGGTTTGGTCAACGGCGCAAAACGCTTGACCAGCGTGCCATCGTTGCCAATCAGGAACTTGGTGAAATTCCACTTGATGCGTTCCGTCCCCAACACCCCCGGAGCCTGCTGCTTGAGTTGCACAAACAGCGGGTGGGCCTGATCGCCATTGACATCGATCTTCTTGAACAGCGGGAAGGTAACGCCGTAATTCAGCTCGCAAAACCCGGAGATCGCACTTTCATCTCCCGGCTCCTGCTTGCCGAACTGGTTGCAGGGGAAGCCAAGCACCACCAGCCCCTTGTCCTTGTAGTCCTGCCAGAGTTTTTCCAGCCCTTTGTATTGAGGCGTGAAGCCGCATTTGCTTGCCGTATTGACCACCAGCACCGCTTTGCCCGCAAAATCGGCCAGGGTTTTCTGTTCGCCCTTGAGGGTGGTGACGGGGATGCTCAGCAGGTTTTCGCTCATGGACATAGGCCTCGGGACGGTGACGGTGTCAGGACAATTGACGTTAGCGTGCAATTGAACAGCACGCACGCCAATTCCCGGGATTGATGCCGATGAACAAACCCGTTCGCGTTATTCGCGAGGCTCAAGCGTCAGGCACACCGAGTTGATGCAGTAACGCAGCCCGGTCGGCGCCGGACCATCGGGGAACACATGCCCCAGGTGCGCATCGCATTTGGCACAGACCACTTCGGTACGAATCATGCCGTGGCTGACATCGCGCACTTCGACCACCGCACTGCCTTCCAGCGGTGCATAGAAGCTCGGCCAGCCGCAGCCGGAGTCAAACTTGGTGGTGGAATCGAACAGCGGCTCGTTGCAGCAGATGCAGTGGTAGACGCCTGCTGTCTTGGTCTCGTTGTACTTGCCGGAGAAAGGTCGTTCGGTGCCTTTCAGGCGGCAAACGTTGTACTGCTCCGGGTCGAGCATCTGCTTCCACTCTTCAAGCGTTTTCTGCAACTTGTCCACAGGTACACCTCCGAATCGGAAAAAGCCCGATCTGTATCTTTTCCACAGATCAGGTGGCACGTATGATTGCGCCAGGTCAGACGTCAGTCTGGCACCCGCGTTTGCCGCACACAAACCCATTTTCATGGAGTCCGTGCCGCGGCCCTCGCTGCAAGCCGGCAACCGCTTCATTTTCGGGATCATCACCATGCAGTTCAGCAAATCGAACAAGCTCGCAAACGTCTGCTACGACATTCGCGGGCCAGTGCTCAAGCACGCCAAACGCCTGGAGGAGGAAGGTCATCGCATCCTCAAGCTGAACATCGGCAACCCGGCACCGTTTGGTTTCGAGGCGCCGGACGAAATCCTCCAGGACGTGATCCGCAACTTGCCGACTGCGCAGGGATACAGCGACTCCAAGGGCCTGTTCAGCGCCCGCAAGGCGGTCATGCAGTATTACCAGCAGAAGCAGGTCGAAGGCGTCGGCATCGAAGACATCTACCTGGGCAACGGCGTGTCCGAGCTGATTGTGATGTCGATGCAGGCGTTGCTCAACAATGGCGACGAAGTGCTGGTTCCGGCCCCCGACTACCCACTGTGGACCGCTGCCGTCGCCTTGTCCGGTGGCAGCCCGGTGCATTACCTGTGCGACGAGCAGGCCAACTGGTGGCCGGATCTGGAAGACATCAAGGCCAAGATCACCCCCAACACCAAGGCCATGGTCATCATCAACCCGAACAACCCGACCGGTGCGGTGTACTCGCGCGAAGTGCTGCTGGGCATGCTGGAGCTGGCTCGCCAGCATAATCTGGTGGTGTTCTCCGACGAAATCTACGACAAGATCCTGTATGACGACGCTGTGCACATCTGCACCGCCTCGCTGGCGCCTGACCTGCTGTGCCTGACCTTCAACGGCCTGTCCAAGTCGTACCGGGTCGCAGGCTTCCGCTCCGGCTGGATCGCCATTTCCGGGCCCAAGCACAACGCGCAGAGCTATATCGAAGGCATCGACATTCTGGCCAACATGCGTCTGTGCGCCAACGTGCCGAGCCAGCATGCGATTCAGACTGCACTGGGCGGTTATCAGAGCATCAACGACCTGATCCTGCCGCCAGGCCGCCTGCTGGAGCAGCGCAACCGTACCTGGGAGCTGCTCAATGACATTCCCGGCGTCAGTTGCGTCAAGCCGATGGGTGCGTTGTATGCCTTTCCACGCATTGACCCGAAAGTCTGCCCGATCCTCAACGACGAGAAGTTCGTTCTGGACCTGTTGCTCTCGGAGAAACTGCTGGTGGTTCAGGGCACAGCGTTCAACTGGCCCTACCCTGACCACTTCCGCGTGGTCACATTGCCACGCGTTGACGAGCTGGAGCAGGCCATTGGCCGGATCGGTAACTTCCTCAAAAGTTATCGTCAGTAACCAGGCTCTACCTGATAGCTCTACGCCTGCCCCGACCCGTTCGGGGCAGTTTATTTCAGCCCCGCTTCACCCTCCCGCGCTGACGGAGCAAATGCCCTCAGGTGCCGGACGCCTTGGCTCAGGTCCCGTTCAGCTTGTCGGGAATACCATCGATGACGTCAGCACGACACAGTTTGAAATAGTCCCTGTGTTGAATAGCAGCGGTCACCACCTTATATACCCGGCATCGAGTTACATATTTACCTGAGGAGAACGTTTCGACCATGATGCGCATTTTGCTGTTTTTGGCCACTAACCTTGCGGTCGTGCTGATTGCCAGCATCACCCTGAGCCTCTTTGGCTTCAATGGGTTCATGGCGGCCAACGGGGTTGATCTGAACCTCAATCAGCTGCTGGTTTTCTGCGCTGTGTTCGGTTTCGCGGGCTCGCTGATTTCGCTGTTCATCTCCAAGTGGATGGCGAAAATGAGCACCGGCACTCAGATCATCACCCAGCCGCGTACTCGTCATGAGCAATGGCTGCTGCAGACCGTTGAACAACTGTCCCGTGACGCGGGCATCAAGATGCCGGAAGTCGGTATCTTCCCGGCCTATGAGGCCAATGCGTTTGCCACGGGCTGGAACAAGAACGATGCCCTGGTTGCGGTCAGCCAGGGCTTGCTGGAGCGCTTTTCGCCGGACGAGGTGAAAGCCGTACTGGCGCACGAGATCGGCCACGTTGCCAACGGTGACATGGTCACGCTGGCGCTGGTGCAGGGCGTGGTGAACACTTTTGTGATGTTCTTTGCCCGCATCATCGGCAATTTTGTCGACAAGGTGATCTTCAAGAGCGAGAACGGTCAGGGGATCGCCTACTACATCACGACCATTTTTGCCGAGCTGGTACTGGGCTTCCTGGCAAGCGCCATCGTCATGTGGTTTTCGCGCAAGCGTGAATTCCGCGCCGACGACGCCGGTGCCCGCCTGGCGGGCACCGATGCGATGATTGGCGCCCTGCAACGCCTGCGTTCCGAACAGGGCGTACCGGTGAACATGCCTGACAGCCTGACGGCGTTCGGTATCAGCTCCGGTCTCAAGAAGGGGCTTGCGGGCCTGTTCATGAGTCACCCGCCACTGGAACAACGCATCGAAGCGCTGCGCCGTCGCGGTTGAGGGTATCAGCAGGCGCAAGGCTAGGCCTTGCGCCTGCGCTCTGCGCCTAGCAGCTAGCAGCTAGCAGCGAGAAGTGCTCTCCCGGACACCTCTCGTTCCTCTCGTTCCGCGCTCATCGTTATATACAAGCCTTGGACAGCCCGGATTACGTGCCTTTCAGGCTTCTGCCCGCAAGGGCGTAGTAGCGAACCGGGCGACGCTTCGCTTGTTCGCGAAGACATTGTTTCAGACGACGCGTTTTCGGCGATCATACCGGCCCTTTCGCGAACAAGTTCGCTCCTACGGCCTCCGGCCAGAATCAAAAGCGGACTTGTGTATAACGCTGAGCGCTGTGCGTGGGCAAAAGAGCGGACAGCAGACTTGCGCAAGCCAGCACCCTTTCAAACCATCTGAAAACCCGATCAAAAACCTTCAGAACTTATATTAGATTTAGATCATGAGAATGACCGACTATGGGTCATTCCCATATTCTGGAGCTTTTGAATGTTCCCCAGCCTCTTCATTTCCCACGGCTCCCCCATGCTGGCACTGGAGCCTGGCGAAAGTGGTCCTGCGTTAACCCAATTGGCTGCCAGCCTGCCCAGGCCTCGCGCAATCGTGATGGTCTCGGCGCATTGGGAAAGCCACGAGCTTATCGTCAACGGCAATCCTCAGCCGGAAACCTGGCATGACTTCGGCGGATTCCCGCCTGAGCTATTCGCTGTGCAATACCCTGCTCCAGGCTTGCCGGAACTGACCCGGACGGTAGTCGAACTGCTCGCTGCCAGCGACCTGCCTGCACGTATCGACAGCAGACGCCCTTTTGACCACGGCGTCTGGGTGCCGCTGTCGTTGATGTACCCGCAGGCCGATATCCCGGTGGTGCAGATTTCCCTGCCCAGCCACCAAGGGCCGCAACTGCAAACGCGGGTTGGCCGAGCGCTGGCTGGCTTGCGTGCGCAAGGCGTGTTGATTATCGGCTCCGGCAGCATCACCCATAACCTGCGCGACCTGGACTGGAACGCCGGACCGGAAAGCGCCGAGCCCTGGGCCGCCGGGTTTCGCGACTGGATGATCGACAAGCTGCAACACGACGATGAAGCCGCCCTGCACCACTACCGCAGCCTGGCCCCGCATGCCATGCGTGCACATCCGAGTGACGAGCATCTGCTACCGCTGTATTTCGCGCGCGGCGCAGGTGGCGCTTTCAGCATTGCCTATCAGGGATTCACCATGGGCGCACTGGGGATGGACATCTATCGATTCGGTTAAAGCGATAGCGACAATGTCCTGAATCCAGAACAAAAAAATCCCCGAACCAGTCGGGGATTTTTTATTGGCCGATCAGCTCAGGAGCAGATCAGTCTTCGCGATAGCGACGCAGCTTGAGCTGCTTGCCAGCAACGCGGGTGTCCTTGAGCTTGGTCAGCAGACGCTCAAGACCATCTTCCGGCAGCTCCACCAGGCTGAAGCTGTCACGAACCTGGATACGGCCGATCGCTTCGCGGGCCAGGCCGCCTTCGTTGAGGATGGCACCCAGCAGGTTCTTGGCAGCGATACCGTCACGCGCACCCAGCGCGGTACGGCAACGAGCACGGCCTTCGGCCAATGGAACCGGCGCACGACGCTCACGCTCAGGACGATCACCACGGTCGCTGCTACCGCTGCGCTCTGGACGATCACCGCGAGGGGCGTTGTTCGGAACCAGTGGACGCTCGCGCTCGATGGCTGCCAGGGTCAGAGCCTGACCGTTGGTAGCCTTGCGCAGCAGTGCAGCAGCAAGGGCACGAGGGCTGCAACCGATGTCGGCAGTCAGACGATCCAGCAGATCACCATGAGTCGATTCGGCATCAGCGACCAGCGGCGACAGGCTGTTGGTCAGTTTCTTGATGCGCGCATCCAGAACGGCCTGGGCATCCGGCAGGCGGACTTCCGCAACCTTCTGACCGGTGACACGTTCGATCACTTGCAGCATGCGGCGCTCGCGAGGAGTGACCAGCAGCAGTGCACGACCTTCGCGACCTGCACGGCCGGTACGGCCGATACGGTGAACGTAGGATTCCGGATCGTAAGGCATGTCCACGTTGAACACGTGGGTGATACGCGGAACGTCGAGACCACGGGCAGCAACGTCGGTCGCCACAACGATGTCCAGACGGCCATCCTTGAGGGATTCGATAACGCGCTCGCGCTGGTTCTGGGCGATGTCGCCGTTCAGTGCAGCAGCCTTGTAGCCTTTGGCTTCAAGGGCGCTTGCCAGATCAAGGGTCGCCTGCTTGGTGCGGACGAACATGATCAGGGCGTCGAAGTCTTCAACTTCCAGCAGGCTCAATACAGCCGAGGTCTTCTGGTCAGCGTGAACCAGCAGGTGAGCCTGCTCGATCGCGGTAACGGTCTGGGTCTTGGTCTGGATCTTGACGTGCTTCGGATCACGCAGATGGCGCTCGGCGATGGCACGGATCGACTGCGGCAAGGTAGCCGAGAACAATACGGTCTGCTTGGTTTCCGGCATGGCCTTGAAGATGACTTCGAGGTCGTCCATGAAGCCCAGTTTGAGCATTTCGTCCGCTTCGTCGAGAACCAGATGGTTCACGGTCGCCAGGACTTTCTCGTCACGACGCAGGTGGTCGCAGAGACGACCCGGAGTGGCGACAACGATCTGTGCGCCATTGCGGATGGCCTTGAGCTGAGGGCCCATAGGCGCGCCGCCGTAGACCGCTACAACGGTCACGCCCGGCATTTGTTTAGCGTAGGTCTCGAACGCGGTGGCAACCTGAAGTGCCAGTTCGCGGGTCGGGGCCAGGATCAGTGCTTGCGGCTCGCGCTTGCTCGGGTCGATCCGATGCAGGATAGGCAGTGCGAACGCGGCGGTTTTACCGGTACCGGTTTGCGCCTGGCCGATCATGTCGTGGCCGGCCATGATGATCGGGATCGACTGCTGCTGAATGGCCGAAGGCTCTTCGTAGCCAGTGGCGATAACGGCTGCGAGGATATTTGGATGAAGTTCAAAAGCGGCGAAGCCGCCGAATTCCTGGGTCATGGGTCTGCCTCTAGTGCATCCGCAAAGACCCATGCTCCAAAGCTGCGCGTGCCGTGTACGACCCTAAAGTCACCCTGGCTGCTTTGTCGGCGGGGATTTGCGAAAACGTTTGATGAATGGATCGCCTAGGATAGTCCGCAGAGCGAACAAGCAGCCGAAGCTGGCTTCGGGAAATTGCAATACCTTGACGAGGGTCCTGTTAAAGACCGGCGCGCACTATACCGGAATTACGCGTGAAAGTGAGTCTTTTTTTTACGAGACATTGCCCTCAGCCTAAGCAATAACAGGCCTTCAAACCGTCGCCTGGCTAAAGGCGCAAGGCGCAGCCCCGCGTTTGCGGGCCTTGTCGCTTAAACGTTTCATCTGATCTGACAGATAACCGGTATTGCGGCCTGCACAGTGTGGCGAATTGTCTCACCCAAAATCCGGAAGACGCTTGCCACAATCTGTTCACTCAAGTGGCAGACCGGACGGCCTTGATCAACGTATCGAGCGAATAACCCAAATGGGGGGCAAGCGCCTCGGCACGCTGACTCAACGCCTCGACATCCAGCGTCTGATCCAGATCGGCAGGCACGATCAGAATGACGTTGCCCTCCTTCACCGGCAGCTCCCAGTAATGGCGGTGATACAGGCCACGCAACAGTGCCGCGCCCAGCGGCTTGCCGTCGTCGGTTGCCCACTGATTGATGATCAGCCAGCCGCCGGGATTGAGGCGCTGCTGGCAGCTCTGCAGAAAATTCCAGGCCAGATGCCCGACCCCGGGCCCGACATCGGTATACAGGTCGACGAAGATCAGGTCGGCCGTCTCGGCGCTGTCCAGCAGATCAAGCGCATCGCCGATGCGGATATACAGACGCGGATCGTCGTCGAGCCCCATGAACTCCATGGCCAGACGCGGGACGTCCGGGCGCAGCTCAATGACTTCCACGTCTTCCAGCGGCAGAAACTTCATGCACGCCTGCGTCAGCGTTCCGGCACCCAGCCCCAGAAACAGCGCGCTTTCCGGGGCGTCATGGCACAACGCGCCAATCAGCATGGCGCGGGTGTAGTCGTATTCCAGCCAGCTCGGGTCAGCCACAAACGTACAACTCTGCTCGATGGCATCGCCAAACTCGAGGAAGCGGTAATCTTCCACTTCCAGCACGCGGATCATGCCGAAGGCGTCATGCACCTCAGCCAGTATTCGCTCTACGCGCTCACGCTCTTCCGTCATTACCGTTCCTGGTCTGGTTGCGCCGGGCGCAAAACGCGAATTGTCCGGCAAGCGCGCGGCTTTGTCACATCTTGCGGCCGCAACACTATCCCGATGCCATGCGCCGCACTGCCAGGCCCACGACGAACTGCTAACATACCGATCCGATTGCACAACCCTAGAGCCAATAATGAGCCAACCCTGGAGCCCCGACAGCTGGCGGGCAATGCCGATTCAGCAGCAACCTCAATACCCTGACGCCGCGCACCTGCTCAAGGTCGAACAGACGCTTGCCAGCTACCCGCCGCTGGTGTTCGCTGGCGAAGCCCGCGAGTTGCGCCGTCAGTTTGCCGAGGTTACCGAGGGTCGCGCCTTTCTGCTGCAAGGCGGCGACTGCGCCGAAAGCTTCATGGAGTTTTCGGCAGCGAAGATCCGCGACACCTTCAAGGTGCTGTTGCAGATGGCAATCGTGATGACCTTTGCTGCCGGTTGCCCGGTGGTCAAGGTCGGACGCATGGCCGGGCAATTCGCCAAGCCGCGCTCGGCAAATGACGAAACCATCGACGGCGTGACGCTTCCGGCGTATCGCGGTGACATCGTCAACGGTATCGGTTTCGACGAGAAAAGCCGTGTGCCAGACCCTGAGCGTCTGATCCAGGCCTACAACCAGTCCACCGCGACCCTGAACCTGCTGCGCGCCTTTGCTCAGGGCGGGTTCGCCGACCTGCATCAAGTGCACAAGTGGAATCTGGACTTTATCGCCAACTCGGCGCTGGCCGAAAAATACAGCCAGCTGGCCGGGCGCATCGACGAAACACTGGCGTTCATGCGCGCCTGCGGCATGGACAGCTCGCCACAGTTGCGCGAGACCAGTTTCTTCACCGCCCATGAAGCGCTACTGCTCAACTATGAAGAAGCCTTTGTGCGGCGCGACAGCCTGACCAACGATTATTACGACTGCTCGGCACACATGCTGTGGATCGGCGACCGCACCCGCCAACTGGACGGCGCGCACGTTGAGTTCCTGCGTGGGGTGAACAACCCGATTGGCGTGAAAGTTGGCCCAAGCATGAACACCGACGATCTGATCCGGCTGATCGATATTCTCAACCCGGATAACGATCCGGGGCGCCTGAACCTGATTGCGCGCATGGGCGCCAACAAGGTCGCCGACCATCTGCCGCAGTTGATCCGCGCCGTAGAGCGCGAAGGCCGCAAGGTGCTGTGGAGTTCCGACCCGATGCATGGCAATACCATCAAGGCCAGCAGCGGTTACAAGACCCGTGACTTTGCGCAGATCCTTGGCGAAGTGAAGCAGTTCTTTCAGGTGCATCAGGCTGAAGGCACCTACGCCGGTGGCATCCATATCGAAATGACCGGCCAGAACGTCACCGAATGCATCGGCGGCGCCCGTCCGATCACCGAAGACGGCCTGGGTGATCGCTACCACACCCATTGCGACCCACGCATGAATGCCGATCAGTCTCTGGAACTGGCGTTTCTGATCGCCGAGACCCTGAAACAGGTCAGGCGCTAAGCAACGCACCGAGGTCAAATGCCCGCTCAACGCTTGAGCGGGTCGTCCCAGAACGGACGCTCGATCTCCTGCTGGATATCGGCCCGACTCAAACCCAGATCCTTCAGCGTTCCATCACTCATCTGCGCGAGATATTGGCGTTGGCGATGCAGTTCCAGCCAGCGCCGCACGTGATGCTTCAAAGCCGTCAACGCCTTGCCAAACGGCGAATGCCCGGCGGCTCTTACGGCGAGTACACACTCTTCTTGACCTTTCATCATCTAGCCCTCCATGTGGGATGACTAAAGTCTCGCGCCAGGCGTAAGATCAATCCAACGAATGTTTCTTATGCAGTCCATCTGGGAGATTGATGTATTGGCCCATTATCCGAGCATTGATACCGAGCTGTTGCGCACCTTTGTAGCGATCGCCGATCACGGCGGTTTTACCCGCGCAGGCGAAGCCGTCAATCGTACGCAGTCGGCGGTCAGCATGCAGATGAAGCGGCTGGAAGAGGACGTCGTGCAGCGCCAGTTGTTCCAGCGTGACGGCCGCACCCTGAACCTGACGGCCGAAGGTCAAGTGTTGCTCGGTTACGCGCGGCGCATCCTCAAGCTGCACAGCGAGGTGTTCAATACCCTGCGCGAGCCGCACATGGTTGGCGTGGTGAAAATCGGTTCTCCCGACGATTACGTGATGCGCTTTCTGCCCGGCATTCTGTCGCAGTTTGCGCAGGCCTATCCGCTGGTTCAGGTGGAGGTACATTGCGAGCCTTCGGACCTGCTGCTGCAACGTCACGATCTGGATCTGACCATCGTGACCCGCAAGCCTGGCACCGAGATAGGTACGCTGCTGCGTCAGGAGCGTCTGGTCTGGATCGAAGCCATCGGCTTCGCTCCCCACGAGCAGAAACCCATCCCGCTGGCGATGTTCAACACGCACTGCTTCTGTCGCGACTGGGCCTGCAATGCGCTGGACAGCGTAGAGCGCGAATATCGCATCGCCTATAGCAGCTCCAGCATGGCAGCGATCACTGCGGTGGTCAGCGCCGGGCTCGCAGTGACCGCGCAACTGCAAAGCCTGGTGACACCTGACCTGCGCATTCTTGGCGAGGCAGAGCAACTGCCACAACTGCCGACCGCCAGCATCGTGCTGCTGCGCAATCCGAAAACGCCCTCGCCTATCACCGAATGCATGGCTGAGTACATCATCGACGGGTTCAGACTTTAAGCGCGAGAATCACTGCACACAGCACCAGAAACACGCAGAACATCAGGCGCAGCGTTCGCTCCGGCAGCGAATGCGCCAGCTTGACGCCCCAACTGATGCTGGCCAGACCGCCGACCGCCAACGGGATGCCCATCGACCAGTTGACATGATCGTGCAGCGCGTAGGTCACCAGCGTGATCCCGGTGCTCGGTGCTGCCAAGGACAGCGCCAGCCCTTGCGCCACAACCTGCGTCGCGCCAAACACGCTGGTCAGGATCGGCGTCGCCACCACCCCGCCGCCCACACCAAACAGGCCGCCGGTCACGCCGGAACCGACGCCCAGCAGCCACAGCCACTTTTCATGACGCAGCCCGGTGCTGGCCTGTTTTTTACGCCAGTACATCTGCGCAACGTTAAACACCGTCAGGACCACCAGAAAGCCGATAAAGCCCAGGCGCATGCCTTGAGGGTCAACCCGCACCGCCAGCAGTGACGTGAGCCAGGCAAGAAAGAAACTCGGGATGATCAGCATCAGCGCGTTGCGCAGCAAAATCCGGTTACGCTGGTTGTAGCGCCACAAGGCGAGCAACACATTCGGCAAGACCATCAACAACGCAGTGCCTTGGGCCAACTGCTGATCCAGGCCGAACAGCACACCCAGTGCCGGAATCGCCACCAGCCCGCCGCCAATCCCGAACAACCCGCCGAGGGTGCCCATTGCCGCGCCGAGCAACACAAACATCACAATTTCAATCACACTGCGTCCCCAACCATCCAATGGCCAAATGCTACGCAGTCCTGCCCGCGATCAACACCCGGTAATGCCTGTTTTTTCCTAGCCCGTACATGATGCCATTGCTGCCAGCCTGCACGCGCGCAAATTATACGGCGCGTTAAACAGCGCAACACTGAGTTAAACTCATTTCACCGAGTACGAGGATCTGACATGAGTGCAGACAAGAGCCCGCCCCACCTTGAGTCCGCCGATTGCGACTCGCTGCTGCTGGATAACCAATTGTGTTTCGCCCTCTATTCCACGTCGCTGATGATGACCAAGGTCTACAAGCCCTTGTTACAGGCGCTTGGCCTGACCTATCCGCAGTATCTGGCGATGATGGTGTTATGGGAAAAAGACGGGCTTACCGTGGGCGATGTCAGCGCCCGCCTGCTGACCGATCCGGGCTCGCTGACACCTTTGCTCAAGCGCCTGGAAGGCGAAGGCTTCATCAGCCGCACCCGTAGCAAAGAAGACGAGCGCGTGGTCTTGCTGCATCTGACCGAACAAGGCCGGGCATTACAGCACAGGGCGCTGAGCGTTCCCGGCTGCATTCTCTCGAGCAGCGGCCTGAGCATGGACAAACTCCACGCGCTGCAAGCCCAGTTGCTGGCCTTGCGCGACCAGCTGCAGCAAAGCCTCTGACAGCAGGTCCGCAGGCGACCTGGTGTCGCCTGCAATGAGGCAATCTCCAGCAAGCCAGCGATCGTTACCTTTCAATACGCCCTGACAGGGCCGCTGTAACCGCTCCATTCCGCTCCGCACCAAGACCCTATCGATGTTTTCAAAATTTAGCTTGCGCGCAAACTATTGAACGGCTATCTTTTCTTCGAGATTAGTTAGCGCGCAAGTATATTGCGTAAAAATCACCGTCAAAATGAGGTTTCACCATGGACACGCTTTACACCGCAGTTGCAACCGCCACCGGCGGCCGTGATGGCCGTGCTGTTTCCGACGACAAGATTCTCGACGTCAAGCTGGCGACCCCGAAAGAACTGGGCGGTGCCGGCGGCGCAGCGACTAACCCTGAACAATTGTTCGCGGCGGGTTACTCGGCCTGCTTCATCGGCGCGCTTAAATTCGTCGCCGGTCAAAGCAAACGCAGCATTCCTGCCGACGCCTCAATCACTGCTCACGTGGGTATCGGCCAGATCCCCGGCGGTTTCGGTCTGGACATCGACCTGCACGTCAGCCTGCCCGGCCTTGAACAAGCCGACGCCCAACAACTGGTCGACGCAGCGCATGTAGTCTGCCCTTACTCCAACGCCACTCGCGGCAATGTTGATGTGCGCCTGCATGTGACTGTCTGATCCCGCTTGAAGCCAGAATGCGGCTGATCAGCACGAATTTCAGGCGTAAAAAAACCCGCAGCGATGCGGGTTTTTTGCGTAACGGGGTTACAACACCCTGCTTACTTCGCACGGCCTTTGTAGGAACCGCCTTCACGGGTATCGATCTCGATCATGTCGCCGATTTCGATAAAGTCAGCAACGCTCAGCTCGGTGCCGTTTTTCAGTTTGGCAGGCTTCATGACCTTGCCCGACGTGTCGCCACGAGCGGAACCTTCGGTGTAGTCAACCTGACGCACGATAGTGGTCGGCAGCTCTACCGAAACCAGACGGTCTTCGAAGAACACGGCTTCGCAGACGTCGGTCATGCCTTCTTCGACGAATGGCAGAACGCTTTCGATGTCTTCGGCGTTCAGCTCGTACATGGTGTAGTCAGTGGTGTCCATGAACGTGTAGGTGTCACCGCTGATGAAAGACAGGGTGGCTTCCTTGCGATCGAGGATCACGTCGTCCAGCTTGTCGTCAGCGCTGTAAACGATCTCGGTCTTGTAACCGGTCAGCAGGTTTTTCAGCTTGGTCTTCATGATCGCGCTGTTACGACCGGATTTGGTGAACTCAGCTTTCTGAACCAGCCAAGGATCGTTTTCGAGACGGATCACAGTACCGGGTTTCAGCTCTTTACCAGTTTTCATTGCATATATCCGAATTTGGATGAATTAACCAAAGGCTCTGTACGAGAAATAGCCTGCGCAGGCACTTTTCGTACAGAGCCTTATATCAAGGCCGCGTATCATAGCGAATTTCCATAAAACTGTACCAGCGCCGTGGCAAGATCAGTCTGCAAGGCCTGTTGCAGACACCAGCGCTCGGCGTGTTTTTCTATGTCAGGCCAGTGATTCAGCACCGCCTGCCAGTCGTTGCCCAGATCACCGCCCGTATTCCAGCTCTGCCAGAACCGGTTCAAAGCCTGTCCGGCGGTTGGCGAAAGACCATCCAGATAAAGCTGCAGAAATGCATCGAGCTTCGGCAGGTGGGCATCGTCTTCCTGCTGATAGATGTGCCAGAGCATCGGTCGACCCGCCCACTGTGCGCGAACGAACGAGTCTTCGCCGCGCACGACGTTGAAATCGCAGCTCCACAGCAACGGGTCGTAATGCTCCTGGCGGATGAACGGTAGAACCTGAACCGTCAGCGCGTTTCGCACGTATATCGCTCCGGCTTTCAGCACCTCTTCAACGCCAAGCCAGCGCTGCAAATCTTCAAGAATGCGCCCTTCCGGCACCAGCAAATGAGTCGGACGACTGTCGCTGGCCAGCGACTCCAGCCAACTGCCCAGCTTCGGGTTTTCGTAGGCAAATACCGAGATCAAACGTGCGTCGGCCAAGGGCTCGACACCCAGCCCCTGCAAAAAAACGCGCCGGGCGGCGCTGTCCTGCTGAAATACCTGCCGTCGCCCGATCAAATCCTTTTCGCGTAGAAGGCCTCCGGTGGTCCCCGGAAAGCCGGGAAAGAAGAAGAATTTCTTCAGGCCGTTGGATTGCGGCGATGGCAAACCGTGGCAGCCAGACACCCAGTCTTCGGCACTGAGGTAATCAAGGTTGAGCCACAAGGGTCTGGGCGAGCGTTGCGGCATCGACTCGACATAAAGCGCCGGGAGGCGGCAGGCAAACGCTTCGATGACGACATCCGGAACATCGCTACTCACCCATTGCGCAGGCCAGTGACAGACGGTAACGCCGGCATGCACCTGCTGCGCAGCCTGCGGATCGGCGCCCGGGTACAGCCGGACAAAGGCTGACAAATCGTCTATCCACAAGCGCACATTCAGATCGTGTTCGGCGACCAGCTGCCGTGCCAGACGCCAGGTCACGCCCACATCACCGTAGTTGTCGACTACGCTGCAAAAAATGTCCCAAGAGGCTTTCATCCTGCTCCCTGAGTCTGGATGGCAAAACGCTGATTGTCGTTCAGAACCACCGCTCACCACCAGCCTCGCGCCCGGAAAACGTGCGGCACAGTTTTCATGCCATGCCATCAGCCATGGCACAATCACATCTGCTGTCCCTGCCAGGAGCTCAACCATGTCATCCGTCACCCGCCGTCGCGACCTCTATGTGTCACTGAAGCTGATTGTCTGCATTGCATTGGGTATCTGGCTGGGTGCCATGGCGGTGTTCCTGACCGGCCTGCTGTATTACAAGAATTTGCCTGCTGCTCAAGCCAGGGTGCTGGAAAATGCAGCTGTCCAGCTCAGCACCCCGCCGGCACAAAAAACGGGTGATGCGGCCGAGCCCGAGACTGAAATGTTCCGCAAGTACGAGCAAAGCCTGCGTGAAAGCGAGGCCCGACAGGCTCGTGAACAGGTGCAGGAGCAACAGCAGCGCACGTTCAGCCGCTCCAAATGCGATTTCTGGCTACAGCAGGACCGCACCGCGCCAAGTGAGAAGAGCCGTGCCAGCATTAATCAGTTCTGCGGATAATTCATGAACAAGCAAGATGTGCTGCAATTGATCATCGACAAGCTGAAAATCGATCTGGACATCGCGCAGCGGGCCGCGCAGACCGCTTACGAAACAGCCACCCACGAAGAAAACATCGCCGAGAACAAATACGACACGCTGGGGCTGGAGGCTTCTTATCTGGCTGCCGGACAGGCGCGTCGGGTGGAGGAAATACGCCAGTCACTTGCGCTCTATCAGAACTGGACACTCAAGCCGTTTGATGAATCGCAGGGTATTCAGACCGGTGATCTTGTCGTGGTAGAAGCTGAAAACGGGCAGACGCAATCTCTGTTCCTCGGCCCTGATGCTGCCGGACTGAAAGTGTTCGCCGCCGACCGATTGATCACCGTCATTACCGCGCGCGCGCCCCTGGGGCAGAGTCTGCTGGGCAAACTCGAGGATGATGCGGTGCAGATTGTCATCAATGGCAGCGGACAATCCTATGAGATCACCCAAACCTTGTGACACAGCCCGCAATTACAGGGTTGATCGCGCCAAGTTTTTATGGGTAAGGTGAGCCGTCGCTACAACCACTGCAACAGGGGCTACATCAAAGCAAGCAAGGACTTAAACCCAAGGAGATTTTTCATGACGAACGTCATCGCATTCCCTGACGCCCATGAACGTGATCGCCTGAAGTCCAGTCAAGATCCGGCGTTGAGGTACCTGAACAAAAAAGAGCGACAACTGATCGACCAGTTGCGGTCGACCAGCCATGCAGGACGGCAGTACGTTTACGATTATGCGAGCATCATGCACTTGTCCAGGCCCTTATATCCTGAGCCAGTGGACTGAAGGCGTACCGTAGAACCTGACCGTGAGCTGCACCGATGCGTCGGCGCAGCTCGCATAAGTCGGCAGATCAGCGGACCAGCGAAAAGATCAGTGCCGAGATCGCCACCAGACCCGCAGCAACCACAAAGTAGTTGGACCACGCGCCTGCGTACTTGCGCATGGCGGGCACTTTATGGATCGCGTACATCGGCATCAGGAACAGCAACACCGAAATCACCGGCCCGCCCATTTTCTCGATCATGCCCAGAATGTTTGGGTCGAGCGTCGCTACCACCCAGCACACCACCAGCATGAGCGCCGCCGTCATACGGTCCAGGGCTTTCGCAGCCGGACGACGTCCGGACTTCAGCACCAGCCCTTTCAAGCCCTCGCTGGCGCCGATGTAATGGCCGAGGAATGACTTGGAAATGGCCACGAACGCAATCAGCGGCGCGACGAAGGCGATGGTCGGGTTGTTGAAGTGGTTGGCCAGGTAGGACAGGATCGAGATGTTCTGCGCCTTGGCTTCAGCCAGCTGGGCGGGCGACAGGGTCAGCACGCAGCTGAACACGAAGAACAGCACCATCACCACCATCAAGACATGGGCGCGGGCCAGAATCTGCGAACTGCGCACTTCGGCATTCTCGCCGTACTGGCGCTTCTGATCCACCGCGAAGGCCGAGATGATCGGCGCATGGTTGAAAGAGAACACCATCACCGGAATGGCCAGCCACAGGGTCGACAAAAACGCCGAGGGCTCAGGCAGCGTAGTGGCGGTGCTCAGAATACCGCCGGTCCAGTGCGGAATCAGGAACACGGCCAGAAACAGCAGCGCGACGATAAACGGATACACCATCACGCTCATGGCCTTGACGATGAATCGCTCGCCACAGCGAACCAGCGCCAGCAGGCCCATGATCAGCACGAAGGCCAGCGCGGCACGTGGCGGCGGCGTGATGTGCAACTGGTGTTCGAGAAAGCTGCCCACGGTATTGGTCAGGGCCACGCTGTAGATCAGCAAGATCGGAAAAATCGCGAAAAAATACAGCAAGGTAATCATCGCTCCGGCGCTCTTGCCGAAATGCTGTTCGACCACTTCAGTGATATCGGCACCTTCACGGCCAGACAGCACGAAACGGGTCAGGCCCCGGTGCGCGTAGAACGTCATGGGAAACGCCAGCAGCGCCAGAGCCATCAACGGCCAGAAACCACCGATGCCCGCATTGATGGGCAAAAACAGAGTACCCGCGCCAATGGCGGTGCCGAACAATCCGAGCATCCAGGTGGTGTCATTACGATTCCAAGAGGCGATGCTCTCGGGAGCTACGTCCAGACGTTCTAGGACGCCATTAGCCTGATCATTCATCCGGTCGACTCTCCGTGGCCGGTTTATCAAAAAGAGAAGCGCGTCAAAAATGCCGGCAGCTCGGCGCTTCCCTCGAAAACAGCGGGCGGAATTGTCCGGGATTGGCGACAGAAGTCAAAGGTTTGTAGGACAAGACTTGTCAGGCACTGATGCCCTTCTGCTGCGCAAGCCCTCTGGAACAAGGGCTGGCGGTCGATCAACCTGCTGTCGCCAGCAGGGCGTTTTTTAGCCGTGGCAGCTAATCAAGGCGTCATCAACGGCCTCACATTCAGGCACAGTTACGCGTTAGGCATAAAAAGGGAGGAGCGATACCATCGCCGCCGCGCGCACGTCAGGCCTGCCAGCTTTCAGTTGCGCAAATGATCGCGCACTTAATCGAAAGCCCCTCCAGGAGCCGAAATACATGCTGAGTATCAATGCCGGGCCCTTTGCCATCGCCGTGACCCACTTGCTGTTACTGACTGCCCTCGTATTGGCAACACTGGTGGAAGCCCGTTGCATGCGGCATGACAAAGCAAAAAAGACAGCAATATTCGGGCTGTTCATTTTTGGCCTCATCACGGCACGTGTCGCCTTTGTGATTGCCTACTTCGCTCAATACCGCGACTCACCATGGCAAACGCTGGACATTCGTGATGGCGGCTTTCTGGTCTGGCCGGGGCTCGTCGGCGCCGTGCTGGGCGGTTTGATCATCGGTTGGCGGCGCCCCAGGCAACGTCGCGCACTGGCATTCGGGCTGGGCACCGGGCTGCTGGTCTGGATGCTGGGCGGTCTGATCCTGGACCGCTATCAGCAAGGCGCGTCATTGCCCGAAACAACCCTGCGTAACATGAATGGCGAGCCGGTCAACATCGCTGATCACCAAGGCAAGCCCATAGTCATAAACCTCTGGGCGACATGGTGCCCTCCCTGCCGCAGGGAAATGCCGGTACTGCGAGATATGCAGCTTGAGCGGCCGGACATTGTGTTTCTGTTCGTCAATCAGGCCGAAAGTGCCGACACGGTCAGCCGCTACCTATCGGCGCAGGGCCTGGCGCTACGCAACAGCCTGCTCGACACGGACGGCGAGTTTGCCCGGCAGGTCGGCTCTGTCGCGCTGCCCACTACGCTGTTCTATTCACCTCAAGGGCGCTTGACGGGCAGCCACCTCGGCGAGATGTCCAGAGCCAGTCTGACCCACTATCTGGACACTCAAAGCGGACTTGGTTCGCAGGATTCGGTACCGAGTAGCAATCAGGAGTGAAAGCCTGCTGCATCGATTCATCTATCCCTGTATAAATGCGTTGACACTTTGGTCATCTCTGGAGACTCAGCGCATGCGTTACGCGCTCGATCATAAGGCCCAAACCCATCAACGCATCGTAAAGGAAGCGTCCATGCGCTTTCGTCGCGACGGCATTGGTGCTACCGGCTTGCAACCTTTGATGAAAGCACTCGGCTTGACCCATGGTGGCTTCTACGCGCATTTCAAATCCAAGGATGATCTGGTCGAACAGGCATTGAGTCACGCCCTCGACGAGGTAAAAGGAATCACCAGCGAAGTTTTCGCCAGACCGGACTCGCTCAGTGAATTCATTGATCTCTATCTCTCTCTAGCCAGTCGCGACGCCCCCGATGGCGGATGCCCCCTGCCCAGCATGTGCCTGGAATTGGGACAGCGCGACCAACCCAGCGAGGTCACCGATGAAATCATCCTTCATTTGCTCGAACTGTTTGATAAAACGCTTTCCGGGACAGGTTCCGAATCCAGAAGCCTGCCTATATTGTCCACACTGGTAGGCGGCCTGGTACTGTCGCGCAGTGCTTTCGACGAGGAACTGTCAGAGCGTATCCTGAATACCACCAGGGACTTTCTCAAACAGGAGATCAGAAAAACTGCTAACTGACGGAGTGGACAGCGGAAGAGTGCTCAGCATAACGTCCTGTTCTATTGCAGAAAAAGAAAGGCCGATTCTTGATCGGCCTTTCTTTTTTCAGGGGTGGTAACAGTTATTCAATAGCCAGCTTGTCACGATTTTGTTCCAGAATAGCCTTGCCTATCCCTTTTACTTCAATCAACTCGTCCACCGACATAAACTTTCCGTTACTTTCTCTGTAAGCAACAATGGCATCGGCTTTGTTCTTGCCAACACCCGCCAGTTCTTTCTGAAGCATCTGAGCATCCGCCATGTTGATGTTGACTTTACCATCACCCATCTCATGCATTGAGGCCATGGACGACGGCTGGGCCATGGAGGTGCTGGCAGGGGTCATGGACGAGGACTCGGCCGCCGGTGCCGCGTTGACCGCAACCGAAGCACTGGTGAGCAAGGAAAATATCAGCGCGCTGAATAAGGTGGTTCGCATAGTTAAAGCTCCATAGCAGTTAAAGGCAGCATGCAAGATGCTGTGGCCGAAACTTAGACTAATGCTTACCGGTAGAGAAGACGCGGTGCGTTGCGACGTATGTCCGTATCAATCAACTTGTTTCTGCACTGGCCGAACGCTCGGATTCTTCAATAAGAATCGCTTTCACCGCTGCGTTCCTGATACATCCAGTCAACAATTTCGCCTTCCGGCGTATAACCATTTACCGTTTCGCGCAACAACTGTCGGACACTGTTGTAATCATCCTGTTCAACGGCATCCAGCAGCCGGGTGAGTCGAACTTTCAATACATCCCAGGGCAGAAAGTCTTCACTCGCGCTCATGATCATAGGGTGTTCAGTGGCCACCACATTGTCGCCAATCAACAACTCTTCATAGAGCTTCTCGCCGGGGCGCAGACCGGTGAATTCGATGGAGATATCGCCCTGTGGATTTTTTTCCGAACGAATCGCCAGGCCTGAAAGGTGAATCATCTTTTCAGCCAGCTCGACAATCTTGACCGGCTCGCCCATGTCCAGCACGAACACATCCCCACCATGCCCCATCGAGCCAGCCTGAATGACCAACTGAGCGGCTTCGGGAATGGTCATGAAGTAACGGGTGATCTTCGGATGAGTCACCGTCAGCGGCCCGCCAGACTGGATCTGCCTGTGGAACAGCGGGATGACTGACCCCGATGAACCCAGCACGTTGCCGAAGCGGACCATGGTAAAGCGGGTCTTGTTGACCTGATAGACGTTGGCCTTGTCACCAAAGATGACCGGAGCCGTTTCACGACTCAGCGCCTGCAATATGAGTTCGGCCAGACGCTTGGTGCTGCCCATCACATTGGTGGGCCTGACAGCCTTGTCGGTGGAGATCAGAACGAAATTGGAAACACCGGCCTGCAACGCCGCCTGAGCGGTATTCAGGGTGCCTACCACGTTATTGATGACACCTTCGGCGATATTGTGCTCAACCATCGGTACGTGCTTGTAGGCCGCCGCATGGTAGACCGTGTCGACCTTCCAGGTTTTCATGATCGACAGCAGCTTGGGATGATTGCGCACCGAACCGAGGATGGGCAGCAACTTGACCGACAGCGACTCCCGCGCAGAACGTTGTTCAAGTTCTGACAGAATGCTGTACAGGTTGAATTCGCTATGATCCAGCAGCAGCAACTGCGTGGGTTGCAACAACAGAATCTGACGGCACAATTCGGAACCGATCGAACCACCGGCACCGGTCACCAGTACAGTCTTGCCCTTGATGCAATGCTCGAGCAGATTCTCACGCGCAGGAACGGAGTCACGCCCCAGCAGGTCGGCGATATCGACCTCTTGCAGGTCATCGACCTTGACCCGCCCGGCAGCCAGATCCATGAAGCCGGGAACGCTTCGCACCTTGATCGGGAAGCCTTCCAGAAAGCCCAGTATTTCGCGCCGCCGGCCTCGCGAGGAAGAAGGAATCGCCAGCAGGATTTCCTGAGCCCCTGTGGTATCGATCATTCGCTGGATATTGCGCGGTTTATAGACCTGTAGACCGGAAATTACCCGGTTGGAGATGGACTCATCGTCATCGATGAACGCCACCGGATGCATCAGCCGCCCCATACGCAATGCCGCAACCAACTGGTTGCCCGCAGCCCCGGCGCCGTAGATCGCAACCTTCTGCAAACCATTGTCGCTTTTGGCGAAGGGCACATGCTGGGCAGCGGCGAACCAGTCACCGAGAAAGTACTGCCTCATCGCCAGGCGCAGGCCGCCAATCATCACCATGCTCAACCACCAGTAGTTGAAGATGACCGAGCGTGGGACCAGTTGCTGATGGTTGCTGTAGACGTAGACCATGCACCCCAGAATCAACGAGGACATGGTCACGGCCTTGATGATTGCGATCAGGGCATCGTTGCCGAAGTAGCGCATGACTGCGCGGTACATGCCGAAGCGGATGAACAACGGAATGGCGGCGAGCGGCGCACTGATGAAAAGCCACGTGTGCTTTTCCAGCGGATTGATCAGTTCATCGATACCCAGTCGCACGACAAACGCCATCCAGAGGGCGAGCCAGACAAGAACCACATCAGTAGCCACCTGAAGAATGCGCTTCTTGCGACGGGGTAGAGCCAGCAATCTGGCTCGCAACCTGCTCATCAATTGTTTAATGCTCCGCTATGCACCGACTGAAACATCACTTGAAACCGGTGACTGTGAAACCGCCACGTTCCTGAGACAACCAGAAAATCGCTTCGTTACATCCTTTCTGCCCCGCCAGCCCTGAACCTCAGTGCCAGCAAAACAAGGGGTATATAGGCAATTGCCGTCCATGTCAGCCCGTCTCCTCCCTTCAACGCTACCCACATCGCCACGGGCAGCAACCAGACCAGATTGATCAGGCCGACAGCCAGCGTGACCGGCAAATGCCTGCCATAACGCCGTGAAGCAAACTGATAGGCGTGGCTTCGATGGGCCTCATAAACCTTTTCGCCACGCAGCAGACGACGAAAAAGCGTCACAGTAGCATCAACGATGAAAACGCCCAGCAGAATCAACCAGGACCAGAATAACTGAGATGAGGCCCAGGATGCCTGAATCGAAAGCACACCCAGCACCAGTCCGAGAAATCCGCTACCGGCATCCCCCATGAATATTTGCGCTGGCGGGAAATTCCAGTAAAGAAAACCGGCAACTGCCGCAGCCAGAAGCAGAGGGCTCCACGCCAGTCCGGCGAAGCCTGCCATGACGTAGATCAGGCTCATGCCTGCGCATACGGTGACAGCCTCGACACTGGCGATTCCGTCGATACCGTCCATGAAGTTGTAAAGATTCAGCATCCATACCAGGTAGAACGCCGCGAGAACCTGGCCGATCAGGCCAGGCGCAAAGGTCCATCCCATGACAGTCAGAGGTGCCAGCCCGCCTATCCAGGCCAGTGCCCATCCGGCAGCCACGAAATGCCCCAGCAAACGCCAGCGTGCAGCGATGTGACCATGATCGTCCATGAAACCGATCAGCGCGACCAGGCCCGCTGACCCGAAGATGGCGACCAGCGCCGCTATCGACAACAGACCCGCCCAGGCCAGCACCGACAGTGCGAGTAAAAAGGCAACGACAATCGAGACCCCGCCACCGCGTGGTGTGGGGACGGAATGCGAACTGCGCGCATTGGGTGTGTCGATCAGACTTCTGGCCAAGGCATATTTGCGCAATAACGACGTTAAAATCAGAGACAGCAGCGCAATAGCGATTACTGACAGCCACTCAATCATGCTTATCATGGTCCGGCTTTTCATACCCCAAAAAATATCGAGCAGTGTCCCGCATGGCGTCCTCGATACTCACCGGCGGACGCCAGTCCAGCATCGTACAGGTTTTACTGATATCGACCTGCAAAGAGCTGCACAAGCGCTGCGAAAACGCTCTTTTGCCTAATAGCGCCGCTGCGCCATTCAGCATTGCCGCAGGCACGGGCAATAATCTGGCAGGCTTGCCAAGTGCATGACCCATCGTTCGCAACAACCGTGTCGTTGAAACATCGTCCCCGTCGCTGACCAGAAATGTCTGATTCGCCGCCGCAGGATGATAGATGCAGACCAGGATCAGATCAGCGAGGTTGTCTACTGCCACCAGACTTCGACGATTGTGGATCGCACCAAGCGGTAGCGGTATGCCGCGGTCAAGCCAGCGCATCATGTTCATGAAGTTGGCTTTCACACCCGGCCCGTAAACCAGAACGGGACGAATGATCACCACTTGCATACCGGTGCGGGCAGCCAGCTCACGCAGCCCTTCCTCGGCTTTCTGCTTGGAGATGCCATAGGCATCCAGAGGCCTGCAGGGATCATCGGCCCTGAAAGGCGCACCCGGCAACGTGAATTCGCCATTGGCCTTGATGGAGCTCAGAAATATGAAACGCCTTACTCCTGCTGCTGCAGCCTGTTCAGCAAGGTTCAGCGTCGCGGTGACATTGGCACGAAAGTATTCCTGATCCGGCTCCGCAGACTGCTCGTTCAGTACATGAACACGGGCCGCACAATGAATAACCACATCGGCGCCCGTTACAAAACTTTCCCATCGGTTATCAGGTGCAAGTGACTCCACGTTGACAACATCGACGCGGTCTGCAGAAAGATCATGTACGCCCCTGACAGCGACCCGAACAGAATGGCGGGTCTTGTCGAGCAACCGACGAACTACCGCGCCACCCACAAAACCCGTTGCACCTGTTATCGCAACCAATGCAACTTCATCATTCATTCAGGAGCGCCTTCAAATGGCCAAATATTACTTATAGGACATTTTTTGACAACTAAAATATTTTCTATTCATTGGATAACTTCCTCGAACACACAGGCTTTCCTGGCTTCGCAACCCGGTTATATACGCCACAAACAGTTATTCAAATGTGGCCGCCAAAGTGGCTCATGACAATGAGCCACTTAACGACATTACCTATCAAGGAATGATCAGGTCCACGACGCGTCTTTCGAACGTATATTTGCGGGCAAGAACACTTCCCAGCGCCTTTTTCGCTCCTGCCTCGCCGTGCACCAGCCGAATTTCCCCAGGCCACTCGCTCATGCCGGTCACGAACTCGACCAGGCCAGCCTGATCGGCATGGGCAGAATAGCCCTTGGCCGTATGCACACCGGCACGAATGTCGTAACGCTCGCGATCAAGTTCGACATAGCCACCCGATGGACCATGAGCCTGAATGGCAGCGCCAGGTGTTCCCTTGCCTTGATAACCGACGAAAACCACGTTATGCCGACTGTCGCCCAGCATGGCCTTCAGGTAATTGACGACCCTGCCTCCGGCACACATTCCATTACCGGCAATCACGATGGCGGGACGCGCAGTGCTGGCGAGGTAATTGACGGTACGCACATGCTCTTCATGGGTATCGACAGTGACCAGTTGAGCAAAGCCCAAAGGCGCCCTGCCCTCGTCGAGGCGTCCACGGGCATCTTCATCCCAGTAGTCTTCGAACGACTGATACGCTTCTGTGAAGCGCTTGGCCAGCGGCGAATCAAGGATGATCGGCAACCGCGACCAGTCCGCAGGGCTGCTGTCACTACAGGCCTCGGCGGAAGTGGCCAACAGCGCCTTGCGGCGAAGGATATCTTCGAGCTCGTAGAGCAGCTCCTGAGTACGCCCGATGCTGAACGCCGGTATCAGAACGGTGCCCTGATCTTCCAGCGCCTTGTCGATGATTCGCTCAAGCCCCTGCTGACGAATGCTGCGATCATCGTGCAGACGGTCACCGTAAGTGCTTTCCAGAATCAGGATATCCGCGCGCTCAGGCGGCTTTGGCGCCGGCAGGAAGGGCGTCTGACTTGCGCCTAGATCACCGGAGAAAACCACGCGCCTGGAACGTTCTTCCAGCGGATAGTACAGATCGCATTCCACATAAGCCGAACCCAGAATATGCCCTGCGCGCTGCAGACGAACCTTGCAGCGCAGCGCTTCGTTGTCGACCAGGCTGAACCAGTTGTCGAATGGCAAGGCAATGATGCGCTTGCTGATGTCCTTCAATAATTGCTCGGCCAGCACCGGATCATGCGCCAACTGGATTTTCAGGATGTCTTCCATGACCAGCGGCAGCAGGTGGGCACTCGGCTCACTGCACAATATGGGCCCCTTGTAGCCCGAAGCCAGCAGCTCGGGAATACGCCCGACATGGTCATTGTGTACATGACTGATCAGCAGCGCGCTGATCGACTCAGGGGCGAATTCGAATGGGCTGACCTCCCCCCGCCCGGCTTGCTCCTGTACCGAACCGCAATCGATCAGCAGGTTGCTGAACGCATCCATGCATAGTTGATGACAAGAGCCCGTTACGGTGTCGATAGCGCCGTGATGAATGATATCCGGATAATACATGCAGTCCCCTTATTTCGCCGATCTGGAGTTGTCGTCTGGCACTTCCCGGCATCAGGTCTGGAGCGCAAGTTTCGACGCATCCCAGGCTCGAAATTCTTGTTTTCAGGATCTGACACATGGCTGTTAAAACCAGAGCAAGCAACAGTGCGAAAAGAATATAACCGCAGCGCTCTTTAAAATGGCGACGCTAGTTTAAAAAGCGAACATTCCTACACAAAAAGGTAACTAATATTCAACTAAGCAGCGAATAGCCTGCGAAAGTTTGATGATTTTTTTGATAAAGGCTGGAGACAGGCGTGCGCACAAACCAGAAAGCAGCGCCGGCTGTGACAGTGGCAAAGAGAAAAAAGGCAGGTACACGGTTTTATTTCGCCGGATTTGCATCCGACGAGGCCTTGCCGATGCTACTCAGATAGAGCGAGCGGAGGTGGTGCGTTTTTTAGCAAAGCTGGCTATCCAGGCGAGCAGCGGGCCGATGAGCATACCCAGAAGCAAAGCAAGAACGACGGGCAGCGCCAGCGGAAGGTCGGGCGCAGACCAGCCAAAAAAATTCATGGCAACGGTTTGTCGGTTTTCAAGCACGAATACGACGGTTGCCAACGCAACCAGCAACACGGCGACAGACAAAATGACTCTTTTGAAGATACGCATCTGGTGATCCTGTGGTTGACGGCTTTAAAAGCCCTCTTCTTCATCCTCGTTGACCCTGTCTCGTAGCTCCTTGCCCGGCTTGAAATGCGGGACAAATTTGCCATCGAGGCTGACCGACTGGCCGGTCTTCGGGTTACGCCCTACTCGCGGTGCGCGGTAATGCAGGGAAAAGCTGCCAAACCCCCGAATTTCTATCCGGTCACCGGTTGCCAGGCACTGAGACATTTGTTCAAGCATGGTCTTGATGGCCAGCTCGACATCCTTGGATGAGAGCAGCCCTTGATGGGTGACAATTCGTTCGATCAACTCCGACTTCGTCATATTTTTCCCTTCTTTTTCAAGCAGCTAGATCAGCGCTCCGAAGGTTTTAGCATGACCGGAAGAATTTGAACAGCCCATGTATTGACTTATGTTTAGCATTGTCAACCAGGCATAAACACATTGCGGGCGCGTTACACACCAAAGGTCCGGAAAGCGGGCCTGAAAGGCTGAACAGCAGGCATGAAAAAGGGCGACCGAAGTCGCCCTTTTTTTGGTCAAGCAGAACTTAGTTCTGTTTTTCCATTTGCGCGCGCAGCAGGTCACCGATAGTGGTTGGACCTGTGCTTTCAGCAACTTCAGGCTTGCTACGCAGGCTCTGGATTGCTTCTTTCTCGTCTTCAACGTCTTTCGACTTGATGGACAAGCTGATTACGCGGCTCTTGCGGTCAACGCTGATGATCTTGGCTTCGATCTCTTCGCCTTCCTTCAGAACGTTACGCGCGTCTTCAACGCGGTCACGGCTGATTTCGGAAGCCTTGAGGGTCGCTTCGATGTCATCGGCCAGAGTGATGATGGCGCCTTTGGCGTCAACTTCTTTAACGATACCGCGAACGATAGCGCCCTTGTCATTGACAGTGACGTACTCGGAGAACGGATCGCTTTCCAGCTGCTTGATACCCAGCGAGATACGCTCACGCTCAGGATCAACCGACAGGATCACAGTGTCGAGCTCGTCGCCCTTCTTGAAGCGACGTACGGCTTCTTCGCCCACTTCGTTCCAGGAGATGTCGGACAGGTGAACCAGACCGTCGATGCCGCCGTCCAGACCAATGAAGATACCGAAATCGGTGATCGACTTGATGGTGCCGGAGATTTTATCGCCCTTGTTGAACTGGCCAGAGAAATCTTCCCATGGGTTGGATTTGCACTGTTTGATGCCGAGGGAGATACGACGACGCTCTTCGTCGATGTCCAGAACCATGACTTCCACTTCGTCGCCAACCTGAACGACTTTCGACGGGTGGATGTTCTTGTTGGTCCAGTCCATTTCGGAAACGTGTACCAGGCCTTCCACGCCTTCTTCCAGCTCTGCGAAGCAGCCGTAGTCGGTCAGGTTGGTAACACGCGCGGTAACGCGGGTGCTTTCCGGGTAACGAGCCTTGATAGCAACCCATGGGTCTTCACCCAGTTGCTTCAGACCCAGGGAAACACGATTGCGCTCGCGATCGTACTTCAGGACCTTTACATCGATCTCATCGCCAACGTTGACGATTTCCGATGGATGCTTGATACGCTTCCAAGCCATGTCGGTGATGTGCAGCAGGCCATCGACGCCACCCAGATCGACGAATGCGCCGTAATCGGTGAGGTTCTTGACGATACCTTTGACTTGCTGGCCTTCCTGCAGGGACTCGAGCAGAGCTTCGCGCTCGGCACTGTTCTCGGCTTCCAGGACACTGCGACGGGAAACGACAACGTTGTTGCGCTTCTGGTCCAGCTTGATGACCTTGAACTCGAGCTCTTTGCCTTCCAGGTGAGTCGTGTCACGCACAGGGCGGACGTCAACCAGAGAACCAGGCAGGAACGCACGGATGCCGTTAACGTCGACAGTGAAGCCGCCTTTAACCTTACCGTTGATAACGCCCTTGACCACTTCTTCAGCTGCGAAAGCCGCTTCCAGAACGATCCAGCACTCGGCACGCTTGGCTTTTTCGCGGGACAGCTTGGTTTCGCCAAAGCCATCTTCGACCGCGTCCAGCGCAACGTGAACTTCATCACCGATCTTGATGGTCAGCTCGCCAGCGTCGTTGTGGAACTGCTCCAGCGGGATGAGGCCTTCAGATTTCAGACCGGCGTGAACCGTAACCCAACCTGCCTGATAGTCGATATCCACGATGATCGCGGTGATGATCGAACCGGCCTGAAGGTTGAGGGTCTTTAGGCTTTCTTCAAAAAGTTCTGCAAAGCTTTCGCTCATTTTAATTCCTGTTGATCAAGGGCGAAGGATACGCCCATCTGCCACGCTCCAGACAACGTGGGTTTCGTTCAAGTAAAAGAAAGCGTGCAGGACTATGACTGGTCTCCCGCATGCTTCTTCGTCACCCGGCAATATCGCGAAGCGCGATCTCGCTCAGAATGCGTTCCAGCACCTGCTCGATGGACAACTCAGTGGAATCCAGCTGTATGGCGTCGTGCGCCGGCTTGAGCGGCGCTACCGCTCGCTGGGTGTCACGCTCGTCGCGTGCACATATCTCATCTAGCAGACTCGACAGACTAACATCATCGCCCTTGGCCTTCAACTGCAAGTAACGACGGCGCGCACGCTCCTCGGCACTGGCGGTGAGGAATATCTTCAGCGGCGCGTCCGGAAACACGACCGTTCCCATGTCGCGACCATCCGCCACCAGGCCCGGTTCTTCCTGGAAGGCACGCTGGCGCAACAGCAGGGCATCACGCACCGCAGGCAGAGACGCCACTTGCGACGCACCGCTGCCGATCTGCTCATTGCGGATCGCCTGCGTTACATCTTCGCCCTCAAGAATAATGCGCTGGCCCTGCCCTTCTTTCGTCGCTTCGAACTGAACATCCAGATGAGCGGCAAGCAGTTTGAGCGCTTCTTCATTGGTCAGGTCGACACCATGATTGCGCGCAGCGAAGGCCAGCAGGCGATAAAGCGCGCCGGAATCAAGCAGGCACCAGCCAAGCCTCCTGGCCAGCAATCCTGCAACCGTGCCTTTTCCGGAACCGCTCGGTCCGTCGATGGTAATAACGGGGGGTTTGATTTTCACTTTTTGTCCTCTTGCGCTACACGCATACCGACTTGAGCGCACAGCGCCAGAAAATGGGGAAATACTGTGACGGCATCCGCGCAATCGTGAATACGGATGGGCGCCGAAGCCCGTAATGATGCAACGCGAAACGCCATGACAATACGCTGATCGCCGCGAGCATCGATCTCGCCACCACCCGGCATACCGCCTTCAATAATGATGCCATCCAGCACCGGCTCGACGTCGATGCCAAGGGCCAGCAGACCGTCGGCCATCAGTTTGACGCACTCGGCCTCAGCGGCCTGCAACGCTTGCGCGCCGCGCAGAATGGTACGCCCTTCTGCGAAGGCTGCGGCAACCAGCAGCACGGGAAATCTGTCCAGGGCGATCGGCACGAGCGCTTCGGGAATGTCAGCGCCTTTCAGGCGGGCCGAACGCACGTGTACATCGGCCAGTGATTCGCCCGCCAGTTCGCGAACATTCTGCAGCACGATATCCGCCCCCATGAGGCGCAGGATATCGATGGCGCCGGCACATGCCGGGCTGACATCGACCTCTTCGAGAAGCAGGTCACAGCCCTCGCTGATCGATACGGCAACCATGAAGAGCACTGCCGAAGCCACATCGACCTGCCCCTTGATGGCATGACTGACTCCATCACCGGAACGAACCCGGGCAACAGGGTCTTCAACGGCGGCGGTTTCGACACGGGCGCGGCTGGCGAGTATCCGGCCAAAATGTTCGCGGGCCGCCCTGGCACGGGTGAATACATCCAGCAACTGCGGACCATCACCTGCGTCCACAGCGTTGCGCAAGGCGTCCAGGTCGCTGCGGAACGTGTCCAGCGTACGTAACACTGCTTCGCGATTAGCCATGAAGATGTCGTGCCACATGGTCGGATCGCTGCCTGCGATCCGCGTAAAATCACGAAAACCGCCAGCGGCATACCTGAATATTTCCAGGTTTTCGTTACGCTTGGCCAGCGAGTCCACCAGACCGAAGGCCAGCAAATGAGGCAGATGGCTGGTGGCAGCCAGTACTTCATCATGGCGCTCGACCTGCATGTGCTCGACATCGGCCCCCAACGCAGCCCACAGCTGATGAACAAGGGCGACGGCGTGCGGATCGGTCTCGGGCAGCGGTGTCAAAATCACTTTATGGCGCCGGAACAACGCGGCATTGGACGCCTCCACTCCGCTCTGCTCGGAACCGGCAATCGGATGCCCCGGCACGAAACGCGGCGGTACTTCGCCGAACGCCTGACGCGCCGCCCGGACCACATTGCCTTTGGCACTGCCGACATCGGTCAGAATGGCATTGCCAAGCTTCATGGACGCGAGCAACGCGAGCAGTTTTTCCATCGCCAGTATCGGAACCGCAAGCTGAATGACGTCGGCACCGCAACACGCGGTAGCGAGATCCACCTCACAGCGATCCACAACGCCCAGCTCCACCGCCAGCGCGCGTGATTGCGGATCAAGATCGACGCCGACCACTTCACGGCACAGGCCACTCTCGCGAACGCCCTTGGCAAAAGACCCGCCAATCAGCCCGAGCCCTACCACCACCAGACGGCCGATAACAGGCCGGGCCGATCGCCCTGAAATCACGTCAACCACACGCACACACCTGATAAACCTGCAGCGCAGAAAACAAATCGCTCATGAACTGCCTCCTCAAAGGACTGCTTTGGGGTAGGAACCCAGCACCTTCAAGGCTACGGCTTCACTGCTGATTTTCTCCAGCACCGCCTTGACCAGCGGGTCCTGGTGATGCCCGACGAAGTCGATGAAGAAGACATAGGTCCATTTACCGCTACGCGACGGACGCGTCTCGATACGCGTCAGGTCCAGGCCACTCTCGTGGAACGGCACCAGCAATTCATGCAGAGCGCCCGGTTTGTTGCTCATCGAGACAATGATCGACGTCTTGTCGTCGCCGGTAGGCGGAACTTCCTGATTACCGATGATGAGAAAGCGCGTCGAGTTATCCGGGCGGTCTTCGATCTTTTCCGCCAGACGGGTCAGGCCGTAGAGACCGGCTGCCATGTCACCGGCGATGGCCGCCGAGTTCCACTCACCCTTGACCCGCTTGGCCGCCTCGGCATTGCTGGCAACGGCGACACGCTCGACATTCGGATAATGCGCGTCCAGCCACTTGCGGCACTGGGCCAGCGACTGAGCATGGGAGTAGATACGCGAGATGCTTTGCGTCTTGGTGCTTTCACCCACCAGCAAGTGGTGGTGAATACGCAGCTCGACTTCGCCGCAGATCACCATGTCGTGCTCAAGAAAACTGTCGAGCGTGTGATTGACCGCGCCTTCGGTGGAGTTCTCCACCGGGACCACGCCAAAATTCACCGCACCGGCAACCACTTCGCGAAACACTTCGTCGATGGCCGCCATCGGCAGGCTGATCACCGCATGCCCGAAATGCTTCATGGCAGCAGCCTGGGTAAACGTACCCTCAGGACCGAGATAGGCGACTTTGAGCGGCTGTTCAAGGGCGAGGCAGGAAGACATGATCTCGCGGAACAGCCGGGCCATCTCTTCATTGCTCAACGGACCACGGTTACGATCCATGACCCGCCGAAGCACGGCAGCTTCGCGCTCCGGACGATAGAACACCGGCACTTCACCCTCAGCCAGCGAGGACATTTTCACGCGAGCCACTTCCTGAGCGCAGCGGGCACGCTCGCTGATCAGCTCCAGAACCTTTTCATCGAGGCTGTCGATACGGACGCGAAGCGCCTTGAGTTCTTGCTCGGACATCAGCCGTGCTCCTTCTCGAAGTCTTTCATGTAGGTGACCAACGCGTTGACCGCATTGAGATCGACCGCATTATAGATGGACGCGCGCATGCCACCGACCGAGCGATGACCCTTGAGGTTGAGCAAGCCGTTGGCATCAGCACCTGCCAGAAACGGCTTGTCGAGGCGGTCGTCGGCCAGACGGAACGGGACGTTCATCCACGAGCGGTCGGGCTTGTTGATCGGGTTGCTGTACAACCCGCTGGCATCGATGAAGTCGTACAGCGTGCGCTGTTTGATGTCATTCAGCTTGCCAATCGCCTCGACACCGCCCTGCTCTTTCAGCCACTCGAAGACCAGCCCCGACAGATACCAGGCCAGCGTCGGCGGAGTGTTGTACATCGAGCCGTTGTCGGCAGCGACCTTGTAGTTGAGCATGGTCGGGCACAGTGAACGTGCGTGACCCAGCAAGTCTTCGCGAATGATCACCACCACGATACCGCTCGGGCCGATATTCTTCTGCGCACCGGCGTAGATCATACCGAAACGCGAGATATCCACCGGACGCGAGAGAATGTCAGAGGACATATCGGCAACCAGCGGCACGTCGCCGGTTTCCGGGATCCAGTTGAATTCAAGGCCGCCAATGGTCTCGTTCGGCGCGTAATGAACGTAGGCCGCATCTTGGGACAGTTTCCACTCGTTCTGACCGGGGATGGCAAAGTAATCGTAGGCCTTGGCGCTGGCTGCGACGTTGACCGTGCCGTAACGCGATGCTTCCTCGATTGCCTTTTGCGACCAGATGCCGGTGTCGATGTAATCGGCTTTACCGCCTTCGGGCAACAGGTTCAGCGCGATCTGCGCGAACTGCTGGCTGGCGCCGCCTTGCAGGAACAGTACTTTGTAATTTGAGGGAATGGACAGCAGGTCGCGAAAATCCTGCTCGGCTTTGGTCGCGATGGAGACGAACTCGTCGCTGCGGTGGCTCATTTCCATGACGGAAAGGCCCTTGCCGTGCCAGTCGAGGAGCTCCGCCTGGGCACGCAGCAGAACAGCTTCAGGAAGCGCAGCAGGACCTGCGCAGAAGTTAAAGGCTCGCTTGCTCATATCCACTCTCGTCAAATACGTTGGGTCTGTACGTGCTTGTTTCTGGATGCTGCATCACGAGCAGGCAGCCGCCAAAGCGGTCGGCAGCTCGTGACGGGAATGCTGATCCGGCTCAGGCGGGCCGAATGCCGCAAGGGCTGGACTTGCCTGTGATGCAGTTGCAATCACAGACGAGCCAGCCCTTACCTGATTTACGTTACAACTCAGTTCTGCGGTTCGTCTTCGTCCGCTGCCGCATCCGCCTGCAGGTCTTCACCTGCATCATCAGCGTCGCCGTCGACGACGTCGGCAATCACACCGTCAACAAGCTCTTCACCCTCAAGCTCTTCGCCTTCGACTTCCGACGGCTCCTGAACGCGCTCCAGACCGACCAGCTTCTCGTCGCTGGCCAGCTTGATCAGGGTCACACCCTGAGTGTTACGGCCCAGACTGGAAACCTCGCCGACACGCGTACGAACCAGGGTGCCCTGGTCAGAAATCAGCATGATTTCCTCGCCATCGAGCACCTGAACCGCACCCACCAGACGACCGTTACGCTCGTTGCTGACCATGGCGATCACACCCTGGCCGCCACGCTTGTACTCAGGGAACTCGGAAATGGCAGTGCGCTTGCCGAAACCACGTTCGGAGGCGGTAAGAATCTGGCTGCCTTCTTCCGGGATCAGCATCGAAATCAGCTTCTGGCCTTCCGGCAGACGCATACCGCGCACGCCGCGAGCGGTACGGCCCATGGCGCGTACGTCGGATTCCTTGAAGCGGGTTACCTTGCCGCCGTCGGAGAACAGCATGATTTCCTGTTCGCCGTCGGTGATGGCCGCAGAAATCAGGATGTCGCCTTCGTCCAGCTCAAGGGCGATCAGACCGACGCTACGCTGACGGCTGAAGGCCACCAGCGGGGTCTTCTTGACGGTGCCGTTGGCCGTGGACATGAAGATGAACGGAGCCTTCTTCTTGTCGGCAGCCTTGATGCGGGCCTTGCGCTCTTCTTCGGTCTCGCTGCTGTTTTCTGCGTCGTCCAGCTCGCCTTCGAGGGCTTCGCCTTCTTCGTCGGCACGCTTGCGCATGGCTTCGAGGTCGACTGGCAGCATGGTGGTGATGTATTCACCTTCGCTCAACGGCAACAGGTTGACCAACGGACGACCACGGGCAGCGCGGGACGCTTCCGGAATCTCGTAGGTCTTGAGCCAGTACACCTTGCCCTTGCTGGAGAACATCAGCAGCGTGGTATGGCTGTTGGCGACCAGCAGGTGAGCGATGTAATCCTCATCCTTGATGCCGGTGGCCGACTTGCCCTTGCCGCCGCGACGCTGCGCCTGATAGACCGCCAGTGGCTGAGTCTTGGCATAGCCGCCATGGGAAATGGTAACGACGCGCTCTTCTTCGGTGATCAGGTCGCCCAGGGTCAGGTCAAGGCGTGCATCGAGAATCTCGGTGCGGCGCGCATCGCCATATTCGGAGCGGATCAGTTCCAGCTCTTCGCGGATCACTTCCATCAGGCGCGTGGCGCTGTTCAGGATGCGGATCAGTTCGCCGATCTGGTTCAGGATTTCCTGATATTCGCCGAGCAGCTTTTCGTGCTCCAGGCCGGTCAGACGGTGCAGGCGCAATTCCAGAATGGCCTGAGCCTGCTCCGGCGACAGGAAATACTTGCCTTCACGCAGACCGTATTGCGGATCTAGGTTCTCGGGGCGGCACGAATCGGCACCGGCACGCTCGACCATCTCGACCACTGCGCTCGATTCCCAAGGCGTCTTGATCAGCGCTTCCTTGGCTTCGGCAGGTGTCGGCGAAGCCTTGATCAATGCGATGACCGGATCGATGTTGGACAGCGCAACGGCCTGACCTTCAAGGATGTGGCCACGTTCACGCGCCTTGCGCAGCTCGAATACGGTACGACGGGTCACCACTTCGCGACGGTGACGGACGAACGCTTCCAGCAGATCTTTGAGGTTCAGGATGCGTGGACGACCGTCGATCAGGGCAACGATGTTGATACCGAAAACGCTTTGCAGCTGGGTCTGGGCGTAGAGGTTGTTGAGCACAACCTCAGGCACTTCGCCACGACGCAGCTCGATGACCACGCGCATGCCGTCCTTGTCGGACTCGTCGCGCAGCTCGGTGATGCCTTCGAGTTTCTTTTCCTTGACCAGCTCGGCGATCTTCTCGATCAGACGCGCCTTGTTCAGCTGGTAAGGCAGCTCGGTAATGACGATCTGCTGGCGACCGCCCACCTTGTCGATGTCTTCAACGATGGAGCGGGCCCGCATGTAAATGCGTCCACGACCCGTGCGATAGGCTTCGATGATGCCCGCGCGACCGTTGATGATCGCCGCCGTCGGAAAGTCCGGGCCGGGGATGTACTGCATCAATTCGTCAATCGTCAACTCGGGGTTGTCGATCAGCGCCAGACAGCCGTCGATGACTTCACCGAGGTTGTGCGGCGGGATGTTGGTCGCCATGCCCACGGCGATACCGCTGGAGCCGTTGACCAGCAGGTTGGGAATACGGGTCGGCATGACCGCAGGGATCATTTCGGTGCCGTCGTAGTTCGGCACCCAGTCCACGGTTTCTTTATGCAGGTCGGCCAGCAGCTCGTGAGCCAGCTTGGTCATGCGCACTTCGGTGTATCGCATGGCCGCCGCGTTGTCGCCGTCGACCGAACCGAAGTTGCCCTGGCCGTCTACCAGCAGGTAGCGCAGCGAGAATGGCTGAGCCATACGAACGATGGTGTCGTACACGGCAGTGTCGCCGTGCGGGTGATACTTACCGATTACGTCACCAACCACACGGGCGGATTTCTTGTACGGCTTGTTCCAGTCGTTACCCAGCTCGCTCATTGCGAACAACACGCGCCGGTGCACGGGCTTCAAGCCGTCGCGCGCATCGGGCAGTGCTCGACCGACGATCACGCTCATTGCGTAGTCGAGGTAGGACTGCTTCAGCTCGTCTTCGATATTGACCGGGAGGATTTCTTTGGCCAGTTCGCCCATGAGAAGCCTGATTCCTTTTTCTGGTGAAACCTCATAAACCCATTCGGGATTTACGAAGCTCGCCGCTGCCAGCATTTGCAAGCAGCGACTTACGACAAATCAACGAGTTATGCCATGCATCTACGCAGTAGGGGCGACCACTGTCAGTACCCCCGGAAACCGCCGGATGTTACCACAATCGCGGAGGCGCTCACATCCTTTGCAGGCGCTGAAAACGAGCCACCCACGCACAAGTCGCCTGAGAGACGCTTACAGGCCCGCGCAGCCGCTTCACTCAAGCGGCAACGAACGGGCCATGCAGATCAATGCAGGTGTTTGCGGCTCATCAATTGGGCCATTCGCGCCGTGTCGGGACGCTCGACAATGCCTTTCTCGGTCACGATGGCATCGATCAGGTCTGCCGGCGTCACGTCGAACACCGGATTGAAGGCTTCGACATTCGCCCCGACCCGCTGCCCACCGACCTCAAGCAGCTCACGACCGTCGCGCTCTTCGATAACGATGTCATCGCCACTGGCCATGTCCATGTCAATGGTCGAGCTGGGCGCCACTACCATGAAGCGCACGCCGTGGTGCATCGCAGCGACTGCAAGTTGGTAAGTGCCGATCTTGTTCGCCACGTCACCATTGGCGGTGATGCGGTCCGCGCCCACGATCACCCAGGTGATGCCTTTGGTGCGCATCAGGTGCGCGGCGGCGGAATCTGCGTTGAGCGTGACCGGGATACCTTCGTTGGCCAGCTCCCAGGCGGTCAGCCTCGAGCCCTGCAGCCACGGCCGGGTTTCATCGGCGTAGACGCGCTCGATCATGCCTTCCAGGTGCGCCGCGCGAATCACGCCCAGCGCCGTGCCGAAACCGCCGGTGGCGAGCGCACCGGTATTGCAGTGGGTCAGAACGGTCTGCAGATTGCCCTGATGCCTGCGGATCAGGTCAGCACCCAACTGCGCCATGGTCAGATTGGCTTCGCGGTCACTCAAATGGATCGCCACCGCTTCAGCTTCCAGCGCGACCAGCGGGTCGTCTCCGTCCTTTACCCGCAGCAGACGGTCGCGCATGCGGTTCAACGCCCAGACCAGGTTGACTGCGGTAGGACGCGAATCGGTCAGCATCAGGAAATCCTCTTCCAGTGCTGCGTACCAGTCTCCACCTTCGGCAATCCGTGCACGGGCACTGAGAAACGCGCCATAGGCGGCACTGATGCCAATGGCCGGCGCACCACGCACCACCATTGTGCGAATGGCTTCGGCAACCCCCTGCGCAGTGGTATAGGGGTGCCAGATTTCCTCGAACGGCAATACCCGCTGATCCAGCAGGTAGAGAGTGTTGTCTCGCCAATCGATGGCCTTTACTTTCTCCGCAGCCAACAGTCGATCGCGCATCGCCAACTCCATCTTGAACATCCGAAACTCAGCATCAAAAGCGGCTGATTATAGCGAGCCGTCTGCGAAGACGCTCGGGTATACTTCGCCATCAACGTAATAAGCTCTGGAAACCTTCTCATGCCGAACGCCACGCCACCGCTCGACCTTTTGCTCCTGCCCTCCTGGCTGGTGCCGGTCGAGCCCGCAGGCGTGGTGCTCAAGGACCACGGCATCGGCGTTCGCGACGGTTGTATCGTGTATATCGGTCCGCGGGCCGAGGCCTTGCGGCAGAACGCCGCACAGGTCCGGGAGCTGCCCGGAATGCTGCTCAGCCCCGGCCTGATCAACGCCCACGGCCATGCGGCGATGACCCTGTTTCGCGGCCTGGCCGACGACCTGCCACTGATGACCTGGCTGCAAGACCATATCTGGCCCGCCGAGAGCAAATGGGTCGATGAAGATTTCGTGCGGGACGGCACCGATCTGGCCATTGCCGAACAGCTCAAGGGCGGTATCACCTGTTTCTCGGACATGTATTTCTACCCCAAAGTGGCTGCCGAACGGGTTCACGCCAGCGGCATGCGCGCGCAAATCACCGTGCCGGTGCTGGACTTCCCGATTCCGGGGGCCCGCACCACCGACGAAGCCCTGCACAACGGCATAGAGCTGTTCAACGACCTCGCCCATCACCCGCGTATCAAGATTGCCTTTGGCCCGCATGCGCCTTATACCGTCGGTGACGAAAATCTGGAAAAGGTCCGGGTCATTGCCGACGAACTCGACGCCATGATCCAGATGCACGTGCACGAGACCGCGTTCGAAGTCGAGCAGGCAGTCGAGCAGCGCCAGGAGCGCCCTCTCGCCCGCCTGCACCGCCTGGGCATGCTCGGTCCGCGTTTCCAGGCCGTACACATGACGCAGATCAGCGACGACGATCTGGAACTGTTGGTGGAAAGCAACTCCAGCGTGATCCATTGCCCCGAGTCCAACCTCAAGCTGGCCAGTGGTTTCTGTCCGGTGGAGCGACTATGGCAGGCCGGTGTGAACGTTGCAGTGGGCACCGACGGCGCAGCCAGCAACAACGATCTGGATCTGCTTGGCGAAACCCGCACTGCGGCCCTGCTCGCCAAGGCCGTCGCCGGTTCGGCCACTGCGCTGGATGCCCACCGGGCCTTGCGCATGGCCACCCTGAACGGCGCGCGTGCGCTGGGCCTGCAGGACGAAACCGGCTCGCTGGAACTCGGCAAGGCTGCGGACATGGTCGCTTTCGACCTGTCGAGGCTGGCCCAGCAACCGGTCTATGATCCGGTATCCCAGCTTATCTATGCCACCGGCCGCGATTGCGTGAGCCACGTCTGGGTAGCGGGAAAACAGCTGCTCGACGGCGGCCGCCTGACCCGAATGGACGAGCAGGCGCTGTGCGAGACGGCCATTGCCTGGGGCAGGCGCATTGCCGGCAAGTCCGAATAACACAGCCGGATCGAACACATGACGGTCAGGCTTATCTATAGCCTGACTGGTGAAAACGAATTTTGAGTTCAAGAGGGATACCCATGAGCAACGTCGACCGCGCAGAAATCGCCAAATTCGAGGCCCTGGCCCACCGCTGGTGGGACCGTGAAAGCGAATTCAAGCCGCTGCATGACATCAACCCGCTGCGCGTCAACTGGATCGACGAGCGCGTCAATCTGGCGGGCAAAAAGGTTCTGGACGTCGGCTGCGGCGGCGGCATTCTCAGCGAAGCAATGGCGCTGCGCGGCGCGACCGTGACCGGTATCGACATGGGCGAGGCCCCACTGGCCGTCGCGCAACTGCACCAGCTGGAGTCAGGCGTCAGCGTCGAGTACCGGCAGATCACCGCCGAGGACATGGCCGAAGAAATGCCCGAGCAGTTCGATGTGGTGACGTGCCTGGAAATGCTTGAGCACGTGCCTGACCCGTCCTCGGTGATCCGCGCCTGCTACCGCATGGTCAAGCCGGGCGGTCAGGTGTTCTTCTCGACCATCAACCGCAACCCCAAGGCTTATCTGTTTGCCGTGATCGGCGCGGAATACATTCTGGGTCTGCTGCCCCGTGGCACCCATGACTTCAAGAAATTCATCCGTCCGTCGGAACTGGGCGCCTGGAGCCGCGATGCGGGCCTTGAGGTCAAAGACATCATCGGCCTGACCTACAACCCGCTGACCAAGCATTACAAACTGGCTTCCGACGTTAGCGTCAACTACATGATCCAGACTCTGCGGGAGGCATAAGCCATGCGCTTGAGAGCTGTCTTATTCGACATGGACGGCACGTTGCTCGATACCGCGCCGGACTTCATCGCCATTGCGCAGGCGATGCTGGCTGACCGCGGCCTTCCGGCAGTACCGGACAAACTGATTCGCGACGAGGTATCGGGGGGCGCCAAGGCCATGGTCGCCGCGACCTTTGCGATGTCTCCCGATGCGCCAGCGTTCGAGGCGTTGCGCCTGGAGTTTCTGGAGCGCTACCAGCGCGATTGCGCCGTTCACAGCACGCTGTTCGACGGCATGCCCGAGCTGCTGGCCGACATCGAAAAGGCCGGGCTGATCTGGGGCGTCGTGACCAACAAGCCGGTGCGTTTCGCCCAGCCGATCATGGAGCGGCTAAACCTGTCCGAGCGTTCGGCCGTGTTGATCTGCCCGGATCACGTCACGCACAGCAAACCGCACCCTGAACCGATGATTCTGGCCTGCAAGATGCTCGACCTGGACCCGGCCAGCGTCCTGTTCGTGGGCGATGACCTGCGCGACATCGAATCCGGGCGAGATGCAGGCACCCGAACCGCTGCGGTGCGCTACGGCTACATCCACCCCGAGGACAACCCGGATCACTGGGGTGCCGACGTCGTCGTCGATCATCCGCTGGAACTGCGCAAGGTGCTGGACAACGCGCTGTGCAGTTGCTGAACAGCACACCAACACGTGAGGCCTTACATGTTTGACTATTCCGCCCGCCCCGGACTCCTGCAAGACCGGATCATTCTGGTGACCGGAGCCGGTCGTGGCATCGGTGCCGCCGCTGCCCGGCACTACGCAGCCCTTGGTGCAACCGTCTTGCTGCTGGGCAAGACTGAAGCCAATCTTGCCCAGGTCGGCGAGCAGATCAAAGCCGCCGGCCAGCCACAGCCAATGGTCATTACGTTCGATCTGGAAAGCGCCGGGCCGACCCGGTATCGCGATCTGGCGATGATGATCGAAAACGAATTCGGCCGCCTCGACGGCCTGCTGCACAACGCGTCAATCATTGGCCCGCGCACCCCGCTGGAGCAATACCCCGGCGACGACTTCATGCAGGTCATGCATATCAACGTCAATGCCACGTTCATGCTGACCCAGGCACTGCTGCCCTTGCTCAAACGCTCGGCCGATGCCTCGATAGCCTTCACTTCCAGCAGTGTCGGCCGCAAGGGACGCGCGCAATGGGGCGCCTATGGCGTATCGAAGTTCGCCACTGAAGGCCTGATGCAGACCCTGGCGGACGAACTGCACGGCGTCACCACGGTTCGTGCCAACAGCATCAACCCCGGCGCGACCCGCACTGACATGCGCGCATTGGCCTACCCGGACGAGAACCCGCTGAACAATCCGACACCCGACGAGATCATGCCGGTTTACCTGTACCTGATGGGGCCGGACAGCAAAGGCATCAACGGGCAGGCGCTGAACGCTCAGTAGCCTGAATGCAACACGCATGGCAGCCGTGCTCGATCGCAGATCGAACCGGGTCAGAAAACTGGCGCTGTCAGACAGTCAGAGTTTGCCAAGCCATTGATTTTTAATATCCCCGCATAACTGAACCGAACGGCCGGAGTGTCGCTCTAACCCAGCCAAGCACAGCGATATGTGCTGAGGAGCGATGAGATGAGTTGTCCTGACCAGACCCATGCGATCGATTTCGATACGGCTGAATTGCAGCGACTCGGCTTTCGAAATCGGCCCAATGCCGTACTGCCACCCCCGTCACTCCCCGAGCTGGTCCACCAGCTTGGGCGTCAATTGCAGACCAGCCTGGAAGCAGAGCGCATACTCACGCTGTTCTTTCAGGGCGTGCAGCGGCTTTTGCCCCTGAGCGGCCTGGTCTATCGTCACGTTGAAAGCGACTTGCACCTGCGCTTGGGCGAAAACTCGTCCCACAGGGCCAATTTCCGCCTGCGTCACGAAGGCGAGTGCATTGGCGAAGTGGAATTTCAAAGCGCACAGCCTTTTGAAAGCCGCCAGTTGAGTGATCTGGAATCACTGCTGGTCTGCCTGCTGTACCCGCTGCTCAACGCGCTTTTGTACCGCATTGCCACTCAGAGCGCACTTCGCGATCCGCTGACCAATGCGGGCAATCGTATTGCGATGGATCAGAGCCTGGCCCGGGAAATCGAAATATCGCGCCGTCACAAGCAGCCGTTGTCGTTACTGATGCTGGATATCGATCATTTCAAGCGCGTGAACGACGATTACGGTCATTACACGGGCGATGATGTATTGAAAACGGTCGCGCACAGCCTGAAAGCGCAGCTACGCAATATCGACCGGGTATTCCGCTATGGCGGGGAAGAGTTTGTGGTCATTCTGTCGAACACCAGCGCCGCCGCGGCGCAGATGGTGGGCGAACGCCTGCGCCGGGCTGTTCGCAGCCTTGAGTTTCGCGAGCTCGATCCGGCCCTGAACATGACGGTCAGCCTTGGCTGCTCGACACTGCTGCCGACGGAAGCCGCCGACAGCCTGTTACGGCGTGCCGACAATGCGCTGTACGTCGCCAAGCGTCAGGGTCGCAATCGTCTCGCCATGGCCAGCTAGCAACACCCCTCTGTCTTGCCTGCCCTTATACTTCCAGCGCGGCAACACGCCCGCGTGGGGACCTGGCCTTTTCCAGCTGCATGCAGCGCTCCAGAAACAGATACATGTAGTCATAGCTCTTGGTGGTCGCCTGACGCAGTTCGGCCTGCAACTGTGTACTTGGCTTGTTGCCCACCAGTGTGCAGATGATTTCCAGCGCTTCCCAAGGGTGCGCATCATCGTATTGGGCATGCATCTTGAGCCATTTCATGGCTTTCTTGCGGGTCTCCTCGGGAAACGCCTCCGCGTAGACGCCCGTTGAACACACCACCGCCGACCACTCGCCAGTTGCGCCTTCAATCGCGTAGTTGGTGGCTGCCATGGCAACCGCCAGCGAATCCGAAGAGCTGGTCTGCCAGCACCAGTGGCTCAGGGCGTGCAGTTCGGGAGCCACCCGCTGATCGTGCAGATCTTCAAGGGTTACACCATGGGCTGCGCACCAGTTTACCCAGTAGTCGGCATGATTGAGTTCGACGCGAATATTACGCATCAGCCAACGCCGCGCCATGTCTTCACCGGGGTGACGACCAAAGCGGGTCTTGGTGAGATTCTTGGCCATGTACACCGCAAACTGCTCGACCACTGGCCATCCACCAATCAGATACTGGCGCATGATCGCAGGACTGAGCGTTGCGTCACGCATCTGCTGATACAGCTCGTGCTCGACCACGCGCGCCTTGGCAGCGCTGCAATCCTTGATCAGTTGCTGCGCCCAGGCCGGATAACTACTGGCTTCCATGAGCGGACCGGTTCTCTCGAAAGTGTCGATCACTGTGTAGCTCCTTATAAAAGGTTGCGACTGATTTAACGTAGCGTTCCTGGCGCGCCGAATATCAAGGGGTCAGGGCGTACGGGCTCAATGTACAGACTTTCACACGTAAACAGCTCGGGGCGTCCGATCAGATAGCCTTGTGCAAAATCCACGCCCATTTCCTGCAATGCAGATTCGATCTGCGGCGTTTCAACAAATTCGGCAATCGTGAGCTTGCCCATGACGTGGCCGATGTTATTGATGACTTCAACCATGGCCCGATTGATCGGGTTGTCGAGCATATCCTTTACGAAACTGCCATCAATTTTCAAAAAGTCCACTGGAAGATGCTTCAGGTACGCAAAAGAAGACATGCCGGAGCAGAAATCATCCAAAGAAAACAGACAGCCCAGTGCTTTCAACTCGTTGATGAAGCGGATGGCACTTCCCAGGTCGGCAATGGCACTGGTCTCAGTGATTTCAAAGCAGATCATGTCAGGCGCAACGCCATATGTAACGAATTGCAGTTTCAGGTATTCGAGAAAGGTATCGTCGCCGATACTTGAACCGGACAGGTTGATGGCGCACAGCGCCTGCGGTGTCCGGTGCCGGTCATCACTCATGCATTCGGCGATGATCTTGAACACATTGCGCACCACCCAGCGATCCAGCGTGCTCATCAGGCCGTAACGCTCCGCCGCCGGAATAAAACTGTCCGGAGCGACCATTCTCCCCGACTCGTCACGCAGTCGCAGGAGGATTTCGATATGCCGGACTCCGTCGCCGGATTCCTTGATCGATGCAATTTCCTGCGCGTAAAGACAGAAGCGATTTTCATCGATCGCCACGCGTAAACGCTGTATCCAGGCCATCTCGCCAAAGCGCACCGACAGCGTCAGATCGTCGACACTGTAGATCTGGACACGGTTGCGGCCCTTCTCCTTGGCCATGTAGCAGGCCATGTCGGCAGCCGACAACGAGGCTTCCAGCGTGGCGGAATCTTCATCCAGGTGGACCAGACCGATACTGACAGTAGTCGTGAATGGCCGACCTTTCCACATAAACTGCAGACTTTGCACAATCTGGCGCAGAACTTCGGCGATTTCGTGAGCAGTGGCCGGAGGGCAATCGACCAGCAGCACGCCAAACTCATCACCGCCCAGACGTGCCAACGTATCACCCTCACGCAACCCTTGCGGGAGCGCCTTGCACAGCTTGCGCAGCAGTTCGTCGCCTGCCGCATGACCACCGGTATCGTTGACCAGCTTGAACTGATCGAGGTCGAGAAACATCAGGCAATGGCTGCCTGTGCCGATATCATCGAGGACGCGTTGCAGCCGGTTTTCGAACTCACTGCGGCTGACCAGGCCGGTCAGCGGGTCATGTGCAGCCTGCCAGGAAAGGTCAGCAATGTACTGATGCTCCTGCGTCATGTCATGCAACACCAGTACTGCGCCACTGACCAGGCCATCCGCGTAGATCGGCGTTCCGACCAGCGCGACCGAAACTGTGCTGCCATCGAGTCGCTGGATCAGCTTGCTGTTGGCACTGCCCCCCTTGAGTTTGCCGGACAGTATCTGGTCGATCAGCGTCGCACTGTCCCGCTGATCGTTCTCGTCCAGCAAGTTGAACAATGCAGCCAGCGGCAACCCGCACGCCTGGGCGCTTTGCCAATTGGTAAGCCCCTCTGCCGCCGGATTCATGTACACGATGACACCGGTCATATCGGTGCTGATTACACCGTCGCCAATTGACTCAAGCGTGATCTGTGCCCGTTCCTTTTCCAGCACCAGAGCGTCGGCAAACAATCTTCGCTGGGCAATGAGTCGACGCACCCGCAGCAACGCCAGCAGAATCAGCAGCACGGCGGTGATCAGATTGACCGCCACCAGCAATTTCAGAATAAATCGCGAGCCCTCGCCCAGCGCATCACTGAAGGCGCGGGCGGCAGGCGTCACACTTTCGTTGATGTCGTTGATCTCCGCGCGCCAGTTGGCGATCTCGGCAGGGCTGACATTGCCTTGACTGACACGGGCGTGAATCTGCCGGGCCAGGTCATCGAGCTGCAGGAGGTAGCCATCGCCCACTGCCCAGAAGTAGATAGCCCGTTTCATGAAGCTGAACTCGTGAAAATTCAGGTACATCCAGATAATGCCATTCACGTCATCCGGGTGATTGCCACCCTGAAGGATCCCCTCCCGCGCATCGGCCAGTGATGGCGTTGGCCGGTCCAGTGCCTCACGCAGGGCGTGGCCACCCTGCGGTACGGCAAATGCGCGCTGATACTTCAGATAATCACGCTCATCGTGCCAGTTGGCGTACAGGCTGAGGTAATGAATGGCGTCTTTCTGGCCCTTGGACCAAAGACTTTCTCCCACGACGTAACTGCGCACGGCTGACATCGTGTAAAGGCTGACACATCCCAGTAACGCCTGAAACAGGGCGACTGCAATGAAAGGCCATACGATGCCCAATAGACGGGGCTTGGAGAAGGTCCATGTTTGCTTCATGGGTTTCAAGTCAACATGCCTGGATAAACGTCTAGCCCAGAGACTAGGCTAAATTCGGCAATGATGGCAGTTGATTCTCCCGGAATTGAGGGCGAGCGCACGACTCTAAAGGCTTCAAGCATCAGATTTGTTGCAAATGCCCATACAGTTTTGCGTACAGACCTCCATCGGCAATCAGCTGTTGATGGTCACCGTCTTCGACGATCCGCCCGCCGTCGAAGACCAGCACGCGGTCAGCCTGCTTAACGGCGGACAGACGATGGGCAATGATCAGCGTCGTGCGGCTGCGCAAAAACCTCGCCAGCGCCTGATGCAGGTTGTATTCGGTCGCTGCGTCCAGCGCCGAGGTCGCCTCATCGAGAATCACCACCTTCGGATCGGCCAACACCATGCGTGCGATCGCCAGGCGCTGGCGCTGACCGCCCGAGAGGCGCACACCGGAACGCCCCAACACGCTGTCCAGGCCCTTGGGCATTTCGCGAATGGTTGATTCCAGTTGCGCGACGTCGAGCGCTCGCCAACATGCCTCGTCAGTGCAGTCACGGCCCATGGTCAGGTTGGCACGCACGGTATCGTTGAATAACGCCGGATGCTGCAGCACCACCGCAACGTTCTCCCGCACGGTTTCAAGGCCGATATCCTGCTGACTGACCCCGCCAAAGCGAATGACCCCGGTGCGGGCGGTGTACAGCCCCAGCAGCAATTGCACCAGCGTGCTTTTGCCGCCACCGCTGGCGCCGACGATCGCGACCTTTTCGCCCGGTGCGATGTTCAGGTGCAGCTGGTCAAGCACCAGGTCTTCGCCGTAGCCGAAGCTCAGACCGCGCACTTCAATACCCACCGTCGCCTGCCCTTCGAACGGGTCAGTACCGCCCGCATACTCCGGCTCATCGGCCCGGGCCAGCAGCTCGTTGATACGCGTCAGCGCCCCTCCCGCCGCGTAATAGGCGTACTGCAGGTTCAGCAACTGCTCAACCGGGGTCATCATGAACCACAGGTAACTGAACACCGCCAGCATCTGGCCGATGGACAGGTCCGAGAACAGCACGGTAAGCATCGCCGCCGCGCGAAAGATATCGATGCCGAACTGAAACAGCAGCCCGCTGGCGCGTCCGGACGCATCGCTTTTCCACTGTGAATTGATTGCGTAATCGCGTACTTCCTGAGCACGCAACCCCAGGCGACCGAGGAAAAAGCCCTGACGGTTGCCTGCCCGCACTTCCTGAATGGCATCCAGTGTTTCACTCAGTGCCTGGGTGAAACGCGAGGTGCTGTCGTTCTCCAGCTTTTTGAGGTGCTTGACCCGCTTGCCCAGCTTCACGGTGAGCAGAATCACCAGCGGGTTGAACAGCATGATCAGCAGCGCCAGCTTCCAGTGCATCCACATCAGAATGCCAGCCGTACCCGCCAGAGTGAGTGTGGCGACCAGCAGGCGGCTGAGGGTTTCGCCGACAAACTTGTCCAGCGTGTCGAGATCAGTGACCAGGTGCGTCGTCACCGTCCCGCTGCCCAGGCTTTCATATTCACGCAAGGAGATACGTTTGAGCCGTTCGATCAGGCGCAGGCGGATACGATAGACAATGTCCTTGGCCAGGCCCGCGAACAAACGGGCCTGCAACACATTGAACACCAGCGCCCCGGCGCGCAGCAGCAAGGTCAGCAGCAGCATCAGGCCGATGTAACCCACGGCTTTTTGCAGGCTGTCGGGCAGCAGATGATCCATGACTTTCAACGCCGCGTCGCCGCGTCCCAGCAGAACCTCGTCGACCAGCAACGGCAGCAGCAACGGGATAGGAACGCTACACAGCGTGGCCAGAACCGCCACACCATTGGCAAGCCACAGGGATTTTCTGTGGCGCAGTGCGAGGCGACGGATTTCGGCCCAGCTCAGTGAATCGATGCGACTGGCCGACGACGCCTCAGGCACATGCTCACTCACTGGCAGCACGCTCGAGCCAGCGCCCCAGCAGCGGTGAAAGGTCGCCGAGCGGTTGATAGCCGTTGGTCAGCAGTGCCAGTTGACCATTGCGCTCGGCAAGCAGGGTCGGAAACCCGGCGATGCCCAGGTCCTGCGCCCAGGTAAAATCAGCCGCCGTTGCCGACTGCTGCTCACGACTTTCGAACGCATCGGCAAACGCCTGGCGTGACAGACCGGTCTGCTCGGCCAGTTCAGCCAGCACCGAGGGAAGCGTCACGTCACGCCCTTCTGTGTAGAACGCCTGCTGGATCAGCCCGACCAGCGCCCAGGCCCGATCCGGGTTGAGAGAGCGTGCGGCGGTCACCGCCAGACAGGCCGGGGTCGTGTCGTAGATGAACCCTTCAGGCAAGGCGCCTTCGTGTTGAAAAGCCTGGCCGGTCGCTGCCTCGACAGCCCGCCAGTGCTCAAGAATGTAACGGCGCTTGGCCGGCTCCAGCGCCACAGTGCCGGAGCGCAACCCGCCCATCACCAGATGCAGCGGCACACCCGCCGCCCGAGCCTGCTGCACCAGCGCATCGGCAACCGGAGCGAAGCCCCAGCACCACGAGCACATAGGGTCCATCACATAGATCAGGCGGGCGGACATGGCTCAGGCCTCGGATGGCAGACGGTAGTTTCGACCGATTGGATGAGGCTGGTTACGCGCCTTGGCCAGTTCGATCTGCTTTTGGCGATCGATCGCGCTGCGGCGGGTCTTCTCGCTCAGCGAGTCCCAGCAGTACGGGCAACTGATGCCTGGCGAATAATGCTCGCTGGCGCGGTCTTCGGCGCTGATCGGTGTGCGGCACGCGTGACACTGATCGTAGTCGCCTTCGGTCAGGTCATGGCGCACGGTAACCCGATTGTCGAACACGAAACACTCGCCGCGCCACTGGCTTTCCTGCTCAGGCACCTCTTCGAGGTACTTGAGAATCCCGCCCTTGAGGTGATAGACCTCTTCGAAGCCCTCGCCCAGCATGTAGCTCGATGCTTTCTCGCAGCGAATGCCACCGGTGCAGAACATGGCGACTTTCTTGTGCACGGCTGGGTCGAAATGCGCCTTGATGTAGTCCGGAAACTCACGGAACGACGTGGTCTTGGGGTCGATAGCGCCTTCGAAGGTGCCGATGGATACCTCGTAATCGTTACGGGTATCGATCAGCAGCACTTCAGGGTCGGTGATCAGGTCATTCCAGTCTTTCGGCTCGACGTAGGTGCCCACGTTCTTGTTGGGGTCGACGCCTTCGACGCCCAGGGTCACGATCTCTTTCTTGAGCTTGACCTTGGTGCGGTAGAACGGCTGCTCGTCGCAGTACGACTCCTTGTGATCGATGTCAACCATGCGCGGGTCGTTCTTCAGCCAGGCCATCAGGCCATCGATGCCCTCGCGGCTGCCGGACACCGTACCGTTGATGCCTTCTTCGGCGATCAACAGCGTGCCTTTGATGCCATTGTCGACCATCGCCTGCAACAGCGGCTCGCGCAGGGCAACGTAATCACTGAGGGTGACGAACTTGTATAGCGCCGCTACGACGATCGGCTGAGTCATCGGCTCTTGAGTCATGTATCTCTCCAGTGGCGACCCTCGCAAAGGGCCTACCGGGCAAAATTCCGGACAAAAAAAACGCACCGGCCAGGCGGCGCGGTGCGGATTCTAGCAAAAACCGAAGGGATGCAGGCAGGTCAGTGCAGCGAATGCCCCGGCAAAGGGGCAGGACCACGCCATGCCCCGTCAGTGACCACCGGCACAGGTGGGTGAAGCTGGCGCTGCGCCAGTCTTCGCCCATTCTTCCGGCGTGTAAGTGTGCAGTGCCAGAGCATGAAATTCGCCCATCAGACCGCCCAGCGTGGCATAGACCTTCTGGTGTCGCTTGACCGAATTGAGGCCCTGAAACTGGTCACTGACCAGAATCGCCTTGTAGTGCGTCTGCTCGCCACGACTGTGCATGTGGCTCTCGTCGAGCACTTGCAGATGGTGCGGTTGCAGCAGCGCGAGCGCCGACTCGATTCGTTTTTGCATGGTCATGGTATAACTCGCCGATCAGGGCTTCTTGGCCGGAGCAGCAGCAGGTGCGGCAGCTTTGGCAGGTTCCAGCTCGGCAGTCATGTCGGCCAGCAACTTGTTGACCACCGGCACGGCGCTTTCCAGCTTGCTCTGGGTCAGCTGGGCAGATTGCTGAGCCAGCTCAGGCATCTTGGTCATCACTTTCTTGCCCAGTGGAGACTGGTAGAACGCAACCAGATCCTTCAGCTCGCTTTCGGTGAAGTTGGCGGTGTACAGCTTGACCATTTCAGGCTTGAGCTTGTTCCAGCCGATGGCTTGATCCAGAGCCGTGTTGGCTTTGGCCTGATAGGTTTCAAGCAACGCTTTTTTCGATGCAGGTGCCTTGGTTTCAGCAAAACGCTGAGCAAACATCTGCTGAACCTGTGCATAGACCGGAGCGCCCAGGCGATCGGCGTTGGCGAGCTTCAGGAACGTTTCGGCGCTCGCGTTGTGACTGGCGGTGTCGGCAAAGACCTGACCGCTGGCACAGACCAGGGCTACCGCGGTACAGATGGCACGAAGACGGGTCATCGAGTTTCCTTATCTAGCAAACGAGGCTTTACCCCAGGGCCGACCATTCTGCGCTTATCTGGGCTTTTGGCTCAACCCCCGGTTCGCCGAGCGGTTAAAAAGCACGGCTCGGGAACCCTGCCTGCATATAGCGACCTAACCCTGCAACGTACTTAAAGGAGTAAGACCAGTGAGCCGCACCGAAACCGACAGCATCGGCCCGATCGAAGTCCCCGAAGACGCTTACTGGGGCGCGCAGACCCAGCGCTCACTGATCAACTTTGCGATTGGCGACCAGCGTATGCCGCTGCCAGTCCTGCACGCGCTGACCCTGATCAAGAAGGCCGCCGCCCGGGTCAATAACCGCAACGGCGACCTGCCTGCCGACATCGCCCGCCTGATCGAACAGGCCGCCGACGAAGTGCTCGACGGCCAGCACGACGCGCAGTTCCCGCTGGTCGTCTGGCAGACCGGCAGCGGCACGCAGAGCAATATGAACGTCAACGAAGTGATTGCCGGTCGCGCCAACGAACTGGCCGGTCAGGGCCGTGGCGGCAAGTCGCCGGTCCACCCGAACGATCACGTCAATCGCTCGCAAAGCTCCAACGACTGCTTCCCGACTGCCATGCACATTGCCACGGCCCAGGCCGTCAAGAGCAGCCTGCTGCCTGCGATTGCCGAGCTGTCCAGCGGACTGGCCGAGCAAGCCGCCCGGCACATGAAACTGGTCAAGACCGGGCGCACGCACATGATGGACGCGACCCCGATCACCTTTGGTCAGGAGCTTTCCGGGTTCGTTGCCCAACTGGATTATGCAGAAAAGGCCATCCGTGCCGCCCTGCCCGCCGTTTATGAACTGGCACAAGGCGGCACTGCGGTCGGCACCGGGCTCAATTCACCAAAAGGCTTTGCCGAGGCCATCGCGGCAGAACTGGCCGCGCTGTCCGGGCTGCCCTTCATCACGGCACCCAATAAATTTGCCGCGCTGGCCGGACATGAACCGCTTGCTGCGCTCTCGGGCGCACTGAAAACCCTGGCCGGGACGCTGATGAAAATCGCCAACGACCTACGCCTGCTGGGCTCCGGTCCGCGTGCCGGTCTGGCAGAAGTGCGCTTGCCAGCCAACGAACCGGGCAGCTCGATCATGCCCGGCAAGGTCAACCCAACCCAGTGCGAAGCGCTGTCGATGCTCGCCTGCCAGGTCATGGGCAACGACGTGACCATCGGTTTCGCGGCCAGTCAGGGTCATTTGCAGTTGAACGTGTACAAGCCGGTGATCATTCACAACATCCTGCAATCGATCCGCCTGCTCGCCGACGGTTGCAGTAATTTCAACGAGCACTGCATTGCCGGCATGGAGCCGGACGCCGAGAAAATGGCCGAGCACCTTGAACGTGGCCTGATGCTGGTGACGGCACTCAATCCCCACATCGGTTATGACAAGTCCGCGCAGATTGCCAAAAAGGCCTACACCGAAGGCCTGACCCTGCGCGAAGCCTCGCTGGCGCTGGGCTACCTGACTGACGAAGAGTTCGACGCCTGGGTCCGTCCGGAAAAAATGCTTGAGGCTGGCAGCAATGGCTGACGCCAAAAGCGGCGCAACGCCACTGGAAGGCAATGGCAAACGAATCCTGATGGTTTACGGCACGCCGAAAGCCATCAGTTTTTGTCACGCCCTGGGTGACGCCTACGCGCAGGCTGCGCGGGGCGAAGGCCATGTGGTGCGGATTATCAGACTGGGTGAACTGGAGTTCGATCCGATTCTGCACCACGGCTACGACCAGACGCAGACGCTGGAAGCCGATCTGCTCGACGCTCAGCGCCAGATTCACTGGGCCGAGCATCTGGTGTTCGTCTACCCGGTCTGGTGGGGTGGGCTGCCCGCCCTGCTGACAGGCTTCTTCGACCGGGTGCTGATGCCCGGTTTTGCGTTCAAGTCCCACGGCCGCAAACACTCATCCAATGAACTGCTCAGGGGTCGTAGCGCTGAATTACTGGTCGCCATGGACACGCCGGCAGGCTACTTTCACTGGATTTACGGGGCGCCTGCGCACCGCCAGATGATCCGTACCATTCTCGGCTTCTGCGGGATCAAGACCAAACGCCTGACCGAGTTCGCCCCGGTGCACAGCGCTACCGAGCAACAGCGGCAGGAATGGATACTCAAAGCACAGGCACTGGGTAAACGCTGATCTGTATGCCACGACGGCAGAACGTCGTCAGGCCTGGGCCAGCCGCGCCTTGCGCGCCCGCAGCCCGGCCATCAGTGAAGGGCCGAGCGCGGTCAGTGCCGATCCCGCCACCACCAGCAGCGCCCCGCCATACCCCAGTAGATTCAACTCTTCGGCCTGCACATAATCCGGCCAGAACCAGGCAGCGCACGCCACCGCCGCCAGCGTGATCAGCGGGGTCAACGCGAGCGTGGCACTTACTCTTGACGCTTCCCAATGCGCCAACGCTTCGGCAAACGCTCCATACGCGATCAGTGTATTCAGGCAGCAGGCGAGCAGCAGCCAGCCCTGCAACGGGCTCAGCAACAGGGCTTCGGCGGGATGCGCCCAGGGCGTAAGCAGCAAGGCGCAGAACAGGTAGATCACCATCATGACCTGCAGCGAATTCCATACTGTCAGCAGCTGTTTCTGGCTCAATCCGTAAAACGTCCAGATGGTCGACGCCAGCAGCACGACCAGCACGCCGGTGGTGTAATCACCCAGCGAGGTGAACAGCTCGATCAGCCGTTGATTGAAAAACAGCCCGAAGCCGATCAACAGCACCAGCAAACCGACACCCTGCCCCACGCTGAAGCGCTCCTTGAACAGAACAACACTGCCAATCAACAGAAAAATCGGGCCGACCTGCACCAGCAATTGCGTGGTCCCAGGGCTCAGCAGGCGTAGACCGATCAAGTACAACACGTAGTTGCCAACCAGCCCGAACACCGCCAGCACCACCAGTATCTTGCCCTTGCGACCCAGCACCTTGAAGCTGGGCAAGCGCTTGACCGACGCCAGCCAGACAAACAGCAACGCGCCGGAGACAAACAGCCTGAACCAAGTGACGGTCACCGGATCCATCACTTGCAAAACCTGTTTGAGCTTGATGGGCAGAATGCCCCAGAGCAGCGCAGTCAGTAGCGACAGGCACAAGCCATAGACCCAGCGACCAGAAGAGATATGCATCGGAAATCCCGCAAGAGGTAAAACAACAGCGTCATTCTAGGCGCTGCCCGGCAAAGCGACAGGCACAGCTGGGCGCGGTTACGACGACAAATTGTTTTAGTGGTGTTCAAGTGCCGTGATTGCGCTGATACGTCTCGCTGCCCATCGCTTGAATCTGGCCCTCGATCAAGGCGTCGAACGGTTTCAGCAGCGCTTCGAAAGAGCTCGGCGCTTCCAGCGCCTGCAGGGCATGAACAATGGCCTCAAGCGTCGACAGTGCATCCGGCCCCGGTGCTTTGCGCAACCGGTAGCGCGATGCGGGTACTGCGCTCAGGCTGACCCGTGGCAATGCCGCCAGCAAAGGGTTGAGGTGCAGCATTTTGCGCACTTTGCGCCAGGTGCCATCCGGCACGACCAGCAGCATCGGTAGCGCATCACAGGCATAAGCCATCAATGTTTCGGCAGCTTCGCCGGGGAACAACAACCGCGCCTGATAGCCGGGCGCGTTCAACACCGCATGCAGATCATCGAAGACCTCGCCTACACGCAACTGCGCATTGACCAGCCCCAAGGCGGCCAGCCGCGCCGTATTCAAGGCATGGCTGACTTCGCTCGGATGCTGGAGGATCAACACCCTGGTACGGCTGTCCAGCTGCGGGATCAGCGTACACAGACAATGCGCGGTTGGACGCAGGCAACGTTCACAGCGGGCGCGGGACATTGATTCTCTCTCGGGCGGATCCTGCTGCAAAGGTCGCCAGCGAAGGCCCCTGTCAGCAGCGGGAACGGCGGTTCAGGTCGTGCAGCCACCGCCTGTCGAACAAGGGGGCAGTTTAACCAACTTCATACGCTCGCGCCGGGGCAATCGGCAGCTGTTCCATGTACTTGAGCTAATCTCACACGCTCAAGCTGGTGACATGGAGTACGCCTGCCCGATCCTGACACGATCAACATCAGGAGTACTCATGGATCGCGTGGCAGTCCGACAGAGCGTGTTTGACGAACTGGGCATTATCCTGGTGGACAAATCCGAAATTCGCGAAGGAGCCACGTTTGAGGACCTGGTTCTGGATGAGCACGACATCGAGAGACTGTTCAGCGCGCTGGGGAAGAAATTCAAGGTCGAATTTCCGGATTTCATGAAGGCAAAGCCCACGGCACTCGCGATGGTGGTCGACATGATTATGTTCAGGCGGGGGGAAACTGTGGGGGACAGCAAGGAAAGCGGATCGGAGGCGTAACCGAGGCATCGGCATCGAATGCATGCATCTTATGCCGGGACGCCCTTTACGTCCCGCTGCGATACCTGAATAAAGTAAGCATACGCTCTCAGCGCACTGGCCGGATGAAGCGAGAAGCTTAGCGGCGTGGACGGCGACGATTGTCGTCGGCACGAACCGGAATGGGTTGCAGCTTTGGTCGTTCGATCAGACCCAGTGCAACACCCAGATCATGCAGCCATTCTTGCAGTTTGGTATTCATGGAGCCCCCTTGAGGGAAAAACCCGGCAGTCAATCTGTACTCATTACTCACTAAAGATCATAGAAGCACATGAACCGTTAGCCGAGTGTCACAGGAAAAAATTTTCCCGATGCAGCCAATGTGACATTTGTGCAGGATCGCTTCTAGTCTTTGCGACGGACGGCCTGTTACTGAACATTACACAAGTGTGGAAGGGTTTCATTCAGGCTGACGAATCAGCCCCTCCCCATCGGTCATCGCTCTTTCGAGCAAGTCGGCAGGCAGGCTCTTGCTGGCACGCGCGCCCAGCAACTTGAGCTGCTCACTGCGACTGATCAGATTGCCGCGCCCTTCGGTCAGCTTGTTGCGCGCCGCCGAATAAGCCTTGTCGAGTTGCTGCAAGCGATTGCCCACTTCGTCCAGATCCTGAATGAACAATACGAACTTGTCATACAGCCAGCCTGCCCGCTCAGCGATCTCCCGGGCATTCTGACTCTGCCGCTCTTGCTTCCAGAGACTGTCGATAACCCGCAAGGTAGCCAGCAGCGTCGTCGGGCTGACAATCACGATGTTACGGTCAAAGGCCTCCTGAAACAGATTCGGCTCAGCCTGCAACGCGGCAGAAAACGCCGCTTCGATGGGCACGAACAACAAAACGAAATCCAGGCTGTGCAAACCCTCCAGCCGCTTGTAATCCTTGCCTGACAGACCTTTGACGTGATTGCGCAGGGACAGCACGTGCTGTTTCAGCGCAGCCTGGCCGATCACGTCATCATCAGCTGACACATACTGCTGATAGGCCGTCAGGCTGACCTTGGCATCTACTACGACCTGCTTGTCGCCCGGCAACATGATCAATACATCAGGCTGAAAGCGCTCGCCGTCCGGCCCCTTGAGGTTGACCTGAGTCTGATACTCGCGCCCCTTTTCCAGCCCGGCATGCTCAAGCACACGTTCCAGAATCAGCTCTCCCCAGTTGCCCTGGGTTTTCTGCCCCTTGAGTGCACGGGTCAGGTTGGTAGCCTCGTCGCTCAGGCGCAGGTTCAACTGCTGCAGACGCTCCAGCTCCTTGGCCAGCGAAAACCGCTCGCGGGCTTCGTTCTGATAGCTTTCTTCGACGCGCTTTTCAAACGACTGGATGCGCTCCTTGAGTGGCGTGAGCAACTGACCCAGTTGCTGCTGGCTGGTCTCGGCAAAGCGCTGTTCACGCTCGTCGAAAATCTTGCCTGCCAGTTCCGCAAACTGCGCACGCAATTCGTCCCGGGAACCCTGCAGATCGTTGAGGCGTTGCTGATGACTGTCCTGTTGCTCCCGCAGTTCGGCGTTCAGCGCTGCACACTGCGCATCGAGACGACGCAGCTCGGCTTCTCTGCCGGCACGCTCGGTACTCCAGCCTTGTGCCATTTCGCGGGCATTGTCGCTCTCCTCACGCAGCAATTCGACCTCGCGGCGCAATGCGGCAAGGTCAGCCTGCTTGGCGGAGTTGGCCTGGCCCAGATCGCTGACTTCGTCACGGCAGGCATCCAGTTGGGCATTGAGGCCTTCCTGGGCCATCTGCGCCATGCTCAGACGTTCGTCCAGCAAGGCGCTCTCGGCCTGACGCAAGGCCAGCCGACGCTGCATCTGCCAGAGCAGTGCCAGCAATGGCAATGCTGCTGCGGCAAGCCCCAGTAACAGGCTGTTGAGGTCCAGTGCCATTAAAGACTCCATGCAGGCTGAATCGTCGTCAGCGGCAGTGTGGTGAGAACATGGATAGTGCAGCAGAAACGGCCTTTCAGGCGAGGCGATATCACAGGCGGGGGTAAATCGGGGGATCGGATTCTACGCGTTTTCACTGGCACGCACAGCCCCCTTTTCCGGGACATTTCATTCGGGACAATCCACAGAAGCTGTGGATAACTCAGTGGACAACCCCCCTTTAACCTCCGCAAACGTAGACGGGATGGGGCCTGCACTCAAACTGACGATTTTTTCACCAGCTAAAAAAAACGATGTTTTTCATTGACTTAATAATTCACCATCATAAATCAAACCCTTAGCGACGCTTGTGACAGTGATGTGGCAGCTTGTGCAGCTAATGTGCACAATTCACCGCCAAGGCTTTTTTCAAGCATTTCACCGGTCTGAAAAAACACCCTCGGCTGCCTCGCTTTCTTAATGAATACGCGGCCCGCAGCGCTGTTTTTGCGCCAGGAATTTCCTTTTTGACCCGCGCCTTTCATACTTCACAGCGATCTTCGCACACCCGTCAGGCGACAAATTACGCGTGTCGCAGTCCAAGGCCTGCTTGAACGCATCCATTGCCCGTCACTATCGATTCAGTAAAGGGACCCATGAAGGAGATATCGAAGTTCTTCTTGCTACTGATGGCCGTCTGCATCATCGCACTGGCAACCAGCATCGTTCTGCCGCCACCGGACGGCGGAGTCTTTGCCTATACCGTACTGCTGTCTGCAATCGCGCTGATGCTGATCATCTGCGGTGGCCTGAGCAAAGGGCGCATCAACGAACCGGGCGACATCATGCGCGCCATCAAGCACCGGCGCCCCCTGCGACTCACCGTCGCCGCCTACCTGCTCGGCTGCTCGATGGTCGCATCGGCTACCGTGCTCATCTATCGACTGGCCGGGCACTGGTAAATTTATTCCAGCAGCCTCTTGCAATGATCGAACAACGCGCATAGTATTGCCGCCGTTAGTACCAAGCTGAAAAATCAATTCCGGTCGACAAGTCCCCCGACAGACCCTCCTCCATGCGACGAGAATGTTGGCAACAAGGGATCGACCACCTCGATGGTTTCCAGGCATGAACCTTTCACACTGATGCACCACCTTGGGTGACAGTGTAGTTATGGCGCTCATGGCCTGCTTCAACCAGCCTGCAATTGATCAGGATCTTCACCCGGAGCGTCGAACCTTTGCTCCTGTTGTGTTGCCTGCCCTCCTAAGTACCTACCGGTCAGCCAGAGCGCCATACGATAAAAGTGCGCTTAAACTGCCTGTCTTTCTTCCAGTCAGGTTCTCCGCCCAGCCAGGCTTTTGTCTCAAATGTCGGCCCGCGTTTACTGGAATCTTTATTTACGCACGGTATTGTTCCGTGTTGTTTCAGGAAACACCTTAATCATGAATACTCAAACTCAACACGCCATTCACACGCTTACTAATGCTTTTGCCCCAATGAACTGCCTGATCATGGCCGCTCGCAAAGGCTGCTTCAGCTTTACCATCGTCAATGAACACGGCATCGCTCGTCACAGCGAACGCCTGTACCCCGATCAGTATGCAAGCGCAGAGCCGCTGCAGGCCGTGATCGAGCGTACCCGTCAGGCACTCGTTGCCTGACAGCGATGATGTCTTGACCGCAAGCCCCCCGAAAACCCCGCCCCGCAAGGCGGGGTTTTTTATTGTTCGTCACTTTATGATCGGGCTGTATAGACCGCGACGACAACACAACTCCGGCAAAAGTTAAATTCCTGCAGAGTTATCAGGATTGTCCTACAAGAATAGCTCTAAATCGGGCTCCTCAGCCTATAGCGCGCCGTCGAAAATGTTGGTAATTTTCCAGCGGTGAACAACAAGGAGTTCTAATAATGAAAATAATGACAAAAACACTGAACCGGACAACGCTTGGGCTCGCTCTGGGTCTGGCATCCTCTCAACTTTTCGCTGCCGGCTTCGCCCTCAACGAACAAAGTATCAGCGGCATGGGCACCGGCTTCGCAGGTCGCTCCTCGTCAGCCGATGATGCCAGCACTGTGTTTGGCAACCCCGCCGGCATGTCCCGCCTCAAGCGCGAAGAAATCAGCGTAGGCGCGGCTGCAGTCATCGCCAAGACCGATATCAAGAACGGTCGCGGCACCTTCGGTGGCAGCAACGACGGAGACATGGTTCCCGTGGTCGGCGTGCCAATGGGCTACTACGTAAAACCTATCGATGATCACTGGGCATTTGGTCTGGGCGTGTACGTACCGTTCGGCCTGGTCACTGATTACGAAAAAGGCTTTGCGGGCCGCTACTGGGGTGACAAGAGTCACGTCCAGGTCGTGACCTTCCAGCCGACCGTCAGCTACGCCTTCAATGACAAGGTTTCCATCGGTTTCGGCCCAACCATCAACCGCATCAATGGTGAGCTGACCTCGGCCACCCTGAACGCCCGAAGCCCTGGCCGCAATGACGGCAAGGTGCAAATCGAAGGCGATGACACCGCAATCGGCTTCAACGCGGGCATTCTGGTTCAGGCCACCGACACCACTCGTCTGGGCCTGACTTACCATTCCAAAGTCGATTACAAGCTTGAGGGCAAGACCAAGATTCAGGGATCCGGCTTCGGCGGTTTTTCCGGTCAGAAATATGACGCCTCGCTGGACATCTCGACGCCTGAGTCGGTGGACTTCTCCGTCACTCAGAAGATCGATGAAAACTGGACCGTATACGCAGGCAGCACCTGGACTCGCTGGAGCCGTCTACAGGACATCACCGTCAATAACGACGGCGTCCCTGCGCTGCTCGGCGGTTCGAATGGCCCTATCGGCACCATCACCGAAGAACAGAACTGGCACGACACCTGGGCACACGCCATTGGTGCTTCGTACAAGGTCAACAAGGAGTGGACACTGCGTACCGGCTTCTCCGTCGATCAGTCGCCGACCAACAATGAAAACCGCTCTCCGCGCATCCCGACTGGCGATCGCAAGATCATCAGCTTCGGCGCTGGCTGGAGCCCGACTGATGACCTGACCATCGACGTGGCGTACTCGTACCTGCGTGAAGACGAAACCAAGATCCGCGACAGCAGCGCGACCAAGGGTTCGTACAGCGCTGACTATCGCAACACCGCCCACGGCCTCGGCACTTCGGTTACCTATCGTTTCTGATAGGCAACTGCCAGGCTGACAAAAGCCCGCAACCTTCACAGGTTGTGGGCTTTTTATTACGCCTCGCGCCCTAAGAATGGGCGCAGACCACGACGATTCTCGTTACCACGCGCTGCGTTATACACAAGCCTGAACAGCCCGAAAAATGGGGCTGACACCCCGATAATTCTCGTTATCACGCTCCGAGTGGTAATGCATTTCGTGACGCTCCGCGGTCACACAGCCCTGCGATGGCTCGACTTGAGCCCTCAAGGCTTCGACGCAATCGCCTTTTCGATAGCCGCAATCAATTCAGGATCATCCGGCTTGGTCATGCTGGAAAAGTTGGCGATGACATTGCCTTGGCGATCCACGACGTACTTATAGAAGTTCCAGCGCGGCGCGCTGCTTTGCTCGGCCAGCACTTTGAACAGGTGGGTCGCGTCGTCACCGCGTACGGCCTGTGGCTCGGTCATGGTGAAGGTCACGCCGTAATTGACGTAGCAGACCTTGGCGGTCTCCTCACCGTCCTTGGCCTCTTGCTTGAAGTCGTTGGAGGGCACGCCCAGCACTTCAAGCCCCTGCCCCTTGTAACGCTGACTCAGCTCTTCAAGACCTTTGAACTGCGGGGCGAAGCCACAGAAGCTGGCGGTATTGACCACCACCAGCGGCTTGCCGGCGAAGCGTTTGCACAGGTCGATGTTTTCCTTGGCGCGCAGCTTGGGCAGCTCGCCTTGCAGCAACGGCGGGCAATCGGCGGCCATTGCGGCGCCGCTCATGGCCAGCAGCAGAAGAGGGATCGAAACAAAGCGAGTTTTCATCATGGCGTCCCTGAAGAGTGTTGTCGTCTGCCGACACGCTACCCCAAGCAACGCCGTCTGCCTAGCAAGCGCCCAACCCCAGTTGCAGCGCCGCTAACCCGACGTGTTGCCAGGCCCACCAGACCAGCCCCAGCAACACCAAGCCCACCAGCAAGGCAGACAGCACTGCCAGGCGCGCGCTCACGCCAGACCGCCCTGCGCCTGCAACCTGGCCACCGGGCGCTCGCGCACCGGCCAGTTGAGCGCCGCCGCCAGCAGACTGAGCAACACCGAGACTTGCCAGATGAGGTCGTAGCTGCCGGTGCGGTCGTACACCAGGCCGCCCAGCCAGCCACCGAGAAATGCCCCCAGCTGATGAAACAGAAAAACGATACCGCCCAGCATCGACAGGTTGCGAACGCCAAACAGCGTCGCCACCGTACCGTTGGTCAGCGGCACGGTAGACAACCACAGCAAGCCCATTGCCACGCCGAACAGGTAAGCGGTGGTCTGACTGAGCGGGACCGAGATAAACAGCACAATCACTACCGCGCGCAGCAGATAGAGCGCTGTCAGCAATCTCGGCTTGGACATGCGCCCGCCCAGCCAGCCGGCGGTATAGGTGCCGAAAATATTGAACAGCCCGATCAGCGCCAATACCGTGGTGCCAACCTTGGCAGGCAAGTGCTGATCCACCAGATAAGCCGGCAAATGCACGCCAATGAACACCACTTGAAAGCCGCAGACAAAGAAACCCAGCGCCAGCAGCCAGAACCCTGAATGTGAGCAGGCTTCACGCAGTGCCTGGCCCAGGGTCAACTCGACACCGGTAGAGGCGCTCGGCGTGTCCTTGAGCATGCCCACCAGCGGCAGGATCAACGCGACCAGCACGCCCAGCACCAGCAATGCACCGGACCAGCCCAGCCAACTGATCAGCCCCAGCGTGCCGGGCAGCATGGCAAACTGGCCGAACGAGCCCGCTGCACTGGCGATCCCCATGCCCATGCTGCGCTTCTCGGCAGGCAGCGCACGCCCCACGACACCGAGAATGACCGAGAACGAAGTACCGGACAGGCCAATGCCGATCAATAACCCTGCGCTCAGCGAAAGACTGAGGGGCGAGTCGGCCATGCTCATGCACAACAGCCCCACGGCATACAGGATGCCGCCGACAAACACGACTTTTGCCGCGCCAAAGCGGTCTGCCAGTGCGCCGGCAAACGGCTGCGCCAGACCCCACATCAGGTTTTGCAGGGCGATGGCAAACGCGAAGACCTCGCGCCCCCAGCCGAAATCCGCGCTCATGGGCGACAGAAACAGCCCGAAACCGTGCCGTGTGCCCAGCGATAACGCCAGAATCAATGCACTGCCCAGCAGAATCCAGCCATTGGTACGCCAGATCGATGTCATTGTCAGCTCCCTGCAAAAGTGCGTGCGGATGTGTCCGCGAGTCGCGACGCTACGCCTTGCCGGACAAGACTGTCAATCAAGCATGGAATGCCCTGAGACCAGCGCTTAAAACAGCGCGAGGGCAAGCAGTACCACAAGCTCCAGCAGTTCCAGCAACGCGCCTGCCGTATCACCGGTCGTACCGCCCAGACGGCGCATCATCAATTGCCGCAAGCAAAAGAAGCTGACTGCGCAGGCCAGCAACGCAATCACACCCGGCCAGCCCGCCAGCAGCACGCAGACCGCCGCACTGATCAGCAATACCTTGCGACCCGGCCCACGTGGCAGATGATCGGCAAGCGCCTGCCCCAACCCGCCAGAACGCACGTAGGGCGTGCCGAGAAACAAGGCGAGCATCGCGCTGCGCCCGATCAGCGGCGCCAGCAGCAAACCCATGCTGCTGTGGCTGTCGATCAGTGCCAGAAGCGCGGCAAACTTGAGCAGCAGCACCAACACCAGCGTGACCACGGCAATGGGCCCGCTACGTGGGTCTTTCATGATACTGAGGGTGCGTTCGCGATCACCGAAACCACCCAGCCAGGCGTCGGCACTGTCGGCCAGGCCATCCAGATGCAAACCACCGCTGAGCAGCACCCAGACACTGAGCAACAGCGCTGCATGCAGCATCGGCGGCGCGCCGCTGAGCAGTGCGTTGCAGCCCAGCAACAGCGTGCCGAACACCACGCCCACCAGCGGATAGAACAACAGCGAACGGCCCAACTCTTCGGGACGTGGCATGCCCGGCAGGCGGATCGGCAGGCTACTGAGAAATTGCAGGGCGATCCAGAACGGCAACATGCAGGTCAGGCCTCAATGAGCAGGCCGCCAGCGGCGACCTGAATCGGTAGCAGTGCGCCGTGACCCACCACCACTTGCAGCAGTTGCTCACGCGGCAAACCACGCGCCTGCGCCAGCAACAAGCGCATGACGCCGCCATGACTGACCAGCAGCACGCGCTCACCGGCATAAGCCTGATGCAAACGCTGCACGGCGCTCAGCACCCGCGTTGCAAAATCAGTCACCGGCTCGCCATTGGGCGGCGTGAACGTATACGGGTTCGCCCAGAACAGCCCCAGACCTTCGGCATCGGTTTCCATCAGTTGCGCAGGGCTGTGACCTTCCCAATCGCCAAAGTGCAGCTCCTGCAAACCCGGCTCCAGGTGCAGAGGCAACGACAAGCGCTGCGCCAATTCCTCGGAGAACCGCGCGCAACGCTGCAGGGGCGAACTGATAATCCGCGCCCAGGGCCCGGCATCCACCACCGCCGAACGCATCTGCTGCCAGCCGAGTTCCGTCAGGGCATCGTCGAGACTGCCGCGCAGGCCGCCGCCCAGTTCGGTTTCACCGTGGCGCAGCAAATCCAGATGCAAGGTCATGCCGGACGATCCGCCACAGCCGCTTCGGCAAATGTCGCCATGCCGTTGTGCAACTCACAGGCCAGACGCACCAACGGTACAGCCAGTGCGGCACCACTGCCCTCCCCCAGACGCAGGCCGAGGTCCAGCAGTGGTTCGGCTTGCAGGGTTTCCAGCAAATGCCGGTGGCCCGGCTCGGCGCCACGGTGGCCAAACAGCAACCAGTTGCGGCAGGAAGGGTTAAGGCGCACCGCCACCAGCGCAGCCACGCTGCAGATAAAGCCGTCGACCAGCGCCACAATGCCTTCCTGCGCACAGGCCAGGTAAGCGCCGGTCAGCGCAGCGATCTCGAAGCCGCCCAGACAGAACAGGCTGTGCAGAGGATCGCCAGCATGCTCGGCGTGCAACGCCAGCGCACGCTCGATGACCAGAGTCTTGTGCGCGATACCTTCAGCGTTCAGGCCGGTGCCTGGGCCGACCAGCAGCGGCGCGGCGCATTCCAGTACCGAACAGGCCACCGCACTGGCCGCCGTGGTATTGCCGATACCCATCTCGCCACCAATGAACAGCTCAGTGCCAACGGCCTTGGCGCGCAACACGCTGTCACGCCCGGCCTGCAACGCAGCGAGGCCCTGCTCGACAGTCATGGCGGGGCCGTGGGCGAAATTGGCAGTGCCTGCGCCGAGGCGCAGATGGCGCACACCTGGCAACTCTATCGGCGACACGGTACCCAGATCCACCACATCCAGCTGCGCGGAAAGCTGGCGCGCCAGCACGCTGATCGCCGCGCCGCCCTTGACAAAGTTGTGCAGCATCTGGCCCGTGACTTCCTGCGGATACGCCGACACACCTTCTGCGACGACGCCATGGTCACCCGCGAAGATCGCGATCCACAGCTGGTCGGCAGCCGGACGCTCGCGTCCTTGCAGACCGGCTAGCTGCACCGCCAGTCGCTCCAGTTGCGCCAGCGATCCGGCAGGCTTGGTCAGCTGCTGCTGACGCGCCAACGCAGCTTCGCGCATCGGCACATCAATGGCCTGTGCGGGCTTGAGCCACCAGGAATTACTCATAGCGCGGTTCCTTTCAACGTAAGTGGCAGGCCAGCAACGGTTAACACGACACGCTGGCAACGCTCGGCCAGCGCCTGATGCAGCAGACCGGCTTCGTCGACGTAACGACGGGTCAGCTCCCCGAGCGGCACAACGCCAAGCCCGGTCTCATTGCTGACAAAAATGATTTCGCCCGGCAATTCAGCCAGGCAGTCGAGCAGCGCTTCACGCTCCCGAGCCAGACGCTCGGGGCTGTCGAGCATCAGCAGATTGGTCAGCCACAGGGTCAGGCAATCCACCAGCAGGCAGCGGTCAGGCGCAGCCTGCTCAAAAAGAACGCGCGCCAGTTCGACAGGCTCTTCGACCAGCCCCCAGTGATCAGGGCGACGAGCGCGATGGCTGGCAACACGCTGATTCATCTCGCCATCGAGCGGCTGGCTGGTGGCGATATAGATCACATCGAGCGAAGAGTCGGTAGCCAGTTTTTCAGCCAGCCGACTTTTGCCGGAGCGCGCACCACCGAGTATCAATTGCAGCATTCAGCTTGCCTCCAGGCCGCACAGTTCGCGGAGCAGCTTACCGTCCAGGTGCTTTTCCACCAGATCCGCCAGCCGCTCGATGTCGCGCTCGCGCAAGGCGTGATAATCCACCGACTGCACGTTTTCCAGCCCCGCCCAACGCAATAGCGCGCTGCACGCGGCAGGCGATTCGAACAGGCCATGCAGGTAAGTGCCGAGAATCTGTCCGTCGGCACTCTGCGCGCCGTCGCAGCGGCCATCGTCTAGGCGAACCGCAGCGTGCTCAAGCGCCGCACCGGTGGTGACGCCGGCATGGATCTCGTAACCACTGACCTCGGCGTCTTCCAGGGTCAGATGGCCGCGCACATTGCGCAGTTGCTTCTCGGTTTCCAGCACGGTGCTCATCGCCAACAGGCCAAGACCGGGGCTGGAACCCGCCGCGCCTTCGAGGCCCAGCGGATCGTGCAATTGCTCGCCGAGCATTTGCAGGCCGCCGCAGATCCCCATCAGCTTGCCGCCGTAGCGCAGATGCCGGTCGATGGCCGTGTCCCAGCCATTGGCGCGCAGATAAGTCAGGTCGCTGCGCACGCTTTTCGAGCCGGGCAGAATAATCAGATCAGCGGGGGGAATGGGCTGGCCAGGGCCGATAAATTGCAGATTGACCTGCGGATGCAGGCGCAGCGGGTCGAAATCAGTGTGATTGCTGATACGCGGCAGCACCGGCACGACCACGTTCAGCACTTGCTCGACCTTGTCGGTCTGGCGCTGATCAAGGCCGTCCTCGGCCTCCAGATGCAGGTCCATGACGTAAGGCAGCACGCCGACCACCGGCTTGCCGGTGCGCGCTTCCAGCCAGTCCAGCCCCGGCTGCAGCAAGGCAATGTCGCCGCGAAACCGGTTGATGATGAAGCCCTTGACCCGTGCCTGCTCGCTGGGCGACAGCAGCTCCAGCGTGCCGACCAGATGCGCAAAGACCCCGCCGCGATTGATGTCGGCAATCAGCAGCACCGGGCAGTCGACCGCTTCGGCGAAGCCCATGTTGGCGATGTCATTGGCGCGCAGGTTGATTTCGGCGGGCGAGCCGGCGCCTTCGACCATGATCACCGGGTAGCTTTCCCCCAGCCGCCGATGCGACTCCAGCACCGCCTGCATGGCGATCTCTTTATAGCTGTGATACGCCACGGCGTTCATGGTGGTCACGGCGCGACCGTGAATGATGACCTGCGCGCCAGTGTCGCTGTTGGGCTTGAGCAGCACCGGGTTCATGTCGGTATGCGGTTCAAGAAAGCAAGCCTGCGCCTGCACCGCCTGCGCACGGCCGATCTCGCCACCGTCCGCCGTCACCGCGCTGTTGAGCGCCATGTTCTGCGGTTTGAAAGGCACGACTTTCACGCCCTGCCGGGTCAGCCAGCGGCACAACGCCGTCACCAGCGTGCTTTTGCCGGCATCCGAGGTGGTGCCTTGTACCATCAGCGTGGCCATGGGTATTCCTTGCGGTATTCAAGCAGAACAGTGTGCAGACGCAGCCAGTCGGCCTCATCAGCGGGCAGGCCAAAGCGCAGGCTGCAGGACTCAGGCGTGTCCCCCACGAACAGGCGCAACAATACGCCACGTCGGGCACAGAACTCGTGGAGCAATTGCGCTTCGGCAGTCACCAGCCACTGAAACAGCGCGCAGCCGCCATCAGGGGCCAGATGGTACTGGTGGAGCAAGGCCACCAGCCGGTCACGCGCCTGATCACAGCGTTCGATCTGCCGGGCATGCCCTTGCAGATCGCTCAGGCAGGCCTGGCCGATGATGCGCGTCGGCCCGCTGACCGACCAGGGGCCTATTTCCTGCGCCAGTGATTTGAGCAGCGCCGGTTCGGCCAGCACAAAGCCCAGCCGGACCCCGGCCAGGCCGAAAAACTTGCCGAACGAGCGCAGCACGATCAACCCGATGCGCCAGGTGTCGGCGGCCAGGCTCAGGCCCGGTGTGTTATCCATGAATGCTTCGTCGACCACCAGCCAGCCGCCACGCTCGGCCAGCCGTGCGTGCCACTCCAGCAGGCGCTCGGTACTCAGCAGCAGGCCGGTCGGGTTGTTGGGGTTGACCACCACCAGCACATCGAGGGTATCGAGAAAATAGTCGACCTCTTGCTCACCCACCTCGCGAACCACGTAGCCGCTTTGGCGCCAGGCATGTGCGTGCTCGGCATAGCACGGTGAAAGAACACCGACCCGCCCTCCACTGCGCACCCGAGGCAGCGCTTGAATCGCTGCCTGCGAACCGGACACCGGTAATAACCGAGGCACACCGTAATAGGCACAGGCTGCGGCTTCCAGGCCGTCATCGGTCTCGGGCAGCCGCGCCCAGGCGCGCAGGGGAATCTCCGGAATCGGCCAGGGCCAGGGTGCGATGCCGGTGGACAGGTCCAGCCAGTCGGCCTGACGAATACCATAATGTTGCGCCGCAGCGCGCAGTCGCCCGCCGTGCTCAAGCATAGAATTCAGCCGCCGCGCAGATGATCAGCAGCCATAACCAGACGCCGCGCTGCACCAGTTGCCAGCCGCGATCGATCGAGTCCGCGTCGGCCGGGACACCTTCACCCAGTTTTGGACGCTGATGCAGTTCGCCGTGATAGATCGCCGCGCCGCCCAGCTCGACACCCAGTGCACCCGCGCCAGCCGCCATCACCGGGCCTGCATTCGGGCTGTCCCAGGTCGGGCCCTGGGTACGCCAGCAACGCAGTGCCAGTCGGGTCTTGCCCAATAATGCGTAGGTCAGTGCCACAAGGCGTGCAGGAATGTAGTTGAGCAAGTCGTCGATTTTTGCCGCCGCCCAGCCGAAACGCTCGAAACGCTCGTTGCGATAGCCCCACATGGCGTCCAGCGTGTTGCTCAGCCGGTACAGCACCACGCCGGGCGCACCGGCCACGACAAACCAGAACAGTGCAGCAAACACCGCGTCGCTGCCGTTTTCCAGCACTGACTCGGTAGCGGCGCGGGCGACCTCGGTGGCGTCCAGTTCGCTGGTCTGGCGACTGACCAGATAACCCACCCGCTGCCGCGCTTCGACCAGATCCTCACTGCGCAATGCCTGCGCCACCGGCTGAACGTGTTCACCGAGGCTGCGCATGCCCAGCGCGCAGTACAGCGCCAGAATGTCGAACAGCCAGCCGATATAAGGCAGCCAGCTCAATAAGGTGGCCAACAGCGTCAACGGCACCACCGTTATTACCCAGGCCGTCACGCCATGACTGCGCCAGCCACGGCCGCCGCTGTTGAAGCGCCGCTCGACCCGACTGGCAAAGCCGCCGAACCCGACCAGCGGATGCCAGCGTTTCGGCTCACCGAGCAACGCATCCAGCGCCACGCCGGCGACGCTCAACAGCGCCACACTCATTGACTCACTCCCCATTGATTCTCATACAGCAGTTCATGCAGCGGGCGCGCTTGCGCCCAGCCTTCCATGACCAGCATGGGCGCGGGATAAAATTCCTTCACCGGCCCCAGACAGATGATCGCCAGCGGCTTGGCGCCGTCTGGCATGCCCAGCAAACCGGCCAGCGCCTCGGGATCGAACAGCGATACCCAGCCCATGCCCAGCCCTTCGGCACGCGAGGCCAGCCACAGATTCTGGATTGCACAGGACAGCGAAGCCATGTCCATTTCCGGCAAGGTGCGCCGGCCGAAGATGTGCTGCTCACGCCCTTCCATCAGCGCGGCAACCAGCACTTCGGCGCAATCATTGATGCCTTCGACCTTGAGCTTCATGAACTCGTCGGTTCGCTCACCCAGCGCCTCGGCGGTACGAATACGCTCTTCTTCCACCTGCGCCTGCATCTGGCTGCGCAACGCCGGATCGCTGATACGAATGAAACGCCAAGGCTGCATCAACCCGACGCTGGGCGCCTGATGCGCGGCCTCCAGCACGCGTGCCAGCAGCTCGGGCGCGACAGAGCCGCCGATGAAGTGGCGCATATCGCGACGTTCGGCAATGGCGCGGTACACCGCAGCCCGCTCTTCAGGGCTGAACGCTTGCTCGCTCATGGCTTGAACAGCGCCGCTATCGCCTGCGGACAGGAAGGGAAATAGAAGTGCACATAAGAGGCGGTCAGGCGTCCCAGGCGATACACCGCCTCGGCACCACGACCGCCATTGGGGCTGACGCCTCGGGCAATCGGTTGCAGCTCGGTGCTGGTCAGCGAGTGGTGGTACGTGTGACCGTGCAGCGTGCCCTCGGGCAGTTCGACCGCTTGCAAGGCCAGCGCCGCAAGACGCTTCTGCATGACCGCCTCACCGGCCAGCAAACCGACCAGTTCGGCGCGCACGCCTTCCACGTCGGTCAGCGCATCAAGCAGATAGAGCATGCCGCCGCACTCGGCCAGGATCGGCTTGCCGGCAATATGGTGAGCCCTGATCGAGGCCTGCATCGCCAGGTTTGCCGCCAGCGCGACGTGATGCAGTTCGGGGTAGCCGCCCGGCAGGTACAGGCTGTCGGCTTCGGGAATTTCGCTGTCATGGATCGGCGAGAAAAAGCTCAGTTCGGCGCCCATGTTGCGCAGCAGGTCCAGGCTCGCGCCGTAGAGAAAGGCGAAGGCTTCGTCACGCGCCACGGCGATACGCACGCCGCTGAGCAGCGGTTCGACATGAACCGGATCGGGCGCGGTGAATGTCACGGCAGGTGGCAACGACACTTCGCAGGTGCTGGCCAGCGCAGCGGCGGCCATGTCCAGACGCAGGTCCAGGTCGTTAAGCTCACTGGCTTGCACCAATCCCAAATGGCGGCTGGGCAATTCGAAACCGACTTCCCGCGACAACGCGCCGTACCAGCGCAGCCCCTCGGTCAGGCTGTTTTCCAGCAATTGCGCGTGGCGTACGGTGCCCACGCGGTTGGCCAGTACCCCGGCGAACGGCAAATCCGGCTGATAGCGCGCCAACCCCAGTGCCAGTGCGCCAAACGTCTGTGCCATGGCAGTCCCGTCGATCACGCCGAGTACCGGCACGCCAAAGTGACGCGCCAGGTCGGCACTCGATGGCGTGCCGTCGAACAAGCCCATGACGCCTTCGATGAGGATCAGGTCCGCTTCGTCGGCCGCTTCCCAGAGCAGGCGTCGGCTTTCATCGGCACCGACCATCCACATGTCCAGCTGATAGACCGGCGCACCACTGGCCCGCTCAAGGATCATCGGATCAAGAAAATCCGGACCGCACTTGAACACCCGGACCTTGCGGCCCTGATTGCGATGCAGACGCGCCAGTGCGGCGGTCACCGTGGTTTTGCCTTGCCCGGAGGCAGGCGCAGCGATCAATACCGCCGGACAGTCGCGCGGGGCTCTCATTTAGTGGCTCTCATTGCAGTGCTCTCATGAGGAATGGCTCACAGCTCGATACCTTTTTGCGCACGAATACCGGACTGGAACGCATGCTTGACCACGCCGATCTCGGAAACAGTGTCGGCCAGGTCGATCAATTCAGGCTTGGCACCACGGCCGGTCACCAGTACGTGCTGCATGGGCGGACGGGCCTGCAAGTCCGTCAGTACCTGCTCAAGATCGAGGTAGCCATGTTTGAGGGCGATGTTCAATTCGTCGAGCACCACCAGGCCGATACTCGGGTCGCGAAGCATTTCCTGCGACACAGCCCATGCAGCCTCGGCGGCGGCGATGTCGCGCTGGCGGTCCTGGGTTTCCCAGGTGAAGCCCTCGCCCATCACGTGATAACGCACTTGCTCAGGAAAGCGCCGGAAGAACATTTCTTCGCCGGTGCTGTTGCGGCCCTTGATGAACTGCACCACACCGCACTGCATGTCGTGGCCCATGGCCCGGGCGAGCATGCCGAAGGCCGAGCTGCTCTTGCCTTTGCCGTTGCCGGTCAATACCAGCAGCAGGCCGCACTCATTGGGCGAACTGGCAATACGTTCGTCCATCACGGCTTTTTTGCGCTGCATGCGCGCCAGATGGCGTTCGTCGCGTTCGGGGGATTCGTTCATTTCGGCTCTCCGCTCGGGGCAGGCGAAAGCAGACGGAAGGACAGCACTGGACAGCACGGCAACGCCCTGCACAGAACATCACCCTCCGTGATGCCATTGAGTGATTCAGGCCGGTCTCCGGGCTCATGAGCGGGTCTCCCCGGCTGCGCGCCTTCCCGTGTCGAAACACAGTGGCACGATGCACAGCCTTGACTCATTTACCGTTGCGGGGGCAGCGCCGGGATCGGATCGGGTGATCCACACCGGCTTCCCTGTTTCACTCTGCCAATCGAAGATTGCAGAGCACCTGAAACAAGCGGCGAAGGGTAGAGGGTTGGGCCCAGAGCGTCAATCGACAGCGCAGCCTCAGGCTCCTTCATTTAACAGGATTGAACCTCGGCGGTTCAGGGTGTCTCTATCAGTTACAGGACCACGCCTTTGTTTATGGAGATCCAACATGTTCAAACACAGACCCCATTACGCAGTACTGCTTCTGGTTGCTGGCGGCCTTGCTGCCTGCGGCGAGTCGTCCAGGCTGCAAGTCTCGGACGGAACAGGCCCCTCGCCCAAGCTGCCGGAGCCGAACAAGACGCTGATCCCGACCGTCAATATCGCCCCCGCCATCGGCTGGGAGAAAGATGCAAAACCGGTTGCCGCGCCGGGCACTCAAGTGGCTGCCTTCGCCGAACACCTTGATCATCCGCGCTGGCTGTATGTGCTGCCCAACGGCGACGTGCTGGTCGCGGAAACCAACTCGCCGGCCAAGCCGGATGATTCCAAGGGCATTCGCGGCTGGGTCATGGAGAAAGTCATGGGCCGCGCGGGCGCTGGCGTACCGAGCGCCAACCGCATCACCTTGCTGCGCGATGTCGATAAAGACGGCGTTGCCGAGACTCGCACGGTTTTCCTGCAAAACCTCAATTCGCCGTTCGGCATGACCCTGGTGGGCAACAAGCTGTATGTCGCCGATACCGACCGCCTGATCAGCTTCCCTTACGAAGCCGGCCAGACCTCCATCAGTGCGCAAGCGACCAAAGTGGTCGACCTGCCGGGCGGCACGCTCAACCACCACTGGACCAAGAATGTCATCGCCAGCAAAGACGGCAGCAAGCTGTACGTGACGGTGGGCTCGAACAGCAACGTGGCCGAGAACGGCATGGACAAGGAAGAAGGTCGCGCAGCGATCTGGGAAGTGGACGCCGCCACCGGCAATCACCGCATCTTCGCCTCTGGCCTGCGTAACCCCAACGGGATGGATTGGGAGCCGAAAACCGGCAAATTGTGGACCGCCGTCAACGAACGCGACGAGATCGGCAGCGATCTGGTGCCTGATTACGTGACATCAGTGCAAGATGGCGCGTTCTATGGCTGGCCTTACAGCTATTACGGCCAGCACGTTGACGAGCGCGTCAAGCCGCAGAATCCGGCCCTGGTCGCCAAGGCGATTGCGCCGGATTACGCAGTCGGCCCCCACACCGCCTCGCTGGGCTTGGTGTTTGCAGACGGCAAAACGCTGGCTGCGCCATTCAACGAAGGCCTGTTCATTGGCCAGCACGGCTCCTGGAACCGCAAACCACACAGCGGCTATAAAGTGGTGTTCATCCCGTTCAGCGGCGGCAAACCCAATGGCGCCCCGGTCGACGTGCTGACCGGCTTCCTGAACAAGGACGAAAAAGCCATGGGCCGGCCGGTGGGCGTGGTCAACGATCAGCGCGGCGGGTTGCTGGTGGCGGACGACGTCGGCAACAAGATCTGGCGCGTGACCTCGGCCAAGGCTGCTCAGTAATACCGAGTGCAGAGGTGTGACGCAGAAATACACAAGTTCGCTTTTGATTCTGGCCGAAGGCCGTAGGAGCGAACTTGTTCGCGAAAGGGCCGGTATGATTGCCGAAAATGCATCGTCTGAAACACTGCCTTAGCGAACAAGCGAAGCGTCGCCCGGTTCGCTGCTACGCCCTATGGACAGAAGCCTGAAAGCCCTATTTTCCGGGCTCATCAGGACCTAGTGCTCCAGCGTGGGAATGCAGTTCACGACGCTCTGCGTCGCAAGAAGACGCAGAGCGTCCTGAACGGCATGGCGACGCGGAGCGTCGCACGATAGGTTTTGCTGGGGGTTCCCGGCAGACCGCAGGCGAGCGAAGCGCTTACGGCCGATTCTGCGCCAGGTTCGCTGGCTGGATTACGCGCTTGGCGTTGAGGTAGGCGCGTTGCCAGTAGGGCTTGTCGAGGCTGTCGAGTTTGACTGTGCCACCGGTGGCCGGTGCATGCACAAAGCGGCCTTCACCGACGTAGATCCCCGCATGCGACACCTGCGAGCCACCCGATGTGGCGAAGAACACCAGATCGCCCGACTGCAGCTGCTCGCGACGAATATTCGGCGCGCCCATCACGATCATTTCACGGGTCGAACGCGGCAAAGAAATGCCCGCCGCATCACGATAGACATAACCTATAAGACCACTGCAGTCAAAACCGGAGTCAGGCGTGTTGCCGCCCCAGCGATAAGGTGTGCCCACCAGCCCCAACGCACGGAAAAGCACGTCTTCGGCGGCCGGGGAAAGAATCTGAGGGGGAGCAGTCACCACCGGACGCTGAACGATCCGGGGGCTTTGGGGGGTGGCGGCGCGCTGGCACAAGCACCCAGTAACGCAGCAACAGAGATGACCATCAGGCGCAAAGCAATCGACATAACCACAACAACCTGATCTGGATGCGGCTTACGCTGCCGACAAGCTCAAAAACGCAGCAAGACCCGAAGGCCTTGTCAGCGAATTCTATTTATTCACGTTGCGCCGCTTGGACGCCGTCTTGACTGTAGTCGATGTCATCGCAGTTGTCTGCGTGGCAACCGGCGTTGATTTCACAGCCACTGTGCCCGGTGCCATCGCCAAAGGCCGTTTGGCCTCGATGAAGGTCTTGCTCCAGTACGCGTCATCGAGGCTGTCGATGCGCACACCGCCGCTGCGACGGCTGCTGGAGTGAATGAACTGCTGATTACCGGCGTAGATCGCTGCATGGCTGACGCGGCCACGGCCACGGGTGCTGAAGAACAGCAGATCGCCCGGTTTGAGGTTGCCGCGCGAAACCAGTGGAGCGTCAACGTTGATCATTTCGCGAGTGGAGCGCGGCAGGCTCATGCCAGCCTCTTCACGAAACAGGTAACCGATGAAACCGCTGCAATCGAAGCCTGACGACGTTGAAGTGCCGCCAAACTGATAACGCGTACCGATCAGAGACTTGCCACGTTCCAGGATGCTGTCGGCCAGAACCGGCAGTTTGTAGGATTTGTTATCAGCGAACTGAGCCAGTTCGTCTTCGGTAGCCATCTCGTCCTGCAGGGTCGCGGCGTCGTCGTGACGCGCTGCGGACTGGGCAGTGACAGTGTTCTGATAGCGAGGAACCGGCTGCGCCTGTTCGTGCTGTGCAACCGGCATATTGGCCGAGCAACCGAACAGGAAAGTGACGAGTGCGAGAGGCACGAGGGGTGCAAAGCGAACAACTTGCATGGGCACAACCGTGGCTGACTGTTAAGAAGCCGAGACTATGCCCGCAATGAAAGCGATTTGCAAATTCAATCGAACTAGATGTGACTTATGAGTTCCGCCATGACATGTGCCGCACGGCCTTGCAGAAATACATCCATTTGAGTGCTGTGATCGGTTGGCTGCGGATTGATTTCTGCGGTGAATCCCCCGGAAACACGGGTGCGAATGACCGGCTCATGAATGTAGGGGAAGCTGGCGGTGGTGCCGATACTCAGGACCGCGTCAAAGCCCGTAGCTAGTTGTTCATACAGTGTTTCCAGTGCCCTTTCCGGGAGCATTTCCTGAAAAAGAACGACGGGCGGTCGCAAAATGCCACTACATGCGGGGCATAAAGGGGGCAAAGGGCGCTGCAAGTGCTCGCTGAGCTGCGAATCCTCCCCGCCGCAGGACTGACAGAACAACGGCGAAAGTTGCCCGTGGATTTCGATCAGTCGCTCGGGCGGACTGCCAGCAGCACGATGATAGCCATCGACATTCTGGGTCAGCACCCAGCACTCGGGCTTGATGCGCTGCAACTGGGCAATTGCGTAGTGGGCCACGTTAGGCTCACCGCCCAGACAAGCCTTGCCCAGTTCGGCGATGTATTTCCAGCACAGCTCGGGGTCACGGCGCAGCATCGGCCCGGACAAGGCCACTTCTATCGGCAGCCCGTCATCGGTCTTGCCGTTATAGAGCCCGCCTACGCCGCGGTAGGTCGGCAAGCCAGAGTCTGCCGACAGGCCAGCCCCGGTAATCACCAGAATCCGCTTGGCATGGCGTAACGCGGCTGCGGTCTGCAAGACCAGCGCCTGATCTACCACCCAAGCGTCTCTTTAAGGAAGGGAATGGTCAGCTTGCGCTTTTCCTGGAGTGAGGCCTGATCGAGGCGCTCCAGCAATTCGAACAGGGCACTCATGCTACGCGTACCGCGCGTCAGGATGAAATGACCGACATCGTCGGTCAGGTGCAGGCCGCGCCGTGAAGCACGCAGTTGCAGGGCACGCAGCTTGTCTTCGTCGGACAGCCCGCGCATCTGGAACACCAGCGCCATGGTCAGGCGGGATTTGAGGTCGGGAAGCTTGACCGGCAGTTCGCGGGGCGATTTGGACGCTGCAATCAGCAGGCGACGGCCGCTGTCACGCAGACGGTTGAACAGGTGAAACAGGGCTTCTTCCCAGTCCGGCTTGCCGACCACGGCCTGGAGGTCGTCCAGACAGACCAGTTCGTACTGTTCCAGATGGTCGAACAGTTCAATGCCTTCATCTATGACTTCGGCCAACGGCAGGTACACCGCCGGTTCACCCATCTGCTCGAAACGCAGGCACGCGGCCTGCAGCAGGTGCGTGCGCCCTACTCCGTCCTTGCCCCACAGATAAATGAGGCTTTCCGTCCATCCGGCATCGGCTTCGCACAGCCGCTCGACATAGCCGAGTGCAGCGGCGTTGGCGCCTGGATAGTAATTGACGAAAGTGGCGTCATCACGCAGACGCACACTCAGGGGCAGCTGAATCGGTTTCATGCTGACTAACGGCTCATGCAAACCGTCAAGGGCCTCTGTGTAAAGTCCACGAAGTTTATACCCGTGAGGCGGGTCGCACAATGCGACAGACCTCAAGCAAAATCAAAGGTTTGCGTCAGGGCGAGGAAAGCGGGGATTGAGAAAGGTGGTTTGGCGCAGCGCATGCGCCATTCCGGTGGGCCTCTGCGCAGAGCTGCGTAGAGGCCTGTTTCAATCTTACAATTCGGGATCTTCTGCGCCTGCGTAGATTTCCGAGTCCTTGTAGACGTCGTGCATGTGGCGCACCAGCACCATGATCACCGCCGCCACGGGCAAGGCCAGCAGAATGCCGGTGAAACCGAACAGCTCGCCACCAGCCAGGATCGCGAAAATCACCGCCACCGGGTGCAGGCCGATACGATCACCCACCAGCAACGGTGTCAGGACCATGCCTTCAAGGGCCTGACCGATCATGAACACTGCAACAATCCCCATCATCGGGTACAGGTCACCGCCGAACTGGAACAGCCCGGCAACCAGCGCCGAGCCGATACCGATCACGAAGCCCATATAAGGCACGATGGCCGCCAGACCGGCGATCACCCCGATCAACAGCCCCAACTCCAGCCCGACCAGCATCAGCCCGGCCGCGTAGATCACCCCCAGACCGACCATGACCAGCAACTGGCCGCGAATAAACGCGCCCAGCACTTCATGGCATTCGCCCGCGAGTTTGACGATCTGGCTTTCACGCTGGCGCGGCAGCAGACCGCGGATCTTGCCGGTCATGATGTCCCAGTCACGCAACAGGTAGAAACACACCACCGGGATCAGCACCAGATTGGTCAGCCAGCCGATCAGCGCCAGGCTCGACGCCGTAGCCTGGGACAACACGATAGAAACGATATCTCCGGCTTGGCCCATGTGCTCGGAAATCGCCGCCTTGATCTTGTCGAACTTCCAGAACCCGTCGGCCAGACCGAACTTGGCCTGCACCCACGGCATAGCCGAATGCTGCAGCCAGTCGAGAATCTGCGGCGCCAGTTCGTAAAGGCGAAACAGCTGCTTGGCGAGCATCGGCACCAGCACCAGCAGCAAGGCCATCAGCACCAGGGTGAACAGGCCGAACACGGCCACCACACTCAAGGTTCTGGACAACCCGGCGCGCTCCAGACGATCCACCAGCGGATCACCCATGTACGCCAGCAGCAACGCCACCAGAAACGGAGTGAGGATCGTGTGCAGCAGCACCACGAAAGCGACCAGCAAGGCCAGCCCGCCAATCCAGAACCAACGCCGCGTATCAGTCATCAACATCCCTCAACCCAATGGAAAAGCGTTCTTGCCGGGTTACCAGCGGAAATACAGCTGTGGCGCGGACGCCGGAACAATCATCGGTGCCGGTGCAGGTGCCGTCGCAGGCACTGCCGCGTCGACAGGCGCAGCAGCCGGCGCCGTTGCAGCGGCCACCTCACTGGCGGGTACTTCCTGCAATCTGGCCAGCGACATCTGCGAGCGTAGCTGATCGGCGCTGCCGCTGACGTCGAAGACCACCCGATCCCCCTGCACAGAACTCAGACGCACGCCGAACGGTTCGAGTAACTGAAGCAATTGCGCATACCGCTCCAGCGTCATGCCCTGCACCTGCACCAGCATGCCGGTCGACGCGCCGGGCTTGGCGACAAAGCGCGGCGCCAGACGCTCGCTCACCGACAGCAGCACCGCATCGGCCAGCGCTTCGGAGGTTGCGCCCGTCGCAGTGCCCTGCTCGCGCTGGTCGCCCAGCCAAAGGCGCCACTTGCCTTGCCACTGACCGGCCTCTTCTCTGGCATGCACGGCGAGAATCGCGTCGGCACCATAACGTTCGGACGCCGTCTTGAGCGGTGCAGGGTCAGTGCCTTCCAGGGTTTTCGCGTCGCCGATGCTTTGTTCGCTCAGGTCAGCCAGCGGCAGGCGCAAGGGCAGACCACGATGCTGTGCGGCACGTCGCAACGGTTCGGCAGCAGCCTGACCATCGCCCACCAGATTGGCACCTTCAACCGAGTCATTCAGCCACCAGCCGAGGATCGAAGGACGGTTGCTGCCCCAGATCGACAGCCCGGCGTCGCGTAACGCACGCTCGGTGGTGGCCGGATCGAAGTCCACCAGCAGGGTTTCCGGCGGACCGGCCTCGTAACCGTACTGGCTGATGATTTGCTGCGGGTCTTTGCGCAACGCAGCAATCGCCGAGCCCTGCGCAGCCTTGGCGTCGCCGGTCAGGCGCAGTACCAGGGTTTCAACCGCCGCTTGGGTGGCGCGCGTACGCTCATCGGGCGACTGGCCACTGACCGGCTCGCGCACCTGATAAAGATTGCTCACCGTTTCGGCAAGGCTGGGAAGGCTGATCAGGGACAGACAGCCGACGAGAAGGATTCTGGAAAAACGCATGGACAGTTCCCGAACGGAAAAAAGTAAAAAGAAGCAACTTCAGGAGGTGCACAGCCTGGGACAGCCGTGAACCGCCAATCATTCAATTTCGGCATAAAGTACACCTTAAACGTCCGGGCTCGTACTGATCGCACACCCGAGGTCAGGTTTATTTAGCCCAACACCGCCCTGTTGTCGGCGCAAGGATGGCCCCTGGGGAGCAAGCCTGATAAAATCGCGCGCCTTCGCAGACCGGCAATCGCCAGGGCCCAACCTTAACACCGCATCACAGCGCGGTGCTGAACGGGTCCTAACGCAGCGGTCGACACCTCCGAATCCCCCCTAAAGGCCTGGATTTTCTATGAGCAAGCAACCTTCCCTGAGCTATAAAGACGCCGGTGTAGACATCGACGCCGGTGAAGCATTGGTCGAACGCATCAAGAGCGTCGCCAAGCGCACCAAGCGTCCGGAAGTCATGGGCGGCCTGGGAGGCTTCGGCGCCCTCTGCGAAATCCCGGCTGGCTACAAGCAACCGGTTCTCGTGTCCGGCACCGACGGCGTGGGCACCAAGCTGCGTCTGGCGCTGAACCTGAACAAGCACGACAGCATCGGCATCGATCTGGTCGCCATGTGCGTCAACGACCTGGTGGTGTGTGGCGCAGAGCCACTCTTCTTCCTCGATTACTACGCCACCGGCAAGCTCAACGTCGAAACCGCCACTCAGGTCGTGACCGGTATCGGCGCTGGCTGCGAACTGGCCGGCTGCTCGCTGGTAGGCGGCGAAACCGCTGAAATGCCAGGCATGTACGAAGGCGAAGACTACGACCTGGCAGGCTTCTGCGTCGGCGTCGTGGAAAAGGCCGAGATCATCGACGGTTCGAAAGTCGCTGCCGGTGATGCCCTGCTCGCCCTGCCATCGTCCGGTCCGCACTCCAATGGCTACTCGCTGATCCGCAAGATCATCGAAGTCGCCGGTGCCGATATCGAAAACATCCAGCTGGACGGCAAACCGCTGACCGAACTGCTGATGGCGCCGACCCGTATCTACGTCAAACCGCTGCTCAAGCTGATCAAGGAAACCGGCGCGGTCAAGGCCATGGCGCACATCACCGGTGGCGGCCTGCTGGACAACATCCCTCGCGTGCTGCCGGAAGGCGCTCAGGCCGTGGTCGATGTGGCGAGCTGGCAGCGTCCGGCCGTGTTCGACTGGTTGCAGCAGCAAGGCAACGTCGACGAAAACGAAATGCACCGCGTCCTCAACTGCGGCGTCGGCATGGTCATCTGTGTTGCTCAGGAACACGTTGAAACGGCCTTGAACGTTCTGCGTGAAGCCGGCGAGCAGCCATGGGTGATCGGCCAGATCGCGACCGCTGCCGCAGGCGCGGCGCAAGTAGAGCTGAAAAACCTCAAGGCGCATTGATGCCAGCCATCTGCGATGTCGTGGTGCTGTTGTCCGGCACCGGCGGCAACCTGCAAGCGATGATCGACAGCTTCAAGGACGGGGCCAGCCCCGTCCGCATCCGCGCGGTTATTTCCAACCGCGCAGATGCCTTCGGCCTGCAACGCGCCCGGGACGCAGGCATTGACGCCTGCGTGCTGGATCACACCGCCTACGAAGGCCGCGAGGCGTTCGATGCGGCGCTGATCGAACTGATCGACACCTTCCAGCCACAGTTGGTGGTACTTGCCGGGTTCATGCGCATCCTCAGCGCAGGATTCGTCCGCCACTATCATGGCCGCCTGCTCAATATTCACCCTTCCCTGCTGCCGCGTTACAAAGGTTTACACACCCACAAGCGGGTGCTGGAGGCCGGCGACGCTGAACACGGCTGCAGTGTGCATTTCGTCACCGAGGAACTCGATGGCGGCCCACTGGTCGTACAGGCAGTTATTTCGGTACAGTTGCACGACACGCCCGCAGCGCTCGCGCAACGGGTCCATGTCCAGGAGCATCATATTTACCCGCTGGCAGTTCGCTGGTTCGCAGAAGGCCGATTGAGGCTCAGTGAACACGGCGCTTTACTGGATGGCCAGCCACTCCCGGCCAGTGGCCACTTGATTCGAATCTAGGAGATATTATGCGTCGCGCCCTGCTCTTCGCTTTCGCTCTGCTCGCACTGCCTGCTGTACAGGCTGCAGACCTTCAACCTTTCTCCGCCAGCTACACCGCCGACTGGAAGCAACTGCCCATGAGCGGCACGGCTGAACGCAGCCTGGAAGCCGGGGCCAATGGCACCTGGACGCTTAATTTCAAGGCCTCGATGATGATCGCCAGCCTGACTGAAGTCAGCACGCTGAAAGTCGACAAGGACGCGCTGCTGCCGCAGACCTACAGCTTCGAGCGCAGTGGTCTGGGCAAGTCCAAGAAAGTCGATCTGGTATTCGACTGGAACACCAAGTTTGTCACCGGCACCGACCGTGGTGACGCGATCAAGCTGCCACTCAACCGTGGCATTCTCGACAAGTCCACGTACCAGCTGGCGTTGCAGCATGACGTTGCCATGGGCAAGAAGAGCATGAGCTATCAGGTCGTCGATGGTGACGAAGTGGATACTTATGACTTCCGCGTGCTGGGCTCTGAAAAAGTAGAGACCAAGACCGGCCAGGTCGACGCGATCAAGGTCGAGCGCGTGCGCGACCCGACGCAAAGCAAGCGCACCACTGTGCTGTGGTTCGCCAAGGACTGGGATTACCTACTGGTCCGCCTGCAACAGGTCGAAACCGACGGCAAGGAATACAACATCGTGCTGCTCGACGGCACTGTCAACGGCAAGGCTGTCAAAGGCAGCTGATTGTCCTGACAGGCCGGTGACACAGAGCCTCGCTTTTCAGCGGGGCTTTTTATTGGCTGCGATACAGCACACCCCAACTGCGAAGAGGACGCAGAGCGTCCGGAACGGCATGCCGACGCGGAGCGTCGCACGATAGTGGTGTCTCGGAACGGCATACCTACGCAGAGCGTCGCACGATAGTGGTTTCTCGGAACGGCACACCTACGCAGCGTCGCACGATAGTGGTTCTCGGAACGGCACACCTACGCAGCGTCGCACGATAGTTGCGATTATCGTTCCCTACGCTCCAGCGTGGGAATGCAGTTCTCGACGCTCTGCGTCATCTTCCTGCGCCGTACGCTCAAAGCACATGAAAAATCCTTCACTTTGCCACTACCCCTCTACAGGCCACGCCATGCAAGGCCTGTAGGCGTCCGGTCATTTTCTGATCAGGCGGGAACCTGAACGGGCTATTTACGTAGGTAGCTAACAAATTCTATAAAAGAGGCCTGCGACACATCGCCGCAGTATCCAGAGGCCTAACCATTCAGGCCATCAAAGTCAGGAGCTTACTACTATGACTGTCAGAGTTACTGAACGCGACGACGCCCACCTCTCCCACGAAGCTGTAGCCGACGGCATTCAGATCTGGGACGTGCATCAACAGGATCAACTGGTAGGCATGTTCCACGTCAAGTCCGATGCGCTTCGCTACAAGGAAGAGCTCGAAGCGAAGGAAAGCCAGGGCAATCACTGAACCCTTTCGGGAACAATACTTTCTCAGAACAAGAAACGACAAAACCCGCTGAATGCGGGTTTTGTCTTGATGGGTCAGCGGGTTACCACATCAAATCGTCAGGCACCTGATAAGCCGCATACGGATCATCAGCATCCGGCGCTTCGGTCGGGGTGTTGAGCAATACAATGCGGCGCGGGTCGCGTTCCTGGATTTTCAATGCCGCCTCACGCGGGATGATCTCGTAGCCGCCACCGTGATGCACGATGGCCAGCGAGCCGCTGCTGAGCTTGTTGCGGACCATGCCGTTGACCGAGATCCGCTTGACCTTCTTGTCGTCAACGAAGTTGTAGTAATCCTCGGTGATCAGCTTGGGCAAGCGTGACACTTCGATCAATTGCTTGACCTGCGCGGTGCGGGCTTTCTGCTCGACCTTTTCCTGCTGCTGACGGTTGAGTTCCTGGTCACGCCTGGCTTTTTCAGCCTGAGCTTCCTGCGCCGCCCGTTTTTGCGAGTCGTCGGCCTGGGCCTGCCCCTTGTGTACCAGACGCTGCTCTTTCTGCTTTTCTTTACCGACCTGCTTGGCCTGCTTTTGGTTGACCAGACCTGCCTTGAGCAACTGGTCGCGAAGGGAAAGGCTCATTGTCTACTCACTTATGCCGTTACCGCACCCTCAGCCGCAGCCGGGCGTGCTCTTTTCCTGACGTTTGGCTTCGCCCCACAACGCGTCCATGTCTTCGAGCGAGCACTCTTCGATGGGACGCTGGAGGTGACGCAATGCCTGTTCAATGAATCGAAAGCGTCTGTCGAACTTGTTATTGGCCGAGCGTAACGCAGTTTCCGGATCAACTTTAAGGTGCCGGGCCAGATTGACGACACTGAACAGCAAGTCGCCGACTTCTTCAGCGATGCCCTCGGCGTCATTGTCGACCATGGCTTCAAGAATTTCATCGAGTTCTTCGCGTACCTTGTCGACGACCGGCAATGCCGCAGGCCAGTCGAAACCGACCTGCGAGGCGCGTTTCTGCAGTTTGGCTGCCCGACTCAGCGCAGGCAAGGCGGCGGGCACGTCATCGAGCAGCGACAACTGCTCGGGCACAGCGGATTTCCCGGCGCGCTCCTCAGCCTTGATCTCGTCCCAGCGCTGATTCACCTGATCATCCGTCAGGCGCGGCGTTTCCGGCGGCGCATACAACTCGCCGGTCGGGAAAACGTGCGGATGTCGACGCAGCAATTTGCGGGTAATGCCGTCTACCACGCCCTCAAACTCGAAGCGCCCTTCCTCCTTGGCCAACTGGGCATAAAAGACCACCTGAAACAGCAGGTCGCCCAACTCACCTTGCAGGTGATCGAGATCGCCCTGCTCGATGGCATCGGCCACTTCGTAGGCTTCTTCCAGCGTATGCGGCACGATGCTGGCGTAGGTCTGCTTCAAATCCCACGGGCAACCGAACTGCGGATCACGCAGCCGGGTCATGAGATGAAGCAGGTCTTGAACTGTATACATGGGCTTCCTTCGGTCGCAGCGGTTTAGCTTCAAGCTTCAAGCTTCAAGCTTCAAGCTAGAAGCCACCGCAATCCGCTTTAGCTTGCAGCTTGAAACTTGCAGCTTATAGCTGCCCCTAGGGCGTCCTGTTCCTGCGTGTTTCGATGATGTTCGGCAGTTGGGATATCCGCCCCAGCAGCCGTCCCAGCGCGTCCAGACCCGGAATTTCGATGGTCAGGGACATGAGCGCGGTGTTGTCTTCCTTGTTCGAGCGGGTATTGACCGCCAGCACGTTGATGCGCTCGTTGAGCAGCACCTGGGTGACGTCGCGCAACAGGCCGGAGCGGTCGTAGGCGCGGATGATGATGTCCACCGGATAGGTGAGCACCGGCACCGGGCCCCAGCTGACCTGAATGATCCGCTCGGGCTCGCGACCACCCAGTTGCAGCACCGAGGCGCAATCCTGGCGGTGGATGCTGACGCCGCGGCCCTGAGTGATGTAACCGACAATCGCGTCGCCCGGCAGCGGCTGGCAGCAGCCGGCCATCTGCGTCATCAGGTTGCCGACGCCCTGAATCTGGATATCACCGCGCTTGCCTGGCTTGTAGCCGGTAGCCTTGCGCGGGATCAGTTCCAGTTGCTCGTTGACGCGATCCGGCTCGACCTGCTGCTGAGCCAGGTTGACCAGTTGCGCCAGACGCAGATCGCCCGCGCCCAAGGCGGCGAACATGTCGTCAGCGGTCTTGTGATTGGCCTTGTCCGCCAGCTTGTCGAAATCGACCTGCGGCAGCGCAAGACGCGCCAGCTCACGCTCGATCAGGGTTTTACCGGCGGCAACGTTCTGGTCGCGAGCCTGCAACTTGAACCAATGAACGATCTTGGCCCGCGCCCGGGACGTGGTGATGTAACCCAGGTTCGAGTTCAGCCAGTCGCGACTCGGCGTGCCGTGCTTGCTGGTGATGATCTCGACCTGTTCACCGGTCTGCAGGCTGTAGTTGAGCGGCACGATGCGGCCGTTGATCTTCGCGCCACGGCAGTTGTGACCGATTTCGGTGTGTACCCGATACGCGAAGTCCAGCGGCGTCGAGCCCTTGGGCAAATCGATAGCGTGGCCGTCAGGGGTGAATACATACACCCGGTCCGGTTCGATATCGACGCGCAACTGCTCGGCCAGACCGCCGATGTCGCCCAGCTCCTCATGCCATTCGAGCACCTGACGCAGCCAGGAAATCTTCTCCTCGTAATGATTGGAACCGGATTTGACGTCGGTGCCCTTGTAACGCCAGTGCGCGCAGACGCCCAGTTCGGCTTCTTCGTGCATGGCATGCGTGCGGATCTGCACTTCCAGCACCTTGCCTTCCGGCCCGATGACGGCGGTGTGCAGCGAGCGATAGCCGTTTTCCTTGGGGTTGGCGATGTAGTCGTCGAACTCCTTGGGAATATGCCGCCACAAGGTGTGCACAATGCCCAGCGCGGTGTAGCAATCGCGCATTTCCGGGACCAGCACGCGCAACGCACGCACGTCGTAGATCTGGCTGAACGCCAGGCCCTTGCGCTGCATTTTGCGCCAGATGGAATAGATGTGTTTGGCTCGGCCGCTGATGTCAGCAGTCACGCCGGTGGCCTGCAACTCGTCGTCGAGCTGGGACATCACTTCGCTGATGAAGCGCTCACGGTCCAGCCGGCGCTCGTGCAGCAACTTGGCAATCTGCTTGTACTGCTCAGGCTCCAGGTAGCGGAAAGACAGGTCTTCCAGCTCCCACTTGATATGGCCGATGCCCAAGCGGTGAGCCAACGGCGCGTAGATGTCGAAGACTTCCCGTGCCACACGGTTGCGTTTCTCGTCGTCGGCGTTCTTTACCGCACGAATGGCGCAGGTCCGCTCGGCCAGCTTGATCAACGCAACACGCACGTCATCAACCATCGCCACCAGCATCTTGCGCAGGTTTTCGACCTGTGCCTGACTGCCCAGCACCAACGATTGACGCGGGCTGAGACTGGCGCTGATCGCGGCCATGCGCAACACGCCGTCGATCAGTTTGGCAACGGTCGAGCCAAAACGCTGCTCGACTTCCGGCAGCGGGATCACGCCTTCACGCACGCCACGGTAAATCACCGCAGCCACCAGCGAATCCTGATCCAGCTTGAGGTCAGCCAGGATCTCCGCAATTTCCAGACCGGTCTGGAAACTGGAGGTGCCGTCTGCCCAATGATTCTTGTGGGCCTTGTCGTTCTGCTCGGCTTGCCGGGCAAATTCACAGGCCTGTTTCATGACTTCCCGGTCCAGGACCAGGTCGACGCTGACAATATGATCGAGCCATGCGTCGAGATTGATACTGCCGTCTGTGTTTATCGGCTGGTTCGCTCTCACCTGTACCATGCTGCTTACCTTCCCTACGGCGCGATGAATAGCGCCATCAGTCGCCAGCCTTCTGAGCGAATGCCACTTGCCGGGCAAGCAAGGACCAGCATTCGCGGGCCAGTCGGATTAAATGAGATTCCCTGTCAGCAGCCAGACTCTATCCAATGAAGGCGGCTCACTTACTCATTTCAAATAAAGCCATCGCCTCGACATGCGCCGTCTGCGGGAACATATCGAGGATTCCGGCACGTTTTAATCGGTAGCCCTGATTAACCAGTTCGACCGTGTCACGAGCCAAAGTTGCCGGGTTGCATGAAACATAAAGCAAGCGCCGGGCGCCTGTTTTTCTGATCTGGCGCACCACTTCGAAGGCCCCGTCACGCGGCGGGTCCAAGAGTACCGCAGAAAACCCCTCCGCCGCCCAGTCGGCCTGGGTCAGCGGCTGGGCAAGATCCGCCTGAAAAAACTGCACATTGTGCAGATCATTACTCATTGCGTTGACGGCTGCACGTTCGACCATGGTCGCAACGCCTTCGACCGCCACCACTTCTTTCGCCAGACGTGCCAGCGGCAAGGCGAAGTTGCCCAGCCCGCAAAACAGGTCCATCACACGCTCATCAGCGGCAGGTGCCAGCCATTGCAACGCCTGCTCGATCATCGCGGTATTGACCGCCGCGTTGACCTGAATGAAATCTCCCGGACGCCAGGCCAGTTGCAGGTTCCACGGTTCCAGCCGGTAACCCAGGGTGTCGCCAGTGTTGACCGGTTGGGGGTCGCCTTCGCCGTGCAGCCAGAGCTGTGCGCCGTGCGTCGAACAGAACGCCTGCAGGGTTGCCAGGTCCGCATCGGCCAATGGCGCGGTGTGGCGCAGCAACACCGCCGTCGACGATCCACTGAACAATTCGACATGCCCCAGCACCTGCGGCTTGCTGAAACTCTTCAGCATCGCAGGTAACTGACTCATGATCGGTTGCAAGGCCTGTACCAGCACCGGACACGCTTCGATGCTCACGATATCCTGACTGGCAGCGGCGCGGAATCCGACATCCAGCCTTTTGGCCTTGGCGTCCCAGCGAACCGCGACCCGCGCACGTCGGCGATAGGCCAGTTCAGACCCGCTCAAAGGCGCTGCCCACTCATCCGGGGTGACGTTCGCCACCCGCAACAATTGCTCGGCGAGCATGCGCTGTTTCAGGGCAAGCTGTTCTTCATGGGGCACATGCTGAACGCTGCACCCGCCACAACGGCCGAAATAATCGCAGGCCGGGGCGCGGCGCATGGCACTGGCGGTGAACACACGCTCAGTACGCGCCTCGACCACCTTGCCGCGCGCGTTGAGCACCCGCGCCTCGACCTCCTCACCGGCCAGACTGCCAGCGACAAACCAGGTCTTGCCGTCCAGAAAGGCAATACCGCGCCCGTCATCGGACAGCCGCTCGATGCTCAGCCGCTGCTTTTTACCGACAGGGATCTGCACGCTCTTGACGCCGCCGGTTGGCTGGAAGCGCAGACCTCTTTCATGCTTGGCCATCAGTTGGGCATATCGTAGACGCCGGTCGACAGGTAGCGGTCGCCTCGGTCACAGATGATCGCCACAATCACGGCGTTTTCGACTTCCTGGGAAATACGCAGCGCACCGGCCACCGAACCACCGGAAGACACACCGCAGAAGATACCTTCTTCGCGGGCCAGGCGGCGCATGGTCTCTTCGGCTTCGGTCTGGCCCATGTCCATCAGCCGGTCGACGCGATCAGACTGATAGATCTTCGGCAGGTATTCGGTCGGCCAGCGGCGGATGCCAGGAATCGACGCGCCTTCCATCGGTTGCAGACCGACGATCTGCACGTCGGGGTTCTGCTCCTTAAGGTAGCGCGAAGTGCCCATGATGGTGCCGGTGGTGCCCATTGAACTGACAAAATGAGTGATGGTGCCAGCCGTCTGCTGCCAGATTTCCGGACCGGTGGACGTGTAATGCGCCTCGGGATTGTCGCCATTGGCGAACTGGTCGAGCACTTTTCCGCGTCCTTGGGCCTGCATGCGCTCGGCCAGATCACGAGCGCCTTCCATACTGTCTTCCTTGCTGACCAGAATCAGCTCGGCGCCGTACGCCGTCATCGCCGCCTTGCGCTCGGCACTGGAGTTGTCCGGCATGATCAGAATCATGCGGTAACCCTTGATCGCAGCAGCCATGGCCAACGCGATGCCGGTGTTGCCCGAGGTGGCCTCGATCAGCGTGTCACCCGGCTGAATCTGGCCGCGCAGCTCGGCGCGCACGATCATCGACAGCGCCGGGCGGTCTTTTACCGAACCCGCCGGGTTGTTACCTTCCAGTTTCAACAGGAGGGTATTGCTGGTATTGCCCGCCATGCGTTGCAGACGCACAAGCGGGGTGTTGCCGACGCAATCGGCGATGGTTTGATACTGCAGGGTCATGGCGTATTCGCGGTCCAGTCTGCGGGGGCGCCTATCATAACGGCAAACGCCCAAAGCCCATATCACGCAAAGTGCGGTGCTTATTGCCAAAAGGCATAACGAACTGTTTTGCAGCCGTTTCCTTTATAGCGTCTATTGACGCTCTAATCGCGTCGCCTAAGCCGATAAAAGAGTTATATGCCCATCACGGCGCTAAATAGCTAAACTCATCTCCTCGTGCCGATACAGCCAGGCAGCCGATGCCTGTTATCGACGGATTGATACCTGTTGCTGGAGAGAAAGCGTGCTGACCAAGCTGGGTATAAAAGGCCGTGTGCTGCTACTGACGATTCTGCCTGCCAGCCTGATGGCCGCGATGCTGGGTGGCTATTTCACCTGGATGCAGTTGAGCGAACTGCAAAGCCAGCTGCTGCAGCGCGGCGAGATGATCGCGCAGGACCTGGCACCGCTGTCGGCCAATGCCCTGGGGCGCAAGGACAGCGTGCTGTTGAGCCGGATCGCCTCGCAGACACTGGAACAGACCGACGTGCGCGCCGTGTCGTTTCTGGATGTCGACCGCACGCCATTGGCCCACGCCGGGCCCACCATGATCAGCCCGGTGCCCCTCGGCAACAGCTCGCAACTGCTCAGTTCGACCGGCGTCGACGCCACCCGCTACCTGCTGCCGGTGTTTGGCCATCAGCGCCACCTGACCAGTCCGATCATCCCCGCCGAAGCCGACACCCTGCTGGGCTGGGTGGAACTGGAGATTTCCCATAACGGCACCTTGCTGCGCGGCTATCGAAGCCTGTTTGCCAGCCTGCTGCTGATTTTTACCGGCCTGGCCTTTACCGCGATTGTTGCCGTGCGCCTGAGCCGCACCATCAACGGGCCGATGAGCCTGATCAAGCAGGCAGTGTCGCAACTCAAGGACGGCAACCTCGAAACCCGTCTGCCCCCCTTGGGCAGCCGCGAGCTGGACGAACTGGCCTCGGGCATCAACCGCATGGCCGCGACCTTGCAGAACGCGCAGGAAGAACTGCAGCTGAGCATCGATCAGGCCACCGAGGATGTCAGGCAGAATCTGGAGACCATCGAAATCCAGAACATCGAGCTGGACCTGGCGCGCAAGGAAGCGCTGGAAGCCAGCCGCATCAAGTCCGAATTCCTCGCCAACATGAGCCATGAAATTCGCACCCCGCTCAACGGCATTCTGGGTTTCACTCATCTGCTGCAGAAAAGCGAACTGACGCCGCGCCAGTTCGATTATCTGGGAACCATCGAGAAGTCCGCCGACAACCTGCTGAGCATCATTAACGAAATTCTCGACTTTTCGAAGATCGAGGCCGGCAAGCTGGTGCTCGACAATATTCCGTTCAACCTGCGCGATTTGTTGCAGGACACGCTGACCATCCTGGCCCCGGCGGCCCACGCCAAGCAGTTGGAACTGGTCAGCCTGGTGTACCGCGACACGCCACTGGCACTGTCCGGCGACCCGCTGCGCCTGCGGCAGATCCTGACCAATCTGGTCAGCAACGCGATCAAGTTCACCCGTGAAGGCACCATCGTCGCGCGGGCCATGCTTGAAGACGAAACCGAAGAGCACGCACAACTGCGCATCAGCGTGCAGGACACCGGAATTGGCCTGTCCAGCCAGGATGTGCGAGCGCTGTTCCAGGCCTTCAGCCAGGCCGACAATTCGCTGTCGCGCCAGCCGGGCGGCACGGGGTTGGGGCTGGTGATTTCCAAGCGTCTGATCGAGCAGATGGGCGGCGAAATCGGGGTCGACAGCACACCGGGCGTGGGCTCGGAATTCTGGATCAGCCTGAAACTGCCCAAGGCCCGCGAAGACAAGGAAGAATCGCTCAATATTCCCCTGCAAGGGCTGCGCGCTGCGGTACTTGAGCATCACGACCTGGCGCGTCAGGCGCTGGAGCACCAACTGGAAGACTGCGGCCTGCACACCGTGGTGTTCAATAATCTGGAAAACCTGCTCAACGGCGTCACGGCGGTTCATGAAACGCCGTCGGCGATTGATCTGGCGGTGCTGGGCGTGACCGCGCTGGAAATCTCGCCAGAGCGGCTGCGTCAGCATATCTGGGACCTGGAAAACCTCAACTGCAAGGTGATGGTGCTGTGCCCGACCACTGAACATGCGTTGTTTCAATTGGCGGTCCACGATGTTTACACCCAGTTGCAGGCCAAGCCCGCCTGCACCCGCAAGTTGCAAAAGGCTTTGTCGGAACTGATCGCCCCAAGGGCGGTTCGGGCCGACATCAGCCTGCCGCTGTCCAGCCGGGCGCCGCGCGTGCTGTGCGTGGACGACAATCCGGCGAACCTGCTGTTGGTGCAGACGCTGCTGGAAGACATGGGTGCTGAGGTCATGGCGGTCGAAGGGGGTTATGCCGCGGTCAATGCGGTGCGCCATGAGGCATTCGATCTGGTGTTGATGGATGTGCAGATGCCCGGCATGGACGGACGTCAGGCCACCGAAGCGATTCGCGCCTGGGAAGCCGAGCGTAATCAGACTTCGCTGCCTATCGTTGCGCTGACGGCGCACGCCATGGCCAATGAAAAACGCTCGCTGCTGCAAAGCGGCATGGACGATTATCTGACCAAGCCGATCAGCGAAAGGCAACTGGGGCAAGTCGTGCTCAAATGGACAGGGCTGGCGTTGCGCGCGCCTGCACCGGAGCGTCAGCATGAGGCGACGCTGGTTCACGTCGGGCCGCTGGTGCTCGATCACGAGGAAGGCCTGCGTCTGGCCGCGGGCAAGCCTGACCTGGCGGCCGACATGCTGGCCATGCTCCTGGCGTCGCTGGAAGCCGACCGCGAAGCCATCAGCACGGCGCGCGCCAATAACGACGTGCAGGCCCTGATCGAACGCGTTCATCGCCTGCACGGCGCGACGCGTTACTGCGGCGTGCCACAACTGCGCACGGCCTGCCAGCGCGCCGAAACACTCCTGAAACAGGACGCCCCGCACAGGGAAGATGCGCTGGACGATCTGGACAAGGCGATAGTCCGTCTTGAAGCAGAGGCTCGGGTGTCCGCTTGACCTGCCTGGGCACCTATCGTTCCTCACGCTCCAGCGTGGGAATGCTTTTCACGACGCTCTGCGTCGCAAAGAAGACGCGGAGCGTAAGTAAAAGCGTGCCGCCTCAGGGCATTGGCACGAGAGTCAGGAGGAACTGTTTATCGCGCGGAGCATGGTAGGATGCGCGCAATTTTGGAGGACCCATGGTCGAACACGATTTCCGCTACAGCATGCTCAACCCGCAACACACGCTGACTGAATGCCGCACCCTGGCGCCCGGTCGTTATCAGGTCACCGGCAACGGCGGCTCGATCCACGACCACGACCAGTTGCTGGTGACCATCAAGGGCAGCAAAAGCCTGCACATGCGCCTGACAGTCGAAAAGGTCCGGCACCTGATCAACCCGCCCGGCCAATGGATTGCCGTTGCCAAAGGCCCGGTGTTTGACGAATTGGCAATCCACCAGTGGCAAGTGCATTGCGACAGCTGCAACGCCGAACTGAATTTCGAGTTCATGGTTGAAAGCAAGCTGGGCGTGAAGGCCCAAAAACCTGCCGCTAACGCGCGTATCGCGGAGCTGGGCTGGAAAACCGAAGGCGAAAAGCACCTCTGCAAGAAGTGCCAGGAGAAAGCGGCATGAGACAGCTAGCGCTCCTGAGCCTGATCGGTGGCGCGCTGCTGGTCGGTTGCGCCGCAGACCCGCTGCCTATTCGGCAGGACAAGAGTTACGTGATGGAATGGATCGGCGAACGCCCGCTGATCGACAACAGCCACCTGACCATGACCCTCGGTGCCGATGGCCGCGCTTACGGTAATGCGGGCTGTAATCACTGGTTCGCGCCTTACACCCTGAACGACCACACCATCAGCTTCGGCGCAGTGGGCAAGACCCGCAAAATGTGCGCGCCAGCACTGATGGAGCAGGAACAGCGCTTCATCAAAGCCATCAGCACTGTACAACGCTGGGACATCTCACCCATCGAGCAACTGCGCCTGTGGCCAGCCGAAGGCAAACCGCTGCGCTTCTGGCTGGAAGATAGCTGAACAGCCTGCGGCTAACTATCGTGCGACGCTCCGCGTCGGCATGCCGTTCCAGACACCCCCGCGTCCTCTTGCGACGCAGAGCGTCGCGACCTGCATTCCCACGCTGGAGCGTAGGGAACGATGATCTCAACTATCGTGCGACCTGCATTCCCGCGCTGGAGCGTAGGGAACGATGATATCAACTATCGTGCGACGCTCCGCGTCGCATGCCGTTCTGGACGCTCCGCGTCCTCGTTGCTATGCAGAGCGTCGAGAACTGATCTGATCACCCCTCGCCGCGCAGCGCCTTGAGTTTCTGAATCACAGTCGCAGCCGATTGCTCGCCGAGCAGTTGCTCGCGCATCTTGCCTTTGTCGTCGATGATGTAGGTCACCGGTAACGCCTCGGAAGGCGGCAGGCTGTATTGCTCGGCCGGGTCCTGGGCCAGCACTGTGAACTTGATACCCAGTGCGTTGGCGGCATTTTTCAGTTCGTCACCTTGCAGGTTGTCAAAATTGACGCCCAGCACCGTGACCTTCTTGTCCTTGAGCTGCTCGGACAAGGCATTGAATTCCGGAACCTCGGTACGGCAGGGGCCACACCACTCAGCCCAATAGTTCACCACCAGCCAGTGGCCCTTTATACGTTCGCTGGCGACCTTCTGGCCGTTCTGGTCAGTGCCCAGATCCACACCGCAGCCGCTGAGCAGCAAACTGCCGAGAAGTATCACCGCTGCTGTCAATCGCATTGCCATTTATATCCTTCCTCGCCCGTTCAACCTGCGTTACCGATGACCAGGCTTTCTTATACCCACGTTACGACTATTGACCATCCGATATGTCGAACAGTGTCATCGCTGGGTAGAATACGCCCCACCCCATACAAGATGCGACCTGCAAATGACCGATCTGACGCTGTATCACAACCCGCGCTGCACCAAGTCCCGCGGCGCGCTGGAACTGCTTCAGGCGCGTGGCCTGAGCCCGGACGTCGTTCTGTATCTGGAAACCCCGCCCGACGCAGCCACTTTGCGCGACCTGCTCGGCAAGCTGGGCATTGGCGCACGGCAACTGCTGCGCAGCGGCGAAGACGATTACAAGCAACTCAATCTGGCTGACGCGAGCCTCAGCGACGAGCAACTGATTGCCGCCATGGCTGCCCATCCCAAACTGATCGAACGACCGATTCTGGTCGTCGGCGACAAGGCCGTGATTGGCCGTCCACCCGAGAACATTCTGGAGCTGCTGCCGTGAGCACACCTTATATTCTGGTCCTGTATTACACCCGCAACGGTTCGACCGGCGAAATGGCCCGGCAGATCGCGCGCGGTGTGGAACTGGGCGGCATGGAAGCACGCCTGCGCACCGTACCCGCGATTTCTGCCGATTGCGAAGCGACGGCGCCGCAGATTCCGGAAAACGGCGCGCTGTACGCAAGCCTTGACGACCTGAAAAACTGCTCAGGCCTGGCGCTGGGCAGCCCGACCCGCTTCGGCAACATGGCCGCGCCGCTGAAGTACTTTATCGACGGCACCAGCAACCTGTGGCTGACCGGCGCACTGGTCGGCAAACCGGCGGGCGTGTTCACCTCCACCGCCAGCCTGCATGGTGGCCAGGAAACCACGCTGATGTCGATGCTGCTGCCATTGCTGCACCACGGCATGCTGATCATGGGCCTGCCCTACAGCGAATCGGCACTGCTGGAAACCACCGGCGGTGGCACTCCGTATGGCGCCAGTCACCACGCCGGTGCGGATGGCAAGCGCGCGCTGGACCGCCATGAAACCGAGTTATGCCGCGCACTGGGCCAGCGTCTGGCGAAAACTGCGCTGCAACTGGATACGTCTCGCGGCTGACCGACTCGTCGGAAAGAGTCACCACACGTTTCTGGCAAAATCGCAAACTTGCAGGTCAAGGGTCGGTCTGAACCCTTGACCTGCCTGTTGAATCCTCTGGAGAACCGATGCACGACTACAAATGGCTGAACGAGTATTGCCTGAATCGATTCGGCTCTGCCAAGGCTCTGGAAGCTCATCTGCCCTCCCCCAAAACACCGAAACAACTGCAAGCCATCAGCGCCGACCGTTACCTGTCCACAATGGCCCTGCGGGTTTTTCGAGCGGGCCTGAAACACAGCCTGGTGGACTCCAAATGGCCAGCGTTCGAAGAAGTGTTTTTCCGCTTCGACCCGGAGAAGGTCGTGCTGATGGGCGCCGATCACCTGGAACGGCTGATGCAGGACGCGCGCATCATCCGTCACCTGGGCAAGCTCAAGAGTGTGCCGCGCAATGCGCAACTGATTCTGGACATCGAACAGGAGCATGGCAGTTTCGGTAAATTCATCGCCGAATGGCCGGTCGATAACATTACCGGTCTGTGGCAGTACCTCGCCAAGCACGGCAACCAGATGGGCGGGCTGTCATCGCCGCGCTTCCTGCGCATGGTCGGGAAGGACACCTTCATACCGACCTGGGATGTGGTTGCCGCCCTCAATGCACAAGACATCGTCGACAAAGTGCCGACCAGCAAACGTGATCAGGCCCTTGTGCAGGACGTATTCAACCAGTGGCATGCCGAAAGCGGCAGACCCATGTGCCAGCTGTCAGCCATGCTGTCGTTCACGGTCAACCACTGATCAGGCTCAGACATTCACCACGTTGACGAACCGTGAAGCGGCGGTTTCGTCGATGCGCAGGTGGGTGAAGTCGAACAGGTTGCGGTCGGCCAGTTGCGACGGCTGCACGTTCTGCAAGGCGCGGAAGATGCTTTCGGTACGGCCCGGCGTCTTGCGTTCCCAGTCCTGCAGCATGTCCTTGACCACCTGACGCTGCAGGTTTTCCTGCGAACCGCAGAGGTTGCACGGGATGATCGGAAACTGCTTGAGGTCCGAATAGGCCTGAATGTCCTTCTCGTGGCAGTACGCCAGCGGACGAATCACCACGTTGCGGCCGTCATCGGCACGCAGCTTGGGCGGCATGGCCTTGAGCGAGCCGTTGAAGAACATATTGAGAAAGAACGTCTCGACAATGTCGTCACGATGATGCCCCAGCGCCATCTTGGTGGCCCCGATCTCATCGGCAAAGGTATACAGCGTGCCGCGACGCAGCCGCGAGCACAGCGAGCAGGTGGTCTTGCCTTCCGGGATCAGTTGCTTGACCACCGAATAAGTGTCCTTCTCGACAATGTGGTACTCGACACCCAGTTCCTTCAGGTACGCAGGCAGCACGTGCTCGGGAAAGCCCGGCTGCTTCTGGTCCATGTTGACCGCCACGATGTCGAACCTGATCGGCGCGACTTTCTGAAAGTGCATCAATACATCGAGCAGGGTGTAGCTGTCTTTGCCGCCGGACAGGCAGACCATTACCTTGTCGCCGTCTTCGATCATGTTGAAGTCGGCCACCGCTTCGCCGGCCAGTCGACGCAGACGTTTCTGCAGTTTGTTCTGATTGACTGAAAGGCTGCCCATTTGCTTGAGGTGTCCGCCGGTGGGTTGAGAAAAGGCGGTTATTTTACGCATAACCGCTACGGGGTTAAACAGGCTGCGCGCATGCCGTCCAGACTGGCAACACCACTGATGCAAAAACGACCACCGGGCGGCTGGCATTTTCAGCGCCGCCTCTCCTTGCGGCATACTTGGCGTACTGGAGACCCAAAAAGCATGCCCGAACAACTCAATTCCCGCGTCGAAACCTGTTATCAACAAGCCGAAGCCTTCTTCAAACGCAGCTTCAAACGGCCAGTGGTCAGTTTCCAGTTGCGCGGCCAGAAGGCCGGCGTTGCGCATTTGCACGAGAACCTGCTGCGCTTCAACCCGCAGCTCTATAAAGAAAACGCCGAAGACTTTCTGCGCCAGACGGTGCCACACGAAGTCGCGCACCTGATTGCCCATCAGCTATTCGGTGGCAGCATTCAGCCGCATGGCGAAGAGTGGCAACTGATCATGCGCGGCGTCTACGAGCTGCCGCCCAATCGCTGCCATACCTACGCGGTTCAGCGCCGCAGCGTGACCCGTTACATCTATCGTTGCCCCTGCCCCGACAGCGACTTTCCGTTCTCGGCGCAGCGCCACGGCATGGTCCGCAAAGGTCGGCGCTACCTGTGTCGGCGATGCCGCGAGCCGCTGGTATTCAGTGGCGAGGTCCGTAAGGAATAATCTTCGGCAAACCGCAGGCGTAAAAAAACCCATCCGAAGATGGGTTTATTCATGGCCTGAAGGTTATCAGACGGTCTTGGTGGTGTTCACAGCAGCGGCTGGAGTCGGGCCTTCGGCAACGCCGAGGTCGTCTTCAGGACGGGTTTCCAGGATGGCACTGCCACCGGAAGCCAGTTCGGACTGCAGCTTGTCGGTGTCCAGCTCGCCGACCCACTTGGCAACCACAACCGTTGCAACAGCGTTACCGACCAGGTTGGTCAGGGCGCGTGCTTCGGACATGAAGCGGTCGATACCCAGAATAAGCGCCAGACCGGCAACCGGCAGGTGACCCACCGCCGACAAGGTCGCGGCCAGTACGATGAAGCCACTACCGGTGACGCCAGCAGCACCTTTGGACGACAACAGCAGCACCAGCAACAGGGTGATCTGGTGGGTGATGTCCATGTGGGTGTTGGTCGCCTGGGCGATGAACACGGCAGCCATGGTCAGGTAGATCGACGTACCGTCCAGGTTGAACGAGTAGCCCGTCGGGATAACCAGACCTACAACAGACTTCTTGGCGCCCAGACGCTCCATCTTGATCAGCATGCGTGGCAGGGCCGATTCCGACGAGGAAGTACCCAGTACGATCAACAGCTCTTCACGAATGTAGCGCACCAGCTTGAAGATGCTGAAGCCATGAGCGCGGGCGATTGCGCCCAGTACAAACACGACGAACAGCACGCAGGTGATGTAGAAGCAGATCATCAACTGACCCAGCTGCACCAGCGAGCTGACGCCGTAGGCGCCGATGGTGAAGGCCATGGCACCGAACGCACCGATAGGCGCCAGCTTCATGATCATGTTAATGATGTTGAACATCACGTGGGCGAAGCGATCGATGAAGTCCAGCACCGGCTTGCCGTAAGCACCCAGACGATGCAGGGCGAAACCGAAGATCACCGAGAACATCAGCACTTGCAGGATGTCGCCGTTGGCAAACGCGCCGACGATGGTGTTCGGAATCACGTTAAGGATAAAGCCGACGATGCTCTGATCCTGACCCGCAGTCACGTAGGCAGCGATCTTCGAAGCGTCGAGTGTGCTGACGTCGATGTTCATGCCGGCACCCGGCTGAACCACGTTGACCACGATCAGACCGATCAGCAGAGCAATGGTCGAAACGATCTCGAAATACAGCAGCGCGTAGCCGCCAGTCTTGCCGACCGACTTCATGCTCTGCATGCCAGCGATACCACTGACGACGGTGCAGAAGATGATCGGCGCGATAACCATCTTGATCAGTTTGATGAACCCGTCACCCAGCGGCTTTAGAGCCTTGCCGGTGTCTGGATAGAAGTGACCGATCAGGATACCGATGACAATCGCTACGATTACCTGGAAATAGAGGGATTTGTAGATGGGCTGACGAGTCGTCATTGCAGTTTTCCTCAAGGGCGCCGTCGGCATCATTACCTGATGCACGCGAGCCTATAAAGCGCTAACCCTCCTGCACTGGAGGGATTTGTTTTGTCGAGCTGCACGAGGCAGACATCTACCCTCTGAATAGCAATACGCGTGCCATGAAGTCAATTTGATATCAAATCCGCGCCAAGCAACGCGTACAGGGGTAACAGTAGCCGGGATTCGAAGGAAGAGGTGGCGGTTTTCCGCCGTATGATGGGAAAAACAGGCACACAGTGGCGGGTATCCGCCTTCTTCAGGCGGTGAAGGGAGTGCTCGCTGACGCGCAGAAGTGTGACGCAGAGCGTCACGAACGGCACTCCCACGCTGGAGCGCGAGGAACGACAGGTGTCTGGGAGAACACCTCTCGTCACTGCGCCAGAAAGTGAATCCTGAACGCTGCGCCACCCAGCGGGGAATCGCCCAGCGTCAGTTGTGCGCCGTAGCTTTCAATGATGTCCTTGACCACCGCCAGGCCGATCCCCTGACCAGGGTTCTGCCGATCCAGCCGCTCGCCACGCTCCAGAATGCGCGCACGCTGGCTTTGTGGAACGCCGGGGCCGTCGTCTTCGATACAGAGTTCATCGCCGGTCGCGGACTGACTGAAGCTGACACGCACCTCGCTCAGGCACAGCCGGTAGGCGTTTTCCAGCAGGTTGCCGAGCATTTCCAGCAGCGCGCCCTCCTCCATATGCACCTGGCACTGTTCCGGCAAGTCCAGCGTGACGTTGACCTGCTTGTCGCGATACACCTTGTCCAGTGTGTTGCACAGGCTTTCGACCACCGGGCGCAGCATCACGTGATGGCGCACCAAGCCACTTTTACGCAGGCTGGCGCGTTGCAGTTGATAGCCGATCTGCTGGCTCATGCGCTCGATCTGCGATTGCAGCACCCAGGCCTGTTCCATGTCCTCGGGACGCTTGGCGATGTTTTCGCTGACACCCTGCAACACCGCCAGCGGCGTTTTCAGACTGTGGGCCAGGTCGTCCAGCGAGTCGCGGTAACGAATTCGCTGTTCACGCTCGCTGCGCAACAGCCGGTTGAGCGAGTCGGTCAGGCGCAACAGTTCGCTTGGGTGCTCTTCGCTCAGGCTGTCACGCACGCCCGATTCCACCTGATCCAGTTCCTGACTCAAGCCGCGCAACGCACGCAACCCCCAGGTCAGGCCCATCCACAGCAGGCCGAGCAGCACCAATAATGCTGCGCCGAAGCCCAGATAGAGCTTGCGCCGCAAACCGTCGATGGTCTCCTGATAACCACGCAACGGCTGCACAGCAACGATACTGAACGCAGCGTTGCGGCCGCCCAGCAGACGAATTTCAACGTCGTAGACGAAGTACTCGTCGCCGTTGATTTCCTTGATCTTGGTGAATTCGCTGCCTTGCCCGTCATAGTGCGGGTGGTAGTCGATGTTTTCGCCTTCGGTCGACAGCGAACGCCAGACCATCTGCCCCTGGCGGTTATAGATGTAGCCCAGCAAGCGGCTGCCGGGCAGGTTGAACTGTTCGCCCGGCAACACTGACGGCATCAACAGATGGCCGTCCTCGACACGGGCGGCGGAAATCATGGTGGTGACATCGGACGCCAGCCGTTGCTCGATCGCTCCGCGTAACGCCAGGCTGAAGGCCCCCTGCAAGGCAGGCAGCATCAGCAACATGAAGATCACCGCCAAGGTGGCGGCGCCCAGCATCAAGCGCAGGCGAAGCGAACGAATCACGTACAGCGCTCATTGAACAGATAGCCCATGCCACGCACGGTTTCGATGGGTTTGAAGGCCACGCTGCTGTCCAGCTTGCGACGCAGCCGGCCGACCAGCACTTCAATCACGTTCGGATCGCGCTCGTCGTCATCGGGGTACAGTTGTTCCATCAAGCGCTCTTTGGGCACCACTTGCTGATGATGGAGCATCAGGTATTCAAGAATGCGGTATTCGTAGGCCGTCAGCGCTAATGGCTGCTCCGCCAGGGCGGCGTGTTTGCGATTGAGGTCGAGCAACAGCGGGCCAGCGGTGATGGTCGATTGAATAAAGCCACTGGAGCGCCGCAACAAGGCATTGAGCCGTGCGTCGAGCTCTTCGAACTGAAAGGGTTTGACCACGTAGTCGTCAGCCCCGGCAGCCAGCCCTTCGACCTTGTCCTGCCAGTTGCCGCGTGCGGTCAGGATCAGGATCGGAAACGCCTTGCCGAGCGTGCGCAACTGACGAATCAGGTCCAGCCCGCCGATGCCCGGCAAGCCCAGGTCGATCACCGCCAGATCGTGATTGAATTGCGCGACCTGATACAACGCTTCTTCCGCATTGGCCACCGCTTCCACCACATGCCCCGCTTCGGTCAGGCGGGTTCGCAGGTGATGGCGCAACAGCGCTTCATCCTCAACTACCAACAACTTCATGCAGCTCTCCCAGGCACAATCACAGCCTCAAGACAAAGAATGAAACGACATCGTCGCATCAGTACTCAACAGGTGGGCGCTGACGGGCACATGCTGTGTCACATCATAGCTGCCCTGCAGAATTTCGCGGCTGACCGGCAGCCCATTGTGGGTCCCCGTCAGGCTGCCGTAAACCGGCGGAGCGTAAAGCGTCCCCACCGAGACATTGGATTGCCCCTGCTCGCCGAGCGCGTTCCCCCAGCTGTGCGTATCGTCGAGCCTGTCGCTGGTCTTCGCGAACTCGATACGCGCCACGTCAAGCTTGCTGTCGCCAGCCTGCGCTGCCGCACTGCCGCCCAGAAAAGCCAGGGCCAGGAAAAACTTGTTGATATTCAACATATCGACTCCTTTTGCGCTCGGGGACGCTGTCAAGGTACGGCTCAACAGTAATCGTGCCGGGCTGAACCCCGACTGAACACTGCATGAACCGGCGCTGAACGGTCGGGCGCGCCACAGGCGGCAGAATCGGCTATCGTTTGACATCCGTGCTGCACCCCACTCAAAAAGGAGCTGAACATGCGTTTGTGGATGGCAATGATCATGATGAGCCTGACCGGGCTCGCCCAGGCGGCGATCAAGACCGAGCAGATCGATTACAAGAGTGCCGACGGCACCAGACTGGTGGGTTATTACGCCTACGACGACGCCGTAAAAGGCCCGCGTCCCGGTGTGCTGGTGGTTCACGAGTGGTGGGGGCTGAACGATTACGCCAAGCGCCGCGCCCGTGATCTGGCGGCATTGGGTTACAGCGCCATGGCCATCGACATGTACGGCGAAGGCAAGAACACCGAGCACCCGAAAGACGCGATGGCCTTCATGCAGGCCGCACTCAAGGACAGCGATGCAGCCGACAAGCGCTTTGATGCCGGGCTTGAACAACTGAAGAAACAGCCGCAGACCGACCCGAAAAAGATTGCAGCGGTAGGCTACTGCTTCGGCGGCAAGATCGTGCTGGACGCCGCTCGTCGTGGCGAGCCGCTGTTGGGCGTGGTGAGCTTCCACGGTGCTCTGGTCACCAACACCCCGGCCAGACCGGGCATCAAGGTGCCGATGCTGGTCGAGCATGGTGCCAAGGACAGCATGGTCACCCCGGAAAACGTCGCCGCGTTCAAGAAGGAAATGGACGACGCCAAGGCTGACTACAAATTCGTCAGCATCGACGGCGCCAAACACGGCTTCACCAACCCCGACGCCGACCGCCTGAGCCACGGCGAACACGGTGGCCCGGACATCGGCTACGACAAGGCCGCCGACCAGAGTTCATGGTCGGATATGCAGGTGTTTTTCAAGAAGATATTTGGTTGAACGAGGACGCAGAGCATCCTGAACGGCATGACGACGCGGAGCGTCGCACGATAGTCGGGATTATCGTTCCTCACGCTCCAGCGTGGGAACGCAGTTCTCGACGCTCTGCGTCGCAAAGAGGACGCGGAGCGTCTTGAACGGCATGACGACGCGGAGCGTCTGCACGATAGTCGGATTATCGTTCCGCACGCTCCAGCGTGGGAACGCAGTTCTCGACGCTCTGCGTCGTAACGAGGACGCAGAGCGTCCTGAACAGCATGACGACGCGGAGCGTCGCACGATAGTCGGATTATCGTTCCCTACGCTCCAGCGTGGGAACTCAGGTCTCGACGCTCTGCGTCGCAGCAGGGTCAGTACCAGCGCTGAATATCGATCAAGCCACGCTGTCCTTCATAGTCACGAGCGCTGGAGTATCTCCAATGCTCGCCGACATCCACATAGCCCCTCTTTACCGGGTTATGGTGAATGTAATCCAGCTTCTGTCGCATCACGCTTTCATTCCAGATCAACTCGGCATGAGTGCCCTCCTGCCAGACCTGATAAACCCTGTCGGTCTTGTGAATGCGCTTGACGAAACGCAGGCGCTGCAACGTGCTTTCAGCTTTTGACTTTTCGAGGGTCTCGACTATTTGCCTCGCCGTGAAGGATTTGAAACTACTCACACACTTGTCCAAGGCGGGCGCCTGGGCCACAAAGTGCAAATGGTTTTCCATAACGACGTACCCAAAAAGCTGTAATCCTTGATGCGCCTGTTGGTAGCGCCATGCGTTCAACAGAATCTCCACCAAAGCAGGCCGGGTAAAAAGCGGCAACCACTCCACCACCGTGCACGTCAGAAAGTGGGGTTTTTCAGGTTCGGTGATGGTGTATCTACTCCGGCCCATGTGTTCATCCTTGAATCATCAGAGGCACGAAAGGTACATCCCTGCGTACAGGTGAGGAATGAGGAAAGTGTGACCAGCTTTTTGCTCTGCGTCGCGAGAGGACGCGGAGCGTCCGGAACAGCATGACGACGCAGAGCGTCGCACGATAGTTGAGATCGACGCGGAGCATGGGGACGACGGTTATAGCCAGCGCCCTTCCCTCCAGCCCAATCCCCCGGCAAAATGCCGACCATGACTCAATTACCCCTCCTCCCCCTCTGCTGCCCCGAACTTGTCCGGCATTGGCCTTTGCCGCATGCCTTGCCGGGTGCGGTGCTGGTCAGTGGGTATTTTGATCCGCTCAAGCTGGCCGCAGGCGACTTTGCGCGTTGTGCGGTCGACTCCCCGGCGAGCATTCAGCGCTCGGTCGCCAAGCGGCAGACCGAATTCCTCGCGGGCCGGCTGTGCGCCCGCGAGGCCATGCGTCAGCTGGATGGTCGCCTGTGTATTCCCACGCTGGGCGAAGATCGGGCGCCGGTCTGGCCCGGTGATGTCTGCGGCTCCATCACGCACAGCACCGGCTGGGCGGCCGCCGTGGTGGCGCACAAGCAGCAATGGCGTGGGCTGGGGCTGGACACCGAGAACCTGCTGAGCCACGACCGGGCTTCTCGTCTGGCCGGGGAAATTCTGACCGCTGCCGAGCTGGCGGACATGGCCGCTGGCCCGGAAGACCAGATAGCGTTGCGCGTAACCCTGACCTTTTCGATCAAGGAGGCGCTGTTCAAGGCGCTCTATCCCATCGTGCAGAAGCGCTTCTATTTCGAAGACGCACAACTGCTGGAATGGTCCGCCGACGGCCGTGCGCGCCTGCGACTGTTGATCGATCTGTCCAGCGAGTGGCACTCAGGCAAGGAGCTGGACGGCCAGTTCAGCGTGCTGGGCGATCACCTTCTGAGTCTGATTGCCATCAACGCCTGATCACTCGGGCAGCGGGCAGTGCTCGCAGCGTCCGACCCACTCGATCCGATGACTCAAACAACACGCACGCCGTTGCCGACGCGGCTCAGTGCCCTCGGCCTGCGGCACATAACGCACCGCCTGAAACAACGGATTGGCCCGCCCATCCGGCCGCCGCTTTTCACTCAATAATGCAAGCCCCGCCTCCAGCGACACCTCACTGCATAAGGCCAGTTGAGCCAGACAGCCTTCCAGATAATCCCCCGCGCTGCTCCACAACACCGCACCGGGCAGTCCGCCATAAGCACTCAATGCCGCAATAAAGGGCTGCAGATTATCGTCAAGCAACCCGGCAAAGCGCTGAAACGGATCTGCCGGAACCTCCCGGTAAACCCCACCCTTTCCCGTCAGCCTGACACCGCACGGCACCCCGCGCTCATCCAGCGCCAGCGCCACGTCCGCAAGCGCCAACGGCCAGTGCCAGCCATGCACCAGACTGGCAACCAGCACCGGCGGAATCATCTGCATGAAGTAAAACTTGGCCCACTGCGAGACCAGCACCGGCAATTGACCGGGCATCAACTGCGGCCCGTAAACACTCAGCAGCAACTGATCCAGACGCTCAGGCCGCAGCACATCAGGCACGCCCACGACAGCCCGTGAATCCTCCGCCGTCAGCAGCGTCTGCCCAAAGCGCGCAAGCGGCCCGCTGAACAATGGCGAACTCAACGCGGCACCTGCGTGCGTGGCCAGGACAGGCTGAAACACGCGCCACCCAAACTGACACTGCGGCCGACCGATGCGCGGCCCTCGTGCCAGTGGATGATCCGCCGCACAATCGACAGGCCCAGCCCATGCCCGCCCGACGCCCGCGTGCGGCTGTCATCGATGCGCATGAATGGCGTGAAAATCTGCTCCCAAGCCTGCTCCGGAACACCGGGCCCGTCGTCGTCCACGTCGATACGGCATTGCTGCGCGCGCAACTGATAGCTGACACGCACTTCGGTTTCAGCGTGACGCAACGCATTACTGACCAGATTCTGTAGCGCCCGATGCAAGTAACGCGGCTCGGCCTCGACCCAGGCGGTTTCGTCTGGCGTAAAACACTCACCCCGCGAAATTCTCACGTCTGCGCGCAAGGGCGCCAGCTCGGCGATGACCTGATCGAGTAGCGCATCCAGGTCGACACGCTGGAAATTCAGGGTCGGCGCGCCTTGCTCCAGGCGCGCATAGGTGAGCATTTCATCCACCAGTTTGTCGAGGTCCTGAATATCGCTGTCCATGCCGCGCAGGTACTTGAGCCGCGCTTCCTCAGTAGCGGCGTCGCTGACCATTTCCAGACCGAAACGCAGCCGCGCCACCGGCGTGCGCAGCTCATGAGACACCGCCCGCACCAGTTCGCGCTGGATCATCAGCGAGCGCTGCAGGTGCTCGGCCATGCTGTTGAACGCCGCGGCCAATCGCCCTACCGAATCGGAACCCTCGGTGGGCACGCGGGTTTGCAGGCTGCCCTGGGCGATCTGCGTGGCAGCGGCTTCCAGTTCCAGCACGCGCCGCTCCAGACGCCGCACCAGCAGATAAACCACCAGCCCGATAAAACACAGCCCCAGCAAGGCGATCAGCAGCAGCCAATGCAGCGGATAAGGGTTCATCTGATACAGCGGGCCGATTTCCAGCACCCAGTGAGTGTCGACGATGCCGGCCAGCACGCGGATCGAATCGCCACCCTTGCCCAGCGCCATCACCGTATCGCCTTCATAGATGCGGCGGCGTTGATCGTCATCCAGATCGGCCTGATCCAGCGCCAGCAAGTGCAGATCAAAACCGAAGCCCTTGTCGATGCGCAGGGCTTGCAGGCGCGCCGGCTGCTCGTCGACCGGAAAGCGCACCAACTCGTCGATCAACAGATAGAGCGTCGCCCGTGCCAGTTGCTCGGTGATCTGCTGCACTTCGCCGCTCAACAGCAGCGGCTCTTTGTCGCTCAACTGGCGATAGACCTTCGCGGCGTGCGGGCCGATCTGCTCGACCACCACCTGCCCGCGCGCCAACTGGCCCAGTGCGCGGCTGTCGAGTTGGACCTGTTCGAAGCTTTGCAGGCTCAGCGGAATACCCAGCAGCCGCTCCCAGGTCGCCAGGGCGCGACGGCGCTCGATATCGTCGAGCGAAATCAGGTTGTCGGCCATCACCGTGAACGTGCCGTGGGCCAGGCGCTCGCGATACTGCTCGCCGCGCGCCTGATTGAGCACCTGCAGCGCCAGCACGCCCAGCAGCGCGACCAGCACCAGTACGCCCAGCACGCCGCCGTAGATGCGCAGAAAGATCGAATTCATCAGGTCAGCCGCTGAACACGTGGCCGCTCATGTCCTGCGCCGCCTCGGGCACAAACAGATAGCCCTTGCTGCGCACGGTCTTGATCAGACGCGGATGAATGGGATCGTCGCCGATCCTGGGGCGGATGCGCGAGATACGCACATCGATGGAGCGATCCTGCCCGTCGTAACCGACGCCGCGCAGCGCTGTGAAGATCTCCTCGCGGGACAAGGTGCGCCCGGCATTGGCGACCAGCAACCACAGCAGGTCGAACTCGGCACCGGTCAACTCGATGCTCTGCTCGCGCAGCCAGGCCTCGCGCAGGGCGTTGTCCACCACCAATGGCCCGAACACCAGCCGCCGCAGTTCGGCGGCGGGCACCTGCGGCGCTTCGCTGCGGCGCAGCAAGGCCTTGATGCGCGCCAGCAACACGCGGGGATGCACCGGTTTACAGACGAAATCATCCGCGCCGGTATCAAGTCCTTCTATATGGTCGGTGTCGTCGGTGCGCGCGGTGAGCATCAGAATCGGACCGTCATACCGGTCACGCACGCTGCGGCAGATACTGAAGCCGTCTTCGCCCGGCAGCATCAGGTCGAGAATCACCAGGTCAGGCTGTTCGTCGATGATTCGCGCTGCGGCCAGTGCGCCGTTTCCTTCTATCGTCACGCTCAGGCCGTTGTTCTGCAGGTAATCGCTGGTCAATTCAGCCAGACGTTGATCGTCTTCGACGATGAGCACATGCCAGATGTGTGGCTGCAAAAGAATCTCCCGGTATTGACCCATTGTTGTTTTAGAAAAGCGGGTTGCGGCGCTTCGTCGCAGACCAGTGTAGCAAGCGCTACACGTATCACGCGGCATAGCACAGGGCATGCCAGATCGGCCTTGCAGCGCGGTTTTTTTGTGATAGGGTTCGCGCCCTTAAAAAACAGCGCTATGCCGCCAGCGCCTGCAAAATTCGGTGACAAACGGTCCAACGCAGTAGTTATGCGGGCTCCACGCGCGACAGGCGTTTCATACACAAACTACACACACGTTTATCCACAGGCAGTGCGTTGCAATTCATGTCGAAAACGCATTATCTTGTAGCCCGACGTCGAGCGACACCCTACATGTAGGGTTTTGCGCAAAAACTCCAGCACAACTCAATCGAGAATTTCAAGCACTTTTCTTGCGTTTGCGGGGTTGAATTCCAAGCCGTTTTCGGTAAGCAGGCCGCTCGCGCACAAGCAGAGCGCGCCGGTACCCGATTTGCAATATCGAACACGCATGCTGCAACAGTTTTTCAAAGGATCGGGCATTGACCCGGTCCTTTTTGGCTTCAAAACCAGGGAGCGGTGACATACCCGCTTCCTCCTCCGGTTTGGAGCCCTTGAGTCGCCCTCTTGCGACTTGCTGCTCGAAACGGAACGGTGGGCAGTAATGCCCGAACAAACTTAAAGAACGTGGAGTCACACATGCAAACAGACACAACTCGCGAGAACTCGCCGACCGGCGCGCCGCAGGCAAGCCAGGCCCAACAGGACCTGTCCGCCACCGCACCTGGTCAATTGCGCGTGATCAAGCGTAACGGCACTGTCGTCCCTTACACGGATGACAAGATCACCGTTGCCATCACCAAGGCGTTTCTTGCAGTTGAGGGCGGCAATGCTGCTGCCTCGTCGCGCATCCACGACACCGTTGCGCGCCTGACCGAACAGGTCAGCGCCACGTTCAAGCGTCGCATGCCTTCGGGCGGCACCATCCACATCGAAGAAATCCAGGATCAGGTCGAACTGGCCCTGATGCGCGCCGGCGAGCAGAAAGTGGCGCGCGACTACGTCATCTACCGTGATTCGCGCGCCAAGGAGCGCGCCGGTCGTGCCACCGACGAGCACGTCCAGGCTCACCCTTCGATCCGCATCACCCTGGCCGACGGCAGCTTTGCGCCGCTGGACATGGGTCGTCTGAACACCATCGTCACCGAAGCGTGTGAAGGCCTGGCTGAAGTCGATGCTGACCTGATCCAGACCGAAACCCTGAAGAACCTGTACGACGGCGTGGCGCTGAAAGACGTCAACACCGCACTGGTCATGACCGCCCGTACGCTGGTCGAGCGCGAGCCGAACTACTCGTTCGTCACCGCCCGCCTGTTGATGGACACCCTGCGTGCCGAAGGCCTGGGTTTCCTCGGTGTCGCCGAAAGCGCCACCCACCACGAAATGGCCGACCTGTACGCCAAGGCGCTGCCTGCCTACGTCGCTACCGGTATCAAGTTCGAACTGCTCAACCCGGTGCTGGCTGAATTCGACCTCGAAAAACTCGGCAAGGCGATCAACCACGAGCGCGACCAGCAGTTCACCTACCTGGGCCTGCAAACCCTGTACGACCGTTACTTCATCCACAAGGATGGCGTACGTTTCGAACTGCCGCAGATCTTCTTCATGCGCGTGGCCATGGGCCTGGCGATCGAAGAGAAAGCCCGTGAAGACCGCGCCATCGAGTTCTACAACCTGCTGTCGTCGTTCGACTACATGTCGTCGACCCCGACGCTGTTCAACGCCGGCACCCTGCGTCCACAGCTGTCCAGCTGCTACCTGACCACCGTGCCGGATGACCTGTCGGGCATCTACCACGCGATCCACGACAACGCCATGCTGTCCAAATTCGCAGGCGGTCTGGGCAACGACTGGACGCCGGTTCGTGCGCTGGGCTCGTACATCAAGGGCACCAACGGCAAATCGCAAGGCGTCGTGCCGTTCCTGAAAGTGGTCAACGACACCGCCGTTGCGGTCAACCAGGGCGGCAAGCGCAAGGGCGCTGTCTGTGCCTACCTGGAAACCTGGCACATGGACATTGAAGAGTTCATCGAGCTGCGCAAGAACACCGGCGATGACCGTCGTCGTACCCACGACATGAACACGGCCAACTGGATCCCTGACCTGTTCATGAAGCGCGTCTTCGATGACGGCCCGTGGACCCTGTTCTCGCCATCCGAAGTGCCGGACCTGCATGACCTGACCGGCAAGGCGTTCCAGGAGCGTTACGAGTACTACGAAGCGCTGACCGAATACCCGGGCAAGGTCAAACTGTTCAAGACTATCCAGGCCAAGGATCTGTGGCGCAAGATGCTCTCGATGCTGTTCGAAACCGGCCACCCGTGGCTGACCTTCAAGGACCCGTGCAACCTGCGCAGCCCGCAGCAGCACGTGGGCGTGGTTCACAGCTCGAACCTGTGCACCGAGATCACCCTGAACACCAACAAGGACGAGATCGCGGTCTGCAACCTGGGCTCGATCAACCTGCCGAACCACATCGTCGACGGCAAGCTGGACACCGACAAGCTCAAGCGCACCGTCGATGTAGCCGTGCGCATGCTCGATAACGTGATCGACATCAACTACTACTCGGTGCCGCAAGCCAAGAACTCCAACCTGCGCCACCGTCCGGTCGGCCTGGGCATCATGGGCTTCCAGGACGCGCTGTACCTGCAACACATCCCGTACGGTTCCGATGCTGCCGTGCAGTTCGCCGACACGTCCATGGAAGCGGTCAGCTACTACGCGATCCAGGCGTCCTGCGACCTGGCCGACGAGCGCGGTGCCTACGAGACGTTCCAGGGTTCGCTGTGGTCCAAGGGCATCCTGCCGCTGGATTCACAACAGATCCTGATCGAGCAGCGTGGCGAGAAATACATCAGCGTCGACCTGAAAGAAACCCTGGACTGGGCGCCGGTACGTGCCCGTGTGCAGAAAGGTATCCGTAACTCGAACATCATGGCCATCGCACCGACCGCCACCATCGCCAACATCACTGGCGTATCGCAGTCGATCGAACCGACCTACCAGAACCTGTACGTGAAATCGAACCTGTCCGGCGAATTCACCGTGATCAACCCGTACCTGGTTCGCGACCTCAAGGCCCGCGACCTGTGGGACTCGGTCATGATCAACGACCTGAAGTACTACGACGGTTCGGTGCAACAGATCGAACGCATCCCGCAGGAGCTCAAAGAGCTTTACGCGACTGCTTTCGAAGTGGACACCAAGTGGATCGTCGACGCGGCAAGCCGTCGTCAGAAGTGGATCGACCAGGCTCAGTCGCTGAACCTGTACATCGCTGGCGCTTCGGGCAAGAAGCTGGACGTGACCTACCGCATGGCCTGGTACCGTGGTCTGAAAACCACTTACTACCTCCGTGCCCTGGCCGCGACCAGCACCGAGAAATCCACCGTCAACACCGGCAAGCTCAACGCCGTATCGAGCGGCGGCCACGGCCCGGACGACTCGGCGATCACCGCCCCGCGCCCGACCGAAGCCGCACCAGCCGGTCCAGCACCGGTGCCAAAGGCATGCGCGATTGACGAGCCAGATTGTGAGGCTTGCCAGTAAAACAGTTATTGCGGTGCCCCTGAGAACGGGGCACTTGCTTAAAACTTAAAGTTGTCCTCAAGCCCGAAAAAATCATCACACAACAGAGTAGATAGACCCCAAAAGACAATCACGAAATGAAATGATTGAAAGATGAATAGGGAAAGCCATGGCCTAACCCAAATGGCTAAAACCAAAAATCTCTCGATATGGATTAAGCACGCTGGAAAATGGTGCTTTTCTGAAGAGTCCGAAGCGGACAAGGTGATGGAGAAGCTAGCGAGCGATTGCGCAAAAGTTGTGGAGACCCAACGCAATCACCCGCTCCGTCCAGAGCCATGCAATACGAATGACCCCAAAGGAAGTGCATTGAGCCAAATACAGACCCTCGCGTCAATGGCTCCCTGCTCGGCGGTCTCCTTTGGTTATGAAATCTTATTTAATCCAAAGGAGCTCCCCCATGGGAACCAACACCAAAACGACATCCGCATCTGTAGCGCATTTAGCCTCTGAGACCCTCCGCTCATCTGGTACCTCGGCCATAGCTAAGAGTCTGGCAGCATCAGTTCTAGCTCAAGCGAGCTCAGGCAAGCAGACGGGCGAGAGAATGGAGCATATCGCAGGCAATGTTCTGCAAAGCGATAAATACAGCCAAACAAGCAAAGCCCTCGCGGCATCGCTTGTTTCACAATCCCCAAAACGCTGAGGACACCATGATGAAAATCAACATGGCACACGTCAAAGAGCGCTCTACCACTGGTACATGGATTAATTTTGCGGTGTTCGACGCGAAAGCTACCAACGGGGACAACGATAGCCTGCTGGCACAGTTGACAGCCGCCGCTCGCCACGCTGGACTACGTGTTGATCAGTCCGCCCTTGCGTACAAGGTAGGTGCTGGTATCCGATTTTTTGGATCTCCCCACCTCGTGAACTATCTATCCGCAGCTGGGCTTCCCCGCTGGACACACAAGCTCGACGCTTAAATTGATTCTCCTCGGCGCACATCGCCGAGGAGGATTTTCCGTCAAGTTGAAGGCAAGAGCTGATAGCGTTCTGACTCATCTTGCGACATCAACAATCAGTCCCCCTCTCCAACAGTCTTCATTTTTTAGCTACACTGACGCCTTCACGAAATCAGAGTCTCAATCATGCCGACGCTCTCAATTCAAGCCAAAAAAGCTCATTTTGCCAAAGTACGGCGATCCAATTACGCAGCCAGCCTGCGCCTGGAAGGTTATGACTGCACGCCGCTTGATGCCGAGCGCCCTCTTCCGACTCGCGAAGAGCTGTTGAAAATCTACCGTAACAAACAGGCCTGATGCTCGATAAATACGGTTCTGACCAAGACCCATACTGCTATCCCGGCACATCGATTTTGAAAAATCGCTTGAACTTGATAAGTGATGGCCTACTGGCAGAGGCGGAGCGCGCACTGTCTGAGGTCGCTTTGAGTCTGATCGAGTTTGCACCACCCCCATACGATCTCCCCTACCTAAAATATCTCCATCGCCTACTGTTCGCCGACCTTTATGACTGGGCGGGAGAGCTACGCACTGTAGACATATCCAAAGGGAACACCCGTTTCTGCACCACAACCCGCATCGAGCCTGAAGCGAAAAAGATATTTGCGCCTCTCGCTGATGCAAACTGGCTTCAAGACCTGGAACGAGAACAGCTTGTAAACGCCAGCGCCGTAGCTTTCGGTGACCTGAATGTCATTCATCCTTTCAGAGAGGGCAATGGCAGAGCCCAGCGAGTCTTGTTCGAACATCTCATCACGAACGCCGGATACGAAATAAGCTGGTGGGCAGTAGGAGCCGAGGAATGGACGCAAGCGAATATCCATGCAGTGGATTGCGAATATGGACCGCTTATAAACGTTTTTGAGCGCTGTATCGGAAAACTTATCTTGTCAGAAATCTGAACCGTTCATCGATTTATGCGTTAAATCCGCAGCCAAACTCAGCGTTGAAGCCGACCGTCAATCCTCTCTCCCATGGCCTGATCACGCCGAGAAGCCCGGCGGCCTTGGCGCTCAAAAATCCTACCGATTACGAGTCGGTGAAAACGCAGCCTCCGTGCGACAAAGTACCCTGTTGCCCAAAACCAGCAGGCACTATATCCTGCGTTTCTAAATGTAAAAAACACTAGATAAGGGATTCAACTGAATTTCTGTGGTGTTTTGGCCCGTTCCAATCCGATGCTGAAACGGGCAAGAAAAAGCGTGAATCTCTCGCCAAAAATTACTTATGGATAACCCCGCGCCGGACAAAATCTGTATAATTCCGCGCTCGCTTCAGGGTACTCAAATGACCATTTGCATATGCAAACCTGGCTCTCCTAAAAGCAATTCAGATTATTCGCTTTGCTCGCCTGTCGGGCGTTGCCACGGCAGCAAACCGAGCGAACGACCGACAACCCTATAGTCGGTCAATCGCAGCATAAGTAATCACGCAATTCCCAAATTCCCGTACCTTCGTCCTCCAGTGACGTCGACACACCACATCTTGAAATCTAATCACGGGCGCCAAGGCGACCCCTAAGCAGGAGCCTCATCACCATGCTGAGCTGGGACGAATTCGATAAGGAAGACGGCGAAGTAGTCGCCAAAGCGACCAACGCCGGTCATGCCAACGAAGCCAACATGGACCGCCTCGACAGCGCCGGTGGCCTGGCTGCGCAGGAAGCCCGCGCCGTTACCGCCAACGACTCCGCTGCCCTGATCCGCGCCAAGAAAGCGCTGGACGCACTGGACGTCGCCGAAGGCCTGGCCGAACTCGAAGGCGCCGCCGCCCGCGTTGCCGTTGATGAAAAAATGATGATCAACTGCCGCGCCGACCTCAACCAGCTCGTGCCTTTCAAGTACGACTGGGCCTGGCAGAAATACCTGGACGGTTGCGCAAACCACTGGATGCCGCAAGAAGTCAACATGACCGCCGACATCGCCCTCTGGAAAGACCCGGAAGGCCTGACCGACGACGAGCGCCGCATCGTCATGCGCAACCTCGGCTTCTTCTCCACTGCCGACTCACTGGTTGCCAACAACCTGGTACTGGCCGTGTACCGCCTGATCACCAACCCGGAGTGCCGCCAGTACATCCTGCGCCAGGCCTTCGAAGAAGCGATCCACACCCACGCCTATCAGTACTGCATCGAATCGCTGGCCATGGATGAAGGCGAGATCTTCAACATGTACCACGAGATCCCGTCGGTCGCCAAAAAGGCAGCCTGGGGCCTGAAATACACCCGCTCGATCTCCGATCCGAAGTTCGAAACCGGCACCGTCGACACCGACAAAGAGTTGCTGCGCAACCTGATCGCCTACTACTGCGTACTGGAAGGCATCTTCTTCTACTGCGGCTTCACCCAGATCCTCTCCATGGGCCGCCGCAACAAAATGACCGGCGTCGCAGAGCAGTTCCAGTACATCCTGCGCGACGAGTCCATGCACCTGAACTTCGGCATCGATGTGATCAACCAGATCAAAATCGAAAACCCGCACCTGTGGGATGCCGAGATGAAAGAAGAAGCCACGCAGATGATCCTGCAAGGCACCCAGCTGGAAATCGAATACGCCCGCGACACCATGCCCCGCGGCGTACTCGGCATGAACGCTGCGATGATGGAGGACTACCTGAAATTCATCGCTAACCGTCGTCTGAGCCAGATTGGGTTGAAGGAAGAGTATCCAGGGACGACCAATCCGTTTCCTTGGATGAGCGAGATCATGGACTTGAAGAAAGAGAAGAATTTCTTTGAGACGCGGGTTATTGAGTATCAGACGGGGGGGGCGTTGAGCTGGGATTGAAATTAAAATAGTGGAGTCGCAATAAAAGCTTAATACATCTTATCAAAATGAAACCACTTCTACGAAAAGGGCTGCCAACTGGCAGCTCTTTTTTTGTTTCTGCGGAAACATGAGACTTCACTTGCTTGATTCCGGAGGCATCTAGTGTCTGACCTTACCTGATTTGTAGGTCAGTGGTGCCTTCCGGTGAGTTTATCGAGCAGAATGCAGCCCCAATAGCAATTTAGGAATCTGCCGGCGGTGTCGATGGGCATATTAAGTGTCGTAAGTGGACGTGTTATTGTCGCCTTTTAAAGAATAAACTCTCGGAACCGGCCGGGAGTTATTCTTTAGGGAAGTGGGCCCTGAAATGAAAGCGAGATGCGAGCACAAACGAGCCATGCTGATTTAGGCTAGGCTAAATGGCTCTTCATCTGAATATACATTTCCTCGATTACATCATCTAGCTCACCGAGAGGTCCCATTTGCCTTCCAACAAAGCCCATCGCTTCCTCAAGCTCTTTTGGGTTGGTAGGCATGAATGAGGCAAATAGTTTGAACGCCATACTAGGGTCCAATTCAAGTACACCTGTGCCTTGCTTATATCTCGGGTAGTTGCGCTCAACGCGACAGCCAAAACCACGATTCGCATCTGCATGGACTGGCGCCATTAATACCCAAGCATCAGAAAGGTCTTTAAGCGAAGACTTATTTACGACATGATCACCATCCAGAGTATAGTCGAATGGTGCAAAAAGTTCTTCACCAGATATATTACTTGCGTCGAAATTGAGATTTTTTTCATGAAGAAGAATTTGCGCCGCAATAAGATTTATTATTTTTTTAACCTCTTGAGGTGTACGTTTTTTGAAGATGACGCCTGCCTTGATTAGGTTAATGGCCGATTTATAGGTTTCTATTGCGCAGTCGTGCAGGTACTCTAGTGAATCTCCTGAACGATTTTGATCGAGCCAAATCTCAAAGGCTTTTCGGTAGCCCTTCCAATTGGCTTTAACCCAGAGAAAGAAAGTTCCTCTATACCAGTTAATGGCGTCGTCATCGCCTAATAATATATAAGCATTTGGCTTCTTTTTATTTGTAAAGCAGATGGGGGTTAGGCTGTGATTATTCTGACACGCCCATTTTTCCAGATTGGAGCGCGTTTCGAACATTACTGGCATTGGTTGGCCTCGACCATTTCCAATACCCTCCCAGATGCTGGAGAGCCAAGTTCTATAACTGATAATAGCGGTCGTGTGGTGGGTCCATACGGCACCATGTTCCGTTAGGGCGACGTGGCGAAAGTACTCCACTAATAAATTATTGATCCCGTATCCTGACATTCGATCGTCCTTTAATTGAGTTCAAATCAGACTTGCGGATATCATTGTGACATCCTCACAGAAACGAGAGAAGGCGTAGGAGTTTCTTCTGGGTGAACTCAGCTTTTCATCACCTTGCATTGGAACCTTCTGATGCAAGCCCTTTAAAAAGACGCTATTACCGTTTGCTTAAGCATCTCAGCTAATTTCGTCTCAAATTTCAGGCGAATCACCTTTTAATAGAGCTGCAAATTATTGAGCAAAAGGCGCGGCCCGAGAGCTTGGCGCGGGCTGTCACCAGTCAGTGAAGTCGAGGACGTTAGCTTCCCGCACCAAATCGAAATGTTCAGTCCGCAGGATTTGCTCCCAAAACGTCTCACGCTGCAATCTAGTACCAGCTCCACTCCATTCGACTACCCGAATTGCTGCCGTTCGGGCATAAGCAGCGAGCACATCGTTGAGGTGAACATCGCCACCTGAATATCCGAATACAATTATTTCCTCTGCCTCATGGCAGCAATCGTGGAGGTAATCCCAGTAGGTTGAAAGGACTTCGGAGGCGCCAATAACCGAACGTTTATGGATGACGTGCGTCAAGACGATATGGTTTGAGATCTCCGCAGAATTCATGGTTAACATGTCCCGCGTCATCTTCCGAGCAGCGCCGCGTCTGTCGTCATAAAAGAGAGGAGACCCATGCAGATGCAGATAATAGCCGAAGTTGTTTCCATATCGACGCTCAAGCGTCTCCGCCCCGAATCCCCCGTCGATCATGCCATCGACCAGATAGCCCCTGTAGCCGCCGTTCATGAAACCGGCATCGATAAGGGCTCCATACAGCAGCCGGTCGTAATTCAAAGTCGCGATATTCGATTTAGTTTCGCGAATGAAATCGAAAAGCGGATCAAGAAAAGTATTGGGTAGTGCTCCGTCGTACAAATGCAGATTGGATGCGACGCGATGTATGTACTTCGCGACAGCTGTAGGAAATTCCTGACCTTCGGCGGACAACCAATGAACGTCTTCGTCGCCAATTTTATTGAGCATGTTGCACGCCGCGACGACGACGTGGAGCGTGTCGAGCTGAGCTTCGCCCTGTGGCGCCTCGCCGCTGTTATCGACACAGCGACCGACCAACGTTTTTTGATCGTCAAGTATATGGCGCGGATGATTCCATACGTCTTCCAGCGCACGTTCCAAAGAGAAGTGCTGTTGGTCCAGGGCCATTCCAAGACCGTTGCCAAACACTAGCGTCTTCCTTGCCATAATTATTCCTTAAGCGAGACATCCCATTCGCCATGATCGTACATCAAAACGCCACCACTAAAAAGCTTAATTGGTAACTGCTGCATTACCAACGAAATCTACTGGGATTAGTGAGTGCCTGCTAGCACGCTACTAGTCGTTAAATCCAGCGGAATAAGAACGTATGGCGAGAAACTATCCTTAGTCGACTTAGGTCTAGAAAGGTCTGCTCCACCGGCATTGCTGTCCTGATAGCAACGTGCATTTTTACACATTGCTACCCTTCCACACGGAGTTGCAAGCTATTGCTTATCTTCCTCAGACGCTGGAAAGCAGACGCCACCTTTCAAGCCCAACGGAGGCGCTAGCTGAGAAGGATCAAGGAAAGCTGAGGAGATGGAGAGAGGGTAATAATCACAGGTCAGGCTACCTAATCGTACAAGCCCGACAATCAATCAAATATGCGCTCAACGTCCGAAGTGATATCGGAATAGATGACAAATTCGCCATTCCGATTGATTGTCTATCGTGCAGCAGTGACCACACATGGAACGCGACACTACCTCTGTCTAGCAGTCTGATAAATATTATCTGAAAATCATCACTTTGAAAAAGCACCGGATTAGAGTCCTTGCATTCATTGATCTCAGCTTTGTATGAACAAAATCTTTAAACGTCTTCTACAGACGTATTTTAAAATTTAAAGCCTGTAATCTACCCACTTGCAAATCAAACGGCACCACCCACAACCTCAACCCCTCCGAAAACTCAAAAACCGGCAACGCTTCCTGAAACGAAGCTCGCTTCGGATAAATCAGCACCAAATCCCCCTCCCCGCCCAAATACTTCTGCCCATACGCAAACAGCTGATAAAAATCAGCCTGACTCAAACCATAATTTTTGCTGCCAAGCCCGCTATCCAGACGCTTCCACTTGGTGTCCAGAACCCAGCTTTTCTCTCCCTGCGTAATCATCAGATCAGGCCGCAGCTGAAAGACCTTTTTGCCATGATGAGTACACAGATACTCACTGCTGCGCTGGGTATGCAGCGTCGCATCTGACGGCAGTGAGTCTTTCAGGCACGCAGCCACGTAGCGTTCAAACAGTTTCTCCATCGGAAACAGCAGGCTCATGCCCTGCCATTCGCCTGCAATCGCCAGTGGCGTTTGCTGTTGGATGATGAGTTCGCACCACGGCTTTACGGGCTGGTAGTGAGCCATGAGACGGTCGTGACGCCACTGTTTAAAATCTTGAGTGGCGTCTCGGCTGCTTGGGATTTCTAGTAGCAACGAGCGCAGTTCGTGGGATAGGCGCCAGTTGCTGGGGTCTTCGGTGGTTTTGCAGACGATATCTAGCGCTGTTTTGAGTAGGCGGTTCTCGGGGCGGTCGGGGAGGAATATGTCGTGGCGGATTTGGAAGTGGTGTTGTCGGCCAGGCGGTTGGCGCATTTGGCGGGCGGTGTTGAGTTGACCGCGCAGATACCGCTGTTCCTCTTCGACTCGTTGGTAGTCGAAGCGAAGGCCGCGTTTGATGAGGTGGTCGAGCGCTTCCAGAAAGCTGCTCATCACCCATTCGGTTAACGGCACATCGAAGCGCTGTAATGCGGTTGTGCCTACCTTACGGGTTGGCAGGTCTAGTGACTTCTGAATCATTCGCTTTAGCAAGGCGCGGCTTTGCTGGATGCAGTCACCTTGTTCGAAATGCTTGGGCAGGATTTCGATACGCGTGCCGCAGGGTGTTTCCAGCGCGCCAACGTAGTTATCGAGTTTAAGCCAACGGCGGCCTTCAACTTGGACCAATGCCGCGCCAGCTTTGCTAAAGCGAGAGCTGAGCTCACAAAGCCAGTCGAAAGCCGAGGGCGACACCTGGGCGACGTCGAGCGTCGGGTTAGCAACGTTCCCGGTTGTCAGTCGAGCGTATTCTCGGACCGTTACAGTGGTTTTCACCCCTGCTGCTCGCTGAGGAATTTAACGATTTTACGTCCGAGGCTTCGTGTGTTCAGTTTGACGCCCGACGCTGAGGTAATAGACAGGCCATGTTTGCTGGCTATCTCTCGTAAATGCGGCTTTGCAGGCTTTACCTGCTGACCTCCGCGATAGACCTCAATACGGCCATCGGTGGCTTGCCGTATGTCTACGCCATCCGTTCTGACGGTCTTTGCTTCTAGCGGAGCACCGACCGTAAGGTTGTGATCAATCACCTCCAGATAAGATTCGATATTCTTGAACGCAGCCGGATTTAGCTCCCACCGCTCATTGTTTTGGCCCACAGTGACAGCATCCCCAAACAACGCACTGAGGTCTTGACTCGGCTGGATCAGAAAACTGTTTTCCGGAGCTTTACGTTGGTCGTTGAGAACCCACTGAATACGCTGCCAATCTTCAAAGAAATACTCTTGAAGCAGCGGCAGGATTTGCTGGCGAAAGATACCTTCCAACCGTTCCAACGTAGGCTCGGCTTTGAGCGGCATGAAATACGCGTGACCCAGGCAATGCTCTCGATCAAGCAGGACCGCTATGCGCTGGTTCATAACGCTGAGCAATTCGTCGATAGCGACGCCATCAACTTCTATTTCGTCAAGCAGCTCTGGATTGGGCGGGACCTCAATGAAGGTGAAGCGACGACGCAGGGCAATGTCCAACGCGGCCAATGATCGGTCAGCGGTGTTCATGGTGCCGATCAGATGGATGTTGCCGGGAATGCTGAAACGCTCTTTCGAGTAAGGCAGCGTGACTTCCAGAGCCTCGTCGGCGCCCGCTCGCTTGGAGGGTTCGATGAGGGTGATGAGTTCACCAAAGATGCGCGAGACGTTGCCTCGGTTGATCTCATCAATGATAAGCACTTTGGCATCGCTGTGCTGAAAGGGGGCAGGCTCAAATAAGCCCTCCTCGTTCTTACCCAGCATGTGTTCAACCATCGACGGCAGGAAGTTCTTGTAGCCGTTCACCAAGAAGGGATCGAGGATAGAACCCGGTACTTTCTTGTCCCAGCGGCCATTGCCCAATTCTTCAATTGTGAAGGTGCCGGCGTCGACATAGGCTGCCAGCGTGTTCAGCAGGCTCATGCCGATTGGAAGGTGTTTACCTTGGGGTTTCTCTATTTCAACCACGTCAGGTGTAGCACGGGTCACTTTGTAGCCTGTGCCATAGCGATCACCCACTTTGAATGCACGATACTTTCCGCTCAGTTCACTTACGACCGACTCACAGAGGCTTTTGAAAACGCCAGAAACCACTTCATAACGGATCTGGCCCTGCTCATCGGTTGTAGCACGAAGCCCTTCGACAAAGTCTTCATAGCTGAAGCTTTGGTGAAAGGTCACAAAGCGCACATCGCCTGCGGCGAGCAGTTCATCGAAACGAGCTTTTAACGCTGATCGGTTACCAGCGTTTTTAGCGAGAAAAGACTGATCAAGGACCTGCAACGTCGCTTCGACTGTGGCGTAGATTTTCCCCGTACCGGGCGGACCGAAGAAAATCTGATTGAGCGAAGGCATTGCCGAACATCCTTGTAGGAAAAGTCCGACAACAGTATCTAGATTGCCAGCATGGGTAAAGAAAAGCGTCAGTCATGGCGGAAACGCCAGGCTCCGGCCAATGTGCTTTTGCCGGATCAGTCTTTCAGGCGCCGTCGGTAGTCGTTGATCATTTCTTTGGTAACGTCTTCCTTGTAGCAAGTCGGTTCCTCACCACCTTCACGGCTATACGCGCTGCGCTTGCCGCATCGGCTGCCGTTGCGCGCAGAGTTGTAAGGGCAAGGACAGTTGCCGGAGTAGCTGTCGATGGATTCCTGGATGATGGCTTTGACGATTGATGCGTCTGATGCCGGGGTTTCTCTGGCATGTGCGGAGAAGGCGCAGAGCAATGCGAGTATGGCGAAGAGGCCTGTCCCTGTCTTTTTCATGGCTATTCCTTAGCGAGTGCAGACGAGTGTCTGTTGCAAGGTTTTACCATGATGCTAATAGGCCATCAAATCTTGTTTGGTGGGTTCAGGAATTGCCAAGGAATTCAACTTGCTGGAAGTGGGTCGCCAAGCTATACGTCGTAGCAGTCGAGGCCTCATGAGGCTCCGACTGCTCACTCTGCGTTAATGGCGCCTACGCGTTTTCGGCGGCAATCAGACCTGGTTCTTTTTGTGGTCTATCGCCAGTTCTGTCAGTGCGACCATACGGTCGTATCGCGCCATCATGATTTGTGAGTAGGCACACATGAAGTAGAAGATGATGTTTGCGCCCGCCAAGGCGAACACCCAATCCAGGCGGGTGGTCAATATCCCCGCGCTGGACAACGTTTTACTCAGGGCGGTTAGCCCTACAGTCAAAGCAAGCAGGCCAGGGAATATGCCAATCTTTTCTATCGCACCGGTAACGAGGTGGGTGCGCTTTTCGAGTGCGCTTCGCTCGTTTTTCAGTTCAAGCGCGCAGAGTTTCAGTGTGTCGCAAGACAAACCCGCCAGTTTCGGCACGTAGTGGGCGTCAATCTGCAGGGTGGTCTTGACGTTGGCCTGCATCAGGCTGGCAAAGGGTGCGTTCAGAAGCTTTCTTACCGAGTCGCGATACAGCCATAAGCCAAGCAGTGGATAGATAAGCAGGACCAGGTAAGAAACGCCGATTAGACCCCAACTCACATAGGCGGTCCAATCAAGGGAAGGGATCAGACTAACAGGGGCTAACAGGATCGCCACTATCGAAGGCGCGACCATGCCAAACCAGAATACTTTAGTATCGATCTTGTAAGCTTTGCTTGATCGGTGCTGCGCACGATTCTCTTTGGCGGCAGTTTTGTGGGCCTGTTCGATGTCGGCGACGATTTGCAGGTACTGATCGGTCTCGTGGGTCATGAGAATCCTTGGATAGTTGGACACAATAGGTAATCAGATGAGATTGAACGGTGCAGCGAACGAATGCAGCCGTTGAATTGGCGACTCTTACGAACAGGATCGTCCGATAGTTTTGAAGGAGAGTTCCCACAGGTAGCGCTATCACTGAGCTTATGAACTGATTGGCGATACGACTCAAAGAGCTTGATGCGGTTCAAGCAGACGTCATAACCCTATTGCTTTTCAGAAGCGTCCTACATCCGACGTAAGAAGTCGTCACTAGACTGATCGTTTATTCAGCAGGACGATCATTGTATGGCTAACCACAGCTACATGACCATTACTGGCAAGGCTCAAGGCCTGATTTCCAAGGACTGTTCGAGCCAAGGCTCAGTTGGCGGCAAGTGCCAGCCTGGACATCTGGATGAAATCATGGTGCTGTCGTTGACGCACAACATGGCTAACATTGGCAATCTTCAACATGCGACCCACCGGCCGATAGTTATTACAAAGAACGTCGACAAGTCCTCTCCCCTACTGAATCAGGCACTGGCCAACCGAGAATCGGTAGATTGCAAGATCGACTTCTATCGTACTTCGCCTGGAGGTAGTCAAGAGAAGTTCTACACCATCGAAATCAAGGAAGGCCTTATCGTGGACCTGACCCTCGATATGCCCCACGCCATCTTACAAAACGATGCTGAACCACAAGAGCATTTGGCGATTCTCTACCGCGACATAATCTGGACTCACCACACAGGGGGCACCACTGGATGGGCGTCCTGGACCAACGAACAGTGAGCAATATCGGTCGACGAGACACAGTCGGCGCTCATGACTTATGGCGAGTGAGTCAGGCCGCGACGTTTCTGACAGGACAGGCCTGCACGCTATCGGCAAGGCATATCAACGACGGCGCGCTCAGGCTGCAATTCAATCGGGAAGTGGCTTACTACGCTCGGGGGATTGTTAGGGATGTTGAAAGCGGTGGGAAGAGTGTTGATGAAGGGTTGAAGGCGATCAAGCACGAGCAAAATAGCTTGGTTAGCCAGTCAACGGAGATAACTCAGAAAGGCATAGGCGTTGCCGCTGGTGCACTTCAGATAACGAGTGGCTTGGGAATATGCTACGCATCTGCCGGGACGCTTTGCGTCGTATTTGGACTGCCATTGATTGCGCATGGTGCGAACAATGTTTATGAGAATGGGCGAAATATTATTGAAGGCAAATCTGACACAGAAGGCCCAACAAGAAAAGTTTACCAAGCCGCTTCTAAATTCGTCGGCGGAAGTAAGTTTGAAGGCAATATGACTTATGGGGCTGCAGACCTGCTTCTGTCTGGATATGGCATGGCCAGAATGATTCTAAAGCCCGACGCATGGAGACTTTTTCACTATACAAATACTGACTACATAAGAGCCTACAAGATAGCACCTATCGGAATCCTGACATTAGAAGGAACATCCAACTCAATAACTTTAAAAGGAATGCACGACGAATGGAAGTTAAAAAATGAATGAAATTCTATGCTTATTTGCACTATTCCTAATAAGCGTTATTTTCTATTTGCCAGCACTATATGCAAGATTTTTGCTTTCTGGTAAAAAACTGTCTTCCATTGTATTTTGGTCGCTACTGACCTACAACTTCTCATTTACTTATATTCATTTAGACTTTGCAAGAAATGGAAAACTGCCATTCTTGGGGCATATGGACAACTCAATTATAGGCTGGGTGTCGTATTTCTTCATTTTCGCTCATGCATTTTCTTTCCCATCTCCCGTTAGCCAAAAAAAATGGGTACCCAAGAAAAAATATCGAATGAAATTTAATATCAAGAAGTAGAAATCAGGATGAGATATCAGCTTGGAAGCTGGTTTGCACACCGCGCCCGTGAAGATGGTGTCAAAGCGTGCAAGACCACTCCACTTGTAGTTTTTGGAATTGATCGCACATCGGATATGGTCACGGCGCAAACGGTGAAACGCCAGTGGGAATGCCTGTATGAATAATGCGAGCTTTTATGCGATTTTTATAATTTCCACTGTTGTATTTTACCTGCCGACACTGTGGGCCAAGTACAATTTTTCAGGAACAGCGTTTGCACCACTAAAGCTATGGAGTGTAATGGCTTACAACATAGGTTGCGGGTATTACCATCTTAAATTTGTTGCTTATGGGACTCTACCCTTTATAGGAGAGGCTGATAACTCTGCGCTTGGCTGGATATCTTTGTGCATGCCCGTCATTTATGCGCTGTCACTGCCATCACAAAAAAATACGGCACAGAGAAATAGAAAAGGTAACAACAGGACAATATGATCCTGCTGACGAGCCTGGATAAAGGGTTTTCTGCCCACAGGGCGTAGGAGCTTCAGGAGGTAACGACGGCTGCGAAGCGGCTCCGAAGCATGTTACTTCGGTTGTTCCTGATGCATCGCGCGCGCAGGCCTTACTGCCGGTTCCCGGCAGATCGCGAACAAGTTCGCTCCTACGCCCTGCGGGCAGAAGCGTTGCCCGGTGTACCCCACGCCCTCCGGGCAGAAGCGTTGACCGGTGCGCACCACGGCCTGCGGGCAGAAGTCTGGATTTGTGAGTGATCCGGTATTTGCGTGATGGCTTGGATGTGACGCGGAGCGTCATGAAATGCATGCCCACGCGGAGCGATGGGCACGATAGGGGCAAGAGCCTGCGGGGCTACCGTGCCCCGCAGGCGTCATGCATCAGAACTGCCAATCCAGCGACAGCCCTACGCCATGGGTTTTATCCCGCGCACCCAACAGGCCGTTGTAGTCGAGGTTGATGCGTGCGTCCTTGCCCAAGGCCAGGCTGGCGCGAGCGCCGACTACGGCGGCGTCGCGGTCCATGGAGACGCTTTGCACGTTGAAGCTGTTGCCGGCGCTGGCGAAGGCCAGGTGTTGCTCGGACGAGGTGTCGCTCAGGTTGTGCTGCCAGCCGAGGGTGGCGGATACGTCCAGTTTTTGCGTGTCGTTGAGGTTGAAGCGGTTGCCAGCGCGCATGCCCAGGGTCGAGAGCACGGTGTCGCGGGTGTCGTCGCTGCCTTTTAGGGCGGTGGCGCCGCCTTTTTCGGTGAAGCTGTCGCTGTCGAAGTGGACGTAAGCCAGGTTGGCGAATGGTTCGAGTGTCAGCGGTTGCAGGTTCAGGCGGTAGGCGGCTTCGGTGAAGACCTGGCTGGACTGGGCATCACGCTTGACCTTCTGGCGATCGGAGAACTCGCCGAATTGCAGGTCGCGTTTGACGTCGATGCGGTGCCAGCTGTGGGACGCGCCTGCGGTCAAACGCAAGGCGCCCTGTTCGTGGCCGATGTACGCGCCCAGGTGGTAGCTGTCTGCGGATGCACGCGAATGGGTGTCGTCGCCCAGGCTGAGCGAGGTGTCGCTGTAGCCAGCCATCGCACCCAGGCGGGTGTGGTCGCTGATCAGGCCGTCGACGCCTGCGAGCAGGCCGCCCAGCGATGAGGTCGAGCTGGCGCCGTCGCTGCTGCCGGCGTTTTTGCCCCATGCGCCGAGCGCTTTGACCCACACCGCATTGTCTTCGCTACCCGGTGCTGGCTGGTCGTACAGGCCTTCGACGCGCAGACGATCCCCCACGGCGTCGCGCAGTTGGCGGCTGTCGTTGATCAGTTGCGTGGCGATGGCCGGGTGCACTTCGCCTGACAGCTGGGTAAAGGCACGGCGTGCGGTGGCGGTGTCCGGGCTGAGGATGACGCTCTCATAGACGGAATTGCCCGCCCCCAGTTGCTCGGCGGCCTGGGCCACGCTGCGCTGGTTGGCGGTTTGTGCCGCGCTGGCGAAGCTGTCGCCGTTACGCGCCAGAGCGAGGGTTACGCCGGTGCCGGTGTAGGCCAGATTGCCGCCGAGGAACGCGTAGTCGTCGGTGACCGAACCGAACTGGCCTTGAATGCCGCCGGCCGCTTGCAGCACGTTGTACTGGCGACCGATGACGCTGCTGGTCTGGTTGCGGCTCAACAACGAGGCGTTGTCGTTTTCCAGCGTCAGGGCCATGTTCGCGCCGCTCACGGTGGCGGTGCCGCCGACTACGATGCGGTCGCTGGCGGTGGGTGACAATTCCACCGCGTACGTCGAGCCCGGTGCCAGGTTGAGGTCGCCTGCCACTTGCAGGGTACCGATGGAGTTGCCCGGCGCGACGGTGCCGCCTTGATTGGCGGTCAGCGACGCGACGCTGCCGTTACCACCCAGGACGCCGCCGTTGTTGACGGTGACGGCCGACGCCAGCGAGCCGTTGATGGCCAGGCGTCCTTGATTGACGAGGGTCGGGCCGCTGTAGCTGTTGGCTCCGCTCAGTACCAGGGTGCCGATGCCTTGTTTGGTCAGGCCGCCGTGCCCGGAAATGTTGTTGCTCCACACATCCAGCCCGCATTGCGGCCCGGTGCAGGTGCGCTGGGTGGGTTTGCCCGCATCGACAATCGCGCCAACACCGGGCAGGTCGGCCACGAACTGGCTGTCGCCATAGGCGCCATCGATGCGAAATTCGGCAGGTATGTCGGCCTCGGTGACGAACATGCTCGGGCCGTTGACGGCCTTGCCGAGGTTGATCATGCCCCAGCCGTACAGCGCGTCGACGCCCGGTGCGCCGAGGTCGGTGGCGGTGGTTTTCAACACGTCGGCGACCTGTGCGCCGGTCATGTACGGGAAGCGTTCCATCAGCACGGCCATGCTGCCCGCAACGTGGGGCGCGGCCATCGAGGTACCGTTCTTGTTGGCCCAACCGACGGTGAGGTCTTCGAGGCTGGTGCCGTTGAGCACGGAGCTGTAGATGCGCGTGCCCGGTGCCGAGACGCAGAAGCTGGCGGTATAGCCGCAGCGCGACGAGAAGGTGCTCAGCGTGTAAGGCGTGGTCGCGGCGGCTGCGGCGTCAGGGTTTTGTTGCAGGGCGGCGACGGTCAGCCAGTTGGGGGCGATTTCCGGTACGAAATAGCCGAGCCCCGCCATGGCGTCGGGGTTGTTGAGGTTGTAGTCGTTGCCGGCGGCGAAGATGGTCACCACGCCGCTGCGCGCTGCGTCGATCGCGCCCTGATACGCGCCGCCAGGACGCGTGCCGAGGATCTGGCGGATCTGGTCGAACTGCACTTGCGCGTCCTGCACGGTGAAGTGCGGGAAGGCCGGATCGCGACCGCCCTTGGTGAAGCGGTCGGTGATGCCGATGCCCCAGCTGTTGTTGATGACCCGTGCGCCGCTGTTGACCAGCGCGTTCCAGCCCGCCTGATAGACCGCGCCGTCATTGCCCAGCACGATGCCATCTTCCGGGCCTGGGTCGCCATTGTCGGCGCTGATGATTTGCGCGTTGTAGGCCACGCCATGCATCGGTCCGCCGTCACGATTGCCGCCAGCGATACCGCCGACATGAGTGCCGTGGTTGCCGAGTTTGCCACCGGAATCCAGGCTCGGCGCGCCGTCGTAACGGAATGCGTCGCCGGCCTTCACCGGGATGTACGGGTCGGTGTATTCACGGATGCCGCTGGTGACCAGATTGACCACCTTGTTGGGGCTGGCGAATTCCGGGTGTGGGGCGTAGACCGGCTGATCGAAGATGCCCAGCTTGATGTCTTTGCCGGTGTAGCCAGCGGCGTAGGCCTGATCAGCGTTGATCGCGCCCAGGCCCCAGTCGGCATTGAATTCGGCACTGCGCCAGCTGGCAGCATTGCCCGCCTGCCCTGCTTCTACATAGGGAGCGGCTTGCGCCATTGCAGAGGTCGCAAGGTAGCAGGCCAATGCGCCGCAGGAGGCGCGATTGATGGCTCGAATGGCCTGCCGAAGGGGTGTGACAGCGGTGTGTCGGGTGTTGGATACATCTTTCATTGCAACTACCGTCCTTAGTTAACGCGCACGAATCTCCGCGCGCATGCTGGTGCATGCGCGTCGTTCTCTTGGGGTTTTGGGGTTGGGTTAAAGGCTGCTTAGAACTGCCAGTTAAGGCTCAGGCCGACACCGTGGCTTTTTTCACGGCTGGCCAGTTCGCCGCTGTAATCCAGACTGACTCGGGCGTCTTTGCTCAGCGCGATGCTGGCGTGAGCGCCCACCAGCGCGGCGTCGCGGACCAGCGGGGAGCTTTCGATGCCGAAGCTGCTGCCGCCAGACGCGAATGCCAGATGCTGTTCGGAATCGGTGTTGCTCAGGTTGTGCTGCCAGCCGAGGCTGCCGGACAAGTCGACTTTCTGCCGCTCGCTGATCGCGATGGTTTTTAACGCCCGCACGCCGAGGGTACTCAGCACAGCGTCACGGTTATCGCTCCCGGCAGACAGCGCCGCTGCATCGCCCTTCTCGGTGAAGCCATCGGTGTTCAGGTGAACGTAGGCCAGGTTGGCGAACGGCTCAAGGGTCGCGGGCTGCAAGCGGATGCGATAGGCCGCTTCGGTGAACACCTGGGTGCTCTGGGCATCGTGTTTGGTTTTTTCCTTGCCGCTGGCGCCGCCGACCTGCACGTCACGCTGGGCGTCGATGCGATGCCAGCTGTGTGCGCCGCCGAGGGTCAGGCGCAGCGCACCAATTTCGTGGCCGACATAAGCGCCCAGGTGGTAGCTGTCCACCGACGCTCGCGAATGCGTGCCGGAGCCCATGTTCAGCGAGCTGTCGCTGTAGCCAGCGACGACACCCAAGCGCGTGTCGTCGGCAAGGTTGCCATCGACACCCGCCAGCAGGCCGCCTATCGAGGTGGTGTATCCGGCGGTGTCGTCCCCCGAATCGGTCTTGCCCCAGGCACCCAAGGCTTTGAGCCAGACGTTGTCTTGTGCGGCGGTGTTGGCATCGCTGCCAAACACGCTGGTGCCAAGACGTTCACTGACCGCATCACGTACCTGACGACTGTCGTTGATCAGCACACTGCCGATGGCCGGGTAAATCTCGCCAGAGAGTTGCTGAAAATTGGCGCGGGCAACTGCTGCGCTCTGCGTGAGCAACAGGTTTTCGTAGACTGCGTTGCCTGCGCCGAGCTGTTCGGCGGCAGTCGCCACGGCGGCCTGGTTAGGGGTTTGCGCCACGCTGCTGAAGGCCGTTGTTTGCTCGATATTCAGTGCGACGCCGGTGGCTGCGTAATCGAGTCGACCACCCAGAAAGGCGTAGTTCGACGTCACGCTGCCGAACTGGCCGTTAACGCCATTAGCGGCCTGCAACACGTTGTACTGGCGCCCTACTACGCTTTGAATCGGCGCTGAGTTCAAGGCAACCGGCGTGTTGTCCAGCGCCAGTGCCATGTTTGCGCCCGACACAGTGGCGCTGCCGGTGGCGATGATGCGGTCGCTGGCGGTCGGCGAAAGCTCGACAGCATAGGTCGAACCCGGCTCAAGGGTGACGTCGCCGTTGACCTGCAAGGTGCCGATGGAGTTACCCGGCGCAACAACACCGCCGCTGCGCGCAGTCAGCCCGCCAATCTGGCCGTTGCCACCCAACGTGCCGCCAGCGTTGACTTGCACGGCCGAGACCAGCGAGCCGTTGACTGACAGCAGCCCGCCATTGACCAGCGTGTCACCGCGATAGGTGTTGGCACCGTCCAGAATCAGCCGGCCGGCTCCGGATTTGATCAGGCTGCCTTGGTATTGGCGCTGTGCAGCGGCGGCAGCGCGGGCTGTACCTGTCGCGTAGTCGGCCTGATCCTGCTGACTGGCGCTACTGGCGACGCCGTTCTGCCAGCCTTTGCTGATCAGCGTTTGCTGCCAGGTTGCCTGCTCGGCGGCGTCTTCGGCCTGACGCTGGATCAGCGCCTGATCAGCAATGTTATTGCTCCATGTATCGGTCAGGCCTGCGCCGAGGTTGGCGTCGAAGGTGCCAAGCAATTGTCCCGGCCCACGCATCGCTCGCTCCAGATTGGCCACGCCCCAGCCGACGCTGTTGGTCGGTGCCTGAGTGACCGAGCCGTCGAGCTGAGTGGCAGTGGTCAGCAGCACTTGCAGCGCCTGCTCGTTGTTCATGTACGGGAAGCGTTCCATCACCAGCGCCAGTGCGCCAGTGGCGTGCGGTGCCGACATCGAGGTGCCGGACTTGATCGAATAACCGCCGCCGGGCGCCGTGCTGTTGATCAGCCGACCGGGCATGGTGATGCACCAGTACTTGGAAAGGCCGCACTGGTTGTAGCGTTGACCGTTGCTGCTGTCGAGGCCCGACACGGCCAGCCAGTGGCCTTCGAGATCCGGCTCGAAAAAAGGCAGCGAAGCCCGCACGCTGGCGTTGGCGTAGCCGGTATTACCCGCACTGAACACGTTGATCACGCCCTTGCGGGATACGTTGGCTGCTTCGTCCAGCCAGGTGCCACGGTTGTAATGCTGGGCATAGGCGGCCCGCACGCCCGCTTCGGTGGCGTAGGTCACGTCGGAAGGCTGGCTGCCCCAGCTGTTGTTGATGGCACGCACGCCGGCATCGGCCAGTGCGCCGTACACCGCTTTGAAATACTGTGGATCGGGGTTAGGGCCGAACAGAAAGCTGTCGTTCTGGTTGGTGTTGCCGACGTAGATTTGTGCGTTGTACGCCACACCGTGCATGCCAACGCCATCCCGCGCCGCGCCCAGGGTGCCGGTGACGTGAGTGCCGTGAGTGTCGTTGTTCGGGTTGATCGCGCCAGTGATGCTGAACGGCGAGCCATCGACGTAAGTGCCGTTGGCGGTGACGGCGTGATAGCGGGATGGAGTGGCTTCCGGGTGAGACGGATCGAAACCCGAGTCCAGTGCGCCGATCTTGACGCCGGCACCGGTGATGCCTGCGGCGTAGGCCTGATCAGCCTGAATACGGCCCAGGCCCCAGTCACTCTGGAATTCCGCAGAGCGCCAACTGGCGGCATCCCCCAACCTGCCCTGCTCGACATAATCGGCATAGGCCGGGCAACCAAATGAAAAAGACAGGGCGCACAGGGCGCCAGTTGCTACAGGCTTGAACGAATAACGAACAGCACCAACGCACTTCGACTTTTGCATCCCTGCACACCTGTTAATGGTCGGCTCATGATTGAGCGAGACCAGAACATAATCCGCAGTTACATACTTGGCAACAGATTTATTTCACTTTTGATACAGAGCTTCAAATATACAGATAACGCATTGCTGACTATATTTTTCAGTGATATCCGATTGAATCCATTGGGTTTATTGACTAAATAGCGAATGTTATATTGCTTTTGATAGTGGCTATTTAATTGCACGTAATAACATTTTCGCCGTTACACATGGCGTATTTCCAGTAACAGCCTATTGAGCGGTTTACTTGTAGGAACAGGCGAAAGTTGTCCGACAATAATTGGCTGACACGGATAAGAACACGCCATATATGCGGGTGAAGAGGTGACGCAGAGCGTCACGAACTGCATGCCAACGCGGAGCATTGGCACGAGAGTCAGTTGAATTTCAACTGATCCGTGCCAACAGCTCACGCGCCATGCGGCGATGCTCTTCGTCGGACTCGTCGATGACCTGTTGCAGAAGTTCGCGAGCCGACTCGATTTGCCCGTCTTCGATCAGCACCTGAGCCTGATTGATCTGACTCAGAGGCGGTTCTTCAAGGTCGAGCAGATCGAAATCCGAATCGTCGTTCATGAAGCTGTCGAGGAACTCATCGCTCAGGTCATCGGCCGCCGAAGGTGCGACAACTTCAACAGGCTCAACGACATCGGGCTCGGAGAAGTCACTGAGGAACTGCTCTTCAGACAGCTCGAAAACTTCCGGCAGTCGGGTCAGGTCCGAAGAGAAACCGGGGTCCACTTCGGCAGGCGGGGTCTCGACGACGGGTTTGCTGCGCGGCGGCGGGCTGTCGAACGGATCGACCAGGTCCCAGTCGGCATCCATCGACAGGTCATCAAGGTTCAGCTGGAACTCATCGGCGTGCTGGGGATTAAGGGCTGCAGCGGCAGACTCATCAAGCTGCGCGGCAGGCTCGGGCTGAAGATCGGCCTGCAAAACAGTCTCATCTTTATCGATAGACAGCGCACTGGCCGCCGCGACCGCTGCCACCGGAATACTCGCGGCAGCAGGGGCAGGGGCAACGTCGGCAGCCTTGAGTTGCGGGAAGCGATCACGGATGTCCTGAATGGTCTGCGGGTCGACGCCGTGCTCCAGCGCCGCGCGTTCTTCCCGGACAAAACCAACGCCATCGCCCTGCTCCGCCAGCAGTTCCAGCAGCCTGATACGAATGTCATCGCGCTCCGGCTGTTTCTCCAAAGCGCTGCGCAAAATGCCCATGGCCTCGCTGAAACGCCCGTAGGCGATGTAGATGCTGACGCCGTCCAGCGCATCCGGTGCAGCCCCGGCCGGACGTTGCGGCGTAGGGCTCTTGATCGCTGCAGGCGAAGATGACGGCTGCGGCGGCGCAACGGCAGGCACTTCGAAGACCGGGTGCATGGCGGCCTGCGCAGGCTTGATCAACGGTTCGTCCGGTACGGCCGCAGGTGCAACAGCCAGTTTGCGCTGACGACGCTTCGAATAGACCAGCGCCAACAGCAACGCCACGATCAGTAATACAGCGAGCAGAATCGGCACACTGATAAACGGCTCGCTCGTTGCAGTAGCGACCGGCGTCTGTACGGGGGCCAGCGGCGCTGCTGGCGGATTAGCGGGTGCTGCAACAGGCCGTGCGGCGGATTGCGCCAGGGCAAGGTCACTGCGCAAGGCGATGATCTGCTTGTCCTTGCCACTCATCTGCTCCTGCATCTCTTGAGCCTGAGCTTTGAGCGCTTCCAGCGACTGGGTCAGTTGCTGGTTTTCAATCGCCGCCGTTGAGAGCTGATCAGCCGTGCGCTGCAACTCGGCAGGCGGCGTTGGCGTTGATGCAGGCGCGGCAGCAGATGCAGCAGCGTTGGTCGCGACAGGCACTACTGCCGAGTCCGGCAGCAGCAGGTCCTGGCCAACTTTGAGCCCGCTGCTGGCGCCGCCCGCGAATACCTGGGGATTGAGCAAGCGGATGCCATCCGCCAGCTGGCTCGCCGACACCTTGTTGCCCGGCCCCTGCAGACGGCTGGCGATGCCATTCAGTGTGTCGCCACTGACGACCGTGTAATGCTTGCCTTGCACCGCTGCCGGTGGCGCAACCGGCATACGGCTTTCTGACGCCGAAGTTGCCGAGCGCGGCTGATTGCGGCTGCGAGTCGCGGCCAGGCCCTGAGGTGAAGTGGCAGGATCGAGCAGCACGGTGTACTCATGCAGCAGGTCGCCGTTCGGACGCGCCAGCTGGACGAGGAAGCTCAGATAGGGTTCTGTGACCGGCTTGCTGGACACCACCCGAATCACGCCACGATCACCACGCAGCACTGGCGTGAAGCGCAGGTCATTGAGGAAGAACACGCGTTCGATGCCGGCTTTGGCGAATGCCTCGGGCGACGCGAGCCTGGCGACGATGTCTTCGCCGCTCAGGCCGCCGGTCTCCAGCAATTCGATCTCGGCGTTCAGCGGCTGGTTGAGCGCCGAATGCAGGCTGATTTCGCCCAGCCCCAGCGCAGAGGCGAAGGTGGAACAGGTCAGCAGCGAGATCGCCATGGCGCTTTTGCAAAACACGTTGCGCGCCGTGCGGCCTGCACCTTCTAAGGCAGCCATGGAATTCTTGAGCATGCAAACCCTTATGGAAACCACCGCAGGCTTCTCACGTAATCAGATGGACGTCAGTATCCGTCGCCAGAGTATGGTTGAGAACTCGCTGCTTCGTCTCAGGATCTTTCCAGATTGGCCAGAAGCTGTGAATGCACACGCATGCTGACGAGCAGGTCTTCCTCGCTCACTCCCTCAAATAGCTCTTTGCGCAAGACGTTGGCGATGGTTTCGATCTTTTCGATCAGGGGCAGCGCCGTATCGCAGAGCAGGATTTTCTTGGCGCGCCGATCTTCGGCGACCGCTATGCGCTGCACCAGCCCCTGAGCTTCAAGGCTGTCGAGCAGCCGGGCCAGCGTCGGCCCTTCTACCCCGACACTTTGCGCAAGCTCGCGCTGGGTAGGCGGTTCGTTGAAGAAGCGCGCAAGGTGCAACAGCACCAGCCAGCGAGCCTGCGAAAGACCGAGGCCTGCCAGTCGGCGGTCCAGCTCGGCGCGCCAGCCGCGGGTCAAATGTCCGAGTTGCATCCCGAAACGGTGGTCTTCAGTCAGTGGCATAAGGAAACTCGTGATAAAAACTAATTAATAGCGAGCTAAGCAAGGTCCTTATGTTCAGGCAAGCAAGGAACGGTGACGTTTCGTCGCCGGTCGTTATACCTCAAATTCGGATTGCAGTGCAGCACGCACGCAATACAGCACGCCTTCCGGAACCCGCCCGGCAAATTGCTCGGCAATAGCCGCTACCGGCGGCAGTTCGCCTTCGCCGTCGAGAAAGGCATCCTGCACCTCGCCCAACAGGTCTTCCGGCAGATCGAGCGCCTGCTCGATCGACAACTGCTGCTTGCCGATCGCCTCGGCCAGCAGGGTATAAACGTTCTTCTCCGAACACTGTAATTGCCCTGCGATCTGCGCCGGGGTCATGCCTGCACGCGCCAGGCTGATCAACTCGTGACGAATGTCGGCCACCACGCGCGGCGCTTCGGCCTTGCCGCTGAGCACTTCGAGGAAGGCTTCGCCATAACGCTCCAGCTTGCGCGCGCCGACGCCACCCACTTTGGCCATCTCGGCCATCGAACCCGGTTTGCTGCGCAGCATCTCCAGCAGGGTCGAGTCCGGGAAAATGACATAGGGCGGTACCGCATGCTCTTCGGCCAGTTTGCGCCGCAGGGTTCGCAGCGCTTCCCATTGCTCGCGCTCTTCGCCACGCACCAGCTGGCTGGCCGGGCTGCCGGAGCTGCTTCTTGAAGTGGTTTGTGGTTTGAGATCACGGCGCAGTTCCAGCGTAACCTCGCCACGCAGCAGCGGCCGGCAGGTGTCGCTCAGGCGCAGGCCGCCGTAGCCTTCAAGGTCGATGTCCGCCAGGCCGCGTGCCACCAATTGGCGGAACAGCGAGCGCCATTCGGATTCGGCACGCGCCTTGCCCACCCCGAACACTGAAAGGTGCTGGTGACCGAAGCTTTCCACTTTGTCGTTGGACTTGCCGAGCAGCACATCCACCAGATGACCGACGCCGTAACGCTGACCGGTACGGTAGATGGCTGACAGCGCCTGACGCGCGGGTTCGGTGGCGTCCCAGGTCTGCACGCCATCGACGCAGTTGTCGCAATGGCCGCACGGGTTGGGCATGTCTTCGTCGAAATAGGCCAGCAGGGTCTGACGGCGGCAGCGGGTTTCTTCACACAGCGCCAGCATGGCATCGAGCTTGTGCTGTTCCAGGCGCTTGTGTCGCTCGTCACCTTCGGAGTTCTGCAACATCTGTTTGAGCATCAGCACGTCTTGCAGACCGTAGGCCATCCAGGCATCGGCCGGCAGACCGTCGCGCCCTGCCCGGCCGGTTTCCTGATAGTAGGCCTCAAGCGATTTGGGCAGGTCCATGTGCGCAACAAAGCGCACGTTGGGTTTGTCGATGCCCATGCCGAAGGCGATGGTCGCCACCATGATCAGGCCTTCTTCATTAAGAAAGCGCTTCTGGTTGGCGGCGCGGGTTTCCGAGGGTAAGCCTGCGTGGTAAGGCAACGCGGGGTAACCGTTTTCGCTGAGAAACACCGCCACTTCATCGACTTTCTTGCGCGACAGGCAGTAGACGATTCCGGCGTCGCTACGCCGCTCCGAGAGGAACGCCAGCAGTTGTTTGCGCGGCTGTTCCTTGGGCACGATGCGATAGAAGATATTCGGCCGGTCGAAACTGGACAGAAAGCGCTCGGCGTTCTGCAAATGCAGACGCGTGACAATTTCTTCCCGGGTGCGCTTGTCGGCGGTGGCGGTCAGCGCGATGCGCGGCACATCCGGAAACAGTTCGGCCAGTTGCCCCAGTTGCAGGTATTCCGGGCGGAAGTCATGGCCCCATTGCGATACGCAGTGCGCTTCGTCGATGGCAAACAGGGCGATTTTCAGGTTCTGCAGAAAGGACAGCATGCGCGGCTGGACCAGCCGCTCCGGAGCGAGGTAAAGCATTTTCACTTCGCCCAGACGAATCCGGTTGGCCAGCTCGCGCTGCTGCTCGGCGTTGAGCGTCGAGTTGAGGGCCGCAGCAGAAACGCCCAGTTCGTCGAGGGTGGCGACCTGATCGTCCATCAGTGCGATAAGCGGCGAAACGACTACGCACAGGCCGTCACGCAACAGGCCGGGCACCTGAAAACACAGGGATTTGCCACCGCCGGTAGGCATCAGCACCAGCGCGTCGCCGCCGTTGGCTACACGCTCAATAATGGCACCCTGGCGACCACGAAAGCTGTCATAGCCGAAGATGTCTTTAAGTACGCGTTGTGCCTGCTCAAGCATAAAAACCCCGGAATATCCTGCTGCACTGCAAAACGCAGGAGTATACCCGAGCGCTCGGGAGCAATGGATGGCTGGGACATGAGTGGTCGAAATTAACTGCAATTGGCCTGCGTGCTGGCGCCTTGGCCGCGCAGGGCCTAGAATTCAGCATCGTTTATTTCCAAGGTAGTGCCTCCATGTCCTTCGCTGAGCAATTAACCCGCCTGCAAGTCTTCCTCGATGCAGATGAACTGCACGACGAAGCACTGGACTACGTGGCCGCGCATGGCTACCTGACCGCCCTGTCCATTTGCGCTGAAGAAGTACCGGAGCGCGAGTGGATCGACGCCCTGTTCTCCGAGCCGCCGCATTACTCCAGCGAAGAGCAGCAGACAGAAGTCGAAGCGACTCTGGTTGCACTCAAGGCGCACATTGCCCGCCAGCTGGCGTCGGACGAAGAGTTTGACCTGCCCTGCGACCTGGACCTGGGCGACGACCCGGATGATTCGGACCTGCGCGGCTGGTGCATCGGCTTCATGGAAGGCGTGTTCCTGCGTGAAAACGCCTGGTTCGAAAGTGCCGAGGAAGAAGTCAGCGAGATGCTGTTGCCGATCATGGTCGGTTCGGGCCTGTTCGACGAGCAACCGGAATTTTCTGACATCGCTCAGGACGCCAACCTGATGGACGACATGATCGTGCAGATCCCTGAAGCGCTGACCGCGCTGTATCTGCTGTGCCAGGCACCGGACGAAAAACCGGCGATCCTCAAGCCTCGCCACCACTGAGTCGGCGCCTATGGCGCAAGACTCAGCGCGCACCAGCCGCCATTGGTGGGTGCGCTACCTGCTTATGGCCGTCGGCTGGGTGAGCGTGGTGCTGGGAGTTATCGGTATTTTCCTGCCGGTGCTGCCCACCACGCCCTTTCTCCTGCTGGCAGCAGCCTGCTTCGCCCGCAGTTCTCCGCGCTTTTACCAATGGCTGATCAATCATCGGCAGCTTGGCCCGTGGATTCGTGATTATCTTGAAGGCAACGGCATTCCGCTCAAGGGCAAGGTCTACGCCATTGGCCTGATGTGGGTCAGCATCGGCTTTTCATGCTATCTGGTGCCCTCGAACTGGGCGCGTGCGTTCATGCTGACCAGCGCAGTGCTGGTGACGGTCTACATCCTCAGGCAGAAAACGAGGGGCTCGTCAGGCGAGTAAAACCGGGCTGCGCCGACCTGGGCCGACGCAACCACGACGTTCACATCATCACTTCTTCTTGTCCCTGGCGAACGCGGCTTCCAGCGCTTCGTTTAGGGTGCGCAGTACTTTGACCCGAGCCCAGCGCTTGTCATTGGCCTCGATCAGCGTCCAGGGTGCGATCTCGGTGCTGGTGCGATCCACCATGTCGCCCACCGCCTGACGATAATCAGGCCATTTCTTGCGGTTGCGCCAATCGTCTTCGGTGATCTTGTAGCGTTTGAACGGGATTTTTTCGCGCTCCTGGAAACGCTCCAGCTGGGTCTGCTGATCAATCGCCAGCCAGAACTTGACGACCACCACGCCCGCGTCGGTGAGCTGTTCTTCAAAGTCATTGATTTCAGCGTAGGCGCGTTTCCAGTCGGACTCACTGCAAAACCCCTCGACCCGCTCCACCAACACCCGGCCATACCAGGAACGGTCGAAGACGGTGAATTTGCCACGCGCCGGTATCTGTCGCCAGAAACGCCACAGATAAGGTTGCGCGCGCTCATCCTGAGTCGGCGCAGCGATCGGCACGATTGAGTACTGGCGTGGGTCCAGCGCCGCCGCAACGCGTCGGATCGCCCCGCCTTTGCCGGCGGCGTCATTGCCTTCGAATACCGCCACCAGTGCGTGGCTTTTCATGCGTTTGTCGCGCATGTGGCCAGCCAGCCGCGCCTGTTCGGTGATCAGTTGTTGCTGATAGTCGTCCTTATCCAGGTTCAGGCTCAGATCGAGACTGTCCAGCAAGGTGCGTTCATCACTATGGATCGCCAGCGGCCCGACCGTCAGCGCGCTGGGCACGGGCTCGGGTTTGTTGAGCGCGGCCTGCATGCCTTCCAGCAGCAGGCGACCGACCGTCAGGCTGCGATAGTTGGCGTCCACCCCTTCGATCACATGCCAGGGCGCGTACTCGCGACTGGTGCGGCGCAACACCCGCTCACCGAAGCGTACGAACTTGTCGTAGGTCCTGGACTGCTGCCAGTCCAGCGGGCTGATACGCCAGCTGTGCAGCGGGTCGTCCTTGAGGGTCTTGAGGCGCCGCTTCATCTGCTTCTTGGACAGGTGAAACCAGAACTTGAAGATCAGCGCGCCCTCATCACAGAGCATCTTTTCCAGGCGCTCGGCGCCGCTGATGGCCTGATCCAGCACGGCGTCCTTGTAACGACCATGCACGCGATCCTGCAGCATCTGGCTATACCAGTTACCGAAGAAAATCCCCATGCGACCCTTGGCGGGCAATTGTCGCCAGTAACGCCAGGCAGGCGGATGTGCGAGCTCTTCGTCGGTTTGCTGATCGAAGGTGCGCACTTCGATCAAGCGCGGGTCCATCCATTCGCTGAGCAGTTTGACGGTCTCGCCCTTGCCCGCGCCTTCTATGCCGTTGATCAGCACGATGATCTGCCGACCTGCCTGCTCGTGCAGGTCTATCTGTGCTTCCAGCAACGCTTCACGCAGTTCGGGCAAGGCTGCCTCATAGGTATCGTCGTCAATGGCATGACCGATTTCAGCAGATTCAAACATGCACAGCTCCTGGTTGATGTGGGCTCGGAGAACGCCTGATGGAAAGTGTGACCGTTGATTAGCGGTATCGGTCAATCCACACATCCTTGATAGCACTTTTATCGGCGCAGACGGCTAAAATGCTGCCACTGCCTCCGCTGAGCCCGACATGACCATTACCCGCCACGCCCAGATCGACTGGGACGAACACGGCAATCCGCGTTCCCGCGACTTTTCCGATGTGTACTTTTCCACCGAGTCCGGCCTGGACGAGACACGCCACGTGTTTCTGGTGCAAAACGACTTGCACCGTCGTTTCACCGAGTTGCCGGTTGGCGGGCGGCTGATCATTGGCGAGACAGGCTTCGGCACCGGGCTGAATTTTCTGTGTGCTTGGCAGTTGTTTGAAGCGTGCGCGCCTGCTGGTGCGCGCCTGCATTTCGTCAGCGTCGAAAAATACCCGCTGAGCCGCGCTGATCTGCAACGTGCCCTTGCGCTGTGGCCAGAGCTGTCGACATTCGCGCAGCCACTGCTCGACCAGTACGTTGCGGTGCATGAAGGCTTTCAGCGTCTGGTGTTCGACGACGGCCGGGTCACCCTCACGCTGCTGGTTGGCGACGCCTTGCAGATGTTGCCGCAACTGGACGGGCAAATTGATGCGTGGTTTCTCGACGGCTTCGCGCCGGCGAAAAACCCGGAGATGTGGACCCCGGAGCTGTTTGCCGAACTGGCGCGGCTGTCTACATCGGCCACCACCATTGGCACGTTCACCAGCACGGGTTGGGTGCGGCGCTCGCTGAACGCGGCCGGTTTCAAGATGAAGCGGGTGCCGGGTATCGGCCATAAATGGGAGGTGCTACGCGGCGCTTTCATCGCCTGGCCCGAAGGCGTGACAACGGCGTCTGCCGCCAAGCCCTGGTTCGCCCGCCCCGCGCCGCACACAGGCGAACGCAAGGCGCTGGTGATCGGTGCCGGACTGGCCGGGTGCGCCACCGCAGAGAGCCTGGCGCAACGTGGCTGGCACGTCAGCCTGCTGGAGCGCCATGCGGCACCGGCACAGGAAGCGTCGGGCAATCCGCAAGGCGTGCTGTACCTGAAACTGTCGGCACATGGCACCACGTTGTCACAGCTGATCCTCAGTGGTTTTGGTTACACGCGCAGGCTGCTTGAGCGCTTGCAGAGAGGCGTCGACTGGGACGCTTGCGGCGTGCTGCAATTGACCTTCGACGACAAGGAAGCGCTGCGCCAGAAGCAATTGGCCGAAGCCTTCCCGGACACCCTGCTGCACCTGCTGGATCAGCCCCAGGCTGAAGCGCGCAGCGGCATCGCGCTCAACAGTGGCGGGCTGTTTTACCCTGAAGGCGGCTGGGTTCATCCGCCTGCGCTGTGTCACGCACAGGCGGCGCACCCGAATATCCGCCTGATCACTCATCGTCAGGCGCTGGAGCTGAGACGTGTCGATGATCAATGGCAGGTTTGGGGTGGCGAGCAACTGATCGACAGCGCATCTGTCGTGGTGCTGGCCGGGGCGGCTGATATCAAGCAGTTTTCGCAGAGCGCGGAGTTGCCGCTCAAACGTATTCGTGGGCAAATCACCCGCCTGCCGCAGACTCAGGCCAGTACGGCATTGCGTAGCGTGGTGTGTGCCGAGGGTTATGTGGCACCTGCGCGGCTGGGCGAACACACGCTGGGGGCCAGTTTCGATTTCAACAGCACGGATTTGACACCGAACCTGGCGGATCACCTGGACAATCTGGGCTTGTTGCGGGAGATATCGGCAGACCTGACTGCGCGCCTTGACGCCACCGACCTGCCGCACGAGCAGTTGCAAGGTCGCGCGGCGTTTCGCTGCACCAGCCCGGATTACCTGCCTATCGTCGGCCCTCTGGCTGATCGCGATAGGTTCGTGCAGACGTATGCGGCACTGAGCAAGGATGCGCGTCAGGTGCCGGATATTGCCTGCCCATGGCTGGACGGACTGTACGTCAACAGCGGCCACGGCTCACGCGGCCTGATAACCGCCCCGCTGTGCGCAGAACTGATCGCCGCCTGGCTGGACAACGAACCCTTGCCCTTGCCACGCAGCGTCGCCGAGGCGTGCCACCCCAACCGGTTTGCATTGCGCAGTCTGATTCGCGGCGGCGGGAAGTAGCCTTAGGGTTCTCGGGTCAAGTCGACGCAGAGCATCGCACGATCGTTGAGATCATCGTTCCCTACGCTCCAGTGGGAATGCGGTGCTCGACGCTCTGCGTCGCAAGAGGACGCAGAGCGTCCTGAGCGGCATGGCGACGCAGAGCGTCGCACGATCGTTGAGATTATCGTTCCCTACGCTCCAGCGTGGGAATGCAGTTCCCGACGCTCTGCGTCGCACGATAGCCAGGGCTTTTGATTCCCGTTGTCAGGCTCTGCGCGACAACAATCACCATCCAGCCGCGACGCGCTCGTGCTCAGGCGCTACTCTTGAGCCTCAGTCAGGACAGTTGGGCCACTCATGTTGCAAGTGCGAAACGTATTCAAGAGCTACACCACGGCACAGGGCCCTCTGGCTGTGTTGCGCGGCGTGGATCTGCAATTGGCGCAGGGTGAGAGCCTGGCGCTGATGGGTGAATCGGGCAGTGGCAAGAGTACCTTGCTGCACCTGGCCGCAGGGCTGGACCAGGTCGATGGCGGCACTGTCGAGGTCGCGGGCCAGCGTCTGGACCTCATGAACGAGAGCCAGCTGGCCAATTGGCGGCGTACCGAAATCGGCCTGGTGTTTCAGCAGTTCAACCTGATCGGCAGTCTGAAGATCGCCGACAATCTGGCCTTTCAGGCACGGCTGGCCGGGCGTTATGACGCGGCCTGGCAGGCGCAATTGATCGAGCGACTGGGCCTCGGCAATCTGCTGGATCGCTACCCCGAACAACTGTCCGGCGGCCAGCAACAGCGTGTCGCCATCGGTCGCGCCCTGGCATCACGCCCCGGTCTGCTGCTGGCCGACGAACCCACTGGCAACCTCGACGAAGCCACTAGCGACGAAGTGCTGCAACTGTTGCTGGACCTGCTCGGAGACAGCACCACCAGCCTGTTGATGGTCACCCACAGTCCGCGGGTTGCTGAACGCCTGGCGCGCCAGGTAGTGCTGCATCATGGGCGGCTGGCAACCGAAGGCGAACGCTGAGATGCGGGTTTTCTACTGGACCCTGCGCGCGCTGCTGAGCCACTGGCGGCGCCATCCGGTGCAGTTTTTCAGCGTGTTGACCGGCTTATGGCTGGCCACCGCATTACTGACCGGCGTACAGGCGCTTAACAGTCAGGCGCGAGAGAGTTATCAGCGGGCCAGCCAGTTGATCGGCGGCGAACCGCAAACCAGCATTTCCGCCACCAGCGGCGGGCTGTTTTCTCAGGACCTGTTCATCGAGCTGCGCCGCAACGGCTGGCCCGTCTCGCCCATGCTGCAAGGGCGCATCGTGCTCAAAGGGCTGGAAGATCGCCGCTTGCAACTGATGGGCATCGAGCCGGTGACGTTGCCGACGGGCTCGGCACTGGCCGGGCAAACCCTGGGCCCGGATCAGATCGTCGACTTCCTCACGCCGCCAGGCATGACCTGGATTGCGCCGCAAACGCTGCAAACACTGGGGCTGAAGGAAGGCCAGCAACCGCTCACCGAAAACGGTATGGCACTGCCACCGCTGCGCGTCAAAGCCGACATGGCACCCGGTGTGCTGCTGACCGACATAGGCTTCGCGCAACCGCTGCTCAGCCAGCCAGGGCAGTTGTCCAGAATGCTGCTGAGCAAAGATTTTGCGCAGCAGAGCCCAGCGTTGCCGCCCGCAATGAACAACCTGCTGGTCATCAAGAAAAGCGGCGAAGAGAACAACCTTGAGCGCCTGACCGAAAGCTTTCACCTGAATCTGAACGCACTCGGGGTGCTGTCATTTATCGTCGGTCTGTTCATCGTCCATGCGGCCATTGGTCTGGCACTGGAGCAGCGCCGCGGCCTGCTGCGCAACCTGCGCGCCTGCGGGGTCAGCGCCCGCTTGCTGATTACCACGCTGGGCGTTGAGCTGGGCGCACTGGCCCTGCTGGGCGGCATTTTCGGCGTGGTCAGCGGCTACCTGCTGGCCAGTCTGCTGCTGCCGGATGTCGCGGCCAGCCTGCGCGGGCTTTACGGGGCCGAGGTCGCCGGCCAGTTGAACCTGAGCCTGTGGTGGTGGCTGAGCGGTATCGGCTTGAGCCTGCTTGGCGCGTTGCTGGCCGGTGCGAACAGCCTGCTGCGTGCGGCACGCTTGCCATTGCTGGCGCTGGCCGATGCGCAGGCGTGGCAACAGGCTCATGCGCGCTGGCTGCGACGGCAAGCCTGGGTGGCCGCCAGCGGCGCGCTGGTTGCTCTTGCAGCCTCGCTGTTCGGCACCACGCTGATGCTGGGTTTTGTAATGATGTCGGCCCTGTTGCTCAGCGCTGCGCTGGGTCTTCCAGTCTTGCTGGATGCCATGCTCGGCGGCCTGTTGAAGCGCAGCCGCTCGGTGCTGGGGCAGTGGTTTGTCGCTGACTGCCGCCAACAGTTGCCAGCCTTGAGCCTGGCGCTGATGGCGCTGCTGCTGGCGATGGCTGCGAATATCGGCGCAGGCAGCATGACCTCGGGCTTTCGGGGGACCTTCAACAGCTGGCTGGAACAACGCCTGACTGCCGAGCTGTACGTCAGCCCGCAAGACCCGACGCAGGCCGAACCGCTGAAAACCTGGCTGAGCCAGCAAGCAGATGTCCGCGCAGTGCTGCCCAACTGGCAAGTGCCGGTGCAAATCCAGGGCTGGCCTGCCGACCTGTTTGGCGTGATCGATCACAGCACCTATCGCCAGCACTGGGAGTTACTTGAATCTGTCTCAGGCGATCCGTGGAATCTGTTGCGCGATGAAGACACGGTGATGCTCAGCGAACAGATGGCGCGTCGTCTTGATCTGGGGCTGAACGATACGCTGAACATCCCGGTGCCCAGCGGCCAGTGGGCGGTGCGTATCGTCGGAATTTACGCCGACTATGGCAATCCCAAGGGCCATTTGCTGGTCAACTCGAACCACCTGCTCGCCCACTGGCCGCAATTGACGCCGGTCCGTTTCAATCTGAGGATTGATCAGGCGGCAATCACGCCCTTGGTGACCCACCTGCAAGACCGCTTCAAGCTGGACGACAACCACATCATCGATCAGAGCCAGCTCAAGGGCTGGTCGAGCCAGGTCTTCGAGCGCACCTTCGCCGCCACTGCCGCCCTCAACAGCCTGACACTGGGCGTGGCTGGCGTAGCGTTGTTCATCAGCCTGCTGACTCAGAGTCAAAGCCGTCTCGGGCAGCTCGCGCCGCTGTGGGCATTGGGTGTGACGCGGCGGCAACTGATGCTGCTCAACCTGGGGCAGACCTGGCTGCTGGCAGTGCTGACGCTGGTACTCGCGCTGCCGTTGGGCCTGATGCTGGCGTGGTGTCTGGATGCGGTGATCAATGTTCGGGCCTTTGGCTGGCGCCTGCCGTTGCAGGTGTTCCCGCGGCAATTGCTGCAACTCATGGCGCTGGCGATGCTGGCAACTTTACTGGCCTCGGCCTGGCCGCTGCTGAAGCTGTACCGCAGTCGCCCGGCGGATTTACTGAGGACCTTCGCCAATGAACATTAACTGGCTGATGCCGCTGGCCGTCGCCTTGCTGCTCGCGGGCTGCGATGACAAACCACAGCCTGAAAGCGGTTTCGCCGGGCTGGGCAATTCAGCCGATGCTTACACACAGGTCACGCCGGGCAAGGTCTTTTCATTCCCCGAAGACCACGGCCAGCACCCTGGCTTTCGCATCGAGTGGTGGTACATCACCGCCACCCTGAAAGATGACGCGGGCCAGCCATTCGGTGTGCAGTGGACCATGTTCCGCAGCGCCCTGCGCCCTGGCAAACAGCCCGGCAGCGGCTGGAATGACGGCACGATCTGGCTGGGCCATGCGGCGGCCACTTCAGGCAGCGGCCATTACGTGGCAGAGCGCTACGCTCGCGGCGGAATCGGGCAGGCCAACGTGACACAGGCGCCCTTCTCGGCCTGGATCGACGACTGGGCATTCAACAGCAACGCCCAGACCGGCGACCCGCTGGCCACGATGCAGCTGAAAGCCAGCGGCCAGAATTTCCGCTACGACCTGCACCTCACGTCCAGCAAACCGCTGGTGCTGCAAGGTGATCAAGGCTACAGCCAGAAATCCGAAGCAGGCCAGGCCTCCTACTATTACAGCCAGCCCTTCTTCGAGGCCAAAGGCAGTATAGAAATCGAGGGTAAAACCCATCAGGTCACCGGTAACGCCTGGCTGGACCGGGAATGGAGCAGTCAGCCATTGACCGCCAATCAGAGCGGCTGGGACTGGTTCTCCCTGCAACTGGCAGACGGCGACCGCCTGATGCTCTATCGCATCCGCCACAAGAGTGGCGAACCTTACCTGACCGGCAACTGGATCAGTGCCGATGGCACCACGAAAATGCTTCACGCCAACGAAGTCAGCCTTGAACCCCTCAAGGAGACGTCAATCGGCGAACATCAGGTGCCGACCCGCTGGGCAATCAAGATTCCCGGCAGAAACCTGGATATCACCACCGAAGCACTGAACCCCAAGGCCTGGATGGGCACCAGCATTCCCTACTGGGAAGGCCCGGTGAAGTTCAGCGGCAGTCAGGCGGGGGTCGGATATCTGGAGATGACCGGGTATTGATCATTTCGACCGCCGTTACGCCCGACCAAGTTTTTCAAGCGCGGCATCGGCGAGGAAGGTCGAGCGACTCTTGATGCTGTGATCCCGCACATAGCGGTCGATCTGCTTGATGACGAAACCCGGCAAGGTGACGTTGACTTTCTCGGTCTTTCCCAGATAAAGGGTTATATCGATTTCGAGCATGCCCCAGCCCATTCCGGAGAAGTCAGGGTTTTTGGCATGCTCGGCAACGGTCCTGGCCTTGGGGAGGGTTCCACCACTGGCGGCGATCTCTTGCAGCATGATATGCGCAATCTCCACGGCCGCCGCATGAGCTTGCTCGAAGGTATCGCCTGCACTGATTGCGCCGGGAATGTCAGGGATCTGGATACCGAACGCTGTGGTTTCATCTCCCCACTCTATGCACATTGGATATTTCATTTTTTTCTCCGAGAAGGTTGCAGGATAAAACTGAATTACACCAATCCGGCCAGCTTTCTGATGGCTTTCACCGTACCCACTGGCAAATCCTTCTTGGGATGTGGCACTGGAACTGTCTGAGCTTTTTGCGGATGTTTGAACATATGATGACTGCCGGTAACGCGATCAAGAATCCACCCGTGTGCTTCAAGCTCCTTCATCAAATGCCTGCTCTGCACCTCAGTCTCCTTGCGTGAAAATATAACCCTGGGCGCATGTTAAAACAATGCAAAATGGGCGCCCAGAGTTATGTTTTTTAATCCAATACAACTCGTTTCACAAAAAGCCGGCAGCCAATATCCAAGTCCTCAATGCCGCTAAAAGGCACCGCCTCAAAAGGCGCAACTCGCCGCTTATAACTTTTTGATCTAAAACTACCCCGCCTTCACTGGGTCAGTTTCTGGGTGACTGCACTTTCTCAGTCACCTCCCCAACGGAAACCCGGTAAGGACTTATGTGCGGATTAGCAGGTGAACTTCGTTTCGACCATCAACCAGCGGACCTCGCCGCGGTTGAACGCATTACCCATGAGCTGGCGCCTCGCGGCCCGGATGCGTGGGGTTTTCATAGCCAGGGGCCGATTGCCCTTGGTCATCGCCGTCTGAAAATCATGGACCTGTCAGATGGGTCGGCGCAGCCGATGATCGACAGCAACCTTGGCCTGTCTCTGGCCTTCAACGGTGCGATCTATAACTTCCCGGAACTGCGTGCCGAGTTGGAAAGCCTTGGCTATCAGTTCCACTCAGGTGGCGACACCGAAGTGCTGCTCAAGGGCTACCACGCGTGGGGCGCAGACATGCTGCCCAAGCTCAACGGCATGTTCGCGTTTGCCATTTGGGAGCGCGACAGCAAGCAGCTGTTCATTGCCCGTGACCGCCTCGGCGTAAAGCCGTTGTACCTGTCGAAAACCGACAAGCGCCTGCGCTTCGCATCCTCGCTGCCTGCCCTGCTCAAGGGTGGTGATATCAGCGGGATGCTTGATCCGGTGGCACTGAACCATTACCTCAACTTCCATGCCGTGGTGCCTGCACCGCGCACGCTGCTGGCCGGTGTCGAGAAGCTGCCGCCGGCGAGCTGGATGCGGGTTGACGCCAGCGGCAAGGTCGAGCAGAAAGTCTGGTGGACGCTGCCTTATGGTCCGCATGAAGACGAGAAGAACCTGACCCTCGAAGACTGGCGCGACCGGGTGCTGGACAGCACACGCGAAGCGGTTGCCATTCGTCAGCGGGCGGCAGTGGATGTCGGTGTGCTGCTGTCCGGTGGTGTCGACTCCAGCATGCTGGTCGGTCTGTTGCGTGAAGTCGGCGTCGAAGACCTGTCGACGTTCTCCATCGGCTTTCAGGATGCGGGCGGCGAACGTGGCGACGAATTCCAGTACTCGGACCTGATCGCCAAGCATTACGGCACACGTCACCATCAGTTGCGTATTCAGGAAAGCGAGATCATCGAGCAGTTGCCTGCGGCGTTCCGCGCCATGAGCGAACCGATGGTCAGCCATGACTGCATCGCCTTTTACCTGTTGTCGCGCGAAGTGGCCAAGCATTGCAAGGTTGTGCAGAGCGGCCAGGGCGCTGACGAGCTGTTCGCCGGTTACCACTGGTATCCGCAGGTCGACGGTGCCAGCGACCCGGTTGCGGCCTACCGCGATGCATTCGTGGACCGCAGTTATGCAGAATACGCTGAGACCGTTCAGCCAAAATGGCGCACGGCCAACGATGCAGCCGGTGACTTCGTTCGCGATCATTTCGCTCAGCCGGGTGCCAGTGCAGCGGTCGACAAGGCCCTGCGCCTGGACAGCACGGTGATGCTGGTCGATGACCCGGTCAAGCGTGTCGACAATATGACCATGGCCTGGGGCCTGGAAGCGCGTACACCGTTTCTCGACTATCGTCTGGTCGAACTGTCTGCGCGTATTCCCGGCAAGTTCAAGCTGCCCGATGGTGGCAAGCAGGTACTGAAAGAAGCCGCACGCCTGGTCATTCCTTCGGAAGTGATCGACCGCAAGAAAGGCTACTTTCCGGTGCCTGGCCTCAAGCATTTGCAGGGCGATACCCTCAACTGGGTACGCGAGCTGCTGACCGATCCGAGTCAGGACCGTGGCCTGTTCAATCCGGCCATGGTCGACAAACTGCTGACCAACCCCGAGGGCCAGCTTACGCCACTGCGTGGCTCCAAGTTGTGGCAGTTGGCAGCGCTGAACCTGTGGCTCAGCGAACAAGGACTGTGATTGATGAAACAGAACGCGACGACTTATAGCCAACGCCTGTTGCGCGGACAGTCGCCCTCGTATGAACGTTTGCAAGCGCGCCTCGCTGAAGACGGCAGCCAGATCGATGCAGAGCCCTTGGCGCTGCATTGTGGCTGGGGGCGCTTGCTGATCGGTCACACTTATCCTGATCCGGTGGCGCTGGCACAGGACCTGCTGAACGAGAAACCCGGTGAACGCGATATCGCCCTGTACGTGGCCGCGCCACAGCAAGTACTGGCGCAATCACCGCAGCAGTTGTTTCTCGACCCATCGGACACGCTACGCCTGTGGTTCAGCGACTATCGCCCTGCCCAGCGTGTGTTCCGTGGCTATCGTATTCGCCGTGCGCACAACGACACCGACTGGCAGGCGATCAACAATCTGTACCTGGCGCGCGGCATGCTGCCCATTGACCCTGCTCTGCTGACGCCGCGTCATCAAGGTGGCCCGGTGTATTGGGTGGCCGAGGACGAAGGCAGCAACACGATTATCGGCAGCGTCATGGGCCTGAACCATCAAAAAGCGTTCAACGACCCGGAAAAAGGCAGCAGCTTGTGGTGCCTGGCGGTAGATCCGCAATGCACACGCCCGGGCGTCGGTGAAGTGCTGGTTCGCCACCTGATCGAACACTTCATGAGTCGCGGTCTGAGCTATCTTGATCTGTCGGTGTTGCATGACAACGAACAGGCCAAGGCGCTGTATGCCAAGCTGAATTTCCGCAACCTGCCGACCTTCGCCATCAAGCGCAAGAACGGCATCAACGAGTCACTGTTCCTCGGCCCGGGCCCGCAGGCGGACTTCAATCCGTATGCGCGGATCATCGTTGAAGAAGCCCATCGTCGCGGTATCGACGTGCAAGTCGATGATGCCGATGCCGGGCTGTTTACCCTCTGCTACGGCGGCCGTCGTATTCGCTGCCGGGAATCGTTGAGCGACCTGACCAGCGCCGTCAGCATGACGCTGTGCCAGGACAAAAGCCTGACCCATCGTGCACTGAAAGCAGCCGGGCTGCGTCTGCCTGCGCAACAACGGGCAGGCGACGAGGCGGGGAATCTCGCATTTCTTGAAGAACACCGGCAAGTCGTGGTCAAGCCGCTGGACGGCGAGCAAGGCCAGGGCGTTGCCGTGGATCTGCGCACGATTGAAGACGTGCAGAGCGCTATCGAACAGGCGCGTCAGTTCGACAGTCGGGTGATTCTGGAAAGCTTCCACGAAGGCCTGGACCTGCGCATTGTGGTGATCGGCTTTCAGGTGGTGGCCGCAGCGATACGTCGCCCGGCAGAAATCATTGGTGACGGCCGTCACACCATCAAGCAATTGATTGAGGCACAAAGTCGTCGGCGTGCGGCCGCAACCGATGGCGAAAGCCGCATTCCGATGGATCAGGAGACCGAGCGCACTGTGCGTGAGGCGGGCTACGACTATGCCGACATTCTGCCGATGGATCAGCGCCTCGCCGTGCGGCGCGCCGCCAATCTGCACACCGGTGGCTGCCTGGAAGATGTCACGGCCATTCTGCACCCGGTGCTCAGCGATGCGGCCGTGCGTGCGGCGCGAGCGCTGGACATTCCGGTGGTCGGCCTAGACCTGATGGTGCCTGCTGCCGATCAGCCCGACTACGTGTTCATTGAAGCCAACGAGCGTGTCGGGCTGGCCAACCACGAACCGCAACCCACTGCCGAACGCTTCGTCGATCTGCTGTTTCCGCACAGCCTGCCTGTGCATATCTGATCGCAGCTGCGAGTATCAGGCTGCAAGCGGTCGCGACCCTTGCAGCCTGTGGCTTGCAACTGCTCCATAAGGAGCATTCATGACCCCTGCAACCATTCCCGATCCGGATCTGAAGTACCTGCAGAAAGTGCTGTTGGAAATGCTCGCGATCCCGAGCCCGACGGGCTTTACCGACACTATCGTGCGCTACGTGGCCGAGCGTCTGGAAGAACTGGGCATCCCGTTCGAGCTGACCCGCCGCGGCACGATCCGCGCCACGCTAAAGGGCAAACAGAACAGCCCCGATCGCGCTGTTTCAGCACACCTGGACACCATTGGTGCCAGCGTTCGCGAAGTCAAAGAAAATGGCCGACTGGCACTTGCCGCAGTCGGCTGCTGGTCCAGCCGGTTTGCCGAAGGCAGCCGGGTCAGCGTGTTCACGGACACCGGCGTGATCCGTGGCAGCGTTCTGCCGCTGATGGCTTCTGGTCATGCATTCAATACCGCTGTGGATGAAATGCCGATCAGCTGGGACCATATCGAACTGCGCCTGGACGCTTACTGCACCACGCGCGCCGACTGTGAATCGCTGGGCATCGGTATTGGTGACTTCGTAGCGTTCGATCCATTGCCGGAATTCACTGAAAGCGGTCACATCAGTGCTCGCCACCTGGACGACAAGGCTGGCGTTGCAGCACTGCTGGCGGCGCTCAAGTCGATTGTCGAAAGTGGTGCCGAACCGTTGATCGACTGCCATCCGCTGTTCACCATCACCGAAGAAACCGGCACGGGTGCGGCGGGCGTGCTGCCTTGGGACGTGAGCGAATTCGTCGGTATCGACATCGCGCCAGTCGCACCGGGCCAGCACTCCAGCGAACATGCGGTCAGCGTGGCCATGCAGGATTCCGGCGGTCCATACGACTATCACCTGTCTCGTCACTTGCTGCGTCTGGGCGTGGAAAACGAGCTGCCGGTGCGTCGTGATCTGTTCCGTTACTACTACAGCGATGCGCATTCTGCAGTGACTTCGGGACACGATATTCGTACCGCCCTGCTGGCATTCGGTTGCGACGCGACTCATGGCTATGAGCGCACCCACATCGACAGCCTGGCGGCGCTCAGCAAGCTGCTTGGCGCGTACATCCTCAGCCCGCCGGTGTTTGCCAGCGATGCCAAACCGGCGCAGTCATCACTGGAGCGGTTCAGCCATCAGCTGGAACACGATGCGCAGATGGAATCCGATACCCGCGTGCCGCCGGTCGACAGCCTGATCGGGCAGAATCGCGAAGAGAGTTGAGGCGCAATGAATTGAATTGCGGTGCCCGGCACCGCAGTTCTATCATCGCCGCTCATCGACAAGAGAACCGCCATGCTTATCCCCTACGATCAACTGGAACCCGACACACTTACCCGCCTGATCGAGGATTTTGTCACCCGCGAGGGCACTGACAACGGCGACGAAACGCCACTGCAAACCCGGGTGCTACGTGTGCGGCATGCGCTGACCAAGGGTCAGGCAGTGATCTTTTTCGACCTCGAGAGCCAGCAATGCCAGTTGATGCTCAAGCACGATGTGCCCAAGGAATTCTTTGAATAAGCGCTGCCTGAACGTCATCGGTGCTGTTTATTGGGGTGGCGTTGGCGCCTGCTGTGAAAGCATCTTGGCAATCCGCTTGTAGACCTCGGCACGGTGAACCTTGACATCTTTGGGCGCACTGATTCCGAGCCTGACCTGATTGCCGTTAATCCCCTGAATCTGCACGGTAATGTTGTCACCAATAGAAAATGTCTCACCAATTTCCCGTGTCAGTACCAGCATCGTCCTACCCTCGCTTTGCATAAAAGGAGGCAGGGTGCACGGCACGCGCGAGGGCTTCAACGTGGTGGTGGCAAATCAGTAATGTCCTTCAAGGCCATCGGAAACCACTGAAGGAAACATCTTACTTTCAAGCCAAATCTGTAGGAAAAGCCTTGTTTGAAGCTGCGATTTCAGGGCGCTGACCAGCGTGGGCCCAGCAGAATAATGGTCGCGCCGATGACGCAGAAAGCCAGGCCCAGCCAGTCGCTGCCCAGTGGCCTGACCCGCTCGACCAGCCCCAGCCAGGCAATCGACGCCACGATGTAAATCCCGCCATACGCCGCATAGGCACGCCCGGCATACGCCGCTTCGACTCGTGTCAGTAACAGTGCGAAGACTGTCAGGCTGATCAACGCCGGGATCACCCACAAGGCGCTCTTGCCTTGGCGCAGCCACAGCCAGAAGGCATAGCAGCCGAATATCTCGAACAGCGCGGCGAGAAAGAACCACAGGTAATTGAGCATGAACGGTTCTCGGGATAGAGCTGAAAGATGCGCGCAACCCTAGCAGAAAACCGCGTGTTAATGACCACGATGACTTCAGGCATGCAGCGCGGCGCACGTCTGTGACGCAGAGCGTCACGCAAGGCGTTCCCACGCTGGAGCGTAGGGAACGATAATCCCAACTATGACCACCATCGTGCGACGCTCTGCGTCCTCTTTTGCGACGCGGAGCGTCACGCAAGGCGTTCCTACGCTGGAGCGTAGGGAACGATAATCCCAACGATGACCACCATCGTGCGACGCTCTGCGTCGTCATGCCGTTCGGGACGCTCCGCGTCCTCTTTTGCGACGCGAACTGTATTCCCACGCTGGAGCGTGCGGAACAATCATCCCAACCACGGTGCCTATGCCCCGCGTCAAGAATGCCCTTTCTGCGCCTTCGCGCGCATCTTGGCGCACATGACGGTCATTTCCTCGTACATCGCCTGTGGCTGTTTACGCTTCATTTCCCACGCCATCCGTCCTTCTTCGTGAGGCAGGATCATGAACTCGCCCTTGGCAACCTGCGTAAACATGTAGTCGGCGATGTCTGCGGCGCTGATCGGCGATTTCTCCAGCAGTCTGCCGATCTGCGCTTTCATCGCCGGGGTCGGACCGCGGAACGAATCCAGCAGATTGGTCTGAAAGAATGACGGGCAGACCACATGCACGCTCACATCCTGATCACTCAATTCAACCAGCAGGCTCTCGGAAAGCGCCACAACCCCGGCCTTGGCGACGTTGTAATTGCTCATGGCCGGTGCCTGCATCAACGCAGCCATTGAAGCAATGTTGATGATCTTGCCCTTGCTGGCCAGCAGCATCGGCAGGAACGCCTTGCAGCCTTTGACCACGCCCATCAGGTTGATCGCGATCTGCCAGTCCCAGTCCTCCAGTGACAATTCGTTGAAAAAGCCACCCGACGCCACACCCGCATTATTGACGATCACGTCGATACCACCAAAACGCTCGTCACACGCCTGCGCAAATGCGGTGAGCTGGCTGTAGTCGCGAACGTCGCAGCGCAGGACAAACCCGTCACCGCCCGCCTCGCGCACCAGCCTTATGGTTTCCTGCAGACCGACATCGTTGACGTCCGACAACGCCAGCCGCCACCCTTCGCGTGCCCAGCGCAGGGCAATTTCACGACCCAGACCTGAGCCGGCGCCAGTAATCATGATGCGGTTTTGCATAGCCGAATGCCTTGTGGTGTGCAGGAGTCGGCTGAGTGTAATCACAGTCGAGGCCCGATAACCCCACCATCAAGGCGCTGAATGCCTGGAGCAAACCTGCAGACTCATGCCCGCCTGATCCGAGCCACGCAGCGCATCAGCAGCACGCCATATACCGCCGCATTGATCAACAGAACGACACCACCCAGCCAGAGCTGTATGCCCGGCGTCAGCCCTGCGGGATAAATCAGAGGAATCAGATAGTGTTCGACGAAGCCGCCTTCATAGCCCTGCTCGCCAGCCTTGCTGCGCAATGCGTTTTCCAGAGGGGTCAGCGGACAATAAAGATGCAGAAACTCAACTACGGCCCCCCAGATGATCGCAGGAACGTGCAGCAACGCCAGCCAGGGCCGTCTCAGTACCAGCAGGCCGCCAACGAGGACGAACACAATGAACAACAGATGGAACGCCACTACCGCATCCGCCGCTACTCGGTAAAACATCGGCATGCCCTCAACCAGACCAGAAACAAAGGAACTCAAATCACACACGCATGTAGACGAAAAGGGACACACCTTTAAGTTCAATCATTTTTAAGACTATTTAACCCCACTACTTGCCGTTAAAACCGAGTTATTGTCGGACAAAACCGCATCAACTCCATGATTTTAATGATTTTTAAAATTTGTAAGGAATTATTGAAAATAGACCGAACCTTTCCTGAACGGTGGCAGTCGGATGATTCAAGCAGGTAAATACACCACCTTCCGGTGCGAAAACTTATCGGCACTCGCTATTCAACTGCAATTAAAAGAGGGAACTCATTATGGGCATCGGCACTATTCTTATCATCGTTCTGATTCTGCTGCTGGTCGGCGGTCTGCCAGTATTCCCGCACTCGCGCAGCTGGGGCTACGGTCCGTCGGGCATCATCGGTACGATCCTGGTGATCCTGCTGATTCTGGTGTTACTCGGCAAGATATAACCTGCTGCCTCAGGCGGTAGACCAGAGCCCCGCTTTCTCAAGCGGGGCTTTTTATTGCCCGAAAAAACATTGCCCATGAAAAAGCAGCCCGAAGGCTGCTTCGTTCATTACCTGTGCTGCTTAGTGCGAAACCGCACCGCTGGCACCCAGCCCGGTTTGCGACCGGACGAACTGCGGGTAGAACAAGGCGCGCTCGCCCTCTGCCGCTTTCGACTTGTCGGTGATGGAGAAGAACCAGATACCCACGAATGCGATGGCGATCGAGAACAGCGCCGGGTATTCGTAAGGGAAGATGGCTTTCTCGTGATGCAGGATCTGCACCCAGATGGTCGGCCCCAGCACCATCAGCACCACGGCGCTGACCAAGCCCATCCAGCCGCCGATCATGGCGCCACGGGTGGTGAGGTTTTTCCAGTACATGGAAAGCAGCAGGACCGGGAAGTTACAGCTGGCTGCGATGGAGAAAGCCAGGCCCACCATGAACGCGATGTTCTGGCTCTCGAACGCGATGCCCAGCAGGATTGCCACGACTGCCAGAGCAATCGTCGTCATCTTCGAGACACGGATTTCGTCTTTCTCGTTGGCCTTGCCAGCCTTGATTACGCTGGCATACAGGTCGTGAGACACCGCCGAAGCACCAGCCAGGGTCAAGCCGGCAACCACTGCCAGAATGGTGGCGAACGCGACTGCCGAGATGAAGCCCAGGAACAGACTGCCACCCACCGCATCCGCGAGGTGCACCGCCGCCATGTTGTTACCGCCCAGCAAGGCACCTGCTGCGTCCTTGAACGCCGGGTTGGTGCTGACCAGCAGGATCGCGCCAAAACCGATGATGAAGGTCAGGATGTAGAAGTAGCCGATGAAGCCCGTGGCATACAGCACTGATTTACGGGCTTCCTTGGCATCGCTGACGGTGAAGAAGCGCATCAGGATGTGTGGCAGACCGGCCGTACCGAACATCAGCGCCAAACCCAGCGAGAACGCAGAGATCGGATCTTTTACCAGGCCGCCAGGGCTCATGATCGCTTCACCTTTGGGGTGAACCTTGATCGCTTCGGAGAACAGCATGTTGAAGTCGAAGTTGACATGCTTCATGACCATCAGCGCCATGAACGACGCACCGGACAGCAGCATGACTGCCTTGATGATCTGCACCCAGGTGGTGGCCAGCATGCCGCCGAACAGCACATAGAGGCACATCAGGATACCGACCAGAACGACCGCAACGGTGTAGTCCAGACCGAACAGCAACTGGATCAGTTTGCCGGCACCGACCATCTGCGCAATCAGGTAAAACGCCACCACAACCAGCGAACCGCAGGCAGACAGCGTGCGAATTTCTTTTTGCTTGAGGCGGTACGACGCCACGTCGGCAAAGGTGTATTTGCCCAGGTTGCGCAAACGTTCGGCGATCAGGAACAGAATGATCGGCCAACCGACCAGAAAGCCGATCGAGTAGATCAGACCGTCGTAGCCAGAGGTGTAGACCAGCGCGGAAATACCCAGAAAGGATGCTGCCGACATGTAGTCGCCAGCGATGGCCAGCCCATTCTGGAAGCCAGTGATCTTGCCGCCCGCCGAGTAATAATCCGATGCAGTCTTGTTCTTCTTCGAGGCCCAGTAAGTGATGTACAGCGTGAAGGCAACGAAGATGACGAACATGATGATCGCCGCAACGTTGAGGGGTTGTTTCTGTACTGCGCCAGTCAACGCGTCTGCCGCCCAGAGGGTCGGAGCGAATGCGGCCAGGCCAAGTGCTGCGGATAGGCGCCAGATCATTGCTGAGCCTCCTTCAGGATCGCGTTGTTCAAGTCATCGAACTCGCCGTTTGCACGACGAACATAGATGGCGGTCAGCACGAACGCAGAAAGGATCAGCCCTACGCCTATCGGCATTCCCCAGGTAATGGTCGATGTGGCGCTTAGTTTGGCACCCAGAATATGGGGCCCGTAAGCAATCAAAAGAATAAAGGCTGCATACAGCCCAAGCATGATCGCCGAAAGAATCCAGGCGAAACGCTCTCTTTTGGATACCAGCTCCTTGAAACGGGGGCTGTTTTGAATCGAGAGGTAAATGCTGTCGTTCATTGTTTTTGTCCTCGCAGCACAGATGAGATGTCACGTAACGCACTTTAGTCGGGTCCGGCGTGCACTCCAGACGACCTTAGTATTAGAACGACATTAGCCGTCGTTTCAGCTCCACGCACGGTGGCGACGCACCGCCAGTCGGTCGTGCAGAAAATACTGGGGGGCAGAAAAGCAAAAAGCCGTCTGGCGATAACACCAGACGGCCTTGAGAAGGTCATTACAGAGCGTTTCGAGACTATTTAGCAGTCCACGCAGCGACACGGTCCGGGTGTTTGGCAACCCAGTTCTTGGCAGCCGCTTCAGGCTTTGCGCCGTCCTGAATCGCCAGCATCACTTCGCCGATCTCGTCCTTGGAGGCCCACTGGAACTTTTTCAGGAAAGCCACGACGTCCGGCGCTTTTTTCTCCAGGCTCAGGCTGCCAATGTTGTCGACGGTTTCTGCAGCGCCGTAGACGCCTTTGGGATCGTCCAGAAAGCGCAGCTTCCATTTGGCGAACATCCAGTGCGGTACCCAGCCGGTGACCACGATGGCTTTTTTGGCCTTCTCGGCACGGGTGAGCTCGGCGATCATGCCCGCGCCGGAACTGGCCTGCAGTTTGTAGCCGTCCAGCCCATAGTCCTTGATGGCCTGATCGGTTTTGAGCATCACGCCCGAGCCGGCATCGATCCCGGTGATCTTCTTGTTGAAAGAATCATCGGTCTTGAGGTCGTCAATGCTTTTGGCTTTCACGTATTCAGGCACGATCAGGCCGATCTTGGCGTCCTTGAAATTGGGCCCGTAGTTGACGACCTGATCCTTGTACTTGGCGTAATACTCGCCGTGAGTACCCGGAAGCCAGGCGGACAGCATCAGGTCCAGCTTGTCGGTGGCCACCGCCTGCCACATGATTCCGGCTGCGACAGACTGCAACTTGACCTCATAGCCGAGCTTTTGTTTGATCACTTCGGAAGCCACGTAGGTGGTGGCGACGCTGTCGGACCAGCCTTCTACGTACCCGATGGTCAGGCTCTTGGTTTCGGCAATCGCCAGCGTGGAACTGACAGCAAGTACCAGAGCGGCACCCGCCCCCAGTATTTTTCGCATCATCATTGTCGCTTCCCCGGAAGTCTGCACCGACGGTTGTCGGGGCATGGTTAACGTTGTTCTCCAGACCGCCCCCGCGCCCAGCCTCGGGCACCCTGCGCCCTGCACGCTTTGATCGCTGCCGCACGCAATGGCACGCACAGCAACGCCACCTTGATCATCAACCTGCCGAGCAAACAGCCATGCTCTGGCTGCGACACTGAGGCAACGGAGAACGACAACATCCAGCCACCAGCGACGACGCAGGCGAGAAACGTCATGCCCGGCCCGATCTGCAAAGGAAACAGCATGTGTTACCACGAAGTGACAGGGACGAGCCCGAACGGGTAACACGGAAACATTTTTTGCGACGCCGCACAGGTCAGGATTTCGTTACCACAGGCAAGTTTTTGTTTTTAAACGAATTTTAAAAACTGGCACGGGTCCTGCTATGTCTCTAGTACAACAAAAACAAGAAACGATGCAGCAAACCAATAAAAATAAGACGTAACGGCTCTGACACAACAAGAACAAAACGGACAGAGGCGCAGCTAACAGATTTTTTTGGAGTGGATCAGCTTTACAGGGACCTTTCAATGAAAGGCCTCGCGACCGGACCGAGAACAATAAAACTACCGTCAGGTAGCTCCAGAACCGGTGGGATTACCCTGTTGTGCAGGCAGGTGATTAAAGTGAATCAGCGCTCAAAAAAATACGTTTGCTCTTGACCCCGGATGGGGGTCGCACAACAACGCTGTAAAGGGACTGGTCGCCAACAACAATAACAGGCCGCCCTATAACAATAAAAAGAGCACGTGAAACGCATTGGAGGAGAGCTACGGCTCTCCTTTGTGTTTTCCGGCCTCTGAAACCTGCCTGGCTGCCGGCGCTGTAGTGGTGGTCATTCCCCACGCTCGGGTGATCACAGCAGTCCGTTCTCGCCGCATGCGAAAAATAAACCGCATATCTGCATTGAAAAATCCCCGGACCGTGTATTGTTCCGTCATATTTACACGGTTAACCGGTGGATGCGGCACTTTGGCACTACACCTTGGTCATAGCCTGCGTATTTCATCAGCACTTCTTTCCCAAGGGATTTAGTCATGCTCCGTTTTCTGCGCTTCGCTACCGTTATAGGTGGCTTGTGTTTAAGTGCGTCCGCTCTGGCGACCAATGTCGACCCAGCCACCTATGGCTACCCGCTGACTAATCCGTTCGAAGCGACCATTGCGACAACGCCGCCCGATCTGCGGCCCGATCTGCCTGACGATGAAGACATCGATCAGGATGTTTACACCCTGAACCTGCACCCCGAGCGCGAGTTCACCCTGCCCGACAACTTCTGGGCAGTGAAGAAGTTGCACTACCGCCTGGCGAAACAGGATCACGCTGCACCGCTGATTTTCCTGATTGCCGGTACAGGTGCGCCTTACAACAGCACCATCAACGAATTCCTGAAAAAGCTGTATTACGGCGCGGGTTATCACGTCGTGCAGTTGTCCTCGCCTACCAGCTACGACTTCATGAGCTCGGCCTCGCGCTTTGCCACTCCAGGTGTGTCCACGGAAGACGCTGAAGACATCTACCGGGTCATGCAGGCCATTCGTGCCCAGCAGGCGCAGTTACCGGTAACCGAGTACTACCTGACCGGTTACAGCCTCGGGGCGCTGAATGCGGCATTCGTCAGCAAGCTCGACGAAACCCGTCGCAGCTTCAACTTCAAGAAAGTGCTGCTGCTCAACCCGCCGGTCAACCTCTACACGTCGATCAGCAACCTCGACAAACTGGTGCAGACCAACGTCAAGGGCATCAACAACACCACCACGTTCTATGAACTGGTGCTGGCCAAGCTGACCCGTTACTTCCGGCAAAAAGGCTACATCGACCTAAATGACGCCTTGCTGTTCGACTTCCAGCAGTCCAAGCAGCACCTGACCAACGAACAGATGGCAATGCTGATCGGTACGTCATTCCGCTTCTCGTCGGCCGACATCGCGTTCACCTCTGACCTGATCAACCGTCGCGGCCTGATCACACCACCGAAATTTCCGATCTCCGAAGGCACCAGCCTGACGCCGTTCCTCAAGCGTGCCCTGCAATGCGACTTCGATTGCTACCTGACCGAACAGGTCATCCCGATGTGGCGTGCACGCACTGATGGTGGCAGCCTGCTGCAACTGGTGGATCAGGTCAGTCTGTATGCACTCAAGGATTACCTGCACAACAACACCAAGATCTCCGTCATGCACAACGCTGATGACGTGATTCTGGGCTCCGGTGATCTGGGCTTTCTGCGCAAGACCTTTGGCGATCGCCTGACCGTTTATCCTTACGGTGGTCATTGCGGCAACCTTAATTACCGCGTCAACACCGACGCCATGCTGGAGTTTTTCCGTGGCTAAACGTCTTTTACTCCTTGCCGCCCTGCTCTGTGCAGGCACCGCTCAGGCCGCTGACGCGGACACCAGCAACAAGGCTCAGCATCCCGCCACCGTGGCTCGCCAGACTGACGCAGATGGTTTCACTCAGCCACTGAAGTCGCTGCAGTTCAACCCGGGGCTGGATCAGCGCGAATTCGAACGCGCTTCCATCAACGCACTGGAAGTCTACGACCCGCTGGAGTCCTGGAACCGCCGGGTCTACCACTTCAACTACCGCTTTGATGAATGGGTATTCCTGCCTGCCGTGAACGGCTATCGCTATGTGACGCCAGGCTTCGTGCGCAGCGGTGTCAGCAACTTCTTCAGCAACCTGGGTGATGTCTCCAACCTGCTGAACAGCCTGCTGCAGTTCAAGGGCGAGCGCTCGCTGGACACCACCGGTCGCCTGCTGCTCAACACCACTATCGGTATCGCCGGCCTCTGGGACCCGGCCACCATGATGGGTTTGCCGCGCCAGAGCGAAGACTTCGGCCAGACATTGGGCTTTTATGGTGTTCCTGCCGGCCCTTACCTGGTGTTGCCATTGTTCGGCCCGTCGAACCTGCGTGACACCGGCGGCATGCTGTTTGACTACACGGCTGAAAACCAGATCAACTTCCTGAACGTTGCCGAAGTCAGCAACGACCATCCGGAAATCACTGTATTGCGCGCGATTGATCGTCGTTACGTGACCAGCTTCCGCTATGGCCAGTTGAACTCGCCGTTCGAGTACGAGAAGGTCCGCTACGTGTACACCGAGTCGCGCAAATTGCAGGTCGCTGAATAAGCAAACCGCCACACAAGAACGGCCAGCCGGAGTGATCGGGCTGGCCGTTTTTCATGGCACTTTCTTTGTGCCTGAGCACTCCCATGCGGCAGTCATTACCCGTTAAAAAGGAATTTTCATGCGTTCTTTCGGTTTCAAGGCAATTGTAGTGTGCGTCGCGCTGGCCGCCTGCCAGAGCATGATCAGCGTTCAGGCCGCCACCAAACCGCAAGCAACTGCGCCTGCCGCTGCGGCGCAAAAGGTTTCGTTGCTGGGCGGCAAACTGGCGTTTACCGTGCCGGCTGGCTATGTGCAGGGCGAAATGCCTGAGATTGACGCAAAGGCCAAGGCACAGGGCGTATCGGGAGCGTTGTACACCAATGCCACCGACAAACGTGTGCTTATCGTTACCGAAACGCCGATCCCGATGGGCGTTCAGGCCAGCGACAACGACAGCGTGGTGCTGGACGGTCTGGTCACCGGAATACTTGCGCAACAGAGTACCGGCTACAAGGATTTCAAAAAGCTGGGCGACCGCAAGATCGTCAAGAAGAATGGCCTCGGCGTGCGTCAGGTCGACACTTCCGCCACGATGAGTGACACATCAGTGCTGAGCACCTCGATTGTCACCGCGTCCGGCTCTCGGGCCGCCGTGCTGAACGTGGTGTCCAACGCGAAAAATCCCAAAGAGCACGCAGCGCTGGTGAAGACCGTTATCGGTCAGTGATGCACACACCTGCGCAGCTTCGTGCAGTCACTCAATCCACGTGCAGCACGCCGGACAGCCTTGGGCCGGGATCGGTCTGGGGTCGATTATCGGCGGCCTGACCATTGAGCATCTGGGACTGGGCGCAGGGAGGTACGTTGCGGCCGTGGTTGCATTGCTCGCTATTGCCGTCGCTTGGGTTACCAAGACTCAGCAACAAAAAGCATTCGTATAACGTTATTCCGCCTCTCTGAATGATCGGGCAGTGTGTTTGTAAATACGCAGACACACTGCCTGGTTATTTCAACCGGCATCGCCTTATATCTTTCGTCATATTTTTGAACAGTTTTAAAGACTGGTTCTGTCAGTTAATTGACTCTGAAACAGCCCTTCATCTGCAATATGTAGCTATTTGACATCTCCCAGCAAAATCCTCTTCCCATGGCTCTGGTGAACGCTCAAACTCCCGCCTTTCGGTTAAGCGATGGTGTTTTCTGACCGATTCAGAAAGTCACGTCTGGTAAGAAACCATGAGCACACATCACCGTAGGGGACTGTCATTCGCGAAGCGAATTTACGCCCCGAGAACACTCGGTGGCAGTGTTGGTTTTATTACTGTCGCGGTGTCGTTGTATTACATGAATGCTGCGCACTGGCTCTGGTCACTGGCGCTGATCAATGCATTGGTATGGCCTCATTTCGCTTACCAGGTCGCCAAAAACTCGGATGAACCCTACGCGGCAGAATGGCGCAACCTGCTTTTCGATTCGCTGATGGGGGGCTTCTGGATTGGCGCGATGGGATTCAATGCAGTTCCCGGCGTCACAGTCATCGCAATGATGGCCATGCATAACATGGCCGCGGCAGGTCCGCGACTGATGCTGCAAGGCTTTTGTGCGCAGGCACTGGGGGTGCTGATCTCGCTGGCCGCACTCGATCCTGTCGTCAATCTGCAAGGCAACATGGCGCAGATCTATGCCTGTCTTCCCGTGCTGGTGGTCTACCCCATCTTCATCGGCTGGATGAACCATCAGGTCACGCTAAAGCTGCGGGAGCACCGCAATATCCTGCGCCAACTCAGCCGCACCGACAGCCTGACCGGCCTGCTCAATCATGGCGCGTGGAAAGACCTGCTCGATCTGGAGTTCGCCAAGAGCCGCAGCCAGCATCGACAGTGCGCTATCGCCTTGCTCGACATTGATCACTTCAAGATCATCAACGATACCTACGGCCACCTCATGGGCGATACGGTGCTGCAGAATATCAGCGAGGCACTGGTCGAAAGTCTTCGCGATACCGACCTGATCGGGCGCTGTGGGGGCGATGAATTCTGCGTCATTTTGCCGGATACAAGTTCACGCCAGGCGGAGGAAATTCTTGAGCGCCTGCGCCAGGCCATTGATGACTTCACCTATTCACTGCACTTTGAACTCAGGGTCAGCCTGAGTATCGGCATAGCTGCACATACCCCTGAACTGACCGACGCCTCGACCTGGTTGCATGAGGCAGACAAAGCGCTTTACCTCGCCAAAAGCAACGGCCGCAACCGCGTGGTGAATGCTGACACTGCGCCAGAAAAGTGCCCGGCACTGGGCGTCAAGGCCTGATCCTTCAACGCTTGTCCTTGAACAACATATCGAACAGGGATGAGAAACTTTTGACCCCCATGGCTTTCAGGAAGGTCTCGCGCATGTCGGCGCGCAGGCTTTCAAGGGTTATTTCCTTGGGTTTGGTGGATTTTTTTGCGGATGTTGTTTCTTGAGCGTCGCCTTCGCCGGGCGTGTACTTTTCCTTGGACAGCGTCCTTATGTAGTCGCTCTTCTGGCTTTTATAAGTAGCGAAATCTGCACCCAGTTGCTCAGCTCTTTCCCCCGCCGTCGAGAACCTGTTGATTACTTTTTCCATGAACTCAAAATTATTGTGACCTATGGACCCGTAGTCCTTGTCAGTGATGAAGCGAACAAACCCCTGATCCAGCCGCGTTGTTTTTAACGTATCGCTCTCGGTAATACGCTTCGCGGTGGCCGCGTGCTGCTCGGTAAAACTGTAGAAAACCTTGTGGCCTTCCATGTCATATGTTTTGCCTTGGTTATGAGGAAGCATTATCCCTCCATTATCACTCTCCCTATAAGACGCCAACTCAAACGCCAGATCATCGACATAGCCCAGATCAGCTCCCTGAGCACTCGCCCACTCGTAAACATCACCCAGCAACCTGCGATCATCCCGGGTTAAAAAAAACGCCTCGGGCATGGACATTCCACATTCGGCTTTCCCGAGCATGGGCGCAGAACGACCAGAGTCCGCGAGCCCGAACACTCTGTGTTTCAAGAGAGCCTGGCCGCTGATACTCACTGCAGAGTCTGGAGAACTTGGTCGGAGGGGGAGATTGGCAAATGGGGGCATATTTTTCGCCGCCCTTTTATCGTCAAGTTGTTGCGCGACTATCAGTGCTTCTGCTCCGGAACTTATGACTCGCATGACGTTGGCTCCTGCCCCGTAAGATCCCTGACGGTTATCGCCAGGGATTAACAATTAATACGTTAAATGAAAAGTGACTGTTTCTGGTCCTGCGGGCTTACTTTGCCATGGTCCACTTGCAGCTTTGTGTTTTATCAAAACATCTGATGCATAGCTGAACCCCGAGTTATTAAAGTAATCAGTATCGCCTGGCATACCTGGATCAATCTGGATACAGCTCGACTCGTGTACGCCTTCGCGTCGAAAGCATATTTTTGCTTCCTCGCCTGTACTCTGAGGAAAAGACGTAGCCGTCCAGGAAAGCTTTCGCAACCGGGAATTATTAGCTGCACCCCGGGGATAATCAGACAGCTTCAACTGGTGCCTGGAAAACGCACTGTGGCCAGGTCCGTTGATAGACGTCGGCGTTCTTGTAGTCGTTACCGAATAATCGGCCGCCTGGCTGGCAGCCGATACCAGCAACAAAATCAAAGGTGCTACATTTTTCATAGTTTTTACTCCAATATTTTAAAAATCAAATACGTTGGCCGTACGAAAGCTGCAGACGTGGAAAACTTTCGCACGAACGCCTATTCCTTATCATTCACCGAACGCGCTAACGCGCATCAAGCTTGAAATTGTTTTGTTAGAAAAACCCGAATCACTTATAAAAAATCACATCAGCCGACCTGTATCAACATCCACTAACATCACAGTCATTTCTGACAATACTGATACGCCTCGCAACAACCCACCCCGCACGCTCTCAATCAATAGAAAGCTCAAAAGAGGACAGGTTATTCAACAACCATTCCGGCGTATGCCTTTCCAGCAAAGCGCCAATGGGCTGTTCCATTATCAGTTTGCCGTAGCGTGTTTCCTCGTAATCAAGGTGCGCTTGCTGGGCAGCCCGATAGTTGAGCGGGTAGATACTTTTTTCGATGGGCAACAGCCTGTCAAAGTGTTCCAGCAGACCATGGAAGACGATGCGGCGCTCGACGGTTTCCCGGGTGGTGGCGATCAGCTTGACGAAGTACTCGCTGTCACGGTGCCTTAGTGCCTCACGGGCTGCGTAACGCTCAACCAGGGTGTGCATCGAGCAGTCATCGAACACGATGCAGCACAGGTCTTCGCGCAACATGCCTTTGAACGGGTTTTCTGCCTGGGGTCGGCGGCAATGCAAACCCAGTACAAACTGAACCGCACGTTCGGCGATGGCTAGACGCTTGCGTCCGCGCAACCCCTCCAGGTCTTCGAACAAAGGTGCCTGACGCCCATGCGTGCGGACCTGACGGGCGAATTTTGCAAACAGGCCCACAGGGCCTGATAGCTTGGCCTGCTGCTCCGCCAGTTGAGGAACAGAAAGCGCGGACTGTCGTGTCGCCAACTGGTGAAAATCCGTGGTCAGATTCAAGCCGGATCGGTGCGGGTCCAGTTGCAATGGCTGAACGAGTTGTGACTCGCTCCGACGAAAACAAACAGTCATGAGAGACTCCTTTATTGTTTATATGTTTTGCACATATCCCTTTGTACAGACGGCCAGGCAGAAGACCGCCCCTGTAACGACCAGGAAGCAACATGCTTTTTTATCGACCTGCCTGACAGTGCCCAGCAATACTGAACGTGCTAACACGTAATGTTTATCTCAAGACACATTATGTATGAACAAGCTCATTGCACAATCCGACAGATGTAGGGGGTCGCGTATTTTTTAGGGGGATCAGTAACGATACACAGCGAGCCATGAGCTCGACACGGGTCCTGACCTGATTTTTTCTGAGCAGCGAAGACACATGATCGCGCACTGTGTAGCCACTGATACTGAGCTGTTTGGCAATTTCCTTGTTCGTGCAGCCTTGCAGCAACAGGCCAAGAACTTCTTGTTCCCTGATCGTCACCCACATGATATTCCCTCTTGCCATCATTTTGCCCAAAGACAGTTTGTAAGATTGTTCCTACATTTGCCGCCCATGGCTCAAAGAGTAAATCGGCACGGAGTTCTTTTTATTTAGGTTTGTGTTCTCCATGACCTGCCTACCTCTCCATGACGTCTTGTAACAACTTCCCTGATCAGAAAGAAAACCGTTCGAAAACACCTAACATGAGGAAAATTCCTACATGAAATACGGAAAACTTCCGACTATTTTATTTTCATTCCCACAGCAAGACGTGAGCCGACACACTTTTTAGAAAGCGTACTAAAGCAGACTAATTAAAGGCGACGTATGTACCGACAGGGGCAAGATAAACTTGCGCAATGAGAATTACAATCAGCTGTTACAATTACGCTGACGGGCTTGCGGAACTTTCCCGAAATCTTTGTTACACAGCCTTTATATTTTGCTGCCTGCCGTACACGGTGGCGGTGAGCCCCCCTAAAATGCCCATGATCAGGCTATACAGCACACAGACCCAGATATTCCAGGGCATCAGCGCGATCAGCAGCAGCGGCGTGGTACTTGCCCAGAGCGCATAGGCGATGTTGTAGGTAAAGGAAATGCCCGAGACCCGGATGCTTGCCGGGAACAGCCCGATCATTATTGAAGGCACCACGCCGACGATCCCGCACGCCATGCCGGCGATTGCATAGGCGACGCCAAGAGGCAGCCAATGATTGATGAGGCTGGCGTACAGCACGCCAATGCCCATTGGCATCAGCAGGCTGTAGATCATCGCAGCGCGCCATGCGCCGATCCGGTCGACCAGCCTGCCTGCCAGCACACAGCCGATATTGAGGAACACGATGCCCACGGCGCTCAGTGCAAAGGTCTCGCTGGCGCTGATACCAAAACGCTGTTGCATGACAGTCGGGGTAATCACCACCAGCACCACCACAGCGGAGGTCAGTACGAACGTCAGCAGTGCAGCGGGCAGCAAGGATGGCCGATGATCACGCAACACGTGGCCAAGCGGCAAACCTGGCTGATTTTTGCGCTGGGCGTGCATGGCGATAAAAACCGGGGTTTCGCTAAGCCAGCGGCGCAGCCAGACACCGACTACGCCGAATACGCCGCCGAGCAAAAACGGTATGCGCCATGCCCAATCGAGAATCTCCGCCGGGCTGAAGACCCGCGCCAGCCAGGCGGCGGTCAGCGCGCCCAACAGATACCCGAACGTCAGGCCCGCCTGCAACACGCCCAGTGCATAACCCCGGCGACCTTCGGGCGCGTGCTCGGCCACGAACACCCATGCACTGGGCACTTCACCGCCCACCGCAGCACCTTGCACAATGCGTAGCGCCAACAGCACCAACGGTGCCCAGTAACCGATCTGTGCGTAGGTAGGCATCACGCCGATCAGCAGACAAGGCAGGGCCATCATCAGGATACTGAGGCTGAACACCCGCTTTCGCCCCAGTCGGTCGGCGAAATGCGCCATCAGAATCCCGCCCAGCGGGCGTGCCAGGTAGCCGGTGACGAAGATGCCGAAGCTTTGCAACAGACGCAGCCACTCGGGCATGTCCGGTGGAAAAAACAGCTGGCTGAGGGTCAGGGCGAAGAACACGAAAATGATGAAATCGTAGATTTCCAGTGCCCCACCCAGCGCCGCAAGGCTCAAGGTCTTGTAATCGGCTTTGCTGAAAGGCTGAGGAGTGGAATGTACGATGGCCGTCATGAAGTGGAGCATCCGAAACATGGCTGAAAAGAACACCCTGCGCTCGCAGGGCGCGAAGAATAGCAAAGCTTGCAGGCGTACTGATACGGAGCTGAAGGCTGCGCCAGGATGTCAGGTGTTCATCGCTGCCATTTGAAGGTAGAACGCTTATGGTTCTTGTAAGGTCAACCGACTCTCGTGCCACTTGGCATTGACCTGCCGTTCAGGAAACTCTGCGTCCCTTGCGACGCAGAGCGTCGTGAACTGTATTCCCACGCTGGAGCGTGCGGAATAAGAATCTCAACTATCGTGCCAATGCTCCGCGTTGGTTGCCCTTCAGGACGCTCCGCGTCTGCTTGCGACCAGAGCGTCGAAACTGTATTCCCACGCTGGAGCGTGCGGCACAAGAAGCTCAACTATCGTGCCAATGCTCCGCGTTGGCATGCACTTCAGGGCGCTCCGCGTCCGCTTGCGACCAGAGCGCCGAGAACTTTATTCCTACGCTGGAGCGTGCGGCACAAGAATCTCAACTATCGTGCCAATGCTCCGCGTTGGCATGCCCTTCAGGACGCTCCGCGTCCGCTTGCGACGCAGAGCGTCGAGAACTGCATTCGAACAGGCTCGCAGCCTGCTTATCGGTTCAAAAATTGACGGTGGCCGACAATCTAGCGGTTCTGGGTGCACCCATGAACAGGTAGTCATCGCCCAGGTATTCGCCAGCATCGCGCCAGTAGCGCTTGTCGAACAGGTTGTCCACGGTCAGTCGCAGAACCGTGTCGTAACCGCTCAAGTTGGTGCTGTAGCGGCTGCCGACGTTGAACAGCGCATAGTCATTGACCTGCACCGTCCCTGTGCGGTCAGCGTATTTGCTTGCGCTGTATTGCACGCCACCCAGCAGCGCCAGGCCGTGGATCGGCAAGCTGTAATCGGCCTGCAACGCCGCACGGTATTTGGGCACGTTGAGCGCCTGATGGCCTTCATAGGTCTCGGTGCCGCTGCCTTCAACGCGTGCACGAATTGCCGCCGCGCTGGCCGATATCTGCAGACGGTCGGTCACCCGGCCACTGGCACTCAGTTCGAGCCCGGTATTCTTCTGCTCGCCCTGCTGAACATACGTAAAGGTGCCGTCGTCGTTGGGCCTGGAATACTGATAAGCCTGGCGGGCCTGAAACAACGCAGCAGTCAGGCTCAGGCGCTGCCAGTCGTATTTGATGCCCGCCTCCAGCTGCCTGGACACAGTGGGCGCGAGGATTTCGCTGGCATTGGTGGTGAACCAGGCGGCAGTCCCGCCCAATGACAGGCCCTTGCTGTAGCTGGTGTAGAGCGAAACGTTGTCCACCGGCTTGTAGATCAGCGCCGCCTGAGGCAGAAAGACCGAACGCTCGGTATGCCGTGCATCGCTGCCGTCCTCGGCAAACGCCTGCTCGTCAAGTCGCACCTGACGGCCGCCCAGCACGGTTTGCCAGTGTTCGTTGAAGCTGATCCTGTCCGTGACGAACAGTCCGTACTGGCGGCTGTCCAGACGGCGCTCAGTGTGCGGCAGAGCCAGGCTGGACGGTGCAACGGTGTCGGGCGACTCGTTGATGTTGCCCGAACCGACGAACTCGTTGAAGGTACCGCGCGTGTCTACCGTGCGCCGGTAACCACTGGCGCCATAGGTCAGCTCATGTTCGAGCGGGCCGGTAGTGAATGTGCCGGACATCGCCGCCTCGACCTCATCATTGCGACGCGTGTCGTCCGGGCTGCGAAAGTCGTAGATATCATAGCCACCCTCGGCGCTGAAATGATTGGGCACCGCCTCTGCCGCGCAGCTGGCCGAACCGTAGCAGCCCCAGGCGAACGCACTGTAGTCGTCAATCACCACCCTGCTTCGCGAGGCGCTGAGGCTGCCCTTCCAGGCATCGCTGAAGCGGTATTCGAAACGACCGCTCATGTTCAGCGAATCCATTCCGACCGGGTTGGACCAGTGCTGATAACCCAGCAGCTTGCGCGGCGAGGCATCATGGGGCAGCGTCGTACCACCGAGCAGTTGGTAGCCCGGCACCGAGCGCTGCTCTTTGGTCTGGTATTCGACGTCGAGTTGCAGCAAGGCACGCTCGCTGATGTTCCAGTCGAACGCCAGCGACGCGAAATCACGCTGGCCATCAGCATGCTGCACGTACGAGCGAATATCTTCATGAGCGAGGTTGGCGCGCAATCCGAACTGTTGCTCGCTACCAAACCAGCCGCCAATGTCGGTCGCCAGGTAGCGCTCACCCTGTTCATTGGTGGACACCGTGACCGAGCGCACATCCTGCGCCCGCTTGGTCTGATAGTTGATCACGCCGCCGGGCTCTGACACGCCGCTCTGCAGGCCAGACAGGCCCTTGAGCAACTCGACCTGCTGTTTGTTTTCCAGCGCCACGTTCTGTTCACCGGCAATGCTTCGGCCGTTGATGCGATAGCTATTGGCCGCGTTCAGGGAAAACCCGCGCACCACAAAATTTTCGTAGTAGCCCACCGGCGCATAACCGTCACCGACCGAGGCATCGTTACGCAGCACGTCGCTCAGCAGCCTGGCCTGGCGATCCTTGATCAACGCTTCGGTAAAGACAGAAACCGAAGCCGGCGTGTCCAGCAACGAAGCCTGATCGGACCCGGCAATCGACGCGCGCGTCGCCTGGTAATCCGTGGCGCTGGCCTGATCGCTGAGCCCTGTCACATTGACCGCCTCCAGGTTCACTACCTCGGCGGCCAGCAGAGGCGAGGCGAAGGCCATGCTCAAGGGCAACAGACGCCGGGCGAATCGCGTGGCAGGTCGGCAGGGCGTACTCATTGATCTGACTCCGGAAGGGCTGGCCTGGATAGACGCAACGCACCTTCCGGCAGGGGGCCACCTTTTACGTTCAACGGTGGTTTTTTTCAAGCCTTGCATGACACGCTGACTGCAAACACACTGCGCTGGAAAACCTGACTTACGCCTCAAACAACAAGCACCCGACCGAGGCGAAACGCGAGTGAGGATAATTAAGCGTGAATTAAGTATGCATGGCTAATCTGGCTTCAACAAAAACGCTGAACCCCTCGGCGTGTCATGTATCTATTAGAACAGATCAATCAGAAAGGAAATATCATGAAACTTATACCTGCCCTCTTCGCTGCCGTTACCTTGACCGCTGCTGCCGGTATTGCCCAAGCCGACATCGGCCCTGATGAAGTCGTTCGCCTGCACAAGGCTGGCACCGTCGGCGACTTCGAACAGTTCAACAAGCAGGCACTGGCCAAGCACCCTGGTTTCACTGTACATGACACAGAATTGGAAAAGGACAAGGCCGGTCGCCTTGTCTATCAGATTGAATTGAAAAACACCAAGGACAATACCGAATGGAACTACGACGTTGATGCCAAGACCGGTGAAGTCGTGCGTGACTCCAAGGACAATTGATCCTGTCACTTGATGCGTCAAAGCCATAAAGAAAATTCCCACACTCTCGTGGGAATTTTCTTATTCAGCCTACTGAAACTTCATTATTTGGCCAGACCCACTTTCAACACACTGCCATCGTCATCATCGGTCAGCAAGTACAGGTATCCATCTGGCCCCTGACGAACATCGCGTATGCGCTGCTTCATGTCTTTCAACAGACGCTCTTCATGGACAATCTTGTCGCCGTCGAACTGCAGGCGAATCAACTCTTCAGTTGCCAGCGCGCCAATGAACAGACTGTGATCCCACGCCTTGAACTGGCTGTGATCATAAAATGCCATGCCGCTGACGCCCGGTGATTGCTCCCATACCTGAAACGGTACTTTAGTGCCCTCTACGAACTTGCCTTTGGCCTCGGAGATCGGCACGCCCGAATAGTCGATGCCGTGGGTAGCAATCGGCCAGCCATAGTTCTGCCCGCGCTCGACGATATTCACCTCATCCCCTCCTTTGGGACCATGCTCGTCAAGCCACAACGTACCGGTCCACGGATTAAGTGTCGCGCCCTGCGGGTTGCGATGGCCGTAGGACCAGATTTCCGGACGTACGTTTTTCTGCCCGACAAAAGGGTTGTCTTTAGGTACGCCACCGTCGGCGTTGAGCCTCACCACCTTGCCCTGCAGTTTGTCCAGGTCCTGAGCAGTCGGCCGGTTATTGTTCTCGCCCAGCGTGATGAACAAGTAACCGTCACGGTCAAAGACCAGCCGTGCGCCGAAGTGGTTGCCGACCGACAGTTTTGGCTCTTGGGTGAAGATCTTTTCAAAACCTTCCAGCTTCGTCATGTCGGCAGACAGACGACCTCGTCCAGCCGCGGTGCCAGCCTTGTCGCCCTCGGCGGCAGTTTTGCCGTTACCTTCGGAGTAAGTCAGGTAAACCATTCGGTCTTTGGCGAAGTCCGGAGACAGCACCACGTCAAGCAGGCCGCCCTGCTTCTGTGCCCAGACCTCGGGCACGCCTGAAAGCGGTGCCGACAGTTTGCCGTCGGCCGTCACCAGGCGCAGATTGCCGGAGCGCTCAGTCACCAGCATGCCTTGTCTGTCGGGCAGAAACGCCACTGCCCATGGATGATTCAAGCCACCAGCCACCTGGCTGACCGTCACTGTGCCCAGCTCGCTCTTGTAGTTCTCTGTAGCAGCACCGGCAGTCAATGGCAGGCTCAGGATGGCCGCAGTACACAACGTCGCGATCAGGGTTTTTCTCAACATGGGCGATTCCTTATGCATTAGGTGGGCGTGCCGCCTGGTGAGGAGCACGCAGATTTGACGATTCAGTTGTCGCGCTGGGGCGAAGTCGAGGGCGTAACAGGACGAGAGGGTGTCTGGCGCGTTGGATAACCGTTGCCGATGCCACCGTTTTCCAGGGTCGGCTTGCGAACCGGTGGCGCAATGTTCGGCGCGCGAGTGGGCGGTGTATTGGGTTCGGTCCCCTGACGGCTATTGGGGTTGGCCCGACGGATCGGACTGTTATAGGGGTTGCTGCTGGCACCGCTGTCGCGCGTACTGTTCGGCAGGGTTTGCGCCTGGACGACACTGACACTCGCCGATACACCAAGCACGATCCAGGCGATATTGCGCACAAAACTGTTCATCACTACCTCTGCGGAACGGTGAGGACTCGGCTGTTTGATGGCAGATGAGGCTGCAGGTTCGACCGGGCGATCTCGATGAGCAAGCAAAGCGGTGCGAGAGTTTGTAACAAGAATGGTCAACTGCTGCTCGGAAAGCCGTTCGCAGGGACCGTTACGCGGACTTCAACGGCATGCTGAACGTGAAAATAGTGCCTCGCTCACGGGTTGAGCACACGCTTAGCGTGCCACCATGGGCAAGAGCAATCTCGTTGGCGATGTACAGGCCAAGGCCCAGCCCGGCCTGCGGTTCGTCGGTCACAGGGCGCGAATAAGGCAGGAACAGCTGCGAACGGATCGATTCGGGTATCGGCTCACCCTGGTTGGTCACGCTGAGCAGAAACAGCTCGCCTTGCACCTCTGCCGCAACCTGTACCGGGCTGTGGGCATCACCATGAGTGATCGCGTTGGAGACCAGATTTGAGAGCATTTGCGCGATCCGCTCGTGGTCGCAACGAATGCGCTCCAGCATGCCGATATCCGACTCGATCACCCGGGACGGGTGGACTCGCTGTATTTCTGACACGACGTGCTCTAGGGTTTTATCCAGCCCTTCGGCGTCGTGAATGCTCAACGGGATGCCATGGCCCATTCGGCCACGGGCGAAGTCGAGCACGTCGTCCACCAACTGAGAAGCGCGTTTGCCTGACCTCAGGATGTGCTGAACGATCTCACAGGCTTTGTCATCCAGCATGCGCCGCTGCAACAGCTCGGCGCTGGCAGTGATGGCAAACAGCGGATTGCGCAGGTCATGCCCGAGCACGGCAATGAACTGCTCACGTAACTCGGCCACTTCGCGTTCCGCCAGCAAGTCAGCCTGCACTTGCTGCATGCTTTCCTCGGCCTCGATCTGCAAGGCCAGCAGACGCGCGAACGACTCCATCATGGCCTGGACAGGCGTGCCGATGAGCTTGGCGGGCTTGGGGTCCAGTGCGCAAATAGTGCCGAAGAAGCTGCCGTTAGTAAGAAACACCGGCACCGAAATGTAGCTCTGGAAGTTGTACAGGCGCGGGGTGTGATGCTCACAGAACAGGGCATCCTTGGCCACGTGATCGATCACCACCGGCTGATGAGAACTGCGTATTTCGTGGCAGATGGTGCTCGTCAGCTCCAGCTCGCCGCCTGGCTTCAGACCAAAACTCAGGTTGTCCAGCACGGCACAGGCTGTCCACGAACTTTCCGTGACGCGGGCGATGGCTGCAAAGCCCAGACCGGTGGATTCGGTAATGACCTGCAGAATGGCCGGCACAGCGCTGATTCGGCTGATTGTGGCGATATCGTTTGCAACGGAATGCCGCATCTCGGACCTGTCAGGAAGCTTGCGGGGAAATTAAGCGCGCTATGTTAAGGCCGTATCATTTTTTGTGCATCAGAGAAGTTCCCGAACCGTGATGACCGGTTCACCTGTTGCAGGGATAGATCTCAGGCTGCAGGACGCGGAAAAGTCGCCGTGAACGTCGTGCCCTCTTGCACCGAGGAGCGCACCGTCACCTCGCCCAGATGCGCCCGAACGATTTCGCGAACGATGAACAGACCCAGCCCGACGGTACGGGTTTCGTCGCTGTCGCTGACTATGCGTACCACTGGCTCATACAGGTCATCCACTTTCTCCATCGGTATGGGCTCACCGAAATTGTGCACAGAGAGCCTGATCACATAGGTGTCGAATGACGAGGTGATGATGATGTCGCTGCCCTGCGCACCATAGGCGACGGCATTGCTCACCAGATTGCCGAGCATTTGCAGCAGTCGATCCGGATCAGCGACGCATGCACCCTCGCCTTCACTGCGATGCATCAAGACGCGCTCGGGGAACACCTGGCGCAGCTCTTCGACGCCACGGGCGATGACTGTGTGCAGGTCTATCGGCTGAAGGGCAACCGTAATGCCGCTGCCGACACGGGCATGAGTAAAGTCCAGCAGGTCAACGATCATGCGATCAGCACGATCGGTGGAATGGTTGATGTGACCGAGGATCCGCTCCTGCCGCGATTCCAGTTGTGTCCGCTCCAGCAGGCCGGCCGCCATTTTTATGGCTGCCAGCGGGTTGCGCAGGTCGTGGCTGACAATGCCGATCATCTGTTCGGCAAAAATGGCCCGAATTTCCGCTTCGGCATGGGCCAGACGCAGACGATTGCGTGCCGAGGTAAGCTCTGTCTGAACGGTCATCTGATGTTGCAGCAGCTCTTCGGCCAGCTTGTGCGCCGCGAGCAGTTCGCGCTCGTACTTGTTGCGCTCTTCGGCAAGAAACACGGCGACCTCGTGGAGAAAACCGGACGGGTATTCGCGACGTACGGCGTTGAGCATCATCGGTACTGGATGACCGTCGGCGTGGATCAATTCGACTTTGACTTCGGCAATCGAACCCTGCGTCTGCAGCATCGGCGCCCAGTGAGTCTGCAGAAACACTTTGCCTGCCACGTTCAGCAAGTCCTGAAAGCGGCGGCCCAGAACAGCCTCACGCGTGAGGCCCAGCCAACGGCAAAAGGTCAGATTGGCGCGCTCGATGGTGCCATTGGGTAGCGTCACCAGCAGCCCGCAGGCCGCGTGCTCGTACAGCTCTTCCGTCACTGGCAGGCTTACCTGTTCAACCGGCATGTTCGACACTCTCGTGAGCATCCAGAAACAGGTTCATGGCTGCGATGCATTCTTCCGGCGCGCTCATATGCGGATAGTGCCCTACGTTATCGATCATGTGCAGCGTGCTGCCCGGAATGACTCGATGCAAGTACTCGCCCACTTGAACAGGCACTACCAGATCATCACTGCTTTGCAGGATCAAGGTCTTGCTCTTGAGCTTTGCGACGTCGGCGCGGTGGTCAGACAGGAACGTCACGCGGGCGAATTGCTTGGCTATCTCGGCGTTGGTGCGGCACAGACTGCTGGCAAGTTCCTCGCCCAACTCCGGCCGGTCCGAGGCCCCCATGAGGGTGGGCGCCATGGTGCTGGACCAGCCCAGGTAATTGCTTTCGAGGGTTTCCAGCAGTGAGTCGACGTCGGCACGGGTGAAACCACCCACGTAATCACCGTCATTGAGGTAGTGGGGTGAAGGGCCGATCATGATATGCCCGTCGAAGCGGCCGGGTGTTTGAAGCTCGGCAAGCACCGCGATCATGCAACTGACCGAATGCCCGACATGTATGACCGGCCCGCTCCCGGCAAACTCGTTCACCAGTTCCAGCAAGTCTGTTGCGTAGCCCTTGAGCGAGGCGTATTTGTGCGGATACCAGGCCGAAACCTCGGAATTGCCACTGCCCACCAGGTCGAACAGCACAACTTTGAAGCGCTCTGCAAAGTGCGGCGCCAGGAACCGCCACATATGCTGATCGCAGCCAAAACCATGGGCAAAAATCAGGGTGGCCGGTCCGTTGCCCATGATGTTGACGTTGTTGCGCTGTAGAACCGACATATCGGGCTCCGAAAAATAGCCACGCAACCGCCACGGTATGCATGCATTAAAGAGGGTTGGAAGAGACTACCATCGTTAAAGGCACACTAGTGGCACAAACAGAACTTTAACGGTGCTGTTTGATGAAATGGCACTGTCGTTCTAGCCCGCGCCTCATGCCCTCGCCCGACTGACGCTGGTGTCTATGCAGAGCGCTCATCGTCTCGCTTTTGATTCTGGCCGAAGGCCTACGGCCAGAAACATGACAGCCCTGTATTCCGGGGTCTACGGGAGTTGTGTATACCGATGAGTGCAGAGCGTGGGCACCAGGGTCGTAAACACGCTCTGAAAGCGACAGGCTTCAGCCCGTTACTTCACCGATGTCTTCGTTCCACAGTTCAGGCTTGCGGGTGATGAAGCCTTGCATCATGTGCCTGCACGCCTCGTTATCAAGGACTTCGATGTGCACACCACGGGAGCGCAGCAGCGCTTCTTCGCCCATGAACGACTGGTTCTCGCCCACGATCACTTTGCGGATGCCGTAGAGCAGGATCGCGCCGCTGCACATGGCGCAGGGTGACAGCGTTGTGTAGAGCACCGCGTCACGATAGACGCTGGCCGGTTGGCGACCGGCATTTTCCAGCGCGTCCATCTCGCCATGCCGGGTAGGACTGCCTTCCTGGACACGGCGGTTGTGGCCGCGACCAATGATCTTGCCGTCATGCACGATGACCGAGCCGATAGGAATTCCACCCTCATCAAGCCCGAGTTGTGCTTCATCAATTGCAGCTTGCATGAATGCGTCCATGATCTTGCTCCGTATCGTTGACTGTCAGTGTTGCAGCGTCATAGGTGTCGGTCGCATTCACGATACCGGCAAACGTGACCACGCGCGAGGCGACTTGATCATGCCGCCCGTTGCGTCAGGCGTCTGGCAAAGGGTTGTGCTCACAAGCTGGCGCTGACTTTGGTCGCGACGTCGGCAGGCAGCCAGGCTTTCCAGACTTCAGGATGCTGCTTGAGAAAGGCCTGGGCCACGACTTTGGGGTCTTGATGCTTAGCGCTCATTTCGCCCAGTGTCTTGTTCAGCAGATCAATCGGCAGATCGACCTTTTCGAAGACGCTCACCAGGTCCGGGTACTGCTTCTTGAACTCGGCAGAGACACCGACCGACAGATTGGCATCCAGCGAGGCACTGCCGCGTGGAGCAGGATTGCTGGCGTCGGTCAGGGTTTTCCAGGCCTCGGCATCAAAAGGCGGTTCTTCCAGTTTGATCAGCTTGTAGCTACCCAGTAACGGCGTGGGTGACCAGTAGTAAAAGAGCACCGGCTTGCCGCGACGAATAGCTGATGCGATCTCCGCATCCAGTGCGGCGCCCGAGCCGGTGCGGAAGTTGACGAAGCTGTCGTTCAAACCGTAGGCCTTGAGCTTCTGGGTGTTGACGATTTCCGAGGTCCAGCCGCTCGGGCTGTTAAGGAATCGGCCTTTGTCAGGCGATTCAGGGTCTTTGAACACGTCCTTGTAGCGCACCAGATCAGCAACCGACTTCAGATCAGGCGCCAGTGGCTTGATGCCTTTCGCGGCATCGCCCTTGATCACGTACTCAGGCACCCACCAGCCTTCGGTGGCGCCTTTGACGATATCGCCCACGCCGAATACCCTGCCTTCGGCTTCAGCCTTGATCCATACCGGACTGCGCCCCGTCCACTCTTCGGCAATCACCTGAATGTCGTTCTTCGCCAATGCGGTTTCCAGGCTCACCGTGCTGCCGGGCAAGGTGTCAGTCGGGTAGCCGTAGCCTTTCTCGACGAGGGTGCGCAGCACTTCGGTGATCAGGCTGCCACTTTCCCAGGTCAGTGCGCCAAAGCGGATCGGGGCGGCTTGGTCAGCCGCCGATACCGACTGACCAAGCAGTCCCAGCGCCAGGAGCGAGTAGCCCAGCAGTCGTGTTATGGATTTCATGTTCACCTCGAATGGCGTGGCAGGATCGGATCTGAACGTATCGACATCAGCACACCACCATTAGTTGTGGCGGCAGCAGGCTCTGTATGATGCTAGCCCTCCATTCCGAGCTGTCGAGCCGCCCGAGATGTCCAAAATCACCTTCTGCACGCTGCCTGACGAGTGCCGCCCCTTGCTGGGCAAGTTCTATCGCGAGCATCAGTCATCCATGCGCGCAACCAGCAAGGGCGAAGTATGGGTGGCCAGACAGCAGGACATCATCGGTGCGCTAAGCCTGACTCCAGTCGCCGACGGCTATTGGCTGACCGCCTTGTTCGTGGCGCCCTCGATGCGCGGCAAACACGTCGCACACCGCCTGATCAGTACTGCGACCGGGCCACTGCAAGGGCCTGTGTGGCTGTTCTGCCACCCTGATCTGCTGGTCTTTTATCAACGTGCGGGGTTTGAAGTTGCCCAGCGTCTGCCGCAGACACTGGGCGAGCGTTTCATGCGCTACAGCCGCAGCAAGCCGTTGATTGCGTTGTGTCGAGAAGCGTAGCGGCGGTTTCGCGCCGACGGCCGATCATTCGTCAGCGTTGGGGTCCATGTCCGGGAACATGACCTCCATGAAGCCGAACTTGCTGAAATCGGTGATGCGCGACGGGTACAAACGACCGATCAGGTGATCGCATTCATGCTGGACAACCCGTGCATGAAAGCCATGGGCGATGCGCTCGATCGGGTTGCCTTGAGGGTCGAAACCCTCGTAACGAATGCTCTGATAACGGTCGACCATGCCGCGCAGGCCGGGCACCGAGAGACAACCTTCCCAGCCCTCTTCCAGCTCGGGACCCAACGGCGTAATCACCGGGTTGAGCAGGATTGTCTGCGGAACCGCTTCGGCTTCGGGATAACGCTCGTTACGCTCGAAACCGAAGATGACCAGTTGCAGGTCGACACCGATCTGCGGTGCTGCCAGCCCCACGCCACTGACGCTGTGCATGGTTTCAAACATGTCGGCAATCAGCGTATTCAGTTCGCTGCTGCCGAACATTTCCGTGGGCACTGGAGGGGCGATGCGCAGCAAGCGCTCATCGCCCATCTTCAGAATGGTACGGATCATGACTGCCTGACCTTTACGTAAAAGGCGATCTTGCCACAGTTAACAATCAGGTTTCATCTGCCTTTGGCAGCGGCACGGAATGATCGCGGCCCAGGCCGGAAACATGCTGTTTGGCACCTGTGTCGCTCTGGTCATCGCCGAGGCCGTCGCCCGGTTCTTTCTCGCCTGCTTCTTTGCCTTCAGCGGACATGTGCTCGATCACCGCATTCATTTCCGCCCCCAGCAGCAACACGGCAGCGGAAATATAGAAATACAGCAGCAACACGATGATCGCACCGATACTGCCGTACATCGCGTTGTAATCGGCGAAGGTTTTGACGTAGAACCCGAACGCCAGCGAGGCGACGATCCACACCACCACCGCCAGCACCGAGCCCGGCGTGATAAAGCGAAACTCCTGTTTGACGTCAGGCATCACGTAGTAGATCAGCGCCACTGCGATCATCAACAGCAGGATGATCGCCGGCCAGCGCAGGATGGTCCACAGCGTGACAATGAAGTCTTCCATACCGATCTGCGCGGCGATCCAGTTCATGACCTGCGGCCCGAGCACCATGAAGGCCGCTGCAGCCAGCAACATGCCGGCAATACCGACGGTATACAGAATCGACAGTGGCAGACGCTTCCAGATCGGCCGCCCTTCGACCACATCGTACGCGGCGTTCATGGCGCTCATCATCAAACGCACACCGGCTGAAGCCGTCCATAGCGCGATCACGATACCGATCGACAGCAGCCCGCCTTTCGATTGCTGCAACTGATCGATGACCGGGTTGACCTGCTCAAGCGCCTGGGGTGGCAGCAGGAACTCGGATTGCAGCCGCAGCCAGGAGAAAAAGTCCGGCAAATGCAGGAAGCCGATCAGCGCGATCAGAAACAGCAGAAACGGGAACAGTGAAAACAGCATCTGGTAAGCCAGTGCTGAGGCATACGTGGACATCTCGTCATCGAGAAACTCGTTGACGGTGCGCACCAACACTTTACCGACGCGCAAATTACGCAAATGGGGGAAAATCATGGCGCTTCCTCTTGCTCCCTTACTGGAACACCTAACATCCTGAAGACCGGAATTTCCGGCATCGGCCGGTACGATCAAGGTAACGGGCCTGCGATTACCGATGGCACATTGACTGGGCAGGTCAGGAAAGGTTTCAGTTCCCTGAAGCAGAAAGCATAACGGCCATCCGTGGATGACCGTTAGCGGTGTGGCCTGTTCCGGCGTTCAAACGCCGAAAACGGTCAACTTACACCTTGTCGACGCCCTTCTTGATAGCGTCCTTCACTTCGCCTTTGGCCTGCTGGCCTTCGCCTTTCAGCTCTTGCGCTTTGCCTTCACCCTGCAGTTTGGTGTTGTCGGTGGCCTTGCCAACAGCCTGCTTGACGTTACCAACTGCTTCGTTGGCCATGCCTTTGACTTTATCGCTGGTGCTGCTCATCGAAAATCTCCTGGGTCTGAAGACCGCGCTGGAATCGGATGTCGTACTCGACATAATGATTGACCCGCGCCTCTCGCCAAGAGTTGCAAGAATATTGCGGCCCTTTCGTACCGCTCGTCTGCTGCCCGCCAGCCCTGCATTTCAAGCGCTTACGACGAGTTGCGGCGAACTTTGTGCGAGAATGCGCGGCACCGTTGTCCGGCAAGGCCGACAGGCTGAACAATCCGATTTGCAGGAACATTATGAAACTCGATAAAAAGCTGGCCATCGCGCGCAGAAACCAGGATCTGGGCGGCGCAGTGCTTGGCGTCAACAACACCCATTTCGCCGTGCTCGACCCCAAACGCAACATCTGGTGGTTCGACCTGCCGGTCCCGCGCCTGCAAGTGGGCCAGTACGAGTGGCTGCACCTGCTGCTGCACACGCCAGAGACCGATCAACTGCTGCACTTGAAGGTGACCACGGTGTTCATGCGCGATCACATGGAAGGCCTTGAGGTACGCAATGCCGACAAGCGCAAGCCGACGGTCAGCCTGGAGTTGAGCGCCGACAAGGACTCGTTCCTCAAAGACATGCGCCCCAAGGGCAGTAACCTGGGTTTTGCCGGTTTTTTGCAAAAGTAAGCGTGATGCCCGAGCTGAGTGAAAGTCGCCTGATCGCGACTTTCAACACGTAACACTGCTGCTGATGAGTTAACCCATCAAGTAAAGCGTCGCACCGCCAAATAACCTGCCGTCCCCGCCAACGCCGACACCACTGTACCCCAGGCCAGGTCCACCAGCGCCAGTTGCGCGGGCCAGCCCTGAAGTGTGGCCCAGTTGGTCAAGTCATAAGTGCCGTAGGCGACCAGCCCCAGCAGGCCGCTGTAGAGCGTCGCCCTGCCCAAGCGCTGTTCGCGAACCGCAGGCATCACGCCGAATACCACCACGCCCACCCCGTAAAGCAGATAGAACGCGACAGCCGGCCCCAGCACGGGCGTGGCCAGCATCAGTGGCCCCAACCATTCCCGGTAGGTCGGCCCCATGATCACGCCCAGCCAAAGACCATCAAGGATCAGAAACGCCAGCAATGTGGCGACGTAAGCCACGAGATATTTTTTCATGGGGGAGTCCTTCAGCAGAATGATGAGAAGCCTGATAACGATAGGACCCACCCGTGATGACAATCGATCCTTCGAATGTCAGGACTTTTAAGCGCTTACAGGAGTCAGTGTTAACTAGCGTTAAGGAGTTTTATTCAATGAGCACTGTTGCCCCTTTGAAAATCGATGTCTGGAGCGACTATGTCTGCCCGTTCTGCTACTTGCAGTTATCCGTTCTGGAGCAGCTTGGCCAGACCTACGGTGAGCGGCTCGAATTCAACTGGCACGCGTTTGAATTGCGTCCCGATCCGCTGACCGCACTCGACCCGAATGCCGACTATCTGCGCGAGACCTGGTCACGCTCGGTGTTGCCGATGGCTGACCGGCGTCAGGTAGTGATGAAGATGCCAACCGTCCAGCCACGCAGCCGCAAAGTACTGGAGGCGGCAGCGTTCGCCAGAGAAACGGGCCGCTTCGGTGCTTTTCACAAGGAAGCCTTCAAGGCGTTTTTCGAGAAAGGCCTGGATATAGGCGAGGTACAGACGCTGCTGGCGCTGGCCACCAGTACAGGCCTGGATCAACACGCGCTGGAGCGTGCGCTTGCTTCCAGTGACTACGAAGCCCAAGTGCTGGCAGACCAGCAACTGGCACAGACACTGGGGCTCAGGGCCGTACCGGTCGTGCTGCTGCGTCGCGGCAACGAGGCGCTGGAGCAGGCCCGGGTGTTCAGCGGTACGTTGCCGTTCGAACGCCTGAGCCGGGAAATCGACGAGCTTGCCGCCCGGGCCTGAGGTGCATCGCCTGCACACTCAGGTCTACGGGCTGGCAACGCTTGATCAGACCAGATCGATGCGGTCGGCGTGAATCACGATCAGCCCTTGTTTGTACAACGCACCAATGGCCTTTTTGAAGTTGCCTTTGCTGACGCCGAACAAACCACTGATCACCTGCGGATCGCTCTTGTCGTTGACCGGCAGCGTGCCGTTGTTTTCGCGCAGCTTGGAGAGAATCTTCGAATTCAGGCTGCTGGCTGCTTCCGCACCGACCGGTTGCAGGCTCAGGCTGATATTGCCATCGGCCCGGATTTCCTTGATGAAGCCTTTCTCCTGCTTGCCGGCGCGCATGAACTTGAACACTTCGTTCTTGTGAATCAGGCCCCAGTGCTTATTGTTGATAATGGCCTTGAAGCCCATGTCGGTCGCTTCCGCCACCAGCAAATCGACTTCCTGCCCGACGCTGTAGTTGGCCGGGGTCTTGTCCAGATAACGGTCAAGACGCGCAGTAGCCGTGATGCGGCGCGTGTGCTTGTCGAGATAGACGTGCACCACGCAATACTCGCCGGCCTGCAAGGTGCGCTTCTCTTCGGAGTACGGCAGCAACAGATCCTTGGGCAGACCCCAGTCGAGGAACACACCGATACTGTTGACTTCGACCACCTTGAGGCTGGCGAACTCGCCGACCTGAACCTTGGGTTTTTCAGTGGTGGCGATCAGCTTGTCTTCGCTGTCCAGATAGATGAAGACGTTGAGCCAGTCTTCATCTTCGGTCGGAACATCCTTGGGGATGTAGCGATTGGGCAGAAGAATCTCGCCGTCCTGCGTACCGTCCAGATACAGACCGAAGTGCGTGTGCTTGACGATTTGCAAGCTGTTGTAGCGCCCGATTAAAGCCATTTCCAGATACCCTCATTACGTGGGCGGCATTCTACCCGAGTTTGGGTTCATGTTCGCGCTGCGCTGCCTGAGGCGCGGGCAAGTCTTCCGCTCGTCAGTTTCCCTGTCAGTGCACCTCAGTCTGCGGCACATGCCACACGTTGTGCGTGAGGTGATCTTGTTATTAAAAACATAGAGTTAGCCAGGCCATGGCAGCACGGCCGCGGCGTGTGACGCTTTTATATGTCGCTCGACAGCCACTATATTTGCCAAGCAGGATTCAGGCATTTCCTGTATTCTGGCTGGCCGTATTACGTTTATGAAGGTAAATGGCAGCCATGCGTATCAAAGCATCCCACTCGAAAGCCAAACCCGCCCCAGCCGTTGAAACGAGCGACTCGATCAACGCGCAAATTGCGGCTTTCCTGAAATCCGGCGGCGAAATTCAGCAAATTGCCAAAGGCGTGAGTGGCCAGACTTTCGCACCGTCCAAACAGATCAATCTGGGTAAAAAGTAACACCGCATTCGCCAGTCGATCTCTACGCGTCTTGCCGCCAAGGCGCTAGATTGACGATCCTTCGCTGGATATTCTTCCGGTCTCGCTGCTACTCTCTTCTCTGATATCACATTGACCATGAGCAGGATCACGCTCTGGACGCTGTCTCATTTGCGGAATGCTCGAATGAAGAACTGGATGCTTTTCGGCGCACTTGTCTATCTCGGTGGTTGCGCATCGCACCACTGCGAAAATCCCAATGACAGCCAGCTGACCGACAGCCCTTGCCGGGCCGGGCATCTGCTGTATCAGAACGACATGCTCCAGGCCAAATTGCTGATCAGCGAAGACAACCGCGAAAATTACGAACTGGCTGAAGCCATCCTGCGCCGCGCCGGCATCGATGATGCGTCGGGCGAAGCCGAGTTCTATCAGGCCGTATTGCTGATCCGCCAGCAAGCCGACCAGAAGCAGATCGTCGACCTGCTGCAAACTGCAGCAAAACACAAGCATCCGCTGGCTATTGCCCTGCTCTCCCAGCAGTTGAGCATCAGCGACCCGACCTTGTCCGAGCACTACCGCTCCGAGTACGCCGAACTGGATGTCGCCAAGAGTGGTTATCCGTCGTTCGAGCAGGCGCTGGTGGTCATTCGCGGGCTGGTCATTCCGTCCGCCAATGTGGCAGCTGTTAACCGATAGACCGGCGGATCGACGAACGGTCGGACCGGACAGTATTTCACCGGTATCCTTACAGCGCTCTAGCACGCGGCTTGTGTCGGCTCCCCAGCCATTTTCGATACGCCATTTCTGACCACACTCCTCGCAGATCAAGGAGTGAGCCATGCTCAGCCATCGCTTGCAGGTGCTGTCTTTCAGCGCATTGATTTTCTGTCAAACCGTTTCTGCCCAGGTTCTGGAGCGGGATTTGGGTCAATTCGACCTGAAACTTGCCACCACACCCACGCGCAGCATGGCGCAAGGGCTGGTCACGCCCAGCGGCGGCTCGGACTCGTTCCATGGCGGGCTCGACCTGACTCACGCAAGCGGCTTTTACTTCGGCCAGTGGACACCCAATATGGGCTTCGCCTCCGACAGCGGCATGGAGCTTGACTCGTACATGGGCTTCAAAAAGCCCTTCGACAACACCCTGGGCTACGAGCTGGGCATGATCCGCTACAGCTACCCGGACACCGACCAGATCGACAGCCACGAATTTTACGCCGGGCTGCGCATGCTCAACAGCCGCGTCGGTGCAGCCTTCAGCAATGACGTCGGCAGCCGCGACAGCACGGTGTTTGTGGACTTGGGGGCTATCGAGCAATTGGGCGTGGGCGTACGCATGCAGTACGCCAATCATCAATTCGACATTCCGCAGGCGTCTACCGATGGCAGCCTGATCAGCGGTTTCAATGACTGGTCACTGAACCTCTCACGCCCCTGGCTGGGCATCGACATGAACCTGATCTACAGCGGCTCCAGCCTGAGTGGCGGCGATTGCAGTGTTTACAGTGGTCACAACGCGCGATGTGAAGGCACCTTCACGCTGAAAGCCGTGCGTGCATTCTTCTGACACATTATCCGGGTTGAACTGCTAGCCATTACACTCCTCTACTGCAAGTCAGTACGCCAAGGAGTTGTCATGCCGTCTCTTTTCAAAGGCTTCATTACCCTGTTGATGACCGTCTCACTGCTTGCCGGATGCAATCAGGTGGGCTTGGCGTATCGCAACCTCGACGTGATCATTCCATGGACGCTCAGCGACTATCTGGACATGAACTCGGAACAGAAAGGCTGGCTGGATACGCGGCTCAAAGAACATTTGAGCTGGCATTGCAGCACCCAGTTGCCGAGTTATCTGGCCTGGCTGGACAAGCTGGAGGAGATGGTCAAGAACGATCAGGTGACCTACGAGGGGCTTGAGGCCCGCACCCGCGAGGCCAAAGAGGCCATATCGACGATTTCCCGAGAGATCACACCGTCTGCCGTCGAACTGCTTTCGCGCTTTGACGACAAGCAGGTGCAGGAAATGCAGGAATCGTTTGCCAAAGATCAGCGCAAACGCGAGAACAAATACCTCGACCAACCGCTGGAGCGCCAGATTGCCGAGCGCGCCGACCGCATGGAAAAACGACTGACGCCGTGGATAGGCAAGCTGAATCAGGCACAGAAGGATCGCATCCAGACCTGGTCCGCCTCGCTTGGCGAGCAGAATAAAGCCTGGATCGATAACCGCACACGCTGGCAGAACCTGTTTCTCGCCACCGTGCAGCAGCGCCAGTCCAGCGACTTTCCGCAGCGCATCGCCGCCCTGCTGCAGGACCGCGAGACATTCTGGACGCCGGAATACCGCAAAGCCTACGACCAGACGGAAAAGGCGGCGATCTCACTGATCGTCGACGTCACCGCCATGAGCACCCCGGAACAACGCACCCGCTTGCTGAGCCGGATTGCAGATATGCGCAAGGACTTTACTGAACTGGATTGCCTGAAATCGCAGCAGTAATCGAGCGCAAGATGCTCATCGCTATATACACACCTCGTGGGAGCGTGAGAAACGGGAGGTGTCCAGCTTTACGGTTATCGCTCCCACGCTCCGCGTGGTAGCGCCGTTCTGGACGCTCCGCGTTCTGTCTGTTTCAGGCGATCTGAGGCTTGGAGGCGATTATGTCGAACGTCGCCGGGTCGAGAGGATCATCGTGTTCGTTCAAGACCTGAAGCGGATGGGCGTTATCAGGGATAGCGCTGTCGATAAGAGCCAGCAGGCTTGCGCCGCGCTTGGTAAGAATGTAAGTCGAACCATTGCCGCCCTCTTCGACCGGACGCGGCTCAATGAACCCGCGGTTCAGCAGTGTTTCGAATTCAGTGGTTGTCGATTGAGTGCCGTCGTTCTGAACGTCGTGCAGCAGGCTCTCGATAAGATCCCAGTTGTAAGTCATTTTTCTAAACCTCCGTCCAGCATGGATTGATCGCCCATAACATCCAGCCACAGGCATACGACTCAGAAAATGTGACCTGCGGGGTTTATGACGGTTCAGAGAAGCTGCTGGAAGGTATAACAGGCGGTTGTCTGCAAGAAGGCAAACAGGGGAAGAAGCTGACCGCTCCCGCCTGCGCGGGAACGGTCACGGCAATCACTCTGGGGCGGGTGCCGGGGTGCTGCGTTTTTTCAGCGGTGCCATGCCGTCCTGGCTGACCAGATCAGACTTGGGACGGTTGGCGGTCTTGCGCTTGGTCGGACCTTTGGCGGCGACTTTTTTCTTGTCGCCCTTCACGTCGGTCTTTTTCTTCTTGACGCCGACCGCCTTGCCCGACGCCTTGACCTTTTTAGGGCCGCCGTAAGTGCCTTTGACTTCTTTGATGACGCGGCGCTCGAAGCTCTGCTTGAGGTAGCGCTCGATGCTCGACATCAGGTTCCAGTCACCGTGGCAGATCAGCGAGATCGCCAGACCGTCACTGCCCGCACGACCGGTCCGGCCGACACGGTGTACGTAGTCGTCGCCGCTGCGCGGCATGTCGAAGTTGATCACCATGTCCAGGCCTTCGACATCAAGACCGCGTGCCGCCACATCGGTAGCGACCATGATCTTCGCACCACCCTGCTTCAGACGATCAATGGCCGCCTTGCGGTCCTTCTGATCCTTGTCGCCGTGCAGCACGAACGCTTTGTATTCCAGCGCCACCAGACGACCGTACAGACGATCAGCCATCGCCTTGGTGTTGGTGAAGATAATGGCTTTCTGGTAAGTCTCGTTCGACAGCAGCCAGTTCAGGACCTGCTCTTTATGAACGTTGTGGTCGGCAGTGATGATCTGATGGCGTGTGCCAGACGCCAGTTCGCTGACGTTGTTGACTTGCAGATGCTGTGGATCCTTGAGCACCTTGCCGATCATTTCACGCAGGCCGGCACCGCCGGTGGTCGCGGAGAACAGCATGGTCTGCTCACGACCGGCGCACTCCCCCGCCAGACGCTCGACGTCTTCGGAGAAGCCCATGTCCAGCATGCGGTCGGCTTCGTCCAGCACCAGCACTTCAACGTGCTTGAGGTCCAGATTGCCAGCGTTGAGCTGCTCCAGCAGACGACCCGGCGTACCGATCAGGATATCCGGCACCTTACGCAGCATGGCCGCCTGCGCCTTGAAGTCTTCGCCGCCAGTGACCAGACCGGCCTTGACGAACGTGAACTGGGAGAACCGCTCGACTTCCTTGAGGGTCTGTTGCGCCAGCTCGCGGGTCGGCAGCAGGATCACCGCGCGGATATCGACGCGAACCTTGGCCGGGCCAATCAGGCGGTTGAGGATCGGCAGTACAAATGCCGCAGTCTTGCCGCTACCAGTTTGCGCAGTCACCCGCAGGTCGCGCCCTTGCAAAGCCAACGGGATGGCGGCCGACTGCACAGGCGTAGGCTCGACAAATTTAAGCTCGGCCACAGCTTTAAGCAGGCGTTCGTGCAGGGCGAATTCGGAAAACACGGGTGCTACCTCGACGAAAAACAAAAATACAGCTGCATAGCCTAACGGTTTCGAGCGCCGGGGCCGAGTTTCTTTACTACCAATGGCCGATTTTGTTTGCCTATGAGCCGATAAGGGCTGTATCGCACGCCCTGTATCGGCACCAAAAGCCCTCGCGCAAGCGCATTTTAGCGACACGAGCGGCTGCAAAACTTTTTTTCACCTTCAGATTCGGTTAAGAAACCCTCCCGATACTTCTCCCTACCCGCTGACTGGGAGAGGAACCTCGCCAATGCCCGCTATCGACTGGAATATTTGCCTACCCCTGTGCTTCGGTAATCCGGAGGCATGCGCCCTGACCCTCTCCCGCGCCATGGCCGACGAGCCTCAACGTCAGGCGCTGGAACTGTTCGTTCAGCAGCAATTTCGCAAGGCGCACAACGCCGACATTCGACAATTCATGCCCGAGCTTTTCGGGCTGAGCGATGGCAGCGGCGCGTTATGCGCAGTGGCCGGTATCCGTCGCGCCAGTATCGACACGCTGTTTCTGGAGCGCTATCTGGATCAGCCCATCGAACAGCAGGTCCATGCGGCCGCGGGCCGTTCGGTCGAGCGGCATGGCATCGTCGAAGTCGGCAACCTCGCGGCCAACAGCTTCGGCAGTGCACGACTAAGCATCATCACCGTCACCTGGCTGCTGGCGATGGGCGGCCTGGAGTGGGTCGCCTTCACGGGCAACGCCGGATTGGTCAACAGTTTCAACCGCCTCGGCCTGCAACCGGTCACGCTATGCGCTGCCGACCCTGCGCGGCTCGGCGAAACACGTCACACCTGGGGCTCGTACTACGACTCCAGGCCCAATGTGCATGTCGGAGATATCCGCGCCGGCTTCCTGCACCTGAGTAGCATGGGCATCTTCGAGCGCTTCGGGCTGCCACAAACCCTGGAGCCACATTGCCATGTCGCATGAAACTCAAGCCTTCTGGCAACGATTGCTGACCATTGCCAGCGATCAGCCCCACGCTGTCGCCCTGCGCGGTGACGACCTGACCCTGGATTACGCAGTACTGATCAACGAAATCACCAGGCGTCGCGAGCAACTGCGCAGCGCGGGTGCAAAAGTCGTGGCGCTGTTGCTGGAGAATGGTCCGAACGCCATGCTCTGGGACTTGGCGATACTGTTCGAGGGGTTGAGCTGCGTGGCCTTGCCGCCCTTTTTCAGCCTTGATCAAAAACGGCATTGTCTGGAGCAAAGCCAGGCCGACTCGGTGATTGCCGAACCAGGCTTTGCACAAGAATTACAGGCAGCTGGCTATGTACCGGGCGATTCATTCTGGCGGCGCGCCATTGCCGGGCAAACAAAGATGCCGGTCGGCACCGCCAAACTGACGTTCACATCGGGCACCACAGGAACCCCGAAAGGTGTTTGTCTGAGCGCCGACAGCGTCCTGACCGTCGCTCGCGGACTTTTTGAAGCCAGTCAATCGGTGCGCCCCAGCCATCACCTGACGCTGTTGCCACTGGCCATCCTGCTGGAAAACATCGGCTGTTACGCCGCCCTTTATGCAGGAGGATGCGTCAGCCTGCCCAGCCAGCAAACGCTCGGCATTCAGGGCGCCAGTGGCGTCGACACCGCTCGCCTGCTGATATTTTTGCACCAGCGACGACCGGACAGCATGATTCTGGTCCCGCAACTGCTCCTGTTGCTGGTGACCGCTCGCGAGGCTGGCGCTTTTGATGCGTCAATGCTGCGCTTCGTGGCAGTCGGAGGGGCTCGCGTCAGCGTTGACCTGCTGCAGCGTGCTCACGCCGCAGGCCTCCCGGTTTTCGAAGGCTACGGCCTGTCGGAATGCGCATCAGTGGTCGCACTCAATCGGCCTGGCGCTCATCGCTCCGGCAGCGTTGGCCGCCCACTGCCCCACGTTCAATTGCGCCTCGCAGGCGACGGCGAAGTATTGGTGTCTGGCAGTCCTATGCTGGGTTATCTGGGCGAAACGGCACCGGCCGATACCTGGTGGCCAACAGGTGATCTGGGCGAGTTCGATGCCGAGGGCTATCTGTACCTGAAAGGTCGCAAGAAGCATCAGTTCGTCACCAGCTTCGGACGCAACGTCAACCCCGAATGGGTAGAAGCCGAGCTCACCCAGAGCGGCCGCATTGCACAGGCGTTCGTTTACGGCGAAGCATTGCCGTTCAATCATGCGCTGCTGTGGCCGTCCCGTCCCGAAATCAGCGACCTGCAACTGGCAGAAGCCGTTGCCAAGGCCAACCAAAGGTTACCCGATTACGCCCGGGTGCAGAGCTGGACCCGACTGAGTGAACCGTTCAGCACCACCAACGGCCTGTCCACGGCCAATGGCCGACCGCGTCGCGACGCCATTCTTGATCAATTCCGTCATCTGTTCATTTCCTCAAACCTGCCACTAGGTGCCGCATCATGAGTTTTTTCCAGACCCTGCAGGATGCTACCCAGCAACAACGCGAAACCCTCTTCACCCTGCCGATCATCCGTCAGGCCATGGCCGGTCAGGTCAGCCTGGAAAGCTACCGGGCCTTTCTTTCCCAGGCTTACTACCACGTTCGTCATACCGTACCGCTGATGATGGCCTGCGGTGCCCGTCTGCCTTCGCGCCTGGAATGGCTGCGCGCTGCCGTGTGTGAATACATAGACGACGAATACGGCCATGAGCAGTGGATACTCAATGACCTGCGGGCCTGCGGCGCAAATGCCGATGCCGTAGAGAAAGGGCAACCCGGCACGCCAATCGAGCTGATGGTCGCCTACCTTTACGACCTCATAGCGCGCGGTAACCCAGTGGGGCTGTTCGGCATGGTCAATGTCCTTGAGGGCACCAGCATCGCCCTGGCCACCCATGCAGCCGACAGCATGCGCCAAGGGCTCGGGCTTGGACCCGACGCGTTCAGCTACCTGAGTTCTCACGGCAGCCTGGACATCGGCCATATGGAGACCTTCCGCAAACTGATGGATCAGGTAGAAGACCCGCAGGATCAACAGGCGGTGATTCATGCATCGCGGATGGTTTACCGCCTGTACACCGACATGTTTCGCGAGTTGCCGGGTGCCGTCGTTCAGGCTCAACAGGAGCGGGCTCATGCGACTGTCTGAAACGAAGGTCGTTTTGACCGGCGCCAGTGGCGGCATAGGCCTGGAGATTGCCGAAGCGTTGTGCAGACAGGGCGCACACGTGCTGGCGGTATCGCGGCGCCAGCAACCCTTACGCCGGTTACTCGCGCAATACCCTGCTCACCTGCATTGGGTAGAGGCCGACTTGTGCACTGCACAGGGACGCACTCACGTTGTACGGTCTGCCGTTGCCCTGCAAGGCGTCAACCTGCTGATCAATGCCGCAGGCACCAACCACTTTGCGATGCTTGAACAGTTGTCGGCGCCTGACATCGAATCCATGCTGACCATTAATGTGCATGCACCGATTCTTTTGACCAGCCTGATGCTGCCGGTGCTCAAGCAAGCCAGCCAGGCCATGGTGGTGAATGTCGGCTCTACTTATGGCTCCATCGGTCATGCAGGATACGCCACGTACTGCGCCAGCAAGTTCGCATTGCGCGGCTTTTCCGAGGCCTTGCGGCGCGAGCTGGCCGACACCAACGTCGGCGTTCTGTACGTTGCTCCCAGGGCAACCCAGACCGGCATGAACAGCCCCGCTGCGCAGGCGCTGAATGACGCGCTGAGTTCGGCAGTCGATGATCCGCAAGACGTTGCACGCGCGGTGCTCAACGCAATCGCGGGTGGCCGGCGAGAACTGTACCTGGGCTGGCCTGAGCGCTTTTTTGTCAGGCTCAACAGCATTTTGCCAACCCTGGTAGACCGCGGCCTGCGCAAGCATCTGCCCTTGATCCGTCACCTGAGTACTCCTGCTCCGGAAGAGAAACACATCCCATGAAAATCATTGCTTTTATCGTCATGAGCCTGATCAGCCTGCCTCTCTGGGCACTGGATGCACCCGACCAGCAGCGTCTGGCCGGTATTCAAAAGGAATGGGCGCACATTCAGTACAGCCTGCCGGACGCACAGCGCGTCGATGCGTTCGAAAAACTGGCCAGTCAGGCTTCGGTATTCACTCAGGATCGCCCGACTGCCGCAGAAGCGTGGATCTGGTCAGGTATCGTTACCAGCAGCTGGGCCGGTGCCCAGGGCGGTATCGGCGCATTGGGCAAGGCCAGGCAGGCCAAGGCCGATCTGGAAAAGGCACTGAGTCTGGACCCCAACGCCTTGCAGGGCTCGGCCTATACCAGCCTCGCTGCGCTGTACGACAACGTCCCGGGCTGGCCGATCGCTTTTGGTGACACCGCCAAAGCCGGACAATTGCTGGAGCAGGCGCTGAAGATCAACCCGAACGGCGTGGACCCGCTGTTTTTCTGGGCCAAACATCAGTTTGATCAAAGCAACTATGCTCAAGCGCGGGATGCCCTTAACAAGGCCTTGCAAGCGCCGCCGCGTCCGGGCCGGGAAGAGGCAGACGCGGGCCGCAAGAACGACATACAGTTGCTGATGGCAAAAGTGAACAAGAAACTCGACTGACGGAGATACCATGCGCCTGCTGCTCATCGAAGACGACGTTGCACTCGGCGAAGGTATTCATCAGGCACTCAGCCGCGAAGGCTACACCGTCGACTGGATAAAGGACGGCGGCAGTGCGCTGCATGCGCTGCTCAGTGAAAGCTTCGACCTGGCGATTCTAGACGTCGGTCTGCCGACCCTGAATGGTTTCGAAGTGTTGCGCCGTCTCCGGCATAGCGGCTCGACACTGCCGGTCATGGTTCTCACCGCACGCGACGCCACCGAAGACCGGATCACCGGCCTGGACAGCGGCGCTGACGATTATCTGGTCAAACCGTTCGATGTCTCGGAGCTGAAAGCCCGGCTGCGCGCCCTTCTGCGGCGCAGCGCAGGTCGCGCCAAGGTGCTGATCGAACATGCCGGCATCCGCCTGGACCCCGGCACCCAGCAAGTCAGTTATCACGGTGCCGCCGTTACCCTGACGCCCAAGGAATACCAACTGCTGCACGAACTGCTCTCGCCGCCAGGCCGGGTGATGACCCGCGAGCGGCTCATGCAGCTGTTGTATGGCTGGAACGAAGAGGCCGAGAGCAACACCCTTGAGGTGCATATTCATCATCTGCGCAAAAAGTTCTCAAGCACGCTGATCCGTACCATCAGAGGCGTGGGCTATCTGGTGGAGGAGTGCTCTTGAGGTCGATACGCCGTCGCACACTGACCCTGATCATCGGCCTGCTGCTGACGGGTCTGTTGGTACTGACTCTGTTCAACGTGCATGACAGCAATCACGAAATTGCCGAAATCTACGATGCCCAACTGGCGCAGAACGCGAGGCTGCTGGAAGGCGTCATGCGCATGCCCATGGAGCGCAAGGAACACGCGCAGCTCTATCAGGCATTCAACCAGGCGCTTGCCCAGGCCGACCCGCGCGTGGACGGCCATCCTTATGAGGGCAAGATTGCCTTTCAGGTCTGGGACAAGGACAACAATTCACTGGTACACACCGCCAGCGCACCGACGTTCACTCATCCACCACAGAGCACAGGTTTCAGTGATTTCAACGACATGAGCGGGCATCAATGGCGGGCCTTTGTGCTGAAGGATGCGCGACACGGGCTGCTGGTCTGGGTCGGTGAACGCGACGATGTACGCTCGGATCTGGTCAATCGCATTGTGCGTCACACGGTATTGCCGAACCTGATCGGCAGCGTGGTGCTGATGATCGCCATCTGGCTGGCGATCCGCTGGGGCTTGAGGCCCCTTGCTGACTTCGCCAACACCCTGCGCGGGCGTCATGCCGGTTCTCTGCACCCCATGCAGGTCAAATCATTGCCCACTGAACTGGAACCCATGCAGGCCGCTTTGAACCGTCTTCTGGGGCAGATTCAGGACCTGCTCAAACGTGAGCGGCGCTTCATCGCCGATGCTGCCCATGAAATGCGCACGCCATTGGCCGTGCTGCGGGTGCACGCGCAAAACGTCCTGGAAGCGCATAACGAAGCACAACGGCAACAATCGTTGGGTTATCTGATCATCGGCGTGGATCGCACCACCCGGCTGGTCAACCAGTTGCTGACCATTGCACGCCTGGAGCCCGGCCCCTCGCCCAGCGGCAAGGTAGCGGTCGACCTGGTTAACGCCGTGCGCGACAGTCTGGTGCAGTTGACGCCCTGGGTGCTGAGCAAAGGTCTGGAGCTGTCCTTCGAATGCGACGAAACCTCACACGAAGTCACCACTGATTTCGCTGCTCTCGACATTGCCCTGCACAACCTGATTACCAACGCTGTCAACTTCTCGCCCGAAGGCGGTCAGGTCACCGTAGGGCTGACATTCGCCAGCAATCAATTCCTGCTGAGCGTCGACGATCAGGGCCCCGGCATCAACGAGCAGGAACGCGAACGATTGTTTGAGCCGTTCTACAGTCGCGGCAACGATCAGGGCGTGGGGCTGGGACTGGCCATTGTGCAAAAGGTCGCGTTGCAGATCGGCGCCACGGTCAGCCTTGACAATCGTCCGCAGGGCGGGTTGAGGGCCAGCCTGCAAGCGCCGCTGCATTGAAACCAGCCTGGACGCCGTGGAACACGCTCAGGCCATCGGCAAAACCATGTCCACGACCAGCCCGCCACCCGGACGGTTGCGTGCAGCGATCTGCCCGCCGTGCATTTCCAGCGCCCGAAGCGCAATCGCCAGCCCCAGGCCGAAGCCCTGCGCGGTGTTGTCAGAACCGCGCTCGAACGGCTGAAACATGCGTTGCAGGCAATGCGCGTCCACGCCCGGCCCCTGATCGATGACATTGACGATAAGGCTGGGCGGATGCGCCTGCACGTTGGCAACCACCACCACATCAGTGCCGATGGCGGTATGGCGCACGGCATTGCGGATCACGTTTTCGAACGCCCGGTACAGCAACTCGCTGTCGACCTGCGCCACGAAAGGCGTCGGGGCCTGCAACCTGACCCGGCACTGTTTCAGGCCGGCCTCGAACTCGGCATCTTCGACGATGGCCGCGAGCAGGCTGATGACATCGACCCTCTCACGCGACAGGCTCTCGGGATGACTCTGCATGCGCGCCAGGGTCAGCAGCTCCTCAATCAGCGCGTCCATCCGTTCTGACTCACGCTCGACCCGCTCCAGCATGTCCAGCTGGCTCGGCGCCTGGCGCAGCAAGCCGATCGCAGCATTCATGCGCGTCAGCGGCGAGCGCAGCTCATGAGAAACATCGTGCAATAGCTGTTGCTGAGAATCGGCCATGACCTTCAGCTGATTGGCCATGCGGTCGCAGTCTTCGGCAAGATCGACGATCTCATCGCGCCGCCGCCCCATGTCGGGCTTCACGCGCGTGTCAAAACGACCTCGGGCCACCTTGCCCATTGCCTCACGCAGCTTCATCAGCGGCGCGACCAGGTAGCTGCTGAGAAACCAGCTGAACAGCGCACTCATGACCGTGCCCGTGATCAGCGGGTTGAGATGGGACGGCCCTTTATTGTCAGGCTCGGGCCGAAGCGTCGACCTGATGTGTACGGTCGCGCCTTCCCAGGTGTGCACGGCCAGCTCGAAACTCGCGGTGTCTACCGCCTTGCCCGCCAACAACCGGCCCTGATCATCGTAAAGCCCGACCCGATCGTTGCGGTCAGGCTGCCAGACATCGAGCAACACCTGCCCCGCGGGAATGCCGGATCGCTGCAGGATGCGGACTTCGTTGTCGAGCACGGTGCTGAGAGAAGGATCTCCGGGGCCGGAGCGGGTAAAGATGAACAGACCTGCTCCGACCAGGAACGTCAGGCTGGTCGCCAGCCAGAACGCCAGAAACAGCTTCCAGAACAAGCGGCTCGGCCTCATGGCGTGATCAACATGTAGCCCAGGTTGCGCACACCCTGTATCCAGCTCTGGTTATCGTTGCGCGGACCGAGTTTGTGGCGAATGCTGCTGATGTGCACGTCGATACTGCGGTCGTAGCGGGCCAGCGGTCGGCCCAGCGCGTTCATCGACAGGTTCTGTTTGCTGACGAGTTGCCCGGCATGCCGCGCCAGTTCTTCCAGCAGGCAGAACTCGTTGCCGGTCAGTTCCAGCGTCACGCCCTGCCAGCGCGCCTCACGCTTGCCCGGCCAGAGCATCAGCTCTCCGGCCTGAATCACATCCCTAACCGTATCGACCACCGACACCGCCCGCACACGCCGCATGATCGCCCGCAAGCGCGCCACCAGTTCGCCCGGCGAGCTGGGTTTGGGCACGTAGTCGTCGGCGCCCAGCTCCAGCCCGGAGATACGATCGATGTTGTCGCCGCGTGCAGTCAGCAGAATGACCGGTACCTGGCTTTGCGCACGGATGCGCCTGAGCACTTCGATCCCGGAGATGCGCGGCATCATGATGTCGAGCACCACAATATCGTGACGGCCGGACAAGGCTTCGATCTCGCCCTCTTCGGCGCTGTTGGTGCAGGTTACGTCGAAGCTTTCGCGGGTCAGGTACTGGCTGAGCATTTCCGTCAGTTCCCGATCATCATCGACAAGCAATACGGAAGTCATGGCAGGCCCTTGATTGGTGGTGGCCGATTATCCCGGCGCTGCTGCGGCGTGTCAGCCGGGCGCGATGATCTTTACCTAACCTTACACGGCGTTAACCGTGCCCAACATGCCCTCCCCCTATGCTGCGCAGCCAACAGCGCCTACCGGACCGGCCCTTTCTGGCGTGTCATTGGCCTTTGTCGCAGCTTTCTGGAAAGGGTTTGATGATTTCTTCGCGTCTGCTTCTATCGTTCTGCCTGGCATTCAGCGTCCCGCTGGTACACGCCGCCACTTTTTCCATCTCGGACATCCGCGTCAACGGCCTGCAACGCGTGTCCGCTGGCAGCGTATTCGCGGCCTTGCCGCTCAATGTCGGCGATCAGGCAGACGAACAACGCCTGGCCGAGGCATCGCGCTCCCTGTTCAAGACCGGTTTCTTTCAAGACATCGATGTGGCGCGTGACGGCAATGTGCTGGTGATCAATGTAGTCGAACGCCCGTCCATTGCCAGCATCGAGATCGAGGGCAACAAGGCGATCAGCACTGAAGACCTGATGAAGGGGCTGAAGCAGTCGGGGCTCAGCGAAGGCGAGATTTTCCAGCGCGCCACGCTGGAGGGCGTGCGTAACGAACTGCAACGTCAATACGTCTCCCAGGGCCGCTACAGCGCCTCGGTCGACGCCGAAGCGGTGCCCGCACCGCGCAACCGTATCGCCCTGAAAATCATCATCGACGAAGGCACGGTCGCGTCCATTCAGCACATCAATGTGGTCGGCAACAGCGTATTTTCCGATGAAGAACTGGCCGATCAGTTTCAGCTCAAAACGTCCAATTGGCTGTCGTTTTTCAAGAACGACGACAAATACGCCCGCGAAAAGCTGTCCGGAGACCTTGAGCGTCTGCGCTCCTGGTATCTGGATCGCGGCTACATCAACATGGACATCAACTCGACTCAGGTGTCGCTGACACCTGACAAGAAGAGCGTGTTCATCACCGTCAACATCACCGAAGGCGCCCGATACACGGTGGGCAGCGTTAAGCTGGGCGGCGACCTGAAAGTGCCGCAAGAGCAGCTCGAACAGCTGATTCTGGTCAAACCGGGCCAGGTGTTCTCGCGCAAGGTCATGACCGACACCACCAACCTGATCACCCGTCGCCTGGGCAACGATGGCTACACCTTCGCCAACGTCAACGGCTTGCCGAAAGCCAACGATGCCGATCACACCGTCGATATCAACTTCGTGGTCGATCCCGGCAAACGCGCCTACGCCAACCGCATCAATTTTCGCGGCAACACCAAGACCTCCGATGAAGTGCTGCGCCGCGAAATGCGCCAGATGGAAGGCGGCTGGGCGTCGACTTACCTGATCGACCAGTCGAAAGTACGTCTGGAGCGGCTGGGCTTCTTCAAGGAAGTGAACGTCGAAACCCCGGCAGTGCCAGGCAGCGATGATCAAGTGGACATCAACTACGCGGTCGAAGAGCAGGCGTCAGGCAACATCACCGCCAGCGTCGGCTTCTCGCAAAGTGCCGGGCTGATCCTGGGCGGTTCCATTTCGCAGAACAACATCCTCGGCACCGGCAACTTTGCCAGCCTCGGCCTGACCCGCTCCGAGTACCAGACCAAATACAACTTTGCGTTCACCAACCCGTACTTCACCCCGGACGGCGTGAGCCTGGGCTACAACGTTTTCTACAACGCGACCGACTACAGCAAGTATTACGACGATGACGACGAGGTCTCCTACTACTCGCTGAACAGCGTGGGTGCCGGGGTCAACCTTGGCTATCCGATCAGCGAGACGTCGCGTTTGACCTACGGCCTGTCGATCCAGCATGACACCCTTGATCCGGGCAGTTACAGCGCTGACGAGATCTACGACTTCATCCAGCGTGAGGGGGACGAATTCACCAACCTGAAAGCCAGTGTCGGCTGGTCGGAGTCGACCCTCAACAAAGGGGTGCTGGCCACCCGCGGCCACTCGCAGAACCTGACCCTGACCACCACCGTACCGGGCAGCGATTTGCAGTTCTACAAGCTCGATTACACCGGCCAGACGTTCGTGCCGCTCAGCAGTGCCACCTCGCTGCGCCTGCACACCAAACTGGGCTACGGCAACGGGTATGGCGACACCGACGGTCTGCCCTTTTACGAAAACTACAGCGCGGGCGGCCAGTCATCAGTACGCGGCTTCAAAGACGGCACGCTGGGACCCCGCAACACCCCGGCCACCGGCACGTACGCCAGTCAGGGGCAGGTTTACTATTCAGACCGCGACACCGAAGCACTGGGCGGCAATATCCTGATCACCGGCGGCATGGAATACCTGTTCCCGATGCCGTTCGTCAAAGACCAGAAATCCCTGCGCACCTCGCTGTTCTGGGACTTCGGCACGGTGTACGCCGACAAGTGCTACCTGAGCACCACGCAGAACTGCGGCGAACTCAATATCGATCAGATGGCCAGCTCGGTAGGCGTCGGTGTGACCTGGTACTCAGCCCTCGGCCCACTGTCATTCAACCTCGCCGTACCGATCAAAAAGCCCGAAGACGCCGAGACCCAAGTGTTCCAGTTCTCGCTGGGCCAGACCTTTTGAGCCCCGACCTTTTGAAGCATGAACCAGGCGGTCTTTACCCAGCCTTACCTGGCCCGGACCGCGCTTTACGTTTAGCCGATAAATACTGCCTGGCACTACCCATCAGGTCAGGAGCTGCATCATGAGTCGCGAAGTCAGACAGATCACCCCCGACGTGCAGGACATCATCCAGCACACCTTGCGTTCGCTGCTGGGCAAGGGCTTTGTGGTCGCGCTGTTCGGCAGTGAAGACCCGACCGGCGCGATGCAGTACCACCTGCGCATCGACCACGACGCCACTGGCCTGGGCATCGAACATCACGACATCATCGAAGACGGCTTCATCGACGACATTTTCATGCTCGCCACACGCATGAAAACCATGCTCAAGCAACGCGAAACCCTCAGCCGCATGAGCGGCGGGAGCCAGGCCACGGGCCAGGTTCGGCTGCTGACCTGGATCACCGAAGACGGCAGTCAGACGGTACTGCAAGCGGCCGAGAAAGCCGGGCGTGAATGTGTGAATGCGTTGCGTGCGCGGCGGATGGCGGGGTGACGCGCAGCTGTATGCAGAGGACACGTGATGCGCTCCCTTGAAAGGATAAGCAGGCGGTGGATCGCTGCGCCTGCTGCCTCTGCGAGTGACTGCGCCTGAAGCGTACCGCTCCAGCAATCATGGTGACAAAAACTGTCCCTGACGCTGTGTACTGTCATCTCCACACTCAACGGAGAAGATGACTGATGCAGCGAATTCAATACGGCAAGTACGGGGGACCGGAGCTGATGCGGCTCGAGGATTTCGAGTTGTCTGCGCCCGGAAAAGGCGAGGTGACGGTGCAGGTCAGGTTTGCCGCCGTCAATCCAATCGACTGGAAACTGCGCAACGGGGTGATGAAGATCGTCACGGGCAAAGCGTTTCCACGGGCAATGGGCATGGACTTTTCGGGCACCGTCATCGCGGTTGGCGCAGATGTCACTCGGCTAAAGGTGGGCGACGCGGTGCTGGGGCTTGCACGCTTCAAGGAAAGCGGTGCATTTGCTCACGCAGTGGTGACCAAGGAAGCATTTCTGGCCAAAAAACCCGAGTCGCTTTCCTTTGAGGACGCCGCCTGCATCGGCACACCGGGTATTACCGCCTGGAACGGGCTGATCGATAAAGCGAAACTGCAGACAGGCCAACAGGTGTTCATCAACGGCTGCTCGGGAGCGGTCGGCGAGGCGGCGGTGCAGATCGCACGTGACTTCGGTGCTACAGTCTCCGGCAGTTGCAGCGCCAGAGATTTCGACCGGGCCAGAGCGCTGGGTGTCAAGAATGTCTACGACTATAGAACCACCCACGTATCGGCAATTCCCGCGCGTTTCGACGTGGTATACGACACCGCAGCAACGCTGACGGTAGCGGAAGGCGTCGAGATGCTCAAACCGGGTGGTGTGTTTCTGGATCTAAATCCTGGCCCCGGCAAGTTCATACGCGCCCTCTTCGATCGCAGGCTCAAGCCCGTCATAGGTTCGCCACGCAGCGAAATTCTGGATAAGCTGGCCGATGCCGCCAGCAAGGGCACCTTCAGGATGCCGGTGGGTGAAGTCGTTCCGCTGAGCAGCGCAATCCAATTGATCACCGAACTCGAGAAAGGTCGCAAGCTCGGTGGCAAAGGTGTTATCGCGATGGAGTAGGTATGGCCAGAAGTCATCGTTTATTTGAGCTGATGCAAGCGCTTCGCCGACATCGCCGGACGGTATCGGGCGCGTCTCTCGCCAACGAACTTGGCGTTTCGCTGCGCACCATCCGCCGCGATGTAGCAACCCTGCAAGGCATGGGTGCGGATATCGATGGCGAGCCGGGTCTGGGGTATATCCTCAAGCCCGGTTTTCTGCTGCCTCCCTTGTCGTTCACGGAAGAAGAGCTACAGGCGCTGATGATCGGCGCGCAATGGGTCAGTCGCCAGACGGACGACAAGTTCGCCTTCGCCGTAAAAAATGCCTTGGCCAAAATCAGCGCCGTTTTGCCTGTGGAGATGCGCCCGACGCTGGAAGACGAAACGTTCTACATCAGCAAACCGTGCAGCGTTGCAACGACCATCGACCTGAGTGAGATCCGCCGGGCGTTGCGCGACCAGTTCAAGCTGAGCATCACGCTGTCGATCGAGCACGCGCCCAAGGATCCGCAGATCATCTGGCCGATCATGCTCGGCTTCATCGAGTCCAGACGCCATTTGGCGGCCTGGTGTGAAGGCGACAGCCAATATCGGGTGATCGACATGGATGACATTGCCGATGCGAAAGTCGTGACTGAACGCTACACGCGCAACCGCCGCCAGCTCATCAAGGAGTGGCGTGCACTGGAGATTCTGCCTTGCAACGTCCGCGGCGAGACGTGCTGACAACCCTGTCCTGCACTCCATGAACAGAACAGCTGCACCGTTCATCGGTCAGCTTTTCGTTCTGTCCGGATCAGCGCGCTCAGTATCCCGACGCCTTGGCCAATTGCCGCAATCCGAACTCCGGCGCGATGCGACTCAGCAGATGCAGCATTCGGCTCAAACCGGGGCGAATCTCGGTCTTTCCTGCCACGATACCTGCCATCGCCTGATCTGCCAGCCTGGTGAGGGGCATAGGTGCCGGGCCTTTCGACGCGTGCTCGCTTACCAGGTTGTTGAACAGCGCAGTGTCGGTACTCGGCGGGGCAATTTCGATCACTTTGAGCGAGGTATTTTTGAGTTGCATGCGCAGTGCGCGAGTGTAGGCATGTAACCCGGCCTTCGCAGCGCTGTAGATCGGGGACGCAGTAAAGGGCACGAACGCGAGCCCCGAGGTGATATTGACGATCATTGCCTGGGGCCGACTGAGAAGGTGCGGGAGAAACTGCTGCACCATTCGGACAGGGCCATTCAGATCGACGTCGACTTCAAGCGCTACATCATCAAGCGAGCGGCGTTCGGAAAGTTCGATGTTGCGCATGATGCCTGCGTTATTCACCAGAATATCGAGCGTCGGAAATTCCTGCATCAGCTGCTCATGCAGTTGCACAATGTCTTCTGCTCGGCCGACGTCGCTGCGTATTGCAATCACGCCAGGCAACTCATGCCGGGCTGCCTGCAGTTTTTCCTCGTCACGCCCGGTAATGATGACAACGTTTCCCATGGCCAGAAAGCGGCGGGCGAGCTCAAGGCCTATGCCACTGCTTCCCCCCGTGATCAGTACTGTCCTTGCGCTCAAGTTCATTGCTGCAACTCCCATACTGATTTTACGCTCATCAACAAATCGATCAGGACACCGGTTAAATGCTGCGAAGATGAACGACGCAGTCCGGCGCGTACTTTTCCGGTTTCAAACCTGTCGCGGCCTGCAAGCACAGGCCGCGAGTCGGTGCCTGGATTACATCATCGTAATGACGAGCTTGCCGGTCACGCGCCCGGCGGCGCTGATCGCTTGCGCGGTGGCGATCTGCTCAATCGAAAAGATCTGCTCGATGCGTAGATCAAGCGCGCCCCGCTCATACAAGCGCGCCGCTTCGTTAAACGCCTGCTCGGGATGGTCGAGCGATTTTGCGGAGAACACTACGCCATGCTGCGGGGCCGTCACATCAGAAATGGAAACAACCCGACTGGCATCGCCGACAATTGCAACCAGTTCAGGCAGGGTGCCAGCCCCTGCCAGGTCGAGCGCGGCATCTACACCCGTGGGCGCCAACGTGCGCACCCTGGCGGCCAGACCGGGTTCGTAAGTTGTTGGAACAGCCCCCAGACTGCGAAGGTAATCATGCTTGGGCGCACTCGCCGTCCCCAACACAATGGCACCGCGGTGCAGCGCCATCTGGATGGCAGCTGATCCGACACCGCCCGCAGCGCCCGTAATCAGCAGCGTTTCGCCCGCCTTGATATTGACGTGGTCGAGGATGCGGGTAGCCGTTTCAACAATGACCGGCAAACCACCTGCCACTTCGATGGGCATGTTGCGCGGCACACGCGCCCAACTTCTCAAAACCGCCTGCTCCGCCAACGTGTTTCGCCCGTAGCCAAAAACGGCGTCACCGACTGCGAATCCTGTAACCCCCTCGCCGACCTCATCGATGATACCTGCGGCCTCTGAACCGACACCGGCGGGAAACGTAACCGGCATAAAGTCACGAACATATCCCGCTCTTATTTTCCAATCGATGGGATTGACACCGACGGCTTGCACTTTAATGCGCACCTCGCCCGGCCCCGCGTGCGGAGGGTCTATGTCGACAATCTTTAATACATCGGTGCCACCGTACTCATTGAATTGAACGGCTTTCATAAGTCTTCCTCTTACCGCGTAAATAATTGCCAGGAAAGGGAGGTATCCGGGCTATGTTTCGAAGGCAGCCGATTGCAGTGGACTCGCTCAGATGCGTTTGACTGAGCTATTGATCAGTCAATAACGGGTCCAATAAAGTGCTGTCGGCTATCGCCGTCGGGTGTTTGTATTGGCGAGTCTGGAATCAGGCTTTTCCATCGCTAGGCTGTGCATAAATTCGCTACAGCGACCTTTTGAAACAGGTGGGGACGAAATACAGCCGATGGCGGATGTGCCTTGGCGATCTCGCGGAAGTCAGGGTGTTTAAAGGCAGTGCGCCAAGCCTGCGCAGACTCGAACACTGCGTAGTTAAGATAGGTTGGACTGTCTCCCAGCGCGCGATGTAGCTGCGTCGAGATAAAGCCGGGTTGTTTTTTCATGAACGCAGCGTCAGATGCCCACGCGGCAAGGAAAGCTGCTTCGTCCTCAGGTGACAGAGTGCAGACGTTGATTAACACGATGGGGGCAGCATCGATTCCCATCTGTTGGCTTAATGGAAACGACGGATCAAGCGGCTCAACACTGGGCATGGTTTTCTCCTCAATCAGCTACTGATTCAATTGCCAAGACAAGAAACAGTCTCCGCTGTGCCAATCGCTCATCCAGGATTTTGCCTTGTCGGAGCCATGGTAAGCAGGCAGGCGGACAGTTTCTGTCACCATGGTGCGGTGGTTGTTCATCACGGATAAAACACCCTCCCCGCGCCTGCCGTTCCCCGCGCCTAAACGGTCACGACGCAAAAACCCATCTGCATGAGGCATGTGGAAAAGAGATTGCACAGGCGCAGCACCGACATTCATGAGCAGCGTTCATCTGCGCATGTACTCCCGCGCCGGCATGAAACAGTCACGCAACCGGTATGCTTCTTTCACGCCATTTGACGGGGTGAAGCGCCATGACAGACGCACGATTGCGACATTCGAAAACAGGGCTGTTCGCAGGCCTGACGTTATCGGCCTGTACGGGAATGAGCCTTGTGCCGCTCATTTCAGAGACGGCTTTCGCACAACAGTCCAACCCAGACTCGTCGAGTCAGAGCGTTCAGGAGCGCGGTATGAACATCAGGATGTATGCGGGTGACAAGGTCGTCGTGTTTCATCTGGAAGACAGCGCAACAACAAGAGACTTCGTCTCGCTGCTGCCGCTTGAACTGACGCTGGAAGACTACGCCGCCACCGAGAAAATCAGCATGCTGCCACGCAAGCTGGACGTGACCGGTGCTCCGTCAGGCACTACGCCAATCGAGGGGGATATTGCCTATTACGCGCCCTGGGGCAATCTGGCGATTTTTCATAAAGGATTCAGGTATTCGCCCGGCCTGATCAGGCTTGGAAGAATCGAATCAGGTATTGAAACCATTCGCCAGCCAGGCGCGGTAACCGTCAGAGTTAAAGTCGCCAATGAGTGATAACGAAAAAGCCCTGCGTGTGCAGGGCCTTTTAACGCGTATTGATTGCCGGCGTGTTACTTCAGGTTCTTCTTGAAAAACTCACCCAGTTTGTCGAACGGGATAAGATCGACCCGATCATAAAGGTCCACATGCCCTGCACCCGGCACAATGATCAACTGCTTGGGCTGACCGGCCAGCTTGTAAGCCTCTTCGCTGAACTCCAGTGAATGCGCGTCTGAACCGGCGATGAATAGCATCGGCCGTGGCGAGATGGTCTCGATGTCGTTGAACGGATAGAAGTTCATGAACTTGACGTTGCTGGTCAGCGTCGGGTGAGTGGTCAGCTCAGGCGACTGGCCTTCGGGCGTGAACTCGCCGCGTGGCGTGCGGTAGAAGTCGTAGAACTCACGTTCGATCGGACCGGACTTTTCAGTCAGCTTGTGTACGGTGCCACTGGTGTAGGCCGTGTCGCCGCCGCTGAATTCCACATCACGCTGCAGTGCAGCCTGCTCGATGGTCTTCTTGCGTTGCGCCAGGCTTTGCGAATGCTTCAGGCCGTTGCGGTTGGCGGCGCCCATGTCATACATGCTGACAGTGGCGATGGCTTTCATGCGCGGGTCGATCTTGGCGGCACTGATGACAAAACTGCCGCTGCCGCAGATGCCCACAACACCAATGCGGTTCTTGTCCACAAACGTCTGGGTGCCGAGGAAGTCCACCGCGGCACTGAAGTCTTCGGCGTAGATATCGGGCGATACAGCGTTACGTGGCACGCCTTCACTTGCGCCCCAGAACGACAAGTCCAGCGACAGCGTGACGAATCCCTGCTCGGCCAGTTTCTGCGCATAGAGATTGGCGCTTTGCTCCTTCACGGCGCCCATCGGATGACCGACGATAATTGCCGGGGCTTTGGCGTTCGGGTTAGAACCCTTGGGGATAAAGAGATTGCCCGCGACTTTCATCTTGTACTGGTTGTTGAACAGCACTTTTTGCGCAGTGACTTTGTCGCTCGTGTAGAAATTATCGGCACCGTGGGACATGTCTGCTCCTATCGCAGAATATGAGCTAATTAAAAGCCCAAGCATCAAAAGAAACTTTTTCATGGAGCACTCCCTCATTGAATGATTGACCAGCGTTGTGTGGTTCAGCGATGACTTAAAGCGTCGTTGGTCGAGGGCTGAGCGTTGCGTCGGGCGGCACCGGCCAGTGCTGCCGAGCCGGCCAGCACCACGCCACCGAACACGAACGGGCTCCACCAGCCGAGGCTGTCGAACAGCGCGCCGCCGATACCGGCTCCGGCAGTGATTGCCAACTGAATGGTCGCTACCATCAGCCCGCCACCGGCCTCCGCATCGTCGGGCAGCGTTCTGCTCAGCCACAGGCCCCAGGCGACCGGCGCTGGCGTGGCAATCAGCCCCCAGGCGGCAAGAACGATGGCGACGGCCTGAGGCGAATGGCCCAGACCGGTAAGCGCCCCGGCAAGCACCGCCATCACCAGTGGGATCGTGATCAGGCAGGCATAGAGGCGGTTTTGCAGCAGCCCGCCAATCAGGTAAGTGCCGACCAGCCCGCTGGCACCCAGCAACAGCAGCATCAGGGACAAGGCGCTGACGCTCACGCCGGTGATCTCTTCCAGAAACGGGCGCAAATAGGTGAAGACGGCGAACTGGCCCATGAACAGCAACAGGATGGCGATCATGCCGATGGCCACTTGCGGATCGCGCAGCAATCGAAATGGATTGCGCGCCCGGCTGTTCAGCGAGTTGCTCATCGCCGGAAGGCTCAGCCACTGCCAGACGAACGCCAGCGCCGCGAGCGGAATCACCAGAAAAAACGCGCCACGCCAGCCGATGTATTGCCCCATGAAGCTGCCCAATGGCGCGGCCACCGTTGCGGCCAGTGCGTTACCGCCATTGATCAGCGCCAGGCCCTTGGCGACGGACTCCTTCGGCACCAGCTTCATCACGGTCGCCGTCGACATCGACCAGAAACCGCCGATGGCCACCCCCAGCAGCGCCCGCCCGATCATGAACACCCAGCCGTTGGGCGCCAGCGTGACGGTCACACCAGATACCAGTAACAGCAGGCTGAAACCGAGCAGCACTTTCTTGCGATCAAGACGCCCGGTCAGTGGCGTGTTGAGCAGGCTGGTCAGTACCGCAAAAAAACCGGACACCGAAATCGCCTGCCCTGCCTGCCCCTGACTGATGCCCAGATCCTGCGCGACCGGTGTCAGCAGGCTGACCGGCATGAACTCCGAGGCAATCAGCACCACCACACACAGCGCCATCGAGAACACGGCGCCCCAGGCAGGTGGAGGTGAAGCTGTTGTCGGCTTCACGGTGGTTGAATCGAATGCACTCATGCGTCACTGACCTGCCGGTTATCAAATAGTCGGCACAGGTTAGGGCAAAGGCATTAGGATGATTAGACGCCATAATTTCCACGCGCTTGTGAGGAAGCCTCAGCAATGAGCACACCGAAACTCAACGATCTGCACGCTTTTCTACTGGTGGCCCGGGAGCAGAGCTTTACCAAGGCGGCCACCAAACTGGGCGTCACGCCTTCTGCCCTGAGCCACACAATGCGAGCGCTTGAGGAACGCATGGGCCTGCGCCTGCTGGCGAGGACTACCCGTAACGTCGCGCCGACCGAAGCGGGGGAACGATTGATGCGTTCGATAGGGCCGCTGCTGGACCAGATCGCGGCAGAAGTCGAAGTATTGGGCGAACTGCGCGACAAGCCTTCCGGAACGATACGCATCACCTGCTCCGATGACGCCGCAGATGGCATCATTCGACCGATGCTGGCAGGGTTTCTGGCGCAGTACCCTGATATACAGATCGAGATCTGTATCGACTACGGTTTCACCAACATTGTCAGCGAACGTTTCGATGCAGGCATCCGCCTGGGGGAATCCATCAGCAAGGACATGATCGCCGTGCGCCTCGGTCCGGACTGGCGCTTGTCAGTGGTCGGCTCTCCCGCTTACTTCGAGAAACATCCGCTGCCACTGCAGCCGCAAGACCTGACTCAGCACACCTGCATCAACATCCGCCATTCCCCGAACGGCAGTTGCTACGCCTGGGAGTTCGAAAAAGACAGTCGCAAACTGAACATCCGGGTCAACGGGCAATTCACGTCCAACAGCATGATCCACGTCCTCAACGCCGCCCTGGACGGTGTGGGCTTGGCCTACGTGCCGGATTCGATGGCCCAGCCGCACATTGCCAGCGGCCGCCTGCAAGAAGTGCTGGTCGACTGGAGTCCGTATTTCGAAGGCTTTCATTTGTACTACCCGAACCGGCGACAGGCATCGCCGGCGTTCAGTGCGTTTGTCGAGGCGGTGAGGTATCGGGGGTCGCCCCCCGCCGCCTGATTACTGCGCGGTTTTCAACGCCTCCGCGACCTTGTTCAGCGAGCCTTGAGCGGGCTCGGCAAGCAGTTTCAGGTCGGTGGTTTTGCCACGCACCACCACTTGCATGCCTTTTGGCGAACCCTTGCCGTCGGCCACAATCCGGTAAACCGTGTCACCGCGCACGAAGCTCAATACGTGGCTGGCATCGTCGTACTTCAGTTGTTCTCCCTCAGCCTGGGGAAACAACAGCCCGACCTGATTCTTGCTGTCCACGGCCGCGTAGAAGACCGGGCTTGCGGGCCCTGAACGGAACAACACAATGCGTTTGCCGGACGGTGCCAGCCTGAACGACAAAAGAATCTCACGCTGCTCATCTTCCTCCCAGACAATGCTGGTGGTGTCAGTCATCTTGCCATTCTGATTGCGACTGACTGTTTCAGTCGGCAATCCCGAGCCGCCGGTATGCTCAATGACCGTCTGCGTTTCAAGAACCGGCTCTCCATTACGGATGCTGTACGTAGACATCTGGTGCCAGCAACAGCCGCTCTTGGTCATCGTTTCGATCTCGCGTTTCTTCTCATCCACGCTGAACAGGCCGCAGTTGTTTTGCGCCAGTTCGGTAAACGAGTCGCTGTGCCGGAAACCGTCGGCCGTACCGAGAAAGACCTGAAACGAGGGGCCGTGATAGCAGCTGTTCTGGCCGTCCATCAAGGCCAGGTCCTTGATGCCATCAAAGTTGAAATCCTGATAGATCAGTACACTTTGTTCGCCATAGGGCAACTCGTGCACGTTGGTTTTGACCTTGCCGGTTTTCGGGTCAGTGCCGAGCACCAGTTCATCGGACTGCACGCGGATCAAGGCCGTACCGCTGGCCTTGTCGTACACGTTGATCACGCCGGGACGAAACACATCGTCCCCCGCTGAAATATCCAGCGTCGCGCGGTATTTATCGGAAAAATCCTGCAGGGTGTAGCTGTCCCGGGGGGCGCCCGCAAAGCCTGCTGCGTCCATCTCACCATAAGTTGGTGACGCGCCGGCGGCACTGACCAGTGTCGACGAGGACAAGCCGACGAACACCAACAAGGCCTGCAACCCAAGACGTGACACACAGCGTTGAACGATGGATAGGTGCAAGACGCAACTCCTCTGGTAATGAGCGATGAGTTTACTTCAGCAATTGATACAATTTGAAATCATTGCCAAACGTGCACTTCGTACTCACAGGCCGCCCCGTCCGACCCGGTAAATGTTCTAATCACGCCCCCTCTTCAATATCGGGCCTCGGGTTTCATGGATATTCAATCGCTTTGGCTTCGCACTCAGGAACTCTGGGACATGCTCGACCAGCATCCGTGGGTACGCACCGGGCTGGCCCTGATCCTGTTGCTGACCACCGCTTTGGTACTCGGCCGTGTGGCGCGCTTTCTGGTTCTGCACGCGGTCAGGATGCTAGGCCGTCAGCCTTCCCTGCACTGGGTCAACGACTTCCGCCATAACAAGGTTTTCCACCGACTGGCACAAATGGTGCCGTCGCTGGTCATCCAGTTCGGCCTCACGCTGGTACCCGGCCTGAGTACTGCGGGCAGGAACGTGATCGGCAACATCGCCATGGCCTTCACCATCCTGTTCATGACCCTGGCCATCGGCGCGCTGCTCAACGCCCTGCTGGACATCTACGCCCGCACCGAACACGCCCGCACCCGCTCCATCAAAGGCTACGTGCAACTGTCGAAAATGATCCTGTATGTATTCGCCGGGATCATCATCGTCGCCACACTGATCGACCGCTCGCCGCTGTTGCTGCTGTCCGGCCTCGGCGCCATGTCGGCGGTCATCCTGTTGGTCTACAAGGACACCCTGCTGTCGTTCGTCGCCAGCGTGCAACTGACCAGCAACGACATGCTGCGCGTCGGCGACTGGATCGAAATGCCGCAGGTCGGCGCAGATGGCGACGTGGTAGACATCACCCTGCACACCGTCAAGGTGCAGAACTTCGACAAAACCATCGTCTCCATCCCGACCTGGCGCCTGATGTCCGAGTCGTTCCGCAACTGGCGCGGCATGCAGCAATCCGGTGGACGGCGCATCAAACGCAGCCTGTTCATCGACGCCAGCGGCGTACGCTTCGTGCGCGACGATGAAGAGCAACAACTCATGCAAATCCACCTGCTCACCGACTACATCGGCCGCAAACAGGCCGAATTGCTCGCCTGGAACCAGGCACAAGGCAACGTCGCACAAATGTCCGCCAACCGCCGGCGCATGACCAACATCGGCACCTTCCGCGCCTACGCCCTGGCTTATCTGAAAAGCCACGTCGACATCAATTCCGGCATGACCTGCATGGTCCGCCAACTGGAGCCGACTTCGCAGGGCATTCCGCTGGAAATCTACTGCTTCACCCGCACGACGGTGTGGGTGGATTACGAGCGGATACAGGGGGATATTTTCGATTATCTGATTACGGTGATGCCGGAGTTTGGGTTGGGGTTGTATCAGCAGCCAAGTGGGGCGGATATGCGGGTGGGGTTGGGGGGAGTCGGCGCGGGTGGGGGCTACACCGTTGGTAGAGCCGTTGCCTACAGAACATTCGGGCTGAACGGCGCAGAGAATGCGTAACTGACTGCTCAAGATGGATTCACACCCCTTAGGAGCTGGATCATGAGTGCTCGAATTTCTCCAATCGTGTCTGAGTTTGAAACTGAGGAACAGGCCGCCAGCTACGACAAGTAGTTTCGTGCTCAGGTGCAGGCCTCGATCGATGATCCGGTGCCCAATATTCCACACGATCAGGTCATGGCCAAGATGCGTGCGTCTCTAGAGTCGAAGCAGACTCCGTCAGATGCTGGTTAAGTAGCGGCCAGCAGCACGAATTAACCTGCAACTAAAGTGTAGATAGAACCGTGTGAGCATCCAGAGGTACTGGGGTTAGTAAGAAAGGTCAGTGCGGCTATAATTGCAGCCATGATTGGCTGGAGTCTCGCATGGCAAAGCATTACTAACTCTACAAATCGTGAGAATTGATTAAAAACCTCGTTTCTCCAGAGCGGAGAAATAGGTCGCTCAGGCAGTGATGATCACCTGGTACCACGGAATTCTGCGGATCCTGTGTTAGGAGGCTGTTTGGCTTGATCTAACGGAACGCTTTTGCCCTTGGTCAACGGTGTACCAGTGATTTCGTGACAGGCCGACAACGGAACGTTCGACCGGATAATTGGGCGCTTACACACCAGGTTGAACTTTGAAAAGGGACAGCCTGCAGGCTGCCCCCGGTACAAATAAGACCTTCAAAACAGTCTATTGAGTGTGGCAGGCCGAACAGCACGTCCGGCAACCGTTCGACTGTGGGTACGTGTTGCGAGCTTGGCGCACCGCAGTTACGCAGATGGCGTGTTGGCCAAGATCAACGCGATTTTGGAGTGCAGGCAAGAAAGTGCACGAGCTGGTGTGGACTTCATGGTCACCATTGGCCTGCGCATTGCGGTTAACGAAATACTGAGCCATGTTAATTACCCCGCTCTTTGTTCGATTGGGCTAGCACCGATGCTGCGAGGGTCTTGGTTGTGGCGTTGTATTTGTTGCTGTCCAGAATAAGGCTGGCTTTGGTCTCCATATCGGCACTAGTTTGTTTACCGCTGGAAGCCTGGGCCATAGCCGACCCTGCCAATTCTTTTTGAATAGCCGAAGAGGTGTCGCTACGGAGGATTTTGGACGCAAGGCTGGCCACAGACGTCGATGTTTGTTTAGGATTTTTAGGCACGTTTAGGTGCTCCTGTGCATACATAAAATTGGATAGGCAGGAACACCGCTTGAGCAGAAAACCAAGCAGGACGGTTGACATCCCAGCTCGGATTTTTCTCTAATGCATGTCCCACCGATGTTCGCATTGGCTCAGGGTAGGCGGGTATGTGTGCTGGGCGACCAAACTTCGCACTCATACTCGCTGTCATTCCTTAATCCGTAGCTATTCCGAAAAACACTACATGTGGTGTTTTCTTGCGGAACTCGCTACAAGATAATGTGGCACTTGTAAAATTACAAGACGCTAGACCTGTGGATAACCGATCTGAAAAGTAGGATTCGGATCCATTTTTTCGCTGTATGAATGCCCAGCCCTTCTAGATCGCGGGCTACGGCGCCGCAAACCTGAAACAATTTGAAATATTTTCTTTCCCCTGATCGTATTTCCCTCTAAAGCAGTTTCTCTCAGCATTTGAAACTGACGAATCTATGGCGTCATTTCGTTGCTCGATCAGGTCCCGCGCTGTCGGTTTGAAATCATCTTTTTACAAGCCGACATACCATTAAGAAAGCCCTAGTCGACTGAATGCAGCATTGAGTTTGCAAAGCACTGCCAATCGATCTTCTTGTCCATGCCGCATGTAGTGACAGCGAAGCTTTTTTTGGCAGGCAGCCAAATTATTAAAGCCTGATCGTAATTCCGGCATGACATGCATTGTCCGCCAGCTGGAGCCGACTTCGCAGGGCATTCCGCTGGAAATCTACTGCTTCACCCGCACGACGGTGTGGGTGGATTACGAGCGGATACAGGGGTATTTTCGATTATCTGATTACTGTGATGCCGGAGTTTGGGTTGGGGTTGTATCAGCAGCCTAGTGGGGCAGATATGCAGGTGGGGTTAAGGAGGGAGTCAGCGCGGGTGGGGGCTACACCGTTGGCAGAGCCGTTTCCTAAACAACATTCGGGCTGAACGGCGCAGACAATGCGTAACTGAATGCTCAAGATGGATTCACACCCCTTGGGAGCTGGATCATGAGCGCTAGAATCTCTCCAATCGTGTCGGAGTTTGAAACTGAGGAACAGGCCGCCAGCTATGACATGTGGTTTCGTGCGCAGGTCCAAGCGTCAATCAATGATCCGGCACCCCATGTTCCACACGATCAGGTCATGGCCGAGATGCGTGCGTTTCTAGAGTCGAAGCAGACTCCGCCAGATGCTGGTTGAGTAGTGGCCGGCAGCACGAATTAACCTGTAGCAAATCCTTTCCTACATTGCAGACAGAAACGTACGAGCAGCCAGCGAGCTGGGAATGACGTAAGCGTACGGCGAACTCATCCTCCAAACTCCAGCATTAAGGGCATGGTGTCCCGGTATTCTCACAATTTCATAATAACTGAGCTACCTACGGACTATGCTCAAAGCCTTTCGGTCTGTACAACTCATTGCTATCAGCGCATCAAAAACCATCTATAAAAAAAACGAAAAATTGGGGGTAAAGATGAATCGCCTATTTCATGCTGCAGCGTTTGCAAGCGCCATGATGATCGTTGCAGCACCCGCCCAAGCCCGTATTACACAATTGGAGATCCTGCGGACCGAACCCGCTTTCGGAGGCGAAAGCTTCGGAAATACAGGGAGTTACGAACGCGTCTTTGCGCGCGCTCATGGTGAATTAGACCCCGGAGCGTCTGAAAACAAGATTATTCAAGACATCGAACTGGCACCCCGTAACGGTCGTGGGATGGTTGAATACACCACTGATGTTGCAATCCTGCGTCCCGCTGACGTGGCCAAATCGAATGACATTCTTCTCTTTGATGTGCCAAATCGAGGCTCTAAGCGTGCGATGTTGTTGTTCAATGCTGATATGCGGGGTGGTCCAGCAGCGTTCAACAACTTCGACGTCGCGGGGGACGGTTTTCTGCAGCGTCTGGGGACGACGCTGATCGCGTTTGCCTGGCAGGGGGACGTTGCCCCGGGCGACAACCGCATGATGGTGCAATTGCCGACGGCCATAAATACTGATGGGTCGCCGGTAACAGGTGTGGTGCGGAGTGAGTTGACCACGCTCTCACCGACCGCCAGCCTTAACTTGTCCGCAGGTTGGTTCACCTCCACGCCGCCTCATACGAGCTACAAATCGGTTGAAACCGACAATACCAAAGTGCTCTCGAATGGCTTTCGTCCGACGTTGACGGTACGTTCGCGGGCAAATGCGCCCAGGCAGGAAATTCCAGTGAATGACTGGAGTTTTGGCGATTGCAGCACGCCGAACGAAACCCAAATATGCCTAACCGCTGGTTTTCAGCCCGGCAAGCTTTACGAGCTGATTTACCGGGCCAAGGAGCCGATGGTAATGGGTATTGGTTTTGCTATCGCACGGGATGTTGGTGCGTTTTTCCAGCAGGCTGAGCATGACGATACAGGTGTGCCCAACCCTGTAGTGCATGGGCCTAAGGCCAAGTCGATTATCACTGGCTCATCACAAGCCGGGCGATTCATTCGCAGCATGATCGCGCTGGGGTTCAATCGCAGCGAAGAAGGTCATCGGGTCTATGATGGTGCGATGCCGCATATTGGTGGCGGCCTGATGCCGCTCAACATCCGATTTGCTCAACCTGGCCGGGCGTGGGGCCAGCAGGTCGATCATGACTACCCTGCTTACGATTTTCCGTTTACCTATGGCCGTGAAACCGATCCTGTTACCGGACGCTCGCAGGGTTTGCTGGATCGCTGCAACGATAACAATACTTGCCCTCTGATATTCCACATGGCAACGGCCCTTGAACTTTGGGAGGGACGCCAGTCGCTTGGCCTTACCGATCCACTCGGCTTGCGCGATGCAAATGAACCGGAAAACGTCCGCACTTTTATTATGGCGAGTACCCAGCATGCACCGCCGTCTTTGCCACTCCCGGTCAAGCCACCCTTTGGGCTTTGCCAGGTTCAATCAAATCCAAATCCACACACCTGGACAATGCGCGCAGCGTTCATCAATCTCGTTGGCTGGGTTCGTGATGAGACAACACCGCCCGCTTCGATAAAGCCCTCTGTGGCGGACGGCACCCTGGTGCCGGCGGACAGGGTCAGTTTCCCGCTCATTCCCGCGACCAATTATGGTGGCGTTTCGCGCCCCGCGCTCCGCTACACTGGTGCCGTCAATAGCCTGCAAGTGCTTGATTTTGGTCCGGCTTTTCGCCCCGAAGACAGCTCTGGCATTCTTACAAACGAGCCGCCGAAATCGGGTGTGGGTAGTTACGGCCTCTTGGTACCTCAGGTGGATGCAGACGGAATTGATGTTGGTGGCGTTCGGGATGTGTATCTGGGTGCGCCCATCGGGACTTACACGGGTTGGAACACCTTCCGGCCCGAGTTTTTTGATGGCGGCTTTTGTAACTTCCAAGGCAGCTTCCTCCCGTTTGCCGCGACGAAGAAAGAGCGAGTCGTGGCCGGAGATCCTCGCCTTTCACTGGAGGAACGCTACCCCACGAAGGAGGCTTATGTATCTGCTGTGAGTAAAGCTGCAGACTCGCTGGTTGAAGCGCGGATGCTGCTTGCTGAAGACCGTGAGCGGCTTGTAAAGGAAGCACAGGAGAAAGGTGTGCGTGCAGGGCCTTGAGCAGAGGCGATCATTCCTTCGACTTTCGACAGTGTCCGAACCGGCAGGGCTGGATCGAACGTGACCGCCACCACGTTCAATCCTCTTTCAACGCAAACTTGAAGCTGGGCGATTCGGACACTTCATGGCCGCCAGCCATGTTCGCTTCCAGTTCGTCCAGCGCCTGCTGGTGCTCTTCTCCCCAGCGGTAAAGCATCTCGACTGCCTGGGCGAACGTCTTGCCCAGCGGCGTCAGTTCATATTCCACCTTGGGCGGCACAACGCTGTGTACGTGGCGTGCGACCAGCCCGCGGGCTTCCACATCACGCAGCGTCTGCACCAGCATTTTCTTGGAAATGCCAGGCAGGGCTCGCTGCAACTGCCCGGTGCGACAGCGCCCGCCCGGCCATCGATCCAGCGCGTGCAGCACCAGGCTGACCCACTTCACGGTGAACAACCCCATGACTCTGCGGGGGGCGCACGCGGCGTCGAACACCAACTGAGTATCTTCGCTTTTAGCCATCTTATGGTTACCAAAAGGTATCTATGTCCCCAGATAGTACCTAATTTCCAAAAAAGCTCTAGGCCTCTAGTATTCCCCATCGACCACGCACTTCAATCGAGAGGGACTGTTCATGCCAGCTGCCATTTGGGCGCTCGCCATTGCCACGTTCGGCATCGGCACCACTGAGTTCGTCATCGCCGGCCTGTTGCCGGGGATTGCGGCCGAGTTCGACATTTCCTTTTCCGATGCAGGCTACATGGCGACGAGCTATGCCTTAGGGGTGTTTGTCGGCGCGCCCTTGCTCATCATCCTCGGCGCCCGCGTGCCGCAGAAAGCCATGCTGGTATCGCTGATGGGATTCTTCATTGCCGGCAACCTGTTGACGGCACTTTCGCCGACCTTTGCCTGGACCTTGACCGGTCGGGTCCTCACATCGCTGACACACGGCGCGTTCATCGGCATCGGGTCGATCCTGGCATCAGAGCTTGTAGCACCCAACCGCCGCACCAGTGCTATCGCCTTCATGTTCAGCGGCCTGACCCTGGCCAACCTGATCGGCACACCGGCTGGCACCTGGCTGGGACAGATGGTGTCCTGGCGGACGACCTTCATGGCGATCACGGTGATCGGTGTGGTGGCGATGCTGGCTGTTGCGTTGCTGGTGCCCAAGGGCAAGCAGCATCAGGTTCCCAGTTTGCGCCGCGAGTTGTCAGCATTTGTCGATGTGCACGTCTTGCTTGCCATGGGCATTACGGTGCTGGGGCCCGCCGCGTTCTTTACCTCTATCACTTACATCTCGCCCATGATGACGGAGTTGACGGGGTACTCGGACAACGGCGTGACGGGCATACTTTTTCTGTTCGGCCTGGGGCTGTTCATCGGCAACCTGCTGGGTGGCAAGCTGGCGGACCGCGCGTTGATGCCGCTGTTGTACGCGACCCTGGCAGGACAGGCGCTGGTACTGTTCGCATTTTTCTTTGTGGTAGAAAGTCGTGTGGCGTCAGCCTTTTGTGTATTGCTGATGGCTGGCTTCGGTTTTGCCAGCGTGTCGCCCATTCAGCGGCTGGTGATGGACAAGGCTCGTGCGGCCGGGGCACCCAATCTTGCCGCCTCCGTCAATATAGGCCTGTTCAACCTGGGCAACGCAATCGGCGCTTGGCTCGGTGGCTGGGTGATAGCCGCGGGGTTCGGTTATGCAGCACCCAATTGGGTGGGCGGCATTCTGTCGACGTGCGCACTGGCGCTGGCAATCGCGTCTGGCTGGCTCACGGTGTCTCATGTCGCCAGGCGTAAAGGCGCCATTGCCTGTCCTGCGGGTTGATACAGGTGCGCTGCGTCATCCTTGCCGGATCAAGCGCCAGCGTCGCAGTCACGGCGGCCTTCAGTGTTTATTACGACTCCGAGGCTGCGGTGCGCAATCTGGCTCGCATCAAGTCTGATCGGCCAGGACGGCACGTGTTTTATACATTCCGACGCATGTCAGGAGTGCCGCCATAGCAGACAACGCCCCGGCTACACCGAATGCCATCGGCAATCCAGAGACGAAGTCTCCCTGTATAGACGTAAAAGCGAACACTGATGTGACCACAGCAATGCCTAAAGCCCCACCTATTTGCTGATCCATCTGTAACAGGCCTGACGCCGTACCCGATTGTTCAGCTGCCACGCCATCCAGTGTAAGGACTGTGCCGGGCGTAAATACCAACGCAATACCGAGGCTGTGCACCAGCATTGGGCCTAATACTGAACCCGCATAGCTGCCGTCGATGTCGATAATGGCGAATCCGGCGAAACTGATGGCAACGAGTATGCATCCGCTCAATTGAAGTCTGCTGGCACCAAAACGCCCGATTAAACCCGGCATGAAATGGGTTACGGCAAACACGGTACAGGTGACCGGTAGATAGGCCAGGCCGGCTGCCAAAGGCCCGAAGCCGAGCACTTTCTGAAAATACTGGACGACCAGAAACAGCATCGAAAAATGCATGCCGACGATGATCGCCATTACGGCCAGAGCCACAACGCGGGATCGGCTCCTCAAGAGGTTCAGGTTCAGCAGTGGCTGCCGGGCATGACCTTCAATGATCCAGAATGCTGTCAGCAGCACAACCGCAGCGACAAAAGAAGGCAGGGTTCCGATATGTGCCCAACCGTGCTCTGCGGCATTAATGAACCCGAACACCAGCGCAATCGACCCGGCTGTAGCGGTCAGTGCGCCACTCATGTCGAATTTCGCGGGCTGGCGTACTGTTTCTTCAACGACTTTGCCAATCATGAGAAGAATGAAAATTCCGACTGGCACATTGATGAGCAGCGACCAGCGCCAGGAGAAATACTCGGTGAGCGCACCGCCTAGAATCAATCCGGCAGAAGCACCTACCGAAGACACCGTGATGAACAGTGCAAGCCCCCGATTACGCTCGGCCTCGTTGCGCGCAATGTTCATGACTAATGCCAGCACACTGGGGGCCGCTATGGCAGCCCCGACACCTTGGAAAATTCTCGCGGCAATCAGTAACAACGGGCTGCTCGCGAGCCCCCCCATGAGCGAAGCCAGCACAAAAATGGCAAGGCCTGCTTTGAACGCTCTGACACGCCCATACACATCCCCCAATCGGCCACCCAGCAAAAGCAGACCGCCAAGTGCCAGGGCGAATGCCTTCGGTACCCAGGACAAGGCTGCCGGGGAGAATCCCAGATCAGCCTGAATTTGGGGCAAAGCGACCATCACGATCAAAAAGTCCATCTGCAACATGAGTTGGGCGCTGAGGATGACAGCCAACGCAAGAACACGGCGGGTGTCCTGCCTGGATAGGGATGGCGCTTGCGCCGATGGCGAATGAGACATAGTCGTTCCCGGAAGTGGCGAAGAACGGCCTGAACGAAGTCCGGCCGCTTGATTTGGCAAGCGATTCAGACCTGAGAAGCTCCTCCATCGGCAAACAGCTCAATACCGTTGATGTAGCTCGAAGCATCGCTGGCCAGAAACGCAACCGCTTTACCTATTTCCCGAGCCTCGCCTATGCGCCCCAGTGTGCTTTTTTCACTGAGCGACTGGATCAACTGCTGCGCATGATCACCTGCCATATTGCGTAACGATTGGGTATCCACCGGGCCAGGACTGAGGAGGTTGATTCGCACGCCAGAGCCTTTGATGTCCAGAATCCAGCTTCTGATCAATGCACGCAAGGCAGCCTTGGTTGCGCCATAAAGGCCAAGCCCTGGCCCGGGATTGATCGAAGCGGTAGAGCCGATAATGACGATGCTGGCGCCTTTGGTCAGCAGAGGCAGGGCACCCTGAACAGTGAAGGTGACTCCTTTGACATTTGTTTCAAATACCCGGTCAAACCCTGCTTCAGTTATCGAGCCAAGTGGAGCGATTTCGCCCATTCCGGCATTTGCCACTACTACGTCAAGACGGCCGTACCGTGCGCCGACATGACTGAAAAGACGCTCCAGCTCAGATGGACGAGATACATCGGCGGCAAACGCGTCAGCGTCATCGCCCAGATGGATCAACGCCTGGTTCAGTTGCTCCTGCCGACGCCCGGTTATGACTACTCGGGCACCCTGCGTGACAAACTCCTGAGCAATAGCAAGTCCCAGGCCCGATGACCCGCCGGTGACCAGAACAACTTTATCTTTGAATTCCATGCGCATACACCTTATTGAAACCAACTGGAAGGGACCTTTAACGAGCGATGAGGCAACGCGCTAATGAGTCCCCATGGTATAAGATGTATACCTAATATCAATTACGCACTTACAAGCTATCAGGTATATAAAAGGAGACCTCGTGCTGACAACTGATGAACAGATGCAGAGAAATGAGCTGGATCTGGGAGCCTACATGGCTGATCCTTCAAGCCGATTGATGCTGGATCAAATCGCGGATAAATGGTCAATATTGATTCTTGCCGCCTTGTGCAAAAAACCATTGCGATTCAACGAACTCAAGCGCTGCCTGGAGGGCATAACTCAAAAGGCGCTCACTCAAGCCTTGAGAAGGCTCGAACGCAACGGCGTTCTGACCCGTCGCGTTATTCCGTCGTCTCAGGTGGCAGTGGAATACAGCGTCACGCCGTTGGGCATGACCCTGGAGGAGCCGTTCAAAGCCTTGTTTTTCTGGACGATCCATCATTCAGGCGCAGTGCATGCCGCACGTGCGGCATTTGACGAACGAGCGGTGGAGGCTTTTTAGCTCCAGGCGCACAGGTAATCTCACTTCATGCCGTGTCAAACGTGGGCAATAACACCGTCGGCAGCGCACGTTGCCGTGCGCCTTCGCTTTTAGCCAGACATCTCAATAACCGACGCCGCGAACACCGCCAGAAGCGCGGATGGATTCGCCTGTTACCCAATGCGAATCATCGGACGCTAAAAACACGGCGAGAGGCGCTATGTCCTCTGGCTCTCCGAAGCGACCCAATGGCGTTCCCGCCAGAATTTTTTCACCCAGCTCGCCTGTAAAGTGCCCATCGGTTGCAGGCGTATTGGTGTGCCCAGGCAGGATCGAGTTGACACGGATACCTCGCGGCCCCAACTCCCTTGCCAGTGCAAAACTCAAGGTGTCGACGGCCCCCTTGGTTGCCGAGTACACACTCGACGCCAGGTAGGGATCGGTGCTGAGGATTGAGCTGATATTAATGATGCTTCCTTCGGGGCCCATCAGTTTGACGGCCTCCCGTACCGCGAGCAGGTAGCCGAGGACATTCAGATTGAACTGCTTATGAAAGGCTTCTTCGGTCAGGTCATCGATCATCTGGAACACTGCAACGCCAGCGTTATTGACCAGAACATCCAGAGCCCCGTACTTCTCTCGGACCGTTTCAAACAGACGCACAACATCGGCTACCTGACTCATGTCAGCGTGTACCGCTAACGCTGAGCCGCCCTGCGCGGTGATAAGAGCAACCACTGCATCAGCGTCAGGCTTGCTGGAGGCGTAGTTGATAATGACGATAGCGCCCTGCGCAGCAAGCGCCTTGGCGATCCCGGCGCCTATGCCTTTCGACGCCCCCGTGACAACCGCAATTTTTCCGTCGAGTTTCATGAAGTGGCCCTGTTTGAAGTTGACTGGCTTAAGGGTTCGTTGCTGTCAGGTCATGAATAACGTGAATGCAACGCACCGCGTACAGCCAGTATTCGACTAACGAACGGGTCTGCGTATGCCGGTTACTCGCGCATCCTTGCCCGTTCTTCTCAACTGGCTTGCCATGAACGGGAATAGGGTCCACGGTGGAACACATGGAAGAACCAATGGCAGAACTGCGCCGCATCGTCATGCGCGCGCAAGACAAGTGGACGGACACCGGCATCCCCCGTGTAGCAATGGTTCGCGCCGAGGCCTGTGCGGATCAGGTGTATCAGCCGATGTTGCATCTGGTCCTCCAGGGCACAAAAACGTTGTCGGTAGGAGAAGAGGCTACCCGTTACACTGCTGGCAGTTACTTCCTGGTGCCTGTGGATGTACCCGCGACGGGCCAGATTCATAACGACACAGCAGATCACCCCTATCTCGCCGTCAGCCTGACGCTGGACCCAGGGGTGATTGCCACGCTGCTGATCGACGAGGGCAAGACGCCAAGCGCACCTCAGAACGCGTGCTTTCAAGGTGTGCTGGCGTCAGATGAAATGCTTGATGCATGGGTGCGCATGATGCGACTTGTGGATCGTCCGTTCGAAATTGCGGTGCTGGCCCCGATGCTCGAGCGCGAGATCATGTTCCGCGCGTTGCAGGGGCCTTTGGGCGGTATTCTCCGCGACGTTGCACGGCCGGATGGTCGAATGAAACAGATCCGCCGTGTGACCCAGTGGATTCGCGAGCACTATACCGAGCCTTTTCGCGTCGAGCCGCTCGCAGTCATGTCAGGCATGAGCGTTGCTGCCTTTTATCGGCATTTCAAATCAGTCACGGCCATGACGCCGATCCAGTATCAGAAGCGCCTTCGCTTGTTGAGGGCTCGCTGGTTGCTACTGTTCGATACACTGGATGCAACGTCCGTTGCCTATCATGTGGGCTATGAAAGCGCGTCGCAATTCAGCCGAGAATACGCCCGGCTGTTCGGCCTCCCGCCGGCACGGGATGCAGCGAGATTCAGGTCCGTCATCGTCACGAAAGACAGTTGCAACGAACTGAAAGCGGTTTCATGAGCAATCACCAGCAATTCTAAAAGTCAGTGATTACCGTCCCCGCGATGCTTTCGGCAAATCCGCCGCCGAAAACCTGCGCCGGGGTCGCGAAACCTGACCGGCGCTCCCCGCTCAACACCCGGCGCGCAGCTTCCACAGCCGCCAGTGGCGTGTAGGAATAACCATTGACGGTCTCGATCACGGACCGGGCAATCGAGCCATCTGCCGCGGTAATTTCAACGACCGCACGTGCTCGACAGGCATCCCTTTCTTCTGCAGCAGGGCCATCAGGCAGTAGCGAAAGGTCGCCCTCTGGAAACGCTTCGCCCGAAAGGTGCACAAACATCGTGATGTCGGGAATGCCGGTCGAATGCCATCCCGTGACCAGATCGCCGAAGGACAGCGGTAAGCAAAGGACCGGGCCTTCTCCAAAATCAAAATACCGCGGCGGGGCATCGGGCGTTGCAACGAGTTCGCCATCGACCCTGGCGAGCACGCCGGCACCGATGATTTCGCTGACGCTCATGGCTGATCCGCGAGACATCGATCCTGGTACCTGAAGTGCAATGCTCAGCGCCTGCGGCTTGTCGACACGCTGAGCGACCTGTACCGCCAGCGAGTCTGTGGGTACGACGTCCCATCCGACACCAGGCAACAGCATGACCTTTGCCGCATCGGCCTCGACGCCCAGTCGCTCTGCCAGCCGATAAACATTGATCTCGGCAGTGATGTCCAGATAGTCCACCCCAGTCTTGATGCAAGCGCGCATCAACGCTTGCGCTGTGTGCGCAAAAGGCCCTGCAACGTTCAACAACACCGAGATGCCAGACAGAAAGTTTTCAGCATCCGGGCCGGCATCAAACACGCGGAAAGGCACATCCAGATGGGTGGCCAGTTCTGCAAGTCGCTGCGAATTGCGCCCGGCGATTTCGAATCGCAAACCTGACGCTTTCGCCCGTTCGGCGGCCATACGACCGGTATAGCCTGTGGCGCCGTAGATCAGAAGTGTGCTCATTGGACGTGCTGCCAGTTTTTGTAAACAAACTCCAGACTGTACCCATCAGGGTCCAGCACATTGGCGGCGTAGTACTCGGGATCGTAGTGCAACCGCGCGCCGGGCGGACCGTTGTCGACTGCGCCATGCTGGATGGCCGCGGCGTAGGCAGCTTCAACGTCAGCCTTGCTGTTCGCCACAAAGCCCACGTGTACGGCGCGGCCTTCGACTGGCCCCTGACGCAACCAGAAAAATACTCGGCCATTGGCGCCGAAGCCTTTCAGGTCAGGATGACCCGGCGGGCCGTCCTTGCCGTCGTAGTCCAGGCGCCCGGTGATACCCAGCGGTACCAGGACACCCTCGTAGAAACGGATGGAACGTGCGATATCGCTCACCGACAGAAACAGATGATCCAGCATGTCAAAATCCTCGCTTGACTAGATGTTGTAGCCGCCTGCGACTTCGAGTGTCTGCGCGTTGATCCAGGCGCCGTCTTCGGACAGCAGCATGGCGATCACCCGACCGACATCCTCAGGCTCGCCGACTCTGCCGAGCGCTGTCTGAGCGGCCAGCATCGCTTCGAACTCATCGTTAAGCCCACCGCCCAGTTCAGTGCGGATCGCGCCGGGGGATACCGCATTGGCGCGTATGCGCCGCTCGCCAAATTCTTTGGCCATGTAACGGGTCAACACTTCAAGGCCGCCTTTGAACGCCGCGTAGGGCGCAACGCCCGCAGTGGCTACCCGCGTTGTGGCACTGGTCAGGTTGACGATGCTGGCGTTTTCGGCCAGAAGAGGCAGCAGCGCCTGAGTGAGGAAGAACGGGCCTTTAAGGTGCACATTGAACAGGCCATCAAACTGCTCTTCGCTGACCGTCGCCAAGGGGTTGAACACCCCATAGCCCGCATTGTTGACCAGGCCGCTCAACTCGGTGGCCGCCCAGGTTTCGCGGAGGGCCTGGACCACGGACTCCCGAAAAGCCCCGAAACTGCTCACGTCAGCTACATCGAGCTTTAGCGCTACGGCTTTGCCACCGGCCTGCTTGATTCGCTCCACGACCGATGCTGCGGCTTGTGGGTTGGCGTTGTAGGTGAGGATGACCCCCATACCCCGTTGTGCCGCCTGTTCAGCTGCACTGGCACCGATTCCGCGGCTGCCGCCGGTAATGACAATGACGCCCATGTCGTGTCCCTCTGTGATTTAAACGTGTCCCCACAGTACGCATCACACGATTGCGGGTCGTACCTGTTCCTGCTCGAAACCTGCCCGTTTCTGCTTTTCGCTTGCGCGGCATGACACTCGCCCCTCAGCATGCGACGCATGGACAGACAACTGAATGAACTGAGGTCGCTCGCGGCCGGGGCTGAAAATCGCCGGACCGAAACGGGCATTCCGCGTGTAGCCATGGTTCAGGGCAAGATCCCTGAGCACCTGCTGGCTGCGGTGTATGACCCGATGATCAATGTGATCCTGCAAGGCAGCAAAAGCATGACGGTGGGTAACCGGACCCTTAGGTATGACCCGGCGACCTATTTCGTCATGTCCATCGAACTGCCAGCGGTGGGCTCGGTGCATGCCGCCGCATCGGGAGCGCCTTATCTGGCTGTCAGCCTGACGCTGGACCCGACAGTCTTGTCCACGCTGTTCGCCGACCTGCCCAAACCGGTCAGCCGCGCCGAGAACAACGCAGGCTTTTCAGTGGCGTCGGTCACTGGCGATCTGATGGATGCCTGGGTGCGCATGCTGCGCCTGATGGGCGACCCGGACGCCATTGCAGCGCTGGCCCCGGTCTACGAACGGGAAATCATCTTCCGGGTACTGCAGGGCCCACATGGCTGGATGCTACGAGAGATCGCTGCGCCGGACACAGCTATGGCGCGAGTCAACATGGCGATTCAATGGATCCGCCGAGACTTTGCCGAGCCCATCAGGATCGAGAGCCTGGCGCAACGGGCATCAATGAGCGTCTCGGCCTTTCACCGCCACTTCAAGGCGGTCACCAACCTGAGCCCTTTGCAGTACCAAAAGCGGGTTCGCCTGCTGCAGGCCAGAACCCTGATGGTGGCAAACGCCAGAAGCGTGATGGCTGCCGCCTTCGAGGTCGGCTACGAAAGCGCAACGCAATTCAGCCGGGATTATGCGCGAGTGTTTGGCCTTCCTCCGGCACGGGACGCGGGAAGAATTCTTGGAGAGAACAGGTCTTTATCGATGAAAAGTCTACCTGAATAACTTTTTCGTGCAGTCTGACTGGAGAGGCCAGGGACGGTCATCAGCACGAATTAATCCTTATTACATCACTGCAGTGCGGACATAAATACACACAATAAGCGACTTCCGTTAGTGCGAGCCCGCGGCATTTAAATTTTTCATAATCTTGCAAGCTCTCCATTCCCCCACACTAGACAGAACGATCAATTCCTTTTATTTCAAATCCCCCACACATCCCAAAATCGTTATATATTTTCAGCGCCTCAAAAACCAATAACTCTTTAGAAACAACTGCCATCACCACAACAAAAATTCGCCTATAGAACAATAGACTCTCAACAAAAAATCATACCTGTACACCTATCAAACATCTCATCTATACATAAAGGAATATTATGAAACGATTAATCATGGGCGTCGCAATAACCACTTCCCTGCTGGGAGCTTCCATGGCGTCCCAGGCAGCGTCCCAAACAGTGGAAAACTGCCCTGCTGTCTCGAAGATCGAGCAGGTCTCACCCGGTGTGTACCGGGCGAGCGGCAATGACGGTGAGTGGACGGGCGTGCTGCAAGGCATTGTGACAAAGAAAATGCCAGTACAGTCCTTTGACCTGGCCATCGCTATTCAAGAGGGCGCAGACGCACCTCAAATGTTGCAACACTGTACTTACAACATCGGTAGTCGTGACGCGCTCGACATGCGTTTCATCGCCAAAAACGGCAAAGATTTCACCGTAAAAACCGCAGGCAGCGCCTGGAAAAAAGAAGATGGGCCTTTTGGGCTGATCTATAACGTGTGTGAGAAAACATCACCCGAAAGCTGCACGTTCACCGTCGTTCAGTAAAGCAGAATAGCTGTGTCGCTTTTCAACTGGCCGGCAAGGGCCAGTTGAAGAGTGCTTCAGGTCAGGTCGTGCAGAGCCTTGCCCAGCGCAGGCATCACTTCGAAATGTGAAAACACCACCTCCAGCCCTCCCCGTTCCGGGCTGCAACACATCGGCCCGACCGCATAACCTTGGCTCACAGGAAATGGCGCCAGCCGCAGCAATGGCCAACGCAGACCATCGCTTGAATGCTGAATACGCATTACGCCTTTGGCAACGGTGACTCGCAGCCAGATTCCTGATGCGGATTCATCAAAGGCCCCCGTGGCCCAATCCGATTGTCCGCAGGTTAAAACGCTGCCCAGCATCAGTGCCCCGTCGCTGACTTCAACGCCGGTTTTGACCCAATTGCGCTCGTCGACCCGGACCATCAAACCCGCCTGATCATAAAGCGTCTTGAAATCGCCCTGCACATGCACTTGCGCGGTGAAGTCACCGTTCACCGAAACACCCAGAAAATGCCCGCTGTCGCGACAAAATCCATAATGGGTTTGCTGCCAGAAATCGGTTTCGGGGTCTGTGGTGACGGTCAGACGCCCTTCCGTCACGCTCCAGTGCCGGGGTTCGTTCAGCCAGATGCCGTTGTTGAACATGCTGCCTCCTGTAAGGGGATTGTGCTGAGGGTAGGTTATTGGCTGGCAAACACAATATCCTCGGTCGGTCGATAAACCACACAACACAATCACTGCGCCGTCATTGACACCCAACCCGGCAAAAAACATCATGCCTGCAACCTCAAAACCGGAACGCACTCATGGGCGACAAGAAAAAGCTGTTGCTGACTGGCGCAAGCCGGGGGATCGGTCATGCCACGGTCAAGCATTTCAATGCCGCTGGCTGGGAAGTGTTCACTGCGTCCAGGCAGAACTGGGTGGATGACTGTCCGTGGGCGGAAGGCCTGCTCAACCATATCCATCTGGATCTGGAAGACATCGACAGCGTCAGCGCAAGCATGGCGGCCATCAAGGACAAGCTCGGCGGGCGTCTGGATGCGTTGGTGAACAACGCGGGCGTTTCGCCGAAGACGCCGGAAGGTGGTCGCATGGGCGTGCTGGAGTCGGATTACAGCACCTGGATCAAGGTGTTCAACGTCAACCTGTTCTCCACCGCGCTGCTGGCACGCGGCCTGTTTGACGAGCTGAAATCGGCCAAGGGCAGCATCATCAATGTCACCTCGATTGCCGGCTCCAAGGTGCATCCGTTTGCGGGGGTCGCCTACGCCACGTCCAAGGCGGCGCTGTCAGCGCTGACGCGGGAGATGGCCTTCGATTTCGGCCCACACGGGATAAGGGTCAATGCCATTGCGCCGGGCGAGATCGATACGTCGATCCTGTCACCCGGCACTGCGGAGATTGTCGAGCGCCTGGTGCCGATGCACAGGCTAGGCAAGCCCGAGGAAGTCGCATCGCTGATCTACTTTCTGTGTACCGCTGGCGCGTCCTACGTGAATGGCGCAGAAATTCACGTCAACGGCGGGCAACACGTCTGATTCAACGGGAGCCGGAAATGCCTCCCGGCCTGCTCCGAATACCCAGACGACTGATCCACACCGACGCCACGATCACCCCGCCGCCAATCAGCAGGCGGGTGAGGTCTTCGTGCTGGTTCCAGATCAGCAGATTGATCAGCAGGCCGAGCGGCACATGCAGGTTGTTCATCACGGCAAGCGTTCCGCCGTTGACCATGCACGCGCCTTTGTTCCACCAATACATGCCCAGCGCCGTCGAACACAGGCCGAGGAACAGCAGCACGATCCATTGGGTCGGCGCTTCGGGCAGGTGCTGCGGATTGCCGAACATCAGGAATGCAGGCAGGACCACCGCCAGCGCGCCCAGATAGAAGTAGCCGAAACGTCGATAGTGCGGCAGATCGCTGGGGTGCCGCGCGACCAGATGTTTGTACAGCACCTGCCCGGCGGCGTAGGTGAAGTTGGCCAGTTGCAGCAGCAGGAAACCACCGAGAAAATCGCCGTCCAGGCCGTCGTAGCGAATCACCCCCGCCCCCAGTACCGCGACCAGAGCTGCCAGCAGCGCCCATGGATTGAAGCGCCGGTTCAGCGCATCTTCGATCAGCGTTACGTGCAAGGGCGTGAGGATAGTGAACAGCAGCACTTCCGGCACCGTCAGCACCCTGAAGCTCAGGTACAGGCAGACGTAGGTAACGCCGAATTGCAGTGCGCCGATCAGCAGCATGCCGCGCATGAATCGCGGTTCAACCTGACGCCAGCGCGTCAGAGGAATGAACACCAGCCCGGCCAGCACCACGCGCACCAGTACCGCAAAGTAGCTGTCGACGTGCCCGGCCAGATAGACACCGATCAGGCTGAACGAAAACGCCTGAATCAGTGTGACAAACAGTAGATAACCCATTCCCGCCCCCATTTTTGAAGGGCGCGACCCTATCGGTTGTGTCACTCAATGTCCACTCGAAGGCCGCCGCTTTTTGACGCCAACCCGTCGCCGCACCGCGCACCACCCGCCACAATTATGACGTCCGCATTATTGACGTACATGTCGTCGGTTTCGACGAAAATATAGCCCATATCGGCAACTTTTCCTCAACAAAAGGTCTTATCATCCGGACGCTGCAATATTGACTCAATTCATCCACATTCCTCGTCGCCTGGAGCAACACCATGATATTTAACACAAAAGACTTCGGCGCACTGGGCGACGGCGTCACTGACGATACGGCAGCCATTCAGGCTGCGATCGACGCAGCAGCTGCGGCAGGCGGCGGGGAAGTGGTCATGGGGGCCGGAACATACGTGGTGTCCGGTGGCGAGGAGCCTTCTGACGGCTGCCTGATGCTCAAGAGCAATGTCACCCTGTCGGGCGCGGGCATGGGCGAGACGATCATCAAGCTCGCAGACGGCTCGGACACCAAGGTCACCGGCATCGTGCGCTCGGCCTATGGCGAGGAGACTCATGACTTCGGCATGAAGAATCTGACGCTGGACGGTAACCGGGACGCCACCACCGGCAAGGTGGACGGCTGGTTCAACGGCTACATTCCGGGCTCTGACGGCAAGGACTCGAACGTCACCCTCGACAGCGTCGAGATCAAGGATTGCTCGGGGTACGGGTTCGACCCGCACGAGCAGACCGTCAACATGGTGATCAAGAACAGCGTGTCGCACGGCAATGGCCTGGACGGCTTCGTGGCCGACTACCTGAGCGACAGCGTGTTTGAAAACAACGTTGCGTATGACAATGATCGCCACGGCTTCAACGTGGTCACCAGCACCCACGACTTCACCCTCAGCAACAACGTCGCCTACGGCAACGGCAGCACCGGGATTGTGGTGCAGCGCGGCAGCGAGAACATCCCCTCGCCCGCCAACATCACCATCACCGGAGGCGCGGTCTACGGCAACGGAGCCGAAGGCGTGCTGATCAAGCTGTCCAGTCAGGTTTCGCTTAGCGGCGTGGACATTCATGACAATGGCAGCGCTGGCGTGCGCATTTACGGCAGCACCGGGGTGGATGTCTTCGATAACACGCTGAGCAACAACTCCCTCGGCGCGCCGGTGCCGGAGATCATCATTCAGTCCTACGATGACACCTTGGGCGTTTCCGGCAAGTTCTTCAACGGCAGCGACAACCTGATTCGCGGCAACGTGATCACCGGCGGCGACAACTCCACCTATGGCGTTGCCGAGCGTAACGAAGACGGCACCGACCGCAACAGTATTGTGGGCAACACCATCAGCCACACCAGCAAAGGCCTGACCCTGGTGTACGGCGACGGCAGCTTTGCGGGCGATGCGTTTCCGCTGGTGACCGTGCAAGGCACCGAGGCTAACGACACCCTCACCGGCAGCGCAGCCAACGAGCTGATCTTCGGCCTGGCGGGCAAGGACACCCTCAATGGCGGGGCGGGCGACGACATTCTGGTCGGCGGTGCAGGTGCCGACAAACTCAGCGGCGGCGCAGGTGCGGATACCTTCCGTTTCGATCAGTTGACCGACAGCTATCGCACGGCCACCACCAGCGCTACCGATCTGCTGTCTGACTTCGACATCAGCCAGGACCGCATCGACCTTTCAAACCTCGGCTTCACCGGGCTGGGCAGCGGCAAGGCCGGCACGCTGAATATCAGCTACAACGCCAGCCTCGACCGCACCTACGTCAAGTCGCTTGATGCGGATGCCAGCGGCAACCGGTTCGAGCTGGGGCTGAGCGGCAACCTGAAAGACACGCTGAATGCCAGCCACTTCGTGTTCCAGCGCGTCACGGAAGGCACCGCAGGCGGCGATACCCTGACCGGCACCGAAGGCAACGACATCATCAACGGCAATGCAGGCGTGGACCGCATCAACGGCGGCGCGGGTGCCGACACCCTCACGGGCGGCGCCGATGCAGACGTGCTGACCGGTGGCGCCGGGGCTGACGTATTTGTCTACAACTCGCGACTGGACAGCTACCGTAACTACACGGCCAGCGGCACCAAGCAGAGCGACACCATTACGGATTTCAACGCCGCCGAGGACCGCATCGACCTTTCCAGCATCGGCCTGCGCGGGCTGGGCGATGGCAGCGCCAACACCATTTACCTGTCGGTGAATGCCGACGGCAGCAAGACCTACGTCAAGACCAACGCCGTCGACAGCACCGGTAATCGCTTCGAGATAGCACTGGAAGGCAACCTGCTCGACAAGCTGAGCGCGTCCAGTTTCATCTTCTCTACGGCGTCGGCCACCAACCAGGCGCCGGTACTCAATACGCCGTTGATGGATCAGAACATCACCGAACAGAAAGCGTTCTCCTATGCGGTGCAGCCTGGCAGTTTCAGCGACCCGGACAGCTCGTCGCTGACCTACAGCGCGACCCTGGCCGATAACAGCGCCCTGCCCGACTGGCTGAAATTCGACAGCAAGACCCTGACCTTCAGCGGCACACCAGGCGGCACGGCATCCGGGCTTTACTCGGTGCTGCTGACAGCCAGCGACGCTACGGGTGCATCGGTGGCTGACAGCTTCGCCATCAACGTGGGCAATGTCGCGCCAGGCACGCTGTCGGGCACGCAAAACGCCGAAGCACTGTATGGCACCGAGGGTGATGACACCCTTCTGGGCCTGGGTGGCGACGACACGCTGCGGGGCGACACCGGTGCCGATATCCTCAACGGCGGTGCAGGTCGCGACGTCTTGTACGGCGGGGCCGATGCCGACACGTTCTCCTACAGCGCGCTCACCGACAGCTATCGCAATTATGAAGCTGGCGGCCTGACAGCCACCGACACGATCTGCGACTTCACCCCCGGCCAGGACAAAATCGACGTCTCTGCGCTGGGTTTTCTGGGGCTGGGCAACGGCGAAAACCATACGCTGTACATGACCCTCAACGAGGCTGGCGACAAGACCTACATCAAGTCCGCCACCGCCGATGCCGATGGCAATCGTTTCGAAATCGCCTTGAGCGGCAATCTGCTCGACACGTTGACCGAAGCGGACTTCGTGTTTGGTCAGCGTGAGGCTCAGGAGATTCTCTACCTGCCGACGCTGGGTCAATCCAATGCGCGACTGCTGCGCATGACCGAAGACGACAACCAGTCCGGCACCTCGGAGATGGTCAAGGACCTGACCCGTTACACCGACTACGACGTGCGCAGCCAGTTCAACGATGCCAATGGCGACCCCATTGACCTCGCCGTAGGCGGCAGCACCGTGGTGGGTTACTCGACCGGCACTCAGGAAGAGCAGCGTGTTTCCTGGTGGCTCACCGACACCGATCAGCCGGGGCCGGCACTGCTGCGCGCCACCGAACTGCTCAAGGCACAACTGGCGACGCTCAATGGTGTCGACAACGTCACCACCGGCATTGTCTGGAGCCAGGGCGAAGAAGGCGCTCAGGAAATAGCCCGCGCCACCGACAAACAAGCGGCCGCCGACCTGTACAAGGCCTCGACCCTCAAGGTATTCGATTACCTGCACGCGCAGATCGGCGACTTCACGGTGTATATGGTTGAAACCGGCCATTACCAGGCTGACGCAGCCAAGGCCCGCGGTTACACCGATGAAAAAATCAGCGCCATCGTCGAAGGCGTGGGTTATGTGCGTAATGCTCAGGAAGCGATCGCCAATGAGCGCGCCGACGTCAAACTGGCGGTGGATTACACCGACCTGCCGTTGCGCTACGAGGTCAACCCGCTGGTTTACCCCGATGACGTCTGGCACCTGCATGAAGAGTCCGCCGAGATAGTCGGTCAGCGACTGGCCGATTTCATTGCCAATGACCTGGGCTACAGCAGCAATCCCGCCGACAACAACAATCCGGCGGATATTGTCAGCGGCGGCCAGAACGAAGGGGGTCACATTTTCGGCACCAGTGACGATGACACGCTGGTTGGCGGAACCGGTAACGACATTCTGGATGGTGATCAGGGCGCGGATGACATGACAGGCGGCGACGGCAACGACATTTATGTGGTCGACAACGCGCTGGACACCGTCACCGAGAGCAACGACTCACCGTCGCAGATCGATGCCGTGGTGTCTTCCGTCAGCTGGACGCTGGGGGCGAACGTGGAAAACCTGTTGCTGACGGGCGTGTCTGCCATCAACGGCACCGGCAACGCGCTGAAAAACGTCATCACCGGCAACGCGGCCGACAATATCCTCAACGGCGGCGCGGGCGCTGACTTGCTCACGGGCGGTGATGGCTCGGACAGCTACGTGGTCGATGATGTGGCAGACCGGGTGGTCGAAACCGCGACGGACGCCGCAACCGGCGGCATCGATACGGTGTACAGCTCGCTGGCGAGTTACACCTTGGGCGCCAATCTGGAAAAACTGGTAATCACCAGCAGCGGCGCCGCTAACGCAATCGGCAATGCGCTGGACAACGTGCTGTATGCAGGGGCTGGCGACAATGTCCTCGACGGCCGTGATGGCAATGACACGGTGTCTTACCAGGTCGCCACATCCGGTGTCACGGTTGCGCTGAACACCAGCGCTCAACAGGCCACCGGCGGCTCCGGGCTGGACACGATCAAGGGCACGGAAAACCTGATCGGCAGTCAGTTCGCCGACACGCTGACCGGCAACAAGAACGCCAACATCCTGGTGGGTGGCGATGGTAATGACAGCTTGTCTGGCGGCGCAGGTGACGATGTGCTGATTGGCGGTTCCGGCGCCGATACGCTGATTGGCGGCACAGGCGCCGACCATTACGTATTCAGCAGCGCCAGCGACGTGGGCCTCGGCGCCTTGCGCGACATCATCAACGGTTTCAAGGTAACTGAAGGCGACAAACTGGACTTTTCCGGCTTCGACGCCCGCCCGTCTACCGATGACGCGGACGCCTTCGTGTTCATCGGCAATGCGGCTTTCAGCACCGGCAATACAGGTGAGCTGCGCTTCGCCGATGGTGTGCTGTACGGCAATATCGACGACAACGTGGGGGCGGATTTCGAAATCCAGCTGACCGGCGTACAGACCCTGCAGGCCGCCGACATCATCGTCTGATGGTGTCCATGCTCCGGGCTCATCGATATGCAAACGTCTCGATGAGCCCGGAAACGTGGCTGGCACCCCGATAATTCTCGTTACCACGCTCCGCGTGGTAATGCATTTCGTGACGCTCCGCGTCACATTGCAGCCATGGAGCATCACTCAACCCGACCCGACCTGAGATACAGGCAGCACTAAAGCCTGAGACTCCTTTGCGCTTGATACCGCGCCGGGCTGCATATTTGTGACGCGGAGCGTCACGAAAGGCATGCCAACGCGGAGCATTGGCACGATAGTCAGTTGTACTTATGAACTCCACCCGCCAAAAACTCGCTTAAAAATCACCGTATCGATCAAAAGCCGTCAATCCTCGCCACAACCCATCTAGAAATTTGTTTTATCCATCAGAGCGCTCTACTCTCAGGCGGGCTGACAGGTGAGCTTGATGCGCAACTTGATGATGCTGCGCTTGAAGCTGGATGAAACGTCAACGCTCTTGCCTGCACCGACCTGCACACGCCGGGTACGGGGTGCTTCCGGGCCATTGATGAACACCACCGCACATTTGGCGTCTACGTCACCATAGTTATTGACCGTGATGGCCCCTGTGTCGTGATAGACGTCATGCGTGACGTAGTCGATCTTCACCGCCTGATACTGCTTTTCCACTTCAATGGGGTAGGCAAAGGCGGCAACCGGGAACATGGCCAGCAGCACACAGCACAGTCGATTCATTCGGCAGTCTCCGGGACCAAATTGTCAGAATAGAACAACACCCAGCGAATTAAAGAGGAATAACCGCATGAAAGCGCCCCGCGTGACTCTCGACCAGTGGCGCACCTTGCAGGCCGTAGTCGATCATGGCGGTTTTGCCCAGGCCGCCGAGGCCTTGCACCGTTCGCAATCATCCGTGAGTTACACCGTGGCTCGCATGCAGGAACAGCTCGGCGTGCCGTTGCTGCGCATTGATGGACGCAAAGCGGTCCTGACCGAGGCCGGCGGCGTGTTGCTGCGACGCTCGCGGCAGTTGGTCAAGCAGGCCAGCCAGCTGGAAGACCTGGCGCATCACATGGAACAGGGCTGGGAGGCCGAAGTCCGACTGGTCATCGACGCCGCCTATCCCTCGGCCCGCCTGGTCAGGGCGCTGACCGCGTTCATGCCGCAAAGCCGTGGCTGCCGGGTTCGCCTGCGTGAAGAGGTGCTGTCCGGGGTCGAAGAAGTGTTGCTCGAAGGCGTCGCGGACCTCGCCATCAGCGGTTACAGCATCCCGGGCCATCTGGGTACAGAAATGAGCTCTGTCGAGTTCGTCGCCGTTGCCCATCCGGACCACGCACTGCATCAGGCCAATCGCGAATTGACCTTTCAAGACCTGGAAAGCCAGTTGCAGGTGGTGATTCGCGACTCCGGCAGGCAGCAGCCCAGGGATGTCGGCTGGCTGGGCGCCGAACAACGCTGGACGGTCGGCAGCCTCGGCACCGCAACGACCTTTGTCAGCAACGGACTGGGATTTGCGTGGCTGCCTCGGCACATGATCGAGCGTGAACTGCGCGAAGGGCTGCTCAAGCCCCTGCCCCTCGACAAAGGCGGCAACCGCAACCCGACGTTCTATCTTTACTCCAGCAAGGACCGGCCGCTGGGCCCGGCGACACAGATTCTGATCGACCTGATCCGCACCTTCGACACCGCGCCATTGACCACAGCGCTGACGGCACCTCAACACGCCTGACAGGAGTAGGCAGATGGCTTTTTTCGAGCATGACGAGTGCACGCTGCATTACGAGGAATATGGTCAGGGCGCACCGGTCCTGCTGCTGCATGGCCTGGGGTCCAGCTGTCAGGACTGGGAATACCAGATCCCGGCGCTGGCCGCGCACTACCGCGTCATTGTCATGGACATGCGCGGTCATGGACGTTCGGACAAGCCTCACGAGCGGTACAGTATTCAGGGTATGAGCAACGACGTGGAGGCGCTGATCGAACATCTTCGACTCGGCCCGGTGCATGTGGTCGGCCTGTCGATGGGTGGCATGGTCGGCTTTCAATTGGCAGTCGATCAGCCGGAGTTGCTCAAGAGCCTGTGCATTGTCAACAGCGCCCCGCAGGTCAAGGTCAGAAGTCTCGGTGACCTCTGGCAGTGGGCCAGACGCTGGACCCTGTCACGCGTCGTCGGTATGGCAACCCTGGGGCAGGCACTCGGCAAACGACTGTTTCCCAAGCCGGAGCAGGCCGAACTGCGGCGCAAGATGGCCGAGCGCTGGAGCAAAAATGACAAGCGGGCCTACCTCGCCAGCTTTGATGCCATTGTCGGCTGGGGCGTGGAACACCGCCTGGCGCGCATCACCTGCCCGACCCTGATCATCGCCGCCGAACACGACTACACACCGGTATCGCTCAAAGAGGATTACGTGAAACGCCTGCCCAACGCCCGGCTGGTGGTCATCAGCGACTCCCGGCATGCCACGCCGCTGGACCAGCCCGAGCCATTCAACCGCACGCTGCTGGAATTCATCGAAAGTAGCGGGGTCTGAAACCGTGTGCGGATGGGTCGCGTAACGCAGTGCCGACCTTCGAACGCTGTGCAAGGCAAAAGCTGGGCAAAAAAAGCCAAACGTGTTTTCCTTGCCGGCCACAGTCGATATTTCTTACCGAAGGACGTTTTGCCACATGCTGAAAAAAATCGCTCTCACCGCCTGTACCGTACTGTTTGCTGCCAACCTGATGGCTGCTCCAGACAAGGCCACGCATGTGGTACTCGACACCAGCTTCGGGCAGATTGAAATCGAGCTGGCAGACACCAAGGCACCTCTCAGCACCGCAAATTTTCTGGGTTACGTGGACAGCGGTTTCTACAGCAACACCATTTTTCACCGTGTGATCCCGGGATTCATGGTTCAGGGTGGCGGTTTTACCCAGCAACTGGTTCAAAAGCCCACCAAGGACCCGATCAAGAACGAAGCCCAGAACGGTCTGCATAATGTGCGTGGCACCATCGCCATGGCCCGCACCTCGGACGTGAACTCGGCCACCAGCCAGTTCTTCATCAATACCAACGACAATGCAATGCTCGACAACGGCACCCGTGACTTCGGTTATGCGGTGTTTGGCAAAGTCGTCAAAGGTATGGACGTCGTCGACAACATCGTCAACGCCCGCACCGGCAACCAGAAAGGCATGCAGAACGTGCCCGTCGACCCGATCCTGATCAAGTCCGCAAAACGCGTCGACTGATCTGGAGCCTGTGCCGCACGACGCCTTTCCGGCTCGTGCGGGGCGGACGGGACAGCCTCTACTTATCAAGGAGAGCCCACATTGCGTGGGTCTGATAGCCAATGCTTTATCGTCGTTTTGAAAAGCTGATCGACATCTTCAAAGACGCTCCTACCGCTGCCCCGCCCAACACCGTCTTCGCGTTCTACCTGTATTACCTGCGTCAGGTATGGCCGACCTTTACCGCACTGCTGGTGGTCGGGCTGATCGGTGCCCTGATCGAGGTGTCGCTGTTCAGCTACCTGAGCCGCATCATCGACCTGGCACAAACCACGGCGCCCAAGGACTTCTTCAGCATTCATGGCTCGGAGCTGATCTGGATGGTGGTCGTGGCCCTGCTGCTGCGGCCGATATTCGTCGGCCTGCATGACCTGTTGGTGCATCAGACCATCAGCCCGGGCATGACCAACCTGATTCGCTGGCAAAACCACAGCCATGTGCTCAAGCAGAGCGTCAACTTCTTCCAGAACGACTTCGCCGGGCGCATCGCCCAGCGCATCATGCAGACCGGTAACTCGTTACGTGACTCGGCGGTGCAGTCAGTGGACGCCCTCTGGCATGTGCTGATCTACGCCATCAGCGCCATGGTGCTGTTCGCTGAAGCAGACTGGCGCCTGATGATCCCGCTGGGCACCTGGATCGTGGCTTTCATACTCTCGCTGATGTACTTCGTACCCCGAGTCAAACAGCGTTCGGTGGACTCCTCCGATGCGCGCTCAAAGCTCATGGGCCGGATCGTCGACGGCTACACCAACATCACTACCCTGAAACTGTTCGCCCACACCAACCATGAACAGCAATACGCGCGTGAAGCGATGCGCGACCACACCGAGAAAAGCCAGTTGGCCGGACGGGTCGTGACGTCGATGGACACCACCATCACCACCATGAACGGCGTGCTGATTGTCACCACCACCGGTCTGGCATTGTGGCTGTGGACCCAGTCGATGATCTCGGTCGGGGCCATTGCGCTGGCCACCGGGCTGGTGATCCGCATCGTCAATATGTCTGGCTGGATCATGTGGGTGGTCAACGGCATCTTCGAGAACATCGGCACCGTACAGGATGGTCTCGAAAGCATTTCGCAACCGGTCACGGTCAACGACACACCCGGCGCCCTGCCGCTGAAGATCGACAAGGGCGGCGTGAAGTTCGATGGCGTCGACTTCCATTACGGCAATGGCAACGGGATCATCCACAACCTCAACCTGGACATAAAACCGGGCGAGAAAATCGGTCTGATCGGGCCTTCCGGTGCGGGCAAGTCGACGCTGGTGAATTTGCTGTTGCGCATGTACGACGTGCAGGGCGGCAGGATTCTGATCGACGGCCAGGACATCGCCGAAATCACCCAGGAAAGCCTGCGTGCGCAAATCGGCATGATCACTCAGGACACGTCACTGTTGCACCGCTCGATTCGCGAAAACCTGCTGTATGGCAACCCGGACGCAACCGATGAACAGCTCTGGGAGTCGATCCACAAGGCTCGTGCCGATGAGTTCATCCCGCTGCTATCGGACTCCGAAGGCCGCACCGGCTTTGATGCTCACGTCGGTGAGCGCGGCGTCAAACTGTCCGGTGGCCAGCGCCAGCGCATTGCAATTACCCGCGTGCTGCTCAAAGATGCGCCGATCCTGATCATGGACGAAGCCACGTCTGCGCTCGATTCCGAAGTTGAAGCGGCGATTCAGGAGAGTCTGGAGACGTTGATGCAGGGCAAGACGGTCATCGCCATCGCTCACCGCCTGTCGACCATCGCGCGCATGGATCGCCTGGTGGTTCTGGAGAAAGGCCAGATCGCCGAAACCGGTACTCATGCCGAACTGCTGGCGCGTGGCGGGCTTTATGCCCGGTTGTGGCAGCATCAGACGGGTGGGTTCGTAGGGGTAGATTGACTATGGGGAGGCTGCTGGCTTCTTCGCGAGCAAGCGAAGCGTCGCCCGGCTCACTCCCGCAAGATCTTCAGGAGCAGTGATCCACCTGCTACTCCGCCTGCCGGTACCCATGACTATCGTGCCAATGCTCCGCGTTGGCATGCATTTCGTGACGCTCCGCGTCACAAGTCTGCGCCACCCCGCACAATCAATGGGGAGGCTGCTGACCTCTTCGCTAGCAACCTCGCAAGATATTCAGGAGCAGTGATCCACCTACTACTCCGCCTGCCGATACGGCAACGCACTGCGCGCATCTTCTGCATACGCCAGCACGCCTGCTCGCTCCTGCTCCAGAAACTCGCTCACCGCGTCCTTCAAGCCAGGATGCATCAGGTAGTGCCATGAACGGGTGATCTGTGGTTCAAAACCGCGGATCAGCTTATGTTCGCCCTGCGCACCGGCGTCGAAGCGTTGCAGGCCGTGAGCGATGGCGTAGTCCATGCCTTGATAGAAACAGGTCTCGAAATGCAGCCGGTCGAACTCGGCCAGGCAGCCCCAGTAGCGCCCGTAGAAACTGTCATCGCCGATCAGGCTGAAGGCCATCGCCACAGGGCGTGAGCCCTGCAGCGCGATGACCACACGGATAGACTCGGGCATGCGTTCGGCAAGCAGGCTGAAGAACTCACGCGTCAGATAAGGCGCCTGCCCACGCACCTCATAGGTATTGGAATAGCACGCATAGACGAAGTCCCACAGCACTTCGCTCATCTGCGCGCCTTCTAGCCATTCAAACTCGATGCCCTGCCCGGCCACCTGCTCACGTTCCTTGCGCATCTGTTTGCGCTTGCGCGAACTCAATGCGTCCAGAAAGTCCTGGAAATCGCGGTAGCCACGATTGTGCCAATGAAACTGGCAACCGATCCGTTGCAGCCAGCCCTCCTGGGTTTCAAGCAAGGTATCGGCCGCCGGATCGGTGAAGTTCACGTGAGCGCTCGACAGCCCCTCACGTTGCAGGTACGCCGGCAGCTCGCTGAGCAATTCCATGCCGCCTTGAGGCGTCGCAGACAGGATCCGCGAACCGCCGACCGGGCTGAAAGGCACGGCGATCAGCAGCTTGGGGTAATAGGCGATCCCGGCACGACGACAGGCGTCTGCCCAGGCGTGATCGAACACATACTCGCCGTAAGAATGCCACTTCCGGTAAGCCGGCAACGCGGCCACCAACTGATCGTTTTCGTAGTGCAGCACATGCTCGGCACGCCAGCCTGAACGCGACCCCAGGCTGCCGCTGTCCTCCAGCGAGCTGAGAAACGCATGCCGCAGGAATGGCTGATTGCCAGGCACCAGCGCATCCCACTGGGCAGGCGCGACGGTGCCGAGGCTGTCGATTACGTGAACAGGCATGCAGGTTCCCCGATAGGCAGACAGGGTGAAGAATATCCCTTATTGAGCCGTCATGTTCACCGCCTCCGCAATCTGCCTGGAAAGATTGATCGCGAATTCATTGATCGCCTGCTCACGCTCACGGGAGATCACGCCAATCTGCTCGAGGTACTGCTGATCGGATTGCTGGTCAGGCGGCAACTCATCCAGGGCCACCAGGCGCTGATTGAAAGGCTGCTTGACCGGCTCGAACTCCAGGGCGTAACGAATTTCCAGATAACTCATCCAGAACTCCCGGGCAATCATCGACTGGAAAAATTCAGGGGTGGTTTCGCGATCGATGATTTCGTTGTACGCCGCCTGCAAATCCGCTTCGTTCACCTTGGCAATAGCGCGGAACCACATGGTTCGCGGCTGTCCTGGCAGTTCAAGCCGCGCTTGCAGACCGATGCGGTAGGCCAAGCGTACTTCGGCCTCATCGACCCTTTCGCCGCTAGCCTGACGAAACGCAATATCGCGCAGGGCAATTTTCTCCACCTGGTCCAGCCGGTCCAGACTACGGGTCATCTTGAACAGCTTGCGTGGCTGCGCGGCCGCCGGCGTGGATGACATGATCGAGAAGATCTGGACGCGCACTTCCATGTCGCCAAACACCAATGCCAGTCCATCGCCACACGTCTGCGGGTGCGCGGCAAGATCGAAGAGCTGGGCACGCAGCTCGGCGTTTACCGACGCCGATTCGATCATCGACCAGACTCGCGCAATCAGCTCGTCGCGGTTACTTGAGAAGTCGGCAGAGTGCGTCAGATCGCTCAGCATCTGAAAAAAGTCCGCGGACCCGACACAGGCGCGCAGGTCTTGCCACAGCCTTATGCGGGTATTCACCTGCTCACGATTCAGGCCTGCAAGCCACGGTGCACTGTCAGGCCCGGCCTCGACTGGACGCAGGTTCTGGCTCACACTCCAGCGCGGTCGCTGCCTGCCTTCGCGAAACAGCCTGATGCGTTCCAGCGTAGGTGAATTCAGTGGATTGCCGTTCAGATGCAGGTGCAGGCGCGAGGAACTGAGGGAGCGCTCGATGTTATCGAGCTCATCGATGGATATTTCCGAGATGCGATTGTCACGCACATCAATACGAATCAGCTCGGACCGCAGCCAGTTCCACGCAGGCAATGCACTAATGCCGGTGCCGCGCAGAAACAACAGACGCAGCGAGTTCAGTGCAGTGATGGGGACGTCCTCGCCGAGCGAGCAAAAATTGAGGTCCAGAATTTCCAAGCGGTTCAGGTTCTGCAACGCCACGTTGGCAGACGCTGTCCAGATCAGCGGATTGTGGCTGATGGACAGCTCTGCAAGCTGAGGCATTTGCCCTATCGAGGTCGGCAAGGATCGCAGGTCATTGAAGTCCAGGCTCAGCGAACGCAGTCTATTGAAGTTTTTCAGCAATGTATTCGCTTGTGGATCGGTAAGCTGCATGGCGCGGGCTTTCAGCACCGCCACATGGTCGAAGTTGGCCGTGATATCTGGCAGTTCTCCGATACGCAGATTATCCAGATCGAGCGCATACCCTAAAAAGTTACCCTGAAAGTTTCGGCACTGAAAGCTCAAGCGTTTCCAGCAGTCGTGAATGCGCGTCGCGGCAACCTCCCTCGGCCTGCGCAACGAAGAAAAGGGCGTTTCCGCGACCCAGGTGTCCAGAGTAATTTGAAGCGTTCGCAATTCATCGGCGAGGCCGCTCAGTCTTTGCCGGACGAAAGTCGACAACTCCCGCGCCGGCCCGGTGTGTTCGGCGCGTAACGCGCTCAGGAAACCGGACACTTCTGCATCGGAAAAACCTGGGTAAAGACTTTTTACCGCAAGCTCCGGCGAGTGCCCGGACGCGCCAATGCCCAGACGACGAAAGAAACCTCGCAACCGTCCACTCAGCGGGTAGCCAATACGGCCATGGGGCAAGCGTTGCGGCCATTTGATACCGGGCTTGATCGGCTGCAATTGCAAGATGGAAGCCATGCGCTCACGTCGTTCGACTGCCGTATTGCGCAACAGACTGCGCAGTTGCTGCTCATCCGCGCCAGCAGGCAACTGAATGTCGAGCCGTACCTGTTCGGGAAGCGCCAGCAACAACGCCCTGAAGAACAGCTGATCGACTTCACCGAGCGATTCACCTGACGGCTCGAAGCACTGAACCCCCGCTTCGGTACTGACCAGCAGGCGGTGCGCTGCGGCCTCATCGCTGTCGAGACTGGCGATTTCGTCGCCCTCCAGCGAATCCTTCAGCAGATCGATCGAAACATCACCCCGCCAGCCTGGCACGTACTGCAGCATGCCCAGCCCCGCCGCCTGCGTGTCCAGATTGTCGGTTACCGCCCGATAGAAGCCTTCGTTGGCGCGGTTTATCCGCAGCTGCTGCTGGTACTCGCGGGCATGCTCGGCAAGTGTCAGAGGAATGCGTTTTTCCGTGGTCATTCGTGCTTTGTCTGCGTCGCTGGCCATGCCGATGAGTTCGAGCGCCACGCTGCTCGGCAAGCTGCCGAAGTCGCGCTGTATCAACTGGACATGCGAGTCGTCGCTACGACCTTTGAGCGCCTGTACGTCATCCAGCAGGTGCCCCACGTGCGTCTGGGCGTAATCGGCCAGATAGCGTTTGAAGCCCTGCAGTTGAACGGCTTTGTCGGCACTGTCGCTCCCGGTCAGACGAGTGACTTCGTCGGCCGGCAGACTTTCCAGCAACTGGCCGAGCACTTGACTGAGGTGCCCGGTCGGCCCTGCGACATGGGACGACAGCGTCATCTGCGACCCCGTGTTCCAGGATTCCAGCAACGTCCCTTGTGCGTCGACCAGTAACAGGCCGCGGGTCTCATGCCAGCGCGGTGACGACACCAGCAGTTTCAACCACGGCTCGATATGAGAAACATGAACCTGCGACACATCATTGGCCTTAAGGGCTTCGATACAGACCTGCAGCTGCCGTTCTGTTTCAACGCGCTGAATGGCATCATTCAGCAAGGCAGGAGGCTGGAGGTTCTCGACGTGTATCTGGCGTAGCAAAGCCTCGTGGGTGCCGGTAATGCGCAGGACTTTCTGAATGTCCTCTTCCGGGAGCGCATTACACGTCGGGTTCAGGCGTTTGAATGCCGTTACCTCGTCCCAGCCCATGGGGTTTTCCCACTCATGGCGCCACGCACCGGCACCGTTGTGCTTGAGCCTCGGCGCGTACGAACGCTCATTCACCGGGTGCCTGACGCGCCAGTCGAGGCCGGACGCATCAGACTCGACGCGATACAGCTTGCCGTCCAGTGGCAGCCAGGTCTTGCCATCGTGCTCATAAAGCCCAAGAGCGTTGCTGCTCAGATTCTCGGGCAACACGATCGCATGGGCATAGGCATCGATGCTCGGCTTGCCGAGACGCACGGCGCCATCGACACGCCTTTGCACCAGACTTTCGATGAACATCGAGGGCTGCAGTCCGCTCACCGCGCCCACCACGCTGCCTACCGCCAGCATCTGTGCAACGTTTTCGCCGATGTTATAGACATGTTGCATGGCGTCTTCGACTTCATCGTGCTTCCAGTCTTCGTAAGCGACGAACGCTTCGCTGGCCAGCTGATAGAGGGCGACCACGGACATGATTTCACCCAGCACCGGCACAAAGAACCCGGCCACGTTGAGCAGGTTCATGCCATTGTTTTCAAGGCTTTCGATCAGTGCATCGTGAGCCTGCCGGTCCACCTGAGCGGAAGGCACCGCGATTGCCTTTGAGTCGTCATAGGTTTTGGCCAGCAAATGGTCGTAAAGCAGCTCGAATGGCGGTTTCGAGAATGGCTGTGCCTGCACGACCAGGTCGGCGTCGGGGTCCAGCTTGCGATCCCCGGCGGGATACAGCCGCGCGTCCAGTTTGGTAAAAAATGCCGGTACCTGGCCGAGGCTGACGAAACGGCTGAAATAGCGTCGATAGTGTTCGCCGCCCAAGGCCGTCACCAGCCAGGCGTTGAAGGCTCGCAGCGACGCGAACTGCTTGATCGGATGCGAAGGCTCGGAAGGCAGGTAGACCAGGCAAGGACCGTCATCGGGCTTGGCGCCGTCCTGCTGTATCAGCAAAGCACCCTGTAACAGCGAGCCTGGAAACGTGTAGGTGTCGAGCATGTGCAACTGGCAATAGCGCACGCCCTTGCCATCCCAGCGGGGCTGGTCAACGGACTTCACCATATCCAGCAGTGTCTGGTACGCCGCGTCAGTGATATCGCCTTTCATCACGGCGATATGCGCAAGCACCTCTACGGCAGCCCGTTCGCTGTCCATGAACGCGCTGGCAACCGCTTGCGCAGCTGGGCCTGGCGGCTTGAACACACTGTCCAGATGGGTCTGATACTGGCGACCCAGATCCAGCTCATGGCAAAAATCAGCGAACTGCTCGAGATCGATCGCCTGACGGTCCCGGTATTCCACCTTGTAGCGGCGCTGGGCGCTGTCGATCAGCCAGTAACGCAAGCCACCTGTACGCACGATTGCCGAGTAGGGATCGAAGCGGCTTCTGTTGCTGGGAGCGAAGTTCTGCAAGGCCGCCTGAAGCAAGGTCTGCTCGAGCGGGGCCGGGTTCCAGGTTTTGTCGTAGCGCCAGGTCATCAGTTGAAAGGCTTCAACGTCGAGGTCGAGTTTGAAACGTTCGACAAACGCTTTCGACAGCAAAGGCGCTGCAAACTGCTGCGCCGATAACAGACGGTTGCGCACAGGCTCCAGCGCCTGCGCGTAACGGCGCGCGCCTTGCTGGCTGGCATGCAGCGCCTGGCGCAGTGCCGTGGGCGCACCCACATACCAGACTGGCAAGTTGAGCCTGATGAATTCGGTGTTGGCGTGCTCCGCTTCGAACGGCGCCGCGTCCTGCGGTGGAGGCGTTACAGAGGCGTGTGCAACGGACGATTCTATTGTTTCAAAGGGTTTGTATCTGAGGGTGAACATGGTCGATACCGCTAATGGCTTTGTGAATAGCCAATACGATAAAGACCCAACGGCCTGCACATGACATAACGGGATATGACAGGTAGCGCCCGTCTCAAAAGCGCTACCCGTCGGACGTGATCAGCGCTTGCGCAGAATCACGCTGCCAATCGAGTAACCGGCACCAAACGAACTGAGCACCGCCAGCGCGCCTTTGGGCAGATCATCCTGATACGTGTGAAACGCAATGACCGAACCGGCCGAGCTGGTATTGCCGTAGGTGTCGAGAATCACCGGCGCTTCTTCGACTGTGGCATCACGCCCCAGCAGCTTCTTGGTAATCAAGTGGTTCATGCTCAGGTTGGCCTGGTGCAACCAGAAACGCTGCACGTCACTGATGTTGATGCCGTTATCCTGCAAATGCGCGCTGACCAGTTCGGCCACCATCGGGCACACCTCGCGGAACACCTTGCGCCCTTCCTGCACGAACAGCTTGTCCGGTGCATGCTGGCCTTGATCCGAGGTGCGATTGAGAAAGCCGAAGTTGTTGCGGATGTTGTTCGAGAATTTGGTCAGCAAACGGGTGCTGACGATATCGAATTGATGAGGCGAGGTGGCGAGGTCTGCCCGCTCGACCACCACGGCGGTCGCGCCATCACCGAAAATGAAATGGCTGTCGCGATCACGAAAATTCAGATGCGCGGTGCAGATCTCTGGACTGATCACCAGCAACGCACGCGCCTGGCCGAGCTGCACGCTGTTGCAGGCCGTCTGAATACCGAAAGTGGCCGAAGAACAGGCCACGTTCATGTCGAAACCGTAGCCTGCAATACCCAGCGCTTCCTGAATCTCGATAGAGATCGCCGGATAGGCCCGTTGCAGGTTGGAGCAGGCCACGATCACACCGTCGATGTCTGCGGCCGTCTTGCCAGCGCGCTGCAACGCCTGTTCGGCGGCGGCAACCCCCATCTGGCAGAGGATCGACCATTCGTCATTGCTGCGTTCCGGCAGGTTGGGCTTCATGCGCTGCGGATCGAGAATGCCCTCCTTGTCCATGACGAAGCGGCTTTTGATACCCGAAGCCTTTTCGATGAACGCGGCGCTGGACTCGCTGAGCGCTTGCACTTCGCCGCGCTCGATGGCGGCTGCGTTCTCGCTGTTGAACTGTGCAACCCAGGCATTGAAAGACTGCACCAGCTCTTCGTTGGAGATGCTGTTGGCCGGGGTAAACAGGCCTGTGCCGCTGATGACGACGTTGTGCACGGTCGTTCCTCTCTTATTGAGTTGCAGGTAATGACCTGCTCAGGCACGGCAACTGAAGGCCCACTGCTTTTTGGGACCCGCGTACCAGTGCGACTGTAAAAGCTGCCCGCAACCGGGAGCAGCATTTCATGACACGGTGAAGACAGGCGCGGAGTGTGCCACAGAGCCCGGTTTTGGCGCTATCTGGCCAATGAATATAGGCACGATAGACGCCATTTACTTCGCGGCGTGAAGCAGCGGATCAGCTCTCCACCTGACTCCACTGCTTGCTCAACCGTTTGTCCGACACCGGCATTTTTGTACCCAGTTGCTGGGCGAACAGCGAGACGCGGTACTCCTCCATCCACCAGCGGTACAACGCCAGTTCCGGATCGCGCTTGCCCTCTTGAGCGTGCTTGTCGGCGCGTGCCTGGTATTGCGTCCACAGACCTGCCAGCTCGATGCTCCACACCCGGTCCTTCTGCACCTGACCTGGCAGTTTTTCCAGGCGCATCTCGATGGCCTTCAGGTAGCGCGGCAGCTCCTTGAGCCAGACAGCCGGTGTTTCACGGACAAACCCGGGGTACACCAGCTTGCTCAGTTGCGCCTTGATATCGTTCAGTGCCACGGCCTGGGCCAGGTCGATCTTGCCCTTGAAGCGCTTTTGCAGACCGTGCCACAGCTTGAGGATTTCCAGGGTCAGCTTTGCGAGCCGCTCGGCATGTTCGGTCCAGTCGGCACGTTTGCGTTCGGCCAGTGACAGCAAGCCTGCGCCATCACGCGGCAGTTCGGCCTCACCTTCCAGCACGCAACTGTCGAGACTGGCCAGCAGGATGTCTTCGACCAGTGCATCGATGCGCCCCAGTTCGCGATGCAGCAAGGCCAGTTCAGTCTGGCCCGGCAATTTGTTGCGCAGAAACTTGGCGGGTTCGGCCAACTGCTGCAACAGCAAACGCTGCAAGGCGCGGCGATGCTGATACTCGGCCTCGGCCTGGGTCGAGAACCGGCCTTCCTTGACCGCTCCACCTTCTTCGACCAGCGCCGGGTAAACCGTCATCGACAGCCCGGCGATGTTCTGCTGAGTCTTCTGCGCCACCGGGGCGAAGACCCTGGCTTCCACCGGCTGCTGGTGTTTCGCGCTTTGCGGCACCGCCAGCGCCGCCTGACTCGCTTCAGCGAAACGCGCTGTCAGCTCAGCCAGATCACGCCCTTCACCGAGAAATTTGCCGTTACCGTCAACGATTTCCAGGTTCATCTTCAAGTGGCCTTCCAGCTGCTGCGCAGCCTCAGCCCAGGCTTCGTCGCTGACCCGCGCGCCGGTCATGCGCAGCAACTCACGGCCCAGCGCCTGCGGCAGCGAACCGTCACCGAACGTGATGCGTTGCAGGGCCGCCTTGATGAAGTCCGGAACTGGCACGAAATTCTTGCGCACCGCCTTGGGCAGGTTGCGAACCAGCGCAATACATTTGGTTTCCAGCAAACCTGGCACCAGCCATTCAAGACGCTCGGCAGGCAACGACAACAGCAAGGGCGCTGGCACCCGCAAGGTCACGCCATCGCGCGGGTGATTGGGCTCGAAGTGATAGCTCAGCGACAGGCTCAAATCGCCCAGACTCAAGGTGTCCGGATACTGCGCGGCAGTCACTTCACTGGCTTCGCGGGCCAGCACGTCCTCTTCGCGCATGATCAGCAACTGCGGGTTCTTCTGGCTTTCGTTCTTGTACCAGCTGTCGAAGGTAGCCGTCTGGTGAATCTCAGCCGGAATCCGCGCTTCATAGAAGCTGTACAGGGTGTCTTCGTCAGCCAGAATATCGCGCCGTCGAGCCTTGGCTTCCAGCTCGTCGAGCTGCTCAAGCAGGCGCGTATTGGCGCTCAGGCATTTGGCCCGGGACAGGATGTCGCCGCGTACCAGCCCTTCACGGATGAACAGCTCGCGCGACACCACCGGATCGATGGGCCCGTAATGCACCGGGCGACGGCCGACCACGATCAGGCCGAACAGGGTGATCTGCTCGAACGCAACCACCTGCCCGCGCTTCTTCTCCCAGTGCGGCTCGAAATGGTTCTTCTTGATCAGGTGCCCGGCCAGCGGCTCGATCCAGTCCGAATCGATCTTCGCGACCATGCGTGCATACAGCTTGGTGGTTTCCACCAGTTCGGCAGCCATCAGCCACTGCGGACGCTTCTTGCCCAGCCCGGAAGACGGGTGAATCCAGAAGCGTCGTTGCCGCGCCCCAAGGTAGTCGCCCTCGTCGGCCTTTTGCCCGATCTGGCTCAGCAGACCCGACAGAATGGCTTTGTGGAATTTCGGGAAATCGGCCGGTTCCTTGTTGACCGTCAGTTGCAGGTCGCGACAGATCAGGCTCAGTTGCCGATGGGAATCACGCCATTCGCGCAGGCGCAGGTAATTCAGAAAGTTGCGTCGGCACCAGTTGCGCAACGGGCTGGCCGTCAGCGCCTGGCGCTGTTCTTCGAAGCCGCGCCACAGATTGACCAGCCCGGCGAAGTCCGAGTCGGCGTCTTTCCATTGCGCGTGAGCCTGATCGGCAGCCTGCTGGCGCTCGGGTGGCCGCTCGCGCACGTCCTGCACGGACATGGCGCTGGCGACAATCAGCACTTCTTGCAGGCTGCCCTGCTTCGCGGCTTCCAGCAGCATGCGCCCCATGCGCGGGTCCACCGGCAAACGCGCCAGTTGGCGGCCCAGCGGGGTCAGCTGATTCTCGCGGTTGACCGCCGACAGCTCCTGCAACAGGTTGAAACCGTCGCTGATCGCCTTGCCGTCTGGCGGCTCGATGAACGGGAAATCAGTGATTTCGCCGAGCCGCAGGTGCAGCATCTGCAGGATCACCGCCGCCAGGTTGGTGCGCAGAATCTCGGGATCGGTAAATTCGGGCCGACCGTTGAAATCCTCTTCGCTGTACAGGCGCACGCAAAGCCCCGGCTCGACACGCCCGCAACGGCCTTTACGCTGGTTGGCGCTGGCCTGGGAAACCGCTTCGATCGGCAAGCGCTGAACCTTGGCGCGGTAGCTGTAGCGACTGATGCGCGCCGTGCCGGTATCGATCACGTAGCGGATGCCCGGCACGGTCAGCGAGGTTTCGGCGACGTTGGTGGCCAGCACCACACGACGGCCGGGATGCGACTGAAAGATGCGCTGCTGTTCGGCGGGCGAAAGGCGCGCGTACAGGGGCAGAATCTCGGTGTGTCTGAGCTGGGCCTTGCGCAGCATTTCGGCCGCATCGCGAATCTCGCGCTCGCCGGGCAGGAACACCAGTACATCGCCGGGGCTCTTGCGCTCGCTGCGTTCGAACGCTGCCAACTCATCCAGCGTGGCCAGAATCGCCTGATCGACAGTCAGGTCGTCTTCGACGCTGTTGCCCTCTTCGTCCTGCTCGCTGGTCAGCGGGCGATACCAGACGTCGACAGGGAAGGTGCGGCCAGACACCTCGATCACCGGCGCATCGTTGAAGTGCTCGGAAAAGCGCTGCAGGTCGATGGTGGCCGAGGTGATGATGACCTTGAGGTCCGGGCGACGCGGCAGCAGCGTCTTCAGGTAGCCCAGCAGGAAGTCGATGTTCAGGCTGCGTTCGTGGGCTTCGTCGACGATGATCGTGTCGTAGCGCTCAAGAAAGCGGTCATGCTGGGTTTCGGCCAGCAAAATACCGTCGGTCATCAGCTTGATCAGGGTATTGCTGTCGCTTTGATCTTCGAAACGCACCTGGTAACCGACCAGCGCCCCCAGCGGCGTGCCGATCTCATCGGCGACCCGGCTGGCCACGCTGCGAGCGGCGATCCGGCGCGGCTGGGTATGCCCGATCAGACCATGCTGACCGCGACCGATTTCCAGGCAGATCTTGGGTAACTGGGTGGTTTTGCCCGAGCCGGTTTCGCCGGCAATGATCAGCACCTGATGCTTGAGCAACGCCTCTTTGATTTCATCACGCTTGGCGGCGATGGGCAGATTGTCGTCATAACGAATCGCCGGCACGCTTTCGCGCCGCGCCGTCACCTGCGCGCACGACGCCTGAACCCGAGCCACCCACTGCGCCAGCTTCGCCTCGTCGGGCTTCTTGCGCACCTCGTGCAACTGGCGGCGCAGACGATGGCGTTCGCTGATCATCGCTTGGTCGAGGTTTTTCAGGAGTTGGTCGATAGAGGGCGATTCGTCGGTCATCAGGCGCGCAGGGTCTTTTTTCAAATGGCAGGTGCGGATTGTCGCAGATTGCGGTGGGTCGTGGGAGCGACCGTGCTTAATCGGTCGAGGTGGTATTACTTCAGCGGATGACTATCGTTCCCACGCTCCGCGTGGTAACGCATTTCTGGACGCTCTGCGTCCGATCCTGAATGCGCGGTGCAACGCAGACTTGTGACGCGGAGCGTCACGAAAGGCATTCCCACGCGGAGCGTTGGAACGATAATCATCGTGGTCCGAACCCCGATCCCCATGCTCATGACCATCGTTCCCACGCTCCGCGTGGTAACGCATTTCTGGACGCTCTGCGTCCGATCCTGAATGCCCGGTGCAACGCAGACTTGTGACGCGGAGCGTCACGAAAGGCATTCCTACGCGGAGCGTTGGAACGATAATCAACGTGGCCCGAACCCCGATTCCCGTGCTCATGACCATCGTTCCCACGCTCCGCGTGGTAATGCATTTCTGGACGCTCTGCGTCCGATCCTGAATGCGCGGTGCAACGCAGACTTGTGACGCGGAGCGTCACGAAAGGCATCCCTGTGCGGAGCGCTGGAACGATAATCAACGTGGCCCGAGCCCCGATCCCCATGCTCATGACCATCGTTCCCACGCTCCGCGTGGTAATGCATTTCTGGACGCTCTGCGTCCGATCCTGAATGCGCGGCGCAACGCAGACTTGTGACGCGGAGCGTCACGAAAGGCATTCCTACGCGGAGCGTTGGAACGATAATGAACGTGGCCCGAGCCCCGATCCCCATGCTCATGACCATCGTTCCCACGCTCTGGTATGACCCCCGAAGGTTGGACGATTATCTCTACGCTGCCTGAGCGGCCTGCATTCTGTATTCCACAGGGCTCAGGCCGTTAAGTTTCAGTTTGATGCGTGAGTGATTGTAATACTCAATGTACTCGTCGATGCCGGCATGAAGCTCATCCAGATCGTTAAATTTGTTCAGATAGAAAAACTCGGACTTCAGCGTGCCAAAAAAACTTTCCATAGCCGCGTTGTCGTAGCAGTTGCCCTTGCGCGACATGCTGCATGTGATCGAATGCTCATTGAGTAATCGTTGGTAAACAGGCATCCGATATTGCCAGCCCTGGTCTGAGTGCAAAATAGGCTTTTCATGCGGCTCAAGCTTCTTGAACGCTCCTTCAAGCATTTCGTCGACCATGGAGTACAGCGGGCGCCTGGCGATTGCATAGGAAATGATTTCGCCGTTGTACAGATCCATGATGGGCGACAGATAGAGCTTCTGGCCTCCCACTTTGAACTCGGTCACGTCCGTGGCCCATTTTTCATTAAGGTGTTGGGCCTTGAAATCACGCTTGAGAATGTTGGGCGCAGCCTTGCCTACTTCGCCCTTGTAAGAACGGTATTTCTTCACACGCACCAGGCTCTTCAGGCCTAGCTGCCCCATCAGTTTCTGCACCGTCTTGTGGTTCACAAGATGGCCTGCGCGCCGCAACGCTGCCGTGATACGACGATAGCCATACCGGCCTTTATGCTCGTAGAAAGCTGTCTGAATCAGGTCTTTGAGCCCGGCGTACTTATCGCCCGCTTGCAGTACCTTTTGTTGATAGTAAAAAGTGCTGCGCGCCAGACCGGCAAGCTTCAGCAGGCCATCCAGAGAATGCCCCAGTCTCAGTTCGGTTACGATTTGCGCTTTTTCTGTTGCGCTATTCGTTGCTTCTTCTGAGCCAAGGCATCGAGCTTTTTTAGATAGTCGACCTCCATCCGCAGTTGCTTCACCTCGGCAAGCAACTCGTCACGCGAGCGCGATTCATCGTCGATTGAGGGGGCGTTCACAGGGGGAAGTGCAGTCGTCATCTTTCTTGGGCGTCCGGCTTTTGTGGGTGGCTTGGAGGAGGCATCAAAGGCTCCCTCTTCATAATAGCGCTGCCATAGACCGATGATGCCGAACTGACGGATATCGAACAAGGCCGCTGTCTGGCGCAGAGATAAACGCTCATCATGCATGCGCTTCAAAACAGTCAGCTTGAACTCGTCACTGTAGCGCTGGCGTTTTTTCTCTTGCAGGCCCGCTACGCCATGAATCTGATAGGCCGCAACCCACTGCCTAAGACAGGAAAAATCCACATCGTGGCGATGTGCAACATCCCTCAAACCGGCCTTGCCGGCACAATATTCCTGCACGGCCGCGAGTTTTGCCTGTTCTGTATATCTACCCATGATGCCTCCAAAGGTTGTATCCAACCTTCGGGGGTCATACCACTCCGCGTGGTAATGCATTTCTGGACGCTCTGCGTCCGATCCTGAATGCGCGGTGCAACGCAGACTTGTGACGCGGAGCGTCACGAAAGGCATTCCTGCGCGGAGCGTTGGAACGATAATCAACGCAGAGCACTGACATGAGAGTCGTGTTGGCTTATGTAGCGCTCTACTTCTTCACACCCAGCTTTTTCATTTCCTCATCACGCAACTCGCGACGCAGGATCTTGCCGACATTGGTGGTGGGCAGGACGTCGCGGAACTCAACGCTGCGCGGGACCTTGTAGCCGGTCAGGTTGGCGCGCATGTGCTCCATGACTTTCTCTTTGGTGAGCGTCACGCCCGGCTTGGCGACGACGAAGACCTTGATGCTCTCGCCGGACTTCTCATCCGGCACGCCGATCGCGGCGCATTGCAGTACGCCGGGCAGCGTGGCGAGTACATCTTCCAGTTCGTTGGGGTAGACGTTGAATCCGGAGATCAGAATCATGTCCTTCTTGCGGTCGACAATCCGGATGTAGCCATCTGGCTGGATGATCGCGATGTCGCCGGTCTTGAGCCAGCCTTCGGCATCCAGCATTTCGTCAGTGGCGTCCTGGCGCTGCCAGTAGCCTTTCATGACCTGCGGACCTTTGACGCACAGCTCGCCGCGCTCACCGAACGCAACCTCGTTGCCCGCATCATCGATGACTTTGCACAGGGTCGAAGGCACCGGAATGCCGATGGTGCCCATCTGAATGTTCTGGATTGGATTGACCGTCGCCACCGGGCTGGTCTCGGTCATGCCGTAGCCTTCGCAGATCGGGCAGTCGGTGACCTGCTTCCAGCGCTCGGCAGCGGCCTGTTGCAAGGCCATGCCGCCGGACAGCGTGACTTTCAGCGCTGAAAAATCAAGATTGCGGAAGCCCTCGTTGTTGCACAACGCCACGAACAGCGTATTGAGACCGACAAAGCCGCTGAACTTCCATTTCGACAGTTCCTTGACCATCGCCGGCAGGTCACGCGGGTTACTGATCAGGACGTTGTGGTTGCCGAGCAACATCATCGCCATGCAGTGATAGGTGAAGGCGTAGATGTGATACAGCGGCAGCGGCGTGATGAGGATTTCGCACCCTTCATTGAGGTTGGAAGCCATCAGCGCCCGGCACTGGAGCATGTTGGCGATCAGGTTGCGGTGGGTCAGCATTGCCCCTTTCGCAACCCCGGTAGTGCCGCCGGTGTATTGCAGCACAGCAACATCTGCGGCAACGGGCACGACCTCGGTAACCGGCTGGCCGCGACCCTTGGCAAGGATGTCGTTGAACCTGATGGCCTGCGGCAAGTGGTAGGCCGGAACCATTTTCTTCACGTACTTGATGACACTGTTGACCAGCAGGCGCTTGAACGGCGACAGGATGTCGGCCACTTCGGTGATGATCACTGTCTTGATCTGGGTCTTGGGCACGACCTTTTCGGCCAGATGCGCCATGTTGGCAAGACACACCAGCGCCTTGGCGCCGGAGTCGTTGAACTGGTGTTCCATTTCCCGCGCGGTGTACAGCGGGTTGGTGTTGACCACGATCAAGCCAGCGCGAATGGCACCAAAAACGGCGATCGGGTACTGCAACAGGTTGGGCAGCTGCACGGCGATACGATCACCCGGCTGCAGGTCGGTGTATTGCTGGATCCAGGCCGCGAACGCGCCGGACAGCTCATACAACTCGCCATAAGTGATGGTCTTGCCCAGATTGCTGAATGCCGGTTTATCGGCGAAACGCTCGCAGGACTGCTTAAGGACCGCCTGGACGTTGGGGTACTCATCGGGATTGATATCGACGGGGATACCGGACGGGTACTTATCCTTCCAGAAGTTTTCAATCATTCAGCCGGCTCCATAGCGATAGCGAATTCTTCACATCGCTTGAAGCGATGATTTTCTTGTGTTTGGAATTATGCAGTAGACGCTTTTTCCGCTTCATGACTGATCAAAAAGCGCGCCGAGAGTAGCAGCTTTGCCAAAGGCCGCCTAGAGGCAAAGGAGGCCTTGGCGGTCACTAAAATGACTTAAGCCAAGGCATCAGTCACTTTTAAGGCGAGCCTCTCATTTCGACCCGACACGCCGAAAACACTGATCCAGAGGGGTTGAGATGAAGTGGGGGCATTTTACCAAGAGATCTGACCCCGTTTGCAACGTACTGCATCAGGGCCAGAGGTGTACGTGGGTAAACAAATAGAGACGATTCCTGCGCTCAGGCGATATCGCGAAGCTCCCGGCGCAGAATTTTGCCTACCGGCGTCATCGGCAATGAATCACGCAGCTCGATATGCTTGGGCACCTTGTACGCCGTGAAGTTTTCTTTGCAGAACGCCTTGAGTTCCTCTGTGCTGACCCCCGCCTCTCGCGGCACCACGAACAGCTTGACGGCTTCTCCGGTGCGCTCGTCCGGCACGCCGATACAGGCGCAGTTGGCGACTTTCGGGTGCGCCATGACCACGTCTTCGATTTCGTTGGGGTAGACGTTGAAACCGGACACGATGATCAGGTCTTTCTTGCGATCGACGATACTGACGAATCCGTCGGCACCTATCACCGCGATATCTCCGGTCTTGAACCAGCCCTCGGCGTCCATGGATTCGGACGTGGCGTCAGGTCGGTTCCAGTAACCTTTCATGACCTGCGGTCCTTTGATGCACAACTCGCCGCGCTCGCCGAACGCCAGCTCGGCGCCCTCGTCATCAATGACTTTCATCGCCGTGCCAGGCACCGGAATACCCACCGTCCCCAGACGCGCCAGCGATCCATACGGGTTGGCGCTGGCGACAGGCGACGTTTCGGTCAGGCCATAGCCCTCGACAATCGTGCAGCCGGTGATCTGTGCCCAGCGCTCGGCCGTGGCCTTGACCAGCGCGGTGCCACCTGAATTGGTGCTCTTCAATGCGGAGAAATCCAGATTCTTGAATTCCGGGTGGTTCATCAACGCGACGAACAGGGTGTTGAGACCGATCATGGCGGTGAGCTTCCATTTCCCGAGTTCCTTGATGAAGCCACCGATATCACGCGGGTTGGTGATCAGAATGTTGTGGTTGCCGCCCATCATCATGCACATGCAATGCCCGGTGAATGCATAGATATGGTAGAGCGGCAGCGGCGCGATCATCACCTCGACACCCTCTTCAAACGCTCGTCCGCCATCAGGAAGTTGCTGGCGCATGCAGGCATAGACTTGCTGCATGTTGGCGACCAGATTGCCGTGGGTCAGCATTGCGCCTTTGGCCAGCCCGGTGGTGCCACCGGTGTATTGCAATACCGCGACGTCATCCAGCCCCTGCGCTACCGCCTGAACCCGGCTTTCCCGTCCGATGCGCAACGCGCGCTTGAAACCAACGGCCTGGGGCAGTTGATAGTCAGGCACCAACTTCTTGACCTTGTCGACGATGGTGTTGACCAGCCAGCCCTTGGCTGCCGACTGCATGTCACCCATTTTCACTTCGATCAGGTATTCAATGGCCGTGTCCGGAAGCACTTCCTGCACCAGCTTGCCGAACAGGTTGAGGTAGACCAGCGCCTTGGCCCCCGAATCCTGAAATTGATGGCGCATCTCGCGTGCGGTGTACAGCGGGTTGGTGTTGACGACGATCAGACCGGCGCGCATCGCACCGAACACAGCGATCGGGTATTGCAACAGGTTGGGCATCTGTACAGCAATGCGGTCGCCAGGCACCAGCCCTGTGTGCTGTTGCAGATACCCGGCAAATGCAAGCGACTGACGCTCGAGTTCAGCATAAGTCAGGGTCACGCCCATATTGCTGAACGCGGGGCGGTCCGCGAACTTTTTACAGCAGCGATCAAATACGTCGATGACCGATTGATAGGCCCGCAGATCCACATCCGAGTCGACGCCGGCCGGGCGTTTGTCATTCCAGAAATCAGCTTGCATTATTTTTATCCTTTTCCCTGCTTATGCCTGGCCCGACGTTAGCAGTTAAAGCGCATCAGGCAAATCGTCACCTGAGTGTCATCAGCGGCATGAATCACGCCTGCGTTCAGACTGCCATCCGCTGCCCGCTATACACTGCCTTGCCGACACGCAAGCGCGACCGGCAACTGGCCACGCGCAAGCGCTGAAACAGCCGTATTCAGGCGCCTGCCGCTATTTATTCATCCCGATGTGATCTGGCGGGCGCCAGCAAACGTCTGAATGATCTTGTCGGCGTATTGGCGGCAACGGGTCATCAAGTGTTACAAATCAGGGCCTATCCACAGGCGCGACCCAAGGGCGCGGCTACACAGGGCTGAACCAAGCGGCCCGCTTAATCCATATTCATTGTCAGGACAGCCACATGACTCAAGTCACCAACACGCCTTACGAAGCCCTTGAGGTTGGTCAGACCGCCAGCTACAGCAAAAAAGTGGAAGAGCGTGACATCCAGTTGTTCGCCGCAATGTCCGGTGACCACAACCCGGTCCATCTGGATGCCGAATACGCGGCCAAGACCATGTTCAAGGAGCGTATCGCCCATGGCATGTTCAGTGGCGCGCTGATCAGCGCGGCCGTCGCGTGCGAGTTGCCTGGCCCTGGCACCATTTATATCGGTCAGCAGATGACCTTCCAGAAACCCGTGAAACTGGGTGACACCCTGACTGTGCGTCTGGAAATTCTGGAAAAGCTGCCTAAATTTCGCGTGCGTATCGCCACTCGTGTGTTCAACCAGAACGATGAGCTGGTGGTAGACGGCGAAGCCGAGATTCTCGCCCCGCGCAAACAGCAGACCGTCGACCTGACCGTGCTGCCTGAGATCACCTTCGGCTGATACCGAAAACGGGCGCCCAGACACCTGCGCCCGCCCCCCGCTTCTGGCCTGAACGCAAATTCATGATGCACCCCGGAACTCTTTTCCCGCGCCTTCCACTCAGGGAACAAGCAGGACTTTATATCCGGGATCACGAATTGTTCATTCCCACAGGCGGGGAAATCAGCCATGAATACGATCAACAGAAACTATTACCCCGTCTCCGGACTGTCGACCCAAGGTGTCAATCCAGAGTCCGATAGCCTCCAGCAACCCGGCGTGACGTCGGGCCATGACAGCAAACTGATCGATTTCAGCCCGCCACAACAGGCAACGGGCCTGCAATCATCGCTGAACGGTCTTGGCTCACGGGCGCAGACACCCACTACCAGCGCGTCTTCAGGCACTTCTGAAAATCCCGTTGCGCTGCTGCTGAACAAACTGGTGGAGGCGATCCGCAACATCCTCAAGGAGCTGTTTTCCGGCTCGTCGAGAAACCAGCAGAACGCTTCGACACCTCCCCCCGCGCAAACGCAACGCGAACAGGCACCGCCCGCCCCCCAATCGTCATCCACGACCCCGGCAGCGTCACCCTCATCGCCGTCAGTGGTCCAAGGCAAACCAGAAAAGCCGTTTGTGGTGCAGAACGATTACCCGATGGACAAGCCTGTCACGCTGCAGAAAAATACCGCAGCGACACCGCCTGAAACTTCGCTCTCTGTAGGTAAAACGCCAGATAAAACGCCTGACAAGCCCACCGCAACAGCGACGCCAGCCACCCATGATCCGCTGCCGCCAAAAGTTTCAACACCTGCCATAGACCCATCTGACGCTGCAGAAAAAGTAGCTAAACCCGCAACCCGCTCTGCCAACGGTGCTGGCGCGGACATGTCCGGCATGGTCGGTTTCGCCAAGCAGGCGAATACTACTGGCGGTAACAACGGCGAAGTTGTCACGGCCAACAGTGTTGCGGACCTCAAGAAGTACATGGAAGACGACACAGCCCGTACCGTCAAGCTGGGCGCTGATCTGTCTGCAGACAGTAAAGTGACCATTAACTTCGGCGCCAATAAAACCCTGTTGGGCACCGACAAGGGCAACAGCCTGCACAACATTTATCTGGCCAGTGGCAAAACCGCCAGCAACGACATTTTCCAGAACCTGAATTTCACCCACGACAGCCGTTACCGTGAAAACGGTGACATGCAGATGTTCATCAGCAGCGGCCAGAAATACTGGATCGACCACAATACCTATACCGGCACCAAGGATCAGAACCCCAAGGGGCTGGACAAACTGCTCTATGTGGGCGGGACGGCAGATAACGTCAGCCTGACCAATTCGAAATTCCAGAACAACGAATACGGCGTTATTCTCGGCCAGCCCGATGACTCCCCTGCCGCCAAGGCCGCCTATGCGGGCTACCCGCGGATGACCATCGCCAACAACGTTTTCAGCAACCTTGATGTACGGGCACCTGGCCTGATGCGTCATGGGGATTTCGACGTCTATAACAACACGATCGACAAGTTCCATCTCGGCTTCACCGCGACGGGGGATGCGAACATTCTGTCGCAGGCCAACTATTTCGGAAACGGTGTCGACACCTCTAACAAGGCCAGCAACACAGGCGTGCTGGACGACTACGGCGATGCCCATTTCAAGGACATCGGCAGCAATGTCACCTTCACGCAGAAATCACCTGTAACCGTCTGGACGCCGAGCTACCAGCGGGACATCAAGACGGCGGAACAAGCGAAGGCCTATGACCTGGCCAATGCTGGCGCCAAAACCGTGAAATGACGGCGCCTGGCAACCCACACAGCACCTGAGGCGCAGACGAAAAAAAGGGCGACCGAAGTCGCCCCAAGTGCCTTGCGTGCTCATTGTCAGCGCGTGCGGAGTTGCCCCTCGACGCTCTTTTTGATGAGCCGAGAATAAGCAAAGGCGTGCAGAGGCGAGTTGATCCAGATCAGCTATTGGTCCACCACAAAGCATGTGGAGCGCTGATCGGATCGAGGGTGCAGAGCTGGATCAGCCTTTCTTGGGCTTTTTTTTGGGCTTTTTCTTGCCCAGCGGCATCGCCTGCTCGAAGGCGTTGCGCACTTCATTGAGACGCTTGTCGTTCAGATCATGAACGCGCTTGGCGCGTTCGGCGCTCAGATCGATCAGTTTTTCGTCGTCGCTCATGGCTTGCGGTTCTCGGACACGGGAAATCAGCGCTAATAATGCTTAATCGCAGCGCCTGTGACCAGTGCAGAACCGGACGACCGGGCCATCAGATCTGAATGTCGACCCAAAGACCCTGACGCGGCTCGTCATCGATCAGAGGAACGACAGGTACGGTATTGTCGGCATTCAGCGAATCACCCGGAACCACCAGCCCCTGGTAATCCTCGGCCTCGTCATGGGCACGACCGTGATGCTGTTGCTGACGCTGCTGTTCTTCACGCAACAGCAACGCACTGCGTTCAGTATCCTCATTGTGCAAGTCGATGGAGGTCTCGCTGGAACTCTCTTGCACCGGCGCGACAGGCGGGATGTCCGGCACGCGTTTGGCCGGGTCCATCTGTGATGTCACGGGCACCACACTTAACGGAAGCATAGGTTGCAGCATGGTTGTTCTCCTCTTATCGGGGTTTCGGCTGTGCGCAGGGCAACTTGAACCGATATGGAAGGCGTTGCGGTAATTTATAAGAACTTTTTGACTGCTTTTAGTGAAATAAGTGTCATGGAACTGAATATTCACTGCGCAACACGTGCTTTGGCAGGGTTTTTTCACGCCGCCTTTGGTCTTCGGTGCGCGTTCCGTTAACATAGTCAGCTTTTTCAAGCGGGAGACAGGCAGCATGGCGCAGCAGTATCAACCGGGGCAACGCTGGATTAGCGACAGCGAAGCCGAGCTGGGTTTAGGCACCGTTCTGGCACAGGACGGCCGCTTGTTGACCGTGCTCTATCCGGCCACTGGCGAAACGCGTCAGTACGCGCTGCGGAATGCTCCGCTGACCCGCGTACGCTTCTCTCCTGGCGACGTGATCACGCACTTTGAAAACTGGAAAATGACCGTTCGCGAAGTCGATGACGTCGACGGCCTGCTGGTCTACCACGGCCTGAACGCGCAGAACGAAGTGGTCACGCTGCCGGAAACCCAGCTGTCGAACTTCATTCAGTTCCGCCTGGCGACCGACCGTCTGTTCGCCGGCCAGATCGACCAGTTGTCGTGGTTCTCGCTGCGCTACAACACGCTTGAGCACACCAGTCGCCAATTGCAGTCCTCGCTCTGGGGCCTGGGCGGCGTGCGCGCTCAACCTATCGCTCACCAGTTGCACATCGCGCGCGAGGTCGCCGACCGCATCGCACCACGCGTATTGCTGGCCGACGAAGTGGGCCTGGGCAAGACCATCGAAGCCGGTCTGGTGATTCATCGCCAGTTGCTCTCGGGTCGCGCCAACCGTGTGCTGATTCTGGTCCCGGAAAACCTCCAGCACCAATGGCTGGTAGAGATGCGTCGCCGCTTCAACCTGCAGGTTGCGCTGTTCGATGCCGAACGCTTCATGGAAAGCGACGCCGGCAACCCGTTCGAAGACACCCAGCTGGCGCTGATTGCGCTGGAGTGGCTGGTCGAAGACGAAAAAGCCCAGGACGCGCTGTTTGCAGCGGGCTGGGACCTGATGGTGGTCGACGAAGCGCACCACCTGGTCTGGCACGAAGACAAGGCCAGCCGCGAATATTCGCTGGTTGAGCAGCTCGCCGAAGTGATCCCGGGTGTATTGCTGCTGACCGCGACCCCGGAACAACTGGGTCAGGACAGCCACTTCGCGCGTCTGCGCCTGCTGGACCCGAACCGTTTCCACGACCTCAAGGCCTTCCGCGCCGAGAGCGAGAACTATCGCCCGGTGGCCCAAGCCGTTCAGGAACTGCTCGACAAGGGCAAGCTGTCCGCTGCAGCGCAAGAAACCATTCACGGCTTCCTGGGTGCCGAAGGCGATTCGCTGCTGGCCTCGGTGAATACCGGCGACGAAGAAGCCAAATCGCGTCTGATTCGCGAACTGCTGGACCGTCACGGCACCGGCCGCGTGCTGTTCCGCAACACCCGCGCCGCCGTGCAGGGTTTCCCGGAGCGCAAGCTGCATGAATACCCGCTGCCCTGCCCGGTTGAATACCTTGAATTGCCGGTCGGCGAGCATGCTGATCTTTACCCTGAGGTAAGCTTCCAGGCGAACTCGGACGTCAGCGAAGAAGAACGCTGGTGGCGCTTTGATCCACGCGTCGACTGGCTGATCGACACGCTCAAGATGCTCAAGCGCGTCAAGGTACTGGTCATCTGCGCCCACGCTGAAACCGCCATGGACCTGGAAGACGCTCTGCGCGTTCGCTCCGGCATTCCGGCCACGGTCTTCCACGAAGGCATGAACATTCTCGAACGCGACCGTGCTGCGGCTTATTTTGCCGACGAAGAGTTCGGCGCTCAGGTGCTGATCTGTTCGGAAATCGGCAGTGAAGGCCGTAACTTCCAGTTTTCTCACCATCTGGTGCTGTTCGACCTGCCGTCGCACCCGGACCTGCTGGAACAGCGTATCGGTCGTCTCGACCGGATCGGTCAGAAGCACACCATCGAACTGCACGTGCCGTTTCTCGAAACCAGCCCCCAGGCCCGCCTGTTCCAGTGGTATCACGAAGCGCTCAATGCCTTCCTCAATACCTGCCCGACCGGCAACGCCTTGCAGCATCAGTTCGGCCCGCGCCTGCTGCCGCTGCTGGAAAGCGGTGACGATGACGAATGGCAAAGCCTGATCAATGAGGCCCGTGCCGAGCGTGAGCGCCTGGAAAGCGAACTGCATACCGGCCGCGACCGCCTGCTGGAACTCAACTCCGGCGGTGCCGGTGAGGGTGAAGCGCTGGTCGAAGCGATCCTCGACCAGGACGATCAGTTCAGCCTGCCGATCTACATGGAAACCCTGTTCGATGCGTTTGGCATCGACAGCGAAGACCACTCGGAAAACGCGCTGATCCTCAAGCCAAGTGAAAAAATGCTCGACGCCAGCTTCCCGCTGGGCGACGACGAGGGCGTGACCATCACCTACGACCGCAATCAGGCGCTGTCTCGCGAAGACATGCAGTTCATCACCTGGGAGCACCCGATGGTTCAGGGCGGCATGGATCTGGTGCTGTCCGGTTCGATGGGTAACACGGCCGTGGCGCTGATCAAGAACAAGGCGCTGAAGCCGGGTACTGTGCTGCTGGAACTGATCTATGTCAGCGAAGTGGTCGCGCCGCGCTCGTTGCAGTTGGGGCGTTACCTGCCGCCTGCTGCCCTGCGCTGCCTGCTTGATCAAAACGGTAATGATCTGTCGAGCCGTGTGTCGTTCAACACCCTGAACGATCAGCTCGAAAGCGTACCGCGGGCGAGCGCCAACAAGTTTATCCAGGCGCAACGTGACTTGCTGACCCCGAGGATCAATGCCGGCGAAGAGAAGATCACGCCGAAGCACGCCGAGCGTGTGGCTGAAGCACAGCGCCGTCTGGCGGCCGATACCGAAGAGGAACTGGCCCGCCTGACCGCGCTGCAAGCCGTCAACCCGACCGTGCGCGACAGCGAACTGGTTGCGTTGCGCAGCCAGCGCGAACAAGGCCTGGCGATGCTTGAAAAAGCAGCGCTGCGCCTGGAAGCGATCCGGGTACTGGTCGCGGGATAAAGGTCCTGAGCGCCTGAACCCCTTCACCCCCTGCATGCCAATGCGCCGCGTTGGCATGCAGGGGGTGAAGCTCCGCGTCACAAAGCTGCAGCCTGAACGCAGTGTCTATCGTTCCCACGCTCCGCGTGGTAATGCATTTCGTGACGCTCCGCGTCACACGGTTCTGCGATATCAGAAAAATTCAGGCCCGACTCGAGCCCCATTTTCGCCCCTCGGCGACCTACTTTAATGGCGCCAAAAGCACCGGCCATCACTTTGATGCCAAATTAGCACCTTCCGCATTGGCAGGATGAAAACAGCTTCTATACTCACCTTAGATCGCCGGGTTTCAAGCCCCGGCGCCCTGTAGTGAACACATAGGGCACGCTATGGAGTGGCTGGGTTTAAACATGTTTGCTGGCTTTCCAGCGGACGGGCAACTGCTGATCGACTGTAGTCACAACATATTTCTCGTGGCGCTGGCATACGGAGTGGCCTGCGCTGCGTGCTTTGCCACACTGGACATTGCCGACCGGGTCATTCACGTCGAAGCCGTCAAAAGCCGTCGCCTGTGGAAAGCCCTGGGTGCGCTGTGTCTGGCCGGCGGCGTATGGGCCATGCACTTTATCAGTATGCTGGCATTTCAGGCCCCGCTGGCGCTGTCTTATGACCTGACCGTCACGCTGGTTTCATTGCTGATCGTGCTGCTGACTGCACTGATTGCAATGAGAGCATTGACCTTGCCGACCCTGAGCATCAAAAACTGCCTGCTCAGTTCGGTGGTGATGGGGATCGGTATCAGCGTCATGCACTACCTCGGCATGTCTGCGATGCGCTCGGCCGCCACGCAATACTACGAACCACGGATGTTCTCGCTGTCGATACTGGTTGCCCTCCTTTCCAGCATCGCACTGCTGACACTGGCGCGGCATCTGCGTCAACACAGCGGCATGTTCCACCAGATGTTTCGTTACGGCGTCAGCCTGTTGCTGGGTGCCGGCTTGCTGACCATGCACCTGATGGGTATGAAAGCGTTACGACTGGTCATGCCCGCAGGCTCGGAACTGTCGACTCCCAGCACCGGGAACAGCCAGCAACTGGGGCTGACCATCGCCGTCATCACGCTGCTGATCATCGCCGGGAGCATCAGCGCAGCCATGGCCGACAAGAAGCTGCAAAGCAAGGAGCATGACCTGCAACGGGTCAACGCCCTCCTCAGCCAGCTGGATCAGGCGCGCGTCTCGCTGCAGCAAGTGGCGCATTATGACCCGCTGACCAATCTGATCAACCGCCGCGGCTTCAATCAGATATTTGCCGAGAAACTGTTGGAGCACACCCTCGGCAACGGCATGCTTGCCGTGATGTTTCTCGACATCGACCACTTCAAGCGCATCAACGACAGCCTAGGTCACGATGCCGGTGACGAGCTGCTCAAGGTCATCGCCGAACGCATTCGCAGTGCGACGCGCGTGCAGGACGTGGTGGCGCGCTTTGGTGGCGATGAATTCTGCATCTTGCTGAGCATTCCCGACTACGAAGAGGCGCGGCATCTGGCGCATCGGGTCATGCAGAAAATGAAGGAAACCATCGCCCTTGCAGGAAGACGCATGGTCATGACCACCAGCATCGGCATCGCCGTGTTCCCTCGTGATGGCGTCACCTGCGACGAACTGCTCAAACATGCCGACCTGGCGCTGTATCAGTCCAAAGGTGCCGGGCGCAACAGGGTCAATTTCTTCAGCCCGGACCTGAAAACCAAGGCCAGCATGGAGCTGCACCTGGAAGAAGAACTGCGCAGCGCCTTGCGCGAAGAGACCGGCCTTCAAGTGTATTACCAGCCTATCGTCGACCTGCGCACCGGCCACATTGCCAAGCTGGAAGCACTGGTACGCTGGAATCATCCGCAGCACGGTCTGCTGGTGCCGGATCGGTTCATCGGCATCGCCGAGGCCAACGGCCTGATTGCCGAGCTGGATAACTGGGTGCTGCGCCGTGCCTGCCATGATCTGGGCACCTTACGCCAGGAAGGCCTCGACGAACTGATCATCGCCGTGAACTGTTCAGCGCTCAATCTGGGCCGCGACGAACTGGTAGAAGAAGTCGAACACGCGCTGGCCGACGCCAACGTCGCCCCCGGCCGACTGGAACTGGAAGTGACCGAAAACGCCCTGATGGGCAATATCAGCAACACCATCCTGATGCTCAAGCAGATTCGCAGCCTCGGGGTTTCGCTGTCGATCGACGATTTCGGCACCGGCTACTCATCGCTGGCCTACCTCAAACGTCTGCCTCTGGACACGCTGAAAATCGACCGTTCATTCATCGTCGATATCCCCAAGTCTCCGCAGGACATGGAGATCGTCCAGGCGATTATCGTCATGGCGCATACGCTGCGCCTGAAAGTGGTCACCGAAGGCGTGGAAACCCCTGCACAACTGGAATTTCTGAGCAAGTTTGGCAGTGATTACGTGCAGGGCTATCTGTTCAGCACTCCGCAGCCACTTGAACGTATGCTGTCGCTGGTCAGGCAAATGAACCAGCCTGTCCCGGAAAGACTCCAGCCTTCAGCGCCGGCGCGGGCTACACCAGAAGCAGAGATCGACAACCAGCAAGCGATGGATTTTTTCGCTGAATCGCCACAGAGTGATGCCCTGCCCGCCTTCAGGACACCACGTGCGCAGCGAACACGCGCCAAAGACTGAGTAATCATCCGACAAGGCGTGGTGCGCGCCTGTGCGTAATGTGTGGTCATGCGCTACCCGAACACCTCGACGGTTACCTTCCCACCCAATCCGGCAAACCTTCAGGCACCTTAAAAGTGCAGCCTTCAGTCGGACGCCCTGTTTTGAATCAAAACCCAAGGTGCCACCACCACCGCCCATAGCAGCGGATCAGTCTCCACCAGCTCAAGCGCCTTGGTTTCTGACACCTTGCCAACGCGCCCGTCGGCCAGCCACGCAGACACCCTGGCTGCATCATTTTCGGCCACTGCCTCGGCGACTTCGATCAGATCCAGCGGCGCCTCGACCCACAACAGGGCACCCTTGGCAAAGAATGGTTGCAATTCAGTCCAGGCAATAGAAGCGGTTTCGCCGAGCAGTTTGGCATAGAGGGTGCTAGGTTCTTGCGTCATGGGTTTCACCAGAAAGGAAATCGGCCCAATGATAGCGCCGACCCTTTCAGGGAAAAACCCGGAAGCAGCTGATTAGTCGCAGGGAAGTGCAGATAACCTTAATGGATCTGAAGTGATTTCGGACACTCAAGCGGTTGGATTCTGTAACTTTCTTTCGATTAAGCGACACGCATCGGTTTGTCCCTGAACGCCCGGCTTTCCAAGCCAACGAGCAGCGCTCTAAACTGTTCCGGTACAGTTGGCGGCGTGCAGGAAAACCGGTGACCGAATCCGGTCCTGAAGCCTTGGCCATCAGGATTATAAAAACTACAACGCAAGAGTGGAGCATCATGACTAAGGGTACTAATAAGCTGTCCAGGCTGTTTGCCGCACTGGTTATCGCAGGGGTTGCCAGCCATTCGTTCGCAGCTGACACCATCAAGATCGGCATCGCCGGCCCTAAAACCGGTCCGGTTGCCGAATACGGCACCATGCAGTTCAACGGCGCCAGAATGGCGATCGAGCAGATCAACGCCAAAGGCGGCGTGGATGGCAAGCAGCTCGAAGCCGTCGAATATGATGACGCCTGCGATCCGAAACAGGCCGTTGCAGTCGCCAACAAAGTGGTCAACGACGGCGTGAAATACGTAGTCGGTCACCTCTGCTCCAGCTCCGCTCAACCTGCGTCCGACGTCTATGAAGACGAAGGCATTATCATGGTGACCCCAGCCGCCACCAGCCCGGAAATCACCGCGCGCGGTTACAAACTGGTGTTCCGTACCATCGGTCTCGACAGCGCCCAGGGCCCGGCCGCAGGCAACTACATTGCCGACGTCGCCAAGCCGAAAATCGTTGCTGTCATCCATGACAAGCAGCAATACGGCGAAGGTATCGCGACGGCAGTCAAGCAAACCCTCGAAGCCAAAGGCGTCAAGGTCGCGCTGTTCGAAGGCATCAACGCTGGCGACAAGGACTTCTCGTCGCTGATCGCCAAGCTCAAACAGGCCAACGTCGACTTCGTCTACTACGGCGGCTACCACCCTGAGCTGGGCCAGATCCTGCGCCAGTCCAAGGAAAAAGGCCTGAACGCCAAGTTCATGGGTCCTGAAGGCGTCGGCAACGAGTCCATCTCGCAAATCGCCGGCGAAGCTTCCGAAGGCCTGCTGGTCACCCTGCCGAAATCCTTTGATCAGGACCCGGCCAACCAGGCACTGACCGAAGCCTTCAAAGCCAAGAAACAGGACCCGAGCGGCCCGTTCGTTTACCCGTCCTACTCTGCCGTGCAGGTTATTGCTGACGGCATCACTGCCGCCAAGTCAGAAGACACCACCAAGGTGGCAGCCGCCATCCATGCCGGTAGCTTCAAGACGCCAATGGGCGACCTGAGCTATGACGCCAAGGGCGACCTGAAGAACTTCCAGTTCGTGGTCTACGAGTGGCACTTCGGCAAGCCCAAGACCGAAGCTGCCAAATAAGCTGCTGCTTTAACCCTCGAAGCCCACTGCCTGTGCAGTGGGCTTTGTTTTACAAATCCCGGCCCGTTCGCACCCTCTGAAAACAGAACTGCGCAACGAAGCCCCCTGAAAATCTTAAAACCGTTACCAGCGGTTCTCTGACAGCGTCACGAGCAACGCATCGACAGAATGCGATCCGGCTCGATGCAGAGAAATGCAGATCAGGTTTTTAGGAGCGCGGTAAATGCCCGAGTTATTCCACTACATGCAGCAACTGGTCAATGGCCTGACCATTGGCAGTACATATGCATTGATCGCCATCGGATACACGATGGTCTACGGCATCATCGGAATGATCAACTTCGCCCACGGCGAGGTGTACATGATCGGTTCCTATGTTGCTTTCATGGCACTCGCCGGTCTGGCGATGCTGGGGATTCACAGCCTGCCGTTGCTGATGATTGCCGGTTTTGCCGCAGCCATCATCGTGACCAGCGCATACGGATACAGCATCGAGCGCGTAGCCTACCGCCCGTTGCGCAACAGCAACCGTCTGATTCCACTGATTTCTGCGATCGGCATGTCGATCTTCCTGCAGAACTCGGTTCAGCTTTCCCAGGGTTCCGGCAACTTTGCCATTCCCAACCTGCTGCCCGGCAGCCTGTCGTTCGGGCCCGGTGGTTCGCAGGAAGTGCTGATTTCCTACATGCAGATCGTGGTGTTTGTCGTCACCCTGCTGGCCATGACCGGCCTGACCCTGTTCATTTCCCGCTCGCGCATGGGCCGCGCCTGCCGCGCCTGCGCCGAAGACATGAAGATGGCCAACCTGCTGGGGATCAACACCAACAACATCATCGCCCTGACTTTCGTGGTCGGGGCGGCGCTGGCTGCCGTCGCCGCCATGCTGCTGAGCATGCAGTACGGCGTAATCAACCCCAACGCCGGTTTCCTCGTCGGCCTGAAAGCCTTCACGGCTGCGGTACTGGGCGGTATCGGTTCGATTCCGGGCGCCGTGCTCGGTGGCCTGGTGCTGGGCGTCGCCGAAGCCTTCGGCGCCGACATTTTTGGTGACCAGTACAAGGACGTCGTGGCTTTCGGCCTGCTGGTCCTGGTGCTGCTGTTCCGACCGACCGGTATTCTGGGTCGTCCGGAGGTTGAGAAAGTATGAGCAAGTCTTTCAAACAGGCGCTGTTCAGCGCCGCATTGGTCTGGGCTGTGGCCTACCCGGTGTTCGGCCTGAAGCTGGCGTTCTCCGGCGTTACGCTGCAAGTGCAGAATGCCAGCCCGCTGACCCTGACCATCATTGCCGTGTGTTCGGTTCTGCTGTTTCTGCGCGTGCTGTTTGCCGAGCAGATCAGCGGCATGCGTCGCGGCTCCGAAAAACCGCTGATCCCGCAAAAGACCAGCGATTTCCTGACCCAGCCGAAAACCCAACGCTGGGGCCTGGCAGCGCTGATCGTGCTGGCATTCATCTGGCCATTCTTCGGGTCCCGCGGCGCGGTGGACATTGCGACGCTGATCCTGATCTACGTGATGCTCGGCCTCGGCCTGAACATCGTGGTCGGGCTGGCGGGCCTGCTCGATCTTGGCTACGTGGGCTTTTATGCGGTCGGTGCCTACAGCTACGCGCTGCTGTCGCACTACTACGGGCTCGGTTTCTGGATCTGCCTGCCGATTGCGGGGTTGATGGCAGCACTGTTCGGGTTCCTGCTGGGCTTTCCGGTGTTGCGCCTGCGCGGTGACTACCTGGCCATCGTGACCCTCGGGTTCGGCGAGATCATCCGGATCTTCCTGCGTAACCTGACCGAGATCACCGGCGGCCCGAACGGCATCAGCAACATCGAAAAGCCGACCTTCTTCGGCCTGACCTTCGAGCGCAAGGCTGCCGAAGGCATGCAGACCTTCCATGAGTACTTCGGCCTGCCGTACAACTCGATCAATAAGGTCATCTTCCTCTACCTGATCGCCCTGCTCCTGGCGCTGGCCGCACTGTTCGTCATCAATCGCCTGCTGCGCATGCCGATCGGCCGGGCCTGGGAAGCATTGCGTGAAGACGAAATCGCCTGCCGCGCACTGGGCCTGAACCCTACCGTGATCAAACTCTCGGCGTTCACCCTCGGCGCAGCCTTCGCAGGTTTCGCAGGCAGCTTCTTTGCCGCGCGCCAGGGTCTGATCACCCCGGAATCGTTCACCTTCATCGAGTCGGCAATCATTCTGGCCATCGTCGTGCTGGGCGGTATGGGCTCGCAACTGGGCGTGATTCTGGCGGCCATCGTGATGATCCTGTTGCCTGAGCTGATGCGTGAATTCAGCGACTACCGCATGCTGATGTTCGGCGCGCTGATGGTGCTGATGATGATCTGGCGTCCACAGGGCTTCCTGCCGATGCAACGCCCTGAAATGAAATTGAAAGCGGAGCTGCCAAAATGAGCCGCCCATTACTGCAAGCCACGGGCTTGAGCATGCGTTTCGGCGGTCTGCTGGCGGTCAACGGCGTTGCCCTGACCGTCAACAAAGGGCAGGTCGTGTCGATGATCGGCCCTAACGGCGCGGGCAAGACCACGGTCTTCAACTGCCTGACCGGTTTCTACCGGCCCAGCGCCGGCACCATTCTGCTGGACGGCGAGCCGATTCAGGGCCTCGCCGGTCACCAGATCGCTCGCAAGGGCGTGGTACGCACCTTTCAGAACGTGCGCCTGTTCAAGGAAATGACTGCCGTGGAAAACCTGCTGGTTGCCCAGCATCGGCATTTGAACACCAACTTCCTGTCCGGCCTGTTCAAGACCCCGGCGTTCCGCCGCAGCGAACGCGAAGCCATGGAGTACGCCGAGTACTGGCTGGAAGCCGTCAACCTGCGGGAGTTCGCCAACCGTCCTGCCGGAACACTGGCCTACGGTCAGCAGCGCCGGCTGGAAATTGCCCGCTGCATGATGACCCGCCCGCGCATCCTGATGCTCGACGAACCGGCTGCCGGCCTGAACCCCAGAGAGACCGACGATCTGAAAGCGCTGATCGGCGTGCTGCGCAATGATCACGACGCCACCGTGCTGTTGATCGAGCACGACATGAAACTGGTGATGAGCATTTCCGACCACATCGTCGTGATCAATCAGGGCACACCACTGGCGGACGGCACACCGGAACAGATTCGCGACAATCCTGACGTGATCAAAGCCTACCTGGGGGAAGCGTAAATGCTGCAATTCGAAAACGTTTCCACCTTCTACGGCAAGATCCAGGCGCTGCACAGCGTCAACGTGGAAGTGCGTCAGGGCGAGATCGTGACCCTGATCGGTGCCAACGGTGCTGGCAAGTCCACCCTGCTGATGACCCTGTGCGGTTCACCTCGCGCCCACAGTGGCAGCATCCGTTACATGGGCGAAGAACTGGTCGGTCAGGAATCATCGATCATCATGCGCAAGAGCATTGCCGTGGTGCCGGAAGGCCGTCGGGTATTTGCGCGTCTGACGGTCGAAGAAAACCTGGCGATGGGCGGGTTTTTCACGGAAAAGGCTGACTATCAGGAGCAGATGGACAAGGTTCTGCACCTGTTCCCGCGCCTCAAGGAACGCTTCAATCAACGCGGCGGCACCATGTCCGGTGGCGAACAGCAGATGCTCGCCATCGGCCGTGCGTTGATGAGCAAGCCCAAACTGCTGTTGCTCGACGAGCCCTCACTGGGCCTGGCACCGATCATCATTCAGCAGATTTTCGAGATCGTCGAACAACTGCGCCGTGATGGGGTAACGGTGTTTCTGGTCGAGCAAAACGCCAACCAGGCCCTGAAGGTCGCCGACCGCGCCTACGTGCTGGAGAACGGCCGTGTGGTGATGCAAGGCACAGGTGAAGAGCTGTTGGTCGACCCGAAAGTGCGGGATGCGTATCTGGGCGGTTAAGCGCAGACCAGGTCCCGAGAGGCCGAAACGGTTTTGTAGATACTCGCGATTATCGTTACCACGCTCCGCGTGGTAACGCCTTTCGTGACGCTCCGCGTCACACTGCGGCCCGGCGATAGTCAACTCAAGGCTTGTATACAGCGACCCGTGCGGCAGCTCCGGCCCTTCCCCCTTGTGATGCATCTCCAGTCTGAGTAACGTGGCGGCACTTGTCTGGAGACCACCTCATGTTTGCTGCCCGTTCCGTCCTCGTATTTGCTCTTCTACCGCTGTTTGCCGGGTGTCAGTTACTAGGTAAACAGGCCGAGGAACCGAAGGTTTCCACGGCGGGCATGCTCCGTATGCAGGGCGACCTGACGGGCGAAAACGGTCAGTTGCTGTTCAAGCCGTGTAACGAGCAGCGTCGCTATGTAGTCAAGGATCGCGGCAATACCGGTGTTCTTCAGGAAGCGGCTTCTCTCGCTGACAGCAAGGGCAAGGTGTTTGCCGATCTGCGCGGTAACTTTACTGCGAGCAAGGCAGGCAACAGCGACGGGCTGCTGGACCTGCACCAGCTGTATCGCGTCGAGCGTCCCGGCCAGTCGTGTGAAGACCTCAACTTCAAGCGCCTGACCCTGCACGTCAATGGCAATAAACCGGCCTGGAACGTCAATGTCAGTGGCAAGGGCATGGTCCTGGAGCGCGAAGGTGCAGAGCCACTGGCGGTGCCGTATGTCGAAGAAAAGCTGCCCGACGGCAGTTTCAGCATCAGCAGCGAGGCCAATAATCAGCGTATCGAGCTCTGGGTAGCACCGCAGCGCTGTGTCGACAGCGTAAACGGCTCGATGCAACACCTGACTGCCGAGCTGCGTATCAACGGCCAGGCCCAGCGTGGCTGCGGTTATTACGGCGGCTCGCGCGACGATTGATCGGGCAGGCTCGCCGCCAAAGGGGTTCAGCGCTTATAATCGCCGGTTCTTGTAGTGCTGTCGGGCTGAACCTGCGGCCCGAAAACTGGACCCTTTAATGTTACGAATCACCGAACTCAAGCTGCCGATCGATCACCCGGAAGAAGACCTGCGCGTTGCACTGTTGCAGCGTCTGGGCATCGACAGCAGCGAACTGCTGGACTTCACCCTGTTCAAGCGCAGCTACGATGCACGTAAAAAATCCTCTGAACTGTGCTTCATCTACACCATCGACTTTCAGGTCAGGGATGAAGAAGCCTTGTTGCGCAAACTGGCCAACGATCGCCACGTCGGCCCTGCGCCCGACGTCAGCTACAAAGTGGTCGGCCATGCGCCCGAAGGCCTGACCGAACGCCCGATTGTGGTCGGATTCGGCCCGTGCGGGATCTTCGCCGGGCTGCTGCTGGCGCAGATGGGTTTCAAGCCGATCATCCTTGAGCGTGGCACCGAAGTGCGCCAGCGCACCAAGGACACGTGGGCGCTGTGGCGCAAGAACGTGCTCAACCCCGAGTCCAATGTGCAGTTTGGCGAAGGCGGTGCCGGGACGTTCTCCGACGGCAAGCTGTACAGCCAGATCAAGGACCCGAAATTCATCGGCCGCAAGGTGCTGCACGAGTTCGTGAAAGCCGGTGCGCCGGAAGAAATCCTCTACGTCAGCAAACCGCACATCGGCACGTTCCGCCTGACCGGTGTGGTGGAAAACATGCGTCACCAGATCGAAGCCATGGGCGGCGAAGTGCGCTTTCAGCAGCGCGTCACCGACCTGATGATCGAGGACGGCCAGGTGCTGGGCGTCCAGCTGGACAGCGGCGAGCAGATCGAGTCCCGGCACATCATTCTGGCGCTGGGCCACAGTGCCCGTGACACCTTCCGCATGCTGCACGGGCGTGGCGTGTATATGGAAGCCAAGCCGTTCTCGGTGGGCTTCCGCATCGAGCATCCGCAATCGCTGATCGACCGCGCTCGCCTGGGCAAGTACGCCGGTCACCCGAAACTGGGCGCAGCCGATTACAAGCTGGTGCATCACGCCAGCAACGGTCGCTCGGTCTACAGTTTCTGCATGTGCCCTGGCGGGACAGTCGTGGCTGCGACCTCCGAGCCTGGCCGGGTGGTCACCAACGGTATGAGTCAGTACTCGCGCAACGAGCGCAATGCCAACTCGGGCATCGTGGTCGGTATCTCTCCGGAGCAGGACTACCCTGGCAGCCCGCTGGCCGGTATCGAACTGCAGGAACGCCTGGAAGCTCACGCCTACCTGCTGGGCGGCAGCAGCTACGAGGCACCGGCGCAACTGGTGGGCGACTTCATTGCGGGCCGAGCGTCCACGGCGCTGGGCAGTGTCGAACCTTCCTACAAGCCGGGTGTGAAGCTGGTGGACCTGGCTGATGCCCTGCCCGCCTTTGCCATCGAAGCCATTCGTGAAGCGTTGCCTGCGTTCGACAAGCAGATCAAAGGCTTTTCGCTGCACGATGCAGTGCTGACCGGTATCGAAACCCGCACCTCCGCCCCGCTGCGCATCACGCGCGGCCCGACCCTGCAGAGCCTGAACACCAAAGGCCTGTACCCGGCCGGTGAAGGCGCTGGCTATGCGGGTGGCATTCTGTCTGCAGGCGTGGACGGCATCCGGATTGCGGAAGCATTGGTGCGGGATATGTTGGGGATCGAGGGCTGACCCCACGATGATTAAAAGCTGCGGCTAACAGTCAGGATCGGACGCGAAGCGTCCAGAACTGCATGCCACCGCAGAGAATTGGCGCAATATTCACGCCTGGCAATAAAAAACCCCGAGCATTCCGGCTCGGGGCTTTTGTATGCGGTGCTGCGAATCAGTGAGTAACGCGGCTGGTGCCGTTGACGCTCATGATGCGCACGCGTTCGCCGACCCGGAAAATCTCGTTTTCCTGAACCTGCTGCACGTAGGCACGCATGCTGCCGTCGTCTTCACGCACGGTGATTTCAACACCTTGCGTGCGCGTCAGGCCTTCTTCGGTCGCTGAACCCAGCAGACCACCTGCCACCGCACCAATCACTGCAGCCACGACGCTACCGCGACCGCCACCGATGGCGCTGCCGCCTACACCGCCAACCACTGCACCCGCAACGCCGCCGATTGGCGTTTTGGTGCCTTCGATCTTGACCGGACGCAGCGATTCGATGGTGCCCATGCGGACGGTCTGTACGGTCCTGGCTTCATCACGGGAATAGGAATCGCCGGTCAGATTCGAAGCACACCCGCCCAAGGTCAACGCCAGGGCAGTGAACGAAGCAACCAGAAGAGCAGACTTGCGCATAACGGTATCTCCAGAGGAACCAGTGGCCATTAGACTACCCGACAAGGGTGCTGTCACGGCCCCGGCACCGCAAATTAAGTTCATTCAGGCGTCATACAGCGACCGCCTGTATAACGCTCAGACGATCCGGCAGACAAAAAATTCAATCAGGGTGCGAGACGCTCGCGTGTCCACTCGGCGTCTACCCAACGATAGTTCAAACGATCGTGAAGACGGCTGGATCTACCCTGCCAGAACTCGATTCGCTCGGGCAAGAGACGGTAGCCTCCCCAGTGTTCAGGGCAGTGTGGCTGAGTGTCAGCGAAGCGTTGTTGCGTTTGCGTGATCAGACCTTCCAGTTCGTCGCGATCGGCAATCACCCGGCTTTGCGGCGATGCCCAGGCGCCCAGGCGGCTGCCCAGAGGACGAACCTGGTAATACGCATCGGATTCCTGGGCACTGACTTTTTCGACCCGACCTTCAATACGCACCTGGCGCTCCAGCGTCGGCCAGAAAAACGTCATGGCGGCGAATGGACGTGCAGCCAGTTGCTGGCCCTTGGCGCTATCGTAGTTGGTAAAGAACGTGAAACCTCGGGTATCAAGGCCTTTGAGCAGCAGAACGCGGCAATGCGGACGGCCCTGCTCATCGACCGTCGCCAGGGTCATGGCATTGGCCTCGACCGGCGGTTGCTCGGTCTTTACCGCTTCGCCGAACCACGTGTGGAAGAGCGCAAACGGCTCGTCCGGTGACTGCGCTTCCGTTAATCCGTCACGCGTGTAGTCACGGCGCATGTCGGCCAGAGTCTGGGTCATGGTTTCATTCCTGCGCAGATGTCATGAACAACTGCATGCCAACGCGGAGCGCTGGCACGTGAATCGGTCAGTTGTGTCTGGTCGCCCCGCGCCAGACCTCAGTTGCTGGCCTGGCTGTCATCCTTCTTGGCTGGCGTTGTGGTCTTGGCCGGGGCCTTGGCGGTGGTTTTGGTCGCTGCCGGTTTCTTCGCGGCGGCGGTGGTCTTGGCTGGCGCTGCTTTCTTGGCAGTGCTGGCTTTGGCCGGTGCAGCTTTTTTGGCCGTGTCTTTCTTCGCCGGGGCGGCTTTCTTGGCAGGCGCGGCTGGCGCAGGCACGACAGGCTTGACGTCTTGGGTAGCAACCATGACGGGTGCAACCGGCGGCAGCGCGTAACGGGCCATCAGGACGCGCATGGTGTCTTGCGGCGTCATGAGGATTTCGACGCGGCGGTTGAGCGCACGCCCCTGCAAGCTGTCGTTGGCGGCACGCGGCATGACCGCGCCCATGCCACGCTGGCTCAGGCGATTACGTTCCAGACCACTGAGACGGAAGATCGCGGCAACCGACTGCGCACGTTCCTGGCTGATCTTCTGGTTGGCTTCGGTAGGACCTGAAGTGTCGGCATGACCGAGAATCAGCACGGCAGTTTTCTGATCACCTTCAACCACTTTCGCCAGACGGGTGATCGGACCCAGTGTGTTCGGCAGCAGCATGGCCGGACGATCCGGGTTGAACGAGGTGTCTACCGGCGCGGTGATCGCCAGCAGGTCTTCGCGACGCTCCAGCTGGAACGGGCTGTCCTTGATGGCAGCGCGCAAACGTGGCTCGTACTCGTCAAGCCAGGCCTGGGTCACTTTCGGATCAGGCATCGGCAGCCCTTTAGGCTCGTCCTTGCTGCCTTCGTTTGCGCCAAACGGCCACCACCACTTGGTGTCGGTCTCGGACTTGGCGACCATCGCAGGCGCAGCAGGCTTGTCTGCCGCTTTGCTGGCTACCGCATCAGGTTTCACCTGAGCGTTGTCGTTCGAGCCGAACGGCCAGTACCACGGGGCGCTGCTTTCAGCGCCAGCCGCAGGGGCCGGTGTCGCAGCGGCCTTGGCCACCGGAGCCGGAGCCGGGCTCGGTGCCGGAGCCTTGGCAGCAGCGCCTGCATCGGCAGACTCGTTGCTGGAACCGAACTGCCACCAATGGCCTCCAGTTGCAGCAGAGTCGGATTGAGGAGTTTGAGCACAGCCGGTAACGGCAATGCACAGTGCAAGAACGAGGCTTTTATTAGACGACATGGATAACCCGCAACGGTTTTGATCAGACAGGGGAACGTGACTATGTCCGTATAACACGCATAAAGACGCAGTTGGAAAAAGAAACCGTCGTACGGTTCCGGTTACAGCCTATTAACTGACAGTCGGTATTAAACAAGCACTTATGGACGATACTTACTGCAAACACTCACGCAATTTGCCGACCAGTTTCTGAGCCCTCGGGTCCATCAGAATGTAAGGGCCCAGCGTGTTGGTCACGAAGCCGAAAGCCACTTCATGATCCGGATCGGCAAAGCCCACCGAGCCACCTGCGCCGGGATGCCCAAACGCCTTGGGACCCAGGCCATACGTGGCATTGGGCACGCTCGGCTGATCAAGCATGCAGCCCAACCCCAGGCGAGTCGACGTCAGCAGGGTTTTGTCCTGACCGATGCTGTGCTCGCGGGTCAGCTCATTGAGCATGTCGGCTTCCAGCAGGCTGCCATCCAGCAGGCCGTTATAGAAGCCTGCCAGACTGCGCGCATTGCCATGACCATTGGCCGCCGGCTGCTGCATGCGCCGCCATTCAGGCTTGTTGGTGCTGGTCATGATCGAAGGCGGATTGGTAAAGGCCCTGGCGGTGATGGAAGCGGGTTCGCGCATTGTCGCTTGCAGCACACGCTGAGCGGCGTCATCACCATTATTGCCTTTGCCACGCGCGATATGCGCCACGCGATAAAACTGGTCATCGGCCAGCCCGACATGGAAATCCAGCCCTAGCGGACGCGAGATGCGTGCGGCAATCGACTCGCCCGGTCCGCGACCGTCGGCCCGGCGCAACATCTCCCCCACCAGCCAGCCGTAGGTGATCGCTGCATAGCCGTGCCCCTGCCCCGGCGTCCACCAAGGCTCTTCGGCCGCCAGCGCCGCGGTCATGGTGTCCCACTGATAAAGCGCTTCTGCGGGCAATTGCTCGCGTAGCGCGGGTAGACCGGCCTGGTGGCAGAGCAGCTGACGCAAGGTGATCGACGCCTTGCCCGCCGCAGCGAATTCCGGCCAGAGCCTGGCAACGGGCTCGTCCAGCTTCAGCTTGCCTTCTTCGACCAGTTGCAGCACAGCAACGCTGGCGAACGTCTTGGTGCAGGAAAACAGATTGGCGATGGTGTCGGTGTGCCAGGCCTCGGCACCGTCCTTGTCGGCCGTACCGGCCCACAGATCGACAACCGTCTGGCCGCCGACCTGAATGCACAAGGCTGCGCCACGCTCCTGGGGATCGTCAAAAAGCGCGGCGAACGCTTCACGCACTGCTTCAAATTGAAGTTCGTAGTGACCCTGGATCTGCAACGGCTGACTCCTGACTGGCAGCATGAGCCTGACGACAGGCTGAAGAGGTGCACATTGTTCCAGCGATCGAAGGATTTGGGAACCTATGTGAAACGCTCTTCATCTCCGTCTCAGGATATCTCGCGACGAAACGGTGGCAGCGCGTTGAGAATCGCCTTGCCGTAACGCTGGGTGACGACCCGGCGGTCCAGCAGCGTGATGGTGCCGCGGTCCTCTTCAGTACGCAGCAAGCGGCCACAGGCCTGCACCAGACGCAGCGACGCGTCGGGCACGGCGATTTCCATGAACGGGTTGCCGCCGCGTGCCTCGATCCATTCGGCCAGCGCCGCCTCGACCGGATCGTCCGGCACCGCGAATGGAATCTTGGCGATCACCACATGCTCGCAATAGGCACCGGGCAAATCCACGCCTTCGGCAAAGCTGGCGAGCCCGAACAACACGCTGGACTCGCCGCTGTCGACCCGCGCCTTGTGCTTGTTGAGGGTCTCCTGCTTGGACAGATTGCCCTGAATGAACACCTGCTTGCGCCAGTCGCGGTCCAGGCCATCGAAAACGTCCTGCATCTGCTTGCGCGAGGAATACAACACCAGCGTGCCCCGCGAGCCTTCCACCAGGCCGGGCAGATCACGAATGATCGCCGCCGTGTGCGCCACCGAATCGCGCGGATCGGCTTTGAGGTCCGGGACCCGCAGCACGCCGGCATCGGCATGATGGAACGGGCTGGGCACGACGGCAGTCACGGCACATTTCGGCAGGCCGGCACGCATGCGATAGCGGTCGAACTTGCCCAGCGCAGTCAGGGTAGCCGAGGTCACCAGCGCACCATAAGCAATGTTCCACAGGTTACGGCGCAGCATTTCGGCAGCCAGAATCGGGCTGGCGTTGACCTCGATATCGAACAGCGCACCGCTGTCGGCCAGGGTCAGCCAACGCGCCATCGGCGGGTTGTCTTCGGGGTCTTCGGCGGTGAAGGCCGTCCACAACTCCCAGTTGCCATGGGCACGGGCCAGCAGACTGCCGAACAGCGGATACCATTCTTCGGCCTGATGGCTGGCAATGCCGATGTTGACCTCGCCGTCCATGCCTTCTTTAAGCAATTCAGTCAGGCGCGTAAACAGATCGTCGAGTCGCGCAAAACCCTTTTTCAGTTCGATACCCATCTCGCGGATATGCTCGGGAATAACGCCGCCGACAAAACGGTGACGCGGGCGCTCGCGCCCCTGCATGTCTTCACCGGCACGAAAATCGGCCAGTTGCTCACAGGCGCCGAACATGAACTGCTGATGGCCCTTGATCTCGCGGGCCAGCTCCGGCACCTGCTCGATCAGCTTGCCCAGATCGCCGGGCAATGGATGCTGAGCCAGCAGCTTGGCGAGGTTCTTGGCGGTCTGTTCCAGCCAGTCGGCGGTCGATTTCAAGCGGGTGTAATGGGCAAAGTGGCCGATGGCCTTGTCCGGCAGGTGATGGCCTTCGTCGAACACGTACAGCGTGTCACGCGGGTCTGGCAGCACAGCCCCGCCGCCGAGCGCCAGGTCAGCCAGCACCATGTCATGGTTGGTGACGATTACATCGACCTTGCCCATGCCTTCTCGCGCCTTGTAGAAGGCGCACTGCTGGAAATTCGGACAATGGCGATTGGTGCACTGGCTGTGATCGGTGGTGACGCGTGCCCAGTCCTGATCGGCCAATTCCTGAGGCCAGCTGTCGCGGTCACCGTCCCATTTGTTGCCGGCCAGCTTCTGCAACATCGTGGTGAACAGTTTCTGACTGGCTTCATCGACTTCGATCTTGAAGCCTTCTTCTTCGAACAGCTGCGCGGTCGCGTTGGTCGCGTCACTTTCCTGCAACAGCATGTCGAGTTTGGACAGGCACATGTAACGGCCGCGCCCCTTGGCCAGGGCGAAAGTGAAGTTCAGACCGCTGTTGCGCATCAGGTCCGGCAGGTCCTTGTAGACGATCTGCTCCTGTAGCGCGACGGTGGCCGTGGCAATGACCAGCCGCTTGCCCGCCGCCTTGGCCGTCGGAATCGAAGCGATGGCGTACGCCACGGTTTTGCCGGTGCCGGTGCCCGCCTCGACCGCTACAACGGCCGGGTCGCCCGAACGACGGCCCTCTTCATCGGTATCAATGTCCCCCAGCACCCTGGCGACTTCAGCGATCATCAATCGCTGGCCGTAGCGCGGCTTGAGGCTCTTGGCTTCGAGGAAACGCGAGTAAGCGCCCTGGATCTGGGTTTTGAGTTCGGTACTGATCATTGGCTTCGGTTCGGGGGCACGACTAAAAAGGCTGGATAAATTTTCAGTGGTTCTGAGTGGGCGCTATCATAGCGCGCTAAATCCATCCGCGCAGAACGGAGTGTCCGATGACCGCTTTTTCCACTGTCTATACGCTGCATGTGCTGGCTGCCCTGATCTGGGTTGGCGGCATGTTTTTCGCCTGGATGGTGTTGCGTCCAGCTGTCATTGCAGCACTTGAAGGCCCGGCCCGCTTGAAAGTGTGGGTCCAGGTGTTTCCGCGCTTCTTTAGATGGGTCTGGGCAGCCATCGTGATCTTGCCGATCACCGGCATTGGCATGATCCAGCTGAACTTCACCGGCTTTGAAACCGCGCCGCGCTACGTGCAAATCATGATGGGCCTGTATGTGGTGATGGTCGCGCTGTTTCTTCGTATCCATTCGTTGCAATTGCCGGAACTGCGCCGCGCCGTGGAAGCGGAACAATGGGCGCAAGGTGCAGCAGCACTCAGCCATATCCGCAGACTGGTCGCTATCAACCTGATCATCGGTCTGGCTGTGGTCGCTCTGGCAGCTGCCCGCCCGGGGTTTTGAGACGAAACGGAACATCACAGGGCACGAGAGGTGACATCGCGCACAGCTGGTGCGCAGTTTCCTGCCTGTTTGGTCATCTTCCTCACCTTATATTCATGGCTTTCAACAGGTTGAAACGCTTTGGCATGAGCTGTGCAAACGTTTGCGATCAGCAGTACGCGACCACAAAAAGGAATTTCAATGCCCAAGCAGCTATCCATCCAGCCCGCAGCATCCTGCAAAACCCTGATCCCCCTGCTGCTCGCCGCAGCTGCCGCTTTACCGTGTATGACGGCGCAGGCTCAGCCCGCTGCGGCCGAAGACTCGGCGCAAGGTGAAGCGCTCAGCCCGCCCGCCTCGCCCAAGGAAGTAAAAGGCGCGTATTTCTCAGACTGGTTCAATCAGGACCTGACCCTGATCGGCAGCAAGGACATCAGCTTCGGCCCCAAGCCGAACGACGACATCTACCTGGAGTACGAGTACTTCGGCCGTAAAGGGCCGTTTGAACTGTACGGCTACGTCGACGTGCCGAAGATCCTCGGCATCGGCAATGATAATGACAAGGGCGTCTGGGACCATGGCTCGCCAGTGTTCATGGAACACGAGCCGCGTATCTCCATCGATTATCTCGCCGGCCGCAGCCTGGCCGTGGGGCCTTTCAAGGAGTGGTACGTCGCCTTCGACTGGATCTACGACCACGGCAGCAACTCGGCCAACCGCGCCAACACCCTGTACAGCGGCCTGGGCACTGACATCGACACCCATTCGCGGGTCAACCTGTCGGCTAATTTCTACGGTCGCTATCAGTGGGAAAACTACGGTGCCAGCAACGAATACTCGTGGGATGGCTACCGGGCGCAGCTCAAGTACATCGTGCCGATCAGCACCTTCAACAATGGCGCTTCGCTGACCTACATCGGCTTCACCAACTTCGATTTCGGTTCGGACCTCAAGAACGATCCGGCACGCACCGGCAATTCCACGGTTGCCACCAACGTTTTGCTGTACGCCTTCACGCACCTGCGTTTCACGCTGGTAGGCCGTTATTTCCACAACGGCGGCAACTGGGAGGACGGCAGCGAGCTGAATTTCGGTGACGGCAATTTCCGCGCACGTTCGGACGGCTGGGGCTACTACGCAGGCGTGGGTTATCAGTTCTGATCATGATATTGACTACAGGAGTTTTCATGAAACACATCACTCGCAATGCACTCTGCGCCACACTGGCACTGGTCAGCCCCGGTATCTGGGCTGCCGCCGCACCGGTCACGCCGAAGGTCATGCTGGTCGCCATGTTTGCGCCCGAAGCGCAGAACTGGATTGATCGCCTGCACCTGACCAAGGAAATTCAGGTGCCAGGCCTGGCAGCCGAATACCCGGCCGTTCGCTGCAACGAGCAGGACGTGTGCCTGATGGTGACCGGCATGGGCCAGACCAATGCCGCCGCCTCGACTCTCGCACTGGCGTTGTCGCCGCAGTTCGATCTGCGCAAGACCTACTTCATAGTCGCCGGTATCGCCGGGATCAACCCGCATCACGGCAGCCTCGGCACCACCGCCTGGGCGCATTATCTGGTGGAGTTCGGCACCCAGTGGGAAATCGATTCCCGCGACGTACCCAAGGACTGGCCGACCGGTTATCTGGGCATCAACACCAAAGGTCCGAACGAGAAGCCACCGCTGGACTACAAGACCGAAGTCTTCGAGCTGAACCCAAAGCTTCAGGCCAAAGCGTTCGCCCTGTCACAAAAAGTGGCGCTCAGCGAGAGCAAGGAATCGGCTGCCTGGCGGGTCAAATACCCTTACGCCCCGGCCAATCAGCCGCCGCAGGTCACCCAATGTGACACCGTGGCTGGCAATACGTGGTTCTCCGGGACGCGCTTGAGCGAACGGGCGGAGGTCTGGACCAAACTACTGACCGACGGCAAAGGCGTCTATTGCACCACCCAGCAGGAAGACAACTCCACCTACGAAGCCCTGCTGCGGGCCAGCAAGGCGGGCAAGGTCGATGTCAGCCGTCTGGCCGTGGTGCGCGCCGGTTCCGACTTCGATCGTCCGTATCCTGGCTACAGCGAGGTCGATAACCTGCTCAAGTACGCCGATCAGGGTGCTTTCGTACCGGCACTGGAGAACCTGTACCGCACCGGCAACCCGTTGGTGCAGGCGATCGTCAGCGACTGGAAGAACTGGGAAAAAGGCGTACCGCAGTAAAAACGTGAGGTTGTGACCACTGTCCGGAACAGGGCCTTGCGCCTGCTCCGGACAGTGCCTTGAAGCTTACAGGCGTTGCAGAATCAACGCGCCCGCAGGACCGGCAACACCCGGCTGGCCAGGCTCGCCCTCTTTACCTGCTTTGCCGCCATCAGCGCGGTACACGAAACAGCCTTTGGACGCTCCGCCTTTACCGGCCTTGCCGCCCTCGCCGCCTTTGCCCGCCGCACCGCCCGCAACGTTCACCTTGATGCGATCAGTCGGGAAACTCTGCGGCAACTCCAGTCGCACCTGAGCGCCCGCCGCGCCGTCCCGGCCGGTGCTGCCATTTTGACCATCATAGCCATGTCCAGCCTGACCCCAGGTACAGCCCGGTTGTGCGCCGTTGCCGCCATCCAGGCCGACATAACCCGGGCTGCCTGCGCCGCCGCGTGCGTCGATCGATAACTCTTCCGCGTTGAGGTTTTGCAGGCGCACGGTCAGGTTGCGACCCGGCAGCGCGGGCCTCTCGAACGTGCCCGGTGCGCCGCGCGCCGTGATCTGGCTGCCGCTGCCGAATTCAGCACGCGTCACGACCAGATTGAAGGCCTGGACACCGGGAACGATGGCAATGCGCGCTTCGTGCCCCAACACCAGCTCGCCGATTTTCACGTCGTCGATATTGGCCGGGATCAACAAGGTGCCGTAATCGGACACTTCAAGGCGATCGAGTTGCAGAACGCTGCTGTTGCCGGGCAGGCGCATCAGCGAGTGCGGCGCGACAATAATTGCCTGTGCCATGGCCAAAGGGCTGAACAGTGCCGCCAGCAGAACGAGATTACGCATGAGAGTGCCCCGAAGCCGAGCGGCTGATGGATTGCAGATGGAAAATGCCGAAGAGGATGATTTTGCCCCGGTCGCGCCACGGATGGCGACGCCCGCGCAGGCTGCCGTTGAACAGGATCAGTTCCAGCAGATGAGTCAGCAGCAGGACCGCGCCCGCCATGTCGATCATCACGCCGAACGGGCTGGGCGCTTCAATCAGCGCATTGGCCAGTACTACCAGCCAGAAGCCCAGCATCAAGATCTTTCCCAGCCCCCAAAACACCTTCATCGCCTGCCCCCTTGTCATGATCCGTTCCGAAAGCGAAGTCTGCGCATGCTTTTCGTCGCCGCACAGTAGACGTGCTGTTCAGCGAATATGCCAGCAGTGAATTGAAAAAGATCAAGCATAGATCGTTATCGTCGATTAGAGGGTGTCAACGCGCAAGCTGACGGCTGTTCAGAGCCGGCCCGGCAGGCTAGTCTTGCCAGTCAACCAGAGGACTTTCGATGACCGTCGGCTATTCCACCCGCACACCTCAGCAAGCGCTGGCTGCCCTGCTGGATCTTTATGCGCCCGAACGCCTGCTGGTCATCGGGGCGCATGCCTTTCCTGCGCTGCAAGCCTTTCAGGACGCACATCCGCACACCACAGTCGCGCTGGCGGAACCCGGTACGCTGCCTGCGCATCTGGCCGCGCAACGCTTCGATCTGGCGCTGGTGGTCGACTGCCTGGAACACATTCCCAAGCGCACCGGGCTGGAGCTGCTGGGCGGTATCCGCAACCTGAACGCCAGCCGCATTGCGGTCCTGGCCGATTTGCAGGCTTGCGGCTGGCAGGAGACTGACTTTTTCTCGCTGGCCCTGCAATCCAGCGAACGCTTTGCCCGCGACGAACAGGTGTTGAATCTGTTCACCTACGATTTGCGCGAATACAAACAGGTGCCCGACTGGCTGAACGCGAAGTACTGGGCCAACCCGGAGAATTTTGGAAGATACTGGTGGTGAATCATGAGTAGTGCTATTTGCCCGTGCGGCAGCGGCGATCTGTTGCTGGCCTGCTGCGGCCACTATCACGCTGGCCTGCCTGCGCCGTGCGCGGAAAAGCTGATGCGCTCGCGTTACAGCGCTTATGTGCTGGGGCTGACCGATTACCTGGTGGAAACCACGCTGCCGGTGCAGCAAAGCGCACTGGACCGTGAAGCCATCGCTCAGTGGAGCGCGCAAAGCACCTGGCTGGGGCTGGAGGTGGAAAGCGCGGAGGTGTTCGGCGGCAAGCCTGAGCATGCGTTTGTGACCTTCACTGCTCGCTGGCACGATGGCAATGGCGAACACAGCCACAAGGAGCGCTCGTCGTTCGTGCAGAATCAGGGCCGCTGGTATTTCATCGACTCCACCGTCCCCCTTAAAGCCAGCCGCAACGACGCGTGCCCGTGTGGCAGTGAGCAGAAATTCAAGAAATGCTGCTCCGGGTATGTGGTTTGAACACACTCAAGATCGGACGCAGAGCGTCCAGAACTGCATACGACGCGGAGCGACGTACGATAGTCGGGACTCTCGTTCCTCACGCTCCAGCGTGGGAATGCATTGCGTGACGCTCCGCGTCACAAATCTGCGCCGCACCACACACTCAAGATCGGACGCAGAGCGTCCAGAACTGCATACGACGCGGAGCGACGTACGATAGTCGGGACTCTCGTTCCTCACGCTCCAGCGTGGGAATGCATTGCGTGACGCTCCGCGTCACAAATCTGCGCCGCACCACACACTCAAGATCGGACGCAGAGCGTCCAGAACTGCATACGACGCGGAGCGACGTACGATAGTCGAGACTCTCGTTCCTCACGCTCCAGCGTGGGAAAGCATTGCGTGACGCTCCGCGTCACAAATCTGCGCCGCACCACACACTCAAGATCGGACGCAGAACGTCCAGAACTGCATACGACGCGGAGCGTCGTACGATAGTTATCGTTCCTCGCGCGCCAGCGGTCAGGTCGGCGTGATGCCGCGATCAGAACTCCAGCTGTGCCGAGAAGGCGACGGTACGCGGGTCGCCGAGGTAGCTGCTGTTGAGCCAGTATTCCTTGTTGCCCAGGTTGCTGACATTGACTCGCAAGGTCAGATCGTTTTCTGAAACGCGCATGCGGTAGCGGGCACCGGCGTCGAAAGTGGTGAACGACGGCAGGTCGTTTTCGTTGCTTTGGTCGGTGTATTGCTTGCCGGTGTAGAACGCGCCGCCGGTCATGGCCAGGCCTGGCACCTGGTTGATGTCGTATTCGGCATAGACCTTGGCCAGTTGTTTGGCGACGTTGGTCGGCACATTGCCTTCATCTGCCGCCACGCCGGTTTTCTTGATTTTCGGGTCCAGCAAGGTGAAGCCGCCGACCAGAGTCAGTTCCGGGATGACCTTGCCGGTCACGCTGAACTCCAGCCCGTTGTTTTCCTGACGCCCGTCAACCACGTAGACGTTGCCGCCCGTGGTGTAGCCGTTCGGCTTCTCGATGTTGAACAGCGCGAGGGTAAACAGCGTTTCGCCCACGGTCGCCTTGGCACCGATTTCGTATTGCTCGCTGACTTCAGGCGCGAAGGCCTGACCGGCATTGGCCGTACCGCTTGGCGCGATGCCTCCCGATTGCAGTCCTTCTATATAGGTCGCATAAGTGGTCAGCCACGGCAGCGGCTTGTAGACCAGCGAGATGTTCGGCGAGGTTTTGCTCTCGTTGTACGTGGTCTCGGTTTCCGCCGAGCCGAACGCTCTGGCGTAGACGAACTCGTTGGCGTAGGTCTTGATCTGCGTATGGGTGACCCCAAGGATCGTCGACCACTGCTCATTGAAGGTAATCACGTCGCCGATCAGGAAGTTGTTGCTCTCGGTGCTGTTGGCCAGACGCTGGTCGCCGTGGCCAATCGAGTACGACGGTTTGCCGACCTGAGGCGTCTGATCCAGCGGGATCGTGCCCACGGGCGAGGTGTATTGCGGGCCTCGCTGTTCGGGCGTGTAAGGGATGTGGTCCTCGTACTGCTTCTGGCGCGAGGTGTTGCCCTGATAGCCCATCGTGACTTTATGGCCGAGGAAGCCGGTATCGAACGCGGCGTCCAGAAACAGCGAGCCGGTCTTTTCCTCGGTTTCGATCGGGGCGAACGCGTACAGCGGCTGCGAGTAGAGACCTGCACTGGAAACCGTGGGGCCGGTGTAGGTGTTTTCCGAGGTGTACTGCTGGGCGGCAAAGGCCGCGCGCAAGGTGAAGGTGTCGTTCAAGCGCCACTTGGCACGTACGCCCGCCTTGTCAGACTCGTAATCGGAGAATGACCATTTCTGGCTGTAGAGTTTGTCGTTGTCCAGCGATGCGGCACTGGGGCGCAACGACTGGTCATTGAAATACCAGTAGCTGGTCAGGCCGCGTATTTCGGTCTTCTTGTGCGACGCATCGAACTGCACCAGCAGGTCATCGGACACGTTCCAGTCCAGTGCGAGGGAAATCATCTCGCGACGACGCTTGTTCAGATCGACAGCGGTTTCGCCATCCTGAGTCAGCACATTGAGGCGATAGGCGAATGTGCCTTCACTGTCTATCGGCCCGCCGAAGTCGCCATGCAGGTAGTAATTCTCGCCACCGGCATTGCCCAGGGTCACGCTGTTGTAACGCTCGTAGGTAGGTCGCTTGATCACATAGTTGACCAGCCCGCCCGGCGACGCCGGGCCGTACAGAAAGCCGGTCAGGCCGGTAATGATTTCCAGCTGTTCCATTTCTTCCAGGTAATTGCTGCCGTCAGCGCCGTTGGTGAAACGCAGGCCATCGTTGGCAATGTTCAGGCTGCCCGCGCTGCTGAACCCGCGGATATTGACGGCACTCGCATAACCGGCACTGGTCGGCGAATACATCTGGGTAAACGGATTGTGCTTGATCACGTCGTCCAGCGAGGTGGCCTGAATGTTTTTCAGTAAGGCCTGAGGCGTCACGCTGATGGAATACGGCGCGTCCTGCAGCTTCATGCCACCCAGCGCACCGACGCTGCTGATGTTCTCGCTGCGATAACCTGCCGCTTCAGAACCTTCGGCGGGGGCGCTGCTGGCGTTGATGTTGACGTCGGACAAGTTCAAGGCGCCCTGTTCCATGACCATCAGGGTGTAGGTCCCGGCGCTGCTTTGCGTCAGTTGCAACCCACTGCCACGCAGCGCCTCGCGCAATGCAGTCGCTGCGTCGAAATTCCCTTTCACTGGCGCGCTTGTCTTGCCTGCGGCCAGCGCAGGATCGAGGCTCAGCGCAAGGCCACCCTGGCTGGCGATCTGATTCAGAGTGGTTGCCAGCGGTGCGGCAGGCAGATCATAGGCAGCAACGCCAGCCTGTTGCGCAGCCATCAGCAACGGGCTGACCAGAGGCGAACAAAAGGCAATGGTCATGGCCAACAGACTGGGGCGCAGCAAGGTGTCTAACGAGCGGGACATCGGGCAACTCCTGATGGAATATTTCTCAATGCCTGTTAGCCGAGTGAACCGTCAAAAGTAACAGGGCTGATTGAAAATAATTCCGTTTCAGGTTTTGGAGGTCGCGGGCGTTTATTCGGGGATAACGCGCAAACGGGAGGTATCAGGCGTTGCCTGCGCCGCAGGCTTTTCGGCCTGGCCCATATCGCTGCCCACCGGTGCCAGGCTTAGTCGGGAGAGGTCCAGTGCTGGCGCAACCGGCTGTGGCTTTGCCGGCAACAGGTCAGCACCCGCCTCGGCGACCGAATAATCCGGCGCATCGACGTCCACGAAGGCCGCCATGTAGACGTCGCGTGGTTTGATTTGCAGACGGGCCTTGCTCTGCGGGGACTTGCGCACCCAGGTCGGTGCGTCAGGCGGCGGCGCCAGCTCGACCTCTTCCATGTGGGGCGACACGTCCGGTTCGGTGAGCATTGCCACAACCTGAACACGCGCACCTGCCCGTTCCAGCGTGGCGCGGTACTTCTCGGCAGTCGCCGCGTCGAGATTGTTTTTGAGGACCAGCCGACGTCCGGAGAACAACAATTCAAGGCGCTCGGCATCCGCCTGGAACAGCTTGCCGAGGTTGGCCCTGACCTTCTCGGGCTGGGCTCCAGCGACCAGTTCGGCGCTGAAGACGATTTCGTAAAGATTCATGGAGACACCGTTGGTACGTCAATAAAAGTATGGCGTAGCGTCAGACCGCGCAACAAGCGCGTTACCCGTGGCCGTCGAGTTGTTAGACTCGGACTTCAAACGGAGCACATCCATGTCTTTTCAGGCGCACATTACAAGATTCATAAGCCTTGCGTTGGTCATGTTGGGGCTGAGCGGATGCTCGTTACTGAACTTTGACAGCGTTCAGGACCCGGAAGTGCATCTGCTGAAAGTCGAGGTGATCAAGGCCCGGCTGACGCATCAGGATTTCAAACTGTATTTCGAAGTCGATAATCCCAACGACTCACGACTGCTGGTGCGCGGCCTGAATTACAAAATCATGCTGAATGAGGAAATGCTGGCCGAGGGCAAGTCCAGCGACTGGTTTTTTGTCGACGGCGACAGCCGGAAAACCCTGCTGATATCCGTCCGGACCAACCTGTGGCAGCACGCCAGATACATTGCCAGACTGCTGAAGAAGCCTGACCAGACCATCCATTACCAGCTTGAAGGCAAACTCAAGACCGGCATTCTGTTTCACCATAATGTGCGCATCCTGCGCTCAGGCGACGTGATTCCAGGCGACCTGATCAAAGATCGCCGATAAGCGGATCACGCTCAGCCCAGCCTGCCTTTGATCAGCTCCATCAGAAACTTCCAGACGTCTGCCGCCCACAACGCCCGATTGACGGCACTGATCAGCGCGCCACCAAACGAGCCTAACAAAAAGCCGACGCCCGTGATGTTGCGAGGCTCGGCAACGCCCAGGTAATTGCTGGCAATGCCGGTGAGGAACACTGCGCAGGCCACGCCTGTGACGAGAAAAACCATCCAGGCGCGCCAGTCGGGCAACGCCGCCTTGTGCCACCAGCCAGAGATGATCGCGCCAACCAGGCCGGCCACCAACCATTCGCCTCTGTCTGCCAAACCGTTCAAGAGATCCATCAGCCTGACTCCGCTCAAGAGATAACAGCCGTTCGAACACAGAAAAACTCAGGTACTTAGCGTCTGCCGGAAACTCGTCAGGGAGAGAGGCGTGGAAGTCATCCGGTCTGACACATGGGCCGCCCTGCCCTTGTCGCATCCTTGCGCTGACGCCATTAAATGACGGGTGAAATATTAAACAGGGAAAGCCTTACTTAAGCATGCTTAAAAATATAATCAAGTGACTGTATTGTCCGGTCGTCGGTCATCCGCAAAGGTGCAATGGTCAGTTGTCGATGTAGCGTTGCCAGCCGATCCGGACGGCCCCGTCATGCTGGCGGTCGACCTGAATCCCTTCGGTTTCTCCGATGTCCCGGAGCACCCTGTCCCAGCTGTCCAGCGGTTCGTCATCCTTGCGCGTGACGATCACCCACTGAATCTTCTGCACGTCCGGGGCCGAGACCAGCCGTTGAATCCGTCTGCCGATCAACTCGTAGGAAGAGGTCGTAACCGACGCAGAATTAAAGTGGTTAGCCATGATGATCTCCCATGCTTTACTGTATATAAATACAGTATTCCAGCCACAGGATTTCGGCAAGCAGCTCGTAGGACGTTTCGCCTTGCCGACAATTGACAGAAGCTCTACCAACGCTTGTAGATCAAGGCTTACAGCTTGCCCGTCATCCTTACCGCGACACCGATAATGCGACAGTCGGCACCGCATTCGATCATTTTGTACGCCGGGTTGAGCGGCTTCAGATAACGAGTGCCGCCATCCTCCACCAGCTTCTTGAACGTCGCCTCGTTGCTGGCGGGCAGCTTGGCAATGACCAGTTTGCCAGGCTGAACATCCGCTTCGGTGTCCACCAGAATCAACATCCCCTCAGGCACGCTGACGCCGGTGGGCGCGGTCATCGAGTCGCCCTTGACCTCAAGCCAGAACGCCGGACCTTTGGAGTCGTAGTCGGAGATTTCATAGCGGTCCGAGAACCCGTCGGGATAAGGCTGCACAGCCTCCTCCCAGGACCCGGCGGATACCCAACTGATTACCGGATAGCGAAAGGACATTTCTGGCTGATCGATCAAGGCAACGTTGGCGTCGAACTCCGGCGCCTTCTCGGGGCCGTCACCGATGGCCAGCCACTCGGCGCGAAAGCCGGTGGCTCTGGCCAGCGCGTAGAGATTCTCAGGCCGCAGGCTCTTGCTTTCGCCGCTTATCCACTGGGTCACCGCCGAGTTGGCGACACCGCACCGGGCGGCGATTTCGCCCTTCTTCATGCCGCTGGCGGCGATGGCTTTGGCAATGCGTTCGTGTCTGGTCATAGGGCTGGCTCAGCGTTGCAGGAAATACAGGGACGCTGAAAACGCCCGACAAAAACTAAGCATACTTAAAAAAACCGCTGAGCGCGAAAAATAACTCACTGTTACTGCTTAATGGTGATTTGCGGGATAATGCGCGCCAGATCGATTACAGATTTCACTGTGGAGTACACCCGATGAACCAGCAAGCCCATGTTCATGGCCCAGATTGCAACCACGATCACGACCATGATCATCATGACCACCAGCACGGCCATGTCCACGGTCCTAACTGCGGTCACGCTCACCAGGAACCGGTGCGCAATACCCTGAAGGACGTGGGTCGCAACGATCCTTGCCCATGCGGCAGCGACAAGAAATTCAAGAAATGCCACGGCGCGTGATGCGCTGAGCGTTCTGCCAACGGCCTGCCTTGCAGGCCGTTTTCATTTGTACGGGCTGCTCAAGGAAGCGTAAAACAGTGGCTTGCGATCACCCACATGGAGCGCTCAATGATCGACCTTCACTACTGGACCACGCCCAACGGCCACAAAATCACTCTGTTTCTGGAAGAAAGCGGCCTGCCGTACACGATCTTTCCGGTCAACATTGGCAACAATGATCAGTTCAAACCCGAATTCCTGAAGATATCCCCCAACAACCGCATCCCGGCCATTGTCGATCACCAGCCGGCCGATGGCGGCGCGCCGCTGAGCCTGTTCGAGTCAGGCGCTATCCTGCTGTATCTGGCAGAAAAGACCGGCCAGTTCATCCCGCAGGATCTGCGCGGGCGTCAGGAAGTGTCGCAATGGCTGTTCTGGCAGATGGGCGGTCTGGGGCCGATGGCGGGTCAGAACCATCACTTCAACCGGTTCGCCAAAGAAAAGATTCCTTACGCAATCGAGCGCTACGTCAACGAAACCGCGCGTTTATATGGCGTACTGAACAAGCGCCTGGCGGATCGTGAATTCGTGGCGGGCAATGAATACAGCATCGCCGACATGGCGATCTACCCGTGGATCGTGCCACACACCTATCAGCAGCAGGACCTGAACGACTTCCCCCACCTCAAGCGTTGGTTCGACAGCATCGCCAGCCGCGACGCGACGAAGCGTGCGTATGCGCTGGCTGACAAGATCAATCCGCCGAAGGCTTGAGCCGCTGCGCGGTAATGCCGCCTCTCTTGCCAATGTTCCGCGTTGGCATGCAGAGGGGCCTGGCCTACTTGTGCAAAATCCTGAAATAAACTGCTCCTTGCCGCTTGCGTGCTGCCTGACGGCTCTCTAACGTAGCGGCTTTTGTACGTTACCCCTTCAGGAGCTTGCCCATGGCCTCGCCAGCCCTTCTTCATTTTCTACCCCGATTCGGCGCTGCCGCCGCTGCGGCGAGTTTCCTGAGCCTTGCCGGCTGCCAGTTGGGCAGCAGCGATCCCGATACCGTGCTGCCTGTTTCCGGGACTTTTCCGGTCAAAGGGCTGGCACAGAATGTCTCGGTACGGCGCAACACCATGGGCATGCCGCTGATTGAAAGCAGCAGCTACCATGACGCGCTGTTTACCCTGGGTTATGTGCACGCAGGTGATCGCCTCAGCCAGATGCTCGGCATGCGCCTGCTGGCGCAGGGCCGCTTGTCGGAAATGGCCGGAACGGACGCGCTGGAAGTCGACCGCCTGATGCGCTCGGTCAACCTCAAGCAGAACGCCAGCGATCTGTACAACGCCGCTTCGCCTCGCCTCAAACGCTTCTTCGATGTCTACGCACGTGGCGTCAATGCCTACCTGTTTCGCTACCGCGACAAGCTACCGGCCGACATCGCCAACTCCGGCTACAAGCCTGAATACTGGAAGCCGGAGGACTCGGCGCTGGTTTTCAGCCTGCTCAACTTCAGCCTGTCAGTGAATCTGCAAGAAGAACTGTCATCGCTGGTGCTGGCGCAGAAAGTCGGTGCTGACAAGCTCGCCTGGCTGCTGCCGACCTACCCTGACGAAGAGCTGCCGTTCGCCGAAGCCGACAAGCTCAAAGGCCTGAACCTGAACAATCAGGTGACCGGCCTGAACGACCTGAACAGGGTCGCCTTGCAGCTCTCGGACCTGAACATGCTCGGTGTTGCCGCCTCCAGCAACTGGGCCATCGCACCGCAACGCAGCCGCAACGGCAAGAGCCTGTTGGCCAGCGACATGCAGTTGCCGGCCGGTCTCAATTCGGCCTGGAGCTTTGTGCAGATCCGCGCACCGAAATATCAGGTGTCGGGTGTATCCATCGCCGGTCTGCCGATGGTCCTGAGTGGTTTCAACGGCAAGCTGGCGTGGAGCATGAGCAACGTCAAAGGCGACAACCAGGACCTGTTTCTGGAGAAGATCAAGCGCGAAGGCAACCGTGTGTCTTATATGGCCGATGGCAAATGGCTGCCTGCGACCGCGCATCAGGAAACCTTTCTGGTCAAAGGCGGCAGTCCGCTTCGCGAAACCGTGTACGAAACGCGTCATGGGGCGCTGCTCAATGCCAGCGCAACGCCGCCCGGCAACGGGTTGAGCCTGGCGCTGCAAGTGCCGAGTTTCAAAGAGGACAAGAGCCTGGATGCGTTTTTCGACCTGTCGCGCGCGCCCAACGTCGAAAAGGCGTTCGATACCAGCCGCGAGATTCGTGCGATCACCCTGAACATGGTGTTCGCCGATGCGTCGAACATTGGCTGGCAGGTGACGGGGCGCTTCCCCAACCGCCGTGAAGGCCAAGGCCTGCTGCCTTCGCCGGGCTGGGAAGGCAAATATGACTGGGACGGTTTTGCCGACTCGATGCTCCATCCCTACGATCAGGACCCGCGTCAGGGCTGGCTCGCAGCGGCTAACCAGCGCACCATTCCGAAAGGCTACGGCATGCAGCTTTCCAACTCATGGGGCTACCCGGAGCGCGCCGAGCGAATTGCCGAGCTGGCCAACGGCGGCAAGCAGGACCTGCGCAGCACCATCGCCATGCAGTACGACCAGACCACGACGTTTGCGGCCAAACTCAAGACCATGTTCCAGGCGCCGGGCATGAGCAAGCCGCTCAAGCAGGCCATCGATGCACTGCCGGAAGCCGATCGCAACAAGGCCCGCGAGGCATTCACGCGTCTGATGGCTTTTGATGGCAAGCTCAGTGCCGGTTCGGCTGACGCAGCGGTCTATGAGCTGTTCTTGCAGGAAAGCGCCAAACAGATTTTCCTTGATGAGCTGGGCCCGGAAACCAGCCTTGCCTGGCAGGCACTGGTGGCCAACGCCAGCTCGTCGTATTCGCCGCAGGCCGACCACTTGTTGGGCCGTGATGACAGCCCTTACTGGGATGACATCAAAACGCCGCAGAAGGAAGACAAACCGGCCATTCTGGCGCGCAGCCTGGCGGCCGCGATCACCCGCGGCGACAGCCTGCTGGGCAGCGATCACAAGGCCTGGCAGTGGGGCAAACTGCATCGCGACAACTGGGCTTCGACCAACCCGTTGGCCAGGCAACTGGGTGGCGGCGACTTCAACCGCAGCGCTACACCCGCCGGTGGCGATCACACCACGCTGAACGTATCGGGCTTCGAGTGGGGCAAAGGCTTCGACGCACGCATGGCGCCCGGCCTGCGCATGATCGTCGACTTCAGCCTGGTTGAACCCATGACCGGCATGATCAGCACCGGCCAGTCCGGCAACCCGGCCAGCCCGTATTACGCCAACAGCATCGAGGCATGGCAGAAAGCGCAATACATGTCGATCCCGGTGCAACAGCAGAACTACGAAAAAGGCTACGGCAAACAACGGCTGACGCTGACGCCCGGCAAGTAAAACTGTTCTGCGATGTCAGTGATGTTTGCCTCAGGCTCAGGTCACCTTTGCGCCCTTACGGCGCCCTACTTTGAGGGACCAAAGTAGGCAAAGTCCCGGCTCCGTTTCCGGCCCGACTTCGTCGGGTTCCTTCGCCCTGACACTGATCCGGGGGTCGCCGCAACGGGCCATCCATGGCCCGGTGCGGCTAGCCTGGCGTCCTGCCAGGCTACCCCCGGATCAGCGCCAGGGCTCAGCCGTCACTTACGTCGCACTCTGCGTCGTCAGTGCCATCGCGATAAAAAAGCGCTTTTATGCACGATCGCGTTCTCCAAGACACTTATCGCGACTCATCCTCAGTAACGCTCACGCAAACTCCCCGAACTTCCCGCCCCGCCCCGGCTCATAGCTAACAAGCCCATCCATACGGTTGCCCCATGGATCTTGTCGTTGCTCGTCCTGAAGGTTTGTATTGCCCGCCCGGGGATTTTTATATTGATCCGTGGCGCTCGGTGGAGCGGGCGGTCATCACTCATGCGCATGGCGATCACGCCCGCACCGGCAATCAGCATTACCTGTCAGCCGCCAGTGGCGAAGGGATTCTGCGCTCGCGTCTGGGCCAGGACATCAATCTGCAAACCCTGGAATATGGCGAAACCATCACCCATCACGGCGTGAAGCTGAGTCTGCACCCGGCCGGGCATGTGCTGGGCTCAGCGCAAGTGCGGCTGGAATACCAGGGCGAAGTCTGGGTGGCTTCCGGTGATTACAAAGTCGAGCCGGACGGCACCTGTGCGCCATTCGAACCGGTGCGCTGCCACACGTTTATCACCGAATCGACCTTCGGCCTGCCGATCTATCGCTGGGCACCGCAATCGCAGATTTTCGAAGGCATCAACCAGTGGTGGCGCGGCAATGCTGCGCAGGGCAAGGCCAGCGTGCTGTTCGCTTATTCTTTCGGCAAGGCGCAACGCATTCTGCACGGGATCGACGCGCAGATCGGCCCGATTCTGGTCCACGGCGCCGTCGAGCCCTTGAACCGTGTCTATCGTGAAGGCGGTATCCGCATCCCGGAAACCCAATACGCAGGCGACTTCAAGAAGACCGACCCCGCCCTGCGTCAGGCGCTGATCCTCGCCCCGCCCTCTGCCGGCGGCAGCAGCTGGATGAAGCGCTTTGGCGAATACAGCGATGCGTTTGCCAGCGGCTGGATGATGTTGCGCGGCACCCGGCGGCGGCGCGGCGTGGACCGCGGTTTCGTGCTCTCTGATCACGCCGACTGGCCAGGCCTGTTGTGGGCCATCGAGCAGACTGGCGCCGAGCGCGTCATGGTCACCCATGGCTCGGTTGGCATACTGGTGCGCTATTTGCGCGAACTGGGGCTGGACGCGCAGGGCTTCAGTACCGAATACGGCGATGAAGAAGACAGCAACCCGGCCACCGCTGAACCTGAAGCAGCGAGTGCTGGCGAGGCGCAGCCATGAAAGCCTTCGCCGAGCTGTACGCGCAACTGGACGCCACCACCTCCAGTAACGCCAAACTGGCCGCCATGCGCGACTATTTCGAAAAGGCCGCGCCGGAAGATGCAGCCTGGGCAGTGTACTTTCTGTCGGGTGGCCGTCCGCGCCAACTGGTCCCCACCCGCGTCCTGCGCGAGCAGGCCATGACCCTGGCCAGCCTGCCGGAGTGGCTGTTCGAAGAAAGCTATCAGGCGGTCGGCGACCTCGCGGAAACGCTCTCGCTGTTACTGCCTCAGGCAGATCACAGCAACGACGAAGGTCTGGCGACCTGGATGGAAGACAAGCTTTTGCCGTTGCGCGGCCTGCCACCTGAAGAGCTGGCCGAGCGGCTGCCCCTGTTCTGGTCGCAACTGGACCGCAGCAGTCTGATGGTCTGTATCAAGTTGATCACCGGCAGCTTCCGCGTTGGCGTGTCAAAGCTGCTGGTCACCCGTGCCCTGGCAGCGCTGGCCGACATCGACAGCAAGCGTGTCGCCCAGCGGCTGGTCGGCTATACCGACCTGTCGCATCGGCCCAGCGCCGAGCGTTATCTGAAGCTGATCGCGCCTGAATCGGAAGACGAACACGCGCAACGTGGCGGCCAGCCCTACCCGTTCTTTCTTGCGCATTCCTTGCAACAGCCGGTCGACCAGTTCGAAACGCTGCTGGGCGCTGCCGAAAACTGGCAGGTGGAATGGAAGTGGGATGGCATTCGTGCGCAGTTGGTCAAACGTGACGGCAGGTTGTGGATCTGGTCGCGGGGTGAGGAACTGGTGACTGATCGCTTTCCGGAACTGCACAGCCTGGTGCAATGCCTGCCGGACGGCACCGTCATCGATGGCGAAATCGTGGTCTGGAAAGCGCCCGAAGCAAACCCTGAAAGCAGCGCAGAATTCGCATTGAACAGCGATGTGCCACAAGCTGCGCCGTCGGTGCAACCCTTTGCCTTGCTGCAACAACGCATCGGCCGCAAAACACTGGGCAAGAAAATCCTGACTGACGTACCCGTGGTGGTGCTGGCGTATGACCTGCTGGAATGGCAGGGCGATGACTGGCGCAGCCGACCGCAACACGAGCGTCGCACCCAACTGGAAAGCCTGATCGAAAGCTGCCAGAGCGAGGTGCTGATGCCCTCCCCGGTGCTCGATGGCAAGGACTGGCTGGACCTGGCCACCCAGCGCGAAGCCTCCCGCAGCCTGGGCGTCGAGGGCATGATGCTCAAGGCCCGCGACTCTTTATATGGCGTCGGGCGCACCAAGGACATGGGCGTGTGGTGGAAATGGAAGATCGACCCGTTCAGTGTCGATGCCGTGCTGATCTACGCGCAGCGCGGCCATGGGCGACGTGCCAGCCTTTATAGTGATTACACGTTTGCCGTATGGGACGGCCCGCCGGAAGCAAGCGAGCGCACACTGGTGCCATTCGCCAAGGCCTACTCGGGGCTGACCGACGAAGAGATGCGCAAAGTCGACGCTATCGTTCGCAAGACCACCGTCGAAAAATTCGGACCGGTGAGCAGTGTGACGCCGACCCTGGTGTTTGAACTGGGCTTTGAAGGCATCGCGCTGTCCAAACGCCACAAAAGCGGTATTGCCGTGCGCTTCCCGCGCATGCTGCGCTGGCGTCAGGACAAGCCGGTTGCGGAAGCAGACAGTCTGGTAACGCTACAAGACCTGCTCAACTGAAGCACCAAAAAAGCGCACACCAAATCCTGCGCACCTTTTTAAAACACTGTGAGATGAATCGACCTGCCTGCTCGTAGGAAACTTCACACGTTCGTTACTATTCTGCCGTTCGGCCTCACCAGAGCGGGCGTCTGCTTTAAGGCCAGGCAATCAACACCGGCCCGTTAAACGCGCAGGGCAGGCAGATTGCCAGCGGTTTATACGAAATAGCGACAACCCCTTACATTTCAAACGCACGTTCATCTGTATGGTTCGGAAATTGCTAACCTTAGCCAGTCTGGCACTCGCCGGTAGCAAGCCTCGCGTGTTCCCAACGCCCCATTTAAGGTTTTAAGGACTGAACAATGAAAAAAGCATGGCTGACTCTTTCTGCACTGGCTCTGTGCATCGCCGCCGGTAACACCATGGCCAAGGAATACAAAGAACTGCGCTTTGGCGTCGATCCATCCTATGCGCCGTTCGAATCCAAAGCCGCTGATGGCAGCCTGGTCGGCTTCGATATCGATCTGGGCAATGCGATCTGCAAAGAGCTGAAAGTCACCTGCAAATGGGTCGAAAGCGACTTCGACGGCATGATTCCCGGCCTCAAGGCGCGTAAATTCGACGGCGTGATCTCCTCGATGACCGTGACCCCGGCCCGCGAGAAAGTCATCGATTTCTCCAGCGAACTGTTCTCCGGCCCGACCTCGCTGGTGTTCAAGAAAGGTGCCGCCTTCACTGCCGACCCGGCCAGCCTGAAGGGCAAGACCGTGGGCTATGAGCAGGGCACCATTCAGGAAGCCTACGCCAAAGCCGTGCTGGACAAGGCAGGCGTGACCACCAAGGCCTACGCCAACCAGGATCAGGTATACGCCGACCTGACTTCCGGCCGTCTGGACGCCTCGATCCAGGACATGCTGCAAGCCGAACTGGGCTTTCTGAAGTCGCCAGCCGGTGCTGATTATGAAGTCAGCAAGCCGATCGACAGCGAGTTGCTGCCTGCCAAGACAGCCATCGGTATCGCCAAGGGCAACAAAGAGCTGAAAGCGCTGCTGGATAAAGGCATCAAGGCGATGCACGATGACGGCACCTACGCCGCAATCCAGAAAAAGCACTTCGGTGACCTGAACCTGTACAGCGGCAAATAACACCCCGACGCCCATCGATTTCGGCGATGATTCGCCGCCCGGTTGATGGGCGTTTCTGTTTGTAGACGCAAGGCCTATCCATGTTCGATGCACTCCTGCAAAACCTGGGACTCTCGGCGTTCAGCCTGAAGGGCTTTGGCCCGCTGTTGCTGGAAGGCACCTGGATGACCGTCAAACTGGCTGTACTGTCGCTCGCGCTGAGCATTCTGCTCGGGCTGATCGGGGCCACTGCCAAACTGTCGAGTTCAGCGCTGCTGCGCGTACCGGCCCAAATTTATACAACACTGATCCGCGGCATACCGGATCTGGTGTTGATGCTGCTGATTTTCTACAGCCTGCAAACCTGGCTGACCATGCTCACCGACGCCATGGAATGGGAATACATCGAAATCAATCCGTTCGGCGCAGGCGTCATCACCCTGGGCTTCATTTATGGGGCCTATTTCACCGAGACGTTCCGTGGCGCGATTCTGTCCGTGCCTCGCGGTCAGGTCGAAGCAGCCACTGCCTACGGCCTGAAACGCGGCCAGCGTTTTCGTTATGTGGTGTTCCCGCAAATGATGCGTTACGCCCTGCCGGGCATCGGCAACAACTGGCAAGTCCTGCTCAAGGCCACTGCGCTGGTGTCGATCATCGGCCTGGCCGATCTGGTCAAGGCCTCGCAGGACGCCGGTAAAAGTACTTACCAGCTGTTTTACTTTCTGGTGCTGGCGGCGCTGATCTACCTGCTGATCACCAGCGCCTCGAACTTCGCCCTGCGTTGGGCTGAACGGCATTACGCCGCAGGCAGTCGGGAGGCCCAGCGATGATCGAGTTGTTACAGGAATACTGGAAACCCTTCCTTTATACAGACGGCGTGAATATCACCGGTCTGGCCATGACCCTGTGGCTGCTCAGCGCCTCGATTGCCATCGGTTTCTGCGTGTCCATTCCGCTGTCCATCGCCCGCGTGTCGAACAACCGCTGGGTGCGCTGGCCGGTACAGTTCTACACCTACCTGTTTCGCGGCACGCCGCTCTATATACAGTTGCTGATTTGCTACACCGGTATTTACAGCCTCGCTGCGGTGCGCGAGCAGCCGGTACTGGATGCGTTCTTTCGTGATGCGATGAACTGCACGATCCTGGCCTTCGCCCTGAACACCTGCGCGTACACCACGGAAATCTTCGCCGGTGCGATTCGCAGCATGGCCCATGGTGAAGTCGAAGCCGCCAAGGCTTACGGCCTGACCGGCTGGAAGCTTTACGCCTACGTGATCATGCCGTCGGCGCTGCGTCGCTCGCTGCCGTATTACAGCAACGAAGTGATCCTGATGCTGCATTCGACCACCGTCGCGTTCACCGCAACAGTGCCGGACATTCTCAAAGTGGCACGGGACGCCAACTCCGCGACCTTCATGACCTTCCAGTCGTTCGGCATCGCTGCCGTCATGTACTTGACCGTCACCTTTATCCTGGTCGGACTGTTTCGTCTGGCAGAACGGCGCTGGCTGGCCTTTCTCGGCCCGGCCCGCTGATCATGCGCCATCACACCCACGACTTGCTGTCTCCCGTGCCGGGCACTGCCCGGCACCTTCACAGCTTTCATTACGGGCCGCAGGACGGCGCGGGCAAAGTCTACATTCAGGCGTCCCTGCACGCTGACGAGCTGCCGGGGATGCTGGTCGCCTGGTACTTGAAGCAGCGCTTGGCCGAACTGGAAAGTGCCGGCCGGCTGCTGGGCGAAATCGTGGTGGTGCCGGTCGCCAACCCGATTGGCCTGGAACAGGTGCTGATGGACACGCCGCTGGGGCGCTACGAACTGGAAAGCGGGCAGAACTTCAATCGCCGGTTCAGCGACCTCGGCGCGCAGGTCGGCGATGCGATCGAAGCACGACTGACCGCCGACGCCGAGCAAAACCGCACGCTGGTGCGTGAAAGCCTGCGGGCGGCACTGAATGCTCAGACGGCAACCACTCAGCTGGAGTCGCTACGCCTGACGCTGCAACGCCTGGCTTGCGACGCCGACATGGTGCTGGACCTGCACTGTGATTTCGAGTCGGTCGAACACCTGTACACCACGCCGGAAGCCTGGCCAAAAGTCGAGACGCTGTCGCGTTATCTGGGCGCGCAGGCGAGCCTGCTGGCCACCGACTCGGGCGGTCAATCATTCGATGAATGCTTCACGCTGGTCTGGTGGCAATTGCAGCAACGCTTCGGCGAGCGCTTCCCGATGCCGATGGGCAGCTTTTCGGTAACCCTGGAGCTGCGTGGCCAGGGCGATGTCAATCATGCCCTCGCCAGCCGCGACTGCCAGGCGATCATTCACTACCTGATCGACGCCGGCCTGATAGAGGGCGAGCTGTCGCCGCCTCCTGAATTGCTCTACCCCGCTACGCCGCTGGCAGCGGTCGAACCGGTCGCGACGCCGGTCGGCGGCCTGCTGGTGTTTTGCGCGATGCCCGGCGAATACGTCGAGGCTGGCCAACTGATTGCCGAGGTCATCGACCCGATCAGCGACAGCGTGACCTGTATCCATGCCGTTAATGGCGGCCTGCTGTACGCACGCTCGCTGCGCCGCATGGCGACGGCGGGCATGGTCATCGCTCATATCGCGGGCACTCAGGCTTATCGCAGCGGCTATCTACTTTCTCCTTGAGGACCTGTCATGTACAAACTGACCATCGATGGCCTGCACAAGCGCTACGGCGACAACGAAGTGCTCAAAGGCGTATCGCTCAAGGCCAGCAGCGGTGATGTGATCTGCCTGATCGGCGCCAGCGGCTCGGGCAAGAGCACGTTCCTGCGCTGCATCAACTTTCTCGAACAGCCCAACGACGGGGCAATGAGCCTGGACGGCAAGCAAGTGCGCATGGTCAGCGACAAGGACGGCATGCGCGTGGCCGACCCGGACGAGCTGCAACGCATCCGCACCCGCCTGGCGATGGTGTTTCAGCATTTCAACCTGTGGGCGCACATGACCGTACTGGAAAACATCAGCATGGCGCCTCGCCGCGTGCTGGGCGTGCCCAAGGCTGAAGCCGAGGCCCGCGCGCGCAAATACCTGGAAAAAGTCGGCCTGCCGGAGCGAGTAGCCGGTCAGTACCCGGCGTTCCTGTCTGGCGGCCAGCAGCAGCGCGTGGCAATCGCCCGGGCGCTGGCGATGGAACCGGAAATCATGCTGTTCGACGAACCGACCTCGGCGCTCGACCCGGAGCTGGTGGGTGAGGTACTGAAAGTCATTCAGGGCCTGGCAGAAGAAGGCCGGACCATGATTCTGGTCACTCACGAAATGGGCTTCGCCCGCAAGGTTGCCAGCCAGGTGGTGTTTTTGCACCAAGGGCAGATCGAAGAATCCGGCCACCCGGACGACGTACTCAATAACCCGAAGAGCGAGCGTTTGCAGCAGTTTTTGAGTGGCAATCTGAAGTAGCACGTTTTTTTGTGCCAAGGCCGGAAATGCCTGGAAACCGGGACTGAAATATCCACGACTATCGTCCCCACGCTCCAGCGTGGGAATGCACTTCGTGACGCTCTGCGTCACAACCAGGACGCAGAGCGTCCAGAACTGCATGCCGACGCGGAGCATCGGCACGATAGTCCGTCAGATTTATGTCTTACGATGAGCGCTGCGCATCGGCCCAAGAGTCGAATCTCGTTTCCCCGGAATCTACGAGCGATCAACCCCATAACCATTTAAAACTATTACCCTTTCTCCGCTGTCTCTGACTTAACACCCCTCAGAGCATACTCAAACGGATGAGCAGACCCACCGATTTCGCTCAGCAATGGTTTCTTGCCAAGGGCTGGAAGCCATTCGCGTTTCAGAAGGAAGTCTGGGCAGCGGTGAAAAAGGGTGAGTCCGGGCTGCTGCATGCCAGTACCGGCTCGGGCAAGACCTACGCCGTGTGGTTCGCCGCCCTCAATCGATTCGCCAAAGCCAATACGCTGACCGCCGACGACAAACCCCGCAAACGCAAACCACCCGCCGCGCCGTTGAGTGTCGTATGGATCACACCCATGCGCGCCCTGGCCGCCGATACCGCCCGCGCGCTTGAAGCACCGCTAGGCGAGCTGGGTATTGCGTGGTCGGTGGGGTTGCGCACCGGCGATACCAGCAGCAGCGAGCGTGCACGTCAGGGTCGTCGTCTGCCGTCTGCGCTGATCACCACACCCGAGAGTCTGACCCTGCTGCTGACCCGCGCCGATGCGCAGGTCGCCTTGTCGACGCTGAAGATGGTCGTCGTAGACGAGTGGCACGAGCTGATCGGCAACAAACGCGGTGTGCAGTTGCAACTGGCGCTGGCCCGTCTGCGCCAGTGGAATCCGCAACTGATTGTGTGGGGCATTTCTGCAACACTCGGCAATCAGCAGCACGCCCAACAGGTGCTGATTGGCGATGGCGGCGTGACCGTGCAGGGCAAGATCGTCAAGGATTTGCAGGTCGATACGCTCCTGCCGCCGTCCATCGAGCGCTTCCCGTGGGCCGGGCATATGGGCCTGCGCATGTTGCCGCAGGTGGTGGCAGAGGTAGAAAGCAGCGCTAGTTGCCTGGTGTTCACCAACACCCGGGCACAATCGGAAATCTGGTATCAGGCGCTGCTCGAAGCTCGCCCGGACTGGGCTGGTCTGATTGCGCTGCACCACGGGTCGCTGGCCCGCGAGGTACGCGACTGGGTTGAGCGTGCCCTGAAAGAGGGTTCGCTCAAAGCCGTGGTGTGTACCTCCAGCCTCGACCTGGGCGTTGATTTTCTGCCGGTCGAGCGCGTGCTGCAAATTGGCTCGCCCAAAGGCGTCGCCCGCCTCATGCAGCGCGCCGGACGTTCGGGGCATGCGCCGGGCCGCCCTTCTCGCGTGACGCTGGTGCCGACCCATAGCCTTGAGCTGGTGGAAGCCGCCGCTGCGCACGACGCCGTGGCCGCCCGCATGATCGAACCACGCGAATCGCCGTACCAGCCGCTGGACGTGCTGGTCCAGCACCTGGTCAGCATGGCACTGGGCGGCGGTTTTCTGCCTGACGAACTGCTGACCGAAGTGCGCACCGCCTGGGCCTACCGGGACCTCAGCGACGAACAATGGCAATGGGCGCTGGCGTTTGTACGCAACGGTGGCCACTCGCTGACCGCTTATCCCGACTACCGCCGCGCAGAGCCCGACGAACACGGCGTCTGGCGAGTGCCGGATGCACGCCTGGCACGTCGCCATCGGATGGGCGTCGGCACAATCGTCAGTGAGGCCACCGTCAACCTGAAATACTGGAAAAAAGGCGGCGGAGGCGGCTCGCTGGGCAGCGTTGAAGAAGGCTTTATCGCCCGGCTCAAGCCCGGCGACGGCTTTCTGTTCGGCGGGCGCCTGCTGGAGCTGGTTCGCGTCGAAAACATGACCGCCTACGTCAAACGCGCGACCGGCAAGAAAGCCGCCGTACCACGCTGGAATGGCGGGCGAATGCCCCTGTCCAGCGAACTGGCGGGCGCGGTGGTAGAGAAATTCGATGCTGCCGCACGGGGAGAATTCAACAGCCCGGAAATGCAGGCCATCAGGCCCTTGCTGGAAGTGCAGCAACAGTGGTCTGCCCTGCCGCAGCGCGATACATTGCTGGTTGAAACGCTCAAGTCCCGTGAAGGCTGGCACCTGTTTCTCTACCCGTTTGCCGGGCGGCATGTGCATCTGGGGCTGGGCAGCCTGCTAGCGTGGCGGCTCAGCCGTGATCGGCCACTGACCTTCTCGATTGCGGTCAACGACTATGGCCTGGAGCTGCTCAGCGCCAGCGAAATCAACTGGGCCGAAGCCTTGAATGCCGAACTGTTCAGTGAAACCGATCTGCTCGCCGACATCATGGCCAGCCTCAACGCAGGTGAACTGGCGCTGCGACGCTTCCGGGAAATTGCCCGCATCTCCGGGCTGGTATTTTCCGGCTACCCCGGCGCGGCCAAAAGTAACCGCCAGCTTCAGGCCTCGAGCGGGCTGTTTTTCGAAGTGTTCAAACAGTACGACGCCAATAACATGCTGCTGACCCAGGCTCAGGAAGAGGTGCTGCGTCAGGAGCTGGACCTGCAGCGTCTTGAACTGACCCTGAGGCAGATCAACCGCCGCAGGCTGGACCTGCACGCGATAAAACGTGCGACGCCGCTGGCATTCCCACTGTTGGTAGAGCGCTTTCGCGAAAGCCTCAGTTCGGAAAAACTGGCCGACCGCATTGCCCGCATGGTCCGCGACCTCGAGAAGGCAGCAGGCCCGGAGCATGAACAATGAAGCCTTACCTGAGCATAACGCTGGCGGGCGAAGAGCTCTGGTTGCTGGCCGACAAGGCGATCTACTACCCCGCCAGACGCGCCCTGCTGATCGCCGACGCGCATTTCGGCAAGGCAGCGGCCTACCGCAAACTTGGGCAACCGGTGCCACATGGCACTACTCAGGAAAATCTGCGCCGACTCGACAGCCTGCTGAACGAGTACCCCTGTGAGCACCTGATCTTTCTGGGGGATTTTCTGCATGCGCCCGAATCACATGCCGCGGGCACGTTGGCAGCGCTGGAACACTGGCGAGCAGAACGCCCGACGCTGCCTATCACGCTGATCCGGGGCAATCATGACAAGCGCGCAGGCGATCCGCCCGCTTACCTGAATATCGACGTGGTGCCAGAGCCGCTGATTGTGGGCCCGTTCGCTCTGCAGCACGAACCTGACCCGCATCCCGAGCTTCATGTGCTGGCCGGTCACGTCCACCCGGTCTATCACCTGTATGGACGCGGTCGGCAGAGCCTGCGGCTGACGTGTTTCTACATCGGCACACGGGTCACCCTGCTACCAGCGTTTGGCGAGTTCACAGGAGGGTTCCGTATCCGGCCGGTGGAAGGCAGCTCAGTCTATGTAACGGGCGGGGATGCCGTCTGGCGAGTGATCTGACCGATGCTGCAGGCCGATGACAAGCGCCCGCTCGCCGGGCAAGCGGGCAGGCGTTGCCGAATCAGGCAACCGGTGCTGGCGGTGGTTCGTCCGGCACGGTAGGCCCGCCCGGCTCTGTAGGCTCCGGGTACGGTGTATCAGGGCCCGGATCACCCGGAATTCCCCCGCCGACCATGTTGAGCTCAGGAAGAAGGTCCGAATGAGCCATCAATGACCAGGCCAGCAAACCGATCTCGTTAAGTGGAGATTGAACCTGGTCAGAGATTTTAAAATGAGTCTTCATAGGGCACTCCAGATCAAAGGCCATCGCACGTCATGATTATGCGAAAGCGTGTGAACAGATAGAGTACAAAATAGAGTATTAATTCAATTCCACTAGTCGCCTGACTCGCAAATCAAGTGCGCGGCAGGGTCACGCCACGCTGGCCCTGGTACTTGCCGCCACGGTCCTTATAGGAAACTTCGCATTCCTCATCGGATTCGAGAAACAGCATCTGCGCCACACCCTCGTTGGCGTAGATCTTGGCCGGCAAGGTCGTGGTATTGGAGAACTCCAGCGTCACGTGACCTTCCCACTCCGGTTCAAGCGGCGTGACGTTAACGATGATGCCGCAACGCGCATAGGTGCTTTTGCCCAGACAGATCGTCAGGACATTACGTGGAATGCGGAAATATTCGACGGTGCGGGCCAGCGCGAACGAGTTCGGCGGGATGATGCACACGTCACTTTTGATATCGACAAAACTTTTTTCATCGAAATTTTTCGGGTCGACCGTCGCCGAATTGATGTTGGTGAACACCTTGAATTCGTCCGCGCAACGCACGTCGTAGCCGTAGCTGGACACACCGAAAGAGATCACCCGGTTGGCGCCTTCGCCACGTACCTGACGCTCGACGAAAGGCTCGATCATCCCGTGTTCCTGCGCCATGCGGCGAATCCACTTGTCTGATTTGATGCTCATGGCGGTGTCCTGAATAGCGAGGTAAAAAAGATATCCGGCATCTTACCGGGGTGGGGCCGACGGTTCAAAGACAACAGATAGAGAGTTTGGCTAGCGCGCCACGTCGATTCGCTGCGAATGGAAATAATCATCAACAGACCATTGGCACGTTCGAAAAAAAGGGTTAAGGTGGCGTCACTGTGTTGCTTGTGTCACTGAGAATCTCTACACGATGTTGAATTTCGATCCAACCATCTCCATGAATTTTCCAGCTCTTTGCACTCAGTCTCGGCCAGGGCTCTTCCTACGCCGCAGTTAACTTTGTCCAAGGAGATATACTATGTCTAATCGCCAAACTGGTACCGTTAAGTGGTTCAACGATGAAAAAGGCTTCGGCTTCATCACTCCACAATCCGGTGACGACCTGTTCGTGCACTTCAAAGCTATCCAATCCGACGGCTTCAAAAGCCTGAAAGAAGGCCAACAGGTTTCTTTCATCGCTACCCGCGGTCAGAAAGGCATGCAAGCTGAAGAAGTTCAAGTTATCTAACTTGTACTGATTCGCTTAAAAACCCCGCCCTTAAAAGCGGGGTTTTTTATTGCCTGCTGTTTAAGCATTCGCCCGCCCATCAGGCCTGATCAGGGAAGGCCGAACCGCCACCTCCCCCACCAGAGCATCGCTACAGAATCAGTCGTCGCTGACCGAAATGGTCGGCATGGCCGGGCTGGCAGCTTCCTGCAACACGATACGTGCGCCGACGTGCCGCGCCAGCTCCTGATAAACCATCGCAATCTGACTTTCCGGCTCGGCAATCGCCGTCGGCTTGCCGCCATCTGCCTGCTCGCGAATCAGCATCGACAACGGCAGTGATGCAAGCAACTCGACATCGTACTGCGACGCCAGCTTCTCGCCTCCGCCTTCGCCGAACAAGTGCTCGGCATGTCCGCAATTCGAGCAGATATGCACCGCCATGTTCTCCACGACACCCAACACCGGAATATTGACCTTGCGGAACATCTCGACACCTTTTTTTGCATCCAGCAACGCCAGGTCCTGAGGCGTGGTGACGATCACCGCACCGGCGACCGGAACCTTCTGCGCCAGCGTCAACTGAATGTCTCCGGTGCCGGGCGGCATGTCGATAACCAGATAATCGAGGTCATTCCAGGCAGTCTGGGTCACCAGTTGCAGCAATGCGCCTGACACCATCGGCCCGCGCCAGACCATCGGCGTGTTGTCATCGGTCAGAAAGGCCATCGACATCACGTCGATGCCGTGCGCCTCGATCGGCACGAACCATTTCTGATCCTTGATCTTCGGCCGCGTCCCCTCTGGGATGCCGAACATCACGCCCTGACTCGGCCCATAGATATCCGCATCAAGAATCCCGACCCGTGCGCCTTCGCGAGACAAAGCCAGTGCCAGATTGGCGGCCGTGGTGGATTTGCCCACGCCACCCTTGCCAGACGCCACGGCGACAATATTCTTCACATTGGCCAGGCCGGGGATCTGGCTCTGCGCCTTGTGCGCAACGATCACACTGTTTATGTCCACTCTAGCTGACGTCACGCCGTCCAGATTTTCGATGGCGGTTTTCAGGACCTGCGCCCAGCCGTTCCTGAACAGATCAGCGGCGTAACCCAGCTCAAGCTGCACACTGACGTGCGTACCCTGAATGTCGATGGACCTGACGCAACCGGCGCTGACCGGGTCCTGATTCAGATAAGGGTCGGTGTACTGGCGAAGAATCGTCTCCACCGCTGCGCGATTGACTGCGCTCATGGGCTTACTCCGAAAAGACTGACTAAAACAGGCAGCTATCGTACCTGTTCTGCCAGGTGCCCACATGATTTCGGCACATCTTCAGGCGCATTGCCACAGCCGCGCGGGGTGAAAAAAATTGCTCAGACCTTTATAGTGGCCGACCTCCGTTTCACTTCAAGTAGCCGAGCCCCATGTCCGAGCCACGCAAGATTCTCGTTACCAGCGCCCTGCCCTATGCCAATGGTTCCATTCACCTTGGCCACATGCTCGAGTACGTCCAGACCGACATGTGGGTGCGTTTCCAGAAGCACCGCGGCAACCAATGCATTTATGTCTGCGCGGACGACGCTCACGGTTCGGCAATCATGCTGCGCGCCGAGAAGGAAGGCATCACCCCGGAACAACTGATCGACAACGTCAAAGCTGAACACAGCGCCGACTTTGCCGACTTCCTGGTGGAATTCGACAACTTCCACTCGACGCACTCGGATGAAAACCGCGAGCTGTCGAGCATGATCTACAAGCGCCTGCGTGATGCGGGCCATATCGCCACACGTTCGGTAACCCAGTATTTCGACCCGGAAAAGAAAATGTTCCTGGCCGACCGCTTCATCAAGGGCACCTGCCCGAAATGCGCGGCTGAAGACCAGTATGGCGATAACTGCGAAAAATGCGGTGCCACCTACGCCCCGACCGATCTGAAAGACCCCAAGTCGGCTATTTCCGGTGCAACGCCCGTCCTCAAGGATTCGAAGCACTTCTTCTTCGACCTGCCAGCCTTCGACGCCATGCTGAAAAGCTGGACGCGCAGCGGTACATTGCAGGACGCGGTGGCCAACAAGATCGCCGAATGGCTCGACAGCGGCCTGCAACAGTGGGACATCTCCCGCGATGCGCCGTATTTCGGTTTCGAAATTCCAGACGAACCAGGCAAATATTTCTACGTCTGGCTCGATGCGCCGATCGGCTACATGGCCAGCTTCAAGAACCTGTGTGCACGTCGTCCGGATCTGGACTTCGACGCGTATTGGGGTAAGGACGCGACCACCGAGCTGTACCATTTCATTGGCAAGGACATCGTCAACTTCCACGCCCTGTTCTGGCCTGCGATGCTGGAAGGCGCAGACCTGCGCAAACCGACCGGCATCAATGTCCATGGCTACCTGACCGTCAACGGCCAGAAAATGTCGAAATCGCGCGGCACCTTCATCAAGGCACGCACTTATCTCGATCATTTGCCGCCGGAATACCTGCGCTACTACTACGCGTCGAAACTGGGCCGCGGCGTAGACGATCTGGACCTGAATCTCGAAGACTTTGTGCAGAAGGTCAATTCCGACCTGATCGGCAAGGTCGTGAACATTGCCAGCCGGTGCGCCGGGTTCATTCACAAGGGCAATGCCGGTGTGATGGTCGAGACCAATGCAGCGCCTGAACTGACCGACGCGTTCCTGGCTGCCGCGCCGAGCATTGCCGACGCCTACGAAGCCCGCGACTTCGCCCGCGCCATGCGCGAGACCATGGCGCTGGCCGACCGCGCCAACGCCTATATCGCAGAAAAGGCACCCTGGGCGCTGGCCAAACAGGAAGGTAAACAGGACGAAGTCCAGGCAGTCTGTGCTCTGGGCATCAACCTGTTCCGCCAACTGGTCATTTTCCTCAAGCCGGTGCTGCCGAATCTGGCCGCTGACGCCGAAAAATTCCTCAACGTCGCGCCGCTGACCTGGGATGATCACAAGACCTTGCTGGTCAATCATCAGCTCAACCCGTTTTCGGCACTGATGACGCGGATCGACCCGGTCAAGGTAGAGGCCATGGACACGGCGTCGAAGGAAGACCTGACTGCCACGGATACCCAGACTGACGCCGCGCCAGCCGGCAATGGCGAACTGACCAAGGACCCGTTGTCTGCGGAAATCGATTTCGATACGTTCGCCGCCGTCGATTTGCGCGTTGCCCTGATTCTCAAGGCCGAACACGTCGAAGGTGCCGACAAGCTGTTGCGCCTGACGCTGGATATCGGTGACGAGCAGCGCAACGTCTTCTCCGGAATCAAGAGTGCCTACCCGAACCCGGCCGAGCTGGAAGGTCGTTTGACGATGATGATCGCCAACCTCAAGCCACGCAAAATGCGTTTCGGTATCTCGGAAGGCATGGTGATGGCGGCAGGTCCTGGCGGCGAGGAAATCTACCTGCTCAGCCCCGACAGCGGCGCCAGGCCAGGTCAGCGAATCAAGTAACATCCACGAGGCCCGGTATCCGCTCAATGGCAGCGGATACCGGGCCTTCGTGTGTTCGCAAGACTCACCGGCGGCCGTTAACATGGGTCGCCAAAGATCCCGAACAGGCCGTTCGCCACCCAAAAGATCATGACTGACTTGATTCGTTTACTCCCGAGCGTGGAGCTGGTCCAGCGCATCGACGCACTTCTGCCGCAGACCCAGTGCGGCAAGTGCGGTCATTCCGGCTGCCAGCCCTACGCCGACGGTATTGCGGGCGGCGAAGCCATCAATAAATGTCCGCCAGGCGGTGAGGAAACCATTGCTCAACTGGCCGATCTGCTGTCTGTACCGACCCTGCCGCTGGATACCGAACGCGGTTCGGCACCCGCCCAGGTCGCCTTTATCCGTGAAGCGGAATGCATCGGCTGTACCAAATGCATCCAGGCCTGCCCGGTAGACGCGATTGTCGGCGCAGCCAGGCTGATGCATACCGTGATCATCGATGAATGCACGGGCTGCGATCTCTGCGTTGCGCCCTGCCCGGTCGATTGCATTGAAATGCGTCCTCTGCCGTTAGCGATGGTCACGCCGATAGTGGGTGGTCTGGCGCCAACCACGGAGCTGCAACAGGCACGCCTGAAAAAACGCACCCATGCCCGCCTGCGTTTCGAGTCGCGTAACGCACGCTTGCATCGCGAACAGCAGGCGCGCCTGGCAGAGCGCCTCGCCCGCAGCAAAAAAACCGAAGCCAGCCGTGACACTGCCCTTGGCTCTGCCGTAAAACATGTTCAGCCCGACAAGGCTGCGACACCCGATGACGCCCTGAAAAAAGCCAGGATCGCACTGGCCATGAGCCGTGCGCAGCTGAACAAGTCGCTCAAGGCGTTCGGCCATCCTCCTGTTGCGGAACAGGCTGCCAGGCTTGTGGAGTTACAACGCGAGTACGAAGCGGCCGAGCAGGCGCTCAATACACTGCTGACCGCTTCTTCCACGACCGATACTCAGGAAACGTTCTGTCCATGAATGCTGCAAAACGTCAGGAAATCTTTCGCAGGCTGCACGAGGACAATCCGGACCCCAAGACCGAACTGGCCTACACAACGCCCTTCGAGCTGCTGATTGCGGTGATCCTTTCTGCTCAGGCAACCGACGTCAGCGTCAACAAGGCAACGGCCAGACTCTACCCGGTCGCCAACACGCCGCAGGCGATCTATGACCTTGGCGTCGAAGGTTTGTCGGAATACATAAAGACGATTGGCCTGTACAACAGCAAGGCCAAAAACGTGATCGAAACCTGCCGCATGCTGGTGGAGCTGCACAACGGCGAAGTACCGCAAACCCGGGAAGCGCTCGAAGCGCTGCCGGGCGTTGGACGCAAGACTGCCAATGTGGTGCTCAATACGGCTTTCCGGCAGATTGCCATGGCCGTTGATACGCACATCTTTCGCGTCAGTAACCGCACCGGCATTGCGCCCGGGAAAAACGTGGTGGAGGTCGAGAAGCAGTTGATGAAGTTTGTGCCTAAAAACTACCTTCTCGATGCCCACCACTGGCTGATCCTGCATGGGCGCTACGTCTGCCAGGCCCGCAAGCCGCGTTGCGGCAGCTGCCGTATCGAGGACTTGTGCGATTACAAGGAGAAAACCTCCGACGATTGAGCAGATCGGGAATTGTCTGTAGATCGATTGAAAAAATCTTTTTTACCCGTCCGTGGATTGTCGATATAAGGTGCGCCAGAGAGAAACCAAGCCTTGGAGTCAACTGCATGAGTACTGGCAAAGAGCAACTGGATGTTGATGATGAACTGATCGCCGCCGATGCAGACGAAAGCGAACAGGTGAGCGTCGAGCCAGCGAAGACCAATCTGAGCAAACGGCGCACCATCGACAATCTTCTGGAAGAACGGCGACTGCAGAAACAGCTGGCTGACTACGACTTTGATCTCTAGACAGTTCGAAGCCTCCAGGAAGAGGCCTCGATACCGTGAAAATAGAGGCTACGACCGCAGGGCCCAGGCGGAGCTCACTGGGTAGCCGGCTTCAGACCAGCCCGTTGCGTTGGGCCAGTTCAATCAGATCGACCAGAGAATGAGCATTCAGCTTGAGCAGCAGGCGCGTCTTGTAAGTACTCACGGTTTTATTGCTCAGAAACATCCCGTCAGCAATTTCCTTGTTGGTCTTCCCTCTGGCCAGTTGTTGCAGAACCATCATCTCCCGACCGGACAGACGATCGACCATGTCTGATTCGCTCGCATTTCCCATGCTCGACCGTACGGTATGCAAAGCCTGATTGGGGAAATAGCTGTAACCCGACAGTACCGCTTTGATGGCGCTGAGCAATTCGGTCAGGTCCTGCTGCTTGCAGACATAACCGGCAGCCCCCGCCTGCATGCAGCGCATCGAGAAATGGCCTGGAGCCTGGGACGTCAGGATAAGAACCTTGAATGGCAATGTCATGGCCGACAACCGGGCAATGACCTCGAGTCCGTCGAGTTTGGGAATACCGATGTCGAGAATGACGATATCGGGCAGGTGCTCGCGTGCGAGCTGCAGCGCATCCACACCGTTGTCAGTCTCCGCAATGACCTCATAGCCATGACGCTCCATCAGCATGCGCACAGCAAGGCGAATGACGGGATGATCATCCACGATCAGCACTTTATTCATGGGCAGTCCATTTTTCGCTATTCGAATTTTCAGAGCCAGCACAATAACTTAGTCGTTTACTGCTTTGCATGGCGCTCACCCCTGAGGACTGACAGCCAAAGACCATTCCTACAATTACAGCAGAAACTTCCTACAAAACTCGGCACGAACGCATACTTTTTATTAATTTTCACAGAGCCTTCCTTTTCGGAATCCGATGAATTGTTGCTGCTGGGGTCGATGACATAAAGCATCGTGACACCAGTAGATAATTGGGCGTGACACGATCAGGCCATCACGTCATGTTCTGCCTGATCACGCTACCGCTGTTAAAGTCTCTTTAAACGCTTGCTGCTGGTGACCGACCGCACAATTTAAGTGGCCTATAGCCAGCGATCTTGAACTGCTTCGGCCTGTCGCCATGCCCCCAGTGCTGCTCGCCTGAAGGCCTCTACATGAATATAGAACGTTGACGAGCCGTTATCTGCAAATGAAGCTTTTATATATCAAAAATCAGAGTCCTACCTGAGCATTCAGCATCGACCCGCCTCTGCCTTATAATTCATCGCTGATCAGGTACCCCCCTTAATACGTAAAGGGTGATAAAAAATTACACATTTGCCGTTGAATTCCGTACAAATATTTATATAAGGACGCTTCTTACAGGTGGAACAGAAAATTCCTACAACGAAGTCGCATAACTGTAATCGCCTCATACCGCAACAGCCCAGCCAGCACGATACCCCTCCGCCCCGGCTACAGCCCTGAAGTGCGTACATTCATGAATCCTTACAGAGAGGATGGCATCACCCTACACTACTTAAGACCACTGATGGCTGATTTGACAAGCAGCTAATACCATATTTTATTTCAGTTCTATACCCATCGCATCAAACAGGAAAAGGACTACACAGGTACCAGACGCCAAACTAAAACTTGTAAGACTCTATAAAGAGGCTCTGTTCAATTTATCTACCCCTCCACTTTTCACTTGCAAATCTTATTACCAGTCGTTACTTTTTTAATATCAAGTCACTGATAACGGCCGTTAAATAGACTTTGCCATATGAATAACTCAAACAAACAGTGCTATTGCGGCGTTCATGCACACCACACGCGTCGGACGGATTTCGACGATACGCACATGGCCTATCACACACGCTTTTGAAGCGCACCTGGACGCGTGACAACTTCTTTGAATGGTCATGTGTATAACCATGTTCAAAAAGGGATATATCATGAACAACAAACACTCTCGTTCCCCCGCAAGTGAGCCCACCCCTCTTGACCTAACCAAGGCGGTGAGCACGTTTGTTGCCAAAGGCGGTGTTATCGCCGTCATCGCGGATGGCGAAACAGCAGGCTCAGCAGCCACCTCATCAACCGATCCGTCTGTGGCCGCCGATATCAGCCTCGAACAAGCGGCCAAAGTGGAACTGCTGAGGTGCCTGGCAGCCAAGGGTGCCGGCTTTACCGCCTTGCAGTATTCATTACGGATGAACAGGAAAGATATTCGGCAGCTGGCCTCCGAGAACGGCGTGAAAATCAGCTTTAGTCAGCCTGTTCGCGCATTGAGAAGGGAGGTCCGGCATGATTCTGGTGACGTCGACGATGTAGTTGCGGGCCACGCCTTGCACTACTCGAGCCTGGGCTACACCGCATCGGAGATTGCACAGGTGCTGGACCTTACCCTCAGGCAGGTGTGGGACATCGGCAAGGCATACCGTATCGAATTCCGGCAACGCCGCGACAGCGATACACCATGACGCTCCGTACAAACTGATTCATCAGACGTTTCGACAAGGAGGATGTAGACACTCATGAACCGATCGGGCGTTATGTGCAAACAGCCTTTGAAAGGCTCGACAGGGGACTACCTGTAAAATCGGGAATGCGACATTACCTGCAGGAAAGTACAAATCGCTTTATAGAACACGTGCAGCGTGCTTTGAGCAATCCTTAGAGGCTTTACAGTATTCAACGTGGCGTTGTTGCACTGCAACACTCATTATTACCCGCCCGGCTATCGATAAGACGATGTCTGGACGGCACGTTCAAACAGGAAGAATAGTATTCAGATGCAGCCCTGCAAGGGGCTGCACCTGACAGACAAGTACACGCAATCAGAACAGTTTGCGGCCCTTGTTCGCAGCGATCCGCATACGCAACGCGTTGAGCTTGATAAAGCCTGCTGCGTCGGCCTGATCGTAGGCACCTGCGTCATCTTCGAATGTTGCAATGTTGGCATCGAACAACGAATCGTCGGACTTGCGGCCTGTGACGATGACATTGCCCTTATAGAGTTTGAGACGCACCACACCATTCACATGAGCCTGGGACGCATCGATCATCTGTTGCAGCATCAGGCGCTCAGGGCTCCACCAGTAACCGGTGTAGATCAGGCTGGCGTATTTCACCATCAACTCATCCTTGAGGTGAGCGACTTCGCGGTCCAGCGTGATCGATTCGATAGCACGGTGAGCGCGCAGCATGATGGTGCCACCCGGCGTCTCATAGCAGCCACGGGATTTCATGCCCACGTAGCGGTTTTCCACGATATCCAGACGACCAATGCCGTTTTCGCCGCCAATGCGGTTCAGGGTTGCCAGCACGGTGGCCGGAGTCATCTCGACGCCGTCCAGCGCAACGATATCGCCATTGCGGTAGGTCAGTTCAAGGTAAGTCGCAACGTTCGGCGCGTCCTCAGGGGACTTGGTCCAGCGCCACATCTCTTCTTCGTGCTCGGTCCAGGTGTCTTCCAGCACGCCGCCTTCATAGGAGATATGCAACAGGTTGGCATCCATGGAGTACGGCGATTTTTTCTTGCCGTGACGCTCGATCGGAATGTTGTGCTTCTCGGCGTAGTCCATCAGCTTTTCACGCGACAGCAGATCCCATTCGCGCCACGGAGCGATCACTTTGACGCCCGGCTTCAGCGCGTAGGCGCCCAGTTCGAAACGGACCTGATCGTTGCCTTTACCGGTTGCGCCGTGGGAAATGGCGTCAGCGCCGGTTTCGTTGGCAATCTCGATCAGACGCTTGGCGATCAGCGGACGAGCGATGGATGTACCCAGCAGGTACTCGCCTTCATAGACGGTGTTGGCACGAAACATCGGGAATACGAAATCACGCACGAACTCTTCGCGCAGGTCGTCGATGTAGATTTCCTTGACGCCCATGGCCTGAGCCTTGGCGCGTGCCGGTTCGACTTCTTCACCCTGACCCAGGTCAGCGGTAAAGGTCACCACTTCGCAGTTGTACGTATCTTGCAGCCACTTGAGGATTACCGAAGTATCCAGGCCACCGGAATACGCGAGAACTACCTTGTTTACGTCCGCCATGCCATCACTCCACCAGGTTGTACGGAAAACCGCTGATTCTACCGTTCAAACCAGCAAATTTACAGGGGCGCGACAGCTTGTGACGACTAAGCGACGTTCAGCGGCAACTACAGACAGGATTTACGAGGTATGCGCAGCGCTTGCCGAGGAGGCGACCGGCACCGGGCGTTCTTCCGGAGCCACCCGTTCCAGGTGCACGTTCACGCGGCGGTTGCGCGCGCGATTGGCGTTGTTGGTGTTAGGCGCCAGCGGGTAACGTTCGCCGTGGAAACGCAGGGTGATCTGCTGTTCGGGAATGCCCTGCGCCTTGAAATAATCCATGACCGCCAGCGCACGACGACGTGACAGGTCACGATTGGTCAGGCGGTTGCCGCTGTTGTCCGAATGGCCATCCAGCTCGATACGGTTGACAGTCGGGTCAGCCTTCAAATAGGCCACCATGTTGTCCAGACGCGCCTTGGCTGCGGCATCCAGCTCGATACCGCCACCCGGGAAGCCGACTTCGGCCTGTTTGATCTGATCGAAATTCATCGGCAACAGCTTCGCGGTGCAAGCCTGATAATCGCTGAACGCCTTGCTGAACTTGACGGGCAGCAAGCGAATTTCCATCTGCCCGCCGTCGCGGTTGTAATGCCGAATGAGCGGACTGCGCCCGTCCATCAGGCCATTGATCAACCGCCCGGCCTGCGCCTGAGAGGTATTGAACGGAATGTCGCCATTGCTGACGCGCACCGATCCGAGGTTGATGTCACCGCGCCCCGGTTGCCACGGAGCAGCAGCGGCCAGCAACGTCGCAGAGCCATTGCCCAGCATGTTGTAAGCAGCCTTGAGGCGAAACGTCGCCTGCTCGCCCGCACGACGCACAAACTCGCCCGCACCGAAATCGGTGATCGGCTGAGTCAGGCGGCACTCGAATTGATCGCCTTCGACTTTCCACTCGATGCTCTCCAGACGCGTCTGGAAATTGATAGCCATCACCGGAAGGCTGGCAAACATGCTGAGCAGGGCTAAATATCGCTGGCGCACGGGAGGCTCCACTGGAAATGAACGCGAAACAGAAAATACTTCCTTACAGGGGAGCTATCGGTAACTTCATGCAAAACTTGATAGCGGATGCCTGACAGAGTCTTTTCCGGTAGCATTCCCAGCGAGTTTGACCCGCCTGGAATCCCCAATGTCTGACCGCCTGACCCTTCTGCGCCCCGACGACTGGCATATTCACCTCCGTGATGGAGCTGTTTTGCCGCATACCGTTGCCGACGTAGCGCGAACCTTTGGTCGCGCAATCATCATGCCCAACCTCGTGCCGCCTGTTCGCAATGCGCTGCAAGCCGATGCCTATCGCCAGCGCATTCTGGCCGCACGCCCGGCCGGCAGCCGCTTCGAGCCGCTGATGGTGCTTTATCTCACCGACCAGACCACGGCTGAAGATGTTCGCACCGCCAAGGCAACCGGCTTCGTCCACGCCGCCAAGCTGTATCCGGCTGGCGCAACGACCAACTCCGATTCCGGTGTCACCAGCATCGACAAAATCTTCCCTGCGCTCGAAGCCATGGCCGAAGTCGGCATGCTGTTGCTGGTACACGGCGAAGTGACGCGCGGTGAAGTCGACGTATTCGATCGCGAAAAGGTGTTTATCGAAGAACACCTGCGCCGCGTCGTCGAACGCTTTCCGGCGCTCAAGGTGGTGTTCGAACACATCACCACCGGCGAAGCGGTGCAATTCGTCAATGAGGCCTCGGCCAACGTTGCGGCGACCATCACTGCGCATCACCTGCTGTATAACCGCAACCACATGCTGGTCGGCGGGATTCGTCCGCACTTCTATTGCCTGCCGATTCTCAAGCGCAATACGCATCAGGCTTCTCTGCTCGACGCGGCCACCAGCGGCAGCGGCAAGTTCTTCCTCGGCACAGACTCGGCACCACATGCCCAGCACGCCAAGGAAAACGCCTGCGGTTGCGCCGGTTGCTACACCGCCTACGCCGCCATCGAGCTGTATGCAGAAGCTTTCGAGCAACGTAACGCTCTGGACAAGCTGGAAGGCTTCGCCAGCCTCCACGGTCCGGCGTTCTACGGCCTGCCCGCCAATCAGGACACCATCACGCTGGTACGTGACGAGTGGACCGCCCCTGCCAGCCTGCCGTTTGGCGAGTTGACCGTTATTCCGCTGCGCGCGGGTGAAAAACTGCGCTGGCGTCTGGAGGAACACGCGTGAGTGAAGATCATTTCGATGACGAACAGGAAGGCCACGGCGGTGGCGGTTCACGTCACCCGATGGCAGCGCGTTTTCGCGGCTACCTGCCGGTAGTCGTTGACGTAGAAACCGGTGGCTTCAACTCGGCCACCGACGCGCTGCTGGAAATCGCTGCGGTGACCATCGGCATGGACGAAAAAGGCTTCGTGTTCCCCGAGCACACCTATTTTTTCCGGGTCGAGCCATTCGAAGGCGCCAACATCGAAGCCGCGGCGCTGGAATTCACCGGCATCAAGCTCGATCACCCGCTACGCATGGCGGTGAGCGAAGAGACTGCGCTGAACGACATCTTCCGTGGCATACGCAAAGCCCTCAAGGCCAATGGCTGCAAACGCGCCGTGCTGGTCGGCCACAACGCCAGCTTCGACTTGGGCTTCGTCAACGCCGCCGTGGCCCGCATGGACATGAAACGCAACCCGTTTCATCCGTTCTCCAGCTTCGACACTGCCACCCTCGCCGGCCTGGCCTACGGTCAGACCGTACTGGCCAAAGCCTGCCAGGCGGCCGGAATCGACTTTGACGGCCGCGAAGCCCACTCGGCCCGCTACGACACCGAAAAAACCGCCGAGCTGTTCTGCGGCATCGTCAACCGCTGGAAAGAGATGGGCGGCTGGGAAGACTTCGACGATTGATGTCGTTGCGTCATGAGCAAACCGGCCCTGTGCCGGTTTTTTCATGTCTGCCGAAAAGCATTTGTCGTGGACGACCACTCATCGCCGCTTCCTGAATCGAACCCAAAACAGTTTTGACAAGCATTCTCATTAACATTAAGCTCCTCGGCACCAAGCAATAAACCAGCGACGGTCCATAGCTTATGTATGTTTGCCTCTGCCAAGGTGTCACAGACGGTCAAATCCGGGATGCAATTCTGGAAGGCTGCTGCAGTTACCGTGAAGTCCGCGAAACGCTTGGCGTCGCGAGTAAATGTGGAAAATGCGCCTGCCTGGCCAAGGAAGTGGTGCGCGACACGCTGACCGAACTGCAAAGCAGTCATGCGGCACTGGCCTATTCCACAGAATTTTCAGCGGCCTGAATACCCCTTTTTAAAGAACCGGACGCCATGTCCGGTTTTTTTATGCCTGTAATTCAAGCGCTTAGCATCAAGATGCGGAACTCAAACATTCTTATTTCTATTTAAATTCACTTATTATTCAACTAGTTAGGTTTGACAGACGTTTAGGCGCAGCTCACACTCGCAGCTTATCGACACCATCTATCGGCAGGACCTCGAACATGAAAGGCGACATTACAGTCATCCAGCATCTCAACAAGATCCTCGGAAACGAGCTGGTCGCTATCAATCAGTACTTTCTGCATGCACGCATGTACGAAGACTGGGGTCTGAAAAAGCTCGGTGGGCATGAGTATCACGAGTCCATCCATGCGATGAAGCACGCTGACAAGCTCATCAAGCGGACGTTGTTCCTCGAAGGCCTGCCGAATCTGCAAGAGCTGGGCAAGATCCTGATTGGCGAGCACACCAAGGAAATGCTTGAGTGTGACCTGAAGATCGAGCAGAAAGGCCTGGCTGATCTGAAAGCGGCCATTGCTCACTTCGAGACCGTGGGTGATTTTGGCAGCCGTGAGCTGCTGGAAGACATCCTTGAGCCCAAGGAAGAGCACATCGACTGGCTGGAAACCCAGCTGGGTCTGATCATCAAGGTGGGTATCGAGAACTACCTGCAATCGCAGATGGGCGACTGATCGCCGCCTGCGCCGCAACGAAAAAGCCCGCCTCAATCGAGAGCGGGCTTTTTCTTGTCTGTAAAACCATGGCGCAGGACACTCAGCACCCTCACCTATCGTGAAAGGCATCCCCACGCTGGAGCGTAGGGAACGATAATCTCGACTATCTGCCCGTGCTCCGCGTCGGAATGCCGTTCGAGCGCAGGGCTTTACTCGGCTTTGGCAGCCGATGCTTCTTTGACCAGGGTCTGCAGCGAACCGTCGGCCATCATCTCGGTGATGATGTCGCTACCACCCACCAGCTCACCGGCAACCCACAGTTGCGGGAACGTCGGCCAGTTGGCGTACTTGGGCAGGTTGGCGCGGATTTCAGGGTTTTGCAGGATGTCGACGTAGGCGAACTTTTCGCCGCAGGCCATCAACGCCTGAGAGGCCTTGGCCGAAAAACCGCATTGCGGAGCGTTTGGAGCGCCTTTCATGTAAAGCAGAATAGTGTTGCTGGAAATCTGCTCTTTGATTGTTTCGATGATATCCATGGAGCACCTCGGCTGAAATATCCGACTCAGTTGTCGGCACGGTGGCGCATTGTAACGAAATCCCGAGCCAGACGCTTGAACCTCAACATGAAGCCACCTGCACCGGCACCCCGTTCAGCGCCGCATTGCCCGACAACGCGTCGAGTTGCCGTTCGTCGGTCAGGTCGTTGGCGCTCACGCCAGGCTGGCTCCGGGCTATTTCCATCTTGACGCCCGCTCGCGAATGGCCCCAGCCATGCGGCAGGCTGACCACCCCTGGCATCATGTCCAGACTGCCCAGCACTTGCACCTCGATCATTCCGACCCGCGAGCTGACGCTGACCTGCTGCCCATCGCTCAGCCCGCGACAGGCCAGATCATCAGGGTGCATGAGCAACTGATGACGAGGCTTGCCTTTCACCAGCCGGTGATAGTTATGCATCCAGGAATTATTGCTGCGTACGTGCCTGCGACCAATCAGCAGCAACTCGCCCGCCTTGGGCGCGGGAGCCGCAGCGAAGCGCGCCAGATCCGCCATGATCACCTGTGGCGCGGCCTGAATGCGGCCATTGGCGGTTTTCAGTCGCGCTGTCAGATTGGCCTTCAGGGCACCCAGATCCAGCCCATGCGGGTGACTGGCCAGTGTTTCCAGCGACAGCTTGTGCGGCGACGCATCACCGTAGAGCCCCGCCCGCAGGCCGCGATCAATCATCTGCGCGGGAGGCAGGGTCGGCTTGAGTTCGCGCCCGGCTTTGGCGGCAAACGCCTTGGCCAGGCCGACAAAGATCTCCCAGTCGTGGAGAGCGCCCTCGGGCTTGTCAAAAATAGCGCGGTTGAAGCGCGTGACGTTACGCACCGCGAGCGTGTTGAATGTGGTGTCGTAATGATCGTTTTCCAGGGCCGAGGTCGACGGCAGAATCAAATCGGCATGGCGAGTCGTCTCGTTGATGTACAGGTCAATGCTGACCATGAATTCGAGCCCGTTCAACGCCTGATCCAGCTGACGCCCGTTGGGTGTCGACAGCACCGGGTTGCCGGCGACTGTCACCAGCGCACGAACCTGCCCTTCACCCTCCACCAGCATTTCCTCGGCCAGTGCCGATACCGGCAGCTCGCCGCCATACTCCGGCAGGCCGGAGACGCGGCTTTGCCACAGATTGAAATGCCCACCGGAGGTCGAACTGACCAGATCCACCGCAGGTTCAGTACACAGCGTGCCCCCGACACGGTCCAGATTACCGGTGACCAGATTGATCAGTTGCGCCAGCCAGTGGCAAAGCGTACCGAAGGCCTGCGTCGACACCCCCATGCGCCCGTAACACACGGCTTTGTCAGCCGCCGCAAAATCCCGCGCCAATTGTCGAATCTGCTCGGCGGGCACACCGCAGCGCGGGCCCATGGCCTCGGCGTGAAAGTCGGCAATGGCGTGCCTGACGTGATCCAGGCCATCGACTGGCAAGTGGCTTTCGCGGGTCAGCCCCTCTTCGAACAGGGTATTGAGCAACCCGAACAGCAAGGCGGCATCACCGCCAGGGCGGACGAATACATGTTGATCGGCGATGGCTGCGGTCTCGCTGCGCCGTGGATCGATCACCACCAGTTTGCCGCCGCGCTGCTGAATGGCTTTCAGACGCTTCTCGACGTCCGGAACGGTCATGATGCTGCCATTGGACGCCAGCGGGTTGCCACCCAGGATCAGCATGAAGTCGGTGTGATCGATGTCCGGGATCGGTAGCAACATGCCGTGGCCGTACATCAGGAAGCTGGTGAGGTGATGCGGCAACTGATCAACCGACGTCGCCGAAAAGCGGTTGCGGGTCTTGAGCAGGCCGAGGAAGTAATTGCTGTGCGTCATCAACCCATAGTTGTGAACACTGGGATTGCCCTGATAGATCGCCACCGCATTTTGCCCATGGCGTTGCTGAATGGCGTAAAGCCGCTCCGCCACCAGATCGAATGCTTGCTGCCAGTCAATCGGTTGCCATTGGTCACCGTTACGCAGCATGGGTTGGCGCAGGCGATCGGGGTCGTTCTGAATATCCTGCAGCGCGACCGCCTTGGGGCAGATATGGCCGCGACTGAAGGTATCCAGCGGATCACCCTTGATGGACGCAATACCCTGGCTGGAACCCGGCGTGGTGATGGTTTCAATGACAAGGCCGCAAATGGCCTCGCACAGGTGACAGGCGCGGTAGTGTTCGGTCCGGGTCATCGCAGCCTCATGGTCTTGTCATGGCAATTCGAGCGATTGCTGAACAAGCACTATGGTGCCTCGCCATGACCCGCGCCACTGACGTTCGTCGTGTGAATCGAGAAGCATCATACAGGCCGATGGTCAGGCCACATCAACCGCCGATAGGTGTGACGACCTTGCGCTGCAACTGGATTTCAGTGACGGTTTCGATCTGCTCCTGAGCGAGATGCACGCCCGTCAGGTCGCCGATCAGCCGCCAGTGCTCGTCGAGGCCTGCGCTGATGGTTGCCATGCGGTCGATCATGCGTCGCCCTGCGGTCCGAGTGACTTCATCCTCGCTGCGCAGCAGTTCGAAAGACATTGAAGTCATTGAAGCCGTCAGATGGGTAAGCGTGCGAGCAGTGAGACCCAATAACTCCGTCAATTGATGCTCTTTTGAGTCCATTCCCCCACCCCTCGATCAGTAATGTATCGGCACTGTTTTATAACCTACGCACGACATTAAAGGAACGGTCCCTGTTTCAAGTCCGTGACATCTTTCGCATAAGCGCGCCCGCGTAACGGCGGACTGTTGCAGGATTGGTACTAATTGCCAAGCGCTATTTGAGCAGTGTACAAATGCTGCCTTCGGAAAAACGGGAGGTGGCTGTTAGCCTCCTCAGCGTAGTCAACTTTTAGCGTGTCAATGAACCCTTACGGCGCGCCTCGACGAGTAATGCCACTGAGGCCTGCTTCTCCGAAACACGTATGCTATTGGTAAGACGCGACATTTTTTTATACTATCGCGCCTTTCCTATTCGTCGCCCCGTGCGGCTTCCGCCGCAGGTCTGGCCGTTTTCCCGATAAAAACCGGCTTTGATAACCTGCGGTCTGTTGCAAAAAAGGTAGTTAATCATGAACCCCAGGCACTTTCTCTCGATGATGGATTACACCCCGGACGAACTGCTGGGCTTGATCCGTCGTGGCGTAGAGCTCAAAGACCTGCGAAATCGCGGCGTACTCTTTGAGCCGCTGAAAAACCGGGTGCTGGGGATGATCTTTGAAAAATCCTCGACACGTACCCGTCTTTCGTTTGAAGCAGGGATGATTCATCTGGGTGGCCAGGCAATCTTTTTGTCGCATCGCGACACTCAATTGGGCCGTGGCGAGCCCGTTGCCGACAGTGCAAAAGTCATGTCGCGCATGCTGGATGCGGTGATGATCCGCACCTATGCACACAGCAATCTGACCGAATTCGCTGCCAATTCCCGTGTGCCGGTGATCAATGGCCTGTCCGATGATCTGCATCCTTGCCAGTTGCTGGCCGACATGCAGACCTTTCTCGAGCACCGTGGCGCGATCAAGGGCAAGACCGTGGCCTGGATCGGCGACGGCAACAACATGTGCAACAGCTATATAGAAGCGGCGATCCAGTTCGACTTCCAGTTGCGTGTGGCCTGCCCTGCCGGCTACGAACCCAATCCTGAGTTTCTGGCGCTGGCCAGTGACCGGGTCACCGTGGTTCGCGATCCGCAGACCGCGGTGACCGGGGCTCATCTGGTCAGCACCGACGTGTGGACCTCCATGGGCCAGGAAGAGGAAACCGCGCGGCGCAAGAAATTGTTCGCGCCGTTTCAGGTCACGCGCGCCCTGCTCGACCTGGCCGACAAGGACGTGCTGTTCATGCACTGCCTGCCCGCCCATCGCGGCGAAGAGATCAGTGTCGACGTGCTGGATGACCCGCGCTCGGTCGCCTGGGATCAGGCCGAAAACCGCCTGCACGCACAAAAAGCCTTGCTGGAGTTTCTCGTCGCACCGGCCTGCCAGCCCGCATGAACCAGCCGTTGCTGCTGAGCCTGCGCAACCTGGCCTGCGGCTATCAGAACCAGCGCGTGGTGCAGGACCTGAATCTGCACCTCAATGCCGGCGATATCGGCTGCCTGCTGGGCTCATCGGGCTGCGGCAAGACCACGACCCTGCGCGCAATCGCCGGTTTCGAACCGATCCACGCCGGGGAAATCAGCCTGGCGGGCGAAGTGATTTCCCGCCCTGGCTGGACGCTGGCTCCAGAGAAGCGCCGCATCGGCATGGTGTTTCAGGATTACGCCCTGTTCCCGCACCTGAGCGTTGCCGAAAACGTGGCATTCGGCATTCGCAAACACCCGCAGCTGGGCAAGGTGATCGGCGAGTTGCTGGAGCTGGTCAATCTCGGCGCGTTGGGTAAGCGCTATCCTCACGAACTATCTGGCGGCCAGCAACAGCGTGTCGCGCTGGCCAGAGCGCTGGCACCGGAACCCCAGCTATTGCTGCTCGACGAGCCGTTCTCCAACCTGGACGGCGAGCTGCGTCGGCGGCTGAGCCATGAAGTGCGAGACATCCTCAAGGCGCGCGGCACCAGCGCCATTCTGGTGACTCACGATCAGGAAGAAGCCTTCGCGGTCAGCGATCACGTGGGCGTCTTCAAGGAAGGTCGTCTGGAACAGTGGGATACGCCTTACAACCTGTACCACGAACCGCAGACACCCTTTGTTGCCAGCTTCATCGGCCAGGGGTATTTCATTCGCGGGCAGATGATCGATCCACAATCGGTGAATACCGAGCTCGGCGTTCTGCGCGGTAACCGGGCATATCCGGGTGTCAGCGGCAGTGCCGTAGATGTCTTGCTGCGCCCTGACGATATCGTTTACGCACCCGACAGCGACTTGAAAGCGCGGGTCACGGGTCGGACTTTTCAAGGCGCTTCGACCTTGTATCGTCTGCAACTGCCCACTGGCAGCCAGCTTGAGGCCATCTTTCCCAGCCATGCCGATCACCGCCAGGGTGACGACGTCGGCATTCGTGTGGCGGCTGATCATCTGGTGCTGTTTGCAGCGCCGGGGAGCGTCGCGGCGCACCTCCCGGGCAACTGACGCCGGCCTATCCACGACCGACCGGGGCAAACCTGGCTTGCGTGTGTTCGGCGAGCACCGCCGCCGTCAGTTCCACTTCCAGCCCCCGCCGCCCGGCACTGACATAAATGCTTTCAAAGTTCTGCGCAGTGTCGTCGATGAACGTGCGCAGCCGCTTTTTCTGACCGAGCGGGCTGATGCCGCCCAACAGGTATCCGGTGGAACGTTGCGCAGCCGCAGGGTCGGCCATTTCGGTTTTCTTGGCCCCGGCAGCCTGCGCCAGAGCCTTCAGATCGAGTGTTCCGACGACCGGCACGACAGCGACCAGCAATTCACCTTTTTCAGTGCTGGCCAACAAGGTCTTGAACACTCGCCCAGGCTCCAGCCCCAGTTTTTCCGCCGCCTCCAGCCCATACGACGCCGCTTTCGGATCATGTTCATAGCTATGAATACGGTGCTCGGCATGAAGTTTTTTCAGTAAGTCCAATGCGGGTGTCATGTAACGCTCCAACGGGTTCGAGACGACCACCACTTTAAGCCAGGTAAAGTGAACATGCCTTGATTCACGCCACCTGTAACACTGATGGCCTTTTGCAAATAGCCGTAACGTCCCGTGCTACAGCCCACACAAAGCGTCTTCATGGGATGAGGAAGATTTCCTGACCGTTCGGTTCCGACCTTTGACAGGGGGGTTTCTTGTCTATATTTTTTCGTTTACGAATATTATCGAAAGCGATTTTTCGGTATAACTCGCACCGGCGATCAGAAATGGGGTTTTTCTGATACGCACGAATAACGAGCACCCACGACTGTCTCAGGGTGCCGAGACAAAAACAAAAATGAGGTATCCATGACCATTGCACTAAAACAACCGACATTGACCGGGCAATGCCTGGCAGAATTTCTGGGCACTGCCCTGATGATTTTTTTCGGCACCGGGTGCGTTGCAGCGCTCAAGGTCGCGGGTGCAACTTTCGGCTTATGGGAAATCTCCATCATCTGGGGCATCGCCGTCAGCATGGGGATCTACCTCAGCGCGGGTGTTTCCGGTGCGCACCTCAACCCGGCCGTCAGCATCGCACTGAGTCTGTTCGCCGGTTTCGAAAAACGTAAATTGCCGTTTTACATCTCGTCACAGATCGCTGGCGCGTTTTTCGGCGCGGGTCTTGTGTACCTGTTGTACATCAGCCTCTTTTTCGACTTCGAACATGCTCACCACATTATCCGCGGCAGCGAGCAAAGCCTCGAATTGGCGTCGGTATTCTCGACCTATCCAAATCCGGCCATTTCCGTGGGTCAGGCATTTCTGGTCGAAGTGGTCATCACCACCATTCTGATGGGCGTGATCATGGCCTTGGGCGATGACGGCAATGGCTTGCCGCGCGGCCCGCTGGCGCCCCTGCTGATCGGCCTGCTGGTGGCGGTGATCGGCAGCTCGATGGGACCGCTGACCGGCTTCGCCATGAACCCGGCTCGCGACTTCGGTCCGAAGCTGATGACGTTCTTCGCTGGCTGGGGTGAAATGGCGTTCACCGGCGGTCGTGACATACCTTATTTCCTGGTTCCGATTTTTGCGCCCATTCTGGGTGCCTGCCTGGGTGCGGCCGGCTATCGCATGCTGATTGCGCGTCACCTGCCAAGCGCCGTTCCCGTTGAAAACGAAAAAAAAGCTCCAGTGGTTCGCGGCAAAGTTCAGGCTTCATCTTGAATCCCACTTAATAACGCAAGGCAATCGACATGACTGACACACAGAACAAGAATTACATCATTGCTCTTGACCAGGGCACCACCAGCTCGCGAGCCATCATTTTCGACCGCGATGCCAACGTGGTGAGCACTGCCCAAAGCGAATTCGTCCAGCATTATCCGCAGGCTGGCTGGGTTGAACATGACCCGATGGAAATCTTCGCCACCCAGACGGCGTGCATGACCAAGGCACTGGCGCAGGCCGACCTGCATCACAATCAGATTGCCGCCATCGGTATCACCAACCAGCGTGAAACCACGGTGATCTGGGAACGCGACACCGGCCGCCCGATCTACAACGCGATCGTCTGGCAGTGCCGCCGCAGCACCGAGATCTGCCAGCAGCTCAAGCGCGATGGCCTTGAGGAATACATCAAGGACACCACGGGCCTGGTGATTGACCCGTACTTCTCCGGCTCCAAGGTCAAATGGATTCTGGACAACGTAGAAGGCAGCCGCGAACGCGCCCGCAAAGGCGAATTGATGTTCGGCACTATCGATACCTGGCTGATCTGGAAATTTACCGGCGGCAAGGTGCATGTCACCGACTACACCAACGCCTCGCGCACCATGCTGTTCAACATCCACACGCTGGAGTGGGATCAGCGCATGCTTGACGTGCTGGATATCCCGCGCGAAATCCTGCCCGAGGTCAAAGGCTCGTCCGAAGTCTATGGTCACAGCAAGAGCGGCATTCCGATTGCCGGTATCGCGGGCGACCAGCAAGCGGCGCTGTTCGGCCAGATGTGCGTCGAGCCGGGCCAGGCCAAGAACACCTACGGCACCGGCTGCTTCCTGCTGATGAACACCGGCAAGAAAGCCGTGAAATCGGCACATGGCATGCTCACCACCATCGGCTGCGGTCCGCGTGGTGAAGTGGCCTATGCGCTGGAAGGTGCCGTGTTCAACGGCGGTTCTACCGTGCAGTGGCTGCGCGACGAACTGAAGCTGATCAATGACGCGCTGGACACCGAATACTTCGCCAGCAAGGTCAAGGACAGCAATGGCGTGTATCTGGTCCCGGCCTTCACCGGCCTGGGTGCTCCGTACTGGGACCCGTATGCCCGTGGCGCCTTGTTCGGCCTGACCCGTGGCGTGAAAGTCGATCACATCATTCGCGCCGCGCTGGAATCCATCGCTTATCAGACTCGCGACGTACTCGACGCCATGCAGCAGGACTCCGGCGAACGCCTCAAGTCGCTGCGTGTGGACGGCGGCGCGGTGGCCAACAACTTCCTGATGCAGTTTCAGGCTGACATTCTCGGCACTCACGTCGAACGTCCGCAAATGCGTGAAACGACAGCACTGGGCGCAGCGTTCCTGGCCGGCCTGGCGATTGGTTTCTGGAGCAGCCTGGACGAACTGCGCAACAAGGCGGTGATCGAGCGGGTATTCGAGCCATCGTGCGAAGAGGCGCATCGCGAGAAGCTGTACGCAGGCTGGCAGAAAGCCGTGGCGCGCACCCGTGACTGGGAACCGCACGAAAACGAAGAGTGATCGCTGCTGTTGAGTGGGGAGAACAGGATTCCGGCTGACAGGTCACACTTGCCTGCGGCATGATGGGCGCCATTTGTAGAGGGCGCTCAAGGAAAAACAATGAACCTGCCTCCCCGCCAACAACAGATCCTCGAACTGGTCCGTGACCGTGGTTACGTCAGCATCGAGGAAATGGCGACGCTGTTCGTCGTGACCCCACAAACCATCCGCCGCGATATCAATCAGCTGGCGGAAATGAACCTGCTGCGTCGCTACCACGGCGGCGCGGCTTATGACTCCAGCATCGAAAACACCGCTTACGCCATGCGTGCGGATCAGATGCGCGACGAGAAACAACGGATCGCCGAGGCCATCGCCGCGCAGATCCCGGACAACGCGTCGTTGTTCATCAATATCGGCACCACCACCGAATCCATCGCCCGCGCTCTGCTCAATCACAACAACCTGAAAATCATCACCAACAACCTGCATGTGGCGTCGATTCTCAGCACCAAGGACGATTTCGAGGTCTTGATCGCAGGCGGTAATGTCCGCCGTGACGGCGGTGTCGTGGGTCAGGGCAGTATCGATTTCATCAGCCAGTTCAAGGTGGACTTCGCGCTGGTCGGCATCAGCGGCATCGACGAAGACGGCAGTCTGCTGGATTTCGATTATCAGGAAGTTCGGGTTTCCCAGGCGATCATCGCCAATGCGCGTAAAGTGCTGCTGGCGGCTGACTCCAGCAAATTCGGGCGCAATGCCATGGTCCGGCTCGGGCCGATCACCCTCATCGACTGCCTGGTCACCGACCAGCCCCCGGTGCCTGCGCTGCAACAACTCCTGAACCAGCACAAGATTCGTCTGGAAGTGGTTTGACCGTGCGTATTGGGACCTGATTCCGACTATCACGCCAACGCTCTGCGTCCTTTCGTGATCCTGCGGTGCTGCATGGATCTGTGAGGCAGAGCGTCACGCCAGGCATTCCCACGCTGGAGCGTGCGGAACGAGAATCTCGACTATCGTACGACGCTCCGCGTCGTATGCCGTTCTGGACGCTCTGCGTCCGATCTTGATTGCGCGGTGCTGCATGGATGTGTGACGCGGAGCGTCACGCCAGGCATTCCCACGCTGGAGCGTGCGGAACGATAGGCGCCCACAAGACCATCGTACGACGCTCCGCGTCGTATGCCGTTCTGGACGCTCTGCGTCCGATCTTGATTGCGCGGTGCTGCATGGATGTGTGACGCGGAGCGTCACGCAAGGCATTCCTACGCTGGAGCGTGCGGAACGACAGGCGCCCGCAAGCCCATCGTGCGACGCTCCGCGTCGTATGCCGCTCTGGACGCTCTGCGTCCGATCTTGATTGCGCGGTGCTGCATGGATGTGTGACGCGGAGCGTCACGCAAGGCATTCCTACGCTGGAGCGTGCGGAACGACAGGCGCCCGCAAGCCCATCGTACGACGCTCCGCGTCGTATGCCGTTCTGGACGCTCTGCGTCCTCCATCAGGCAGGCAGCGCATCATCAAAGAAGCTGCATCCAGGCTGAGGAACAATCATCTGCGCATGAAATCCCGCCCTACAATGTTCATTTTTGTTCTTTTCACCCTCCCATCATCAGTATTTTCAATCGATACCGACTGGCAAGAGCACTTTTATTGAGCTATTATTTTCGGAAATGAACATTAATGTTCATATTCGCCATTCGAGCCATGCTCAAGAATTGTCCAGGAGGCTACCGATGCCCCACGCTACCGTGCCAACCCCACCTCTCTCCGAGGTTTACGACATCGCCGTTATCGGTGGTGGCATCAATGGCGTCGGGATTGCGGCAGATGCCTCCGGTCGCGGTTTGTCGGTATTTCTCTGCGAGAAGGACGATCTGGCCAGCCACACGTCCTCGGCCAGCAGCAAGCTGATCCACGGTGGCTTGCGCTACCTTGAGCATTACGAATTCCGTCTGGTGCGCGAAGCGCTTGCGGAACGCGAAGTGCTGCTCGCCAAAGCGCCGCATATCGTCAAACCGATGCGCTTTGTATTGCCACACCGCCCGCATCTGCGTCCGGCGTGGATGATTCGTGCCGGGATGTTCCTTTACGACAACCTCGGCAAGCGGGAAAAGCTGCCGGCTTCACGGACCATTCGTTTCGGCGCAGACAGCCCGCTCAATCCGAGCATCACCCGCGGTTTCGAATATTCCGATTGCTGGGTCGACGATGCTCGTCTGGTTGTGCTCAATGCCATGGCCGCGCGTGAAAACGGCGCACACATCCATACCCAGACCCGCTGTGTCAGTGCGCGCCGTATCAAAGGCATGTGGCACCTGCACCTGGAGCGCAGCGATGGCAGCCTGTTTTCGATCCACGCCAAGGCGCTGGTCAACGCTGCCGGCCCTTGGGTCGCCAAGTTCATCCGTGAAGACCTCAAGCTCGATTCGGCTTACGGTATCCGTCTGATTCAGGGCAGCCACCTGATCGTGCCGAAACTGTACGAGGGTGAACACGCGTTCATTCTGCAAAACGAAGACAAGCGCATCGTGTTCACGATTCCGTACCTGGAGCACTTCACCATCGTCGGCACCACCGACCGTGAATATCAGGGCGACCCGAACAAGGTGGACATCACTGAAGGCGAGATGGATTACGTGTTGAAAGTGGCCAACGATCACTTCAAGAAGCAGTTGAGTCGCGCAGATGTGCTCCATACGTTCTCTGGCGTGCGTCCGCTGTGCAACGACGAGTCCGATAATCCGTCTGCCATCACCCGTGATTACACGCTGTCGCTGTCAGGCGGTGCGGATGAAGCGCCCATCCTGTCGGTATTCGGCGGCAAGCTGACCACCTATCGCAAGCTGGCCGAGTCGGCAATGACCCAACTGGCGCCGTTCTTCAAACAGATGAAACCGAGCTGGACCGCCAAGGCTGCCCTGCCCGGCGGCGAAGACATGACTACGCCAGAAGTGCTGGCCGCAGAAATGACCCGTCGCTACAACTGGCTGCCTGCGCCTATCGCCAAACGCTGGTCGATCACTTATGGCAGCCGCAGCTGGCAGTTGCTGGAAGGCGCGCAAAGCCTCGACGATCTCGGCCAGCACCTCGGCGCAGGCCTGTACACACGCGAGGTCGATTACCTGTGTGATCAGGAATGGGCCACCAGCATCGAAGATGTCCTGTGGCGTCGTACCAAGCTGGGCCTGTTCACCACGCCTGAGGAACAGGCCAACGTGCGCAGTTACCTGGAAACAGTTGTCCGCAACAAGGCGACTATCGAAGCCGCCTGATGCCAGGCTCATCGAAATACACCTGTTCACCCTTCCTCGGGTGAACAGGCACGTCCTGACCCGCTTCTTCCCCTCCTGATCTGCCCATTCGGTTTCCCGAACGCTTTACGCCTGCCGATTCGGCTTCCCGGACGCCGAGTCGTCTTCGCACGCCTAGAATATTTTAAAACCCTATATGTTTCATAAGCTTACACATTATCGAGAGCCTGGCACGACTCCTGCTCTACACTCTGCATCGACAGTTTCAACAAAGGCGTGTGTCTCGTTCAGGACGCCGTTGAAGCATTCGTCAAACAGCGGGCCGCCCTGCCAGTGGCCCTATCAATAAGAAAATAAAATCGAGGATTCATCGATGCGCATTGTTCCCCATCTTCTGGGTGCCGCTATTGCAGCGGCTCTGATCAGCACTCCGGTTTTTGCTGCCGAACTCACTGGCACACTGAAAAAGATCAAAGAGTCCGGCACCATTACCCTCGGTCACCGTGACGCCTCCATTCCGTTTTCCTACATCGCTGATGCCTCTGGCGTGCCAATGGGCTACTCCCATGACATCCAGCTGAAAATCGTCGAAGCCATCAAGAAAGACCTCGACATGCCTGACCTCAAGGTCAAGTACAACCTGGTGACTTCGCAGACCCGTATTCCGCTGGTGCAGAACGGCACCGTTGACGTGGAATGCGGTTCCACCACCAATAACGTCGAGCGTCAGCAACAGGTGGACTTCTCCATCGGCATCTTTGAAGTGGGCACCCGCCTGCTGTCCAAAAAAGATTCCAGCTACAAGGATTTCGATGACCTGAAAGGCAAGAACGTCGTCACCACTGCTGGCACCACGTCCGAGCGCATCCTTAAATCGATGAACGCTGACAAGCAGATGGGCATGAACGTGATCTCTGCAAAAGATCATGGTGAATCCTTCCAGATGCTCGAATCAGGCCGTGCGGTCGCCTTCATGATGGACGACGCCCTGCTCGCCGGCGAAATGGCCAAAGCCAAGAAGCCAGACGACTGGGCTGTGACCGGCACTGCGCAATCCTATGAAATCTACGGCTGCATGGTTCGCAAGGGCGACGCCCCGTTCAAGAAAGCCGTGGATGACGCCATCATTGCGACCTACAAGTCGGGCGACATCAACGCCATCTACACCAAGTGGTTCATGTCCCCAGTCCCTCCGAAAGGTCTGAATCTGAACTTCCCGATGAGCGACAAGCTCAAGGAACTGATTCAGAACCCGACCGACAAAGCCGCAGAAGACAAGAAAGCCTGAGCAAACGGTTCAGCCCGCCTGAACTGATTGCATCCCGAACAGGCAAGACCTGTTCGGGACCGGCCCTCACTTTCGACGTCCGACAGTGCGTGCATCTCGATATAAATAGAAAAATAGGGGGAGACCCTGATGAATTACAACTGGGACTGGGGCGTGTTCTTCAAGTCCACCGGCGTCGGCAGCGAGACCTATCTGGACTGGTTCATATCCGGTCTGGGCTGGACCATCGCCATTGCTGTCATCGCCTGGATCATCGCTCTGATACTGGGCTCGGTACTGGGCGTCATGCGCACCGTACCGAACCGTCTGGTGTCGGGTATCGCCACGGTATACGTGGAAATCTTCCGTAATGTGCCCCTGCTGGTGCAGCTGTTCATCTGGTACTTTCTGGTGCCCGACCTGCTGCCGGAAAACATTCAGGAGTGGTACAAGCAGGACCTCAACCCGACCACCTCGGCCTTTTTGAGCGTCGTTGTGTGCCTGGGTCTGTTCACCGCTGCACGGGTTTGCGAACAGGTGCGTACCGGCATCGAGGCACTGCCCAAAGGTCAGGAATCAGCCGCACGCGCCATGGGCTTCAAACTGCCGCAGATTTACTGGAACGTGCTGTTGCCGCAGGCTTACCGGATCATCATTCCACCGCTTACCTCCGAATTCCTGAACGTGTTCAAGAACTCGTCGGTGGCGTCGCTGATCGGCCTGATGGAGCTGCTCGCGCAGACCAAACAGACGGCCGAGTTTTCCGCCAACCTGTTTGAAGCCTTCACCCTGGCAACCCTCATTTACTTCACGCTGAACATGAGCCTGATGCTGCTGATGCGCATGATCGAGAAGAAAGTCGCCGTGCCCGGCCTGATCTCTCTGGGGGGCAAATAATGGATTTTACCGGAATCATTCCAGCCCTTCCCGGACTGTGGAACGGCATGGTCATGACCCTCAAGCTGATGGCGATGGGTGTTGTCGGCGGTCTGGTGCTTGGCACCCTGCTGGCGCTGATGCGCCTGTCATCGAACAAGCTGCTGGCCAATGTGGCCGGTGCCTACGTGAACTACTTCCGCTCGATCCCGCTGCTGCTGGTGATCACCTGGTTCTATCTGGCCGTGCCGTTCGTGCTGCGCTGGATCACCGGTGAAGACACGCCGATCGGTGCGTTCGCCTCGTGCGTCGTGGCCTTCATGATGTTCGAAGCCGCGTACTTCTGCGAAATCGTCCGCGCCGGTGTGCAGTCGATTTCCAAGGGCCAGATGGGCGCAGCCCAGGCGCTGGGCATGAACTACTCGCAGATGATGCGTCTGATCATCCTGCCGCAGGCGTTTCGCAAGATGACCCCGCTGTTGCTGCAACAGAGCATCATTCTGTTTCAGGACACCTCCCTGGTGTACACCGTCGGCCTCGTGGACTTCCTCAACGCATCGCGTTCCAGCGGCGACATCATCGGTCGCGCCAACGAGTTCCTGATCATTGCCGGTCTGGTGTATTTCACGATCAGCTTCGCCGCCTCGCTGCTGGTGAAGCGTTTGCAAAAAAGGTTTGCCGTATGATTTCCATCAAGAACGTCAACAAGTGGTACGGGGATTTTCAGGTTCTGACCGATTGCAGCACTGAGGTCAGCAAGGGCGAGGTGGTCGTGGTATGCGGGCCGTCCGGCTCGGGCAAGTCGACCCTGATCAAGTGCGTCAATGCGCTGGAACCGTTCCAGAAAGGCGACATCATCGTCGACGGTACGTCGATCTCCGATCCCAAGACCAACCTGCCGAAACTGCGCTCGCGGGTCGGCATGGTGTTTCAGCATTTCGAGCTGTTTCCGCACCTGAGCATCGTCGAAAACCTGACCATCGCGCAGATCAAGGTGCTGGGCCGCAGCAAGGCCGAAGCCACCGAAAAGGGCTTGAAACTGCTGGACCGCGTGGGCCTGTCCGAGCATGCGCACAAGCATCCCGGCCAGCTTTCCGGTGGTCAGCAACAACGTGTCGCCATTGCCCGCGCGCTGGCCATGGACCCGGTGGTCATGCTGTTCGACGAACCGACCTCTGCACTCGACCCGGAGATGGTCAACGAAGTGCTCGACGTCATGGTGCAACTGGCCCATGAAGGCATGACCATGATGTGCGTGACCCACGAAATGGGTTTTGCTCGCAAGGTCGCCAACCGGGTGATTTTCATGGACAAGGGACAGATCGTCGAAGACTGCGAGAAAGAAGAGTTTTTCGGTGATGTCAGCGCACGTTCCGAACGCGCTCAGCAATTCCTCGCCAAGATCCTTCAGCACTAGGCATTAGCTGCAGCTGCCCGCCCCTCGCGGGCAGCTGTTCGGTCCAGGACGACTGTGATGAAATGCGACTCCACCCTTTATCGCGCCGCGCCGCCCGCACTTGCCGTGAAACCCCGCCTGATCCGCCAACTGTTTCTGCCCCCGCTGATCCTCATGCTGATGATCGGGCTGGGCTACGTCGCCTATCTGGTCAACGAACACAACGGCATCAAGAGTCTGCGCGAAAGCGGAGAACGGCAACTGGAACTGCACGCCAGCACCGTCGAAAGCGAAATCAGCAAATACACCTACCTGCCCAGCGTTCTGGAGCTGGAATCCAGCGTCTCGCAACTGCTCAACAAGCCCGGTCCCGAGCTTCAGCAGCAGGTCAACCGCTACCTTGAGGGTTTGAATCGACGCAGCCGCAGCCGTGCCATCTATGTGATGGACACCACCGGCCGCGTGCTCGCGACCAGCAACTGGCGTGACGCTGACAGTTATCAGGGCGAAGACCTCTCTTTCCGCGCCTACTTTCAGGACGCGGTGCGCGGCCTGCCCGGACGTTTTTACGGGATCGGCACGACCAGCGGCGAGTCCGGCTACTACCTGGCGCACGGTCTGGAAGACAAAGGCCGGATCATCGGCGTTGCGGTGATCAAGGTACGCCTCGAAGCCCTTGAAGAGCGCTGGCAACGGGCTCGGCTGGAAGCGTTTGTCACGGATGAAAACGGCATCATCATTCTGTCCAGCGACCCGACCAGACGTTTGAAATCGGTGCGCCCGCTGACCCCGGCCATCAAGGAACGCATGGCCCGCAGCCTGCAATATTACTGGTGGCCGCTTAATGAACTGGTGCCACTGGAACGGGAAACCCTGTCCGAAGGCGTCGAAAAACTCACGTTCCCGGCCAACGTCAGTGTCGACCGGGAACACACACAGGTGAGTTATCTGGCCCAGACTCGACCGCTGAGCGATACCGCGTGGCACTTCACCCTGCTGACGCCGCTGGAAGACTTGCGCAGTGAAGCGGCGAGTCGAGGCATGCTGGTCGCTGTGGCCTGTGCGCTGGTGACTTTTCTGTTGATCGCCTGGAACGAGCGACGCAAAGTGATCTCGACCCGGCTCGCCGCCCGAGAGGCGTTGCAGGCGGCCAACGATGAGCTGGAACGCAAGATTGCTGAACGTACCGAGCACCTGCGCGCCAGCAACGAGCGCCTCAAGGCGCAGATTCGCGAGCGAAGACAGGCCGAAGACACCTTGCGCCAGGCTCAGGATGAGTTGGTTCAGGCCGGCAAACTGGCGGCCATCGGGCAGATGTCGACCAGCATCGCGCATGAACTCAATCAGCCACTGGCCGCCTTGCGTACCTTGTCCGGCAACACGGTTCGCTTTCTGGAACGTGGCGCGCTGGACACCGCCAGCGCCAACCTGCGCACCATCAATGATCTGGTAGACCGCATGGGGCGCATTACCGCCAGCCTGCGCGCCTTTGCCCGACGTGGCGACGATCAGGGTCAGGCGCAGCTGAGCAAGGCGGTAAACGCTGCGCTGCAATTACTGGCCGTGCGCCTGGAGCAGTCGGGACTCAGGCTGCACCGGGCCTTCGTCGACGCGACCCTGACCATCGACCAGACCCGCCTGGAGCAGATTCTCGTCAACCTGATCGGCAATGCGCTGGACGCCATGTTCGCCCAGCCGCAGCCCGAATTGTGGCTCGAAGGTTCGATCGTCGATGGCCGCTATCGCCTGCTGGTGCGTGACAATGGCCACGGTATCGACGATGAGGCGCGCAAGCACCTGTTCGAACCCTTCTTCACAACCAAACCGGGCGAGCAAGGCCTCGGTCTTGGCCTGACGCTGTCAGCGAGCCTTGCCGCCGCAGCGGGAGGCAGCCTCGGTGCAGAACCTGTGGGCGACACGGGCACGACGTTTGTCCTGTGCCTGCCATTCATCCCGGACGCGCCGACCGATTCTCGCCAGGGCGAGCCCACATAAAGGAATATCCATGAGTATCAACAGCGACCTGACGGTACTGATCGTCGAAGACGACCCGCACGTATTGCTGGGCTGCCAGCAGGCGCTGGCGCTGGAAGACATTGCCAGCGAAGGCGTGTCGAGCGCTGAGGAGGCGCTGCAGCGCATTGGCGACAACTTTGCGGGCATCGTCATCAGCGACATCCGCTTGCCGGGCATTGACGGCCTGGAACTGTTGAGTCGCCTCAAGGGGCGCGACAGTAGCCTGCCGGTGGTGCTGATCACCGGTCACGGCGATATCACCATGGCCGTGAATGCGATGCGCGACGGCGCATATGACTTCATGGAGAAACCGTTTTCGCCCGAGCGCCTGGTCGATGTCACGCGCCGGGCTCTGGAGCAGCGCGGCCTGGCCCGCGAAGTCTGGTCCTTGCGCAAGCAACTCGCCGAACGCGACTCGCTGGAGGGCCGGATCATCGGCCGCTCGCCGGTCATGCAGAACCTGCGTGCGTTGATCGCCAACGTCGCCGACACCTCGGCCAACGTGCTGATCGAAGGCGAAACCGGCACCGGCAAGGAACTGGTCGCTCGCTGCCTGCACGACTTCAGTCGCCGTAAGAACAATCAGTTCGTGGCCCTCAACTGCGGCGGGCTGGCAGAAAGTCTGTTCGAATCGGAAATATTCGGCCACGAAGCCAACGCCTTCACCGGCGCCGGCAAGCGGCGCATCGGCAAGATCGAGCATGCTCACGAGGGCACGCTGTTTCTCGATGAAGTGGAGAGCATGCCGATCAATCTGCAGATCAAACTGTTGCGCGTCTTGCAGGAGCGGACGCTGGAGCGGCTGGGTTCGAATCAGAGCGTGGCGGTGGATTGCCGGGTGATTGCAGCGACCAAGTCCGACCTGAATGCGCTGGGCAAGACCAATCAGTTCCGTAGCGACCTGTATTACCGCCTCAACGTTGTCACCCTGGAACTGCCGCCGTTGCGCGAACGCCGCGAAGACATTCTTCCGCTGTTCGAACACTTTCTGCAGTTGTCGTCATTGCGCTTCGACCGCGAGCCGCCGCCGCTGGACCGGCAGACCGGCTCAAGCCTGATGAGCCATGACTGGCCGGGCAACGTGCGGGAACTGCGCAACGTCGCAGAACGATTTGCCCTGGGCCTGCCTGCGTTCAAACAGAGCGGCACGATCAGCGAAAACCAGAGCCTGGGGTTTGCCGAGGCGGTTGAAGCCTTCGAGCGCTCGTTGCTCAGCGAAGCCCTGCAACGCAGCGGCGGCAACCTCAGCCAGGCCAGTCAGGAACTGGGCATGGCCAAGACCACGCTGTTTGACAAGGTTAAAAAGTACGGGCTTTGAGACCCGCGCCCTGAATGCGCGGCGCGGCAGAGATTTGTGACGCAGAGCGTCACCCAATGCGTTCCCACGCTGGAGCGTGCGGAACGATAATCTCAACTATCGTGCGACGCTCCGCGTCCGCCCTCGAGCAAGCAGCGAGCTTTACTTCGATTCGCTGACAATCTGCCGGATTGCGCTGACGAACACATCGACCGGTTGCCCGCCCGATACGGCGTACTGGTCGTTGAAGACCATGGTCGGCACGGAAGTGATGCCACGCGAGGTCCAGAGTTGTTCGGCTTCGCGAACTTCAGCGGTGTACTCATCGCTGTCCAGAATCGCCTGGGCACGCAGCCGATCCAGGCCCACCTTCTGCGCCACGTCCGCAAGGGCCTGATGATTCGAAGGGTCTTTCAGCTCACTGAAATACGCCACGAACAGCGCCTGCTTCAACGCATGCTGCTTGCCTTCCTGCTCGGCCCAGTGCAGCAAACGATGCGCATCGAAAGTGTTGTAGATACGTCGCTCGCCCTTGGCAAACGCAAAACCGAGCTCGGCACCGCGCTCACGGATGGTCTCGTGAATGGCTTCGATCTGCTCGGGAGTCGAGCCGTATTTCTCGGCGATATGCTCTTTGATGTCCTGACCTTCGCCAGGCATGTTCGGGTTCAGCTCAAAAGGCTGAAAGTGAATCTGCGCCTGCACCTCGTCGCCAAGCGCTTCCAGCGCCTGATCCAGTGCGCGCAGGCCGATGACGCACCAGGGGCAGGAAACATCGGAGATGAAATCGATCTTCAGTGCAGTTGTCATGATGGCCCTCGTTCAATAAGCAAAGGCCACACGATACACCTCTGCCGCTGCCTTACAACTGAGCCAGGCTCCGGCCGTCTTCATGCTGAGCTTTCAGGTACGGCAACACCGCCCCCAGCAGCGGCGCCTTGAACGCCTCTTGAAAACGGTGCGCCAACCCCGGAATCAAGCGCAGCTGGCTGCCCTGAATGTGCGCGGCCACATGCACGCCGTGCATGACCGGCAGCAACGGGTCTGCCGTGCCGTGCACCACCAGCACCGGCAGGCGCAGGCGATTCAGCAATTCGACGCGACTGGGTTCGGCAAGAATCGCCATGATCTGACGCTTGACGCCTTCAGGGTTGAAAGCCCGGTCGTAGGAGATTGCAGCCTGATGCAGCAACTGCTCGCGATCATCCTTGACCTGCGGGCTGCCCAGCGCCGCAAGCAGATCAGCCTGCTGCTCTATCGCCACTTCCCGGTTAGGCGCGCCGCGACGTGCCAACAACTGCATCAGTGCCGCACTGGGCATCGGCAGCCCCTGAGCGCCGGAACTGGTCATGATCAACGTCATGCTTTCGACCCGCGACGGAGCCAGGTCGGCCAGATGCTGAGCAATCATGCCGCCCATGCTTGCGCCCAGCACGTGAAACTGACGGATCTGTAACGCATCCATCAGGCCCAGTGCATCGTCCGCCATGTCAGTCAGCGAATAAGGCGCCGACACCGGCAAGCCAAGCTTGTAGCGCAGTACTTCGAAGGTCAGATTGGCGTCGGCCGGCTGCTGCACCCACGTCGACAGACCGACATCGCGGTTGTCGTAGCGAATGACCCGATAACCCTGCTGACAAAGCGCAACCACCACTTCGTCCGGCCAGTGGATCAGTTGCCCACCCAGGCCCATGACCAGCAGCAAGGCAGGGTCGGATTCACTGCCAATACTCTGGTAGGCAATCCGCACTTCCTTGAGGTCTGCAAACTGTACAGGTGCATTGACATCACAACGATCGGCCGCAAAAGACGGCAAGCCGCACAGAAGCGCGGCCAGAAATATTAAAACCCGCATGAAAAACACCAAAAAACAGATCCCCAGTAAGCCGCGAGTCTGATGATGTTTTTCCAAGCGCGCTGCCACAGTTGCGTGACAGTTTGATGAATGGCGCTGAGCGGTCGTTAAACCGTTTTGCGCTATGCAGCAACCTGATCGGCCAAAATCAGGTTTTCACCGAAGCGGGCACGCGCTTCAAGCAGTGATTCATGACGCCAGTCTTCAGGCTGGGCACACTCGCCCAGCGACAGCACCTTGTAGGTGGGCAGGCGATCAAACACCGAGGCCAGCTGCTCCGGCACACTGACGCTGTCCAGATGCAGGCCTGCGACCGGCAACAACGCCGCAACGCCGAGATTGCAGCGCAGGTCGCCGTGATAAGTAGCCACCAGCTTCTTCAATGGCGAATACTGAAGGATGTGGTAAGCGCGCTCGAAAGCGTTTGTCCATGCCAGCGGCAAGTCCAGCGTCAGAATGGGTTCGTCGATCTGCACCCATTCGACGCCCCGCGCAGCCAGCCGCCCGAAGATTTCGCCATACACGGGCAACAACTGCTCAAGCCATTCGAGCCGGTCAACCTCATCATCCTGAACTTCGCTCAGCCAGAGAAGAGTTAGCGGGCCGATCAATGCGGGCTTGCGGCCCTGCTCACAGGCCTCCTTGGCACTGGCCAGCAAAGGCTGCCAGTCCGGTTGAAAGCGCTGCTTGCCCTCTAGCTGCGGCACCCACTGCGGATACTGCGCGCGCAGCCAGGTGCGCAATGCTGCGCCAGACACATCAGCCCCCGCCGAAATCCCCTGACCCTCTTTCCAGAAAGCCTGCAGCGCTTGCTGCAATTCACGATCTGCGCCGATGAGCAGACATTCAGAATGTTGGGCCAGGGCCATGGTGCGTCCTCCATAAAAGATGACGCTATTGTCGACAGCCGATACATCATGAGACAAACTCATTTTTTTCGTGTTGATCACAAATACTATTCATGGAGCCGGGACGGTGCTTGAAATACGCCACCTCAAAACCTTGCACGCCTTGCGCGAGGCCGACAGCCTTGTGGAAGCCGCCGAACGCCTGCATCTGACGCAATCGGCGCTGTCCCACCAGTTCAAAGAACTGGAAGAGCGCCTCGGCATGCCGCTGTTCGTGCGCAAGACCAAGCCGGTACGCTTCACCAGTGCCGGCCTGCGTCTGCTGCAACTGGCCGATTCAATACTGCCGCAACTGCGCGGCGCCGAGCGCGACATTGCCCGCCTGGCGGGCGGTACGGCAGGCCGCTTGCACATGGCCATCGAGTGCCACAGCTGTTTTCAATGGCTGATGCCGACCATTGACCAGTTCCGCGATGCCTGGCCAGAAGTCGAACTGGACCTGTCGTCCGGATTCTCGTTTGCGCCGTTGCCTGCATTGGCGAGGGGCGATCTGGATCTGGTGGTGACATCGGACCCGCTGGAGTTGCCCGGCATCACCTACGTGCCGCTGTTCACCTACGAAGCGATGCTGGCAGTGGCCAATCAGCATGCGCTGGCGAGCAAGCCGTATATCGTCCCGGAAGACCTGCTCACTGAAACGCTGATTACCTACCCGGTCGAACGCGACCGGCTGGACATTTTCACCCGTTTTCTGGAGCCCGCCGACATCGAGCCCGCGCAAGTCCGAACCTCGGAACTGACGGTGATGATGATGCAACTGGTCGCCAGTGGCCGTGGCGTGTGCGGCATGCCGCATTGGGCGCTGCATGAATACAGCTCACGCGGTTACGTGAAGGGCAAGCGACTTGGGGAAAAAGGGCTGTTCGCGACGCTCTATGCCGGTATTCGTGCCGACATGCTCGACGCGCCCTACATGCGTGACTTTCTGCTGACGGCCAAGGACACGTCCTTCTCGACGCTGGACGGGGTGAGCGTGGTTCGCTGAAAAGTCGCTCGCTGAAGGGATCGCTCGCTGAAAGCAGCGCCCCGCGCCATGGCGCAGGACGACACTTTTTTCAGTGCGCGTCGGCCTGCCGCTGGCGGTACAACGGCAGGATCAGATCGCGGGTCAACGGAGCCAGATTCAGATCGGGATGACTGTCAGCGCCTACCCAGATCACTTCTTCGATCTCGGCGGCGGGCAGCACCTGCGCATCAGTCCTGACCTCGTAAAGCTGGCAGCGCACCTCAAAACCCGGCTCGTTGGCCGCTGGTGCCGCGAACTCACCCAGGAACGTCGCCTGCTGCGGGTCGATGATCAGCCCGAGCTCTTCTTCAAGCTCCCTGGCCAGCGCCAACGGGGCCGGTTCGCCGGTCTCGATCTTGCCGCCCGGCTGCATGAACGCCTGAGTGCCGCGCTTGCGTACCAGCAAGGTCTGCCCATCGGGGCCGATCAACAGCGCAGCCGCTATGCTGATGACCTTCATACGAAGATGTCCCTCTTCAGCAGCCGCGCCTCATCCGCCCCCTCCAAAGCCAGCACGATCAGGCGATGGATCAGTTCGGCATAAGTCAGCCCGCTGGCCTGCCAGAGCTTGGGGTACATGCTGATCGAGGTGAAACCGGGCAACGTATTAACCTCGTTGATGATGATCTGCCGTGCTTCGGTGACGAAGAAATCCACCCGTGACAGGCCTGCGCAACCCAGCACTTTGTAGGCCTGCAACGCGACTTCACGCACCTGATCACTCAGATCGGCAGGCATCTCGGCAGGGATGGCGATGCGCGCCTGATCACCGTTCAGGTACTTGGTGTCGTAGGCATAGAATTCGTCGTTGGCAATGACCTCGCCGCAGACGCTGACCTGCGGCTCATGGTTGCCCAGCACAGCGCACTCCACCTCCCGGCCGACGATGCCCTGCTCGATCAGCAGCTTGTGATCAAACTCGAAACCCAGCGCCAGTGCAGCGGCGAAACCCGCCTCGTCAGACACTTTGCTGACGCCGACCGACGAACCTTGATTGGCCGGTTTGACGAACATCGGCAGGCCCAGTTGCCCGGCCGCATCAGCGAAAGAAATGCTTTCACCACGCGTCAATACAACGAATGGTGCAACAGCAATGCCGGCGTCACGTAACAGGCGCTTGGTCACGTCCTTGTCCATGCACGACGCAGACGCGAGAACATCAGCGCCCACGAACGGAATGGCCAGCATCCGCAACACGCCTTGCAACGCACCGTCTTCACCAAAGGCGCCATGGATCAGCGGGAACACCACGTCGATGCTCGCCAGCGGCGTACACGTCTCGACCTCGACAAACTGCCCGCCATCATTACCGGGCAGCAACGAAAGTTGCTTGCCGGAGGTGCTCAGCTGGATCCGCGCAGGATCGTTGGCATTGACCAGGTAATCGGCCTCATCAAAGCGCAGCCAACGGCCCAGCTTGTCGACGCCGATCAGGGTCAGCGCATAGCGTTCACGATCAATCGCATTGATCACGTTGCGTGCCGATTGCAACGAAACCTCATGCTCGCTGGATTGCCCACCAAAAACGATGGCGACTGACTTTTTCAAAGCGGTTACTCCTGTTTTTCAGGCCGCGAAGATAAAAGCAATTCCGGCCGTTAGTCCAGTAGATGATGGGCCGTCCACTCGAAATTCAGGCAAAAAAATCCCGGTCGCGGGCAATTCATGTGCAATGCACGCGACCGGGAAGTCAGACGGCTCATTGAGCCGCTTCGGTTTCTTTCTTGCCGCTTGAGCCGAAGGTGGCGAAACGCTTGTTGAAGCCCGCGATGCGGCCTTCGTTAGTGGTCTTGCGCTGCTGACCGGTGTACATCGGGTGCGAGGCGCTGGAAACGTCGAGCGCGACATACGGATAGGTCGTGCCGTCGGTGTGCTGTTGCGTCCGGTCGGTGTCTACCGTTGAGCCGATCAAAAAGTGGACGTCGGCGGCAGTGTCGTGGAACAACACGGTGCGGTAGGCAGGATGGATATCGGGTTTCATGGCGTTCTCTCCAGTGAGTTGACTGCAATCGTTATACAGTAACATTGCGATGGATGAGAATGATTGTTGTTGATTACTGCCATTATCTGGCTTGATGGGACAGTCGCACGACACTGCTGACAGCCGCAAACCTTCTGAAGCCGGTGCGCCGGAGACATTCTGTAATAGCCGGGCTTTGCAATTTGTAACGCAGAACGGCACCCTGCCGCGCCGCCGAACGTCACTGGTCGGCGGCCTGGAACCTGAGCCCTCTGCGGACGATCTTCAATCATTAGCACTTTCAAGAGTCCACCGTTATGACTAACGGACGCGATCATCGAATCGACTTCTTTCGCGGCCTGGCGCTGATCTTCATATTCTGGGATCACGTGCCGGATAACCCTCTGGCACAGCTGACCTTGCGCAACTTCGGCTTCAGCGATGCAGCAGAAGTCTTCGTTTTCCTCGCTGGCTACGCGGCGATCATGGCCTACGGGCGCATCGCCCGACGCGACGGCATGCTGGTGGCCGGCGTGCGCATCCTGCGGCGCACCTGGGTGCTGTATGTGGTGCACATCTTTCTGCTGACCTTGCTGATGGGCATCGTCTTCGTTGCCAACAACCATGTCGAAACCCGCGACATGGTCCAGCAGATGGGGCTCGAATACTTCGTCGGCAACCCGCAACAGGCACTGGCCGACGAACTGCTGCTGCGCTTCAAACCCAACCTGACCGACCCGCTGCCGCTTTACATCGTACTGCTGCTGACCTTGCCACTGACATTGCCGTTGATGCTGCGCAAACTCGAAGTCGCGGTCGGCCTGTCGATTGCCCTGTACCTGATGGTGCCGCTGTTCGGCTGGAACCTGCGCGCCTACGAAGGCGGCGGCGTGTGGTACTTCAACCCGGTGGCCTGGCAATTGCTGTTCATTCTCGGCGGCGCCTGTGCCTTGCACAGCGAGACATCGACAACAGCGCAGCGCCCTCCTCTTCAGCAACAGCCGCTGTTCATGATCGCTGCCGTCTACGTGCTGATCGCCGGAATCCTGACCTTCAGCGAAAAATTACCCGCGCTGCACAGCGCACTGGTCTCGACCCTGCACCTCGACAGCCTTTATCCCATCAGCAAGACCGACCTTGCGCCGGTCCGATTGCTGCACTTCCTCGCGCTGGTCTACGTCGTCGCACGACTGCTGCCAACCTCAGGCCATTGGCTGGAAAACTGGCCCGCCCGCCAGACCTGCCGCATGGGGCGTTATTCACTGGAAGTTTTCTGCCTGGGCGTGCTGCTCGCGCCACTGGCAGACATGGCGAATGCGCTGGCAGGTGATACATGGCCGATGCAGGTGACCACGGCGATCGTCGGGTTGGGGCTGATGATGCTGATGGCGAACGGGCTGGAGTTGAATAAGCGGTTGGGAAAATCGCCAACGCTTTTGGCCACTTGAGAACAGCGTCACAGTTGGGTGCCCTCTCGGAAATTTCCTACTGGTTTATCAGGCCAAGTTTTTGGTAAGCGGGCCGCTATCCGGTAGGAGACCAAATGGAGGGCAACGTCTTGAACATTAATGGAATACCGAACCAGGCAGGCACCCTGCAACAGATCAAACTGATGCATAGCGTCAGCAATGCCGAACCGACAGAAGATATCAGTCCGAAAGACATCGTTGCATCTGAGGCAAAACTGACGAAAGAAAAAAAGTTTTACGAATATCAGAAAGAGCCGTGGTTGATTGAGCCGATCAATGAACATATAAAAAATCGGATTGACTATGTCAATGATAAAAAATTGCACGAGATATTGGAGCTTGCCCTCATGAATATCACTTACAGCAGTTTTCAAGAACAGCTGCAAGATAGCTATCCTGAACTTGCACGTAAAAAGTTCGGCTTCACCTTGGATGAAAATGCATCGTTGAAGATCATTGACTACGATAACAGCCTGACTGAAAACGACAAGTCGGTTCTCACACAAGCCATCAATGATTTCAGAGATTTTAAAAGTCAGGCGCAGCGTCACGCCAAAACAATCATGACATTGGTCGACCATGATCATAAAACTTTTGGCGGGCGATACACACTCGATATCAGTAACTTTCAGGACGTGATCGACTACGGAAAAATCATGAACACCAGCGAAAAAAACATGCACAGTGAATGGGTACAACAAGTCCAAAGCAACGCTGAAAAACGAGACTTCTCATACCTTTCTGTATCTGTATGAAAGCAGTCTGGCGGGACAGATGGCCCGCCAGACCTTTTTTAGTCAACCGCGGGGAGCCACAGTTCGCAGAACAGTCTGCTTACAGATATGGCCCATAAATACAATGCGAGGCGTTGTCTTCAGTGGTCCCAAAGATGAATTTTGCACAAAATAGCCTGCTACGTTATAAAGACTTCTCCAGGTATTGAAGCCCATCTGTTTGTCGACAAAATCCAGAGCTTCAACCCCTCCATCACAGCGCCCAAATTCAATAAGTCGTGAGGCAACACCACTAGCATCGCTGATTGAATGATGTGTGATGGTGGGTTCGTTTTCACCAAAACTCATGACAAGACTGGCTATGCCGCCTTCAAGAGGCGTATTTTTGGTGTCAGCGAACTTCGCCTCAAAAACAGCCTCCTTGTAAATCTGAGTTGCTAGCCACTCGGGCTTAGTATGCCCACCTGGAATTCTAAGAACACCAGGTTCGTCGAGCAAATCATAGCTTTCCATAACGGGATAGGACCCCAACCTTACCGTATAAGGAAGTTCATTCGCGACTAAAGACTTTCTCGGCATGACTCTGACAATCACCTCAGCTCCGGCATCCAGTTTCGTAAACACCTTGGTCTCAAGGGTTTGAGCTACCCACTCGCCATTCTCATAATACTCAGTCTTCCAAGGGTTAGTAACCGGATCACCGACTGGCGAGTAAAGAAGTACATCTTGTCCACGGCGCGATACAAAACCGTAATAATGAACAGGATACTTACTTGTCAAGACGTCTACAATCGAGTGCAACTTATCTGTCAAGATAGTAAATCTTGGCTCAGAAACTTCCTGACCGGGCCCGGCTTGAACAGCTTCGTTTATGTCATCAGCTTCATTATTTTTTACGCCCACCGCGATTTCGCTATCGGTATTGGCATAAGAGCCAGAAGCCAACGCCATTGTCAGTAGAATCGACAAAAAATAAGTAATGACACACGTTTTTCCAAAAATATTCATAGGTATTCCCATAGATTAAGCAGAGGCAGGTTGCCACTGACAAAATCGACGTAATAGAGACTGAATCACTTAGTCAACCCTCCGCATTGAAAATACGGAAATTTCCTACAAAAAATTATTACTATCGCATTCTAGGAAAAGTCCTACACAGTAAACAGGAAAAGTTTTCCAGCGCAAGGCCGTTAGAGAGTTATCACTAACAGCGAAGGGCGTTTCAGAATGAACATCAGCTCCTCCACCAATGCTATTCATAAGCTGCCATTTCCTCGTCAAACCACCTCACCAGAGGCAGCTCCAGAAAATGCTGCTCAAACGGTCATAAAACAACGCAACCCTAATGAAGAGTTCTACCGCTATGAGGATTCTCCATGGCTGATAAAAAATTCAAAAGGTGAAATCGACTCATTCTATAATACACTTCCCAAAGCAGATCTTGACCTCCTCAGAAATGAATACCTAAAAGACCTCATCATAACAACGAATACAGAAATGTGTCGCATGTTCGATAATTACCATGAATTCAAACAGCAGCTTCCTTATTTAAATCTGGAGCTGTCAAAAAAGCACTTTGGCTTCACACTGGGCTTCAATCAGGAGATTCAGGTTACAGATCCTGATGGCGTACTCACCCCCGCAGAATTCAGCTATCTGACCGAGAAGTTGAACGAGCGTCAGTCACTGAAAGACGACCTGCGCAAGAACGCCAAAAGCGTCATGGAACTCGTCGATCAATACACAGAAAAACTCGACAACCGCCACACGCTCAACCTGGAGAATTACAGCAAGATCGTTGACTACGGACAGATATTCAGCCGCAACCACATAGGCAACTTTATCAACACGATTCTCTATCAAGTGGAGCGTAATGCGCCTAAGCGCGAAGAGGCGCGACAGGCTGTGGTCGATGTTCATGCTTGAGCGTTTAGACAGGTTTAAATCGCGAAGCAGTTCACACACGGTCACCCTCTCGGATTTTTCCCACAACATTATCAGCCCACGTTATTCCTTGAAGTGCCGTTAACAAGAAGACCCAACATTCAGCAAGGAGCTAGCTATGAATATCTCGCCTACAAGCGCTACATGGGTGAAGCCTCAGCCTAACGTTCAAACATCGGCACAGCGAAATCAGTCAATACCTTCGCCTGAAACCCAACTCATTTCTGGAAAAAAAGAAGCGTTTGCAAAAGCATTTTACACCCAACAAGAGGCACCGTGGCTGGAGCCACATACTTTCATTTACAACGAAGTCACCGAAATACGTCCGAGGACCAAGCAAGAATATATTGAAAGCACTTATGGGTGGTCACTCATAATGTCAAGGGTCCAGTCAAGCCATTTTAATGAATTCAGAAATGAACTAATGGATCTACGGCCTGATCTGAAAATCTCAAATTTCAGCTACACACTGGGAGACGATGCAGAATTAAAAATTATCGATCTCGACAAAAAACTAGGTAACGATGAGCTCAAATACCTGACAGATGCAATCAATCAAAAAAACGATTTCAAAGAATCTGCCCGCACGCATGCCAAAATAATCATGGCACTGGTGGACCACGACAGTGATACGTTCAAAGGGCAATACAAACTTGACCTGACGAATTTTCAAGATGTCATAGATTTGGGTATGATAGCGGCGAGCAAGAAAAACGACCCTCGCGAAATATGGATAAATCAAATCAAACAAAATGCAGAAAGAAAAGAGCCATCCTGTATAGATATTAGAGTCTGATAAACATAATACGCTCTGTACGGCCTATGCCGAACAGAGCGTTTTAACGATGAACATTAATTTCTTGACCAGTTACGCAGCCAGCGCTTACAAATATGTCCGAAATTATAAATATAGGGCTTGTCTGCCAAGTGTTCGGGCAGCGCATTCTCAGCCCAGTACATTCCGACCTCGTAGCGGGTGCTCCAGGTATTTCTGCCGTTGCTATAATGAACGAAATCACGGGCATAGTTCCCTCCTTCACAACCTTCAAACTCGATTAGCTCCATGATTTTCCCGTCCCCATTAGACGTAAAAGTCTTGGGTATTTTTGTTTTTGTCACAGGTAATTCAAGTTTGAAATTTAGTACCCCCCCTCCAATGGAATCCCTTTGCTGTCAGTAAAATTCGCCTCCAATATCGCCTTCGTAAATGCCTGAGTGCCAAGAAACTCAGGATTGGTCCGACCATGTGGAATCGGCAAGAACCCTTCTTCATTATGCAAGTCATAGTTCATGTGTGGGTAGGAGCCGAAGACCACTTTATAAGTGGCCCTGTCAAACCTGGCGCCGTCTGTCGCAAGAATACGTATACTGACCTGGGCCCCAGCATTCAAGCCAACGACCTTCTCTGCACCATTATGTCGCTTGGGTCGCCACTCTCCACCATCCACTTGAAATTCCAGCTTCCATTTCTGATTGTAGTTGCTATCCGGGGTAGCGATCAGGACATTCTGTCCACGCACAGCCGTAAAACCATACTGATGAACCGCGGTGGTACTTTCCAGAGTCTTGCTGATCTGATGAAGCTTATCCGACAGCACTACCGGAATATAACGTCCTGCCTCCGGGAACCATTTGTTCCTGCGATGCTGGTGGATCGCTGACGGCAGGTGCTGCATCTACCTGCGCCATCGCATGCCAGGACATTGCCAACAGCAGCCCGGACAACAGCGCGCGCCGCGCCTTGTCTTTCTTATTATTCATTTGCTTGATCTCGATAGTATTTTTAATTACGCAGGGTGTCATTGCCACTGACAAACCCGGACGTAATCAGCTGTTTAACTCAAGATCAAGCGACAGATACAATTATCGGAAACCTCCTACAAAATAACTAATTTACTGTTTGATAACTCACTACCGACGGATTAAAAAACCGTTATTCAAACGCCTGTCAATGGACGACACCCTTGCAGTAGAAACCCAGCCTTAGACGACACGCATGCGATCCACATCCCTCTAAGCAGCACCTCGATTCAGCGCAAAACCATCAGACAATTTCCCCCACAACCCCAACCAGCGTCTAAGCTGAAGTCAGGTGTGTCTACAGGATGACCGGACGATCGATTATGGGCGTATTTCGGCATTCCGATAGCAAGCAGGATGTGATGTCAGCGGACCGTCAGGATGATCCACGCACGCCAAAACGGCCGCGTCGCAGGCGATATGGGTGGTGGGTGTTCTGGGGGATTCTGGTGGTGGGCGGGGTGGCGCTGGGCGCCGCCGTGGCGATGGAGAGTCGCAGTTCCAGGCTGCAGGCGCGGGAGTTCAGCCGGTTCGCGGCCAGCCTGAGCTACTCGATGCAACCCGGGCCCAGCAACGAGGTGATCTATCCGGGTGACGGGCCGTTCGACAAGCGCCTGGGCTATTCATCGCTGGATGAGTTTTTGCCGCGGCTGCTCAAGCGCGACTACGTGATCACGCGCCAGACGCGCTTTTCACCCGAGCTCAGGCGCTACGTGCAGCGCGGTTTTTTTGTGCCTTACGAGGAAAAAAGCCAGGTCGGGCTGTCGATCACCGACTGCCGTGGCGCACCGCTGTATGAGTTTCGTTATCCGCAGCAGCTGTATCCGGCCTTCGCGGACATTCCGCCACTGGTGGTTCACAGCCTGCTGTTCATCGAAAACCGCGATCTGCTCGACCCGCAGCAGCCGTTGGCCAACCCGGCCGTGGACTGGCCGCGCTTTGCCAAGGCCGCCTGGTCGCAAGTAGCGAAGGTATTTGCCCTGCCCGGTCAGTCGGCCGGTGGCAGCACGCTGGCGACCCAGCTGGAAAAATACCGTCACTCGCCTGACGGGCTGACGCAGTCTGGTTCGGAGAAATTGCGGCAAATGGTTTCTGCCAGCGTGCGCGCCTATCAACCCGGCGAGCAGACGCTTGCGGTACGCCAGCGGGTGGTGCGCGATTACCTGAACAGCGTGCCACTGTCTGCGGTGCCGGGGCATGGTGAGGTGCACGGTCTGGCGGAAGGGTTGCGGGTCTGGTTTGGCGTGGATTTCGCCACGACCAATGAGCTGCTGGCCTCAAGTCCTACCGATCAAAAGGGCCTGGCCAACAAGGCGCTGGCGTTGCGCGAAGTGCTGTCGCTGGTGATTGCCCAGCGTCGTCCGTCGCACTATCTGTCCAAGGGCCGCGCAGAACTGGCGGAGCTGACCGACAGCCATATTCGCCTGCTGGCTCAGGCCAATGTCATTGACAAGCCACTGGCCGATGCCGCGCTGGCAGCCACGGTCACCTATCGAGACTGGGCGCAGCAGCCGACGATTCAGCCCATCGAAACCAACAAAGGCATCAGCGTCGCTCGCACTCGCTTGTCGAACCTGCTCAATCGTCCGCTTTATGATCTGGACCGCCTCGATCTGTCAGCCACCAGCACCTTGCACGGCGAGTTGCAGCGCAGCGTCAGCCAGTACCTGCGCGATCTGGCCAACCCTGAGTTCGCGGCGAAGGTCGGCCTGATGGGCGAGCGCCTGCTGACCCCGGCCAGCACGACACAGGTGCGCTACAGCTTCACCTTGTTCGAACGCGGCGCAGACGGTTCGCGGGTCCGGGTGCAGACTGACAGCACCGATCAGCCTTTCGACATTAACGAAGGCAGCAAGCTGGAGCTGGGCTCGACCGCCAAGATGCGCGTGTTGACCACCTACCTGGAAATCATCGCCGAGCTGCACGGGCGCTACGCGGGCATGAGCAATGCGCAGTTGAGAAAGATCCCCGTCGAAGAGCCTGACCGGTTGACCCGCTGGTCAGTGGACTACCTGATGCAGAACAGCGATCGCGACCTGGCGAAAATGCTCGCCGCGGCACTGGACCGTACTTATTCGGCGAGCCCCGCCGAGGCCTTCTTCACCGGTGGCGGCATGCACCGCTTCAACAACTTCCGGCGTGAAGACAACGAGCGCATCCCGACCTTGCGCGAGTCGTTGCGGGAGTCGATCAACCTGCCGTTCATTCGCCTGATGCGCGACGTGGTGCGCTACAGCACCTATCAGGCGCCCAATAACAGCGCTTCGCTGCTCAAGGACGATGACAACCCGCGCCGTCAGGAATACCTGAGCCAGTTTGCCGACCGGGAAGGCACCGTGTTCCTGCTGCGCTTCTGGAAGCGCTACAAGAACAAGACCACGCAGGAGCGGCTGGACACCTTTCTGGACGGCATTCATCCGACGGCGATTCGCCTCGCTGCCGTGCATCGCTACCTGCTGCCGAGCGCTGATCAAGCCACATTCAATGCGTTCGTTCGCGCCCATCTGGAAGAGACCAAAGCGACTTCGAAACTGACCGACAAACGTCTGGCCGAGCTGTACGCCAGCTATGGGCCGGGCGCTTATACCCTGCCCGATCAAGGCTACATCGCCCGTGTACACCCGCTCGATCTATGGCTGGTGGGCTATCTGCTCAAGCACCCGGAGGCGCAATTCAAGGATGCGGCGGCGGCCAGCCGGTTCGAGCGGCAGGAAGTGTACGGCTGGTTGTTCAAGAGTCGTCACAAGGGTGCTCGTGACAGCCGGGTACGGACCATGATGGAAGTCGAAGCGTTTCTGGATATCGAGCAACGCTGGCAACGCGTGGGTTACCCGTTCGACCACCTGGTGCCGTCGCTGGCAACGGCGATCGGCAGCTCGGGGGATCGTCCGGCGGCGCTGGCCGAATTGATCGGCATTATCCAGAACGACGGTATTCGTCTGCCGCCGGTGCGCATCGACAGCCTGCATTTTGCTGCTGACACACCTTACGACACCGAACTGACCATCAACCCTGAACTGGGCCAGCGGGTATTGCCGTCGGAAGTGGCCGCCGCCATGCGCGAGGCCTTGTCGCAAGTGGTGGACGGCGGCACCGCCAAGCGCGTGCAAGGCACGTTCAAGATGCAGGACGGCAGTGTGCTGGCGATGGGCGGCAAGACCGGTACGGGTGATAACCGGATCGAGAGCATCGGTGCGGGCGGACGCATTCTCAGTTCCAGAGCGATCAACCGCACCGCGACCTTTGTGTTCTATATCGGCGACAACCACTTTGGCGCGCTGACCGCGTTTGTGCCGGGACGCGCCGCCGAGGGTTTTCGCTTCACCTCGGCATTGCCTGTGCAGGTACTCAAGGGCATGGCGCCGATTCTGACGCCTTATCTGGAAAACCACGGGCAAGCCATGTGCAATACCCGGTTGCCCGACCCGCCCAAGGGCGCCTGACTGGCAAATGACCGTTGGTCTTCATCGCTTGCGGTTACTGTTAGATATATCTTAAGGTATATCTAACGTGTAACCAGAGATGAAAAACATGCGTGAAGACAAACACCCTCCCCACCACCGTCCGCCGCACCTTCGTGAAACGGGCGAAGACCGCGACGGTTTCGAAAAGCGCCCTGGGCGTGAACGCGGCGGCCGAGGCCCACGGGTCTTTGCCCCGGGTGATCTGAAATTGCTGCTGCTGGCACTGATTGCCGAGCAGCCCGCCCATGGCTATGACCTGATCCGCAAAATTGAAGGCCTGTTCGATGGCGCGTATTGCCCGAGCCCTGGCGTGATCTATCCGACCCTGACCTTTCTTGAAGAAAGCGAAATGATCGCGGGCGACGCGCAGGCTGGCAAAAAGCTCTACACCGTGACCGACGCTGGCCGCAGTTCACTGCAGGATCAGGCGGTTGCACTGGACGGCGTGCGTACGCGCATTGATGTCAGCAAGCGCTCGTTGCGCGGCCATGACCGGCCGCCAGAGATTCACGAAGCGGTGCATAACCTGCGGCATGCCCTGCAAATGCACCATGGCCGCTGGAGCCCGGAAGAAATCCTGCGGGTCAGCGAGCTGCTCAACAGCACCGCCAAGGCCATCGTTGACGGGCCTCAATCTGCGTCGGAGGCTTCTGTATGAATTCGCCACAATCGATCCATCGCGTCATGCATGAAATCAAGCGCCGCAAGCTGGAAGTGTTGCGGGTTACGGACCTGACCCCGTTGATGCGTCGCATCACGTTGCACGGCCCTGAACTGGCAGGTTTCATCAGCCTGGGGACCGATGACCACGTCAAACTGTTCTTTCCGCAAACCCCGGAACAACAGGCGGCACTGGAAGACCTGACCGTTAACAGCGACAAGGACGCACCACGCCCGCCCATGCGCGATTACACCCCACGCCGTTACGACGAAGCCCGCGGCGAACTGGACATCGACTTTGTCCTGCATGGCGAAGGGCCGGCTGCCACCTGGGCCGCTCAGGCGCAACCGGGGCAGTTCCTGCACATTGCCGGGCCACGTGGTTCGATGGTCGTGCCGGACATGTTCGACAGCTATCTGCTGATCGGCGACGAGACCGCTATTCCATCCATCGCCCGGCGTCTGGAAGCATTGCCCGCCAACCGCGCTGCGCTGGTGGTGGTCGAGGTGGCCACCGAGCAGGAACAGCAGACCTTCCAGAGCGCGGCACAGGTCGATGTGATCTGGATCGTGCGTGATGAACAGAACCTGGTGGACGTCGTTCGCCGTCTGGAAATGCCTGAGGGCAAGCTCTATGCGTGGGTTGCGACCGAGTCCGGTTTGTCACGCAAGCTGCGTCGGGTGCTGCTGGACGAGTTCGGGCTGGAAGAAGACTTCGTCAAGGCCGCTGGCTACTGGAAACTGGGCGACAGCGAAGAGTAAACACCGCCGGGCGACTCATGCAGTGCGACGAGCCGCCCATTTGTCGATCCCGACCAGCAGCAGTGCAATCAGTACAAACCCGAGCAGCACGCCCAGCGCGTTGCCGAAGGCCTTCAGAAAACCGAGGGTGCCTACATCGATAAACGGATACATGTAGTCCCCGATCATGTCGCCCCGAAACAAAATGTAGGCAAAGTACACCACCGGATACAGCGCCCACTGCGCAACATGTTTAAAACGCAATTGGCCTTTGGGCACAAACAGCCACCAATACACCACGAAAGCCAGCGGCATCACATCGTGCAGCAACTCATCGGTCACCCACTGCCAGCCCTGCGGATGCCACAAGTGGCGTAACAGCAGGTTGTAGGCGATGCCGACCAGCGCAATGCTGACCGCGATGCCGGCGCACACCACCGGGTGACGGAAAAAGCGATGGCCCGCCGATTGACGCTGCGTCAGCACGCAGCTCAGGGCAACCGCCACGAGGGTATTGGTGAGCACAGTAAAGAAACTGAAAAACCGCACCAGCCCGCCCAACAGGCTGGCATGGTCGGCGTAACGCCCCATGAAAATCAGATAAAGCTGAATCACCAGCCCCGTCCAGCCCAGACAGGCGGCCACCAAGGCGTAATAGCGCTGTCCCTGCGCAGGTTGCGGATGTTGGCTGTGCATCGATCTGTTTCCTTGAGTACCGGCGTCCGTGCCGGGCGTGTATGGCAAAGCTCAGGGCCCTGAAAAAAGCGCTACCAGCCTTTGCCGCGATGCAGCTTTACGTACAAGGCTTCGACTTTTTCGCGTGCCCAAGGGGTCTTGCGCAGGAACGTCAGGCTGGACTTGATGCTCGGATCGCTCTTGAAGCAGCGAATGTCGATGCGCTCGGCCAGCCCCGACCATTCGTAGTGCTCGACCAGCGCCCTGAGAATCTGCTCCAGCGTAACGCCGTGCAGCGGATCGGAAATGGGTGTTGTCATGATCAACCTTGAAGCTGATGAATAGAAAAATCGCACCTGAACAGATCACCGGGACCGCACGGGGGTTTCCAGAAGTCTGCCATTGTAAGCGCCGCGCTTTCATAAAACACATACCGCTTAACGCACTGTTGCGGGACTCGCAATGATCCATGTCACGTTTAAAGCTTTTCGAGAAATCGTTAGCGCCCTATCATTGTCGTTTAAGGATTAAAGATCTTCCCTCCTACAGAGGTTCCTTCGAGTAAACGTCGATGCACGAATTCAAGCCGCAGGGGTCTACGACTCAATGACCATGGCGGGTTGGTCGCACCATTGCGTTTTGCTTGCCGATTGAATTCGACGGTCGTTGATTCGTTTCTATAAGCAGCTTCAAGGAATGGCGCCAGGGTAGGCGATGCATAAGAAAACCAAATATCAATCACTTACTTCTCGCGGAGATTCGCTTTATGAGCACTGACGGTGCTTCAAATGGAAATCGCCTGTTACCGACCCTGCTCGGGCTGGTGATTCTGCTGATGGGGCTGGCGCTGCTGATCGGTGGCATTCGGCTTCTGCAACTGGACGGCTCTCTTTATTACCTGCTGGCGGGTATCGGCTTTGCCGTGACCGGCGTGCTGCTGATGACCGGACGCGCTGCGGCGCTCGGCCTGTATGCCCTGCTGCTGTTCGCGAGTACGGTCTGGTCGTTGTGGGAAGTCGGTCTGGATTGGTGGCAACTGGTGCCACGTCTGGCACTGTGGTTCGCACTCGGCATCGTTCTGCTGCTGCCTTGGTTCCGTCGTCCGTTGCTGCTCAAGGGCCCGGCGCGTATGGGCACGGGTGCATTGAGCATCGCTGTGGTGCTGGCCGGTCTGACCGCTCTGGCGAGCCAGTTCACCCACCCCGGCCGTATCGAAGGCCAACTGGACCGCGAAACAGCTGGCACCACCAACACCGCTCCGGCGATGCCTGACGGCGATTGGCAGTCTTATGGCCGCACCGCGTTCGGTGATCGCTACTCGCCATTGGCGCAGATCACACCGGAGAACGTCAACAAGCTGGAGCCGGCCTGGACCTATCGCACGGGTGACATTCCGGGGCCGAATGACCCAGGTGAAACCACCGCCGAGAACACCCCGCTCAAAGTCAACGGCATGCTCTACGTGTGTACGCCGCACAGTCAGGTGATTGCCCTTGATCCGGATTCGGGCAAGGAAATCTGGCGCTTTGATCCGAAGCTCAGCACCCAGAACGCTGCCAACTTCAAGGGTTGGGCGCACATGACCTGCCGTGGCGTGTCCTACCACGACGACGCCGCGTATGCTGCCAGCGCCCCGGCACAAAGCCCGGCTGCACCGGCTGCTGACAGCACCGCCACGGCAAGCGCCTGCCCGCGCAGAATCTTCCTGCCGACTGCCGACACCCGCCTGATCGCCCTGAACGCCGACACTGGCAAGATGTGCGAAGACTTCGGCAACAAGGGCTCGATTGATCTGACGGCCAACATGGGTACGTTCGCACCGGGCGGCTACTACTCCACCTCGCCACCGGCAGTGACCAAGGACCTGGTGATCATCGGCGGCCACGTCACCGATAACGTTTCCATGGACGAACCGTCCGGCGTGATCCGTGCGTATGACGTACACACCGGCCGTCTGGTCTGGAACTGGGACAGCGGCAACCCGGAAGAAACAGCACCGATTGCCGATGGCAAGATCTACACCCGCAACTCGCCGAACATGTGGTCCATGTTCAGCGTCGATGAAAAACTCGGCCTGATCTACCTGCCGATGGGCAACCAGACGCCAGACCAATGGGGCGGCGATCGTACCCCGGAGTCAGAGAAGTACAGCGCGGGCCTGGTTGCACTGGACATCGCGACCGGTCGGGTACGCTGGGACTTCCAGTTCACTCACCATGACCTGTGGGACATGGACGTGGGCGGTCAGCCGACGCTGCTGGACATGAAAACTGCCGACGGCGTCAAGCCAGCGGTACTGGCATCGACCAAGCAGGGCAGCATCTACGTGCTGGACCGCAGCACCGGTCAGCCTATCGTGCCGATCAACGAGGTACCGGTGCCACAAGGCGCTGTTGCAGGCGACCACACGTCGCCCACTCAACCCAAGTCTGACCTGAACTTCATGCCGCCTCCGCTCAAGGAACGCGACATGTGGGGCGTGACGCCGTTTGATCAGATGATGTGTCGGATCGACTTCAAGTCGCTGCGTTACGACGGCCCGTTCACCCCGCCATCGTTGCAGGGTTCGATCGTTTATCCGGGTAACTTCGGTGTGTTTGACTGGGGCGGCATTTCGGTCGATCCGGTGCGCCAGATCGCCTTCGTCAACCCGAACTACATGGCGTTCCGTTCGAAGCTGGTGCCCTCCGCCGAAGTCGAAGGCGGCCCGGGTCGCAAGAGCGAAACCGAAGGCGTGCAGCCAAACAAGGGCGCGCCGTATGGCGTGATTCTCGAAGCACTGCTGTCGCCAATGGGCCTGCCGTGCCAGGCGCCTGCGTGGGGTTACATCGCAGCGGTCGATCTGACCACCCAGAAAACCATCTGGAAGCACAAGAACGGCACTGTCCGCGACAGCTCGCCGATTCCCATCCCGCTGACCATGGGTGTTCCAAGCCTAGGCGGTCCGATCACGACCGCCAGCGGCCTGGCCTTCATGAGCGCGACACTTGACCAGTACCTGCGTGCTTATGACGTGCGTAACGGCAAGCAACTCTGGGAAGCCCGCCTGCCAGCAGGCGCGCAAACCACGCCGATGACCTACACCGGCAAGGACGGTCAGCAATACGTGCTGGTCGTGGCTGGCGGCCACGGCTCGCTGGGCACCAAACAGGGTGACTACGTGATGGCGTTCAAACTGCCGAAATAAGGTGGTGTTGAGGTGAATGAAAGGCGGCTATCGAGAGGTAGCCGCTTTTTTTTGCCATTGAAGCCTTGACCTAAGTTGCACCTGCTAGCGGGCACGGCCGCAGATCTGTGACGCAGAGCGTCACGAAATGCATGCCCACGCGGAGCGTTGGCACGATAGGGTTCAGACGATTATCGTTCCGCACGCTCCAGCGTGGGAATGCAGTTCCGGACGCTCTGCGTCCAACCTTGAATGTGCGACGCGGAGCATTGCCACGATAGGGTTCAGACGATTATCGTTCCGCACGCTCCAGCGTGGGAACGCCGTTCTGGACGCTCTGCGTCCGCTCTTGAGGGCTTTGATCAGTGCGGCTGACTAGCGCGCCTTGGCGCTGCTCTTGCCGCTGGCGCGCAGGATGTCGCTCCAGCGGCGAACGAGGTAGTTGTGTTCGTTCATGACCGAGTTCCACACGGCGATGTGGCCCATACGCTCTTCGTAGGAGCCGCCGTCGCGGATTTCTCCGGCGTCGATCAGTGGCAGGCCGTCGCTGCCGAGGAGTTGTTCGCGAGCCGGCAGGCCGGCGTACCAGTAGTCCCATTCGGCTGCGCTCAGATGGTCGCGACTGCGCGCCGGGTTGCCGATGTAATAACCCTGCCGCGCCATCACTGCACCCGGCCAGCCGGACAGCCACCAGTTCAGGTAGGCATAGGCGGCATCCAGCACCGGGCCCTTGGCGTGGCGTGACAGGGACAGCCCGCCGAACCAGCCGCGATAGCCTTCCTTCGGCACCGCCACGCGGTATTTCACGCCAGCGCGGTGCAGCCTGACCAGCGTCGGCGACCACAGGCTCTGAATGTCGATGGTCGGGCTGAGCATCAGTTCGGCGGCTTCTTCGTCGTCGGACCAGAACGCGCCGAAATGCCCTTGCTGCTGTTTACGCACCAGCACATCGGCCAGCCGGTCGATCTCTTCGATGCTCATGTTGCCAATGTCGTTGAACTGCGCCAATCCTGCGCCCTGCACGGCCAGTGCGGCATCCAGCGCACCGATGGCCGCGTCGCTCTGTAACGCAATACGCCCGCCCCATGCAGGGTCCAGCAACCAGCCCCAGCTTTCATCGGCAGAACTCAGACCGTCCGGCAGGCGCTCGGGGCGGTAGGCAAAACTGTCGGCGTTGTGGGTCAGTGGCAGCATGCTGATGCGCTCGGTCACCGCGCTGCCCAGACTGCCGTCGTGCTGCACGAACAAACGCTCGCTGGGCACACTGCCGCTGCCCGGTTGATCGCTCGGCCGCAAACGACCCCGTTTGGGCAGGTCGTTGATTTCGTGCCACAACGCAATTCGCCGCGTGTCGATAGGCTGAATCGCCCGCGCCGGCCAGACGAAGTCGACGTTGTGAAACCATTGATCGTAAAGATCGTAGCTGTCCGGCTGCATGACCGCGATGCGTTGCGCGGTCTGCACGTCATGAATCTGGTAGACCAGCTTGATGCCCAGTTCCTGCTCGGCACGCTCACGCAAGGATTCGAGCAAGGTCACCGAGGTGCCGAGGACACGCAAGGTGATGGTCATGCTGCTGACTCGCTTCGCGGCGGCGCGAAGCTGCTGGAAAACACCTCGAACGAGCGACGCAGCAACTCCGGGTCAAGCCCGCGCAGGATGAACACCAGCCGCGAAGTGCGATCCTCTCCCGGCCAGGCCGCAAGATGCACTGGCGCGTGCAGGCAGTGCTGCACACCATGAATCACGATGGGAGCCTGGTTGTCATTCACGTTAAGCAGTCCTTTGACACGGAGGATTCGTTCGCCATGGCATCTTAACAGCATCGACAGCCACACCCCGAAACCGACCCAGTCGAGCGGACGCTCGAAGGTCAGGCAGCACACCTGCGCGTCGCCATGCCGCGCTGCTGTCGACTCGACGCGGTGCAGTTGCCAGCGGGTCACTTCGACCGCCGGCTCGGCGCTACGCACGCCCTCTCCAAGCAGCAACTGATCACCGCTATGCACCTGCGCCGTATCCAGCAACGGCGCAGAGAAATTCAACGCTTGCAGATGCTGACGCAACGCGTCGAGCGCGGGCTCGTCGACCAGGTCAGTCTTGCTCAGCAACAGCCGATCTGCCGCCGCCACCTGGGCCAGCCACTCCGGGTGCAGGCGCTCTTGCAACTCGGCGTGACAGGCATCCACCAGGGTGACGATCAAGCCGATGTGAAAGCGCCCGCGCAATTGCGGGTCGTTACTCAGCGTGGTGAGGATAGGCGCCGGATCAGCGAGACCGGTGGTTTCCAGAATCACCCGCCTAAACGCCGGAATCTCCCCACGATTACGTCGATCCAGCAGGCTGAGCAAGGCGTCCTTCAATTCGCCGCGCACGGTGCAGCAGACACAGCCGCTGGGCAGCAGCACGGTGTCCGGCGCGACCTCTTCGACCAGCAGGTGATCAATGCCGACGTCGCCGAATTCGTTGATCAGCAGCGCTGTATCGCCCATGTTTTCGTCAGCCAGCAAACGCTTGAGCAAGGTGGTCTTGCCGCTGCCGAGGAAGCCGGTAATCACATTCAGGGCAATGCTCATGATGACCTCTGCAGATGGTCGAGCAGCCCCGAATCCAGTGGGTCCAACGGCCGTCCGATCAACAGTTCGGCCTTCTGCCAAAGCTGTTCCAGACCAGTCGCCAGTTCCTGCTTGCCGGTAGCACCGAGCAGCAGGTAGGACACGCCCTGGAAGTCCTCGACCTTGAGGCGAAACGGCGCAACCACCTTGTTGATCGCTGCGATACGCCGCAAACGTTCACGCCGCCGGGGCAGCTCGGCGGCCAGCGGATCGCTCCAGTGCACGTCTTCGCCCAACAGGCCGCACAGTCCACACATCAGCGGTTCTCCGGCAGGTTGCTCATGGCATGACATCGCCGGAATTGGGGCCCAGCGTCTGACCGACGAACAGGTTGCCTCCCGGCTCACTGGCCAGCAGCACGGCCACCGGCGCGACTTCTTCGGCCAGACCGAAACGGCCCAGCGGCAGCTCGGCAGCCTTGGCGGTTTTCCAGGCGCTGCTGATGCCGGCCACCAGCGGTGTTTCGATAGGACCGGGCGCGATGGCGTTGACCAGCACGTTGTCTTTGGCAACTTCCAGCGCCAGCGATTTGCTGAAACCGATAACGCCTGCTTTGGCGGCGGCGTAATGAGTCAGCTCGGCACCGCCCTTGATGCCCAGTTGCGACGCTACGTTGATGATGCGCCCCCAGCGCTGCGCAATCATGTGGGGCAAGGCGCGCTGACTGGCCACGAATACGCTGGTCAGGTCGACGCGCAACATGTCGTTCCACATCTCGATGCTCAGGTCGACGCAGCGTGCCTGAGTGAGCATGCCCGCGTTATTGACCAGAATATCGATGCCACCGTAATGCCCGACGCAAGCGTCAACACTGGCCTGCGCGCCTTCGACGCTGCCGTACGTCCGCCACACACTCCTGCACGTGCGCGCCCAGCTGGCGGCAGTGCTCGGCAACCTTTGCCAGGCTGGCCGCATCACGATCACCCAGCACCAGATGTGCACCTTCAACGGCGTAGGCACGGGCGATAGCAGCGCCAATGCCGCTGCCTGCACCGGTGATCACTGCCCGCTTTTGTTTGAGTTGTTGCATGGGTTTGGGGTCCTTGGTTGGGTCTTATGATCACTGCGTATTGCTCACCAAGGCTCAGTCATGGACACACTATTTTCGATGTCTGTGCTGACCTCTTCGCGAGCAATCTCCCACATTTTTGATCTCACATTTTGATATCTCGCACAGGTCTGCTCCGCCTCGATCTACCCCGGCCAGCGCACGGTCAGGCCGCCGTCGATCACGATGCTTTGCCCGGTCAGGTAACTGGCCTCGTCACTGCACAGAAAGCGCACCAGTGCAGCAACTTCGTCCGCCCGGCCGACGCGGCCCAACGGGATGGCTTTGGCTGCCTGTGCGAGACCTTCCGGCCCAAGCGAGTTCTGGCTGTCCAGCGACTGCGGCGTCTCGATCAGGCCGGGAATCACCGCGTTACAGCGGATGCCTTTCGACGCCAGTTCCACCGCCAGTGAACGACACAGACCCGGCACGCCAGCCTTGGCCGCAGCGTAATGGGAATGGTCCTGCCAGCCGTAAACTCCGCCGGCTATCGAAGAAATCGCCACCAGCGCGCCGCCCTCGCCCATGTGCCGGACCGCTGCGCGAAAAGTACGCATCACGCCGGTCAGGTCCACGTCGAGCATCTCGTTCCAGCGCTGGTCCGTCATTTCCAGCAACGGTGCCCGCCGCAGCAACCCGGCATTGGCCACCGCGTAATCGATGCGGCCAAACGTCTTGATTGCCTGCACGGCCAGGTCATCGACTGACTCGGTGAAGGTCACGTCCACTGGCAGCATCAAACATTCGCCGCCCGCCGCCTCCACCAACTGGCGGGTTTGCTCAGGGTCATGCGGGTCAGCCGGGTAATAACCGCCTGCCACTGCAACACCCTGGCGGGCGAAGGCCACCGCCAGCGCCTGACCGATGCCGCTGGCGGCACCGGTTACCATTGCAACTTTACGAATCATGGGCTGCTCCTTATTTCACGGTTTCAGGTCGCACGTGTTTAGCGGCGAACATCAGCGCACCCGACAGGAAGCAAGGCACGGCACCGAAGTACAGCGCCGACGTCTGCCAGTCGCCGCCAGCGCTCAGTACTGACGTGGCACCGAAACCTGCCACCACGGCGCCAAGAGGCCCCATGGCATGAATGATTGCGCCACCGGTGGCACGGATGCTGGTCGGGAAGCTTTCGCTGATGAAGAACAGCGCCGCCGAGTAAGGCCCGATCAGGAAGAACAGCCCCAGGCTGTAAAGCCCCACCACCATCACCATGCTGCTTGGCCCGTAGAGCATGCCGGCGAAGGCCAGACCGCCGAGCATCCAGCCAAGACCGATCACATTGCGACGACCGATCCGGTCGCCCATCCAGCCATGGCACAGGTAACCGCAATAACCCACCAGGTTGGACAGCACCAGAATGATCAGCGAGTTTTCAAACGAGATGTGGTGAACGCTGACGATCACCGTTGTGCCCAGCACGCTGAACACCTGGATCGCGGCCCAGTTGAGCAGGATCGCGGCACCGATCACCAGCGTGGCGCGGAGCGAAGAACCTCTGAAGGCAGCGCTGAAACCGGCCTTGCTGTGCTCGTCGTAATCGACCCCATACGTTTGCGCCACGGCTTGTGCCTGACTGACGTCACCTTTCTTGCGCAGTTGAGTGATGCGCTGGTGGATCTGGAACTGCGGGCTCTCCTTGAGCTTGCGTGCCATGATCGCAATGATGATGGCCGGGATGGCCGCGAACACGAAGCACCCCTGCCAGCCGATGATCGGCAGCAAGACCGCCGTCAGACCGGCGGCGATCAACGCACCGACCGGCCAGCCACCTTGCACCAGGCTGTAGATGAAGCCACGACGCTTGGCCAGTCGCGGGTCATCCGAAGCCGCGTAGATTTCGCTCAGATAGGTCGCGTTGACCGTTTCTTCTGCATAACCCAGACCGCCCAGTGAACGAATCAGGATCAATGGCGATTTACCCCACGATCCACCGATGGCCGTGAGCGCCGAGCAGATCGCCGAACCGCTCACGGTAAAAATGATACCCACGCGCCGTCCCAGGCGATCTACCAGCGGGCCGATGGCCAGAGCCACCACCGCCGTGCCAACCGCGACCCAGGTCGCGATTTCGGCCTGTTCGACCTCACTCCAGCTGAAATGCCGACCGATTTCCGGTAGCAGCGTGCCAAACAGAATGAAGTCATATACCGCAAACACCCACGCGAAAAACGCAATCCATGTGGCGAACCGTACTTGATCCGGAGTCAGTTGCTCAGGTTTCCAGCCGGTCAGGTCGAGCTTGTTGTAAATGGACATGAGTGACGCCTCGGACAGGGCAATGAATCAGCGGGTACGGGGATTGCGACGCACGAAGTCGTCGGCAATCTCGTCGAAAGTGACGAACTTGACGCCAGCATGGCTTTGAATGTGCTCGATCAAGCGCTCCAGCATCAGCAGCACTTGCGGGCGACCAGACACGTCCGGGTGAATGGTCATGGTGAAGACTGCGTGTTCGTGTTCGCGATAGACCCAGTCGAACTGGTCGCGCCACATTTCTTCCAGGTGCCGCGGGTTGACGAACCCGTGGCTGTTCGGCGCTTTCTTGATGAACATCATGGGCGGCAGATCGTCGAGGTACCAGTTGGCGGGGATCTCCACCAAATCGGTTTCTTCACCGCGCACCAGCGGTTTCATCCAGGTGTCCGGGTGCTGGCTGTAATCGATCTTGGTCCACTTGTCCCCTACGCGAACGTAGTAAGGATGAAAGTCGTTGTGCATCAGGCTGTGGTCGTACTTGATGCCTTTCTTGAGCAGCAGCTCGTTGGTGACGTTGCTGAACTCCCACCAAGGCGCGACGTAGCCGGTCGGGCGCTTGCCGGTCATTTGCGTGATCAGGTCGATGGACTTGTCGAGAACGATCTCTTCCTGCTCCGGGGTCATGGCAATCGGGTTTTCATGGCTGTAACCATGCACACCGATTTCATGCCCGGCGTCCGCCACGGCTTTCATCTGCTCGGGAAAGGTTTCCATCGAGTGCCCCGGAATGAACCAGGTGGTGCGCAGGCCGTAACGTTCGAACAGCTTGAGCAGACGTGGCGCACCGACCTCACCGGCGAACAGCCCGCGTGAGATGTCGTCCGGCGAATCCTCACCGCCATACGAGCCGAGCCAGCCCGCGACGGCATCGACATCCACCCCAAACGCACACAGAATTTCTTTGGCCATCTTGATTCTCCCGCTGGTTTATCCGAGCGGCAGCGCGGTGTTCAGCGCGCATGCCGGTTTGTTGTTGTTCAAGGTTTGAGCAGCGATTCCACCGCCAGCGCCGCGCGCAACAGACGGGCGTCCTCCCCCGCTGGAGCGCTGAGCAACAAGCCAGTGGGCAGGCCTGCCGCGTCGAATCCGCTGGGCAACGAAACGCCGGGCATGTTCAGCAGGCTGCCAGGCATGGTCAGGCGCAGCGTCGCAAGGTTGGTCTGAATGAACAGTTCGTCATCGGCCAGCAACGGCGCCAGCGGCGGAGCGACGTGGGCAACACTGGGAGTGATCAGCAGTGCGCCATCGAGTTCGAGGGTCAGTTGCTCTTGTAACGTTTCGCGAGCGCTGTACAGGTTGACCAGCAGACTGGCAGGCATATGCCGCGCAGCCTCCAGACGTTTGCGTACCCGAGGGTCGAGCTGACTGGCCGCGTCGCTGTCGAGCAATGGCTGGTGCAGGGCGAATGCCTCGGCTGCACCCAGCCAGCCGTGGTGCTGAATCAGTTGCAAAGCGGCCTGAAAGGCCTGGCAGGGGCGCAACTCGACGAGCGCGCCGCCAGCGCGTAACGCGTCAATGGCGCGCAGCAGGTTTTCGCGAACCGCAGGCGCAATGCGCTCGTCGTCCAGTACCGCCTGATCGACCAGAAAACGCTGACCCGCCAGGCTACGCGGTAGCAGCGAGGTCGGTTTGCTGCGCGCGCAGAGCAAGTCATCAATGACCAACGCATCCCGCACGCTGCGGGTCAACGGGCCGACACTGTCGAGCGTCAGTGCCAGTGGAAATACCCCGTCACGGCTGTAACGGCGACTGGTGCTGCGAAACCCGACCAGCCCGTTGAACGCTGCCGGAATACGAACGGACCCGGCGGTATCGGTACCCATCGCAATCGGCACGATGCCTGACGCGACCGCCACTGCAGAACCCGAAGAAGAACCACCCGGAATGCGCGGTACGGCATCGCTCAGCGGGTTGAGCGGCGTGCCGAAATGCGGATTCAGGCCGAGCCCGGAGTAGGCGAATTCACTGAGATTGGTCTTGCCCAGGCTGATCATGCCCGCGCGCGCCAGCAAGGCGACGCTGGGGGCGTCGAGCAAGGCAGGCGAAAGATTGCTACGCAGCGCAGCACCTGCGGTAGTGACAGACCCGGCGACGTCGAACAGATCCTTCCAGGCAATGGGCACGCCGTCAAAAGGACTCAGGGGCTGGCCGTGTTTCCAGCGGGCAGTAGAGGCTTCGGCTTCGCGGCGCGCGCGCTCGACGCTCATGGAGATGAACACGTGATCGACCTGCGTCGCCTGTTGCAAAGCCTGATCCAGCACGTGCAGAGGATCACTGCGACCCTGTGCAAAGTCATCGGCCATTGCGCAGGCATCACGGGTAACACTGTGACTCCCGGTATCGATCATCACCACCACACCTTTATAAATGTACTTATTAGTAAAATGTACATTTAATAAAGGCAGGTTCCATGCCAATCTTCGCGGGAAGAGACACTAGCCCGGTCGTTTACAAAGCCTCCATGAGCTGGAACCGGCGTACTAGAACACTCGCCGCGAAACACCTGCTCCAACCTGACGGCGGTTAGCGAGAGAAACGAATCGTCACAAAGAAATAATGTATCTTTTATAAAAGGTACATTTCAGTGCAAAAAAGTAACGGTGGCCCCATGAGCGAGCATCAGGACGTAGCCCAAGGTGACAACAGTGCATCTGTGCGAGAATCGTCCGTCAGCCGTCAGAAGTGTATGAAACCGATGTCAGAAGAGGCCCCGCGCACCGCGTCGCGCTATGCCATGATCCGTGAGGTGTTACGTAACGCCATTCTCTCCGGTGCGGCTGCCAATGGGCTGGTGTTGCTCGAAGCGCCGTTGGCAGAACTGTTCGGCACCAGTCGCGTTCCCGTGCGCACAGCGCTCAACCTGCTGCATGAAGAAGGCTTGATCAGCCGTTTCGATGGTCGCGGTTATCTGGTCAATCCGCAGTCTCAAGAAGTCGAGCCGCTGCGTCTGAGCCTGAGCCACAGGCAGTTCGGTCTGGACAGCAGCGAAGAACTGGTCGATACCCGCCCGCTTGGCGAACGCATTCATGACGAGATCGGCGCGGCACTGTCGGCCTGTATCGCGTTTGGTCATTACCGGCTGGACGAGCAGAGCGCGGCTCAGCATTACGGGGTCAGTCGCGCGGTGGTCCGGGAGGCGCTGATGCGGTTGCGCGATCGCGGCCTGGTGGAAAAGGAGCCTTATTCAAACTGGCTGGCCGGGCCGCTGACCGCTCGGGAAATCACCGAGGACTACGAACTGCGCGCCTGCCTTGAACCCGAAGCCTTGCGCCTGACGGCCCCGTCGTTGAGCCGTGAAACCCTTGAGGCGATGCTCGCCAGAGTGATCGATGCGCAAAGCGCCGAGCGGTGCAGCCTGGAAGACATCGAGCGCCTTGAAGACGATCTGCATCAGCAGTGCCTCTCGGGACTGCAAAATCGCAAGATTGCGACGCTGATCAGCCAGGCGCAGAGCCCGATGATCATCAACCGGATTTTCTACCGCCTGCTGGACATTGGCGCAGATGAGGCAATGCTCGCCGAGCACCGGCTGATCATTGAGTTGCTGCTGCACGGCGCCTTCGACGCCGCCGCCCTCAACCTCAAGGAACACCTCCAACGCGCCCGGCAACGCATGCTCCAGCGCCTGAAAGTGCTGTCAGTGTTGCCGGAGCAGGAAGTGCCGGAGTATTTGACGCGGTTGAGTTGAGGCGCGGCTGGATCACTCTCGTTGCCACACTATATAAACGAGTCAACTCGCACTCAGTGTGAAAGTCGGTTTCTGTAGGAGCGGACTTGTCCGCGAAAGGGCCTGTACATTCACAACATTTCCAATGCCCCAACGCCCCCTTCGCGAACAAGTTCGCTCCTACACAAGCGTCCGATTTCATAGGGTCCAGGCTACTAAGTTCTGGACGCTCTGCGTCCGGTCTTGAACGCGCGGCGCGGCGTCGATTTGTAACGTAGAGCGTCACGAACTGCATGCCAACGCGGAGCATCAGCACAGTCACCAATCGTCATGAGTCAGGTTACTTGCCGATCACCTCGCCCCGCATCGGGGCCAGCCGGGCGATGAGGCGGTTCTGTACCGGGACAGGGATGTTCTCGGCGTCCATGGAGGCGATCAGGTTTTCGACCAGCGCATTGAAGTCGCTGGGTGTCAGGTTCTGGCCTTTGTGGGACTCGGCCATGCTGTCGCCGGCATAGCGGCATGGCCCGCCGGCTTCGACACACAGCTTCTCGACCAGCCGGTCGCGCAACAGCACGATGTTGACCCTTTTGAAGCGCTCGGAGATGCGCGCATCCCTGGCCACATGGATCAGCATGCCTTCGACAATCCGCTGGATACCGGCACGCTGGCCAAGGTCCTGATAGAGGCTGTCGTCCTGCGCACGTTGCTGCGCACAACCGGCCAGCAGCGTCAGCATCAGGCAGATCAACAAGCGCCTCATCAGAAGCTCCCCTGTACGGACAGGTAGGTGCCGTTCTGGTTATCCAGCGTGGCAATTTCACCCAGCCTGGCGTAGGCCAGCACGACAGACAGGTGCTTGTTAGGGAAGTACCCGACGAACACGTCCGCCCAATCGCTTTCGCCCGCGAACGACAGGTTGTCCGGCTTCTCGCGATATTCGACACCCATTGCCCAACGAGGGTTGAACAAGACTGCCACCGAACCTTCCTTGAGCACGCTGCGGCTGTCACGCCGGTCACCGCCAAACCCGAGCAGACCGGTTTCGTTGGCACGGCTGTAACGCACTCCGCCGTTGACCACCACGTTGTAGCCAAAGGCCGCACCCATGAACAGCCGGCTGGCCGTGAGATAGCCTTCCACATCCGAATCACGCTGCGCGCCGACCAGGCTGGGGATGAGAAAATCATTCTGGTGTTTGTACTGCACGCCCAGCGATACCTGCGGCAGGCTGTCGTAGATCAGGTCGCCGAACAACCGCAATTTGACACCGAACACGTCCTGGCTGAGGTTATCGTCCGGCAGGCTGAGCCGATGCTGCAAGGTGCTGATATCGAAACGCTGGTGAGCGTAGGACAGTTCGACGCGGTTGCCGTAAGCGAAAGCCAGGCCCGCAACGTCCAGGTTGTAATCCGGCAGATTGACATGCGTGGCAAAGGCCGTTGCGCCCCACTCGCCCTGCTCGCTGTAACCGGTGATCACCGCCCAGGGCGTGATGCCGCCGCCAGCGCTGCCTTCAATGCTGGTTGCGCCACCCGTGGCGATCAAGCGACCGTTATCCGCCAGCGCAAGCGGTGCGACAGCGCCCAGAACACAACCCAACACCAATGGAATTCGGTAGGACATGACTTAGTTCACCATAAAGCCGGGTGACGCCTGAGAGCTGGCAATCCATGCTTCAAAGGCCGTGGCCGTCAACGGACGGCTGATCAGGTAACCCTGTGCCGTGTCGCAGTGCCAGCGGCGGAGCAGGTCCAGGCTATGTTGATATTCAACGCCTTCGGCCACGACTTTGAGCCCGAGGTTGTGGCTCATTTCGATGGTCGAACGCACGATCACGGCGTCTTCACTGGTTTCATCCAGATCGCGCACGAAAGACTGGTCGATTTTCAATTCCTGCACCGGCAGTCGCTTCAAGTGCGCCAGCGACGAATAGCCGGTGCCGAAGTCATCGATTGACAGACTGATGCCGCAGTCGCGCAGACGGTGCAGAACGATCAACGCTTTTTCCGGCTCGCTCATGACGGCGCTTTCGGTGATTTCAAACACCAACTGCTCGGCAGGCACGCCATACTGCTTGATCAGGCGCATGGCATACCCGGCCAGATCACCGCTCAACAAGTCATCGGCGGAAATATTGACCGACACCTGCAGCACCAGCCCACGCTGGCGCCAGTCAGCCAACTGCCGAAACGCTTCTTCGATGACCCAGTCGGTCAGCAGATGAATACTGCCGGTGCGCTCGGCCAGCACAATGAATTCCGCAGGCGAGACATTGCCGAACTGCGGATGCGTCCAGCGCAACAAGGCTTCGGCCTGCCGCACATAGCCTTGGCGGATATCCAGCTTGGGCTGGTAATGCAGCGTCAGTTCGCCGCGCTGCGGGGCTTTGCGCAAGTCACGGATCAGGCTGATCTGGCGCTGGTGGGCAAGGTCGCGACCGTCCTCATAGATCTGCAGGCGGCCGGGCAGGAATGTGGCGTCTTTGCGGGCAATCGCCGCACGGCTGACCAGCTTCTGGGCAGAGCCACCGTGTTCCGGGTACACCGTGATGCCAACGCAGCATTCAAGTGCCAGATCCAGATTATCGATGCGCGGCAGCCCGGCGAGTAAACGTTGCACCGCGTCACCCATGCCTACAGCGCCGTCGCTGGTAGTGTTATCCAGCAGCAGCAGAAATTCGGTAGCGGTCAGCCGAGCGACTGTATCGCCGGCGCGCAAGATGCCTTGCAGGCGCTGTCCCACCTGAAGCAACAGCTGCTCTACCCCTTCGGCACCCGCACTTTCACTGATTGTCGCGAGGTTGCTGATACCCAGGTACAACAGCGCAACCGGACGCTCGGCAGCAATCGAGCTGCCCAGACGCTCCATGACCAGCGCCCGGTTGGGCAGGCCGGTGAGGTTGTCATGCAGCGCGTTGTGCGCAAGCTGGCCTTCACGCACGGCGATGCCATGCTGCATGGTGTTGATCGCATCGGCGAGCATGCCCAACTCGTCGTTACGGGCCATGTTTACCGGGGTTTCATAATCACCGTCGCCAATACGCTTGGCGGCAATCGCCAAAGCCCGCACCGGCAACGAAACGCTGCGCGCCAGTGCCAGCGTGCCGATCAATGAGGCCAGCACGGCGGCCATGGAAATCCAGAAAATCTTTTCATCGAGCGGCGCAAAAGCCTGAAAAGCCTTGTCGAGCGGGCTTTGCAGCAACGCGATCACTTGCCCGTCGCCAGCGTTGCCGGTATTGGCAAGCATCAGGGTCTGACTGAGAAAGTTCAGGTTGGCCTGCTCGGTGACCCGCATCTGCCCACCCGAGGAGTTCCTCATCAGCTCGACCAGCCCTTCGTGCAGGGCGGGCGGCTGGGTACTGATCAAATTGCCCGACTGACCGTTTTCCACGGTGAGAAAAGACACTTCCAGGCCGCTGAGCGAGCGCAGTTCCTCGGCAATGTCGCCGTCAATGGCGAACCCCATGACCACGCGACCGATCGGCAAAGGCGCCAGCACGGTGCTTTCGACCAGCAAATGCGGCGTTCCACCACCGGGGATGATCAGCACCGACTGACCGGCACGCTTGGCATTGCGCAACGCCTGGTCATAAATGAATCGGGAGCCTTCAGGCACTTCGGGGACTGTGCTGGCAACCACCACACCGTCCATCCCCAGCAGGAACATCTCACTGGCGTTGATCCGTTTGCCGTGGTTCAGCAGTACGGATCGAATGGTCGATGCGTCTGCGCTGGCCACCGCATCGCGAAAGCCGAAATCGGCAGCCAGCAACTGCACTCCGTCACGCAAGCGCTTGCCGCGCAGATCGATCAAGCGCTCAAACACCCGGCTACCGACTTCCAGTTGCGCCTGCGCCTGTGTACGCACCGCATCCCCGGTCGCGACCTTGACCGCCAGGAAGACTGCACACACGACGATCAGCAACAGGGCAATCAAAACCCCGGCGATACGCGCCTGAAAGCTGATTTTAAGCTTCATTCATGGGCGGCCTTGTGAAAGGCTTCGCCAAACCCGTCCGACGCAGGTTTTGCAGGTTTGTCCTCGGCTTTCGGTTCGACATTCAGTTTGAAGCGCTGAACAAGTCCTGCAACGGGCACATCGAACTCGCCACCAGACACCGGCTGCATGTCTTCCAGCTGCGGGTGCCAGAGTGTGGCGGCGTAGTGCCCGGCAGGCAGCTGATCGAGTTTCAGCAGGCCATTGCTGTCCGTCACGCCGAACCACGGCTCGTCGGTCACGTAGATGTAGCCAACCATCCAGTCATGAATATTGCAGCCAAGTACCACGACGCCAGGCTTGTCGAACAGCAGCGGGGCCGACGGTGTGCCTTCATAGAGGCGCAATTCAAAGCGCTTGGCTGGAGAAAACGAATACACCTGATGGCGAATGTTGTCGCTGTTGGGGAACCTGACCTGCGTGCCGGTGTGGACCGCCAGCACGTAGGGCGAAAACTCCTGATCGCGCTGATCCATCGCCGCCTGGAGTACGACCGGCGCAGTTCCGGGAGGCCCTTTGAGGGTGACCACGGCATCGGCAAGAGGCTTGCCCTGATTGTCGAACATTTGCGCGGTAAAGGTCGCAGCCGATGCTGTCGCAGCCGATGCCATCCATAATCCAGCCAGCAATGCCGAAATAACTACGTTGGTCATACCTGATTCAACCCATAGCGGCAGCGCCGCAATCAAATAAGCCAGCACGGTTCAGTGCTGACTGCCTCCATGTCACGAATAGCGGTTTTACTACCGCTTAACAGACTATCGACCAAGACTATTGAAACCTGAGGGTGACTGCCCCATCTAAGAGCCATGTTCAACTTCTCAGGTGCCCCATGAGCGACCAGCAGACAGACTCGCCAGATTTGCCCGATGACGCAGACGAGCACGACGTGTCTCTGAGCTCCGACAGCACCTCGCTTGCCTTGCCCGGCCAGAACCTGCCGGACAAGGTTTACATCATTCCGATTCACAACCGCCCCTTTTTCCCCGCCCAAGTGTTACCGGTGATCGTCAATGAAGAGCCGTGGGCCGAGACTCTGGAGCTGGTCAGCAAGTCCGATCATCACTCGCTTGCGCTGTTTTTCATGGACACGCCGCAGGAAGATCCTCGCCACTTCGATACAGCCGCGCTCCCCGAGTATGGCACTTTGGTCAAGGTTCACCATGCCAGTCGTGAAAATGGCCGCTTGCAGTTCGTGGCCCAAGGCCTGAGCCGTGTGCGTATTCGCACCTGGCTCAAGCACCATCGCCCGCCTTATCTGGTTGAAGTCGAGTACCCGCAGCAGCCCAACGAGCCCACCGACGAGGTGAAGGCCTACGGCATGGCGCTGATCAATGCGATCAAGGAACTGCTGCCACTCAACCCGCTGTACAGCGAGGAATTGAAGAATTACCTCAATCGCTTCAGCCCCAACGACCCGTCGCCGCTCACCGATTTTGCGGCTGCCCTGACGTCTGCTACCGGCGTTGAGCTGCAACAGGTGCTCGACTGCGTGCCGATGCTCAAGCGCATGGAAAAAGTCCTGCCCATGCTGCGCAAGGAAGTCGAGGTTGCGCGCCTGCAGAAAGAGATCTCTGCCGAGGTGAATCGCAAGATCGGCGAGCACCAGCGCCAGTTCTTCCTCAAGGAGCAGCTCAAAGTCATTCAGCAGGAGCTGGGGCTGAGCAAGGACGATCGCAGTGCGGACATCGAACAATTCGAGCAGCGCCTCGAAGGCAAGACCTTGCCGCCACAGGCGCGCAAAAAGTTCGACGAGGAAATCGGCAAGCTCAAGGTGCTGGAAACCGGCTCGCCCGAATACGCGGTGACGCGTAATTATCTGGACTGGACCAGCTCCTTGCCGTGGGGCGTCTATGGTGCCGACAAACTGGACCTCAAGCACGCGCGCAAAGTGCTCGATCAGCACCACGCCGGGCTGGATGACATCAAGGCGCGGATTCTCGAATTCCTCGCCGTGGGTGCCTATAAAGGCGAAATCAGCGGTTCGATCGTGCTGCTGGTGGGCCCGCCCGGCGTGGGCAAGACCAGCGTCGGCCGCTCGATTGCCGAATCTCTGGGTCGGCCGTTCTATCGTCTGAGCGTGGGTGGTATGCGTGACGAGGCGGAGATCAAGGGCCATCGCCGGACCTACATCGGTGCCCAGCCGGGCAAGCTGGTGCAGGCGCTGAAAGACGTCGAAGTCATGAACCCGGTGATCATGCTTGATGAAATCGACAAGATGGGCCAGAGCTACCAGGGCGACCCTGCGTCTGCGCTGCTGGAAACCCTGGACCCGGAACAGAACGTCGAATTCCTTGATCATTATCTGGACCTGCGTCTGGACCTGTCGAAAGTGCTGTTCGTGTGCACCGCCAACACCCTGGACTCGATCCCCGGTCCGTTGCTCGACCGGATGGAAGTGATTCGCCTGTCCGGCTATATCACCGAAGAGAAACTGGCGATTGCCAAGCGGCACTTGTGGCCCAAGCAATTGGCGAAAGCCGGCGTGGCGAAGAACAAGCTGAGCATCAGTGACACCGCCCTGCGCGCCGTCATAGAGGGCTATGCGCGGGAAGCCGGTGTACGGCATCTGGAAAAACAGCTCGGCAAACTGGTGCGCAAAGCTGTCGTGAAACTGCTGGATGCGCCTGATTCAGTGATCAAGATCGGGCCGAAAGACCTCGAAGCGTCGCTGGGTATGCCGGTGTTCCGCAGCGAACAGGTGCTGTCCGGGGTTGGCGTGATTACCGGTCTGGCCTGGACCAGCATGGGCGGCGCCACCCTGCCGATCGAAGCCACGCGTATTCACACCTTGAACCGCGGCTTCAAGCTGACCGGGCAACTGGGTGATGTGATGAAGGAGTCGGCAGAAATTGCTTATAGCTACGTCAGTGCCAATCTGGCGAAGTTTGGCGGCGATGCGAAGTTCTTCGACGAAGCGTTCGTGCACGTTCACGTTCCCGAGGGCGCAACCCCTAAGGACGGTCCGAGCGCAGGCGTGACCATGGCCAGTGCCTTGCTGTCGCTGGCGCGTAATCAGGCGCCCAAGAAAGGCGTCGCCATGACCGGCGAACTGACCCTGACGGGCCATGTGCTGCCTATCGGTGGCGTGCGCGAAAAGGTCATTGCGGCCCGTCGCCAGAAAATCCACGAACTGATCCTGCCAGAGCCGAACCGTGGCAATTTCGAGGAACTGCCGGATTATCTCAAGGAAGGCATCACCGTCCACTTCGCCAAGCGCTTTGCGGATGTGGTGAAGGTGTTGTTTTAAAGGTGGGTATGGCGCAGATCCCAAGCGGATTCTGCGCCACGCTCCAGCGCTCATCGTTATACAAAGTCTGCTTTTGATTCTGGCCGAAGGCCTTAGGAGCGAACTTGTTCGCGAAGGCAGTAGTTCAGGCGATGCATTTTTCTCGTTCCCACGCTCCGCGTGGTAATGCATTTCGTGACGCTCCGCGTCACACGGTTCTGCGATATCAGACAGACTCAGGCTCGACTCGAGCCCCCTTTTCGCCCCTCGGCGACCTACTTTGATGGGGCCAAAGTAGGCAAACCCCCTCGCTCCTGTTTCCGGCCCGACTTCGTCGGGTTCCTTCAGACACCCCTCGCTCCTCACACTCCCGCGTAAAACCTTGATCGGTTATCCTTCGACCTCGTCTCGCAATACCGGAACTTGCCATGACCCCTGCCCGTTTTATTGCACCGTTGAGCCTTGCGCTGCTGACGGCGTGCGCTCAGACGCCGAAGCATATTGTTTCCATCGACACGCAAAGCGATTGTCCGCTGACACTCAAGTCCGGGCAGACGCTGATTCTGACGCTGCCCAGCAACCCGACAACCGGCTTTCGCTGGCTGACCCAAAACCCCGCGCAGAGTGTCCTGCGCAGTCTGGGGCCTGAGGTGTATGCCAACGCCGAAAGCAAGGAGATGGTCGGCAGCGGCGGGCAATCTGTGTGGCGCTACAAGGCCACCGACGCTGGCACCGGCAAGCTGATGATGACCTATCAGCAACCCTGGGCTCCGGAAGTCCCGCCGGACCAGACGTTCGAGTGCGCGATCACCGTGAACTGAGGCGTTGGGTGCGGCTGGTCCGACCGCACACGCTGCACCATGCATCGCGGCGACAAGTTGGCTAGAATGCCCGCCTTTCAAAGCCTTCGCCGGAACCGCCGTGAGCAAAGAACCCGACCGCATTTTCGCCCAGCCCCTGGCTCAGGTGCCTGACTTCGCCTTCAATGAAGACGTGGTTCGGGTATTCCCGGACATGATCAAACGCTCGGTGCCGGGCTACCCGACGATTGTCGAAAACCTCGGTGTGCTCGCCGCGCAGTTCGCGCAGCCCCACACCGTGCTGTATGACCTCGGCAGTTCATTGGGTGCCGTCACTCAGGCCTTGCGCCGCCATGTACGCGGCGAAGGCTGTGAAGTCATTGCGATAGACAATTCCAGCGCAATGGTCGAGCGCTGCCGTGAATACCTCAATGCGCAGAACTCCATGTTTCAGGAGCTGCTGCCGGTGCAGGTCATCGAGGGCGATATCCTGGCCCTGGAATTCAAGCCTGCCTCGGTCGTGGCGTTGAACTTCACCCTGCAATTCATCGCTCCCGACCAGCGCCTGTCATTGCTTGGGCGCATTCGTGACGCATTGGTGCCGGGCGGCGCGCTGATCCTTTCCGAAAAACTGCGTTTCAACGATGAGCAGGAGCAGGCGCTGCTGACTGATCTGCACATTGCCTTCAAACGCGCCAACGGCTACAGCGATCTGGAAATTTCCCAGAAACGCAGCGCCATCGAAAACGTCATGAAACCCGACAGCCTTGAAGAACACCGTCAGCGTCTGCTGGCGGCAGGCTTCTCCAACGTCGTGCCCTGGTTCCAATGCCTTAACTTTGCCTCGTTGATTGCCCTGCCATGATTGATCTCGCGCCTCTTGTCCGTCGTCTGGCGGGAACCCCACTGGCTGAGTGGGCCAACGGCCTGCAAGCACAACTCGACACCAAGATGACCAAGGGTCACGGTGACCTGCAACGCTGGCAAAGTGCGCTGGATGCCTTGCCGGACCTGCAACCCGAAACAGTCGATCTGGCTGACAGCTTTACGCTGGAAACCGAGTGCGACGGCGAAACCCGTACCGTGCTGCGCAAAGCGCTGCTCGGTTTGTCGCCATGGCGCAAAGGTCCGTTCAACGTGTTCGGCGTGCATATCGATACTGAATGGCGCTCGGACTGGAAGTGGTCGCGGGTGTCGCCACACCTCGATCTGAAGGGCAAACGCGTCCTGGACGTAGGGTGCGGCAACGGCTATTACCAATGGCGCATGCTCGGTGCCGGTGCCGACAGCGTGATCGGCGTCGACCCTAACTGGCTGTTCTTCTGCCAGTTCCAGGCTATGCAGCGCTACCTGCCCGACCTTCCCGCCTGGCACCTGCCTTTCGCGCTTGAAGACCTGCCGGCCAACCTGGAAGGCTTCGACACGGTGTTTTCCATGGGCGTGCTGTATCACCGTAAATCGCCGATCGACCATTTACTGGCATTGAAAGACTGCCTGGTCAAAGGTGGCGAAGTGGTGATGGAAACCCTGGTGGTGCCGGGCGATGTGCATCAGGTGCTGGTGCCGGAAGACCGTTACGCGCAAATGCGCAACGTATGGTTCCTGCCCTCAGTGCCCGCGCTGGAGCTGTGGATGCGCCGCGCAGGCTTTACTGACGTGCGTTGCGTGGACGTCAGCCACACAACGGTCGAAGAACAACGCAGCACTGAATGGATGCGCTTTCAGTCACTGGGCGATTATCTGGACCCCAACGATCACAGCAAGACGGTCGAAGGCCTGCCAGCGCCCATGCGTGCGGTGATCGTGGGGCGTAAGCCCTGACCGAGACTTACCTGGCAGCGGCGACGATCAGCGCTTTCATTTCGGACACCGCCGCCTTGAAGCCAACGAACAATGCATGGGCCACCAGCGCGTGGCCGATGTTCAGTTCGTTGATGCCCTTGATCGCCGCGACCGCTTCGACGTTGTGATAGTGCAGACCGTGGCCGGCGTTGACGATCAGGCCCTGAGCGAGACCAAAGGCTACGCCATCGGCAACCCGCTGCAGCTCTTCGGCCACTTCGGTCGGCGTCTGGGCATCGGCATAACGGCCGGTGTGCAGTTCGATCGCTGGCGCACCCACACGCTTTGACGCCGCAATCTGACGCTCGTCGGCATCGATGAACAGCGAGACTTCACAGCCGATCTTCGCCAGTCGCTCAACCGCCGCTTTGATACGTGCTTCCTGTCCGGCAACGTCCAGACCACCTTCAGTGGTCAGTTCCTGACGCGTTTCCGGCACCAGGCAGATATGCGCCGGGCGGATGCGCTCGGCAAAGGCGAGCATTTCTTCGGTGACGCCCATCTCGAAATTCATGCGCGTCTGCAGCACATCCTTGAGCAGCAGGACGTCACGTTCCTGAATGTGTCGTCGGTCTTCACGCAGGTGAACGGTGATGCCATCGGCGCCCGCCTCTTCGGCGTCCAGCGCGGCTTTCACCGGGTCCGGATAACGCGTGCCGCGAGCCTGACGCAAGGTGGCTACGTGGTCGATGTTCACGCCGAGCAGGATGCGAGTACTTTGAGTCACGGTTGTCTCCAGAAAAATGGACGGGCTGATTTGATCGACTTGAGACCGTTCGAGCAGGCTCTAGAGGATAAAGCCTGATCAAGGCTTGCGAAACAGTTCTCGGCTGACGAGCGGACGTCCGCCCAGATGCACAGCCAGCGCCTGACGCATCAGACGCTTGGCAGCAGACAGTGCGCCAGGGATGCTCCAGTCAGCCTCGGCCATGGCCAGCAGCTCGACGCCCTGGAACAACCCGGGTTGTAACAGGTAGACACGCTCAAGCCCGGCATCCACTTGCAGACGGTACATGCCATCTGCTGCCAGCGGCTCGCCGTTGATATCAGCGTCCATGGCAAAACCGTAGCCCAGATCGTCCAGCAGTCGCCATTCGAAGGAGCGCAGCAGCGGCTCCAGCGGACGGCCAGCGGCCAGCGCCAGCAAGGTAGCAGCGTAGTGATCGAATACAGCGGGGTGCGGGTCTTCGGCAGGCAGCAGGCGAATCAGCAGTTCGTTGAGGTACATGCCGCTGAACAGCGCTTCACCGGTCATCCAGGTGGCCACACCTGCGCTTTCCATGCGACCGACGTTCTTCAGTTCGCCACGCCCGCGAAACTCGACTTCCAGCGGCACGAAGGGTCGCGCCAGCGAACCGGCCTTGCCCTTGGCACTGCGCAACACGGCCCGCAGAAGCCCTTGCGGCGTGAGGAAGTCGACCAGTGCGCTGTTCTCGCGATAGGCACGGCTGTGAAGCACATAAGCAGGTTGGCCGGTGGGCGTGCTCATCAGGCGGGCTCGAAAGAAAAGGATTCGCCCGACCGCACAGGGGCCAGGCGAAAGGACAGCTTAAAGGTCGCCGTAACCAAGCGAACGCAGCGCGCGCTCATCATCGGACCAGCCACCCTTGACCTTGACCCACAGGTTGAGCATGACCTTGGAGTCGAACAGCAGCTCCATGTCGCGGCGGGCATCACTGCCGATACGCTTGATGCGATCGCCCTTGTCGCCAATGATGATCTTCTTCTGACCATCACGTTCGACGAGGATCAACGCGTGGATGTGCAGCGTGCGCCCTTGTTGCTTAAACTCTTCGATCTCGACGGTGATCTGGTACGGAAGCTCGGCACCCAGCTGGCGCATGATCTTCTCGCGGACCAGTTCGGCAGCCAGGAAACGGCTGCTGCGGTCGGTGATCTGATCTTCCGGGAAGAAGTGCTCGTTCTCGGGCAGATGGGAAGCGATCAGGCTTTCCAGTGCTTCAAGGTTGTGCCCGTGCTGCGCGGAGATCGGCATGATGGAGGCATTCGGCAGCTGGCCTTGCAGCCACTCCAGATGCGGCATCAGGGCGCTCTTGTCTTCGATGCGATCGGTCTTGTTGATCGCGAGAATCACCGGACCCTCCACGTATTGAACACGCTCCAGAACCATCTGGTCTTCGTCGGTCCAGCGGGTACGATCCACCACGAAGATCACTACGTCGACATCTTTCAACGCGGCCGACGCCGTTTTGTTCATGTAGCGGTTAAGCGCTTTTTCGCCATTCTTGTGCATGCCGGGGGTGTCGACATAGACGGCCTGAACGGCGCCCTCGGTCTTGATGCCCAGCATGTTATGACGAGTGGTCTGCGGCTTGCGCGAGGTAATCGCCAGCTTCTGACCCAGAATATGGTTGAGCAGCGTGGACTTGCCTACGTTAGGGCGGCCGACGATGGCAACATAGCCACAGCGAGTTGCGGTTGTATCAGTCATGACCGTTCTCCACGCCCAGGGCAATGAGTGCTGCTGCTGCGGCTACCTGTTCGGCAATCCGGCGGCTGACACCCTGTCCTCGACTCTTTTCATTCAAAAGGTTGATCTCGCACTCGACAAAAAACGTCCGGCAATGCGGTTCGCCCTGAATATCCACCACTTCGTAACGCGGCAGATCGCAGGCGCGCGACTGAAGGAATTCCTGCAGCCGGGTTTTCGGGTCCTTGTTGGTGTCCACCAGCGTCAGGCTGTCAAACTCGGTGGTCAGCCAGGCCAGCACACGTTCACGTGCTGCCTCCATGCCTGCATCGAGATAGATCGCCCCGATCAACGCTTCAAGCGCGTCAGCCAGAATGGACTCACGACGGAAGCCGCCGCTTTTCAACTCGCCGGACCCGAGACGCAGGTACTCGCCCAGATCGAAACCGCGCGCCAGCAGTGCCAGGGTTTCACCCTTCACCAGCCGCGCCCGCAAGCGTGACAACTGACCTTCGCGGGCCTGCGGAAAACGCTCGAACAGCGCCTCGCCGGCCACGAAGTTGAGAATGGCATCACCGAGGAATTCCAGACGCTCGTTGTTGCGACCCGCAAAACTGCGATGAGTCAGGGCCAGAACCATCAGCTCCTGATCCTTGAAAGTGTAGCCGAGCTGACGCTCCAGGCGGCTCAGGGATACGCTCACGGTTTACCCACGCTGAATTGCTTGTCGAACTTCAATACCAGATCGATGTTCTGGAACCACGGTTCACGCTGTTCATAATTCAAATGAGCTTTGAACGCGTTGTTCTCCACCGTCACTTTCAACGCCTTGTTCAAATCTATATCCCGAATGCTGTTGACCTGCATGTTCTTACCGACGTAACTGTAAAATTCGTCGACCGTGGTGATGTCCAGGGTCTTGTTGGTATCGACCGTTTCGATGATTGTCGTCATCGTCCTGTAGTCGAGGTAATGAGGGACCAGCTTGAAGGCCGTGCTGGTCGCAAAGGCGACCAACGCCAGGACCAGCAGCCATCCCACGAGCGAAAAACCTTTTTGAGAAGTGGAGAACTTCATGTTCGACCTCAACAGTGCGCAGCCTGCCCGAGCGGGCCGACGCGTCGTTCCGAGGCGCTTCCCGTCAGCCCAAATGACAAACGGCGCTGCCCAAGGCCGCGCCGCATCAATTACTTGATCAACCCAACGCGTGCAAAGTTAGGGAAGTGGCTGAGCTTCGGCTCTGGCCAGCTCATCCATACCGCGAAGGCTTTGCCCACGATGTTCTTGTCTGGAACCATGCCCAGCTCGTCTTTGGGGATGTTGGGATCGTCCCAGTAGCGGCTGTCATTGGAGTTGTCGCGATTGTCGCCCATCATGAAGTAGTGAGCGGCAGGTACTGTCCATTCACTGTCGGGCGGCGCACGGTAGCGGGTCATTTCCTGACGGATCTGGTGCTCGACTGCACCCAGTTGCTCTTCATACAGTTCCGCGCTGCCCAGTGTGCCCGGCTCGGAGCCGATCAGCTTCTTGGCAACCAGCTCACCGTTGATGAACAGTCGCTTGTCGCTGGTATAGCGGATGCGATCACCCGGCAGACCGACGACACGCTTGATGTAGTTGACGCTCGGGTCGCTGGGGTAGCGGAACACCATCACATCGCCACGTTGCGGGTCACCGATCTGGATCACCTTCTGGTCCAGGACCGGCAGGCGGATGCCATAGGCGAACTTGTTGACCAGAATGAAATCGCCTACATCCAGCGTCGGCTTCATGGAGCCCGATGGAATCTGGAACGGCTCGACCAGAAACGAACGAAGCACCAGCACGATAAACAACACCGGGAAGAACGATTTGCCGTATTCAACCAGCAAAGGTTCCTTGTTCAATCGCTCGACGACAGCAATGTCAGGTTCACCGACGCTGCCCTGATAGTTCGAAATGGCAGCCCGGCGACGAGGCGCCAGGACAATCAGGTCGATCAGTGCGAGCACGCCACAGACAAACACAGCGATGACCAACAACAGCGGGAAATTTAGTGACATAGGACCTGACTATTCCAACCTGAGCACGGCAAGGAAGGCTTCCTGTGGAATTTCCACGTTGCCGACCTGCTTCATGCGTTTCTTACCGGCCTTTTGCTTCTCCAGCAATTTACGCTTGCGGCTGACGTCACCGCCGTAGCATTTGGCCAATACGTTCTTTCTAAGCGCCTTGACGGTTGTACGCGCCACAATCTGACCGCCGATAGCCGCCTGAATTGCCACGTCGAACATCTGCCGGGGAATCAGCTCTTTCATCTTCTCGGTCAACGCACGCCCTTTGTAGTGGGCGTTGTCACGGTGAACGATCAGCGCCAGGGCGTCGACCTTCTCGGCGTTGATCAACACGTCGAGTTTGACGAGGTTGGCTGACTGGTAACGATCAAAATGATAATCCAGCGAAGCATAACCACGGCTGACAGACTTGAGACGATCGAAGAAGTCCAGAACCACTTCGTTCATTGGCAAATCGTAGCTCACCTGAACCTGAGTGCCGAGGAACAGCATGTCGTGCTGTACGCCACGCTTTTCGATGCACAGGGTGATGACGTTGCCAAGGTGCTCCTGCGGCACAAGAATGTTTGCCCGAACGATAGGTTCGCGCATGTCTTCGATGGCCGACAGATCAGGTAGTTTGGACGGGTTGTCGACGTAGATCGTCTCACCGGTCTTCAGCAGCAATTCAAAGATTACGGTGGGCGCGGTGGTGATCAGGTCGAGGTTGTACTCGCGCTCCAGTCGCTCCTGGATGATCTCCATGTGGAGCATGCCGAGGAAGCCGCAACGGAAGCCGAAGCCCAGTGCGTCGGAGCTTTCCGGCAAATACTGCAGCGACGAATCGTTCAGCGTGAGTTTCTGCAGCGCTTCACGGAAGTCTTCGAAGTCGTCCGAGCTGACCGGAAACAGACCTGCGTAAACCTGAGGCTGGATACGCTTGAAGCCCGGCAGCACGTCCACATCGGGGGTCGTGCTCAGGGTCAGGGTGTCACCGACCGGGGCACCGTGAATGTCCTTGATACCCGCGATAATGAAGCCCACTTCGCCGGCTTTCAGATCAACGGTCGCCGTGTGCTTGGGGTTGAACACACCCACACTGTCGACCAGATGCAGCTTGCCGGTGGACTTGACGAGGATCTTGTCGCCCTTGCGCACGCGGCCATGGCGTACACGCACCAGCGACACGACGCCCAGATAATTGTCGAACCATGAGTCGATGATCAATGCTTGCAAGGGCGCTTCGATGTCGCCCGTCGGTGGCGGGATGGTCGCGACCAGACGCTCAAGGACCTCGTCGACACCCATGCCGCTCTTGGCACTGCACGCGACGGCATCGGTGGCATCAATGCCGATGATCTTCTCGATCTCTTCCTTGACGCGGTCCGGATCGGCCTGCGGCAAGTCCATCTTGTTCAGTACCGGCATGACCTCAAGGCCCTGCTCGATGGCGGTGTAGCAGTTGGCAACCGACTGGGCCTCTACGCCCTGACCGGCATCGACCACCAGCAATGCACCTTCACACGCGGCCAGGGAACGGCTGACTTCATAGGTGAAGTCGACGTGTCCGGGGGTGTCAATGAAGTTCAGCTGGTAGGTGATACCGTCCTTGGCCTTGTAATACAGGGTAACGCTATGGGCCTTGATGGTGATCCCGCGCTCGCGCTCGAGGTCCATGGAGTCAAGCACCTGCGCTTCCATTTCGCGCTCGGACAAGCCGCCGCACATTTGAATGAAGCGATCGGCCAGCGTCGACTTGCCATGGTCAATGTGGGCGATGATGGAGAAATTGCGGATATGACTCAAATCACTCACGGATCAACACTCAAAAAGGTTGCAGGCAGATTGCCCGCCGAAAAATAGCCGGGAATTGTACCTGAACTAAGCAAGAGGCGTCACGCTTACAGGCATCCGGATCGGTGCTGGGTAAACAGACGCCTACAAAAAAGGGTGGCCGCAGCCACCCTTCCCGGTCAAATCAGCCCGTTACTCGGACAGCTTGAAGGTAATGAAAGTCGCCCGGCCCTGACGCAGAACGCGCATCGAGACAGAACGATCCTTCGGCAGGCCTTTCGCCACTTCGGTGAACTGCTTGCCGGTGGTGATCGCCTGATTGTTCAAATGAGTGATCACGTCACCCGGTTGCAGGCCGATCAGCGCCGCCGGACCACCGGTGACTTCCTTGATTGCCACGCCACCTTTGATGTCCAGGGTCTTTTTCTGCTCGGCGGTCAGCTCAATCACCGATACCCCCAGACGATTGCTGCTGCGTTCAGCGCCTGCGCCTGAAACATCGCCCATTTCCTGGCCTTCATCCGGCAGCGCGCCGACGGTGACGGTCAGTTTCTGGCGCTTGCCATCGCGAATCACTTCAAGCTCGGCCTTGCTGCCGTCTTTTAGGTTACCGATCAAGTGCGGCAGGTCGGCCGACATGACGATTGGCTGGCCGTTGGCGCTGAGAATCACGTCACCGACCTGCAAGCCACCCTTGGCCGCCGGACCGTCTTCCATTACCTGAGCAACCAGTGCACCGGCTGGCTTGTCCAGACCAAACGACTCGGCCAGGTCCTTGTTCACTTCCTGGATGACCACACCCAGCCAGCCGCGGCTGACCTTGCCGCTGGCCTTGAGCTGATTGGCAACATCCATGGCGACGTCAATCGGAATCGCGAACGAAAGCCCCATGAAACCGCCGGAACGAGTGAAGATCTGCGAGTTGATCCCGACCACTTCGCCCGCCATGTTGAACAGCGGACCGCCCGAGTTACCCGGGTTGATCGCCACGTCGGTCTGAATGAACGGCACATAGGTGTCATTCGGCAGGCTGCGGCCCTTGGCGCTGACAATACCTTTGGTCACCGAGTGATCGAAGCCGAAAGGCGAACCTATCGCCAGCACCCACTCACCTACTTTGAGCGTGTTGGAGTTGCCCAGTTTGGCAGTCGGAAGATCCTTGCCTTCGATCTTCAGAACGGCGACGTCAGTGCGTGGATCAGTGCCGACCAGCTTGGCTTTCAACTCGCTGCGATCGGACAGGCGCACCAGAATCTCGTCGGCACCGTCGATTACATGGTTGTTGGTCAGAACATAGCCGTCAGGCGAGATGATGAACCCCGAACCCAGCGACTGAGCCTCGCGCTGACGATCGCCCTTGCCTGGAGCCCGCGAACCCGGCGGCATGCTGCGCTCGAGAAATTCGCGGAGCATCGGCGGCAGGCCTTCCATATCCGGCATCTGCTGATTGGCGACAGCCCGATCCGGCAATTTCTGGCGGGTACTGATGTTCACCACAGCGGGCGACGCCTGTTCGACCAGCCCGGTAAAGTCGGGCAGGTTTTCGGCCTGGGCCGTAGCGACCTGTCCGAGCATCAGCACGGCGGCAATCAACGAAAAATAAGACTTCATACGTGGTATCGACATACGGCTCCCGTTTGTAACGAGCAAATTAAGCAGTACAGAGCAGCGGTCTCAGGAATCCCGAGCAGCGATGCTCATTCCAGAGTCAGATATAGGGCCCACAGACGACAAAGGCCAGAGCTGCGAGGCTGTGACCTATAGAAAAAATAGAGGAGTTTTGCAACGTGAAAACCTCACCAAACATTTCAGCATCTCGCCCAAGGCCAGTTTGACTGCGGTCTGGCGGCTCATTGAGCCCAAGATGAAAATTTCTACACCTCGGGTATTCGTCGCTTCAGATATTCATTGCTTTGCTGGAGTGTCATCACTGCGCATGGATAACGCAATACGCTCGGCGGTGCCCATAGGCACTTCTCCGACGACCGTCACCATCATGTCACCCTGAGGCGTGGTGAGACGGCGCGAAACAGCCGCTGTAGGCCCTAGCTGGGTTCGGATATCTGACGAAGACGAGCCTTTAACGGCTTCAATGAACACCGAGAAACGCGCCAGACCATCGCCGTACATCAAGCGGGTAACGGATGACTGTGTAGCGGGATCCTTGCGGACACCACTGCTACTGAGTTCAAAACCAGGGGGCAGCCAGTCCGAGCGCCATGCAACGGGGCTTATGGACACTTCAGGCTTGGCTTTTACGACAGCAACCGGCTTGCACTCGGCGCTGGCCTTGAGCACTTGATCGGACAAGGCACTGGCAGTATCAAGATCGGTAAACTGGAAACGCTCAAGCAATTGCCCCTTTTCACTTAACAACAGCGATTTGAGCAAGAGTCCGGTTTCGTTATCCAGATGAAGTTCGAGGCCGTATCGATGCTGATCCTTGGGCGACAGTGCAACTATCGTCGTCTGGCGGCCGGCCACTCTGGATTTGCCGACAATTTTCAGGTCGTACCAGGCGGACAGTCTTTTGACATCGAACGCACGGGCAGTAGAAACAGCCGGATTGGCTACACCCGCTTCAAGTGTCCCGCTGACGCACTCGGTGAGCCCGCCGACACGTAACACTTCCTGAGCAGAACCATCAAGTTGCAACAAACGCTCCTGAACCTTGCCATCCGCTATGCGGTGCCAGATTTTATGGGTAGAAAAACTACCATTGCGTTCGTATACAAATGTGCCTTGATAACTCTGTGACAGATCGACTTTGGCAAGACGATTGATAGCGTCTTGCGCATCGTCAGCCTGTACCGGGAGGGCAAGCCATCCACCAAGCAGTAATGGCAGTAGAGGGACGGCTCGCATGATCCTCCTTAACGGTTTTCCAGGCTGGCAGCACGCGCATACGGCAGCGCACTTTCAGTACCTTTCAACGCAGCTTCCTGAGCATGCTGGCGCAGGTAACCGGGCAGACGCTGATCGCCTTCACCAGCACCCTGCAACACACCGTTAGCCATAGGACCGGGTGCCTGCTCGGCACTTTCAGTGTAGCCGGCCAATACTGCCGGACCTTTGACTTGCGGAACAGTCAGGTTGGCAGGCTGTTGAGTCTGCTGTGCCAGTTGCGTACTGGTGATGTCATCCTGGTTGTACAGGCGGACACCGGCCAGAACGGCTACGGTAACCGACGCTGCAACGGCCAGGCGACCCAGCGTGCGCCAAGGACCACGTGCTACCTTGAGCGGGCTGACTTCATCGGCGATCGCGGCAGATACAGCAGCCGAGATGTCCAGATGCGGGAGCAGCAACTCTTTGTGCATGGCTGCACGAGCAACTTGATAACGCGACCAGGTGGCACGTGTATCGGCATCGTCAATGGCATTCAATACCCGACGTAGTTCCAGTTCGTCCGCTTCGTTATCCAACACCGCGGACAGCGATTCCTGCAGGGCTTCACGACTCATGGCGGGTTCCTCTCTTGGGCTATCGCCGCTGTCTCAGGATTCCTGCAACAACGGCTGCAGGGCTTTATCGATGGCTTCCCGAGCGCGAAAGATGCGAGAGCGCACGGTACCAACAGGACACTGCATGACGCTCGCAATGTCTTCATAACTCAGACCATCGAATTCACGTAAAGTTAGTGCCGTACGTAAATCTTCCGGGAGAAGCTGGATGGTCCGATGGACGGTGCCTTCGATCTCATCCCTCAACAATGCACGCTCCGGCGACTCGATGTCCTTGAGGCCGTGATCGCCGTCGTAGAACTCCGCGTCTTCAGACCTTACATCGCTATCCGGTGGTCGACGACCTCTCGATACCAGATAGTTCTTCGCCGTGTTAATGGCGATGCGATACAGCCATGTATAAAAAGCGCTGTCACCGCGAAAATTTCCGAGTGCACGGTAAGCCTTGATAAAAGCTTCCTGTGCAACATCCTGAGCCTCATGGGTGTCGTGCACGAATCGCACGATCAACCCTAGAATTTTGTGCTGATATTTCAGCACCAACAGATCAAATGCTCGCGTATCACCGCGCTGAACGCGCTCGACAAGCTGCTGATCCTCTTCCTGGGTTAGCATGAACACTCCTCGTTAAGCTTGAAGGAGCGTTGCAACTGACATTGTTCAGGCTCGCAAACATAGACTCGGGCTTTTCGCAAAAGTTCTCCCCCTTCAAGCAAGTTTCCTGCAGACCATCTTGACGCCTGCACGAAAAACGCAGCTCGACAGGGTCGGCTGCGCGAATAGTCTTGTCGCCGGATTCGCAGTTGATGATCACTTATCTAACACTGCAAAAAAGGCGCTGTTCCTCTGTAGGCAACCTGCTATTGAGCCCGGACCTCACTGAAAAGTTCCATTGACACAATGACAGGCGTGGACCCCGAACTGCATATATCGCCGAAAAATCACTGAACTGAAGCGTTTCCAGTGAATATCCCGGGAAAACAATATGCATGACGTCAGAGACTGGAGCACAATCTCTGCCCGCCGTGGTTTCACATTGCCATGTAGGCGCGGCTATTGTGCCGTTACCCCCATACTTATACTAGTGGTCGCCAAGAGCAGAATGCGCAGATGAGCCAACATTTTCAGCATGACGTACTGGTAATCGGCAGCGGCGCTGCCGGGCTGAGTCTTGCCCTGACGCTTCCCGATCATCTGCGGATTGCCGTGTTGAGCAAAGGCGACCTGGCCAATGGCTCGACATTCTGGGCGCAGGGTGGTGTCGCGGCAGTGCTCGATGACACCGACACCGTGCAGTCCCATGTGGAAGACACGCTGAACGCCGGCGGGGGCCTTTGCCACGAAGACGCCGTGCGTTTTACCGTGGAGCACAGCCGCGAGGCCATTCAGTGGCTGATTGATCAAGGCGTGCCGTTTACTCGCGGCGATGGCGGGGACGCGGATGAAAGCGGCTACGAGTTTCATCTGACCCGTGAAGGCGGTCACAGCCACCGTCGCATCATTCACGCAGCCGATGCCACCGGCGCGGCGATTTTCCGCACCCTGCTCGAGCAAGCCAGCAAACGACCGAACATCGAATTGCTGGAACAGCGCGCCGCCATCGACCTGATCACCGAGCGCCGCCTGGGCCTTGAAGGCCAGCGCTGCCTGGGCGCCTATGTCCTCAACCGACACAGTGGCGAGGTCGACACGTACGGCGCGCGCTTCACGATCCTGGCGTCGGGCGGCGCTGCAAAAGTCTATCTGTACACCAGCAACCCGGATGGCGCGTGCGGTGACGGCATCGCGATGGCCTGGCGCTCGGGATGCAGGGTGGCGAATCTGGAATTCAACCAGTTCCACCCCACCTGCCTGTATCACCCCCAGGCTAAAAGCTTTCTGATCACCGAAGCGTTACGCGGCGAAGGCGCCTACCTCAAGCTGCCCAACGGTGAGCGTTTCATGCCTCGATTCGACGAACGGGCAGAGCTGGCCCCTCGCGATATCGTGGCGCGCGCCATCGACCATGAGATGAAACGCCTGGGCATCGACTGCGTTTACCTGGACATCAGCCACAAACCCGAAGCGTTTATCAAGACGCACTTCCCGACCGTCTACGAGCGCTGCCTCGAGTTTTCCATCGACATCACCCGTCAGCCGATTCCGGTAGTGCCCGCCGCGCATTACACCTGTGGCGGTGTGATGGTGGACAGCCACGGCCATACCGACGTGCCCGGCCTGTATGCCATTGGAGAAACCAGCTTCACCGGCCTGCATGGCGCAAACCGCATGGCCAGCAACTCGCTGCTGGAGTGTTTTGTCTATGCTCGCTCAGCCGCTGCAGACATCGAGAAGCAGCTGAATGACATCCCCATGCCTACGGACTTGCCTGCGTGGGATGCCAGCCAGGTGACCGATTCGGATGAAGACGTGATCATCGCGCACAACTGGGACGAGCTGCGGCGTTTCATGTGGGACTACGTGGGCATCGTGCGTACCAACAAGCGCTTGCAGCGCGCCCAGCACCGGGTGCGTCTGTTGCTTGACGAAATCGACGAGTTTTACAGCAACTACAAAGTCAGCCGCGACTTGATCGAGCTGCGCAACCTGGCGCAGGTCGCCGAACTGATGATCCAGTCCGCGATGCAACGCAAGGAAAGCCGCGGCCTGCACTACACGCTGGATTATCCCGACATGTTGCCCGAGGCGCTCGACACTATTCTGCTGCCACCCAATTACGTCGGCTGAATTTCAGGCGCACACGCAGGCGGCGGTGAACATCCGGCGTCAGCGCATCCCGGGGGATGCAACAGCTGGAGGCGAATCCTGAAGGTTTGCCGTCGCCGCCAATCAGGCGAAAACGCAGAATCACGACCAACGGCAAGGCCAGGCTGTCCGGCCTCAGGCAAACAGGCTGCCACCCGCCTCGCGCACTCCAGAGCTGCCAGCCCTGTCGATCACGCTTCAAGGCGCGGTAGGCCGCAGGATGACCGAGCAGTATCGACCTGGGCAGCACCCAGACGGCGTGCGCCAGGCATGACAATAATCCGGCCAGCGCTGCCCACGGATGAATATCCAGCCACAGCAGCGCAATCAGCGCCAGTACCTGAGCAACCAGATAAGCGGCCAGCAGCAGACGCGAAGCCTGCCAATGGCACTCGAAACGGTCACTTGGGCTGGACACGATCCAGAATCATGCGAACCATGCGTTGCAGCTCGGGGTCTTCGGATTCGGCACGCTGCATGAACCAGCCGAACATGTCCTGATCCTCACAGGTCAGCAGACGGCGATAAAGATCGCGGTCCACGTCGTTCAAATGCGGGTAGACCTCACGGACAAACGGCACCAACAGCACGTCCAGTTCAAGCATGCCGCGGCGGCTGTGCCAGTAAAGGCGGTTGAGTTCAACGTCTTCGACCATGGAGCGCTCCTCAAAGTAGGCGGCGAGTATACAGCCGTGAGCCGGTAGCGCGAACCGCACAATGGTCGCAGCAGTTTTCATGTACCCGTATTCATATCGTCGACTGGGCACTATGATGTGCCCCCGGACTTTTTTCCCAATCTGCGATGACCATGGCCCACACAGCTTTTTTCTGCACGCTATCCCATGAGGGCGTTCTCGCCGTTCGCGGCGTGGATGCCAGCAAATTCCTTCAAGGTCAATTGACATGCAACCTCGGTTATCTGAGTGAGAGCTCCTCAAGCCTGGGGGCCCGCTGCACACAGAAAGGCCGTATGCAGTCGAGTTTCCGTATTGTGTTCGAAGGCGATGGCTGCCTGCTGGCGATGGCCAGCGAGCTGATCGAGCCGCAATTGCTGGACCTGCGCAAATACGCAGTGTTCTCCAAATCGAAACTCACCGACGAAAGCGCTGCCTGGGTGCGCTTTGGTCTGCAGGACGCTGACGAGGCGCTGGTCAGCCTTGGGCTGGATCTGCCGCAGGAAACCGGCGCAGTGGCCAGGGCCAGCGAGTTGATCGCCATCCGTGTGTCACCGGCCCGTGCCGAACTGTGGGTGCGCGCCGGGCAGGCTGACGACATCACGTCGCGTCTGGCAGCACAACTGACAGAAGGCCCTTTGAATGACTGGCTGCTCGGCCAGATCCGCGCCGGCATCGGCCAGGTATTCGGCAGTACGCGTGAAGAGTTCATCCCGCAGATGATCAACCTGCAGGCGGTCGGCGGTGTCAGCTTCAAGAAGGGTTGCTACACCGGCCAGGAAATCGTCGCGCGCATGCAGTACCTGGGCAAACTCAAGCGCAGGCTTTATCGCCTGACCCTGCAAGCCGAGCAGATTCCGGAGCCCGGCACAGCGCTGTTTTCCCCTGTCCACGCCAGTGCGGTGGGCAACGTAGTGCTGGCCGCACAGTCCGGGCAGGGCATCGAATTGCTCGCGGTACTGCAGGGCGATGCGGCGGAAAGTGGTCACATACATCTTGGTTCGCCGCAAGGCGCAGCGCTGCAAATGAGTGAACTGCCCTACACACTGGACAGTAAACTCGAAACTCTGCGCTAGGCCTGGCGAACGCATTCAAGTTCCTAATGTCTCTAGAGCGATCCAGCAGCACGCTGGCGCTTCTTTGGGCGCGCGGAAAACTCTGGACACTCCTAACGGCTGCGAGATGCACATGAGCAAGATGGCTGACGAGGTGCAGAGAAACCTGATCAAGGCTATCGACAGAGATGCCTTGTTTCTGCCTACCCTGCCGGAAGTGGCATTGAAGATACGTCTTGCCGCCGAAGATACTGAAATCAGTATCTCGGACCTGAGCAAAGTCATTGGTAGCGACACTGCCCTTTCCGCACGCCTGATCAAAGTGGCGAACAGCCCCTTGTTGCGCCCGAATTTTGAAGTCAGTGACGTCAACACCGCCATTCGTCGTCTTGGCGTCAATTACACCTGCAACCTGGCCATCGGCCTGGTGGTCGAGCAGATGTTCCATGCCAAGTCGGAAGTCATCGAACAGAAGATGCGCGAAATCTGGAAACAAAGCCTCCAGGTCGCAGGTATCAGCTACACCCTGTGCCAGCGCTACACCCACCTCAAGCCTGATCAGGCCACGCTCGCCGGGCTGATCCACCTGATCGGAATACTGCCGATCCTGACCTACGCCGAAGACCATTTCGAGCTGCTGTCGGACCCCGTCAGCCTCAACCACGTGATCGACAGCATTCACCCGGTCATTGGTGAGCGCCTGCTGCGTTCATGGGACTTCCCCGAACTGCTGGCCTGCGTACCGGGTCAGTTCCAGAATTTTGCACGCGTTTCAAAAAGCCCTGATTACACTGACCTGGTGCAGATAGCCACGGTGCATATCCACAAGCACACGGATCACCCGTTCAGCCAGATCGAGATGGCCGAGCTGCCCGCGTTCAGTCAGTTGCGGCTTAGCGAAGCCGACGGCACGCTGGCAGCGCAGATGGAAGAAGCCAAGAGCATGCTCTACTAGGCTCAGGACATCGTAAAACTGACTCGCACTTTAAGCCCCCGCTCGGCACCGTCATGCAGCGTGATTCTGGCCAGATGTGCGCGGCAGATCTCTCCCACGATCGCCAGGCCGAGCCCTGCTCCACTGCCCTGCTGACTGCGACGGTAGAAGCGTTCGAAAACCCTTTCCCGCTCTTCTAGCGGAATACCCTGGCCATCGTCTTCCACCTCAAGCACTCCGGGCGCGTACACGCGCAGCACCACATTGCCTCCCGGCGGCGTGTGCGCCAGCGCGTTATCGACAAGATTGCTCAGCAACTCGTTCAACAAGGTCGGCTCGCCACGCAGCCAGACCGGTTCATCCGCTTCCAGCGCCAGCGCAACGCCGCGCGAATGAGCCAGCGGCGCCATGGCCATGCCCAGCTCTCTGGCCAATTGACTGAGGTCCAGCTGCTGCGCGCCGCCCTCGGCAATGGCCCGCGCGCCGTTTTCGATGCGCGCCAGCGACAGCAACTGATTGGCCAGTTGCGTCAGTCGATCAGTGCCCAGCGCTGCCGACTCCAGTGTTTCTCGCCAGCGTTGCGGGTCGCGCTCACGCAATCCCAGCTCGACTCGCGCCTTGAGCGCCGCCAACGGCGTGCGCAACTCGTGGGCCGCATCAGCGATGAACTGCGCCTGACGCTCGAACTGCAGGCGCAGCCGTTCGGTGAAGTGGTTCAGCGCACCCACTAATGGACGCAGTTCATGCTGCACCTCGACCATCGGCAACGCGCGAAGGTCATCCGGCTGGCGTTCTTCAACCGACGTGCGCAATCGCTCCAGCGGGCGCAACGCCGCGCTGACCGTGAACCAGACCAGCAGCAACGCGCCACCGCCCAACATGCCCAGACGCAACAAGGTGTCGGCCATCAGGCTGCGCGCCATGCCTTTGCGCGCCTCCTGGGTTTCTGCCACGCGAATTTCGGCAGTACCGTTCATGCCAGGGTCGGTCACCGGCTTGAGCAGGCTGACCACCCGCACGTCCTGGCCCTGATAGGTCCCGTTGTAGAATTTGGCCAGCGCCGGATAGTCATCGGTGCGCAAGGTGCCGGGGGGCGGTGACGGCAGGTTTTCGTAGCCGGAAATCAGCTTCTGATGAATGTCATTGACCTGGTAATAGATGCGCCCCTCGCTGTCATAGGCGAAGGTGTCGAGCGCCACGTAGGGAATGTCGGCGCTCAGCGTCCCGTCACGCTGGGTCAACCCGGCCGCAATGGTCCGGGCCGACGCCAGCAAGGTGCGGTCATAGGCCGTGTCGGCCACTTCACGACCATTCCAGTACGCACTCATGCCGCTGGCCAGCATCAGCACCACCAATAGCAATGCCAGATTCCACAGCAGTCGCCAGCGCAGGCTGTCGTTAATCATCGCGGCTTTCAAGCAGATACCCCAGACCACGAAAGGTGACAATGGCCACGGCATGCCCGTCGAGCTTCTTGCGCAGGCGATGGACGTAGATCTCGATGGCGTCGGGGCTGGCTTCTTCATCAAGTCCGAACACCTGCGCCGCCAGCTGCTCCTTGCTCATCACCCTGCCAGGCCGGGCGATCAGCGCTTCCAGCACAGCCTGCTCGCGTGACGTCAGCGCCAGCAACTCTTCGCCCAGTGTGAAACGCCGTGTGTCCAGGTCATAGGTCAGCACTCCGCAGCACTGCTGCCGTTCGCCGCCCAGCACGCTGCGACGCAGCAATGCCTTGACCCTGGCTTCCAGCTCCGACAGTTCGAACGGCTTGGCCAGATAATCGTCTGCCCCCAGATTCAGGCCATGAACGCGATCCTTGACGTCGCTGCGCGCGGTCAGCATCAGCACTGGCAGGTTCTTGCTGCGCGCTCGCAAACGCGCCAGTACCTCGAAGCCGTCCATGCGCGGCAGGCCGACATCGAGAATCGCGACGGCATATTCCTCGCTGCTCAACGCCAGGTCGGCGGCCACGCCATCATGCAGTACATCAACGGTCAAACCCGCGCTTTTGAGAGCCTGCGCGACACTTTCAGCCAATTGCAGATGATCTTCCACAAGAAGAACACGCATCGCCGTCTCCTGATTGACACTGTTGTTATAGGGGCTTGTGGCAGAGGAGTTTACAGGCCGGCCGTCGCCTGTGAAGTGCAGAAACCACTAGATACCTCTTATCGGTCAACTGACAGGCAACTGAAAGGTTTGCGAAAGGTTGGTCATCTAGCATCGCGAAACGACCGCTTTCAAGCGGTACGTAGAACAGGCGCCCGGATGCGTCTGAAAATAAAAACAATAAATCGGTAAACGGAGTCACCCATGTCCACGCCATACCAGGCTTGCTCGTTTCTTGACCGTCTGTCCCAGGCGGATCGCTGCACCCTCCTCAATGCGCCCGTACACACCTCTGTACTGATGACAGCCCGTTGTCAGCGAACAGCGTTTTGTCGTGCGTCTGACAAAAGCGCTTATCGAGCAGCGCGCTGATCCAAAACCTCTCTCAGCCAAAAACAACAAAACTGGAGACCGAACATGACATTTTCCCTGCGTCAGATCGCGACAACCGCTGGATGCATGCTGCTCGCCAGCCAGTTGCTCGCGGAGCCCAGACGCCCAGAGTGCATTGCGCCGGCGTCGCCAGGCGGCGGATTCGACCTGACCTGCAAGCTGATTCAGAGCGCGCTGATCAACGAGAAGATTCTGACCACGCCGATGCGCGTGACCTACATGCCTGGAGGCGTCGGCGCTGTGGCGTATAACGCAGTGGTCGCCCAGCGTCCGGCTGATGCAGGCACGCTGGTCGCGTGGTCGAGCGGCTCGCTGCTCAATCTGGCGCAAGGCAAGTTCGGCCGCTTCGACGAAAACGCAGTGCGCTGGCTCGCTGCAGTTGGCACCAGCTACGGGGCCATTGCCGTGAAAAGCGACTCGCCGTACAAGAACCTCGACGATCTGGTCCAGGCGTTGAAGGCCGATCCGAGCAAAGTCGTGATCGGCTCAGGCGGTACGGTGGGCAGCCAGGACTGGATGCAGACCGCGCTGATCGCCAAGGCCGCAGGCATCAATCCACGCGCCCTGCGCTATGTCGCACTGGAAGGTGGCGGCGAGATCGCCACCGCACTGCTCGGCGGCCACATTCAGGTGGGCAGCACCGATATTTCCGACTCGATGCCGCACATCCTGAGCGGTGACATGCGCCTGCTCGCGGTGTTTGCCGACAAGCGCATCGACGAGCCGGAAATGAAAAACATCCCGACCGCCAAGGAACAGGGCTACGACATCGTCTGGCCGGTGGTGCGCGGTTTCTATCTGGGGCCAAAGGTCAGCGACGAAGACTTCAACTGGTGGAAAGCCTCGTTCGACAAGATTCTGGCCTCGGAAGACTTCGCCAGACTGCGTGATCAGCGCGAGCTGTTCCCGTTTGCCATGACCGGCGCGGAACTGGACACCTACGTCAAGAAACAGGTCGCCGACTACAAAATGATGGCCAGGGAATTTGGCCTGATTCAGTAATTGAACGCAATTGACTGACTTTCGGTTGCGCCTGTCAGACGGGCGCGACGCAGGAGCTTCTCATGGTCATACAACGCATTTTCGCTGCCATTCTGTTGCTGGCATGCGCAGGCCTGGCCCTCATGGCCTGGCCTTATCAGGCCCCTTTCTCCTATGAACCGGTCGGCCCTCGCGCCTTTCCGTTGCTGATGCTCGGGCTGATGAGTGCAGGTCTGCTGTACCTGCTGATTCGACCTGCAGCCATCGTCCACACCGAAGAAGAGCCCGCGCTGGATCGCCCGACCCTGATCAAGATCGGCGCGTGCATCGTATTGCTGCTGATCTTTGCCGGACTCTTCGAACCGCTGGGCTTCATTCTCAGCAGCATCCTGATCGGCATCCCCATGGCGCGCCTGTACGGCGGGCGCTGGCTGCCCAGCATTGTGGTGGTCATTCTGATGAGCGTCGGCCTGTACCTGCTGTTCGACAAGGCCATGGATGTCCCTTTGCCTTTGGGCCTGCTCAGCGTTCTGGAGAACTGACATGGATACTTTCGGCTATCTGGGCCAGGGCTTCGGCGTCGCCCTCACCCCGTACAACCTGATTACCGCGCTGTCCGGCACGCTGATCGGCACCGTCGTCGGCCTGCTGCCGGGGTTGGGGCCGATCAACGGCGTGGCGCTGTTGATCCCGATTGCGTTTGCCTTGGGCCTGCCACCTGAATCGGCACTGATTCTGTTGGCGGCTGTGTACCTGGGCTGTGAATACGGCGGTCGTATCAGCTCGATCCTGCTCAACATCCCCGGCGAAGCCTCGACAGTCATGACCACACTGGACGGCTATCCGATGGCGCGCCAGGGCCTGGCCGGGGTTGCTTTATCGTTGTCGGCATGGAGTTCGTTCATCGGTGCGTTCATTGCCACCTGCGGCATGGTGCTGTTCGCGCCCTTGCTCGCCAAATGGGCAATTGCCTTCGGACCGGCGGAATACTTCGTGCTGATGGTGTTTGCGATTGTCTGTCTGGGCGGCATGGCGGGCGACAGACCACTGAAAACGTTTATTGCAGCGTTGATCGGCCTGTTTCTGTCCGCAGTGGGTATCGATGCCAACAGCGGCGTTTACCGCTTTACCGGCGATAACATCCACCTGACCGATGGCATTCAGTTCGTGGTACTGGTCCTGGGGCTGTTTTCGATCAGCGAGATTCTGTTGTTGCTGGAGAAAACCCATCGCGGTCAGGAAGCGGTCAAAGCGACCGGAAGGATGATGTTCAACTTCAAGGAAGCCGCTTCGGTGTTCGTGGTCAACATTCGCTGCGGGCTGCTGGGTTTCATACTCGGCGTGCTGCCGGGTGCCGGTGCGACGCTGGCCAGCGCGGTTGCCTACATGACCGAAAAACGCATCGCCGGGGCCAGCGGCAAGTTCGGTCAGGGTGACATGCGCGGCCTGGCAGCACCGGAAACCGCCATCGGCGCAACGGCCTGCGGCGCGCTGGTGCCGATGCTGACGCTGGGCGTTCCCGGCTCTGGCACTACGGCAGTGATGATCGGCGCGTTGTCGTTGTACAACATCACGCCCGGCCCGATGCTGTTTCAGCAACAACCGGACATTGTCTGGGGCCTGATCGCGTCGTTGTTCATCGCCAACATCATGCTGGTGATCCTCAATATCCCGATGATCCGCATCTTCACCCGCATCCTTGCGGTGCCGAACTGGGCACTGGTGCCAGTGATCGCGATCATCACCGGGATTGGCGTGTATGCGGTGCATGCCACCACCTTCGACCTATTCCTGATGGTCGGCATCGGTATCTTCGGTTACATCCTGCGCAAGCTGGACTTCCCGTTGTCGCCGATCCTGCTCGGGTTCATCCTCGGCGGCCTGATGGAACAGAATCTGCGCCGCGCCCTGTCGATCTCCAACGGTGAACTGGGCATTCTCTGGTCCAGCCCCATCACGCTCGGGGTCTGGGTGGTGACCGTGTTCATGCTGCTGTTTCCGCTGCTCCGGATCTGGCGTAAACGCGCGAAGCAGCGAGCTGCCGCGATTCATGGCTGAGCCCACGCTGCGCCACTGGTGGGCGACGCCGCTGGTCGGCCTGCTCGGCGGTTACCTCGCCAGTCAGGTCGGCTGGCCGTTGCCGTGGATGGTCGGTTCTTTGCTGGCGATCATCCTGGTGCGCTGCCTGACGCCTTGGCAACTGGCGCAGATTCCCGGTGGTCGCAAATGCGGTCAGTTGATCATCGGCATCGGTATCGGCCTGCACTTCACCCCGGTGGTCATCGAGCAAGTGCTGGCGCATTTCGGCCTGATTTTCATCGGCGCGCTGGTCACCAGCCTGTCGTGCCTGGTGGGCGTCTGGCTGATGCTGCGCACAGGGGAAGATCGCCCTACGGCGTTTTTCTCCAGCATGCCGGGCGGTTCCGGGGAAATGGTCAACCTAGGCGCACGCAACGGTGCCAGGCTCAGCAGTGTGGCGGCGGCGCAGAGTCTTCGGGTACTGACAGTGGTGCTCTGCGTGCCGGCGATCTTCAAGTACCTGTTGGGGGATGGTGCACCTGCGCTGCACGCCACGGTGGTGGACTGGCGCTGGCTGGCTTTTCTGCTGCCGGTCGGTGCCGCACTGGCCTGGCTGTGGCAACGCCTCAAACAGCCTAACCCGTGGCTATTCGGCCCGTTGCTGCTCAGTGCCGTGGTGAGTGTGGCCTGGGATCTGCGGATCGGTTTGCCCAATGGCGCCAGTCAGCTCGGTCAATTGCTGATCGGCAGCGGACTGGGCTGTCATTTCAATCGGGAGTTCTTCAGGCGAGCGCCCTCGTTTCTGGCGCGCACGCTGCTGGGCACCGCGCTGACCATGTTGATCGCCGCACTGGCGGCGCTGGGCCTCAGTGCCCTCACCCAACTGGACTTGCGCTCGCTGACGCTGGGCATGATGCCCGGTGGCATTGCCGAGATGAGCCTGACCGCCGAGGTGCTGCAACTCTCGGTGCCACTGGTGACGGCCATGCAGGTCATGCGCTTGTTGTTTGTGCTGTTTCTCGCCGAGCCGCTGTACCGACGCTGGAACAGACGGTTCGCTGACTGAGCAGGTCAATCAGAAGCCCTTCAGTCAGAGAGCGGGCAGTCGCCAGTCGATCGGTGCGATGCCGTTCTGCTCAAGGTACTTGTTGGTCCGCCCGAAATGGCCATTGCCCAAAAAGCCCTTATAGGCCGACAACGGCGATGGGTGGACAGAAGTCAGCACCAGGTGCTTGGTCGCGTCGACCAGTTTCTGCTTGCTCTGCGCATGAGCGCCCCACAACAGAAACACCAGATGCGGCTGATGCTCGCTGACCACCTGAATGATGCGGTCGGTGAAGTGCTGCCAGCCTTTGCCCGCATGCGACGCAGCGTTGGCGCGCTCGACGGTCAGGGTGGTGTTGAGCAGAAGAACGCCCTGATCCGCCCAGGATTGCAGGCAACCATGATTGGGAATGTCGATGTTCAGATCGCGCTTCAACTCTTTATAGATGTTGACCAGCGACGGTGGCGTCGGCACGCCCGGCTGCACGGAAAAGCACAGGCCGTGCGCCTGATTCGGGCCGTGATACGGGTCCTGACCGAGGATGACCACCTTGACGTTATTCAGCGGCGTGGAATTGAGCGCGTTGAAGATAAGCGGTCCCGGCGGATAGATTTCCTTGCCAGCCGCGTGCTCCTGACGCAAAAACTCGCGCAATTGAGCCATGTAGGGCTGTTCGAATTCGTCACGCAGGGCTTCTTTCCAGCTGGGCTCAAGCTTGATGCGGTCATCGCTAGTCATGGTTACATCCGGTAAAAACAATGCGCGGACACTAGGAAAGCCGGGCAGCAAAGTCAATGCCGGTAGCGCTATGCGCATTCAAGATCGGACGCAGAGCCTCCAGAAAGGCGTGCCGACGCGGAGCGTCGGCACGATAGTGGGTGTTACCGGTGCCCGCCACGGCCGTCGCCGCGCCCGCCTCTTCCGTGATCGCGGCCATCTCGCCCGCTGCGTCCGCCATGGTCGTCCCAACCGCGGTTGCCACGGTCTCCGCGGAAGCCGTCGTTACGCCCGAAACCGCCATTGCCACGAAAGCCATCATTCCTCCAGCCATAGCCTGGTGGGCGTCCTGGCTGGTAGTAACGGGGTACTGGCGGCGGCGCGTAGTAACGCGGGGCCGGGGCGTAATAGCGGGGTTGGCTGTAATAGCGCGGTTGAGGCGCTACATAGATGCGCCGCTCCTGATAGTAGGTAGAGCGGTAGCCATTGTCATACGCATAAGCGCCACCAACGACTGTCGTCGGCTGCGTGTACACATCGGATTCGTAATAACCAGGGCCTCCGTAGCAACCAGCAAGAAAAAGGGTCAGCAACGTGACAAGCAAGGGTCTTCGATACATAGCGGCCTCCTGGACCGCGATTGGGCACAAACCAGCGACGCTGGTCGGCGTCCGCCAAAGCGGTTGGCGGACGAAGGATCAGACAGCGAAATGCCCTTCTAGTGCCCTGTCCACCCCTACTGACAAGGGCAACCGATAATGGCGATATGGCAAGAAAAGGCTGCGAAACCATGCCGCACGGGACTGTTTCAGTTTTATACAAACATGCTACAAAACATTTCTCATCAGTAAACGCGCTCACGCTTCATCGCGGTGCGACGCCGCACCAGCACAAGGCAATTCCGGGTTCATAGAGCGTTCGCTTTTGGCAGCGGCCCCTTAAGACCGATACTTCCAGCGAGTTGGCACAACTCTCGCTTGATAGCGGATGTGCAGGAGTCAACACAGGTTCGCGGCACCACAATTTGCAATAGCCGACTAGGGTTCCGGCTTGCCGACAGGCAAGTGGCTGGTCCGAGAGTTGGCGACCTCCAGTAGAGGTTACACGGCGGGACAAAAGCCCGGGAGACAGGGACACCAGTGGTGTCACGTTGCTCCTGGCCGCCTTTTTTCACTACTGGAGATTTCTCAACATGCAAAAGTCTCGTCTCTTCGGTCTGCTCACCGCAGGCCTGCTGGCTGCGTTGAGCCTCTCGGCGAATGCCGCCCAGAAAGATCATTTCAACGTCTGCTGGACCATTTACGCAGGCTGGATGCCGTGGGAATACGCAGGCAGCCAGGGCATCGTCGACAAATGGGCGAAAAAGTACGGCATCAAAATCGATGTCACTCAGCTCAATGATTACGTCGAATCCATCAACCAGTACACCGCCGGCCAGTTCGATGGCTGCACCATGACCAACATGGACGCCTTGACCATTCCAGCCGCAGGCGGTGTGGAAAGCACCGCGCTGATCGTCAGCGACTTTTCCAACGGCAACGACGGCGTGGTTATCAAGGGCGAAGGCAAGAAAGTCGCCGACCTCAAGGGCATGGACGTCAATCTGGTCGAGCTGTCGGTGTCTCATTACCTGCTGGCCCGAGCGCTGGACAGCGTCAAACTCAGCGAAAAAGACCTCAAGGTCGTCAACACCTCGGACGCCGATATCTCGGCCGCCTTCAATACCGATGACGTGCAGGCGGTGACCACCTGGAACCCGATGCTGTCGGACATCAAAGCCAAACCCGGCGTCACCGAAGTCTTCAATTCCAGTCAGATCCCTGGCGAAATCATGGACATGATGGTCGTCAACACCCAGACCCTGAAAGACAACCCGGCACTGGGCAAAGCCCTGACCGGCGCATGGTTTGAAACAGTTGCGCTGATGAACGCCAAAAACGCCCAGAGCAAGGCTGCACTTGAGCACATGGCCAAGGCATCGGGCACCGATCTTGCCGGTTTCCAGGCGCAACTCGACACCACCAGACTGTTCGCCACCCCCAAGGAAGCGCTTGAGTTCGCCACCAGCAAACAGTTGCCCGAAACCCAGCGCAAAGTGGCTGACTTCTCGTTCGCTCACGGCTTGCTCGGCGAAGGCGCACGCGACGCAAACGCAGTCGGCATGTCGTTCGCCAAGGGTGTGATCCTCGGCGACAAGGCCAACCTCAAGCTGCACTTTGACCCCAGCTACGTGCAGATGGCCGTCGACGGCACGCTGTAAATCACGCTCAGTAGAAAGGTCATTGCCATGCGCTTGATAAACCGCCATCCGGATCGCGCCGGTCGCCTGATTCTGGTGATCCTGCCGTTCGCCCTGTTGCTGTTCGCCTACTTCATGGGCTCGGCCACCCGGCTTGCGGAAAACCCCACCGACAAACTGCTGCCCAGCGCCATGCAGATGGCCGATGCGGTCAAACGCGTGGCGTTCACCGCTGACGCCCGAACCGGTGACTACCTGCTGTGGCAAGACTCTGCGTCGAGCCTCAAGCGTCTGGCGATCGGTCTCGGGATCAGCGCCTTGCTGGGCCTGTGTCTGGGCATTGCGGCGGGCATTCTGCCGCTGTTCAGCGCCCCGCTGTCGCCTTTGCTGACGGTGTTGTCGATGGTGCCGCCACTGGCGATCCTGCCGATTCTGTTCATCGTCTTCGGTCTGGGCGAGCTGTCGAAAGTGATGCTGATCGTGATCGGTATCACGCCGATTCTGGCCCGTGATCTGGAACAGCGCGCCCGGGAGATCCCGATCGAACTGCTGATCAAGGCACAGACGCTGGGAGCCACCACCTGGACGCTGATCCTGCGGGTGATTCTGCCGCAACTGCTGCCGCGCCTGTTGATCGCCTTGCGACTGGTGCTCGGCTCAGCGTGGCTGTTCCTGATTGCCGCCGAAGCCATTGCCTCCACCGACGGCCTGGGCTACCGGATCTTTCTGGTCCGGCGCTACCTGGCGATGGACGTGATTCTGCCCTATGTGGTGTGGATCACCCTGCTCGCCTGGCTGATGGACTGGGGCTTGAAAGCCCTGACCCGACGCGCCTTTCCCTGGTACGAAGGAGCCCGCGCATGAGCTTTATCCGTGTGCGTAACGTCTGGCAGCAATACGACGATCAGGTGGTGCTTGAAGGCCTGAATCTGGACGTCGCCGAAGGTGAGTTCTGCACCCTGGTCGGCGCTTCGGGGTGTGGCAAGTCGACCTTTCTGCGCCTGCTGCTGGGCCAGGAAACCCCGAGTCGCGGCTCGATCACGCTGGACGGCGAAGCGCTGGCCAGCGAGCCGGATGCCAGCCGTGGCGTGGTCTTCCAGCGTTATTCGGTGTTTCCGCACCTGTCGGTGCTGGACAACGTCGCGCTGGGCCTGGAGCTGCCCCGCTCGCCGTTGCTCGGCCGCTTGTTCGGTCAGGCCAAAAGCCAGGCCCGCGAGCACGCCGCGCAGTTGCTGGAGAAAGTCGGCCTGAGCCATGCGCTGGACAAATATCCGACGCAGTTATCGGGCGGCATGCAGCAGCGGCTGGCGATTGCTCAGGCGCTGATCATGAAGCCCCGCGTTCTGCTGCTGGACGAGCCGTTCGGCGCGCTCGACCCTGGCATTCGCAAGGACATGCATCACTTGCTTCTGGACCTGTGGCGCGAGACAAAACTGACTGTATTCATGGTCACCCATGACCTGTCCGAAGGCTTCAACCTCGGCACCCGCCTGCTGGTCTTCGACAAGGTGCGCCACGACCCGCATGAACCCGGTGCGTATGGCGCGCGCATCACGTACGACATTCCCCTCAACAGCGAACGCCGCGCCGAACGCGCCGCTACCGATTCGCTGCTTACCGCTTCAGAGGAGCCCGTTCAATGACTGATTCGACCACGCTGTACCCGGTTTTCGCCGAAGAGCTGCTGCCCGGTGGCGGCCATCGCTCGTTCATCCTCAAGCGCGGCGAACTGCTGCGCCTGACCGACTTGCATGGCAATGCCAACGTCAGCCTGACCCTGCTCAACGCCGCTGAAAAAACCGAGCGCCTGAACCTGCCGGACAGCCTCAAATGCCAGCACACCGCCAAATTGAGCAACGGCCATTGCCTGTATTCGGACATGGGCCGCGTGCTGGCCGCCATCGTCACTGACACGTGCGGCTGGAGCGACAGTATTGGCGGTGTGCTCAACGCACAGGAAGTCGCCGAAAAGTACGGCCAGGGGCGCTATCAGGAGCTGCGTAACGGCTTCTTCCGCAATGGCGTCGACAACCTGCTGGTCGAGCTGGGCAAATGGGGGCTCGGGCTGTCAGACCTGCTCATGACCCTCAACCTGTTCAGCCGCGTGGATGTCGACGATACGGGCACGCTGCACTTCGCCCCGAACAACTCGAAGGCCGGTGATTACATCGAGCTGTATGCGCCGATGGACACACTGGTGGTGCTGACCGCGCTGCAACACCCGATGGACCCTAACCCGGAGTACGCGCCGCAGCCGCTCAAACTCAGCTGGATGAAAGCCGATGCCAGTGTTGCCGAGCACTGCCGTACCTCGCGCCCGGAAAACGAGCGCGGCTTCATCAACACCGACCGCCTGTTCGCCTGAGGAGCCTTGCCATGAATTCATCCAATCACCTGTGCTGCGACGCGACCATACCGGCCGGCGAACCCTTTCTGGCCGAGGTCAAGGCCGGGCAAACCGTGCGCATTCTCGATCTGCAGGGCAATCAGGCGGTCGACACGCTGTTTTTCAGCCTCGCCAACCCGCGTGAGCGCTACGACGTGCAACGCACCCTGCGCCGCCAGAACAACGTTTACCTGACCACCGGCAGCGTGCTGTTTTCCAACCTCGGCCAGCCGATGCTGACCATCATCGATGACACCTGCGGTCGCCATGACACGCTGGGTGGCGCGTGCGCGCAGGAGAGCAACACCGTGCGTTACGCCCTGGAGAAACGCTACATGCACAGCTGCCGCGACAACTACCTGCGCGCCTGCCTGCATGACGGCCGCCTGAGCAAAGCCGACATCGGGCCGAACATCAATTTCTTCATGAATGTGCCGGTGACAGCCGACGGCGGCCTGACCTTTGAAGACGGCATTTCCGCACCCGGCAAATACGTCGAGCTGCGCGCCGAAATGGATGTGATCGTGCTGATTTCCAACTGCCCGCAGTTGAACAATCCGTGCAACGGCTACAACCCGACGCCCGCACAGTTGCTGATTCGCGACTGACCCGGCGACCGCCCTCAGCAACGGACGACCGTTGCGTAGATAGATCAATAGCGGGACGGCCCGCTTCCCATCACGAAACCGAGCACGACTGGGTTTCCGGGGTTATGCCATGTTCGACAAACTGCTGATCGCCAACCGTGGCGCCATTGCCTGCCGCATCCTGCGGACCCTGCGCACATTGCAGGTGAAAGGGGTGGCGGTGTATTCCGAAGCCGACGCTGCCAGCCTGCACCTGATGCAGGCCGACGAAGCCCACAGCCTGGGCGAAGGCGCTGCGGCCGGGACGTACCTGGCGGTGGACAAGATCCTCGCCATCGCCAAAGCCAGCGGCGCCAAAGCCATTCATCCCGGCTACGGTTTTCTCTCCGAAAACGCTGCATTCGCCCAGGCCTGTGAAGACGTGGGTATCGCGTTCGTCGGCCCGACGCCCGAGCAACTGCGCGTGTTCGGCCTCAAGCACACCGCCCGTGCGCTGGCCCGACAGCACGGCGTGCCGCTGCTGGAAGGCACCGAGCTGCTCGACAGTCTGGAATCGGCCGTCGCGGCAGCGCGCAGCATCGGCTATCCGGTGATGCTCAAAAGCACTGCGGGTGGCGGCGGTATCGGCATGCGGGTGTGCCGCAGTGCCGAGGAGCTGGCGGACTCGTTCGAAGCGGTAAAACGCCTGGGGCAGAACAATTTCAGCGACGCCGGTGTGTTCATCGAGAAGTACATCCAGCGCGCCCGCCATCTTGAGGTGCAGGTGTTCGGCGACGGACAGGGCGAGGTGCTGGCCCTCGGCGTGCGCGACTGCTCGGTGCAGCGCCGCAACCAGAAGGTGCTGGAAGAAACCCCGGCCCCCAACCTGCCGGACGGCATGTCCGATGAGCTGTGCGCAGCGGCGATCAAGCTGGCCAAAGCGGTCAATTACCGCAGCGCCGGGACTGTCGAGTTTGTCTTCGACAGCGAGGATCAGCGCTTCTATTTTCTGGAAGTGAACACGCGCTTGCAGGTCGAGCACGGTGTCACCGAGCAGGTCTGGGGCGTGGATCTGGTCAGCTGGATGGTGCAACTGGCCGCCGGTGATCTGCCGCCACTCGATCAGTTGCAAGCCGGCCTGAACCCGGTCGGTCATGCGATTCAGGCGCGGTTGTACGCAGAAGATCCGGGCCGTGATTTCCAGCCCTGCCCCGGCCTGCTGACCGCGGTGAACTTTCCGCCTGCCGATGGCCGTGCGCTGCGTATTGATACCTGGGTTGAGGCCGGGTGTGAGATCCCGCCGTATTTTGACCCGATGATCGCCAAGCTGATCAGTTGGGCACCGAGCCGTGATCAGGCCAGCGCCGGGCTGGCGGCCGCTCTCCACGAAACGCGTCTGTATGGAGTGGAAACCAACCGCGATTACCTGCGCCAGATCATCGACGACGCGCCCTTCGCCAGCGGCCAGCCGTGGACCCGCTGTCTGGAAGGCCTGGTGTATCACGCTGACACCTTTGAGGTGCTGAGCGGCGGTACACAGACCAGCGTTCAGGATTATCCGGGACGACTGGGCTACTGGGCGGTCGGCGTGCCGCCATCCGGTCCGATGGACAGTCGCGCGCTGCGTCAGGGCAACCGATTGCTGGGCAATGCCGAAGGTTGTGCCGCGCTGGAAATCACCATGAGCGGTCCGTTGCTGCGCTTCAATACCGATGCAGTGATCGCAGTGACCGGCGCGCAGATCCCGATCACGCTGGACGGCGAACTCTGCGCCATGAACACCGCGCTGCGGGTGCACGCGGGTTCCAGCCTGTCGCTGGGCACTATCGCGGGGGCTGGCGTGCGCAGTTACCTGTGCGTGCGCGGCGGGCTGGACGTACCGGATTATCTGGGCAGCAAAAGCACCTTTACCCTCGGCCAGTTCGGCGGGCATGGCGGCCGGGCGTTACGCGCTGGAGATGTGCTGCATATCGCGCCATTGATTGACCACAGTGCGGGGCAGCGGATTGCCGATGATGAGCTGGACGTGCTGAAAGAAGTTCGCCAGCTGAGGGTGATCTACGGCCCTCATGCAGCGCCGGAGTATTTTACCGAAGCCTACATCGAGACTTTTTTTGCGACTGAGTGGGAAGTGCATTTCAACTCCAGCCGTACCGGCGTGCGGCTGATAGGGCCCAAGCCTGAATGGGTACGCGCCGATGGTGGCGAGGCCGGTCTGCATCCCTCCAACATCCACGACAACCCGTACGCGATCGGCGCGGTGGATTTCACCGGAGACATGCCGGTGATCCTCGGCCCGGACGGGCCAAGCCTGGGGGGATTTGTCTGCCCGGTGACCATCATCGAAGCGGATCTGTGGCAATTGGGGCAATTGAAAGCCGGGGACAGGGTGCGGTTTTATCCGGTGAGCATTGAGGCGTGTCATGCGGCGATGGCCGCAGTGTTGCCACAAAATATGCGAAACACTGATGCCCGCAGGAGCGAACTTGTTCGCGAAGACCATATTCCAGACGCAGAAAATCCATCGACTGTACCGGCCTCTTCGCGGACAAGTCCGCTCCTACAGGGCACCGTGAACTCCAGTAGGAGCGAACTTGTTCGCGAAGACCATGTTCCAGACGCAGAAAATCCATCGACTGTACCGGCCTCTTCGCGGACAAGTCCGCTCCTACAGGGCACCGCAAACTCCAGTAGGAGCGAACTTGTTCGCGAAGACGGTATTCCTGACGCAGAAAATGCATTGAATGTACCGCCCTCTTCGCGGACAAGTCCGCTCCTACAGGGCACCGCAAACTCCAGTAGGAGCGAACTTGTTCGCGAAGACCATATTCCAGACGCAGAAAATGCATTGAATGTACCGGCCTCTTCGCGGACAAGTCCGCTCCTACAAGGTCCTGCCTCGCTCCCGTATGAGGCGGCTCGCCTGCCCTCCCCGATCATTCTCGACATTGGTCAGGACGACAAACGTCTGGTGGCGCGTCTGTCCGGCGACACGCATCTATTGCTGGAAATCGGCGCGCCGGAGCTGGATCTGGTGCTGCGTCTGCGCGGCCATGCCTTGATGCTGGCGCTGGAAACCAAGGCCTTGCCGGGCGTGATCGACCTGACACCGGGCATTCGTTCGCTGCAAGTCCACTACCGCCCCGAACAACTGCCGCTTCAGCAATTGCTCGACATCATTGCCGGAGAATGGGACGCGGTGTGCGCAGCGAAAGACCTGCAGGTCGCTTCGCGCATCGTCCATCTGCCCTTGTCCTGGGACGATCCGGCCTGTCAGCTGGCCATCGAGAAATACATGACCACCGTGCGCAAGGACGCGCCGTGGTGCCCGAACAATCTGGAGTTCATCCGCCGCATCAACGACCTGCCCAACCTCGATGAAGTGCAGCGCACCGTATTCGATGCCAGCTATCTAGTCATGGGGCTGGGCGATGTCTACCTCGGCGCACCGGTCGCTACCCCGCTGGACCCGCGCCATCGGCTGGTGACGACCAAGTACAACCCGGCCCGCACCTGGACGGCCGAAAACTCGGTCGGCATCGGGGGCGCTTACATGTGCGTGTACGGCATGGAAGGCCCCGGCGGTTATCAATTCGTCGGCCGCACGTTGCAGATGTGGAATCGCTATCGCGACGTCGCCGCGTTCGAGGGCAAACCGTGGCTGCTGCGCTTCTTCGATCAGATCCGTTTCTACCCGGTCAGCGCCGACGAACTGCTACGCATCCGCCGCGATTTCCCCCTGGGTCGCTTCGATCTGAACATCGAACACAGCACCCTGAATCTGGCCGATTACCAAGCCTTCCTGGCCCGCGAAGCCGATGGCATTGCGGCATTCCGAGCCCAGCAACACTCCGCCTTCAACGCCGAGCGAGAACGCTGGATCGCCAATGGCCAGGCGGATTTCCAGAGCGACGAAGGCGCTACCCCCAGTACCGAAGAATTGCCCCTGCAAGCGGGCCAGCAAGGCATCGACAGCCACATCGCCGGCAATCTCTGGCAGGTCCAGGTGCAACCCGGCGAGCGGGTCGAGGCAGGCGATGTGCTGGTGATTCTGGAGTCGATGAAGATGGAAATCCCGCTCCTCGCCCCGGTCGGCGGTGTGGTGCGGGAAGTCCGGGTGCAGCCCGGCTCGGCAGTACGCGCGGGGCAACGGGTTGTGGTGCTGACAGCAGACTGAACTGATCTATTTTCTATTTCGAGGGAATCCTGTCATGAACGACACAGCACTGCCGAATAACCTGCGTCTGGACAGCGTGCGCGCTGCCTACCAGGCTGGCCGTCTGTCACCCCGCCAGTTGATCCTGGCCCTGCGGGAAAAAGCCGCTGCGCTCAATCCTGGCTATCACCTGTTTATTCATCTGCTCAGCCCGGCCGAGCTGGAGCCCTACCTCGCCGCGCTGGAAGGCCGCGATCTCAAGGATCTGCCTCTTTACGGCGTGCCCTTCGCGATCAAGGACAACATCGATCTGGCCGGCATTCCAACCACCGCCGCCTGCCCGGATTACGCCTACACGCCCGAGCGCTCGGCGACAGTCGTCGAACAGTTGATTGCGCTGGGTGCCGTGCCGATAGGCAAGACCAACCTGGACCAGTTCGCCACCGGCCTGAACGGCAGTCGCTCGCCCTACGGCGCGTGTCCTAACAGCGTTCTGGAGGAGTATCCGTCGGGCGGCTCCAGCTCCGGTTCCTCGTTGGCGGTCGCGCTGGGGGTCAGCAGTTTTGCCCTGGGCACCGATACCGCAGGCTCGGGGCGAGTGCCTGCGGCGCTGAACAATCTGGTCGGCATGAAGGCCAGCAAGGGGCTGATTTCTACCGCGGGCGTAGTACCCGCCTGTCGCACACAAGACTGCGTGTCGACCTTCACCGCCACGGCGAGGGAAGCCAGCCAGTTGCTGGGACTGGTTGCGAGGTTTGACCCACGCGACGAGTACAGCCGCCGCAATCCGCAGTGGAACGACGCCTCCGCATTCGGCACTCCGCGCCCGTTTCGCTTCGGCGTTCCACGCGCCGAAGACCTGGAGTTCTTTGGCTGTATTCAAGGGCCGTTGCTGTTCGGTGACGCCATCGACCGCCTCACGGCACTGGGCGGCGAAGCGGTTACCGTCGACCTTTCACCTTTTCTGGAAGCTGCGCAATTATTGTACGAAGGCCCATGGGTGGCCGAACGCTACAGCGTCGCCGGGTCATTGATGGAGGACCATCCCGACGCCGTGCTGCCAGTGATTCGCGCGGTGCTGGCCAAGGCGCCCTTGATCAGTGGCGTCGATACCTTTCGCGCACAGTACCGCCTGCAAGCGCTGAAAGTGATCTGCGACCATGCGCTGGAAGGACTGGACTGCGTGGTGACGCCGAGCATCGGACGCCCGGTGACCTCGGCAGAACTGAGCGCCGAACCTGTGCTGCGCAACTCGGAACTGGGCTACTACACCAACTTCGTCAACCTGCTCGACTACGCCGCCATCGCCGTGCCCAGCAGCTTCATGGACAACGGCCTGCCGTGGGGCGTAACGCTGTTCGGCAGAGCGTTCACCGATCAATACCTGCTCAGCCTGGCGGACGCCTTTCAGCGGCAAACCGCCCTGCCGCTGATTGGCGGTGACGCCCCTGCGCTGCCTGCTCCGACCAATACCGCTAGCAATGACATGGCCCGAGTGGTGGTGTGCGGCGCGCATCTGGACGGTCTGGCATTGAACTGGCAGCTCAGGAAACGGGGCGGCCGGTTGCTGGAGGCCACGCAAAGCTCAGCCGATTATCGCCTGTATGCACTGGCTGGCGGCCCGCCGTTCAGGCCCGGCATGGTGCGCGTGACCGAGGATGGCGTGGCGATTGCCGTCGAAGTCTGGGAGCTGCCGAGCGCCGAACTGGGCTCGTTTCTGACCGGTATCCCGGCACCGCTCGGGTTGGGCAAAGTGCAACTGGCCGACGGCCGCTGGGAGACCGGTTTCATCTGCGAAGCCTATGGCCTGGAGGGCGCACGCGACATCAGTCATCTCGGCGGCTGGCGTGCGCACGTGCAAAACATGTAAGCAAAAAAAGCGGCATGCTCACTCAGGCATGCCGCCTTTCAGCTCGATAAATGGCCACGATACATAGCCGCGATACATAGTTATGACCATCACCAGCGATCTTCCCGACATAGTGGGCATCCTTTCATTTTGACGGCCCGTCATGAATCCCATCTGGAGTCCGCTTGTTCAGGACACGCTGTTTGATCCGTACTCTTTGCTGCTGGAACAACCCAGCGTTCTGCGCCCCGAGCACAGCGATATCCGGCACGACACGCTTAACGCTTCAGCCCTGTCAGTACGCCCGACACTCCATTTTCCAACGACTGAAACCGCGCTGCCGCCCTCGCCCGAAGAGCAAGAGCAGGAAGACCTCGCGCCGCACATCGAACGCCAACTCAAAACTCTGCGCAGCAGTCCTGGCTTCCGCTTGATTGCCGACTCGGTACTGCTGCTGAAAGCCTGCCAGCTGGACATGGACGTTCCACCCACCCGCCAACACTACGTTCGCCAACAACTGATCACGCTGCTCACGCAAAAGAGCGGCAAGGTGCTGGACCCGGACACCTTGCAGATGACCTTCAGCAGCGATGACCGGCCCGCAGTGGATGATCAAGGGCGCGAACATTACAGCGTCAGCCTGTCACTGACCGACGTGGCATTGACCAGCTTTGAACCTGAGCATTTTGTTGCACTGCATCGCAGCGCCATAACCGACACTGCATTGTCCGAAGACACGCCTTTGCTCACCACAGCGCAGGTGTTCCGCTGGATTGGCGAGATGCCGCTGGATCGCGATTACAGCGCCGCACTGCAGGCTTTCCGGACCCGGCACGAGGCCACCTGGCGCACCTTGTCGCGACTGGCGTTCCTTGACACTCTGGCCCGCCAGCACACCCACCGGCATATCAGCCGCGACGGTTACTGGCTGGCGCTGGACGCCTTGGGATTGAGCAGCCTCCCCCTCGATACAGAAACGCTGGACACGAGTGGACGAGGCGATAAATCCGAGGTTCGCGCACTCTCGTTGAACGGCGAGCAGGTGCCGGGGATATTTCAGGTCAGGTCGAAAACCACTTCGCACTGTTTTATTCACATACTGGGGGCCAAGGGCAACGTCATCGAATACATCAGCGATGATCCCCACTACATGGCCAGTCGATTATTGGCGGCCATGAACGCATCCGGGTTCTACGGTCATGCGCTGCTGGCACTTGAACACGTCAGCATTGTTGCCGACGCTCCGCTGATAGAAGGCGATGTGTTCGCCGCACTGACGCAGGCTTCATTCGCCGGGGTCCTGTACGGCAACCACACCCATGACACTGCAGATATGCTCAGGCCCGTGGCGCGCAGTCTTGCTCTGGCAGGCGCCGCAGACCTCTGGCAGACACGACCGGCCATACTGGAGCAGTTGCCGGTTGCTTCGAAAATGGCGACGCAGGTCATGGCGAGTTATCTACAGGAAAATCACGGGCTGACCCTCAATCCGGAGCATGTCTTCATCGCCTATCAGTCCGGCTATTCGACCCGACCATTGGGCGATCCCCGTTTGCCGTCTACCTATGTCCACACGCCCGACAAAAAGCCGATCAGCCTGAGCGAAGCGCTGGTGAGCAATTACCGGGTCGATCATCCGGTCGGCTACATCGATCATGGTGGCGGCACCGTAGTCTTCTTTGACGCAACCGGGCTGGGCAACAGTGAACTGGGCCAGGTGCTGGAGATCAGTCCGCAGGCGCTTGAGGATTACATCAAAACGTTCGACTTTCTGACCTGGATGACCCAGCGAATCCATCACTTCTGGGACCAGCAGAAAGCGACCATCGAACAGGCCTTCAGATCCACGTTCATGACCCAGGCGCTGATCAGCCTGAAACGCGGCAGTCTCAAGCGCAGCGGGTTCGATCGGGTTGTAGAAAGCCTCACGCCCTCTGCGCAGCACCCATGGCGGGCACTCGGTTTTTTTGTTCAGGGCTCATTGATCGACGGCATGGAGCATCAGTACACCGGCCTGCTGGTACTCGAACAGCCGGGCACACTGAAAGTGCTCTATCAGGCGGGGCACGCCAATGCATTCATCGAACTTGCAGATGACACAGCATTGACGCGGTATCTGAACCGGGAGACAGCCAATCCGGAGTGGCGTGAAACGGTCATGCGCTATGTTCCACGCCGCCATCACCAGCGCCTGGACTACCTGTTCAAATTGTGGGGCGGCGTCCAGGCGCCCAGCCCACCCGCCTCTATCCTGCGTCCGTGGACCGACGCGCTGCACAACCCTGACACGCGACAGGCCATGCACCACTCGTTGTGTGAAAAAAGGCTGGAAGACACGCCATTCGCTTTTCTGCATCAGCTTCTCAAACAAAATGCGCTGGAGGATGCAGAGGATCAGATCGTCACTTCGGCGCAGGTTTCACTGGCTGACTGGGCCGAGCGGCTGCAGCATTTACAACGGCTGCTGATACCCATGTCGTTATTACTGACACCCGCGTTTATAGCGTCCCTGGCGACGGAGGTCGGCATCGCGTCACTGGCCATTGCCGCAACACAGTTACCGGGCAGCCGCTACGCGGAAAAAAATCAGGCGCTGCTCGCCACGTTATCGCTGGGCTTGTTGCAACTGACCCCGCACACACCACGACTGCTGCGCTCACTGGGCAGAATCATCAAACCTGCTGCGCGCAACACCCAGAACACAGCAGTTGCGATCAACAGGGCGCTGAGCAGCCAACCGCTGCGCAGGCACTTTGTGACGCCGCGCCAGACCCGGCTGGAGAAATTCTTTCACACCGACGCCCTGCTCAAGCGCTGGACCCTCAACGCCGCTGCATCTTCAAACCTGCTGCCGATACATGCCTGGAAGCTGGGTCAGAAGTTTCTGTTATGGACGTCTGATCGAGGTCAGGCGCGAACGCTGGTGGTCAGCACCCACGGCTACTACACACCGTGGACCGGTACCGTCAAAATCCCCAACGGCACAGAGATTCGCACCTACGCGCCGCATGGCTATGAACTGGTGGACCCGAAACTGCATCGCGTCGTCAACAAGAATGCCCGACCTTTCGCACGCTCAGACACGGCAGTGCACGCAGCGATGCACCCCACGCCACTTGAGCCGCTACAGATTACCGACAAACTCATTGCAGGCACGTCGCTGCCCGGCAGACTGAAGAATTACAGCCTGTCCAAGTTCCAGACGACAACTGACGAGACCTATAACGAGATCGCACGCGTAGTGAGCCACTCCAGAGCGTCACCTCTGCGGGGCTGGTTGCCGCCGACGCCGATGGATGTGCTGACGGTGCGCAACCGCTTCGGCATGCTCCCGCCGTCGCTGGCCGATCTGTTTGACAGCCTGTCGGTTCAAGGCATCCATTACGACAGGATATTGCTGGTGCACTGCCGGTGTGCCGCAATATCGGCCCTGCTGAGTCGCGCGCCCGTCTATCATGCCCCCACAGCGGGTTCGGTGATTACCGGTATAGCCTGAGCCGACTGCTCCCCCACTCATCAAGCAAGGCGCCTTCATCCGACATGACAACCGCCCTTCCCGACGCAGCGCTGTGCCCTGTGTGCGGCTTCAGCAACCGGTGCAGCCTGGCCGACCCGCGCACCGTGGATCAGCCTTGCTGGTGCTTTTCCGAACGCATCGATCCGGCGCGGCTTGCTGCACTGCCTGACGATGTACGCAACAAGGCCTGCCTCTGCCCGCGCTGTGCCGGAGTCGAGGGCACAGCGCCTGTGCAACCCGCCCATCAGGGCACGTAGTAAGATGCACATCCGTTCTCACTGGCCTCTCCTCAGCCATGCGTCTTGATCGTTTCCTCAGCAACCTGCCGCGCTTCAACCGCAAGACCGTGCGCCTGGCACTGGTCAGCGGCCGGGTCAAAGTAGACGGGCTGACGACGCGTGATCCGCATCATGAAGTGCGTGAATTCAGCTGCGTGACATTCGACGAGGATATTCTCCAGCCCGGCAAGCCCGCGCGCTACTTCATGCTGCACAAGCCACAAGGCTGTGTCAGCGCGACGCTCGATGCGCAGCACCCCACGGTACTCGACCTGCTGGACGAGCCTGACAAGCACGAACTGCACATCGCCGGACGACTGGACTTCAACACCACCGGGCTGATGCTGATCACCAACGACGGTCAATGGTCGCGGCGTCTCACCCAGCCGCAGACCCGACTGCCGAAAGTGTATTACGTCGAAACCGAGCAGATGATTGACGAGCGCTACGCAGCCCTGTTCGCCGAAGGCCTGTATTTCGCGTTCGAGAACATAACCACCCAACCGGCGCAATTGACCTTGCTGGGGCAGCGCAGCGCACGATTGAGCATCACCGAGGGCCGCTACCATCAGGTAAAGCGGATGTTCGGCCACTTCGACAACAAGGTAGTGAAACTGCATCGAGAACGCGTCGGTGATCTGCTGCTGGACCCGGCGCTGACGCCGGGTCATTACCGTGCGCTGCATGCCTCGGAAATCAACCTGTTTTAAGCGTCATGACCGTTTGGCGGATTGCGCGAGATGTCACGAGCGGTCACTTGCGAGATGGCGGATCGCCTGCTTGAATCGAACTATCAGTCCACATGCGACTGATACGTTACGTCCCTATTCCAAGAAACTCTTTGTCATGCGCGCCCCTGGCCCACGACAAACTGCCCGCCAATAACAAGACCTGTCGACCCGCTCGTCAGGATCAACCTGGGCCCTTAATCGGCTATCGCTTGCCTGTCACGAAACTCGTGCAACGTCGTTGCAACGCATACCTGTTTACCCCAGGAGTTATACCTATGTCGCCAGAAAAAGCAGTGCTGGACATACAAGGACAGTTTCGGGTTTACACCGAGTTCTATCGCACCGACGCCGCCGCAAAGACCATCATTCTGGTCAACGGCTCACTGGCCACCACCGCATCATTTGCCCAGACCGTGCGCAGCCTTCATCCGGCCTTCAACGTGGTGCTTTACGATCAGCCCTACTCGGGCAAATCCAAACCGCACAACCTGCATGGCGCACCGCTGACCCGGGAAGAGGAAGGCCAGCTGCTGCTGGAACTGATCGATCACTTCAACGCCGAGCACGTACTGTCTTTTTCATGGGGCGGCGCGGCAACGCTGGTGGCACTGGCGCACCGGCCAAAACGCATCGAAAGCGCAGTCATCAGTTCGTTCTCCCCGGTGATCAACGAGAAGATGCATGACTACCTGTGTCACGGCATCACGCACCTGGGTGCGCACAACCGTTACGACATGGGCCACTTGATCAACAACACCGTCGGCAAACACCTGCCTGCCTTGTTCAAGCGCTTCAATTTCCGTCATATCAGCAACCTGGATGCTCACGAGTATGACCAGATGCACTACCACTTCAGTCAGGTTCTGGAACTCGATCCGGACAATTACCTGACCACCGGCAAAAACATCAATGCACCCGTGCTGTTCATCAATGGTGCTCTGGACGAATACACGTCTGCCAACGACGCCGCCCACTTCTCCAGATACCTGCGCGATTGCAGCTTCAGCACCATCGACGCCACCGGCCACTTTCTGGACATGGAACACAAGGCAGCCTGCCGTGATTCGAAACAGGTGCTCATGACATTCCTGCAACCGGAACAGGTGTCGCATAACGGTCACAACCGGGTCGAGCGCCATCAGGCGCTGGCCTTCTGAACCACGCAGGAAGCCACCGTCAGTTGCGGAGTGTTTTCATCTGGCGGTTGGTTTTCATGAAGGGAATCAGGAGGGAAAGCGCTGCGCAGTGAAATTAGCGCTTCAAATCAGGGCAGGGTTCTGGTACAAAGTCAGCCGCTCAGAGCAGCTATCAGAGCGGGTATAGTTTAGTGGTAAAACGAAAGCTTCCCAAGCTTTAGTTGAGGGTTCGATTCCCTCTACCCGCTCCAGCTTCCAGCCAACAATTCCGGGCATGCCAAGCAATTTCGCCCTAGCGCCTAAGCCCATCAATACCTTCTCGCCGCCCCACCATCAGTTCTACCGGAAGCCCCGAAAATCTGGTGCACCGTCGATTCCCTCGACACGACATCTGTCTGACCCGCGTTTCCCCTTCGATCACTCAATAAACCCCTACCAGGATGTCTGAGTTTTGAAGCTCAACGATCGCCCGGACAGCGTCAGGGTACAACTCAATCGACGAAATATTCTTACCCAATGCCTCGCTCAACTCGATGCGTTTAGAGGCGGAGAGAGAACCCCCCAAGTGGTCTGCAATTCTGGCGAACGGAAGGTTTTCAGTCATCGCGAAGTGTGTACTTTCAGGCGTGACAGGTAACTCCTGCCGACGCCCTTCCCTCATCAAAAAGTAGGTGTTGGTGCGTCACCGGATACGGACAATCGTACCGAAAGCGTCGAACACGCGCCCCGAAATCACCCCACCCGCCCCCTTTTGAATGACTGAAAAGCTTCAGTAGCCATGGTGCTCACTGGAAAACAGTCGCAGAACTGTGGAGCGCGGGATCGTGTTTCTTCGACCAGGCCCCATCAGCACATAGAGGGTGTGTTGCAAAAAGTCCCGGCCAAGAAGATTGCGGATGCCACCAGCAAGCGCCGAGACCTCTAGCCAGGGTTTTGACCTCGCTCTTGAGTTTGAAAACGTATTGGTAGCCAGTCCTCTACAATGCCTGACCTTGCTCGCGAAGAGCCTGGATGCTTGATACAGCTTGCGCGTGCAACTGCGTTTCCAACAAGCCAGGCCGGATGAAACCCTGCGGGGGATTTTCCACGGCAGGGTTGTCCAGTCTTTGGCGCAGGTGCCTCAAACCCAATCAGCATGCCCTACCAGGTGAATGAAGCCGGCATCGCCTTGAGTCAGTGCAGCAGACTCCGCGGAGTTGGCGATATTGAATGCGACCTGTCCACGGCTTGTGCCGCCTTCCAGCGATTGGACCCAATAGGCAAGGCCGTTAGCGTCGCTGCCTCTGTCCAGGACATTGTGATACAGATGTTCGACAAAGGCTGTATTGCTGCTGCCATCGGGCAGGCTTTGGGAAAATTCGGCAGATTGCACAAAACCACCCGCAACCTGAGCACCGGTTACGCCTGCGGCGCCGTGAGACAGCCAGGACTTCAGGCCTTCGATATCGGGAGCACGATCCAGAATGGTATACAGACGACCAATGCTTGCCTGCGCCGAGTCGAGAACGAACAGTTCGCGATCTGCGAAATCGAGCACATTGAACCCACTCAGTTCGAATTTCGCCGCCGCTCCAGTAGAACGACTGACTGATAGCGTGTCGGTATCAAGCGCGCTGATCGTATAGGCGGATGCAGCATCGTTGAAAATAAAGGTGTCGATACCGGCGTTGCCGGCCAGATGCGAAACCGCATTGCTGTCCAGCCTGACTTCCTGCTCACTGATCTGATCATCCCCAGCCGTGCCGGTAGCCACGCCCTTGCCTACGACCATATCCAGATTGTTCCAGGCGTTATGAGCCACGATCCTTATGAAGCCTGTCTCGCCCTCTGAGATGTCACGGCTCTCGCGCGAATTGAGGAAGCCATCAGCGACCGCTGCTCGACTCCCACCCGCCTGCAGCAGCGTGTTCCAGGACGACACACCGGATTCTTCGCCTGTGCGGTGCAGTACGGTCTGATAGAGATCAAGGACAAATTCCCGATCACCAAGCCCGCTGTAGCGCTGTATCCCTTCAGTGGAATTCAGAAAGCCATCGCGAATCTCTGCATCCGAACTGCCCATCGCCTGCTGCGTCAGCCAGTGATTCAATCCCTGATAATCGGGCGTCCGACCGAACAGTGAGTAAAGCCTGGCAATGTCCGCCTGATCCTCGGTGAGCGCGATGTGATGAAGATCCATGCTAAAACTCAACGAAACAGTGGCGTCACTCTCGGCGTTGAAGGCGCCATAACGGCTGTGAAAAGCCATGAGCAGTTCGTCAAGAGTGGCATTGCGGTCGCTGAAAGACAGCCTTTCGACGCTTGAAAGTGTGTCCACATCGGACGTTTGCGCATCATGAACGCTGAGGGTGGCATTCCTCACCAGCGCGGTATCGTAGGTTGCAAAGTAGCGAGCACCTGCCTCGGTATACAAGGCGGTGTCGATGCCGTTGCCACCATTGAGCACGTCCGAGCCCGCCCCACCCATCAGCCGATCATCGCCATCGCCGCCTTGCAACTGGTCATTGCCCGCGTTGGCATTGAGAAAGTTATCACTGGCGTTGCCGATCAGCGTATCAGCGCCCGCACCGGTGATGGCGTTCTCGATAACTGTGCCGCGCGCGATTGCAATATTCGATAGACCGCCGTATAGGCTGGAAAAAGCTTCACTTCTCAGATCGACTGTCTGAGCGCCGACATAGGTGCTGACGTTGATAGTGTCGTTGCCGCCCGAATCATAGATCGTGGCCACCAGGCCGGGCACGAAGTCAGTTCCGGTGTTGCTGGACGTCTTGTTGAAACTGTAAGTATTGTCACCTGTGCGGGTAACGGCGGTGCCGTACAGTGACTGGATGGCTACGATGTCCGCCAGCATGGGGGTAGCGACATAGCCGAAAGAGGCGTTGGAATACGTATTCTCGCTCTGACTGAAGTAGGACATCACCGAGTATTTCCAGCTGTCCTCTTGATAGAAGGCATTGTTGGGGAAGGTCGCGCTACCGTTGTAATTGCCCGCATGGCCCAACCCCAGCGCGTGGCCGATTTCATGAATGTAGGTTTGCTGATAATACAAACCGTATTTCACCCAATCGGAAGCGATGTTGACGCTGCTGTCCGAGATGATGCTGCCTGCATAATTGGAGTTGCTGTACGCACCGCTTTTTTGTTCGCTGAAATTGATCGCAGCAGCAGCGGTGGTTTCCACAAAGTTTAGGCCGCTGACATTTGTCCAGGTTTGCAGCGCATATCGAGCAACAACCTGAGCGCTGGCGCTCAAGCTTGCCAGGTTGACAGTGAGCGACCCTCCGGCGTGCACGTCAAAATGGTGCTGGGAACCGCCATAGGCGTCGTGCCAATAGCCATCAGTCAGGTAGTTGGCTTGCTGGTCAAGCGTCAGGTGCTCAAGCATCGCTTGGCTGGTGACTGTCTGTTTGGCCGCACCCTGGCCGGTCGCTCCTTCGGCCCAAAGTTGGGTGAGCGCATCACACATTGAACACATGTAGAAACTCCGGGGCAAGGCATGCCTGGCCAGGTCAATGACGCAAGAATCGGGTACGGATCGGTGATGAGTTCAAGCCGCTGAGCGGTTTTGAAAACTGGCGTCATGACCTTCACGCGCGTTTGCTCCGCCTTGATCTTGACGATGGTGTTGCTCTTCGAGAAGGTACGCCAGGACACGGTCGAAGACCTTCAATCTCATTGCTGATGAGGTTGTCGGCATGCTTTCTTGCGACTTAAGGCGGTTTTTTCCTGGAGCCGATGAAATACAGCCGGAAGAGGCTGGAGGAAGCGTTCTGGCTGGGCAGGCGTCGTCAGCAGGCTGCCCGCCGGGCTGTCACTACGCCTCTCCCTTAATGCGTACTGCTCGGCAGCATCGCTTTCCAAGCGCTGAGGACACTTGCAGCGGAAAATAATGGGCAAGTAATATTTTCGACATCAAGTTATCGATACGTGGTCGACGGACAAACCGATGAGGAATGGTTACCGAGCTTCATTGCTTGAAATGATCCGATGTAGTTAGGGTCACAAGAACCACAAGTGGAATCGCCTCAGGAGTAAGTCGGATCATCTCTCACGAATCGAATCCCGCGCCAATGTGCGCGGGATACGGATCGGGAAACGGATCATGCGATCCGGTGAGGTTAGGAAGAAATCGATGTTCCAGATATCCGAATCTCAGGCTTTCGCTCACATGTGAGTAAGTCGAGATTGGAGGGTATTTCCACTGACGAAGGGACGAGCCCCAGCAAATCAGCCACCTCAGAACACACAACTACACGCTTTTCTCACTACACGCTTTTCTCAGCGCTGCCTCGGGGCAATACATACACAGATACACAGATTCGAATAATGCTGGCCAATAAGGGGTCGATTTCGTCTACCCGCTCCAATTTTTCAGAAAACTTTTTAAACCCGACACTCTCCTATATTCCCGCAATATTCATTATCTCTCTCCCGTCGCAGCCCCCATAGGCTAAGCGCGCAGTCTTTATTGAATCGCCCAAATTTTGTGAGCAAGATTGAATCCCTTTCCGAATGCTCGCACCCCACTCTTGCAACGTCGTCCAAGCTATACGTGCTGAGCAGCCTCTCCCCCCGCGGCAACAACCAAACTCACTTGGAGCCAGGTTGAAGACGCTGTCACCCGACGCAAGCAGTACCGGGCGACAGCGACACCTTCAAGATTGATTATGCAAGCGTGACTGCCACCGAATGGCTCTCCTGGGTTAACCAATATGAGGCAGCGAAAGACGCTGCCTCATCTGTTCAGGAAAACAAATCCTGACTGCCCGACAGACCGATGAGCTGCATATCAGCCGTCTGGATCTGCTCGATGGTGTTATAACCTGCAAACCAACTCTCGAGGCGCACACCTTCTTGAGGTGCCTCTCCTGCAGCGAAGCCTGAACGGTGCAGATAGAGGTCATCACCGATCCGGTCAGCCAGCAATTCATTGCTGTTTATATATGACAAAATCAATTTGTCACCGCTGCTCACGCCGTTGTCTTGGATCGTCACTAAGGTTGGAGTATTGATGGTGTAAGTATCGTCCCCCTCACCACCATTGGCAAAACCGCTGGCACGCAATACCAGTCGGTCATCCCCCAAACCTCCTGACAGCGAAAAGCCCACGCCTGTACCGGTCAACAGGTCGTTGCCTTCACCACCATCAGCCATGCCATGTGCCACTGTGATAGTGTCAACTCCGGCCTCACCGTAGGCTTGACTACCCTCATCGCTGGCTGCAGTAACGAGGGTGTCGTTACCGTTACCACCGTACAAAATGTCTGCCTGCGACCCATTGTTAGAGCTATCCAGCGTGAAAGGTCCGATCGACGAAATTAGCCCGCCATAGAGGAAATCGTTGCCGTCTCCCCCGTCGATGACGTCGTTGCCCAATCCGCCTTCCAGGTAATTGGCACCCGTGTCGCCTACCAGAACATCGTTGTAGTGACTGCCCAGCACGCGCTCTATGTTGAGCAATACGTCACCCTCGGCATCTCCACCTTGATTCACTTGAGTCTGCAAGTTGATCGAGACGCCTGTTGCGTTTGTGATGTACCAGACGCTGTCTTGTCCTTCGCGGCCATCAATCACATCTGCCCCGGCGCCTCCAATGAAAGTGTCCGTCAGACGAGAGCCTGACAGCGTGTCGTTAAAATTGCTGCCTTGAAAGATTTCAATGTTGGCGTAGGTATGACCAGCAGCTTCCCCTACGTTGGTGCCATTGATCAGGTCGATCGTTACCGCGCTGCTGGACTGTTCATAAGTGACCAGATCTTGGCCACCCGCGCCATCCTGCATCATGAATGAACTGCCGCCATAGAAAATGTCATTGAAATTCGACCCTCTGATCACCTCGATATCGGTGTAGGTATCACCTGCCGCGATCCCGGAATACACGCCAGTCTTGAGGTTGAGGGTCACCGCTTCTTTGCTGTCGAGATAACCCGCCGTGTCGTAGCCGGCACCGCCGATGAACTTGTCCGCGCCCGCCCCACCGTACAGGGTGTCGTTACCCGAACCACCGGTGATGACGTTGTCGCTGTCGTTGCCGTATCCGGTGAAGGCGCCAGCGCCGACATAAGTCAGGCGTTCAACGTTGGCCGCCAGAGTAGTGCCGCCGGTATACACGACCGACACGCGCACTTCATCGTCGCCGCCACCGGCCTGTTCGATGATGGTGGGGGTATAACCCATGTTGATGTTGTAGATATCGTCGCCGGTACCACCCTCCAGCCGTACCCCAGTCATTATGGTGTACGGGCCCGCGGTGAGGACGTCGTTGAAAGCGGAGCCGATGACGGTTTCGATACCCGTCAAGATGCTGCCTTCGGCCTCTCCGCCCGTTCCGGCAGTGCCTGACCCGAGACGGACATTAATGTTGACCCCGGCAGTCGAACCCGAATAGTCGACCGTGTCGACCCCGGCCCCCCGTCGAAATCCAGTGCCGCTACCATCCCCAACAAAAATGTCATTGAAATTCGACCCTCTGATCACCTCGATATCGGTGTAGGTATCGCCTGCCGCGATCCCGGAGTGCACGCCGGTCTTGAGGTTGATGGTCACCGCATCTTTGCTGTCGAGGTAACCCGCACCGTCGTAGCCTGCACCGCCGATGAACTTGTCCGCGCCCGCCCCACCGTACAGGGTGTCGTTACCCGAACCACCGGTGATGACGTTGTCGCTGTCGTTGCCGTATCCGGTGAAGGCGCCAGCGCCGACATAAGTCAGGCGTTCAACGTTGGCCGCCAGAGTAGTGCCGCCGGTATACACGACCGACACGCGCACTTCATCGTCGCCGCCACCGGCCTGTTCGATGATGGTGGGGGTATAACCCATGTTGATGTTGTAGATATCGTCGCCGGTACCACCCTCCAGCCGTACCCCAGTCATTATGGTGTACGGGCCCGCGGTGAGGACGTCGTTGAAAGCGGAGCCGATGACGGTTTCGATACCCGTCAAGATGCTGCCTTCGGCCTCTCCGCCCGTTCCGGCAGTGCCTGACCCGAGACGGACATTAATGTTGACCCCGGCAGTCGAACCCGAATAGTCGACCGTGTCGACCCCGGCACCCCCGTCGAAATCCATGCCGCTACCATCGCCAACAAAAGTGTCGTTGAAGTTCGACCCTCTGATCACCTCGATATCGGTATAGGTATCGCCTGCCGCGATCCCGGAGTGCACGCCGGTCTTGAGGTTGATGGTCACCGCTTCTTTGCTGTCGAGGTAACCCGCACCGTCGTAGCCGGCACCGCCGATGAACTTGTCCGCGCCCGCCCCACCGTACAGGGTGTCGTTACCCGAACCACCGGTGATGACGTTGTCGCTGTCGTTGCCGTATCCGGTGAAGGCGCCAGCGCCGACATAAGTCAGGCGTTCAACGTTGGCCGCCAGAGTAGTGCCGCCGGTATACACGACCGACACGCGCACTTCATCGTCGCCGCCACCGGCCTGTTCGATGATGGTGGGGGTATAACCCATGTTGATGTTGTAGATATCGTCGCCGGTACCACCCTCCAGCCGTACCCCAGTCATTATGGTGTACGGGCCCGCGGTGAGGACGTCGTTGAAAGCGGAGCCGATGACGGTTTCGATACCCGTCAAGATGCTGCCTTCGGCCTCTCCGCCCGTTCCGGCAGTGCCTGACCCGAGACGGACATTAATGTTGACCCCGGCAGTCGAACCCGAATAGTCGACCGTGTCGACCCCGGCACCCCCGTCGAAATCCATGCCGCTACCATCGCCAACAAAAGTGTCGTTGAAGTTCGACCCTCTGATCACCTCGATATCGGTATAGGTATCGCCTGCCGCGATCCCGGAGTGCACGCCGGTCTTGAGGTTGATGGTCACCGCTTCTTTGCTGTCGAGGTAACCCGCACCGTCGTAGCCGGCACCGCCGATGAACTTGTCCGCGCCCGCCCCACCGTACAGGGTGTCGTTACCCGAACCACCGGTGATGACGTTGTCGCTGTCGTTGCCGTATCCGGTGAAGGCGCCAGCGCCGACATAAGTCAGGCGTTCAACGTTGGCCGCCAGAGTAGTGCCGCCGGTATACACGACCGACACGCGCACTTCATCGTCGCCGCCACCGGCCTGTTCGATGATGGTGGGGGTATAACCCATGTTGATGTTGTAGATATCGTCGCCGGTACCACCCTCCAGCCGTACCGCAGTCATTATGGTGTAAGGGCCCGCGGTGAGGACGTCGTTGAAAGCGGAGCCGATGACGGTTTCGATACCCGTCAAGATGCTGCCTTCGGCCTCCCCACCCGTTCCGGCAGTGCCCGACCCGAGACGGACATTAATGTTGACCCCGGCAGTCGAACCCGAATAGTCGACCGTGTCGACCCCGGCACCCCCGTCGAAATCCATGCCGCTACCATCGCCAACAAAAGTGTCGTTGAAGTTCGACCCTCTGATCACCTCGATATCGGTGTAGGTATCGCCTGCCGCGATCCCGGAGTGCACGCCGGTCTTGAGGTTGATGGTCACCGCTTCTTTGCTGTCGAGGTAACCCGCACCGTCGTAGCCGGCACCGCCGATGAACTGATCCGCGCCCGCCCCACCGTACAGGGTGTCGTTACCCGAACCGCCAGTGATGATGTTGTTGATGTCGTTGCCGTAACCGGTGAAGGCACCGGTGCCGACGTAGGTCAGGCGTTCAACGTTGGCCGCCAGAGTAGTGCCGCCGGTATACACGACCGACACGCGCACTTCATCGTCGCCGCCACCGGCCTGTTCGATGATGGTGGGGGTATAACCCATGTTGATGTTGTAAATATCGTCGCCGGTACCACCCTCCAGCCGTACCGCAGTCATTATGGTGTAAGGGCCCGCGGTGAGGACGTCGTTGAAAGCGGAGCCGATGACGGTTTCGATACCCGTCAAGATGCTGCCTTCGGCCTCTCCGCCCGTTCCGGCAGTGCCTGACCCGAGACGGACATTAATATTGACCCCGGCAGTCGAACCCGAATAGTCGACCGTGTCGACCCCGGCACCCCCGTCGAAATCCATGCCGCTACCATCGCCAACAAAAGTGTCGTTGAAGTTCGACCCTCTGATCACCTCGATATCGGTATAGGTATCGCCTGCCGCGATCCCGGAGTGCACGCCGGTCTTGAGGTTGATGGTCACCGCTTCTTTGCTGTCGAGGTAACCCGCACCGTCGTAGCCGGCACCGCCGATGAACTGATCCGAGCCCGCCCCACCGTACAGGGTGTCGTTACCCGAGCCGCCGGTGATGATGTTGTCGCTGTCGTTGCCATATCCGGTAAAGGCGCCAGCGCCGACATAAGTCAGGCGCTCGACGTTGGCCGCCAGCACGGTATTGTTAGGGTTGATGACCGATACACGGACTTCATCGTTGCCGCCACCGGCCTGCTCAATGATGGTGGGGGCGTAACCCATGTTGATGTTGTAAATATCGTCGCCGGTACCACCCTCCAGCCGTACCGCAGTCATTATGGTGTACGGACCGGCGGAGAGAACGTCATTGAAGGCGGAGCCGATGACGGTTTCGATGCCATTGAGCGTGTCCCCTTCTGCGTCGCCACCCCGTCCAGCAAGTCCAACCCCCAGGCGCAAATCTATGCTTACACCTTCGGTAGATGCCGAATAGTCAACAGTATCTGTACCTGCACCGCCATCAATTTTGTCCGCGCCTGCAGAGCTCTTGATCACATCATTGCCGCCCAGGGCGTTGATCTCATCATCCCCAGCTGTGCCGATTAGTGTATCTGCGCCAGCTGTGCCATTGATAACTGCCATTTTCTTCTTCCTTGCTTTGAGAATGTGTTGGACGAGGGTTCATAAAATCAGTGTTGGCTACAACAATGAAGCAAGAATCTCTGCAGTCTTTTTCGACTGATGCCAGTGAAGCTTGAACAGAAATTTTTGTCCAGAAACATGAAGGGCATAAGCCGGCGTTAACTTAATTCATGAGGGTGTAGTATCAGCATCTCGGGAACTGCCCAGACAGAGACGCTTCCAGACTGCACTTGAGTTCGCACCTAGACACTGTCCGAAAGCCAGCAAAAATCTTTCTATCTTATTGGCTGTAAGAGACTGTTTTCACTTTTCATTTATACATCTACATAACACTTCGATAAATCAACTCTTCTGACAAACTACTTAAACTTATCCACACCCCATTTGACCATATCCCCCCCAGGGGGATAGAGTGCAGACCTGAATCATTCAGATCACAGGCTCAAACAATGAGTGACCACGAACACCCACCTAACCATACGCACCAGTCCCACGAGGCAATTATCAAGCGCCTCAAGCGTGCGGATGGTCACTTGCGAAGCATCATCGCCATGATCGAAGACGGTCGCGAATGCGTGGACATTGCTCAACAGCTTCATGCTGTCGAAAAAGCGGTTTGTCAGGCGAAACGCACGCTGATCCAGGATCACATCGATCATTGCCTTGAAGACACCATGGGCGCACTTGCCAAAGGCGAGCGGGCACCACTGGAAGCCTTCAAGCAAATCACCAAATACCTCTAGGTTTCACATGCCCGACTTTGCCAATCTGTTGCAGCAAGGCGGTTCCCACGCCTGGCTGTATTTCCCCAGCGCCATCCTGTTGGGGGCATTGCACGGCCTGGAGCCGGGTCATTCCAAAACCATGATGGCGGCGTTCATCGTGGCCATTCGGGGATCGGTAAAACAGGCTGTGATGCTTGGGTTAGCGGCGACGCTTTCGCATACCGCGGTTGTCTGGCTGGTCGCTATCGGCGGCATGTATCTGGGCCAAGGGCTGGATGCAGAAACCACGGAGCCCTACTTTCAGCTCGCGTCTTCAGCGCTGATCATCGCCATTGCACTCTGGATGCTGTGGCGCACATGGCGTGGCGAGCAGCTGTTTAAATCTGAAGAAGAAAACGCCGCTCACAGTGACCACGACCACGACCACGACGAGACACACCGCATAAACACCGGGCACGGCCACGATCATGACCTGGACTTCAAGGAACATCACCACGGCCATCGCCACGATCACAACGATCTGAACGGATTGGAGCTGACTGCTGAGGGCTATCAGGATGCGCACGAAAAGGCTCATGCCGACGACATCCGCAAGCGCTTCACCCACCGTGAGGTCAGCAACGGTCAGATCCTGATGTTTGGTTTGACCGGAGGACTCATCCCTTGCCCGGCAGCAATCACCGTTTTGCTGCTGTGCCTGCAAGTGAAGCAAGTCACGCTGGGTGCCGCGATGGTGCTGTGTTTCAGCATTGGTCTGGCAATCACCCTGGTGGCGGTTGGGGCCGCTGCCGCTATCGGCGCTCGCAAGGCATCAAACCGTTTCCCCTGGCTCAATGCCGCCGCCCGGCGTGCACCTTACCTCTCCAGCGTGCTGATTATCTGCGTAGGGGTATACGTAGGTATCCACGGCTGGAACGGTCTGTATTCGTGAGATGACACCGTGTTCGAGCTGACCAGCTATTTGGGTCTCTTTGGTGTGGCATTCGGTGCCGCCACGCTCCTGCCACTGCAATCTGAAGCCGTATTGGTCGGCATGCTCCTTTCAGAGCACTACGTGACGATCCTTCTCTTGCTGGCTGCAACGACGGGGAATGTGCTGGGCTCGGTGGTGAACTGGTACCTGGGGCGCTCGATTGAACGCTTTCGGCACAAACGCTGGTTCCCCGTCAGCGAGCGCCACCTCGACAAAGCGCAAGGCATTTATGGACGCTTTGGCCGTTGGGCACTGCTGTTCAGCTGGGTGCCGGTCATTGGCGACCCGATTACCCTGATTGCCGGTGTCATGCGTGAGCCGCTGTGGCGTTTCCTGCTCGTGGTCACCCTCGCAAAAGCCCTGCGCTACCTGACGCTGATAGTGATTACGCTTGGCTGGGCGATATAAATTGCAAGCGAGGCGGTGACTTCCACAGAGACTGTGGCGTAATCCTGGCCTGAATCAGCTGTCAAGCTGATACCAATCCAATTTCAAAAGCCCACTTATAACGCATAATAAAACACATTAATTTACATACTATATTGCGTATACTCGTTTTGCGCTGCCAATAAATGACGATAAATCATTAATTACTAAAGACACCTAACTCACTGACATTGACTACTAAATCGAGGCATCAAGCGCATGAGTGCACTCCTAGACCGAGCTGAACAGGCAGTGTCCGCCACAGCCATGGTTCGCGGCTTCAGTGCAAAACTGAAGGAAGTCACCAGCGGAGAAGTTTCGCATCTGGTGATTTTCAAGGACAACGAGCCAGCCGCAGTTCTTGTGGGTGTTAATGCCTATCAAGCCTTGCAGGATGAGCTCGAAGACCTTCGCGCCGAACGTTTGGCCATTGAGCGCCTGTCCACGCTGGATGAAAAGCATACTGTGAGTCTTGAAGACATGGAGGCTCGCTACAAATAGGCATTACGATGAAATGGAGCGTCCGCTTTCACCCTGATGTTGATCAAGACCTCAAACAGCTAGGAACGGCTGAGGCACGAAGGATCCTGAAAGTCATACGCGAACGGATCGCACAAGGAGAACCTGACAAGATAGGAAAGCCGCTTCGCGGAGCGTTAGCCGGTTTTCGCCGGATCCGGACGGGGGATGTTCGTATCATTTATCGCGTCAACGGCACTGAGATCATACTGGTTCTGTGTGTCGGTACTTGACGCGATGACGAGGTTTACGAAGCCGCATACCGGCGAGTCTGACTTCAAAAACCGCTTCGGCGGTTTTTTGATTTCAATTTTGTGGAAAGTTGAAATCAAATCTCTGACGCGTATACCCCATCTCAAATTTCAAAGAATTTGAAATCATGATCACCTCACTTTTTACCAACCTTCCCCACCCCCGCCTCCCCCGGCACCCGCGCCCAGGCTTCTTCTGCCGCAACCGGCACCACCAGATACTGCCGATACGCCCTGAATGCCTGCAACGCCGATTCATCCTGGGGACGATAGTCATCACCACTGCTGCGCTGCCGGTTCGCAACACACACTCTGCCGATCACGCTCATACAAGCATCGTTCGCGGCTGCTGAAACCGGTTCGAACAAGGCGAACGCCGTACCCGGTTGGTCCGTATCGTTGTACAGCGGATGAGCCACGTTCTCGAAGTCGTTCCCTTCAACCAGCAACTGTGAGGATGACGTTCGCGACATGATTGCGCCCTGGTAGGTCATGCGTTGAAAAACATTGTTGACCAGTTGGGCTGTCACCTGTGAATGGTTCATGCCTCCGGAATGGGGCGCTCTGCCGGAGGTGTCGTGTATATAGTTTCTCGACAGCGTCAACGTGTCCTGGCTGCCAAGGAACAGCCAGACCCAGTAATGATGACCATCACAGGTAGACGAGTAAGGCGTACGGCCGTCGAATTCATTGCTGGAAATGGTGACGTGTGAAGCCGTGCCCCAGCCCGTCACGATCATTTGCCTGCCGATCCGCGCAAAGGTGTTGTGATCGATCCAGACACCATCAGCCTTGTTCAGAGTGAGCGCGTCGCCGCCCCATACGACACGTGGATTGATATCCGAAAGCGTCAGGTTGCGAACGATCACGTTGTGCGCGCCGTCACCAATGAACAGCCCTGCGCCCTGAATGCCTGCTTTGTTGCCAACTCCGATCAGGGTTTTGTTCGAGCCGACTTTCAGTGGTTTCAGCCCGGCGTTGTCGTAAGTCACGCTGACGGGCGGTCTCGACTGGCAGAAATTGTTGGCACCGTTGAGCGCGAGTTGCTCACCGCCCTGCGGGCAGGGTTTCACTACGCAACCCGGCTCGGTGGTTTCAGCGCTGCCACTGGATAACACGCTTGCGCGAAAGTCGAACAGGTGGTCCAGCACAATTACCCGCGGCGTGTCATCGGTGCAGGCGCCGCGCGAGTTGTAAGACGCACACAGTGCTGATCGAAGATCATCACGTGTGGCGGGATGCACGGTGGCGGCAGACCCACCCCCTGTTACCCCTTTGGCAAAGCCTTCCGGGATGTCTGCCGCATGCACGTACTGCGATGACACGGCCAGCACAAAAGTAACGACGCATCTCAGATAGCAGCCTTGCGACAGAGAGCGCAGAGGCCTCATCGGTTGACCTCTCAGGCCTGTTCGCGGGAATCGCGAGGACAACCTGAATGCTATACGGACAGCGCCCCGGCCGGCTCAGGTTCCATGGCTTTTGTCAGCTTCGGTTCAGGCATCTTGCTTACGAAAACGCCAGCTCCATCTTGACGCTGTCAATACCGCAACCATGCCCGTCGACTTCGACCGAGACGGCCACAAACCCCAGATTCGAGTAGAACCCCTGAACATGCTGGCTGGTGTTGATGTAGGCACGGGTGACACCCGGTAAAGCCTTCATGAGATCCAGCCGGGCCTCGGTGAGAAACCTGCCCAGACCGCTGCCGTGGCAATTGCTGTCGACCATACCCCAGGTCAGCTCGGCCACTGAGGGGTCCGACAGCACCAGGTATCCACCGCAGGCCACAACCTCGCAATCACGCGCCACCACGAAGTAGTGACCCAGCGGAGCCATCAGGAAACTGGCGAATTGCTCGCGTTCTACAGGATCAAAGTAACGTGGGACGTTGGTGTCGAAAATATCCAGACAACGTTCACGATCTGCGAGGGTGTAGGGCCGAAGCATGTCCATTTACAAACCTGTAGTGTCTGGATAATCAAAGCGCCTGGCGGAATATATCCTGAATCTGGTCAAGGTCCGCTGGGCGCGGGTTGGTCAGCCCGCAGGCATCTTTCAGCGCGTTGGCAGCCAGCATCGGAAAGTCCTCTTCCCTGACGCCCAGCGCCGTCAAGCCTGCCGGAATCTCCACGGCGGCAGACAACGCGCGGATGGCTTCAATGGCCGCCTGAGCGCCCTCTTCCGGGGACAGGCCGCGAATATTGGCGCCCATGGCATGCGCGACATCGGTCAGGCGTGCAGCACTGACGCTGGCATTGAAGCGCTGTACATGAGGCAACAAAACAGCGTTGCACACGCCATGAGGCAAATCATAGAAGCCACCCAGTTGATGCGCCATGGCATGCACGTAGCCCAGCGACGCATTGTTGAATGCCATGCCCGCGAGGAACTGGGCATAGGCCATATTCTCGCGAGCCGTGATGTTTGTCCCGTTATTGACTGCTTCACGCAGGTTGTTGGCGATCAACGCCATGGCCTGCAACGCGCAGGCGTCAGTGATCGGGTTGGCGGCGGTTGAAACGTAGGCTTCGATGGCGTGGGTCAGCGCGTCCATGCCGGTGGCCGCTGTCAGCGATTTGGGCATAGCAACCATCATGTTCGGGTCGTTTACCGACAACAGCGGCGTCACGTTGCGGTCGATGATGGCCATTTTCACGTGACGGGTTTCATCGGTGATGATGCAGAAGCGGGTCATCTCGCTGGCGGTTCCGGCCGTGGTGTTGATGGCGATCAGCGGCAATTGCGGTTTTGCCGAACGGTCGACGCCTTCGTAGTCGCTGATATGCCCGCCATTGCTGGCGCACAGGGCGATACCCTTGGCGCAGTCGTGGGGTGAGCCACCGCCCAGAGAGATCACGAAATCGCACTGCCGTTCCTGCAACACGGCCAGGCCTTTCTCGACGTTGGCAATGGTCGGGTTAGGCCTGGCGCCGTCATACACCACCGAGTCGATGCCCTGCTCGACCAGCAACCCGGCAACCTGGCTCGCCACTCCGGCCTTGGCCAGACCTGCATCAGTGACGATCAGCGCCTTGCGAAATCCGTATTTGCGGATGGCTTGCATCGCTTCATCAATGCAGCCGGTGCCGATGATGTTCACAGCGGGGATGAAAAAGGTGCTGATCATGACGGACCTCGTGGTTGGCTCGGATGCTTGTGCAATAGCTCAAGCATCCGCCTTACGCGAGGTGTAACCATTGACCCAGAACAATGAAGTGCTCATGTAGCTGACCATTGGTCGCAGACTGCCGGCCACAATGGCGTTCTTCAGCCGAGATACCCATCGGCCTGCAGCAGGGTTTCCAGGCAGTGTTCAGTGATGCCGTAGAACGTTTTCAGCTCCTGAATGCGCGCCAGCAACAGGGCTGGACTGACTGGCTCGGCGCGTTTGACGGCGAGAATCATCTTGTTCTTGTTGGTATGTTCGAGGGAGATGAATTCGAACACCTTGGCGTCGTAGCCACAGGCTTCCAGCAACAGGGCACGCAGGCTGTCAGTGACCATTTCCGCTTGCTGGCCCATATGCAGACCGTATTGCAGCATCGGTTTCAACAGCGTCGGGCTCTGGATCTGCAAGCGAATCTGCTTGTGACAGCACGGTGAGCACATGATGATCGAGGCGCCGGAGCGAATACCCATGTGAATGGCATAGTCGGTCGCAATATCACAGGCGTGCAGCGCGATCATCACATCCAGCGCGCTGGGTGCCACGCTGCGCACGTCACCGTGCTGAAAGGTCAGGCCAGGGTGCTCAAGCCCGGCAGCAGCCTTGTTGCACAGCGTGACCATGTCTTCACGCAGCTCGACGCCGGTCACCTGCCCTTGGGCTTGCAAGGTATTGCACAGGTAATCGTGGATGGCGAAGGTCAGATAGCCCTTGCCGGAGCCGAAGTCCGCCACCTTGACCGGCTGATCCAGCGTGAGCGGCGATGAGCTCAAGGCATGGGAAAACACTTCGATGAACTTGTTGATCTGTTTCCACTTGCGCGACATGGCCGGGATCAGCTCATGCTGCCGATTGGTCACACCGAGGTCGGTCAGGAATGGCCGGGTGAGTTCCAGGTAGCGTTTCTTCTCGCGATCGTGACCCGTCGACGGGACTTCGCGCTCTTGCCTGGCCTTGCTCTTGAACAGCGTGGTCTTGCCCTTCTTGCTGTATTCCAGCTGCACTTCGTCGGTCAGCGACAACAGGTGCGCGTTCTTGAACGACTCGGGTATCAGGCTGGCAATGACGCTCACGGCCTCGGCAAGCGGGAAATTTCGGGTGGTGTCACGGGTCTTGTAGCGATACACGAATGACAGACAAGGCTGTTCCTTGATCGTCAGCGGCTTGATGATGACCCGCTGCAACTCGGCTTCGCTGCCCACGTATTTGGCCAGGACCAGCTTGATGAGCGAGTTCTGCGACAGGCTGGTGTCCAGCAGGTCGAGGAACTGTGCTCGATGATCGGTCGCAGGGGTGAGTGACGTGGGGGTAATGACTGACATTGAACATGTGCCTCAAGCGTCCCGGCCGGGACTCGAAAAATCAGACCGGTATTTTAGGCGGGTCGGCGCGTCAAAGGCACCCCTATTTTTGAAAGACTACGCACACTGCTTGTACGGCCCTACACGCCAATGCGAAACGTACATAACCAGTAAAATAATCCCGGCCGAAAACCAAGAGCCATTACTTGCACCGTGCAAAAACACCTTTATAGTCGTCCTGACTGTTTACCGATAAACAGCTCACACTTCTGGAGCCTTTCGCTCTGGCAGTATAACCAGCACATGGAAGGTGCATTATGTCGACTCAAGCAACACTCTTGGAAAACGAAGACATCGCGCGGGTTACATTAAAACCCGTAGAGTATTTGAGCCTCATGCTGGATGATGAAAAAAAGGGTGGCCGGGGCGCCGCACTTATTCTCACCCAGGAAGACATCCTTAGTCTGAAGCGCTATGAACGGCACGCCCTTAATATCCCCACCTCACTCGCGCGTGTCGAACAGCAATTGGGTTTCACAAAAAGTGGCATTCCCGGGCTTGAGCCCAAAGACATGTTGGTGACTTACCTGGCAATATACAGTCACGGCAAAAGCTGGCTGGGTATCGAAGAGGGTATCAAGCGCAGCGGCTTCACCATTGACCTATTTGCCGCGCAATTCTCGGATCAGGGTCGGCAGATCATCAACTACATCGAAAAGATGGATTTTGCCAAACAACTGGATCTGACTGTTGCCGACCTGACCATTGAAGAGGCCCGCAACACACCGCCGGTGCCATTGAGTGCCACCGACCAGAGGGTCTGCATCACCCTTGCCCAGTTCCTGAAGAAGACGGCCTCACAGATAAAGAATCATCAGCACGCTGCAGGCATTTTGGCGCAACACATCGACACGTTCAGCACTGTCCTGAGCGTTCAACTCATTCCCGGTATCAACGACAAGGTAAAACTGGCAAGTCGCTCTGACCTGGACCAGCAGATCAAGGAGCTGGAAAAAGATATCGAGCAACTGACAGTCGATATAGAACACAAAAACAAAGAATACAAAGCAGCAAAAAACAATATTGCCTGGGGTGTTTTCGGAGGGCCTATAGGGGTCGCTATAACGGGCGGTATTTTTGGCAGCCAGGCAGAAAAGATCCGCAAAGAAAAAAACCGAATGATTGCCTCCAAGAACCAGAAGGTTCAAACACTCAAAGAAAAAGTTCCGTTGGCCGCCGCCGTGCGCAGCCTGCAAATACTTTTCGAAGATATGAACATTCGCATGCTGGATGCTCACCAGAGTGCAACCAATCTGAAAGACCTCTGGGCCCTGCTCGCCGCGTATATCGAGAGTTCCGCACATGAACTTTCTGAGATAAAAGACGATCAGGCTCTGCTGATTTTCTCCCTTCAGTTCCAGGGCGTAGTTACACCTTGGCTGGAAATAAAAGGCATGACAACTCAACTACTGAAGCTATTTGAAAGCGCGCTGGATCAGTTTCAACGCGAACAACAATCCAGCAAGACAGGACAATGATGATGAGCACTGAGGCCCTCGGTGAGACTTTGCTCCTCACCCCTCCAGACACTGAAGTCATGAACGCCGCCCGCCAGCACATTCTTACGCAGGTTACCGCTTTGAAGCTGGACTTTCTGCCGGTTATGAAAGAAAAAATGCTGCCGCTTCAGGCAGCGTTGAATCGTGCGGACAAGGTCTACCGCGACGTACTGGCCGCTGTCACCGTCGAGTTGAATAAAGTGAACCTGCAGCAGATTGATCTGAAGCAACAGCAGATCGAAGCGGACCAAAGACTGAGCGATGCACAGAAACAGCAGGCGATCAGCCTGCTTGACAAGCATCGCATTCGTGAGCTCTCAAGTCTGACAACTGCCATAAACAGTGGCGCCCAAGCCATTGCCGCAAGCAGCGATAATATGCTGCAGATCGACTTGAAACTGAAAGACCGTCGTTTGCTGGAAACACTCCAGCAGCAGATCGACACCATGACACAGCGCAAGGCAACGCTGGACAGCACGATGAGTACGATCGCCGAAGATCGCCGTCTGCTCGACGCCACCATCAAAACATTTGAACAGCACAATCTGGCAGATATATTCAAGGACCTGCTGCCCACTCCGGATGAGCTTGCCCTGATCTCTCTATCGTCGCCTGAGATTGAATTGATAAAAGCCGGGATTGCAAGACTCGGCAAGCTACTCGACAAGCTGAGCAGCGCCTTGACTTACCTTGATCTCACTAAAGAACGCGACAGGCTGAGAATGCGCTATAACGCCCTTCTCGAAGAATCCCGCACTGCTATGCAGGAAGCAAAGGCCATAGCAGGAAAGCTGGATGAGCTGAACGAGCTCGATGGCGTCAATCAGAGCAAAACACTCTGGGTCCAGGAAGCCAAAAAGGTTTATGAATCGCTGTACAGTTTTCTGGACAACGTCACTTTACAAGAGGAATCATCAGCATCAATCAGCAAGCATGTAGAGCAATTGAAGGCATACATAAAGTCGTTCTACACCACCAGTCGTATCGTCTGATACTTTCGCCACGCAGGGTCTCAGGTGTCGCAGCCATCAGCACCTGAGACCCGCTCTCAACGCAGCACCACCAGCCGGTTGGGCAGCTCGTTTTTGCCATGGGTCACTGGCACGTGGTCGGCGAGCAATTCGCCACAGGCATGGATGCAGCCGAGAAACCCTTGCAGGGTCTGCCCGTCTTTCACCTGCTGGGTAAACACATCGACCATCGCCTTCCATGTATCGTTGTGGAGGCGGCTGGCGATGCCATGATCAACCAGAATTTCGACATACCGCTCGGCTTCGCTGACAAACACCAGAATGCCGGTGCCGTCATGCGTCTTGTGCAGGTTCTGCTCAAGAAACTGGCGACGGGCGAGATTGCCTGCCCGCCAGCGCCTCACCGAGACCGGCACCAGAAAAGCCGTCACTTTCGGCACCCGACACACCAGCGCCACGACAATGAACGTACTCATCTGCGCGAGCATCAGCTCATCCGCGCTCAGCCACTGGAGGCAGTAATTAATCGTGCCCGGCAGCAGCAGGCCAATCAGCCCCGCCCAGATCAGCGGCATGTAAGCGTAATCATCTGCGCGCGCTGCCAGCACCGTAACCAGCTCGGCATCGGTGCGCTGTTCGACGCGATCAATGGCCTCGGCGACCTGTCGCTGTTCTTCTCTGTTCAATAACGCCATGTTCTTCTCGTTCCTGAATTGCCCGACTACCAGTTCCCTGAGGCGCCACCGCCACCAAAACGGCCACCACCGTCGCGATCAGCAGCACCTTTTCGCACAGGCCGGCCAGTGGAACCGCGCCTGATACTGATGACCACGATGCCCAATACGATGAGCGTCAGCACGATAGCGATCAGCCAGACCTGGTCATCGTTGACCTGTTCATCATTAGTAGCCACTTGCTCCGACGGTTCGGGATGGTCAGGTATCTGCCCGCCCAATGCCGTGATGATCGCCTGAGCACCCCGTTCTATGCCGGCCGCAAAATGACCTTCGTCGAACTCGGGCTTCATCAGCATATCGATAATCAGCGCAGCCTGAGCGTCATTGAGACGATCTGTCAGCGCATCGCCAACCGCCATGAATACCTTGCGCTTGTCGCGGTAGACCATCAGCAGGACGCTTTTGGCAGCGCCTTCACGCCCCAGACTCCAGGCAGTGCCGAGCCTGGAACCGAACTCTTCGACACTCGCACCTTGCAGATCGAGCAGTGTAACCACCACGACCCGTTCGCCGGTCGCCTGCTCATGCGCTCGCAACAGCCTGGCCAAACGCACCGAGGTCTGGCTGTCGAGCATTTGCGCAGCATCCACCACGCTGCCTGTCATCGGCGGAAACACCAGCGCGGGCGGGTCTGCCTCGGCACGCAATATCCCTCCAAACAGCATCACCACGTACACCATCAACCGTGAAACACACTTCAAAACCAGACCTCCAGTGCTTTTTTGAAACTATTGAAACGAGACGCCTTAGCCAAAACACACGTTCCCCGGCATAATCCATCGCCGACACCGATTATCGGGGAGTCATTGACTGAACAGGGTTTGTACAAAAATCAATCAACCCGCTATTTTCGTACATACCTTGGGGAAGCTTCGTACAGTGATGCGGATAGTAACTATTCTTGCGCCCTGCCCGAACCTTAACGCCAAAGGTCCATAACCCAAAAACTGGCTGTCGGACATTAAACGCGAGTTACCGACAAAAGCCTTGAGAAATCATTCATGAATAAGCTGTGTTTATTAAGTTTGCTGGTCGGTATGGCCAGTCAGTCAGTGACGGTCCAGAGCGCCTTCGCTGCCGACAATACAACGCTTCAGGCCAAGAATGCCTTCATTGGCAAACTGATGAAACAAATGACTCTTGACGAAAAGATCGGTCAGTTGCGACTCATCAGCATCAGTTCGGAAATGCCGCAGCCACAGATTCTCAAGGAAATTGCCGCCGGAAGAATCGGCGGCACGTTCAACTCGATTACCCGCTCTGAAAACCGTCCGTTGCAGGAAGCAGCCGTCGCCAACAGCCGCTTGAAAATTCCGATGTTCTTCGCCTACGACGTGGTTCACGGTCACCGCACGATTTTCCCGATCAGCCTGGGCATGGCCGCCAGCTGGGACATGGACGCCATCGCAACAATGGGCCGGGTCTCGGCCAAAGAAGCCAGTGCCGACAGTATCGACATGACCTTCGCGCCAATGGTGGACATTTCCCGCGATCCGCGCTGGGGCCGCAGCTCCGAAGGCTTTGGTGAAGACACGTATCTGGTGTCGCGAATTTCCGATGTGATGGTCAGGTCCTTTCAGGGCAAGAACGTCGCCGCCAACGACAGCATCATGGCGGCAGTCAAACATTTCGCCTTGTATGGCGCCGTCGAAGGCGGCCGGGATTACAACACCGTGGACATGAGCATGACGCGCATGTACCAGGACTACCTGCCGCCCTACAAGGCCGGCATCGATGCCGGTGCCGGCGGCATTATGGTCGCGCTCAACTCGATCAACGGGATTCCGGCGACCTCCAACAAATGGTTGATGCAAGACCTGTTGCGCAAGGACTGGGGCTTCAAGGGCGTGACCATCAGTGACCACGGCGCGCTCAAGGAACTGATCGACCATGGCGTGGCCAAGGATTTCCGCGAAGCTGCCAAACTGGCAATCAAGGCGGGCGTCGACCTGAGCATGAACGACGCGGCCTATGGCGAGCAGTTACCCGGGCTGGTGAAGGACGGCGAGGTTTCCATGAAGGAAATCGACAACGCCGTTCGTGAAGTGCTGGGTGCCAAATATGACATGGGCCTGTTCGCCTCGCCTTACGGTCGCATCGGCGTTGCCGCCGATGACCCTGCCGATACCTATTCCGACGACCGCCTGCACCGTGCCGAAGCTCGCGATGTCGCGCGCAAGACGCTGGTACTGCTGAAAAACCAGAACGACACCCTGCCGCTGAAGAAGCAAGGCACCATCGCAGTCATCGGCGGACTGGCACAGAGTCACCTCGACATGCTCGGCAGTTGGTCGGCAGCGGGTCGTCCCAATCAGTCAGTCACCGTATATGAAGGTCTGGCCAATGCCGTCGGCGACAAGGCCAAACTGCTCTATGCCCGCGGCGCCAACGTCAGCGACAACGAGCATGTTCTCACCTACCTGAACTTCATCGAGAAGGAAGTGGAGATTGATCCGCGTCCGGCTCAGGAAATGATCGACGAAGCGGTCAAGGTCGCCGAACAGGCCGATGTCGTGGTTGCCGTAGTGGGCGAGTCGCGTGGCATGTCCCACGAGTCGGCCAGCCGCAGCAGCCTGAACATTCCGGGCAAGCAGCGTGACCTGATCAAAGCGCTCAAAGCCACCGGAAAGCCGCTGGTTCTGGTGCTGATGAATGGTCGTCCGCTGGTGCTGGTCGACGAACAGGAACAGGCCGATGCCATGCTCGAAACCTGGTTCCCGGGCACCGAAGGCGGCAACGCGGTGGCTGACGTGCTGTTCGGCGATTACAACCCGTCGGGCAAGCTGGCCATGTCGTTCCCACGCTCGATTGGCCAACTGCCGGTCTACTACGCGCACCTGAACACCGGTCGCCCGTATCACGAAGGCAAGCCGGGCAACTACACCTCGCACTATTTCGAAGAGCCGAATGGCCCGCTGTTCCCGTTCGGTTATGGTTTGAGCTACACGCAATTCGACGTTTCGGATGTCAAGCTGTCGGACGCCACCATGCAGCGCAAGGGCAAGCTGACCGCCAGCGTTACCGTGAAGAACACTGGCAAGGTCGCGGGCGCAACCATTGTGCAGCTGTACCTGCGTGACATCGCCGCGTCGATCAGCCGTCCGGTGAAAGAACTGAAAAACTTCGAGAAAGTCATGCTTGAGCCAGGCGAGGAAAAGGTGGTTACCTTCACTCTCAGCGAGGACGACCTGAAGTTCTTCAACCCTGAACTCAAGTACGCCGCAGAGCCAGGCGAATTCAGGGTCATGATCGGCCTGGACTCGCAGACGGTGAAAGAAGCGACGTTCAATCTGCTGTAACGCCCCTCCCCGGCGTATTGGCGGGCAACCGCTTGCCAATACGCCTGCGGATTCCGTTCAGGCGGCACCATGACGATCAGGCATCGCTACTGGCGACTTTCTTTGTACGTGCTGCTGATTCTGGCGGGGGCCGCCCTGTCGGCCAGTCTCGCCATGCGCCAGGCCCAGCGCCACGCACTTGCAGAAAATGCCGCGCGAGGCAGTGAACAACTGGCGCTGTACGCCAATACCCTGCATACCCTGATCGAACGCTACCGCGCCCTGCCCTCGGTGCTGGCACTGGACCCCGAAATTCGTGCAGCGCTGAGCGGTCCGGTGACCGATGACGTGCAACGCGCACTCAATCTCAAGCTGGAAAAAATCAACAGCGCGGCCCACTCATCGACCCTTGAGTTGCTTGATGCAAACGGGCTGGCCATCGGTGCGAGCAATTGGCGCACGCCCAATAGCTACGTTGGCCATAACTACGGCTTTCGCCCTTATTTTCTGCAAACCCGCGCCAAAGGCACCGGGCGTTTCTACGCGGTCGGCGTCACCACGGGGATTCCTGGCTACTTTCTGTCCAGTGCCGTGGTGAACGATGCAGGCGTCTTCAGTGGCGCCATGGTCGTGAAACTGGAGTTTCCCAACCTTGAGCAGGAATGGGGTCAGGGCGACGACCTGCTGCTGGTCAGTGATGAAAAAGGCATCGTATTCATCGCCAATCGACCCGACTGGCGTTATCACGAACTGCTGCCCATCCCCGTCGAGGGCCGGGCCGACCTGCTGCGCACTCGCCAATACGACAAAAAGCCTCTGTCGCCACTGCGCAGTCGCGTCATTGATCGCTTCGGCATCAACAGCCATTTGAGCCGTGTCGATGGACCGGATGGCACGGCCGACTATCTCTGGCAATCACTGCCACTGCCCGACGAACACTGGACCTTGCACTTGCTGCGCAAGCCACCGGCGTCCAGCGAGGACGTGCGCAATGCCGGTCTCGCCGCAGCAGGCATCTGGCTGGCGCTGGTGTTTCTCGGTCTGTTTCTTTATCAACGCTGGCGGCTGGCGCGTTTGCGCGAACGCAGCCGGGACGAGCTTGAGCAGCTGGTTCAGGAGCGCACCCGCGACCTGCAAACCGCGCAGGACGGTCTGGTGCAATCGGCCAAGCTGGCTGCGCTGGGGCAGATGTCGGCAGCGCTGGCCCACGAAATCAATCAACCGCTGACAGCCCAGCGCATGCAACTGGCCACCTTGCGCCTGCTGCTCGATCAAGGCCGCGTTGACGAAGCCTGCAAGGCGCTGGCTGCACTGGATCAGCAACTGACGCGCATGGCCGCACTGACCGGACACCTGAAAACCTTTGCCCGCAAAAGCCCCAGTGGCTTGCGCGAGCGGCTGGACCTGGCGACGGTGGTCGATCAGGCGTTGCAGCTGCTTGAACCGCGCCTGCGGGAAGACCACATCGACTGCGTGCTGCACCTGCCGCGCCCGGCCTGGGTGCGCGGTGATGCCATACGTCTGGAACAGGTGCTGATCAATCTGCTGCGCAACGCGCTGGATGCCATGCGTGACTGCGCCACCCGGCGTCTTGAAGTGCGCATCGAGGCGCTCGACGCGCATTGGCGACTCAGCGTGAGGGACAGCGGGGCCGGTATCGCCCCGGACAATCTGGTTAACATTTTCGATCCGTTCTTTACCACCAAACCGGTGGGCGACGGCCTGGGCCTCGGTCTGGCTGTTTCGTACGCCATCATTCATCAACTGGGCGGGCAACTGACTGCTGAAAGCCATGCCGATGGCGCGGTGTTCTGGTTCTGCCTGCCCAATGACGCTCTGGAGACCTGAACCGGCATGTTGAACTCGGTCATCGTGGTAGACGACGAAGCGCCCATCCGGCAAGCCGTCGAACAGTGGCTGACCCTGTCGGGTTTCGAGGTGCAGGTGTTCGCCCGCGCCGAAGAATGCCTGAACAGCATGCCGGAACACTTTCCCGGCGTGGTGCTGACCGACGTGCGCATGCCGGGCATGAGCGGCCTGGAACTGCTGAGCCAGTTGCAAGGCCTGGACCGCGACTTGCCAGTCATCCTGCTGACCGGCCATGGCGACGTGCCGATGGCGGTCGAGGCCATGCGCGAAGGTGCGTATGACTTTCTGGAGAAGCCGTTCAGCCCTGAAACCCTGATCAGCAACCTGCGTCGCGCCCTGGAGAAACGTCAACTGGTACTGGAAAACCGGCACCTGCATGAGCAGGCCGACGCACGTACGCGGCTGGACGCCACCCTGCTCGGCACCTCGCCCAGCCTGCAAACCTTGCGTCGCCAGGTGCTGGAGCTGTCGCAACTGCCGGTCAATGTGATTATCCGGGGCGAGACAGGCAGTGGAAAAGAGCTGGTTGCCCGGTGTCTGCATGACTTCGGTCCGCGCGCAGGCAAGCCTTTCGTTGCCCTCAACTGCGCCGCCATCCCGGAACAGCTGTTCGAAGCGGAGCTGTTCGGTCACGAAAGCGGCGCATTCACCGGCGCACAAGGCAAGCGCATCGGCCGTCTGGAATACGCCGACGGCGGCACGGTGTTTCTCGATGAGATAGAAAGCATGCCGATGGCGCAACAAGTCAAGCTGTTGCGCGTGCTGCAAGATAAACGCCTGGAGCGGCTGGGCTCGAATCAAAGTATCGAAGTCGACCTGCGGATCATTGCCGCCACCAAGCCAGACCTTCTTGAAGAGGCGCGTGCCGGGCGCTTTCGGGAAGACCTCGCGTATCGCCTGAATGTGGCCGAACTGCGCTTGCCGCCCTTGCGTGAACGCCGGGAAGATATTCCTCAACTGTTCAGCCACTTCGCCAGATCCGCCGCCGCACGCCTGAACCGGGATGCGCCGTCCCTCAGCGCTGCGCGCCTGAGCCAGTTGCTCAGCCATGACTGGCCCGGCAATGTTCGCGAGCTGGCCAATGCGGCCGAGCGTCAGACACTCGGGCTGGAGCTGACCCCTCCAGAGCCCGACAGCACCGTGCAGGGGCAATCATTGGCGGCCCGTCAGGAAGCCTTCGAAGCGCAATGCCTGCGCGCCTCGCTGACCCGCCATAAAGGCGATATCAAAGCCGTACTGGGCGAATTGCAACTGCCGCGCCGGACGCTGAACGAGAAAATGCAGCGTCATGCCCTGACACGGGAAATGTTCCTCAATTGAGGGCTTCAGGCTTTACCTGCGTCTTCTTCAGGGCCTGACCGAACATTTCCGGCTGCACCGGGTCTGCTTACTGATCGCGGTCGCATTAGATGGCGGTCGCTGAGTCAGACAAGGCATAATGACATTATTCCTGCTTTAACCATTCAGCTCACTTTAGCAGTCCGAAAGATGGGGCCTTTTCTACCGTGAATACTCCCCTCGACCTCCCACTGGGAGGCGGCGAAATGGGCCGGCTTATCCGAGAGACAGACTGGTCGACATCTGCACTGGGGCCGAAGCACACGTGGCCTGCGGCCTTGTTGTCTTCGATGAACCTGATGCTCAGTTGCCCGGACAGCATGTACTTGCTTTGGGGACGGGATTTCACACTGTTTTTCAACGATGCCTACTGCCCGGTCCTGCCCGTCGAGGCACAACAGGCACAGGGGCACTCCATCGCGTCCGTGTGGGGCGATGCATGGGAAGCGGTTCGCCCTTTGGCCGAGCAGGCGCTCGCCGGGCACAGTTGCAAGTCTGACGACATTCAGCGCACCGTCATCCGCAATGGCAAATCCGTACAGACCTGGTGGTCGCTTTCCTACTCCCCCCTCTACGGCGACACAGGGCAGATCGAGGGCGTATTCAGCCGGGTCAACGAAACCACTGCTCAGGTCCTCGCCGCAGCCCGGCAAAATGAAAACGAAGCGTTTACCGACCGCGTTTTGTCGAGCATCAACGACTGCATCAAAGTACTGGATCTCGACTCGCGCCTCACCTTCATGAGCGAGGGCGGTCAGCAGATCATGGAAGTCAGCGATTTCAACGCAATTCGCGGCTGTCCGTGGCCGGACTTCTGGCAGAACCAGGGCAATCTGGATGCCATCGCCGCCGTCGAAGCCGCCCGTGCCGGGCAGAGCGCCAGTTTCATGGGCTCGGCGCAAACAATGGGTGGCAATGTCAAATGGTGGCATGTGCAGGTCAGCCCGATTTTCGGCAAAGACGGCAAGCCGGAAAAAATCCTCTGCGTGTCCAGGGACATGACCCAGCTCAGGGATGCGGAAGAAGCACTGCTTTCGCTGAACGAAACCCTGGAGCAGCGTGTGATCGAACGCACCCAGGATCGCGACCGCATCTGGCGGTTGTCTACTGATCTGATGCTGGTCGCGCAATTTGACGGCATCATTTCAGCGGTCAATCCGGCATGGACTCAGGCGCTGGGCTGGTCGGAAGAACAATTGCTCGACAGTCAATTCCTCGCGCTGGTGCATCCGGACGATATCGACAGCACCCTCGCCGCCATGAGCGGGCTGGAAAACGGTCAGACCATCCCCCATTTCAAGAACCGTTACCGTCACCAGGACGGTTCATACCGGACCATCGCCTGGACCGCTGTGCCGGACAAGGAATTCATTCACGCCGTTGGCCGTGATATCCAGGCCGAAGAAGCCGCCAACGAGGCATTGAGGGTTTCCCAGGAAGCACTTCATCAGGCCCAGAAACTGGAAGCCATCGGCCAGTTGACCGGCGGCGTAGCGCACGATTTCAACAATCTGCTGACCGTTATCCGCTCCTGCAGCGACCTGCTGAAATCCACCAGCCTCGACGAACTGCGCCGCATTAAATATGTGGAAGCCATTTCCAGTACAGTCGACCGCGCGGCTCGTCTGACCGGACAACTGCTGGCCTTTGCCCGCCGTCAGGCATTGCAGCCAGAAGTCTTCGATGTCTGCAAAAGCGTGGCACGGATCGGCGAGATGATGGACACCCTTACCGGCTCGCGCATTCAGGTTCACATCGACGTGCCTGTAGAGCCCTGCTTTATCTTCGCCGATGGCAGCCAGTTCGATACCGCGCTGGTCAACATGGTGGTCAATGCACGCGATGCCATGGCGGGTTCGGGTCGTCTGACCATCAAGGTCGACCGCTCGGCCTGCCCTTCCAGCGAGCTGGCCCCTTCGCTCAGCGAAGGCGACTACGTGACGGTGTCTTTGACCGATACCGGGTCGGGCATCCCCAAAGACAAACTGGGGCTGATCTTCGAGCCGTTCTACACCACCAAGAGTATTGGCCAGGGCACCGGGCTGGGCCTGTCGCAGGTCTTCGGCTTTGCCAAGCAATCGGGCGGCGAAGTGCTGGTCGAGAGTGAACTGGGCAGCGGTAGCCGCTTCACGTTATGCCTGCCCAGCGCACAAAGTCATGAAATCATCCCGGAAAATGAAAACAGCGTGCTCTCCGCGCCGCCTGGCCTGTGCGTATTGATGGTCGAAGACAATCAGGACATCGGCACCTACACTCGTCCGATGCTGGAACAGTTGGGCTTTCAGGTGCTCTGGGTATCCAGCGCCCGCGAGGCACTGCAAGAGCTGTCCGGTAACCCTGAAAACTTCCATGTGGTGTTTTCGGATATCGCCATGCCGGGGATGAGCGGACTGGAGCTGTACGCCGAAATCGAAGCGCGCTATCCATGGATGCCAGTGGTTCTGACCACTGGCTACAGCACCGAATTTGCCACTATTGCTCAGGACGAAACGCATCGTTTCGATCTGTTGCAAAAGCCCTATTCCAGAGATGATCTGGCAGCCCTTCTGCACAAGGCTGTGCGCCGCAGCGGGGAACAGAAGTAATCAGCACGCGTTTGCAGGCATCGAAAAACGCCTTGATTTAGAATCACGCCACATTTTAAGCACGGAGCATTTTTGAAATGATCGTCGGTATTGATCTGGGCACCACTAACAGCCTGGTAGCCGTATGGCGCGACGGCAGCAGCCAGCTGGTGACCAATGCCCTGGGTGAAACGCTCACCCCAAGCGTTGTCGGGCTGGACGATGAGGGACAGATTCTGGTCGGCAAGGCGGCTCGCGAACGCCTGCAGACCCATCCGCAGAAAACCACAGCGTTGTTCAAGCGCTACATGGGCAGTGCTCAGGAGATCCGCCTGGGCACCGAAACCTATCGCCCGGAAGAACTCTCCTCGCTGGTCCTCAAGAGCCTGAAAGCCGATGTCGAGCGTGCGTTCGGCGAGCCGGTCACCGAAGCGGTGATCAGCGTCCCCGCGTACTTCAGCGATGCTCAGCGCAAGGCCACGCGTATCGCCGGTGAACTGGCAGGGCTCAAAGTCGAAAAACTCATCAACGAGCCAACGGCCGCAGCGCTGGCTTACGGACTGCACCAGAAGGAAGGCGAAACCTCGTTTCTGGTCTTTGACCTGGGCGGCGGGACGTTCGATATTTCGATTCTTGAGCTGTTCGACGGCGTGATGGAAGTGCGTGCCAGCGCAGGTGACAACTTTCTGGGCGGTGAGGACTTCGATCGCTTGCTGGTCGAACACTTCCTGGACCTGCACCGCGACGAGAGTGACTTCCCGGCCAAGGAACTGGTGAGCCCCTCGCTACGGCGTGAGGCCGAACGTGTGCGCAAGGCGCTGGGGCAGGATGACGGCGCCGACTTCGTGCTGCGCCATGCCGATCGGGAATGGCGCAAGACCATCACCCAGGAGCAGATGACCGAGCAGTTTGCGCCGTTGCTGGCCCGGCTGCGTACGCCGATTGAACGCGCCTTGCGTGACGCGAAAATTCGCGTCGCCGATCTCGACGAGATCCTGCTGGTGGGCGGCACCACGCGTATGCCACTGATCCGCAAGCTGGCCGCGGGGATGTTCGGGCGTTTTCCGGCCATCACCCTCAACCCGGATGAAGTGGTCGCGCAAGGTGCTGCGATTCAGGCAGCCCTCAAGCAGCGCGATGCGGCGCTGGAAGAAGTCGTGCTGACCGACGTGTGCCCTTACACACTGGGTATCGAAACCACGCAATACGTGTTCAATGGCTATCAGGCTGGTCATTACCTGCCGATCATCGAGCGCAACAGCGTGGTGCCGGTCAGCCGGGTTCGCACCGTGAACACCGTTGCCGACAATCAGGAACACGTGCTGCTGAGGATCTTTCAAGGCGAAAGTCGTCTGGTCAAAGACAACATCGCACTGGGCGAACTGAACATTCCCGTCCCCAAGGCCAAGGCTGGCGAGGTCGAACTGGACGTGCGCTTCACCTACGATAACAACGGTCTGCTGGAAGCCGACGTGCTTATCCAGATGACGGGCGAGAGCCACAAGCTGGTGATCGAGAACAACCCCGGCGTCATGACCCCGGCCGAGATCAAGGAACGCCTCAAAGTGCTGGAAGCGCTCAAGGTCCATCCCCGCGAACGGCAGGTCAATACTCACCTGACCGCCCGGCTGGAACGGCTCTATCAGGAGTATCTGGGCGAAGCCCGTGAAACCATCGGCGTCTGGGCGGCGCAATTCCAGCGCGTCCTGGAAACGCAGGATGACCGGCAGATCAATGAAGTGCGCAAGCAGCTCGAACAGGAAGCAGACCGTTTTGAACGGGGTGAATGGTGATTGCAATGGATTGCTGGAGCGTACTGGAACTGCAGGACGACGCCGACGAGCGCAGCATCAAACGGCAATACGCCAAGCGGCTGAAAACCACTCGGCCTGACGACGATCCTGTCGCCTTCCAGAGGCTGCGCGACGCTTACGAGCAGGCCCTGGAGCGGGCTCGAAACCGTATCGAATACGACAACGAGGGTTCTGGTGCCTGGTCGTTCGCAGACCAGGCACCAGAGTCGCTGACGCTGCACAAGCCTGCACCCATCGTCCAGCCAGACGATGAGCAAGCACTGCCAGACGTTGACAGTGCTTATCCTCTGGTGCGCCCGGCGATCGAGTTGAGCTGGTACGAGCAAGCGTCTCGGACCACGCCGGAGAACCTGCATTCACAACACCAGCTCGCCCGGGACCAAGGCTGCGACGAGGTTTTTCAACAGCACCTGGCTCGCCGCTGCCTGCTGGACCCGGAAGGCACCCTGCCGCTGATCAAGGCTGCGGTTGAACAACTGCGCTGGCTGACACCCTGGCAGAAGGTGCAACTCAGGGCGCACCAGTCGCACCGGCTGACCCAGGCGTTGCTGGAAAGCTCGCTCCAGCCGTTGCACGCGTTGCTTGGAAAAAATGAAGAGCGCGCCTTTCTCGATGCACTGAAAGCACTTCAACAGCAGCCATGGCTGGCGTCCTTTGATCGTCAGGAGCAACTGGAGCAATGGACCATGTCGCTGCTGCTCAACAACCCTCACTGGTCACCTGCGTTGTTCGAACGCCTGAGCGCCCTGTTTGACTGGGATCAGAAACATGATGTGCATTCCGGACCGATGTCGTTGTGGATGAACCTGGTCCAGCGCTGTGAAAGCAAGGCCTTCATCACACGTCTGCATCAATGGCTCGAAGGGCCGGCAGACAGCCCTGAAGCGACCGCAGCGCACTTGATACTGCAGCCTCCGCCACTGAATGAACGACTGCGCCTGGCAAGACACGGTGATCAAGCGCTTTGGCAAGCCTGCGAGACGCTCACGTCTGATCTGATCCATCGTTTTCCGGAGGCCATGGAGTTATTTCCGGACGCTGATGTGCAGTCCTGGCGAAAACTGCCTGAGCAGGCGTCGTTCAATCCGAACCTCAGGGCCTATCTGTTCGGTGCACTGGCGATATTTATAACGGCCTCGCTGGACCGTTCGAGAGCTGACGTCGCCTGGTATGAAGTAATCGGCATTGCGTTGAGCGCCCCCGTACTTTTCTTGCTTATCAGCTACATGGTCATGACCCTCTGGGGGCCTGTCAGCGAAAGCTTCAAGACCGTGGACAAGCGCTGGAGTGAACGCCTGCTGCCCGGCTGGCTGAGCTGGCCTGGCTACCAGGCTCTGCTGCTGCGCCATGGTATTCCGGTGGTCACCATCGGGGCCGCCTGTATACAGGAAGGACTTTTGCTCTTAGCGCTGTTCAGCGCTGGCCTGGCGTCATGGATCGCCCTGTCACCCTACCGGATTTCCCTCTTTCAAGACGCTGTTGCGGCTCGTACCGGAGGTTGGCACGGAGTAAAAGCCTTCTGCGCCAGGAACACGTTCAGAGGGATCATGATCCTCATGGGCCTGATGCTCGCCTTTGTCGGAGCAGTGATTGCGTTCGGACCGGCACGCGGTCATTAGTTGTTCCGCCTTCCTGTCAGCAAGAATCCGCCTACGCGCGCTGCGTCGATAAGCGGATTCTTGCTTACCGCGCTCTCGCGACCGCTCTAGTCCAAGCCCTCATGGTGTGGCACAGCTCCTGCTATGGAACGGGTCAGGGCATTGAATGCCTCCTTCTAAAAATAATGAAATCAAGGAACACCATGGAAACCTCCAATCCCGCCTCCAACGGGTCGGCGGCTACTGCCGCAGGTCCAAAAACCACTTCCAGCCGTCTTAAATCGATCTTCAGTGGCTCGGTCGGCAACATGGTCGAGTGGTACGACTGGTACGTCTACGCCGCTTTCTCGCTGTACTTCGCCAAAGCGTTCTTCCCCAAAGGCGACACCACCGCGCAACTGCTCAACACCGCCGCAATCTTCGCCGTCGGCTTTCTGATGCGGCCGATTGGTGGCTGGCTGATGGGGCTGTATGCCGACTACAAGGGCCGCAAGGCTGCGCTGATGGCCTCGGTGCTGCTGATGTGTTTCGGCTCGCTGATCATTGCCCTGACACCGGGCTATGAAAGCATCGGCGTCGGCGCACCGATCCTGCTGGTATTCGCCCGATTGCTGCAGGGCCTTTCGGTCGGCGGCGAATACGGCACCTCGGCGACCTACCTCAGTGAAATGGCGACCAAGGAGCGTCGCGGCTTCTTCTCCAGCTTCCAGTACGTCACGCTGATTTCCGGCCAGCTCATCGCGCTGGGTGTGCTGATCGTGCTGCAACAAACCCTCACCACTGAACAGCTGTATGCCTGGGGCTGGCGCATTCCGTTTGTCATCGGCGCCTTGTGCGCAGTCGTGGCGTTGTTCCTGCGTCGTGGCATGGAAGAGACCGAGTCATTCACCCGCAAAAAGAAGGAGAAGCGCAAGGAAAGCCTGATGCGCACGTTGATGCGTCATCCCAAGGAATTGATGACAGTGGTCGGCCTGACCATGGGCGGCACCCTGGCCTTCTATACCTACACCACGTATATGCAGAAGTATCTGGTCAACACCGTCGGCATGAGCATCACCGACTCGACCTCGATATCGGCAGCGACGCTGTTTCTGTTCATGCTGCTGCAACCGGTGGTCGGGGCGCTGTCCGACAAGGTCGGTCGACGTCCGATCCTGATTGCCTTTGGCGTATTGGGTACGTTGTGCACAGTGCCGATCCTGACCACGTTGCACACCATTCAGACCTGGTGGGGCGCGTTCTTCCTGATCATGGCGGCGCTGATCATCGTCAGCGGCTACACGTCGATCAACGCAGTGGTGAAAGCCGAACTGTTCCCTACCGAAATTCGCGCACTGGGTGTCGGTCTGCCTTACGCACTGACCGTATCGATCTTCGGTGGCACTGCGGAATACATTGCACTGTGGTTCAAGAGTGTAGGTATGGAGACGGGCTATTACTGGTACGTCACCGCGTGCATCGCCTGCTCGCTGCTGGTGTATGTGTTCATGAAAGACACACGTAAGCATTCGCGGATCGAAACTGACTGATCTGATAACGATTGCGACGATTCTCGTGCCTGCGTTCTGCGCAGGCACGAGCGTCATCAGGCCCCCTTATAACGATCAGTATCATTGCCCACATCGATATAACTCCCATATAAAAACGCCTTCTCTCATAGGGCACCTGAAACAAAGCGTTTCAGTACGGTGCGTTATTTGCCTGATTTTCAGCAACAACCTCTTGAATAGACAGCACTTCTATTTTGTCAACAGGCTTTATTACAAGACTTTTCAGGAATTGCACCACAACAATGCAATTCGGCAGGCAAGGCCCGAAATCAGCGCGTTACGGCCTACTATCATTTTTAGCGATGATCGCTAGCAATCCTATTAACTTCTTAATAATCCGCTGGCGCGTAGCATTGCCTCCATACCGGGATGACAACTCACCCGACATTACTTGGAGACACCCTCATGAAAACCAACAAACTGATCTTCGGCCTGGCCTTCTCTGTTCTGGCGTCGAGCGCGTTCGCTCTTCCAGCAGTCGATACAGTCCACAACGACATGTCCAAAGCAACCATCGTTGCTGAAGGCGGGACCAAACATACTAACGTCGGCTCGATCCGTGTAGCAGCTGATGGCGCAGATCGTGTAGGTCCAAACCGTCAGGCTGCCGACGGCGCTGATCACGTCGGTGCAAATCGTCTGGCCGCTGATGGTGCTGATCGTGTAGGCGCCAATCGTCAAGCTGCTGATGGCGCTGATCATGTCGGTGCAAACCGTCTGGCCGCTGATGGCGCTGATCACGTTGGTGCAAACCGCCTGAGCTGATCACTCAAGCAACACCCCAGGCCCGGCTATGCCGGGCTTCTTCGTTTCTGGCCAGGACAGAAACACACGTGACTCTGGCATCCGTCGCCAATGCGCAGCACTATGTTCACCTCTACCATGAGCCATCAGGAACCGAGCATGTCAGACGCTATTCACTCCTACGAGCCATCCAGGGGGCACGGCCTGCCGCACGACCCGTTCAACGCGATTGTAGGTCCACGCCCGATTGGCTGGATCTCCTCACAGGATCCCAACGGCAAGCTGAATCTCGCGCCTTACAGCTTCTTCAACGCGTTCAACTACGTGCCCCCGATCATCGGATTCTGCAGCGTCGGACGCAAGGACAGCCTCAATAACATCGAGCAGACGGGCGAGTTTGTCTGGAACCTGGCGACCCGCTCGCTGGCCGAGGCCATGAATCAGAGCTGTGCTCCGGTAGCGCCGGACGTGAGCGAGTTCGAACTGGCGAACCTGACGCCGCTGGCATCGCACATTGTCTCGGTGCCGCGCGTGCTGGAAACGCCGGTGTCTTTCGAATGCAAGGTCACGCAGATCATTCAATTGCAACGGGCGGACAAGGAGCTGGTGCCGAGCTGGCTGATTCTGGGCGAAGTGGTTGCGGTGCACATCGACAAGTCGCTGCTCAAAGACGGCATCTATGACACGGCTGCCGCAGAACCGATTCTGCGCGGTGGTGGCCCGGCCGATTACTTCCAGCTTGGGCCGGAAGCGCTGTTCAAAATGTTTCGTCCAGGTGCCTGATCAGCAAGCCCACACCGGTTCACCCTCTTGATCCACGCCGATCAGCCGCTCCAGTTCCTGGACGGCGGCCAGATCGGCGTCGTGAGCAGTCTTGAATTTCTGCCCTGGCAATATCGCGTGGAAGCGCGGCGCCCCACCTGCTGCCAAGGACTTGACAGCAACTGCGGCACTGTAACCCTCCTGTTCCGACGGTATTACCGCAGAAACCACTTCAAACCCGTTGTATTCCTTGCGCGCCATGTGCCCTTAACCTGCCGATCAATCAAAACGCGAATTCTAACCGGTCATTCCCTTGGTGTGCGGTACGAATATCGTCCCGCCTGAAGCGCTTTCTTGTCCTACACTTCAATCAGATCTTTCAAGCTGCTCTGTAGGTAAAGCAAGGAGTGCGTCATGAAAGTAATAACAAGAAGATGTATGGCGGCCATCGGTATTCTCGCGGTCCTGGCCGTATACGCTGCCGGTGCGTATCAAAACGAACTGTCCCGGCAGGCCACGGGATCTGCCAACTGCACGTTCGGCCATTGCGCGCCGCTCGATGCAAGCTTCAGCGCTTTGCGATGATGCTTATCGCCATTCAGCAAAGGCAGCTATCGATTAGCAAGCTATCGGATTAGACTGGCCAGACTTCTCCCGCCACGCTTGCGGCGGGTCAACACTGCCATCAGGTTGAGCCTTGACCAGTCTTACTCAAACGCCGCCCGCCATTCGCAGCATTTTGTTCGCGCTGATGATGGCTGTCCTGCTCAGCGCGCTGGATCAGACCATCGTCGCTGTGTCGATGCCTGCCATTTCCGCCCAGTTCAGGGACATCGACCTGCTGGCGTGGGTTATCTCCGCCTACATGGTCGCGCTGACCGTGGCGGTTCCTATCTACGGCAAGCTGGGCGACCTTTACGGGCGACGCAAGCTGATGCTGTTCGGACTCGGCCTGTTCACGCTGGCTTCGCTGTTCTGCGGTGTTGCGCAAAGCATGGAGCAACTGGTGCTGGCGCGCGTGCTGCAAGGGATTGGCGCAGGCGGCATGGTGTCAGTGAGCCAGGCAATCATCGCCGATATCGTTCCGCCTCGTGAGCGCGGTCGCTATCAGGGTTATTTCAGCAGCATGTACGCTGTTGCCAGCGTCGCAGGCCCGGTACTGGGCGGTTTGATGACTGAATACCTGTCCTGGCGCTGGGTGTTTCTGATCAACCTGCCGTTGGGAGCCGCTGCGTTGATCGTCGCCTACCGGACCCTCAACGGTCTGCCCATTCCCCAGCGCAAGCCGGTCATCGACTATCTGGGCACTGTGCTGATGATCATCGGCCTGACGGCGCTGCTGCTGGGTATCACCGAAATCGGTCAGGGCCTGAACCTGGGCCATACTCAGGTTCAATTGCTGCTGGGCACCGCCCTGTTGGCGCTGGCGGTTTTCGTCTGGTACGAGCGTCGCGCCCCCGAGCCTTTGCTGCCCATGCATCTGTTTACCAACCGCAGCGCAGTGCTCTGCTGGTGTACGGTGTTTTTCACCAGCTTCCAGGCCATTTCCCTGATTGTCCTGATGCCGCTGCGCTACCAGACCGTTACCGGCGGTGGCGCCGACAGCGCAGCCCTGCACATGCTGCCACTGGCAATCGGCATGCCGATGGGGGCTTATTTTGCGGGACGACGCACCGCACAGACCGGCCGATACAAGCCGCTGATCCTGACTGGCGCGCTGCTCATGCCGGTCGCCATTCTGGCGATGGCCTTCACGCCGCCACAGTCGATTGTGCTGATGAGCCTGTTCATGATCCTGACCGGCGTCGCAACCGGCATGCAATTTCCCACTTCCCTGGTCGGCACCCAGAACGCGGTGCAGATCAAGGACATGGGCGTAGCGACCAGCACAACCAATCTGTTCCGCTCACTGGGTGGCGCCGTCGGAGTGGCCCTGATGTCGGCGCTGTTGCTGGCAATGCTGCAACACACGGGCGTAGCGCTGTCGGGAACTGCAGTGGCTGGCGCAGCGGCGGCTGGCGGCGAAAGCGGTTCCGGCAACGTGCTGCTCGACAGCCTCAATGCGGCAACCGGGCCAGCACTGGATACCTTGCGGGCCGAACTGGGGCTGACCTTCAGAAACCTGCTGATCACCAGCGCAGCCATTTCACTGTTAGGTCTGGCGGCGGCCTGGGCCATGCCCAACACACTGTTGCGCGGCCGGGACTGAGCGGCCTTCCAGACTCAGGACGATAATCCGGCCCAGAACCACTGGGTTTTCCTGTTTTTTACATGGGCGAAGGCCGGCATGATTTCGCCCTCGTCGAAATGCCGTCGAGAGCCAAACTGTGCGCTGCTGAACCAGCAACCTGATCGCGGGCAGGCCTGCCCTGCGTCGACCGGCGGCAAGGGCTTTTCATCGAACCGCGCATACCACTGCGCCGTGGTCTCTTCGGTGAAACCGAGCGCCGGGGCCAGATAAGGATGAAGGTTGCCGGTGTCCTGCAAGCGGATCGGCTTGATCATTCTGTTGACCGTTACGTAAGACTGCGGCGGCGGCAGGCCTCTACCACCCAGCTCGGGCGACGCGCCAGCACGAATCAGCAGGCCATTGCGGTAACTGTGAAAAACGATATCGCTGTGCGCGCTCATCTGCCCGCGCATTTGATCGCTTCCGCCCAACTGCCTGACGAAAGAATCACCCAGTACGGTGTACCAACTGACGCCCTTGATGCGATCCAGCAGGCGCAGGCTTTCTATATGCGGCCCCGGATCGACCATCAGCCCGATGTATTCCTGAGCCAGACGATATTCCCACGGTAAATACTGGTGACCATCACAAGGCAGAACACAGGCCAGCCCCCCGTAACCGTGTTCGGCCCGCACTTCGCTGCTCAGGTACCTGATCCAGGTTTCGTAGTTTTTCAGGCCGTCAGGCTCATTCAGGTAGGACCAGGGCAACACCATCTTCAGGCACGACCGGTCATTCTCGGCCTGCCCTTCCGGGGTGTTCATCACAAACAGGCTATACATCGCGACCTCGGCCTGAGTAGCGCTGGCAATCGACCAGGTGAACTGCTCGTCTGGCGAGCTTTCCACAACCTGCCGGCAAGTCGCGGCAAACGCCGACGAAGTCAGGCGACGCATGCGCTTGAACAGCTGCCATTTGAGCTTCGGTCTGAAGGTTTCGTAAAAGCGTGCGAAGCAGCCTTCGATCCGTCGTCTGGCCTCCAGGCTGTGACCGTCACGGAAGTACAAGGTGGTTATCAAACCCAGTCGTATGACCGGCGTCCCCGATATCGAATCTACCGAAACAGGTCCGGATTGTTGTCCGATACTGTTCAAAAACCTCACAGCATCAGATCCGCTGTCCGACATTACCTGCCCTCCTTTCAGTCCATTGGTGGATCGGGTAGCGCCATTGCCTGAAGCCGTCTTGCGCGTTTCGGTTACCTGCTGTGTGCGTCTGGACGCACGACAGGCACGACCTGCCCCGCCCGGATGGACATCGGCGGAGCTGTGGTCAATTTCGGGACACATCGGCGCAAGATTCGGCAAAAGCATGCAACCTTCCTCTCTTCTGTTTTTTCAGGAGGCGAAGAGTGAAGGGAGTTTTCCCACGGAGCAATAGTCGGAAATTACTTTGGGAAATCAGCTACATGTATCGGGAAATGTCCTACTCGTTTCCTACAAAACTTTTGTAAGCCGCAGGTCAATTGGTCGTAATAAACGGACAGGGTCGGGCCGAACAGATAAACAGCCGGCAAATAGGCTGTATGCGAAGCAAGGAATGGAGTTAGCCTTTGTGAGAAAGGTCGGTGCACCAGGAAACCGGCAGGCTTCATGCACCGTCACTTTTTCAGGCAGCAACAGCCCTTACGCGTAAGGCCGGGCTATAGCGAAGCATGTCCAGACACACATCGACCATTTGCTCGGCCTCTTCAGGTAACGAGAAACTGTCGGGCACCAGCAACCATTGATAGATGATGCCGTTGATGTGGGCAAACATGGCGACGGCTGCACGTGCGGTATCCAGGCCCTGTGGCAGCTGCCCCTGGCGTACGGCGTTGCGCAGCCCCAGGTTGATCCGCTCATGGCATTGAATGGCGTTTTCCTGCCGTTGACGACGAAAATCACACATCTCGTCAGTAAACTCGCATTTATGGAAAAGGATTTCATTGATGCGACGGGTTTTCGGGTCCAGTGCGAGCTCATGAAATAAATGAATCAACAGATTCCTCATGCACCCCAGCGGGTCTTCCTCCTCCTCGCTCTGACTGGCCTGGGCCATTTCGTCGAGCGGTTCCTGCAGGCTGTCGAGCATCGCCTGGACCAGATCGGCCTTATTGTTGAAGTGCCAATAGATGGCACCCCGCGTCACACCGGCAAGGGTCGCGATGTCAGCCAGCGTGGTACGGGCAACGCCTCGCTCATAAAAAGCCTGTTCGGCGGCCTCCAGTATCTGGCTGCGGGTAATCTGGGCTTCCTCTTTGGTGCGACGAACCATGGCAATAAAACCTCAAGAAATTCACCTCAGGCACCTGACTGGCTGCATGCCTGGATACAAAACCGGGCGGCATTTGTCTCGCCTTGTCCCGAATCGGCTGTCGGCACACTGGATAGTGGCCGAATGCGCATCGCGGGTGTTTACAAACAACCGCGAATGTAAGTATATTCCTTAGCATGCTACTTATCTAGCCGAAATATTTTTTTACACTTCAACATACTGTTGAGATAACAGGCTCCTGCCCCGAGGATCTTCATGCAATTCAAGCCAGCTGTTACCGTTCTGGTCACTGCCATCGCCCTGGCAACCCTGCTCAGTGGCTGTAGCAAGAAGGAACAGGCGGCCCCGCCTGCGCAAACCCCTCAGGTCGGCGTCGTTACCCTCAAAGCACAGCCCTATACCCTGACCACCGAGTTACCGGGCCGGACCACTGCATTCCGCGTGGCCGAGGTCCGCCCTCAGGTCAACGGCATCATTCTCAAGCGTCTGTTTACCGAAGGCGGCGACGTCAAGGCCGGACAGCAGCTGTATCAAATTGACCCGGCGGTCTATGAAGCCAACGCCAACAGCGCGAAAGCGACCTTGCAGTCGGCCAAGTCGATGTCTGATCGCTACAAGCAACTGGTCAGCGAGCAGGCGGTCAGCCGTCAGGAATACGACACCGCTCAGGCCTCGACCATGGAAGCTCAGGCAGCCCTGCAGACCGCTCAGATCAACCTGCGCTACACCAAGGTGCTGGCGCCGATTTCCGGCCGTATCGGTCGTTCTGCGGTAACTGAAGGCGCACTGGTAAGCAGCGCTCAGACCGACGCAATGGCAACCATTCAGCAACTCGACCCGATCTACGTGGACGTGGTGCAGTCATCGGCCGACATGCTCAAGCTGCGCAATGACCTGGACAGCGGCAAGCTGCAGAAGTCAGGCGACAACGCGGCCAAGGTCAAGCTGACCCTGGAAGACAGCAGCGTTTACGCCCAGGAAGGCAAACTGGAGTTTTCCGAAGTGTCGGTAGACCAGACCACGGGCTCCGTGACGCTGCGCGCAGTCTTCCCGAACCCTGAACACCGCCTGCTGCCTGGCATGTTCGTTCATGCGCAATTGCAGGCTGGCGTCAATTCGAAAGCCATTCTGGCACCGCAACAAGGTGTGACCCGTGATCTGAAAGGCACGCCGACTGCCATGGTGGTCAATCAGGACAACAAGGTTGAGATGCGCACTCTGGTGGCCAACCGCACCGTGGGCAGCGACTGGCTGATCGAAGACGGCCTGAAAGAAGGTGATCGGGTCATCACCGAAGGCCTGCAATACGTCAAACCCGGTGCAGAAGTGAAAGTCGCCGAAGCGACCAACGTTAAAGGAGCAAACCCGGCGCCTGCCCCGGCCACTGATAAAGCCGCAGGCAGCAAAGGGGAGTAACCCATGTCGAAATTTTTTATTGATCGACCCATTTTTGCCTGGGTTATTGCCCTTGTGATCATGCTGGTCGGCGCGCTGTCCATTTCCAGCCTGCCGATCAACCAGTACCCGAGCATCGCGCCACCAGCCATCGGCATTCAGGTGACCTACCCGGGCGCCTCTGCACAGACCGTGCAAGACACCGTGGTGCAGGTCATCGAGCAGCAGCTCAACGGTATCGATAACCTGCGTTATGTCAGTTCGGAAAGTAACTCCGACGGCAGCATGACCATCACTGCTACCTTCAATCAGGGCACCAACCCTGATACCGCGCAGGTGCAGGTCCAGAACAAGCTCAACCTGGCCACCCCGCTGCTGCCGCAAGAAGTACAGCAGCAGGGTATCCGCGTGACCAAGGCAGTGAAAAACTTCCTGATGGTGATCGGCCTGGTGTCGGAAGACGGCAGCATGGGCAAGGAAGACCTGGCCAACTACATTGTGTCGAACATGCAGGACCCGATCTCCCGGACCTCCGGTGTAGGTGACTTCCAGGTGTTCGGTTCGCAGTACGCCATGCGCATCTGGCTCGACCCGGCCAAGCTGAACAACTTTCAGCTGACCCCGGTGGACGTGAAAGACGCCATCACTGCACAGAACGTCCAGGTATCGTCCGGCCAGTTGGGCGGTCTGCCATCGATCAGCGGTCAGCAGTTGAACGCGACGATCATCGGCAAGACCCGTCTGCAGACAGCCGAGCAGTTCGGCAACATCTTCCTCAAGGTCAACACCGACGGCTCGCAGGTTCGCCTGAAAGACGTCGCCACGGTTGGCCTCGGCGCAGAGAACTACAGCACCGACTCGCAGTTCGACGGCAAACCGGCCTCCGGTCTGGCAATCAAACTCGCCACCGGCGCCAACGCACTGGACACCGCCAAGGCCATCCGTGCAACCGTTTCATCGCTGGAGCCGTTCTTCCCGCCTGGCATGAAAGTGGTTTACCCGTATGACACCACGCCAGTGGTGAGCGAATCGATCAACGGCGTGGTTGACACCCTGATCGAAGCAATCGTGCTGGTGTTCCTGGTGATGTACCTGTTCCTGCAGAACTTCCGCGCAACCATCATTACAACCATGACTGTTCCGGTGGTATTGCTGGGTACGTTCGGCATCCTCGCGGCCTTCGGTTTCACCATCAACACCCTGACCATGTTCGGCATGGTACTGGCCATCGGCTTGCTGGTGGACGATGCGATTGTGGTGGTGGAAAACGTCGAGCGGGTCATGGAGGAAGAAAAGCTCTCCCCGCGTGACGCCACGATCAAATCCATGACCCAGATCCAGGGCGCACTGGTCGGCATTGCGCTGGTGCTGTCGGCGGTTCTGTTGCCCATGGCGTTCTTCGGTGGCTCCACCGGGGTGATCTATAAACAGTTCTCGATCACCATTGTCTCGGCCATGGCCCTGTCGGTAGTGGTCGCACTGATCTTCACCCCGGCGCTGTGCGCTACCATGCTCAAGCCTATCGACGAGAAGACTCACGGTCAGCCCAAGCGTGGTTTCTTCGGCTGGTTCAACCGCACCTTCGACCGCAGCATTCTGAGTTACGAGCGCGGCGTCGGTAACATGCTCAAGCACAAATGGCTGTCGTATCTGGGGTACATCGTGATCTGCGCGGGCATGGTCTTCATGTTCATGCGGATTCCTGCAGCGTTCCTCCCGGAAGAAGACCAGGGCGTCATCTTCGCCCAGATCCAGACACCGGCCGGCTCTTCGACCGAGCGGACGCAGGAAGTCATCGATCAAATGCGTGAGTACCTGCTGACCAAGGAAAGCGGCGCAGTGAAGTCGGTGTTCTCGGTAAACGGCTTCAACTTCGCGGGCCGTGGCCAAAGCTCGGCCATCGCGTTCGTAATGCTCAAGCCGTGGGAAGAGCGTGATTCGAACAACAGCGTTTTCGAACTGGCCAAACGGGCTCAGGGCTACTTCTTCAGCCTGCGCGATGCAATGGTGTTCGCCATTGTGCCGCCTTCGGTACTGGAACTGGGTAACGCAACAGGCTTCGACGTCTACCTGCAAGACCAGGGCGGCGTCGGTCACGAAAAACTGATGGCAGCCCGTAACCAGTTCCTCGGCATGGCCGCACAGAGCAAGATCCTGGCAGGCGTGCGTCCGAACGGGCTGAATGACGAACCGCAATACCAGTTGATCATCGACGACGAACGCGCCAGCGCGCTGGGTATCACCCTGTCGGACATCAACAACACGTTGTCCATCGCATTGGGTGGCAGCTACGTCAACGACTTCATTGACCGTGGCCGGGTGAAGAAGGTGTACATCCAGGGCGATGCAGGTGCGCGTATGACGCCTGAAGACCTGAAGAAGTGGTACGTGCGCAACAGCTCGGGCGAAATGGTGCCGTTCTCGGCTTTCGCCAGCGGCAAGTGGTCCTACGGCTCACCGAAACTGTCGCGCTACAACGGCGTGGCGGCAGAGGAAATTCTCGGTACTCCGGCACCGGGCTACAGCAGCGGCGATGCAATGGCCGAAGTTGAAGCACTGGCCAAGAAACTGCCACAAGGTATCGGCATCTCCTGGACCGGTCTGTCCTACGAGGAGCGCTTGTCCGGCTCGCAGGCCCCTGCCCTGTATGCCCTGTCATTGCTGGTCGTGTTCCTGTGCCTGGCAGCGCTGTATGAAAGCTGGTCGATTCCGATCGCGGTCATCCTCGTGGTGCCGCTGGGTGTCATCGGTGCACTGATGGCGACCAGTCTGCGTGGCCTGTCCAACGATGTGTTCTTCCAGGTCGGGTTGCTGGTGACGGTGGGTCTGGCGGCGAAGAACGCCATCCTGATTGTCGAGTTCGCCAAAGAGCTGCACGAACAGGGCAAGAGCCTTGCCGAGGCCGCGATCGAAGCGTGCCGCATGCGTCTGCGCCCGATCATCATGACCTCCATGGCGTTCATCCTCGGCGTTGTGCCGCTGGCGATTTCGTCGGGTGCGGGTTCAGGCAGTCAGCATTCGATTGGTACTGGCGTAATTGGCGGTATGATCACAGCCGTTATTCTGGCGATCTTCTGGGTGCCCCTGTTCTTCGTCTCGATCTCAGGGCTGTTCAAGAGCAAGCAGAAACATATTTCACACGATGAGGCTGGCCAATGAGCAAGTCATTGATCTCTCTTGCAGTTACCGCGTTCATACTCGGCGGCTGCTCTTTGATCCCCGAGTACAAGCAGCCGGAAGCCCCGGTCGCCGCACAATATCCGCAAGGTCCGGCTTACTCGCCGGTCGAGGCGGCCAAAATGGCCGCTGCGGAGCAAGGCTGGCGCCACTTCTTCAATGATCCGGCGCTGCAACAGCTGATTCAGACCGCGTTGCTCAACAACCGTGACCTTCGGGTCGCGGCGCTGAACATCGACGCCTACCGCGCCCAGTACCGCATTCAGCGCGCGGACCTGTTCCCGGCTGTTTCGGCAACCGGCAGCGGCAGCCGTCAACGCGTGCCTGCCGGCCAGTCGCAGACTGGTCAGGCCGGCATTACCAGCAGCTATTCGGCAACGCTGGGCGTCAGCGCCTACGAGCTGGATCTGTTTGGTCGAGTGCGCAGCCTCAGTGAAGAGGCACTGGAAAACTACTTCTCCACTGAAGAAGCACGTCGCAGCACCCAGATCAGTCTGGTGGCCAGCGTTGCCAATGCCTACATGACCTGGCAGGCCGACAAGGAACTGCTCAAGCTGACGCAGGACACCCTCAAGACCTACGAAGAAAGCTTCCGCCTCACTTCGCGCAGCAATGAAGTCGGTGTTTCTTCGGCGCTGGACCTCAGCCAGTCGCGCACCGCCGTCGAAAGTGCCCGCGCCAGACTGGCCCAGTACCAGCGCCTGGTCGCTCAGGATCAGAACAGCCTGGTGCTGCTGCTTGGCACCGGCTTGCCCGACAACCTGCCAGCCAGTCAATTGCTCGATTCCGACATGCTGACGGAAATGCCGGCTGGCTTGCCGTCCGACCTGTTGCAGCGTCGTCCGGACATTCTGCAAGCCGAGCACACGCTCAAGGCTGCCAACGCCAACATCGGCGCAGCGCGTGCTGCGTTCTTCCCGAGCATCAGCCTGACGGCCAGTGCCGGTACCGGCAGCAGCGAGTTGTCTGGCCTGTTCAAGGGGGGCTCGGGAACCTGGCTGTTCCAGCCGAGCATCAACATCCCGATCTTCAACGCCGGCAGCCTGCGTGCCAGCCTGGATTACTCGAAAATCCAGAAGGAAATCAGCGTCGCCAACTACGAGAAGGCGATTCAGACCGCCTTCCAGGAAGTGTCCGACGGCCTGGCTTCACGCAAGACCTACGACGAGCAGCTGCAGGCGCAACGTGACTTCGTCGCGGCCAACCAGGACTACTACCGTCTGGCCGAACGTCGCTACCGGATCGGCATCGACAGTAACCTGACCTTCCTCGACGCCCAGCGCTCGTTGTTCAGCGCGCAACAAACGCTGATCACCGATCGCCTGTCGCAGCTGACCAGCGAGGTCAATCTGTACAAGGCCCTCGGCGGCGGCTGGTATGAAAGGACCGGGCAGACCGAAACCATCTCCAAAGAGAAACCTTCGGTGCAACTGTTCTAAGGGCACTGTTCTGATTGCAGCGCCAAAAAAACCCACCTGATCAGGTGGGTTTTTTATGGTCTGAACAAACCTGCGATCAATGATCCTGATGCAAGTACTTCGGCTCTTTCGGCAGCCGCAGGCTGAACAGGAACGCTATCGCCATCATGGCCGTCACGTACCAGTAAAAGCTGTTTTCCATCCCGGCGCTCTTGAGTTTCAAGGCCACCCACTCGGCCGAACCGCCGAACATTGCGTTGGCGACCGCGTACGCCAGGCCCACGCCCAGCGCACGCACCTGAGGCGGAAACATCTCGGCTTTGACCAGGCCGCTGATCGAGGTGTAAAGGCTGACCACCGCCAATGCCAGGGTGATCAGCAAGAACGCCACGAGCGGGTTGGTGGTGGTTTTCAGGGTCATCAGGATCGGCACCGTACACAGCGTGCCCAGCGCGCCGAACAACAACATCGAATTACGACGGCCAATACGGTCCGCCAGCATGCCGAAGAACGGCTGCATGCACATGTACAGAAACAGCGCGCCGGTCATGATGTAGCTGGTGGTCTTGGCCTCCATGCCGCTGGTGTTCACCAGGTATTTCTGCATGTACGTTGTGAAGGTATAGAAAATCAGCGAGCCACCGGCGGTGTAACCCAGCACCGTGATAAACGCAGCCGTATGATTTCTGAACAGCGCCGTGATGCTGCCTGCGTCCTTGTCCTGACGGCTTTCAGCGGTCGTGGTTTCATTGAGGGTGCGACGCAGCAGCAAGGCGATGACTGCGGCCGCCGCGCCGATCACAAACGGGATTCGCCAGCCGTAAGCGCGCAGCTCCTCGGTGGTGAGAAATTGCTGCAGAATCACCACGGTCAGTACCGCCAGCAACTGGCCGCCGATCAACGTCACGTACTGGAACGAAGCGTAGAAACCGCGCTGGCCGCGCAGCGCCACTTCACTCATGTAAGTGGCCGTGGTGCCGTACTCGCCACCCACCGACAGCCCCTGAAGCAGACGTGCCATCAGCAGCAAGGCCGGAGCCCAGGCCCCAATCGATGCGTAGGTCGGCAGACAGGCGATGATCAGTGATCCTGCACACATCATGGTGACCGAAATCAGCATTGAGTTCTTGCGGCCATGTTTGTCAGCCACCCGGCCAAACAGCCAGCCGCCAATCGGACGCATCAGAAAGCCCGCTGCAAACACACCTGCAGTGTTGAGCAACTGGACGGTCGGGTCATCGGAAGGAAAGAAAGCGGGGGCGAAATAAATCGCGCAGAAGGCATAGATGTAAAAGTCGAACCATTCGACGAGGTTCCCGGAAGACGCACCGACGATCGCGAAAATTCTTTTGCTTCGCTCCTCGCCCGTGTAATGCGGTGCTTTTGCTGTTGTAGTCATTATTTTCCCCAAGCAGAACTGTCCATTTAGCAACAATCTGTAACACCGTCTTTAATTCAGCACAATAACCCAGGCCAATTCAGCTGACAGGGGTATGTGCAGAGCGATGGAAAACCCGGCCCTGTTCGCACAACAACCCGGCTCATCCGCCTGTCTTTTCGTGGAGACAGACCGATGAGCCGGGTTGCTGAACAACGTTTTGAAGCGGAGCGTTTTTAACGCTCGATGGCCAGCGCCAGGCCCTGCCCTACGCCAACGCACATGGTCGCCAGACCTCTACGCCCACCGGTCTTTTCCAGATGGTGCAGCGCCGTGAGCACCAGCCGGGCGCCACTCATGCCCAGCGGGTGCCCCAGCGCAATGGCGCCGCCGTTGGGGTTGACCTGCGGCGCATCGTCCGCCAGCCCCAACTCGCGCAACACGGCCAGGCCCTGGCTGGCAAAGGCTTCATTGAGTTCGATAACGTCGAAGTCGGCAACCGCAATGCCCAGCCGCTCGACCAGCTTGCGCACCGCTGGCACCGGGCCGATCCCCATCACTCGAGGCTCGACCGCTGCGCTGGCCATACCCAGTACGCGGGCGCGCGGGGTGAGGCCATGCTTCTTGACCGCCTCGGCCGACGCCAGGATCAGCGCCGCCGCACCGTCGTTAACGCCTGACGCATTGCCAGCAGTCACCGTCTGGTCCGGACCGTTGACCGGTTTGAGTCTGCTCAGGGTCTCCAGACTGGTATCGCCGCGCGGATGCTCGTCCTTGTCGACAACTGTTTCGCCCTTCTTGTGCGCAACCCGCACCGGTACGATCTCTTCCTCGAAAAAGCCCGCAGCCTGGGCAACGGCAGTGCGTTGCTGGCTGCGTAGGGCGAAAGCGTCCTGATCGGCTCGAGAAATCCTGAAGTCAGTCGCGACGTTGTCGCCGGTCTCAGGCATGGAGTCCACGCCGTACAGCGCTTTCATGGCCGGGTTGATAAAGCGCCAGCCGATGGTGGTGTCTTCCAGTTTCATGTTGCGCGAAAACGCAGCATCAGCCTTGCCCATCACAAACGGCGCGCGCGACATGGACTCGACGCCACCGGCAATCGCCAGCTCCATCTCACCACAAGCGATGGCCCGGAACGCAGTGCCGATGGCATCCATTCCGGAAGCACACAGACGATTGAGGGTGACGCCCGGAACATTCTTCGGCAGCCCGGCGAGCAAAGCCGCCATGCGCGCCACGTTACGGTTGTCCTCACCGGCCTGATTGGCGCAGCCGAGGAACACTTCGTCGACCTCCTCCCAATTGACGCCGGGGTTGCGCTCCATCAATGCCTTGATCGGTATGGCGGCCAGATCGTCAGCACGCACCGTGGACAAACCGCCACCGAAACGGCCGATCGGTGTACGAATCGCATCGCAAATAAAGACGTCACGCATCACGCTTCTCCTGCCACCTGGCCATGGGCTGCGGCGGTACGGGCTTCGAGATCCCGCAGTGCCGTCAGCTCGACGTCAGTGGGCTCTTCCGACACCACGACAGTGTCGGCAAAACGGATGTCCCAGCCAGTCGCCGCGATCACCTGCTCGCGGGTCACCCCGGGGTGCAGTGCGGTCACGACGAACTCGTGGGTGCCCGCTTCCGGCTCCATGACACACAGGTCAGTGATAATCCCCACCGGACCTGCGCCCGGCAGGCCCAGACGCTTGCGCGAATCGCCCCCCTCGCCGTGACCGACCGAGGTGATGAAGTCCAGCTTGTTGACGAACGAACGCGCCGACTGCTTGAGAATGATCAATACCGACTTCGCGGAACCGGCGATCTCCGGCGCGCCACCGGCACCCGGCAGACGCACTTTCGGGTGGTGATAATCACCCACCACGGTGGTGTTGATATTGCCGAAGCGGTCCACTTGCGCAGCGCCCAGAAAGCCGACATCGACGCGGCCGCCTTGCAGCCAGTAGCGGAAGATCTCGCTGGTGGAAACAACCGTGTCAGCCGTTTCCGCCAATTCACCGTCGCCAATCGACAGCGGTAAAACGTTGGGCTTGGCGCCAATCGGACCCGATTCGTAAATCAACACAACATCGGGCGAGGATGTCAGGCGTGCCAGATTCGCCGCCTTGGAAGGCAGACCGATGCCGACAAAGCACACCGAGCCATTGCGCAGACGGCGTGCGGCGGCGACAGTCATCATTTCGCTGGTGGAGTACGTCATTATTTGGCCTCCGAAGCGTGAGCCAGCTTGCTCTTGAATTCACTGAAATCTGCTGTGCCATGGATGTACTCATCGATCCACGCCGTGAACGTCTCGCGGTCGCGGGCAATCGGGTCCCAGGCTTGGTAAAACGGGTTGTCCCGCTCGTAATAGCCATGCGCGTAGGAAGGATGCGCGCCGCCAGGCACCAGACACACTGCGCTCAGCGCCCAGGTGGGCAGCACGCAGGCGTTCATCGGCGCCTTGAGGTCATCGACTATTTCTTCCACGGTCACGATGCAGCGTTTGGCGGCCAGCGCAGCTTCTTTCTGCACGCCGAGAATGCCCCACAGCAAAACGTTGCCCTTGCGGTCGGCCTTCTGTGCGTGAATCACCGTCACATCGGGACGAACCGACGGCACGGCGGCCAGCACTTCGCCAGTGAACGGGCAGGTGACGGTCTTGATCAGCGGGTTGACCTTGGGCAAGTCAGAACCGGCATACGCACGCAGCACCGCAAACGGCAGGCCCGAGGCACCGGCCACGTAGGCATTGGCCAGGTCGGCATGGCTGTGCTCTTCGATTTCCATCGCTCGCGGCCATTGCTTTTCGACCGCATCGCGCAGACGGTGCAGGGAGCCGACGCCAGGATTACCGCCCCACGAGAAAATCAGCCGTTTCGCACACCCTGCGCCAATCAGCTGGTCGTAGATGAGATCGGGCGTCATGCGTACCAGCGTCAGGTCCTTTTTACCCTGACGAATGATTTCATGGCCAGCAGCCGTGGGGATCAAATGAGTGAAGCCTTCAAGCGCAACGGTGTCGCCATCGTTGACCAGTTGCTTCACCGCATCGCGTAGAGAAAGAATATCTGCCATGAGGTGCTCCGAACCCAACATCACGTTCAATGATCAGCGCGAAGACCTGCGCCGGAATGAAAATGAGGTTATGCCTGAGCAAGAAGGCAAACAATCCGATAATCGACTAACCGTTCGGTAACCGAACAAATTCACCTGCAACAACACTACACAGAACGTCAGGTAAACAGCTGGGTGCTCAGGTCGCGGCTGGCATCCAGCATGATCGGCAGGAAACGCTGTTCCAGCTCGCTACGCGCCACACGCCCGGCGCTGGTGCTGACATTCAGCGCCGCCAGCACCTGGCCCGACGCATCATAGACCGGTACGGCAATCGAGCGCAGCCCCTGCTCCAGTTCCTGATCGACAATACACCAGCCTTGCTGACGAACCAGTTGCAGACATTCGAGCAAGGCTTCTGGCGTGCGAATGGTCCGGCTGGTCTTGGGCTGCAGATCGACGTGGTCCAGATACTCCTGCAGCGACACATCATCCAGAGCAGCCAGCAGAATGCGCCCCATGGACGTGCAATAGGCAGGCAGTCGACCGCCGACGGAAAGGTCGACCGAGATCAGGCGCTGGGTAGTCGCCGAGCGGGCGATATAAAGAATGTCGTTGCCTTCCAGCGTGGCCATGTTGCACGCCTCGTGCAGTTGATCGCTCATGCGATCCAGATAAGGCTGCGACGAGGTTGCCAGAGGCGTTGACGACAGATAGGCGTGACCAAGGGTCAGGACCTTGGGTAACAAGGAATAAGTGCGTCCGTCAGTGGTCGCATAACCCAGCTTGATCAATGTGTGCAGACAGCGCCGCACTGCCGCACGGGGGATTTCAGTACGGTGGCTGATCTGCGCAATGGTCAGATGCCGTTTGCGCTCCTGAAAGGCATGAATAACGGCCAGCCCGCGCGCCAGCGAGGTCATGAAATCGGGGTCACCGGTCAGCGCCTGGATGCGCTTGGCAGGCGACGCCACGATGGGCGGCGCCAGTGAGGCAAAAGAATTACGCAGTTCATCGTTCATTACCGCACCCTCTGTAACGCGTGTTCAGGCCTTGTAGACCGTGGGTTTCAGATCGATTTCAAGAACTTCTGCGCACCCCGGTCTGTGCGATTATCGAACAGGTGGCCGATAATCGCAATTGACCCCTCGCAAATATACTTATACCTTTACCTCTGCCATGAAGTGACTTCTTGGAAATTACTGGTCAGGTACCCACTGAGAAGTCATAGGCAGCGGCCTTGCTTACCAAGCAAGGCCGTTTTCATTACGACGCGCTGTCCGCTCCCTCACGCCTCTGTCGCGATCACCTTGGCGTTGACAACCAGCCTTGAATATATGGCAACACCTCAACTCGGTACGGATATAGAACACTCTGAATGTCAGAGTGAACGTTTTGTCACGCGTCAGGAAAAGTGTTTTATAAAAGTTCTTTCATATAAACGGCCCACTCAAACTTCGGAACAATCGTACAAAAAAGTCAGATATGTGAACTCATGCAACGCCAGTTGTTGACGTATCACAACATCTTGGAGATAGTACCTCCCAGTTGACAGGCATTACCCCTATGACGATTGTCCGGTGCAAGCCCGCTCTGCTTCGATGATCCCTTCGACGCAAAGCCACTGCGTTGTGTCGTGATGCACTACGTTGCCGATCGCCGGCAAGCCTGCCAGCCCGAGCCCAGTGCTTGAAATCAGAATGCATGTCGCTACGACAGCGATTCCTCTGGTGTACGTAGCCGCAAGCAACAGCAAGATGTTCAGCGCCCCTCTACGCGACCTTCCGGCCAGGTTTCTGCCTGCTTCCGGAATACGAAGAGCAGAATGAACATACTTGCGATGTTTTGCGTTATCACCGGATCCCTTTGACTTGATCAGGTAATACAGTGACTAAAGATGAACTGCGCGCGGAACTTGAGCGCCAGGAGCAACGTTTCAAGGATGTCTACGGCGGAGAGATCACCACCTACGCCGCGCAACCGGAACCGGAACGCAAGCCTTGGCGTAAAAGGGCCAGCCTGCTGGACCAGGCGTTCAAGCAGGAACTGCAGAAAATGGAAGAAGAATTAAAAGAAGAGCCGTGACAGCACAGGTTTGAATACCCACGCAACGTCTGCCTTGATGCATCCGGAATACCTGCATGACTGCCCCATTGAGTGTTCAACGGGGCGGTGCTCATGCGTCTTTTTTTTGGTTTGAGGCGACACCGGCCAGCGACGACAAGTCCTCCTGTATTTTTTCTGTCATAATCGCGCCCCCTTCAGACCCGGTCAGAAAACCTACATGATCGATTTATTCAGCGGGCTTGATGCCTGGGTGCTTGTGAGCCTGTTGCTCGCCCTGGCGTTCGTTCTCACCTTCGAGTTCATCAACGGCTTTCATGACACCGCAAACGCGGTGGCGACAGTCATCTACACCAAAGCCATGCCGCCTCATCTGGCCGTGTTCTTTTCCGGTGTGTTCAACTTTCTCGGTGTGTTGCTGGGCGGTGTGGGCGTTGCCTATGCCATCGTCCATCTGTTACCGGTCGAGCTGTTGATCAACGTCAATACCGGACACGGCCTGGCCATGGTGTTCTCGCTGTTGGCGGCGGCCATCACCTGGAACCTCGGCACCTGGTATTTCGGGATTCCGGCGTCCAGCTCGCACACCCTGATCGGTTCGATTCTGGGCGTCGGTCTGGCCAACGCCCTGATCAACGGCATCCCTCTGGCCGATGGCGTCAACTGGCAGAAGGCGATCGATATCGGCGCCTCGCTGGTGTTCTCGCCGCTTGCAGGTTTCATCGTTGCAGGGCTGGTGCTGATCGGTCTGAAATGGTGGCGGCCGCAGTCGAAGATGCACAAGACGCCGGATCAACGTCGCAAGCTTGACGACAAGAAGCATCCGCCGTTCTGGAACCGTCTGGTGCTGGTCATCTCCGCCATGGCAGTCAGTTTCGTACACGGCTCCAACGACGGTCAGAAAGGTATCGGCCTGATCATGCTGGTGCTCATCGGTATCGTACCGAGCCAGTTCGTGCTGGACCTGACCAGCACCACGTACCAGATCGAGCGAACCCGCGACGCCACGCTGCATCTGAGCCAGTTCTATCAGCGCAACAGCAGCACGCTGGGCGAATACCTGGCGATGGGCAAGGCTGAAAAAGGCGATTTGCCGTCCAGCTCTGCCTGCAACCCGAAACAGACCGAGCCGACCATCGACGCACTGCTCGACCGCCTGAAAGGTGTGTCCGACTACCATGCGTTGCCGTCCGAAAGCCGCATCGAAGTGCGCCGCTATCTGCTGTGCCTGGATGACACTGCACGCAAGGTCGGCAAATTGCCGGACCTGGGCGCGCGTGAAAAATCCGATCTGGAGAAGCTGCGCAAGGACCTGACCGCCACCACTGAATACGCGCCTTTCTGGGTGATTCTGGCGGTCGCACTGGCGCTGGGCATTGGCACCATGGTGGGCTGGAAACGCGTCGTGCTGACCATCGGCGAGAAGATCGGCAAGCAGGGCATGACTTACGCCCAAGGCATGTCGGCACAGATCACGACGGCTTGCGCCATCGGCCTGGCCAACGTGTTCAGCCTGCCGGTTTCCACCACCCATATTCTGTCATCGGGTGTTGCCGGAACCATGGTCGCCAACAAGAGCGGCCTGCAAGGCGGAACGGTTCGAACCATTCTGCTGGCCTGGGTACTGACCCTGCCCGCCACTGTCGCGTTGTCCGCCGCCCTGTTCTGGCTGGCTTCGAAGGCACTGTCCTGATTTGAGCGTCCTCAGGCGGTGCGCACTGCGCATCGCCTGAGCGCTTCTATAGCGTCACGTGTGCCGCTGCTGCGCGACGGCGAACCTATCAAGCCCCTCCCCTATTCACGCCCCGGCCAACTAACGGCCTTAGGCATGACGCTCCTGCCCACTCGTCCGTTCTACTCAAAGGTCGACTTGTTTGCGCTCAGGCATCTTCCCGTCGCGTGGACGGCTGTTCGGTCGATTGCTGCAACTGGCGCCACAGCTCTGCAGCGCCGTCGAAATCGGCACCGTTTTCCGGGGTCAGCGCAGCGGGGTCGTAGCGGCTCAGGCAGCCTTCGCCGAGGGTGGCAGGCGGTGTCGAAACAGCTTTGTCGAGAGGGTCGGTCATCAGGCTGGCACCTTGCACGTTACGCCATAACCAACGGGGAAATGGCAGGCGCACGACAGGCGCGCCTGCATCAGAGATTAGTCGAACACCACCGTCTTGTTGTCATGCACCAGAACACGGTCTTCCAGATGTGCGCGCAGACCACGGGCAAGTACCATTTTTTCTACATCACGACCAAAACGCACCATGTTTTCGATACTGTCGCGATGGCTGACGCGCACCACATCCTGCTCGATGATCGGACCGGCATCCAGCTCTTCGGTCACATAGTGGCAGGTCGCACCAATCAGTTTGACGCCGCGCAGCGATGCCTGATGGTAGGGCTTGGCGCCCACAAATGACGGCAGGAAGCTGTGGTGAATATTGATGACCTGATGGGCATATTCACGGCACAACTGTGGCGGCAGAATTTGCATGTAACGCGCCAGCACCACGACGTCCGCCTGATGATGCCCAACCAGACGCGATACCTCGGCAAACGCGGGCTCCTTGTCTTTGGGGTCCACCGGAACATGGTAGTAAGGGATGTCATGCCACTCGACCATGCTGCGCAGGTCCTGGTGGTTTGAAATCACACAGGCGATGTCGCAATCGAGTTCATCCGTGTGCCAGCGATGCAGCAAGTCCGCCAGGCAGTGCGATTCACGGCTGGCCATGAGCACGACGCGCTTCTTCTGCGCCGAATCAGTGATGCGCCAGTCCATCGAAAACTCTTCGGCAATCGGCGTGAAGGCCTCACGGAACCCGTCCAGATCAAAAGGCAGGGTGTCGGCACGAATCTCGTGACGCATGAAAAACCAGCCGCTGAGGTTGTCCGAGTGATGACTCGCTTCGGTGATCCAGCCGTTATGGGCGGCCAGAAAGTTACTGACTTTGGCAACGATGCCGACACGGTCCGGGCAAGCAATCACCAGACGAAAAGTGCGCATTGGGGGAAACTCCAGAACTTCGCAAAGCCGCCATTCTAGCGGCTGCGCAGGAAAACTGCAGTATCTCTGTTGCCTGAATGCGGACCTCGAAAAGCAGGGCCCCGGCGCAAAAGATTGCACCGTGCCAGTATCTGCTTTTAGCAAGCCCGATGCTAAACAAGGCCTATATTAAGAAGGGTTTTATGCGAGGTTCTTTTCAAGAGCCTGCCCCCCCGCTTCTAGTTCAGGCGTCTGTAGGACGTGTGTATATTTCTAAATAATTCAAATAAAACTTTTATTTAATGTTTACTTGCTCATTTACAGTGACTATTATTACCGCACTGTATCCCTGCACCCCTCACAACATAAGGTCCCCTCATGTCCCTGATCAACGAATACCGTGCCACAGAAGAAGCCATCAAAGAACTGCAAGCCCGTTTGAAAAACCTGTCGCAAGACGACAAACTGCAAACCGAGCTGGAATTCGAAGGCAAACTGCGTACGCTGATGGGCGAGTATCAGAAATCGCTGCGTGACATCATTGCTTTGCTGGACCCGGACGCCAAGGTTAACAAGGCCCCACGTGGCGGCGCAGTTAAACCTGCCGGCACCAAGCGCGCTCGCAAGGTCAAGCAATACAAGAACCCGCACAACGGTGAAGTCATCGAAACCAAAGGTGGCAACCACAAGACGCTGAAAGAGTGGAAAGCCAAGTGGGGCAGCGATGACGTAGAAAGCTGGGCCACTCTGCTGGGCTAAGCTGCACACGGTCGCTATTTATCGCGATTGAAAAACGCCAGCTTGCTGGCGTTTTTTATTACCCGCTATTTAGAGCTGCAAACGCGCACTCAACAGCTGGGCGTAATCCTGCCATTGACGTAACACATCCAATTGCTCTGGTGTGGCACTAGGCGACCGCTCAATCAGCGCTGTCGTAAAATCCTGCAGGGTGTTGGGCGCGCCCCACTCCGGGCTGCGTAGCCGGTCCTGACAGAAGCGCTGCCAACGCTGCTGCTCTTCACGGCTCAGGGTGTCCTGAAAGTTACGCGCGCGATAGCGAAATAACAATTCAGGCAAACGCGCATCGTCGAATGGCCAGGCGTCACGCGCCAACTGCCCGGGGTCAGCAAGTCGTACTTGCTCGCAAAGCCGACGATCACGATCATTAATAAACCCATCATATAACTGCTGTTCGGGATCTTCACTTGCCGTGAAGTCGTCCTTGCCGTACAGGGCTAACACGTTGTCCTGCCAAACTTCGCGGTTTTCACTCAGGTGCGCAGCACGCGATTGATAAGCTGTCATATCCAGCTGCAGACGTTCTTGATCTTCGCTGCGCAGCACGCCCATGGGTGCAATCACCGGGCATCGGTTTATATGAAGTAATTTGAGCGGTACGGGCAATTCGCCTTCGTTCAACGCCTCATGCCGGGTATATAAGCGCTGCTTAAGTGTCGCCGCGTCCTCGTCCAACAAAGGCGAGTGATCCAGATGCAGGTCGCAGACGATCAGCGCATTGCGATTATGCGGATGCCAGGCCAGCGGTAACACCACGCCCAGGTAATGGCGCGCTGCAGAAAAACGTCCGGAGATATGCACCATGGGCTGCATCAGACGAATCTGATCCTGAACTTTCTGTTTACTGCGCAGCGCAAATAGATAGTCATAAAGCTTTGGCTGTTTCTCACGAATCAACCGGGCCAGCGCTATCGTTGCACGCACATCGGACAACGCGTCGTGCGCCTGCCCGTGATCGATGCCGTTGGCAGCCGTGAGGCGCTCCAGTTTAAGTGTTACCCGTCCATCCTGTTCGGGCCAGACAATTCCATCGGGGCGCAAGGCATAAGCCGCCCGCACCACATCGATCAGATCCCAGCGACTGTTGCCGCCCTGCCACTCGCGCGCATAAGGGTCGAAAAAGTTGCGATAAAGGCTGTAACGGGTAACTTCGTCATCAAAACGCAGCGTGTTGTAACCCGCACCACAGGTGCCCGGCGCAGACAGTTCGGCGTGTACCCGGGTCATGAAGTCCGCTTCACACAAGCCCTTTTCCGCCAGCGTGGCCGGAGTGATTCCGGTAATCACGCACGCAGCGGGGTGCGGCAGGATGTCATCACTGGGCTGACAATACAGATTGACCGGAGGCGCGATTTCATTGAGTTCGGCGTCGGTACGGATGCCGGCCATCTGCAACGCACGATCATTGCGCGGATTGATGCCGGTGGTTTCGTAGTCATACCAAAAAATGCTGGAAGTCACGGGCTGATCCTGAACAAAAGACCCGCCAAGTGTAGGGGGTCAAAGACGTCGTTGGCTAATCGGGTAAAGTCCCGCGTCCCGCGAAATCTTTTCTTACAGCTCGCGTACTGAATTGGCTGGTTGCTTAGCACTGCGCTGGTGGCTAGCATCAGTACTCGGTCTCAAGGTGCGCCCTTCGATAATGTCACCCTCTCCAGCTTTGCCAAGGAATGCAGTGAACAGACCGCTGGACACTCGCATCGAGATCGAAACCCCGGAAGGTATCGACATGCTTCTTCGGCCTGCCGGCCTGGTTTCCCGCGCGCTGGCTTTCACTATCGACCTCGCCATTCGGGCGGGCGTCATCGGCCTGCTTTTCATGCTGCTGCAGCTATTCGACAAGCTCGGAATGGGCCTCGCGGCCATCGCCATCTTTCTGGTCAACTGGTGGTACATGGTGCTGTTCGAAGTACTCAATCAAGGCCGCACGCCGGGCAAGCGAATGCTCGGGCTGCGGGTCGTGCATGACGACGGCACACCCATCGACTGGTCTTCTTCGGTGATACGCAACCTGCTGCGTTTCGTCGATATGCTGCCGCTGGGGTACAGCCTTGGAGCGATCACCTGCCTTAATCATCCGCTGTTCAAACGCCTGGGCGACCTGGCCGCCGGCACGCTGGTAATTTACAGCGACCGGCCTGCCCTGCGCCCTGTCGTGCCACACGCCGAGCCGGTGATTGTGCCGTTCGCCCTGCGGCTGGATGAACAGCGCGCACTGTTGAGTCTGGCTGAACGACAGGGCGAACTGTCCGGCGCCCGCACGCAGGAGCTGGCTGCAATTCTGGCCGAGCCGTTGCACATCCCGGCCGACAAGGCGGTGAGGCATGTGAACGGCATCGCCCGCAGCCTGCTGGGGCCGACATGAAGCAAAGCCAGTTCGAAACCCGCCATGAACAGGAATGGCAACGCTTCGGTCAACGTCTGGATGCGCTGGAGCGCGGCAAAGCCGATGCCGCTGCCAGCGAGACTTTCCCCGGCGACTACCGCCGCATTTGCCAGCATCTGGCCTTGGCTCAGGAACGTGGCTACAGCAGCCACCTCATCGACCCGCTCCACCAGTTGGCCATGCGCGGCCATCAACAGCTCTATCGCCATCGCAGCGCATCGGGCGCCCGCTTATTAGGCTTTATTCTGGCGGGTTTCCCCAGGCTGGTCCGCGCCGAATGGCGTTTCGTGCTGGTCGCCAGTCTGCTGTTTTTCGTCAGCCTGATTGGCATGGGCCTGCTGGTCTATGGCTTTCCAGAGCTGATCTACAGCGTCGTCAGCCCGGAACAGCTCAGCGAGATGCAAAGCATGTATGACCCGTCCGCCAGCCGGATCGGGCAAGCCGCCGAACGCGCATCCGACGCCGACTGGATGATGTTCGGCTACTACATCATGAACAACATCGGCATCGCCTTTCAAACCTACGCCAGCGGTTTGCTGTTCGGCCTGGGCAGCCTGTTCTTCCTGCTGTTCAATGGCCTGATGATCGGCGCGGTCGCGGGGCATCTGACCGACATCGGCTACGGTCAGACCTTCTGGTCGTTCGTGATCGGCCACGGCGCTTTCGAACTGACCGCCATCGCGCTGGCCGGGGCTGCCGGGCTCAAACTGGGTTGGGCGCTGCTGGCCCCAGGCAGACTGACGCGCGGCGCAGCCTTGCGCGTTGCGGCCAAAACCAGCGTGCAGCTGATCGGCGGTGTGATTCTGTTTCTGCTGATTGCGGCGTTCATCGAAGCCTATTGGTCATCGATGACCTGGCCTGGCCCTGTAATCAAGTACCTGGTGGGTGCCCTTTTATGGGGGCTGGTGGCCGCCTATCTGACCTTAGCCGGACGGATAACCCATGCGCCTGACTGAATCGAGCGTCGCCATCCGTCCTCGTTCTCCCTGGGAAGCCATTGATCTTGGCGTGCTGCTGGCCGGACAGCATCGCGGCTTGCTGATGGGCAGTTGGGCTATCGTGACGCTGCCGTTTTTTTGCCTGCTCAGCCTGCTGCTCTGGGACTATCCCTCGGCGGTCATTTTTCTGTTCTGGTGGCTGAAGCCCGCCTTCGAACGCCTGCCATTGCTCATCCTGTCCCAGTCACTGTTTGGCGCACCACCGACCCTCAGGCAAGCCCTGAAAGCCTGGCCGGCCACCCTGAAAAATCAGCTGTTGCCCAGTCTGCTATGGCGACGCTTGAGCCTGAGCCGCAGCTTTCAGTTACCGGTGCAGCAACTCGAACATCTGTCAGGCACCGAACGCGCCATACGTGTTGGTCTGCTCAGTCAAAAAGACCTGCGCGCCGCCCGGATGCTCACGGTCGTAGGCGCACACCTGGAATACTCGCTCTGGATCGGCCTGCTGATTCTGCTGTATGCCCTGATCCCTCAGCAGGTACAGGTCGACTGGCACTGGCTGAGCGTGCTCGATCTTGAAAGCCAGCGAGTGTGGATCGATCACCTGACCAATCTGTTTTATGTGCTGGCGCTGGTCCTCTGGGAGCCAGTCTATGTCGCCTGCGGCTTCACCCTTTATCTCAACCGCCGCACCGTTCTTGAAGCGTGGGATATCGAACTGGTGTTCAGACGCTTGCGCCAGCGGCTGATCGGCAGCGCTTATGTGCTATTGATCGGCGTCGGGCTGGCCCTGTCGACCGCGCCGGCACCGGCATGGGCAGAGCAGCAAGAATACAGCTGTCCATTGCCCGACAGCAGCGAGGTGCCAGCGAATCAGTCTCTGGCTGCGCCCGACACGCCACGCCTGACTCGCCAGACGCTGACCAGCGAGGCTTCCCGAAACAAGATAAACGCGGTGCTAGAACAGCCACCGTTCAAGAACCTCAAGACCGAAACCGGCTGGCGCTTCCCGGAAAAACAGGCAGGCAAACCGAGCGGTCGGGAACATCATGATCAGGGCTGGCTGATCAAATGGCTCGACAGGCTGCTGCTGGCGACCCACGGCATCGCCCGTTTTGTCGAAGTGCTGCTATGGGCTGCTGCGCTGGGCCTGACCGCATTGCTGATCTGGCGTTACCGGCAATGGGTAGCGGTTTTTGTCAGCCGTGGTACGGGCAGGAAAAAAGCTGCAAAAGCGAGCCCCGAGCAGCTTTTCGGTCTACAGGTGAGCGCCGAAAGCCTCCCGGACGATGTCGCCAGCCATGCCGAACAGCTCTGGGCCAGCCAGCCGCGTGAAGCCTTGGGCTTGCTGTACCGCGCACTCCTCAGCCGCTTGCTGACCGACTACCGGCTGCCCTTGAAAAACGCCGACACTGAAGGGCAGGTTCTGGAGCGCATAGCGTCGCTGGATCAGCCGTTATTGAGCGAATTCAGCCACACCCTGACCCGTCACTGGCAAGCACTCGCCTATGGCCACCGCCTGCCACCTGCCCACATGCAGCAGGAACTCTGTGATGGCTGGCGGCGACTGTTCAATTCGGCGGCGAAATCATGAGCCGCCGCAACGGAGCAGTGATTGGCATATTGATCGGCTTGTTGATCGTCGCGTTGCTGACAGCCGCAGGGATTTACCTGAGCAGCCATCTGGAGCGCTACGAGAAAACGGTCGATCAGGGACCGTCACCCGAGGCAAAGGCCAACCCCTGGCTGGCAGCCGAGCAGTTCCTGCAAGGTCTCTCAGTGCCGGTCAACAGCACCGACACGCTGGTGCAACTTCCCGATCCACGTCAGGGCACACAGACGCTTTTGCTGTTCAATGACCGAACGAACATGACGCCCGCTCAAACCGAGCGCCTGCTGAGCTGGGCCGAATCGGGTGGGCACTTGCTGTTCGTCGCGGAAAAACTCTGGGATGAAAAAAAGGGCCGCAGCGGCGACCTGCTGCTGGACAGGTTACAGATTCATCAATACCTGACCCGCGACATCAACGCACAGGAACGGCAACTGGACGATGCGCAGCCCATGCCGCCCATCCCCCTGATGAAACCCGCCCCGCCGCACAAAAAAGTGCCTTGGCCCAAGCTGACCCGCTTGTATCTGGAGAACGAAAGCGCACCGGCCTACATGAGTTTCGAGCCGGCTTTTCATCTGGAGGACCCGGAAGACAATGCCCAGTCGTGGGCCAACAGCGGCGACGCCACGCACCTCATGCAGATCAGCCGTGGCGACGGCATGATCACGGTGATCACCGACGCCGACCTGTGGAAAGCCCATTCGATCGGCAATTACGACAATGCCTGGCTGCTCTGGTACCTGACGCAAGGCAGCGAAGTGACCATGGTGCTGCAAACCGAACACGACAATCTGCCGAGCCTGCTGCTGCGTAACTTCCCCCAGGCCCTGTTGGCATTGGCGTTACTGATTGCCTTCGGTCTGTGGCATGTCGGACTGCGCGAAGGCCCGCTGCAGAAACCTGCCTCCCTGGCGCGCCGCCAGTTGACCGAGCACCTGCGCGCCAGCGCCGAGTTTCTGCGCAGACGCACCGGCCAGCAGACCCTGATCAAAAGCCTGCAACAGGATGTACTGCGCCGCGCCCGCCAGGTTCATCCCGGTTTCGAGCAACTGGTGGTCGCCGAACAATGGCAGGTGCTGTCGCGCCTGACCCGCCAACCCACCAGCGCCATCAGCGACGCCCTGCGCCCACGACCGGCGCAACGCCTCTCACACAGCGAATTCACCCGTCAGGTGGCCCACCTGCAAACCCTCAGGAATGCCTTATGAGCGATCAAACGCCCGAACACACCGGCAGCGCCGAGCCTGTTGTCGAGCCCGTCACCGAACCGGTCAGCCCGACGAGCAATGCAAGCACCCAGGCGCAGCAACGCCAGCGCGCCAGCCAGCTGGCTCAGGCGTTGCGCACTGAACTGCAAAAAGCCGTGATCGGGCAGAACGCCGTCATCGAAGACGTGCTGACCGCGCTGATCGGCGGCGGGCATGTTCTGCTCGAAGGCGTACCGGGGCTGGGCAAGACGCTGCTGGTCCGGGCGCTGGCCAGTTGCATCGGTTGCGAGTTCGCGCGCATCCAGTTCACGCCGGACCTGATGCCCAGCGATGTCACCGGGCACGCCGTGTACGACATGCAGACCGAGCAGTTCAAACTGCGTAAAGGGCCGCTGTTTACCAACCTGCTGCTGGCCGACGAAATCAACCGGGCCCCGGCCAAGACGCAGGCCGCCCTGCTTGAAGCCATGCAAGAGCGGCAGGTCACCCTTGAAGGACGGGCCCTGCCGATTCCGCAACCGTTCATGGTGCTGGCGACCCAGAACCCCATCGAGCAGGAAGGCACCTATCCCCTGCCTGAAGCCGAACTGGATCGCTTCATGCTCAAGCTGCGCATGGACTATCCCGAAGCCAGGGAAGAGCTGGACATGGTGCGTCAGGTGACTCGCTCGTCGCGCGCCGACATGCTCGATGTAAAACCGCTCAGGGTCATCATGCAGGCCCGTGAAGTTCAGGCCCTGCAGCGCATCGCCAGCGAACTGCCCCTTGACGAACAGGTTCTGGACTACGCAGTAAGGCTGGCCCGCAGCACGCGTACCTGGCCCGGCCTGAGCCAGGGCGCAGGACCGCGAGCGTCGATTGCACTGGTTCGGGGTGGACGGGCGCGTGCCGTGCTGCGCGGCGGCGAGTTTGTGACGCCGGATGATATCAAAGGCTGCGCGCTGGCCGTGCTGCGGCACCGGGTACGCCTGTCGCCAGAACTGGACATCGAAGGGCTGTCGGTGGATCAGGTGCTCAGGCAGATCCTCGATCAGGTTCCGGCGCCGCGACTGTGAAGCAGATGCTCAGGCCGACTGTCGCGCTGCTCCGCTGGCTAGGGGCGCTGACGTGCGGCGCATTGCTGCTCGGGACGCTGCATGCGCTGGGTATCGACTATCCGGCGCAGCTCGACCGCCTGTATTGGGGGGCATTGCTGGTGTTGGCGATTGCCAGCCTGCTCGACGCATTCTGGCTGGTTCGCCAGGCCTCGCCGCAGGTACAGCGTCATCTTCCGGGAAGCCTGGCGCTGGATCGCTGGAACGAGGCCCGGCTCGATCTTGAACATCACGGTTCCCGACCGTTGACGCTGCGCGTTTTCGACCATCTACCCCATGGCCTTGAAGGCGAAAACCTGCCGCAATCCATCACGCTGCCAGCAGGCGAAAAAGGCCAGCTCGGCTACCGGCTGCGACCGTCAAGCCGGGGCCACTTCATCTTCGAGCAGTGTGAAATCAGCCTGCCGGGCCGTTTGCGATTGTGGACAACCCGGCGCTATCTGGCCTTGCACAGCAGCACCCGCGTCTACCCGGACTTTGCACGCCTTTACGGCGGGCAGCTGCTGGCGGTGGATAACTGGATAAGCCAGCTGGGTGTGCGTCAGTTGCAACGGCGCGGGCTGGGTATGGAATTCAACCAGTTGCGCGAATTTCGTGAAGGCGACAGCCTGCGCCAGATCGACTGGAAAGCCACAGCGCGTCAGCGCACCCCGATAGCCCGCGAATATCAGGACGAGCGCGACCAGCAAATTGTCTTCATGCTCGATTGCGGACGCCGCATGCGCAGTCAGGACGGTGACCTTTCGCATTTCGATCACGCCCTCAATGCCTGTCTGCTGCTGAGTTATGTCGCATTGCGTCAGGGCGACTCGGTAGGGCTGGCGACATTTGCCGGCGACGAGGACCGCTACCTGTCGCCTGTCAAAGGGCCGGGGCACCTCAACCTGCTGCTGAACACGGTCTATGACCTGCAGACCACACGGCGTCCGGCCGACTATAGTGCAGCCGTTCGCCAGTTGATGATCCGGCATAAAAGACGATCACTGATCGTGCTGGTGACCAACCTGCGCGACGAAGACGACGAAGAGCTTTTGGCGGCAGTCAGGCAACTGAGTCGACAGCATCGCGTGCTGGTCGCCAGTCTGAGGGAGGAAGTGCTGGACAGCCTGCGCCATTCACCGGTGCAAACCTATGATCAGGCGCTGGAGTACTGTGGGACGATGAGTTTTCTCAATGCCCGGGCAGCACTTCATGACCGGATGAGCGCCCAAGGCGTAACGATCATGGATGCGCGCCCGAAAGAACTTGGGCCGCAGCTGATTACTCGTTACCTGAGCTGGAAAAAGGCAGGCACGCTATGAGGCAGAACCTTTGCCTTTTTGTGTGCGCATACGTGATTGGCAAGATCCGCACACGTCAGGCAGAAGCCTCATAGGACGGGTAGAACGAGAAGTAACGTCGCAACATCTGTACATAGCCAAGGTACCTGGTCGAAACCTGCGACAACTCGAAGCCGGAGTCGTAGCCACCGGGCGTTTCGTCCTCGTGACACCAGAGGCACAAGGCGTTCACATCGATGACCTCGGCGCCGTTTGCAAAAGGCATTCTCAAGACCAGATCGAACCGTGCGCCCACGAGTACGGGCATGTGGCTGATGAGCATGAGCCCGTCTTCGGAAACATTACCCAGGTAACCTACAGGCTTGCCTGTATGGAAGTTGAAAACCTGAAGATAGTCATGCAGTTGGTGCCGTTCTATTCTGCGCTCTTTATACATGGCAGGCCGCCTTCGGAAACCACTGGGCGTGGTTACGTAAAACTGCATGCTCGCCACAGCTACCCAGTACGTCGAGCTGCAGAGAGTCCTTGAAGCAGAGCTTTACTGCTCATCTGTCCTTTAAACCGACAGACTAGCCCAGTTTTATCCGAAATCCACCCGGTTGCGATATTTTTACACCCAAATGGATGCAATTATTTTGCAACGGGAGTGCGTGGGGCAGGCATCACTCTGACCGGCTGGGCCGGAGGGTAATGACCCAGTTGCGCCAGCGTGTCGAGCCTCGCCCGTGCGCGGTAAGCATATTCACTTTGCGGGTACTGCGTCAGAAGAAATTGATAGGTCTGCGCCGCATCTACGTACAATTTCTGACGTTCCAGGCATTGCCCGCGCAGCATCGAGACCTCTGGCTGCACATAGCGACGCTCACGGCTCTGGCGTTCGACCTTGGACAGATCGAGCATCACGCGATCGCAATCGCCTTCCTGATAAGCGCGGTAGGCATGATCCAGGTTGGAGTTCATTGCCCAGCGATTGCACCCGCTGAGCGCAATCAGTAATACAACAATCGTTACAATACGCATGGGAGTCTCCTGTTCTCTGCGCTTTATCGGCTCGACAGCCAGTTTCTTCAGGCAAATCGAGCACCAATCGTCAGCCAGGTGCCCTGCTCGCCCCCGGCGCGGCGGTGCAAAGGAACAATGACTAAACACCCAGAGAGGAGTAGCCTCTCGCTGCGCTTCAATCAAGGAGTTTGTGCATGACCGTTCGCCGCACCAAAATCGTCGCCACACTTGGCCCTGCCAGCAATTCGCCGGAAATCATCGAGCAGCTGATCCTTTCGGGTCTCGACGTTGCCCGCCTGAATTTCTCCCACGGTACCCCGGATGAGCATAAGGCTCGCGCTAAACTGATCCGTGAAATTGCCGCCAGACACGGGCGCTTCGTCGCTCTGCTGGGCGACTTGCAAGGTCCTAAAATCCGTATTGCGAAGTTCACCGATAAACGAATCGAGCTGAAGGTCGGTGACAAGTTCACCTTCTCCACCGCTCATCCGCTGACCAGTGGCAACCAGCAAATCGTGGGTATCGACTACCCGGATCTGGTCAAGGATTGCGGCGTAGGCGACGAGCTGTTGCTCGACGACGGTCGCGTGGTCATGCGCGTCGACACTCAGACCGCGCACGAACTGCACTGCACCGTGCTAATCGGCGGTCCGCTCTCCGACCACAAAGGCATCAACCGTCGCGGCGGCGGCCTTACGGCTCCGGCGCTGACCGAGAAAGACAAGCAGGACATCAAGCTCGCTGCCGAAATGGACCTGGACTACCTGGCTGTTTCCTTCCCGCGCGATGCCGCTGATATGGAATACGCCCGCCAGTTGCGTGACGAATCCGGTGGCACAGCCTGGCTGGTTGCCAAGATCGAACGTGCTGAAGCGGTCGCCAATGACGAAGTGCTCGATGCCCTGATCCGCGCCAGTGACGCCGTCATGGTTGCGCGTGGTGACCTGGGTGTTGAAATCGGCGACGCCGAACTGGTGGGTGTTCAGAAACGCATCATTCTGCACGCACGTCGCCACAACAAGGCGGTGATCGTGGCAACGCAGATGATGGAGTCGATGATCTCCAGCCCGATGCCGACCCGTGCCGAAGTGTCCGACGTGGCCAACGCCGTGCTCGACTACACCGACGCCGTCATGCTCTCGGCAGAAAGCGCCGCAGGTTCTTACCCGGTCGAAGCCGTGCAGGCAATGGCACGTATCTGCGTCGGCGCTGAAAAGCACCCGACCGGCAAAACCTCCAGCCACCGTATCGGCCACTCGTTCACCCGTTGTGACGAAAGCATCGCACTGGCCGCCATGTACACCGCCAACCACTTCCCTGGCGTGAAGGCGATCATTGCGCTGACCGAAAGCGGCTACACCCCGCTGATCATGTCGCGCATTCGCTCCTCGGTACCGATCTACGCGTTCTCCCCGCACCGTGGCACTCAGGCGCGCGCGGCGATGTTCCGTGGCGTCTACACCGTGCCGTTCGACCCGGGAGCCCTGCCGCCAGGTCAGGTCAGCCAGGCTGCGGTCGACGAGCTGCTCAAGCGCGGGCTGGTCGAGCAAGGCGACTGGGTCATCCTGACCAAGGGTGACAGCTACCACACCATCGGCGGCACCAACGGCATGAAGATCCTGCACGTTGGCGACCCATTGGTCTGATAGCAGCACGCTGCAAACAAAGGCCCCGGCTCTCACGAGTCGGGGCCTTTTGCATGGTGTCATGCCTGGCGGAATGTGACGCAGAGCGTCGCGCAAGGCGTTCCCGCGCTGGAGCGTGCGGAACGAGAGCGGTAACTGACGAGCCTCTTACTCCCGCGCCACAAACACATCGGCCAATAACTGATTACGCGGCAGCCCTGCCAGGTACAACCGCTTGGCAAACATCTCTACGCTATCAGCGCTGCCGCATACCAGTGCCATGGCCCGCCGGGACAGCAGGCGCAGGTCGGCCAGTGTTGTCTGTAGCGTCTGCGCGGTGATGAGCTGTACTGACAGGTGCGGGTAAAGCGCCGTCAGTGCCTGCAGCTCCGCCGCCAGATAGTGCTCCTGACTGTCGCGGGCCAGATGGATCAGTCGGATCGAGCCCTGATGCTCCTGACGCAACGCTTCACGCAATACGCCCCACAACGGCCCGAGCCCTGAGCCGGACGCCAGCAACAGCAAGGGGTTTTCCTGCCAGTCCGAGTCGTAACGCAGCGCTCCGCCACGCAGCTCGCCCAGCCTCAGTTCATCACCCACACGCAGGTGTCGGGCAACGTCACAGAATGCGCCGGGATACCGGCAATCGATATGGAATTCCAGAAACGGCTCTTCCCCCGGCAGACTCGCGAGTGAATAAGGCCGTGCCACACCGCTATCAGTCCACAGCACCTGGTGCTGTCCAGCGCTATAGCGCAATGGGCGCAAAGGCTCCAGACGCAAACGCAGCAGCGTCGGACTGAGCCAGTCGCAGCCGGTCACCCTGGCCGGAAGGCCATCGCGTTGCGGGTCGAACACCTCGACAGCCAAATCTTCAGTCACGCGGCACTGGCAGGCAAGACGCCAGCCCTGCCGGCGCTTTTCCGCAGGCAGCACGCCGGGCAACGCATCGGCAGGTTCACCCTGAACACAGCGCACCAGGCACGCATGGCAACTGCCCGCACGACAACTGAACGGCACCGCCACACCCGCATCGTTCAGGGCGTCGAGCAGATTATCGGCCGCTGCCACCGTCCAGCTACGTTCACCAACACGCAATTGAGGCATCAAACCGCCTTATGCAGAAAATAACCGCGATTGTACAGACTGGTCTGTCGGGCGGGTTATACTGCCGCGCCTTTTTGCGCCCGCTACGGCTAACCTGACAGCTCTGGTTCACGCCGCAGTTCCAGACTGCCGCCGATAGCGTAATTGAATGTTCCCGTCCTTACAGAGGAGCGCGCCGCATGACCGTGATCAAGCAAGACGACCTGATTCAGAGCGTTGCAGACGCCCTGCAGTTCATTTCCTATTACCACCCCGTGGATTTCATCCAGGCCATGCACGAGGCGTATCTGCGTGAAGAGTCGCCTGCCGCGCGTGACTCCATCGCCCAGATCCTGATCAACTCGCGCATGTGCGCGACCGGTCATCGCCCGATCTGTCAGGACACCGGCATCGTCACCGTTTTCGTGCGCGTCGGTATGGACGTACGCTGGGACGGCGCCACCATGGGCCTGGACGACATGATCAACGAAGGCGTGCGTCGCGCCTACAACCTGCCTGAAAACGTGCTGCGCGCGTCGATCCTCGCCGATCCGGCGGGCGCTCGCAAAAACACCAAGGACAACACCCCGGCCGTCATTCATTACTCCATCGTCCCGGGTAACACCGTGGAAGTGGACGTCGCGGCGAAAGGCGGCGGCTCGGAAAACAAATCGAAGATGGCGATGCTCAACCCGTCCGACTCGATCGTCGACTGGGTACTGAAAACCGTACCGACCATGGGCGCCGGCTGGTGCCCTCCCGGCATGCTCGGTATCGGCATCGGCGGCACGGCTGAAAAAGCCGCGGTCATGGCCAAGGAAGTGTTGATGGAGTCCATCGACATTCATGAGCTGAAAGCCCGCGGCCCGCAGAGCCGTATCGAAGAGATGCGTCTGGAGCTGTTCGAGAAGGTCAACCAGTTGGGCATCGGTGCTCAGGGCCTGGGCGGTCTGACCACCGTGCTCGACGTCAAGATCATGGATTACCCGACCCACGCCGCTTCGCTGCCGGTGTGCATGATCCCCAACTGCGCCGCCACCCGTCACGCGCACTTCGTGCTCGACGGCAGCGGCCCTGCGTCGCTGGAGGCCCCATCGCTGGACGCCTACCCGGAAATCGTCTGGGAAGCCGGCCCATCGGCCCGCCGCGTCAACCTCGATACGCTGACCCCGGAAGAAGTACAAAGCTGGAAGCCGGGCGAAACCGTTTTGCTCAACGGCAAGATGCTCACCGGCCGCGACGCAGCGCACAAGCGCATGGTCGAAATGCTCAACAGGGGCGAAAGCCTGCCGGTGGACCTCAAGGGTCGCTTCATCTACTACGTCGGCCCGGTTGATCCGGTACGCGAAGAAGTCGTCGGCCCGGCAGGCCCGACCACGGCGACGCGGATGGACAAGTTCACCCGTCAGATCCTCGACCAGACCGGCCTGCTGGGCATGATCGGCAAATCCGAACGCGGCCCGACCGCCATCGAAGCGATCCGTGATCACAAGGCTGTGTACCTGATGGCCGTCGGTGGCGCTGCCTATCTGGTGGCTCAGGCGATCAAGAAATCCCGCGTCGTGGCGTTCGCCGAGCTGGGCATGGAAGCGATCTACGAGTTCGAGGTCAAGGACATGCCCGTGACCGTCGCAGTGGACAGCAACGGCGAATCCGTCCATATCACCGGCCCGCAGATCTGGCAGAAAAAGATCAGCGACAGTCTGGCGGTGGAAGTGCAGTAAGCAGCAATGTCAGCAAGCCCGGCCAACAAGCCGGGCTTGCTGCATTAGCTTCTCAGTGCCGCGCACCGCGCCAAGCCAAGCAGCCCGTAATCAGGCAGAAAGCGCGAGCCCGCCGTGTCGTCATGACGGACGAGCTGATTGCAGCCATTATGCTCGGCAGCGTCCGCTGCACCATAAGCCAGACGCTCGACGACCCGTCACCGCTACAGGACGTCCCGACCAGGTTGGCAGGAGCATCGACTTCGTTTTCAGAGCGGCTGAACAGACGTGGATCACGAAAGACAACCGGTCGCCCGGCCCAGTCATGGCGCTGATGGGTCACCAAGGCTGTAGCAGACTGCCCTGCCACATTTCGATAGAACTGCACGCTACGCACGGCCAGCGCGCGCGGGTCGATAATATCGAGTAATGGTGTGTGGTTGTGCAAGACCGAGTTCATCGCTTTCGTCCCTGAAAGTTTTATAACAGTCACATTAGCTATAGCACGCCAACCACACTCGTCACATAAGCGTTACGCGAAAACACCAAAACTCATTATGAAGACTTGGGTTATCGCAAACCGTTATAAACAGCCACCACAAAGTAACTAACTGTTTTCACTGAATATATTTCTGACGCATCTGTGTGACTGTCATTTATAACAGCTAGACATCGACGACCTTTCGGACAAGTCTCGAACCGTAAACAATGGAGTGCGGAACATGACGGAACGACCCTTTTCCCTGCTGAACAATCTGGCTAAAAAAGAAGCGGCCACACCAGAACGAAAAGGTGGCAAGTTATCTTTTTCCAGCGCACTGAAAACGCTGAACATACGTTCCGTGTTCGATATCGTACGGCGCTCCAAAACCGCGTTTGTTCGTGAACTCTCGCCCATCAGTGACGCCGATGCCGCGCTAGCCTATGAAAACGCTCGACCCCAGCAGCTTGAAGGCAGCGCAGAGGAAGCGGCCCGAATCAACCTCGACGACCGACGGCCCGATCTGAAAGACCTGTTGATCGATCAACAAAGCACCTTCACGCCAATCCCTACGCTGCACTTCATCAATCAGGTGTTGAGTACAGCCATCAATGCGTATGTGGACACCGTGCCGACAAATAAAGGCAAGAGCCTTTATCAATTGGAGTCCGAGAAACAGTTTCCGCCTCAGTTCCCTTACAACGTTCACTTTCAACAAATCAGCCTTGGGCTTGCAGGTAAAAAACCGAAGTTAGGCGAACTGAGTTATCGCGTCAGCCTTGAAGTTCCGGCCACTTCAAGCTCAACCGCTGCTTACGGGAAAGTGCAGCACTCCAGCGCTAATGCGCAGTTGCTGATGGCCATAGGCAGTCGTTAACGATAAGGAAGGATCAGTCATGGACGCACAGGCTCCGCAACAAACATCAGCGCAATCCGGTCAACCGGCTGTCGCCACGCCGTCCCTGCCCAAGGGTGGCGGCGCGATTCAAAGCATTGGCAAGGGCTGGGGCGCGGTGGGCACCAGTGGCGCGGCCTCAGTGGAAATCGCCTTGCCGATCAGTCCCGGGCGAGGCTATGCGCCAATGTTGTCGCTGGGCTACCAGAGTACCTCCGGCAATGGCCTGTTCGGGCTGGGCTGGAACCTTAGTCGCGCATGTGTGGCACGCCGCGCCAACAAAGGCGTGCCGAGCTATACCCGCGATGACCTGATGCTCGGCCCCGGCGGTGATGTCTGGTTACCCGAGCTGAATGACGACGGCGCTGCCGTTACCACGCAGGTCGGCAGCTACAACGGCCACGACCTGGACACGACCTATGAAGTGTTGCGCTACTTCGCCAGGGTCGAAGGGGCGTTTGATCGCATTGAACACTGGCGTATCAGCCCGGCCGATTCCGGCTTCTGGCTGATTCATGGCGCTGATGGCAGCCTGCACCTCTACGGCAAAACCCTCTCGTCGCGCATTGCCGACCCTGACGAGCCGAGCCATGTGGCCGAATGGTTGCTGGAAGAGAGCATGAATGCGATCGGCGAACACATCCTTTATCAATACAGCCCTGAAGACGGACAGGGCCTGCCGGCGGATTACTCAAGAGACTTCAGCGCCCAGCGCTACCTGAGCCGGGTTCGCTACGGCAATGCGCTGGCGCATCCGGTGCTGTATCTGTGGAATGAAAGCTCACTGGCCGATCTGCACTGGCACTTCGAACTGTTATTCGATTACGGCGAACGCAACACTGATCAGGCGAGCATGCCGACGTATGAAAAACAGATACCATGGCCAGTGCGCAGCGATCCGCATTCAAGTTTTGCCTACGGCTTCGAGCTGGGTAACCTGCGGCTGTGTCGGCAGGTACTCATGTTTCATCATTTTCCCGATGAACTCGGAGAAGCGCCGCTGCTGATCCAGCGACTGTGGCTGGACTATGTTCAGACGCACCTCAAATACAATCTATTGGTTAAAGCACAAGCCCAGGCATGGGACGGCACACTCTATGAACGGCTTGACCAGCACCCCGTCACGCAGTTTCAGTACACCGAGTTCGATGGTCAAAACGACATCTACACGCCGTTTGACGCTCTGCAGAACCTGAGCGACGGCCAGCAGTACCAAATGGTGGATCTGTATGGCGATGGCTTGCCCGGCGTGTTGTATCGCGACGACAAGGCATGGCTTTATCGCGAACCGATTCGTGATACCGCTGGCGGCGCGGATGCCGTTGCCTACCAGCCCTACGAACCACTGCTGCGCATCCCGACGGCCGACTCGACCAAGCCGGTACGTCAGACCCTCACGGATCTGACCGGCGACGGGCGGCTGGACTGGATAGTCGCACAGCCAGGGATGGCCGGGTTCTTTACGCTCAACCCGGATCGAAGCTGGTCGAACTACGCCACGTTCTCGGCTTTTCCGGCAGAGTTTTTCCACCCGCAAAGCCAAATGGCAGATCTGGTCGGCGACGGGCTTTCTGATCTGGCATTGATCGGCCCGCGCAGCGTTCGCCTGTATGCCAACCGTCGAGCCGAGGGATTCGCCGCAGCAGTGGACGTCCCTCATGACGAGGATCGTCTGCCATTGCTCAGCGACAGTTCCACTGAACTCGTGGCGTTCAGCGACCTGCTGGGCACAGGTCAACAGCACCTGATCCGTATCCGGCACAACGAAATCCGCGTCTGGCCGAACCTGGGTGGCGGCCGATTCGGCAAGGGGCAGTTGTTTGCCAGCCTGCCCTATACGTATGAAGCCTTCGATTCGAGCTGCGTGCGGCTGGCCGACCTGGATGGCTCGGGTGCCAGTGACCTGTTGTACCTGCAAACCGATTGCTTTCAGGTTTTCATGAACGAGGGCGGGAATGCTCTGGCAGCGGCATTCGATCAGCCCTGGCCAGAGGGCGTGCGTTATGACCGTTTATGCCAGGTCAGCGCAGCCGACCTGCTGGGCCTCGGGTTTTCCAGCCTGGTGCTGACCGTACCTCACATGAAACCCCGGCACTGGAGCCTTTACTACGCAGCCGACGGGGCAGGCACTGTGGTTAAGCCGTATCTGTTGAAAAGCACCAACAATAACCTCGGGGCGTCCGGACAAGTGAGCTATCGCAGCTCGGCGCAGGAGTGGCTGGACGAGAAAAACGAGCTGCGCGCCGCAGGCAACATCGCAGTGCCGGAATTACCATTCCCGGTGCATGTGGTGGTCCGACAAACCATGAAAGACGAGGTGACAGGTAATACGCTGACTCAGCTGTTTCGCTACCGGCAAGGCTTCTATGACCCGCGCGAACGCGAGTTTCGTGGTTTCGGCCTGCTCCTGCAGACTGACACCGAAACTCCGCTGCAGTCTCAGGAAGACTTGACCGCCCCGGTGTTGAACAAGACCTGGTTTCACACCGGACGCTACCCCGCCCGACCTGGCACCGATTACGACCGCAGCGACCTCGCTGCGCGCATGCCGGGCGAGTATGTCTTGTGCGAATTCGACGCGACGGCCAATACCGACCGGCCCATTACCGAGCCGGATGAAGCGACCTTACAGGAAATGGCGCGGACGCTGAGCGGCTCTGTACTGCGCAGCGAAGTCTTCGGACTAGACGCCAGTCAAAAACCCACCGTGCTGTATTCGACCCAATCGTGTCGCTATCTGGTGCGCCAACTGCAAGCCCTGAGCGCGCATCGGCCCTACGCGTCAATGCTGCCACTGAGTCTGGAAGTCATCACCTACCGTTACGAGGCCGACGAGCTGGAAGACCCAATGTGCGAGCACAGCCTGAGCCTGGCGTGGGACCGTTACGGCTCGCCGCTCCACTCAGTCAGCGTCAACTGTGCGCGGCGCAAGCAGCCGGGAGACGCCCCGCCCTTTGAGGATCCTCACCAGCAACAGTGGTGGGAAGCATCGCACGACGAAGCCCAACAACATTCTTACCTGACTGAAATGCGCGCCGAAGCTATCCACCTGGACACTCCGCAGAGCTGGCGTCTGGGCTTGCCTTACCGCGCACGCAGCAATGCCATGGTCACGCCGGCAAGTGCATTGACGCCTGCGCAGATCAGCTACGAGCAGTTCACCGATCCGTCCGGGCCATTCGCAACAATGCCTCGTACGCTCACCAGTCTGTCGGTGCAACGCTACATCGGTTGCGGCGATGGCGAAGCGACCTTTGAAGCGCTGGCTGATGCTGTTGAAACGGCTGAACTGGATAATCATGCACTGACCGCCTACGAGCGAGTCATGGACAGCGCCACCCTGGCCGACAAGCTCGTTGAGATCGGCTATGAGCAGATGCCGAGCTTTCTGCCGACAGACAACCTGAATTTATGGTCGATAAAGCGCGGCTTCGTTACCTATGCAGGGCCGGAACATTTCTTTCGTCCCACCACGTTCAGGCCCACCCGCAGTCATGGCTGGAGCCTCGTCGAGTACGACGCCTACAGCCTGTTCACAACGCGTATCACTGACCCGGCGGGCTGCGTCACCACTGCCGAATACGATTATCGGGTGTTGCAACCAAGACGAATCGTCGACCCTAATCAGAACACTCAGGAAGCTGATTACGACGCTTTCGGCAGATTATGCGCGACCAGCTTTTACGGTACGGAGCTGGGAGAGCAGGTCGGCTTTCCTCCACTCAATCGCACAGGGCATTACTGGGCTTCTGCCAGCGAGGCAGTGCAGGGACCTGAAAACGCCCTGGGTAGCCAAGCCAGTGCACTTTATTACGACGGCAATGTGGCGACGGGGCTGGTTCAGATCCCCCTGGCAACCGCAGCCCTGGTGGCAGACCGCTATCCGGAAGATCCGGACAGACAAATACGCATCAGCATGACATCCGTGGACGGCTTCGGGCGCGCGCTGCAAACCCGCCAACTGGTCGAGGACGGCAACGCCTATTCAGTCGATCAAGGGGGCAATCTCGAGCTCGAAGGCGGTAAGCCGAAAATTGTTCATGCATCGCCACGCTGGCGTGTCAGCGAACGGGTGGAATACAACAATAAAGGCTTGGCGGTCCGCGTTTACCGGCCGTATTTCGCCAACAGTCACGTTTACATAAATGACGCGTCGATAAGAACGCAAAACATCGTCGACAAGCAGTTCTACGACCCGCTGGGCCGCCCGACCATTACCATTACCGCCAAAGGATGGATGCGTCGGCAGACCTATCGAGTCTGGTACACCATCAGTGAGGACGAAAACGATACGGCCGAAGAAGTGCTGGCAGCAAATAAGGTGACTGAAAATGGTCACTAGCGCGATGCATGCCCACACGCCAAAGCTGATGGTGTGCGAGGCTCGTGGGCTGATCGTACGCCTGGTCCTGCTGCATCGAACCGAGACCGCCGAGGTTGCCGTATCGCGAGTCACCCGCCAGCGTTTCGATCCGGCAGGCAGGATGATCACCGCCACCGATCCACGTCTGACCAGCCCCAACCAGCGCACTGTCTACAGCCTTGGCGGCAGCACGCTGGCCACAGAGAGTGTCGATGCCGGCTGGCGAGTTGCGCTGTTCGGCGAGGCTGGCCAGGTCTTGAATGACTGGGACGCTCGCGGCAGCGAGCGGCAGTTCGAGTACGACCTGCTGCTGCGCACGGCAAACATCGTCGAGCAAAATCGATGTGCGGAACGGTTCACCTATGGCCAAGCAGATGCAGCGGGGCACAACCAATGCAATCAACTGATTCGCCATGACGATACGGCCGGCTCACGCTTGCTGCCGGATTACGGCCTGCTCGGCGCGGTACTCAGCGAAACACGACATTTCATGCTCGTCAGCGCAGGACCGGACTGGCCACCAGCCGAGCCTGATCGCGATGCGCTGTTGGAGCCCGTCGGCCTACAGTCCCGTTGGGCGTTCAACGCACAGGGCGAAGCGCTTGCGCAGACCGATGCCATGGCCAATACCCAGGCATTTGGCATGACTGTCGCCGGGCAGTTGAAAGCTGCGTCACTGACATTGGCCGGTGCCTCACCGCCGCAGACACTGGTCGGTGACATTCATTACAACGCCTTCAATCAGGTCGAGCAGGAGACGGCCGGAAACGGCGTGGTCAGCCGTTACACTTATGATCAGCAGGACGGTCGGCTGACTGAGCTCAGTGCGGTCTCTGCGGATGGCACGGTGCTGCAAAAACTCGATTACGACCATGACCCGGTAGGCAACGTCCTGCTGGTTAGCGATACGTCCCAGGCAGACCGCTATTGCGACAACCAGCTTATCGAACCGATCAGTCGCTTCGCTTACGACACGCTGTATCAACTGATTGAAGCCAGTGGCCGTGAAGTCAGAAACAGTGCCAGCCATGGCCCTGCGTTGCCGGGTCTGCAACCTATTCCGACGCTCGATCCTTGTCAGGTCAGCAATTACACCCAGAGTTACAGCTACGACACTGCGGGCAATCTGCTGCAAATGCGCCATGAAGGCGCGCACAACTTCACCCGCAACATGCACGTCGCCCCGGACAATAATCGCAGCCTGCCCGACGATGACGGTGAAGTGGATTTCGCCACGAGTTTCGATGCCAACGGCAACCTGCTGCAGCTGTTGCGCGGCCAGGTTATGGGCTGGGATGTGCGCAATCAGTTGCAGCGCATCACCACTGTGCAACGTGAAGACGGGCCTAATGATGAAGAGCGCTATGTCTACGACGGCCAGGGCCAGCGCTGCCGCAAGATCAGTACTGCACAGGCATCAGGTCGCACGCTGATTAACGAAGTGCGCTACCTGCCGGGGTTGGAAATTCGTACGACGGCCGATGGCGAAATCCTTCATGTCATCACCGCTCAGGCGGGGCGCAGCAGTGTCCGCGTGCTGCATTGGGACGCCGGAAAGCCAGGCGCTATTGCGAACGATCAGGTGCGTTACAGCCTGAGTGATCACCTCGGGTCGAGCACGCTGGAACTGGATCAGCAAGGCGGCCTGATCAGTCAGGAAAGTTATTACCCGTTCGGCGGTACAGCCTGGTGGGCGGCGCGCAGTGCAGTAGAAGCGAAGTACAAAACCGTGCGCTATTCAGGCAAGGAGCGTGATGCCAGCGGGCTTTCCTATTACGGCTTCAGGTATTACGCGTCGTGGTTTTACAGGTGGATCAGTCCGGACCCGGCAGGACCGATCAATGGGCTAAATCTTTTTATATTCGTCGGCAATATGCCAATCACCCATAATGACTTAGACGGTAGAGTATATGAGGGCACGGGTGACTTTATTGAAAATGCCATTCACTCTAAAGGCGACACTATTTTGTTTCGCGGGCTGTCTGAATTTCCTGAAGAGCTCAGAGGAAAGCTAACAGATGCTTTGGAAGAAACCCACAACATTTATCAAAACGCTTTATCCATGATTAATCAGTACCCGAGCAAAACCACCCGCATCATGCGCAGCTTTTATGGTTATGAACACAAGAATATGAAAACGCACATTGTAAAGTCTTGGGCACAGAGTCATTCACTAGTCTCTGACTACAAGACCGGACTCGGCAGTGATAAATTCATAGGCATCACAGCTTCTAACAACCAGGAAGCCGCTTATATTTTTCGTGAAGACCCCTTGGGCCGAATAGCAGTCAATACTAACCAGATGGAGAAAAAACAACTGGCCATCACGCTTGGGCATGAAATATCCCATTTAAAAAGTGTAAACGGATTTTCAGGTACAGGCCCAGAATCAGAAGATTACTTTTATATTTTTGAAAGCGCTGTTTCAAAATTGGTGGGTGGTGGAAATACTTTGGAACTGGACAATTATCAGGCTGTTGCAGAAGTCATCACAGGCGGCGGCTTAAGCCGTAGTTATTTTTCAACTTTTGAGGGCCTGGCTGAAGACTTCAAAGAGCAGGTAGAGCACATCCACCCCGATAACAAAATAATTCCAGACTTGGATACTGCAATTCTAGAGTTTAACAGGAATCCTTCTATCGTCGCCGAAATGTCTTCAGACAATGCTGATAGTCAAATTTTATCTGCGTACGGACTACACAAAAATTATAAAAAACATCTTACCCAACCCTGATGTCAAGGATGGGCTTACTCAACAATTTCAACAGTGACCAGACGGTCGATCCAGACCCTGCTCGTTGTCGGGTGCGCCGCCATAACAGTCGGCGTTTCAGTCTTACTGGAGAGCATCATGAACAGTCTCTTGCACCAGCACACACCTGATGTAAGAACCGTTGACCCAAGAGGACTGGCAATCGGCAATATCGCTTATTGGCGAAGCGAGGCGCAGCAAGCGGTGGAGCGCCGTATTACCCGGAAGACTTACAACGCTGCGGGCCATGTGAGCACGCAAAGAGATCCACGACTGGATGCGCCAAACCTGACAACAACTTACAGCCTTTCGGGGCAGCCGATACTGACCGACAGTGTGGACGCCAACTGGCGCTTGATGCTTTTTGGCGAAGGGAGTCAGCCAGTCAGTGGCTGGGACAGTAACGCCAATCAGCGTCATTTTGAGTACGATCAGTTGCTGCGCCCTGTTTCGGTTACCGAGCAGCATCAGGTCGTTGAGCGTTTTGCCTATGGCGGACCTGATTCAGCCAGCCATAACTTATGCGGTCGGCTATCGCGCCATGACGACACCGCCGGTACAAGCCTGTACCCGGACCATGGCCTGAGCGGCAAAGTACTCAATCACCATAGATATTTCTTACGAGTATCAGTAACACCGGACTGGCCGCTGGTCGAAGCCGAACGCGATGCCTTGCTTGAGCCTGCGGGCCTGCAAACTCGCTGGGGTTTCAATGCGCTGGGCGAAGCGCTTGCGCAGACCGATGCCATGGCCAATACCCAGGCATTTGGCATGACTGTCGCCGGGCAGTTGAAAGCTGCGTCACTGACATTGGCCGGTGCCTCAACGCCGCAGACGCTGGTCGGTGACATTCATTACAACGCCTTCAATCAGGTGGAGCAGGAGACGGCCGGAAACGGCGTGGTCAGCCGTTACACCTATGATCAGCAGCACGGTCGACTGGCTGAACTTGGCGCGGTATCTGCGGAAGGCACGTTGTTGCAAAAGCTTGATTACGACTATGACCCGGTGGGCAATGTCCTGCTGGTTAGCGATGCGTCTCAGCCAGACCAGTATTGCGACAACCAGCTTATCGAACCGATCAGTCGCTTCGAGTACGACACGCTGTATCAATTGATCGAAGCCAGCGGCCGTGAAGTCAGAAACGGCGCCAGCCATGGCCCTGCGCTCCCCGGTTTGCAACCTCTGCCGACGGTTGACCCGTGCCAGGTCAGCAATTACACCCAGAGTTACAGCTACGACACTGCGGGCAATCTGCTGCAAATGCGCCATGAAGGCGCGCACAACTTCACCCGCAACATGCACGTCGCCCCGGACAATAATCGCAGCCTGCCCGACGATGACGGTGAAGTGGATTTCGCCACGAGTTTCGATGCCAACGGCAACCTGCTGCAGCTGTTGCGCGGCCAGGTTATGGGCTGGGATGTGCGCAATCAGTTGCAGCGCATCACCACTGTGCAACGTGAAGACGGGCCTAATGATGAAGAGCGCTATGTCTACGACGGCCAGGGCCAGCGCTGCCGCAAGATCAGTACTGCACAGGCATCAGGTCGCACGCTGATTAACGAAGTGCGCTACCTGCCGGGGTTGGAAATTCGTACGACGGCCGATGGCGAAATCCTTCATGTCATCACCGCTCAGGCGGGGCGCAGCAGTGTCCGCGTGCTGCATTGGCAAGCTGGCAAACCCGACGCCATCGCCAACGATCAGGTGCGTTACAGCCTGAGTGATCACCTCGGGTCGAGCACGCTGGAACTGGATCAGCAAGGCGGCCTGATCAGTCAGGAAAGTTATTACCCGTTCGGCGGCACTTCCTGGTGGGCGGCGCGCAGTGCCGTGGAAGCGAAGTACAAGACGGTGCGCTATTCGGGCAAGGAACGTGATGCCAGCGGGCTTTATTATTACGGATTCAGGTATTACGCGCCGTGGTTGCAGCGGTGGATCAATCCGGACCCGGCGGGAGATGTAGATGGACTCAACCCTTTTACGTTCGTGAGAAATAACCCTCTGTCAAAAAATGACCATTCCGGGCTCGTGTCTTACAACGTAACCGGACTGGAAGAACGCCTTGAGCAGGCGAGAGAAAAGTCGTCCGACCACTACCGATTTATTGAAAGCAACCTACGTCACAAGATGGGAATACCTGGATTTGGAGACTACTCCATAGGTTCCAGACAAGCGCGACCGGGCTCAAAAGCCAGCGAGTTTGTGAACACCTACACGCCCGACGAATGGACCTTTCACATGAATTACAACCGTTCAGACGGCCAGCGCGTGTACTACGCCAATGAGGTTGCTGTTATGCAATACACGAAGGTTGCCGAGCACCACGGGTTTTTCGGCCAACTTCCAAGCCGGATAATCAGGGAAAATATTTCGAACGAGGAAACACTGCGGACATTGAGTCGCCATGACAGCGCCGCGCCAGACTTCAAGGAGGTTTTTTTCTCGGAAACGCTTAACGGCAAAACCACTAAACGAATCCTGGAAGATTTTGGATTAGCAGCCATACGAGTGGACAAAGTTTTCAAAGGCAATCAACTGGACATTCATATTCACGTTGAACCCGAAAAGACGTCTGCAATGCAGTCAAACGAGCATGAGCCAGTTGCGAGTCAAGGCACAGCGCCCCCCTTGCCCACCTCAAAGCCACCCGTTTTGAGTCAAGGATTGCAGCACACCTTCGCTGATACCGAAGATACGCCACCGCCTCTGCCATTGACTGCACCTCCGCAACGGCTTCGCAAAAGCAGCGCGTCGAGTTTTGCCATGCTCCGTAACTCTGTTCCGTAGCGCTTAGTTACGCTGATCCAGCATGTTCACCACCAGCCGGTCAATCCAGCCCCACAAGCGCTGTTTGACCCGCCTCCACAATGGTCTGGCTTTCCAGTCTTCCAGTGTGGTTTCGGCGCTCAGGGCGAAGTCTTTTTCGAAGCTGGCAACCACGTCCCGGGTCAGGCCCGGGTCGAGGGCTTCGAGGTTGGCTTCCAGGTTGAAGTGCAGGTTCCAGTGGTCGAAGTTGCACGAGCCGATACTCACCCAGTCATCGATCAGGACCATTTTCAGGTGCAGGAAACACGGCTGATATTCGAAGACTTTGACACCTGCACGCAGCAGACGCGGGTAATAGCGGTGACCGGCGTAGCGCACGGACGGGTGATCGGTGCGTGGGCCGGTCAGCAGCAAACGCACGTCGACGCCACGCGCCGCGGCACTGCGCAGCGCGCGGCGGACTTTCCAGGTGGGCAGGAAATACGGCGTGGCGAGCCAGATACGCTTCTGGCCACCGTGCAAGGCACGCACCAGCGATTGCAGAATGTCGCGGTGCTGGCGGGAGTCGGCATACGCTACACGGCCCAGTCCCTCGCCGGATTCCGGCATTTTCGGCAACTGCGTCAGACCAAAGTTCTGCTTCGGGCGCCAGGCAAAACGTCGGGCATTGGCGTGAAACTGCCGGTCGAACAGTGCCTGCCAGTCCAGAACCAGCGGCCCGCTGATTTCCACCATGACCTCGTGCCACTGGCTGACGTCTTTGTCCGGTTCCCAGAATTCATCGGTCACACCGGTGCCGCCGACCACGGCCAGGGATTTGTCCACTACCAGGATCTTGCGGTGATCACGGTACAGGTTGCGCACGCCGCGCCGCCAGTGAATCGGGTTATAGAAGCGCAGGATGACCCCGGCATCCGTCAGTTGTTGGCGCAGCCCGGCATTGAATGCTTGCGAGCCGAAGTCATCGAACAGGCAACGCACCATCACGCCGCGCCGTCCCGCCTCCACAAGCGCCCGCACGATGGCATCGGCGCAGGCCCCGGCTTCCACAAGATACAACTCCAGATCAACCTGCTGTTCGGCCCGATCTATCGCCGCGATCATGCGCGGGAAGAACGCCGGGCCGTCGATCAATAGTTGGAAACGATTGCTTTCACGCCATGGAAAAATCGCACCGTTCATGTCAGCGCGCCGTGAAAATCAGGACAGCACCCACGGGCACCGACAGGCTGACCGCGGACAATCCTGCGGTCTTGCGCAAGGCGGTGAAGTCTGGCACCAGGTCGAAATCCTGTGCATGAACCACCAGCGGCTCCAGCGTCACCACTTGAAAGCGACGATCGTCGAGGCGCGTGACCAGCAACTCGGCGTTGTAGCTATGGGTCTTGCCCCGCAGGCTCACGGACAGCGGAAGGCGCAGCTCCAGTTGCGCGCCGGGGGCCAGATCATTGATCGGACGCATGTTCAGTTGCGCGTTGATCTGCGCAGAGGGAAATGCTCGAACCTGAAACACCTGTTCACGAAGGCGTTCGTCGCGCAACGGAATGCCAGTGCTGACCGAATCCATCTCGATCTCGACCTCAGCCAGCCCTTTGTTGCCCACCTTGCCGTGCAACACCAGAAAGCGCTGCACTTCGGCGATGTCGGAATCCTTGGTTGACGTGAAGGAGAGCCGTGACGACTCGTTGTCCAGATACCAGTTGGCATGGGCAGGTAACGCCACTGCGGCCAGCATGACCAGCAGCAGACGAATTGTGTTGAGCATGCAGACTCCAGACGAGCATTTGAGGGCCACCTTACCGCCTGTCAGACCTCCGGCATACCGCTATGTTCGCCCAAACGTTTCATGAGCCGGGCGGCAACAGACGACAGCCTTGCCGCTCGCCTTGCCACGCTGCACTGCTGGTTCGCCCCAAGCCGCTGGCGATCACCCGTTTCTGCCCTTCGTCGTCTGTCAGGGTGCTGGGCACGTACTGTTTGACGTAGCCTCGGCAGTACGCCTCGGGATTGTTCATCACATACCGGCACGAGCAGTATTCCTTGGCGGTATAGGCGCTGATGATGGTCGGGAATGCCTGCAAATTAACGCGATACTGCCAGGCGAGTACCGCGAGCGCAGCAATGATCAGCAACAGCAGGCTGCTGAACGGGCGACGCAGGATGAACATTCGACGGCTGCTCATTGGCCACCCTCCTTACCGAATGCCGCTTGTGTCAGCTTGAGCATCTGATTGTGGTTGTACGTGCCATCGCGATCATCGGCGTAGCGCACGATCACCAGTTTTTCGTCGGGGATCACGTACAGCGCCTGCCCCCAATGGCCCAGCGCGGCGAAGGTATTGGCCGGCGCGTCAGGCCACGGCCCTTTGCCTCCATCAGCTGTGCGATTAAGCCACCACTGGCCGCCCGGCACTTCGACAGTGGCGTCTACTTGCTCGCCGGCAAAAGGCGTCAGCACAAAGTTCATCCACTCCTGATTGAGCAACTGCCGACCTTGCCATTGCCCACCACGCTGCATCAACAGGCCGATGCGTGCCAGGTCGCGCGCCGTCAGGTAGGCATAGGACGAGCCCACGAAGGTGCCACTGCCGTCGGTTTCCCAGACGGCACCACGAATACCGAGCGGGTCGAACAACGCAGTCCATGGGTAATCCGCATAAGCCTGTTGCCCGACCATGGTTTTCAACGCGGCGGCCAGCACGGTGCTGTCGCCACTGGAATACAGGTACGCCTTGCCTGCCGGCCTGGCTGCGGCGTGGTCGGCGGTGAAGCGCGCCATGTCGTCACGCCCGCGGGTGTAGAGCATGGCGACCACGGAAGAGTTGAGCGGTGCGTATTCGTAGTCCTCCTGCCAGTCCAGGCCGGACGCCCAGTGCATGAGGTCCTTGAGAGTGATATCGGGATGCGCCTGGAACGGCGCGTAGAACCTGGCGACCGGATCATTCAATTGAAAGCGCCCTTCTGCAAACGCAACGCCGAGCACCGTCGCCATGATGCTTTTGCTGATCGACCAGGTCAGGTGCGGGGTCTGGGCATTGGTCACGCCGGCATAACGCTCGTAAACCACTTCGCCGTCACGGATGACCAGCAGCGCATCGGTGCGAATGCCTTTGCGGGTTTCTTCGTCCCTGGGTGGGAAGGCGTAGGTTTCGAGCTCTTCAATGGCCGGGGATCGCGGCACTGAGCGGGAGGGCCACTGCTCGGCTGGCCAGGTCTGGGCAACCGCGTTTTGCGTGCTGATGCCCAAAATCAAAAGCAGACACAGATGGATGAATCGACGAGGCATGGCTAAGTCTCGAAAGGGTTATCCGCGCACATTAGCAGGGCTTCATGACAGCCAGCCAACACGCCGGATTGCCCCTCCCCTTCAAGAGCGGACGCAGTGCGTCCAGAACAGCGTATCGACGCAGAGCGTCGGCACGATAGTTACTCCCCGAATCCGTGACCGGGGCGAATGAGCATGGTCACGAAGAGGCTTCAAAGTCTCCGTCACACAACCATCACCAAAGCTTCACAGGCATGACACGCCATCTCCCTAGCCTGCAACTACGGCAAAGCGCCTGGACAAATCAGTCAACCAGCCAATCTGCAAGGCTGGCTCATGGAGATTCGTATGACCCAGATCGCCCGCATTCGTGACAACACTTCTGAACGTCGTCTTCAGGCCGAACGCCTGATTGGAGCGCGCGCCTTGCAGGAAGCACAGGCGTTGCGTTTCAGTGTGTTCAGCGAAGAATTCAACGCCCGCCTCAACGGCGCTGAACACGGTCTGGATATCGATGACTATGATATCCACTGCTCGCACATCGGGGTTCGCGACTTGAACACCGGGCGTCTGGTGGCCACCACCCGGCTGCTCGACCATAAAGCCGCCAGCACACTGGGCAGCTTTTACAGTGAAGAAGAATTCAGCCTGCACGGCCTGGCTCATCTGCAAGGTCCGATTCTGGAACTGGGTCGCACCTGTGTCGACCCGGCCTACCGCAACGGCGGCACCATTGCCGTGTTGTGGAGCGAGCTGGCCGAAGTGCTCAATGAAGGCGGCTACAGCTACCTGATGGGTTGCGCGAGTATTCCGATGCAGGACGGCGGCATTCAGGCCCACGCGATCATGCAGCGTCTGCGCGAACGCTACCTGTGCAACGAGCACCTGCGCGCCGAGCCGAAGAATCCGCTGCCGACCCTCGACATCCCGAGCAACGTGATCTGCGAAATGCCACCGCTGCTCAAGGCCTACATGCGTCTGGGGGCCAAGATCTGTGGCGAACCGTGCTGGGACGAAGATTTCCAGGTTGCCGACGTGTTCATTCTGCTCAAGCGCGACGACCTGTGCCCACGCTACGCGCGCCACTTCAAGGCGGCCGTGTGATGAGCCGGATGCGCGGCTATGCCCGCGTGGTCAGGGTGCTGATGGTCGTGGCGCTCGGCCTCATGATTGCCGGAGCCTTCGCGATTCTGGAGCGTATCAAGTTCGGCAGTTCGATGGAGCGCAGGCAGCGCTGGAGCCGCTGGTTCATGGCACGCCTGAGCAACGCCCTGCCATTTCGCGTCACCGTGACAGGTCAACTGCCGACCCAGCCGATGCTGTGGGTCAGCAACCATGTGTCCTGGACCGACATCGCACTGCTGGGCATGCTCGCGCCGCTGTCGTTTCTGTCCAAGGCCGAAGTGCGCACCTGGCCGGTGGCCGGCTGGCTGGCACTGAAGGCCGGTACGCTGTTCATTCGACGTGGCTCGGGCGACAGTCGTCTGATCCAGAAGCAGATGTGCAATCACCTGCAACAAGGCAACGCGCTGCTGATCTTTCCGGAAGGCACCACCACCGACGGCAAGAGCCTGCGCACGTTTCACGGTCGTTTGCTGTCCAGCGCCATTGAAGCAGGTGTGCCGATCCAGCCGGTCGCCATTGGCTATTCACGTGACGGCAAGCCGGACCCGATAGCCCCGTTCATTGGCGACGACGACTTGCTGTCGCATTTGCGTCGACTGTTCGCCAACGAGCAGAGCGACGTGCATATTCACCTGCTGACGCCGATCCCGACTGCGGATCAGGAACGTGCGGCCCTGGCCTTCAAGGCTCAGCAGGCTGTGCAAACGGCATTGTTTGGTGAACCGGTGATCGGCGAGCCTGCTCAGCCGAATGAAGTGGTCTCGCGCCCGGCCAGAGCGGCCTGAGCGAAATCCTGCAACTGCGGATAAAACTCGGCGAAGTCCTCGCTCAAGGGCTGGTAAAGCGCCTGCAATTCCTGCATGCCGCCTGCCAGCCCTTCAGGTCGTGACAGGCGGCTGGAGATACCCCGCAGCACCTGCTCCAGCACCTCGAAATCCCGATAGGAACCCAGCCAGTCCTGCGCCGCCATACGCGGTGCGATCAGCGCCAGACGCTCGGGCAGCTGCGGCTCGGCGGCCAGCGTGCCATAGACCTTGCGGGTGAACACGTCTAGCGGCAGATCGGCATATACAGGCCAGTCACGCGCCAGGCAGTGATCAAAAAACACGTCGAGCATGATGCCCGCATAACGGCGGCGTTGCGCCGGAAAACGGGCAATGGACGACCTGATCAGCGGATGAGCATCCGTAAACGCATCGATGCTGCGATGCAGGCGAATCGCCGCTTCCAGCTCGACAGGAAAACGCCCCGGCAGTGGCCCTTTGACGAAATCGCCGTACAGGCTGCCGAGTAATTGGGCAGGTCGATGCCCGCCAAGATGAAGATGTGCCAGATAGTTCATGACCACAAGCCTACGCCGCTTATGGGGTTCCGGTCCATATATCGATATAACCCGATATTCCGATTTGGTCGTTACTCAGCACGAAATCATATTTGTATATCGCGAAATACAGATATAAAGTTCGCCCCATCGCGATATATCGCTATACGCCTGTGAGAACGACATGCCGATTGACCTCGACGACATAATAAAAGCTCTGGCCCACCCGGTCCGCCGAGAAATCCTGACCTGGCTAAAGGACCCGCGTGCGAGTTTTCCGGCCCAGGAACACTCTATCGAACATGGCGTCTGCGCCGGACAGATCGATCAGCGCGCAGGGTTGTCCCAATCCACTGTGTCAGCTCACCTCGCAACGCTGCAACGCGCCGGGCTGATCAGCAGCAAGAAGGTCGGCCAATGGCATTTCTTCAGACGCAACGAAGCAGTCATCCAGGCATTCGTGCAGGCACTGCTTGAAGAGCTGAACAACCCGACCTGATTTTTTCACCTTTATTTCTGGAGGTGCCCCGTGCCCCTTTCGTTACTCATTCTGGCCCTGAGCGCCTTCGCCATCGGCACCACTGAATTCGTCATTATGGGCCTGCTGCCCGACGTCGCCGCCGACCTCGGTGTATCGATCCCTGGCGCTGGCTGGCTGGTAACCGGCTACGCCCTCGGCGTCGCCGTCGGCGCACCGTTCATGGCCATGGCCACCGCAAAGCTGCCACGCAAGGCTGCGCTGGTTACGTTGATGGGGATTTTCATCATCGGCAACCTGCTGTGTGCGCTGGCCAGTGACTACAACGTGCTGATGTTCGCCCGAGTGGTGACGGCGCTGTGCCACGGCGCGTTCTTCGGTATCGGCTCGGTGGTTGCCGCAGGCTTGGTGCCGGCCAACCGTCGTGCATCCGCTGTGGCCTTGATGTTCACCGGTCTGACCCTGGCCAACGTGCTGGGTGTGCCGCTGGGCACCGCATTGGGTCAATACGCAGGCTGGCGTTCGACGTTCTGGGCAGTGACCGTCATCGGCGTGATTGCGCTGATCGGCCTGATCCGCTTCCTGCCGACCAATCGCAATGAAGAAAAGCTCGACATGCGCGCCGAACTGGGCGCCTTGCGAGGTGCCGGTATCTGGCTGTCGCTGAGCATGACTGCGCTGTTTTCAGCCTCCATGTTCACCCTGTTCACCTACATCGCCCCGCTGCTCGGCGAAGTGACTGGCGTGTCGCCCAACGGCGTGACCTGGACCTTGCTGCTGATCGGCCTTGGCCTGACCGCCGGTAACGTGCTCGGCGGCAAGATGGCCGACCGCCGCCTGTCGTCCACGCTGATTGCCGTGTTCGTTTCGATGGCCGTGATTTCCACCGTCTTCAGCTGGACCAGCGCGTCGCTGATCCCGACTGAAATCACCCTGTTCCTCTGGGCGGTCGCGGCCTTCGCTGCGGTCCCGGCGTTGCAGATCAACGTGGTGACCTTCGGCAAAGCGGCACCCAATCTGGTTTCGACCTTGAACATCGGCGCCTTCAACGTCGGCAACGCGCTGGGCGCCTGGGTCGGCGGCAGCGTTATCGCTCACGGCCTGGGCCTGACCAGCGTGCCGCTGGCGGCAGCCGTACTGGCAGTGCTCGCGCTGCTGATCACCCTGATTACTTTCCGTCAGACCGGCAACCCGGATCTGGCACACGCTACGCATTGATCAATTACGAGGATTCGATACATGACGACTATCTTTGACCCGATCACCCTTGGCGATCTGCAACTGCCAAACCGTATCATCATGGCGCCGCTGACACGCTGCCGCGCCGATGAAGGTCGCGTGCCCAACGCACTGATGTCCGAGTATTACGTACAGCGCGCTTCGGCAGGCCTGATCCTGACTGAAGCTACCTCGGTCACGCCGATGGGCGTGGGCTACCCGGACACCCCTGGCATCTGGTCCAATGATCAGGTGCGTGGCTGGAGCAACATCACCAAGGCGGTGCATAACGCCGGTGGCCGCATCGCGCTGCAGTTGTGGCACGTAGGGCGCATTTCCCACCCTTCGTACCTGAACGGCGAAACCCCGGTCGCGCCAAGCGCCATTGCGGCTGAAGGGCATGTGAGCCTGATGCGCCCGATCACACCACTGCCAGTGCCACGCGCGCTGGAGCTGGCGGAAATCGGCGACATCATCGAGGCCTACCGGGTCGGCGCGGAAAACGCCAAGGCAGCCGGCTTCGACGGCGTGGAAGTCCATGGTGCCAATGGCTACCTGCTGGAGCAGTTCCTGCTGAGCGGCAGCAACCAGCGCACTGACGAGTACGGTGGTTCGGTAGAAAACCGTGCCCGCCTGTTGCTGGAAGTGACCGATGCAGTCATTGACGTGTGGGGCGCTGGCCGCGTAGGTGTGCACCTGTCGCCGCGCGCCGACATGCATGACATGAGTGATGAAAACCGGGCTGAAACCTTCAGCTACGTGGCCAGGGAACTCGGCAAGCGCGGTATCGCGTTCATTTGTGCGCGTGAGCGTGACGCCGAAGACAGCCTTGGCCCGCAGTTGAAGAAAGACTTCGGCGGCGTTTATATCGCCAACGAGAAGTTCACCAAAGACAGCGCCAATGCCTGGCTGGCAGAAGGCAAGGCCGACGCAATCGCGTTCGGTGTGCCGTACATCGCCAACCCGGACCTGCCTGAGCGGCTGGCCAGTGATGCGCCTCTAAATGAAGCTCATCCCGAAACGTTCTACGCCAAAGGGCCGGTCGGTTACATCGACTACCCGCGCCTGTAAGACATCACAGCAAAGTAAAAAACCCTGACTCGCAAGAGCCAGGGTTTTTTTATCACCCATGAAACGGTAACCGTTACGGTGCAGCGTCAGGCTTGACCGTACCTAACACGTTGCCTTCGGCATCAGTGATCGTACCATCCACCATTTTCCAGCGGCCGTCCGGGTAATTGACCGACCCATCTGCAAAAACCCAGGTTCCGTCCTTGTGCTGGACATCACCATTGGGGTGCTCTATCGAGCCGTCAGCATGTACAGTCGTGCCGTCCAGGTTCTGCACGGCTCCGTCAGGATGGGTGACGGATTGACCATCTGCAGACTCGACGCTGCCGTTTGGATAGCTGACCGTGCCGTCCGGGTTGGTCACGCTGTTGGGCGGCTGGACCAGTTGCAGGACGCCCGTTGTGGTGTTGACGACCGCCAGTAGTTTGTCCAGACGCGAGGGTGCCGCAGGCATCGGGGGCACCGTCTGCGGTACCGGCTCACTGGTAGAGGGCTTGACCTGCGGTTTGACCGGCGGCTTGACCGGGTCCGTTGTCTTGACCGGCGGTTTGACGGGCGGCTTGACCGGATCCGTTGTCTTGACCGGGGGCTTGACGGGCGGCTTGACCGGGTCCGTTGTCTTGACCGGGGGTTTCACCGGCGGTTTGACTGGATTTGTCACCTTGACCGGAGGCTTGACGGCTACTTTTGGTTTGTTTGATACCAGATACTCTGGATGCATGGCCTGAAGTTCTTCAGCAACGATGTCATCTCTTTCGATGGTTTCTTCCGACGTATTGGGGCGCATATCCTTGATTCCATTCATTATTGAAACTCAATTTATTTAACTGCCAGGCAAGCGTATGCCTTCCCTCAATTGGCAGGCATATAACTATTTAACGAGTGCAAAAAAAAACCGGGCCACCTGCCTGCCGCTATGAATAGCAGCAGGCAAGGCCCGGTTTTAACGACGTGCGTTGAGCTGTTGCGACAGATTCTGGATCTGGCTGGTCAGGGTATTGATGTTACGAGTGACTTGAGCACGAAACGCGTCGAACTCGGCGGTATTGGTTTCTGCTGACGGCGCCGGGCGGTTTTCCTGCTGGCTTTTCAGAACCATCAGGTCCTGCTCCAGGCGTTCGACAGCGGCAGACGGATTGCCCTGCTTTTTCAACGTGGCGACATCGGCTGCCACGCTTTTGATCTGCGCATCCAGCTTGCCCTGCTCAGCCTGAGCGGTTTTCAGGTCAGGCAGCGCGGTTTTCAGCGCAGCCAGTTCAGCGACAACGCTTTTCAATTGTTCCTGCGTCTGCGCGTTTTCGGTTTGCTGTTGCGCCGTTTGCGCGGCCATCTGCTCCAGGCGCTTGTCGAGGCTGCCCTGCTGACCTTCAACGCCTTCACGCTGCTTGTCCTGATCTTCCAGTTGCGCTTCGAGCAACTTGATGCGCTGCTTGAGGGCTTCGCCGTCGCTGGACAGCGATTCGGTGGCCACGACCTTGCCGGAGATATCCTGCAAACGCCCCGCCGCTTCTTCGCTGATGCGCGCAAAGCTTTCCTGCGTCGCCACCAGTTGTTGCTCCATCAGGGACACCTGCTGAAAGCTCCACCAGCCCAGGCCGCAAAACGCAATGAACAGCGCGCCAACCAATGCCCAGAGTGGCCCGGTGCTCGGTCCCTTGACCTTGACCACTGGCGTGGTGCGCGAATAGACCGTGGTGCGATCACGCGCTTCACTGCCCACGACGAAATCGTCATCGTCGTCTTTGGCGCTGAGGTGGGGAACGTCATCGACGTCATCGTATGGATCGTTGCGCATGGATAACCCTTCAGGAAGCTGTTGAAACCAAAGTCGGGCAGTATAACAACAGCACCGTGACCAATCTCACTGTGCCACTACTGCATTCACATCCCGTTCTGTACCCGCCACCAGCCGCAGAATTCATCCAGTGCCGTCCACAGGCTGACCTGCGGCTGATAGTCCAGATAATGCCTTGCACGGCTGATATCAAGCGTGAAGTCCTTGTTCATGACCTGCATGCCCAGTCTGGACAGCGTAGGTTCAGGTCGGCCTGGCCATAGCATGCAGGCCGCTTCGTTGATCGCCGCCGCACCGTAGGCCAGCCCGTATGCACGATAGCGGGTAACCTGCGGCAACTGCATCTGCCGCATCACATAATTGATCGCATCCCACAACGGGACCGGCGTGCCATTGCTGATGTTGTACGCCTTGCCCAGCGCAGACCCGGTTGCCAGCAAGCTGCTCAACAACGCTTCATTGAGATTCTGCATGCTGGTGAAATCGACCATATTCAGGCCATTGCCGACAATCGACAGACGCTTCTTGCGCTGCATGTGCAGGAGGCGCGGAAAAATACTGTTGTCACCTGCACCGGTGACAAAGCGCGGCCGCAGGGCAATCACTTCCAGGCCGAACTCTTCGGCGCCAAAGACCTTTTGCTCGGCCAGGTATTTGCTGGCCGCGTAGTGGTTGTGGAAGCGCTTGGGCACCTGGTCTTCGGTGATATCGCGGCGCGAGTGACCATTGAAATAGATCGACGGCGATGACAGGTGGACCAGCCTGCGTACTCTTTGTTTCAGGCAGCCCTCGACAATGTTCTCGGTGAGCTGCACGTTGCCCTGCACAAAATCCTGACGACGCCCCCACACGCCGACGGAGCCGGCACAATGCACCACGGCTTCGACGTCATCGCACAGCGCTCGCACCAGATACGGGTCGGCGAGGTCGCCCTGAATGAACTCGGCGCCGCGCCTGACCAGATGCTCGACAGCATCGGCACGACGGCCATTGATCCGCACGCTCATGCCCTGTTCAAGGGCGAAACGCGCAAAGCGTCCGCCGATGAAGCCGCTTGCGCCGGTGACCAGAATTTTCATTTACCGCTCCATTAACGCGTCTGCGTGACGGGAGTAACCCGACCCGCATTGATTACACATGATCGTAATGACGATCATTCATTGCTCAACGGCACCAGCCAGTGGGCAGCATGTTGTGCCAGATGCTCGGTGAGACGTGTCAGCAACTGACCGCCGTTGCGCCAATGGTGCCAGTACAGCGGCACATCAATACAGCGATCCGGCAGCAGTTCAAGCAGCGTGCCACTGCGTAATTGCTCGCGCACTTGCAGCTCGGGCGCCAGCCCCCAGCCCATTCCGGCTTCGATCATACGGATGAAACCCTCGGAGGACGGGCACAAATGATGCTCGAAACCGTCCTGCACACCAAGCAATGCCAGATAACGATGCTGCAAAAGATCATCCGGGCCGTAGACCAGCGCCGCGGATCTGGCCAGCTTTTCCGGGCTGACACCGTCCGGAAAATGGCGAGCGATGAAGGCCGGGCTGGCCAGCGCCCGATAGCGCATCGCCCCCAGCAACTGACTGCGCGCACCGGCCACCGGGCGCTCGCTGCCACACAGGCAGGCCGCGACTTCACCGGCACGCATGCGTTTGAGCCCGACGTCCTGATCTTCGACCACCAGGTCCAGCAACAGACGATGCTGCGTGCAGAAGTCACCAATCGCCGGTGCCCACCAGGTTGCCAGGCTGTCGGCGTTCAAGGCGATCCGCAAACGCTCGGGCATACCTTCTTCATCCAGGGCAGGCACCTGGCTTTGCAGATCGCGTTCCAGCAGTCGTACCTGCTGCACATGATTGAGCAGGCGTCGGCCTATGTCGGTCGGGCTCGGCGGCGTGGCGCGCACCAGCACCGGCAGGCCTATGCGCGCCTCCAGCAATTTGATGCGTTGCGAGACAGCTGACTGAGAAAGCCCGAGCACCTGAGCGGCACGCTCGAACCCGGCTTGCTCGATCACGGCAGCCAGCGCCGATAGCAATTTATAGTCGAACATCAGTTTTCCTAATGAGCGATGAGGATTATTGGTTTTCCTTATAACGCTCGCCCCATAAGAATGGCTATCTGAATCTGCTCAATGGAACATCCTTATGTGGCAAAGCTACCTCAATGGGCTGCTGATCGCGGCAGGCCTGATCATGGCTATCGGCACTCAAAATGCTTTTGTGCTGGCTCAGGGCCTGCGTCGTGAACATCATGTGGCCGTGGCGATGCTGTGCATTGTCTGCGACGCCCTGCTGGTGGCGGCAGGCGTGTTCGGTCTGGCCAACGTATTGGCACAGAATCCGACCTTGCTGGCAGTGGCGCGCTGGGGCGGCGTGATATTCCTCAGCTGGTACGGTCTGCAGGCATTGCGCCGCGCCTGCTCTCGGCAAAGCCTGGAGCACAGCGCAGCGGTTGGCAGAAAATCGCTGCGCACCGTGTTGCTCAGCGCATTGGCCGTCACCTTGCTCAACCCGCATGTCTATCTGGACACCGTGTTGCTGATCGGCTCGCTGGGCGCACAACAGGGCGTACCTGGCGCGTATGTCGCCGGCGCAGCCAGCGCTTCGCTGCTGTGGTTCTCGAGCCTGGCCTTGGGCGCGGCGTGGCTGGCTCCCTGGCTGGCCCGCCCTGCCACCTGGCGCGCGCTGGACCTGATGATCGCGGTGATGATGTTCAGCGTGGCCTTCCAGTTGATACGGTCAGCCTGACGGGTTTCATGACCGCAGAGTCAATCGCCTGGGAACCTCTATCCCACACAGTTGTTGCGTGGTTAAGCCGCAGGCCCGGTGCTATAGTCCGGGGTCTGCGCCGCAAAAGAGTAAAACTCCCGGTGCATGCTGTATCTGGCCGCCCGTGATCGGCCACGCGATTACCGCTATTGACCTGAAAGGAGATAAACCATGGCTTTTGAATTGCCGCCACTGCCCTACGCCAAAGACGCTCTGGTGCCGCACATTTCTGCGGAGACTCTGGAATATCACCACGACAAGCACCACAACACCTACGTCGTGAACCTGAACAACCTGGTGCCAGGCACCGAGTTCGAAGGCAAGACCCTGGAAGAGATCATCAAGACCTCCTCGGGCGGTATCTTCAACAACGCCGCTCAGGTCTGGAACCACACGTTCTACTGGAACTGCCTGGCGCCAAACGCCGGCGGCGAGCCTACCGGCGCGCTGGCCGATGCGATCAACGCCGCCTTCGGCTCGTTCGAGAAGTTCAAGGAAGAGTTCAGCAAGACTTCCATCGGCACGTTCGGCTCCGGCTGGGGCTGGCTGGTGAAAAAGGCTGATGGCTCCCTGGCACTGGCCAGCACCATCGGCGCTGGTAACCCGCTGACCAGCGGTGACAAACCGTTGCTGACCTGCGATGTCTGGGAACACGCCTACTACATCGACTACCGCAACCTGCGTCCAAAGTATGTAGAAGCGTTCTGGAACCTGGTGAACTGGAAATTCGTGGCTGAGCAATTCGCCTCCTGAGTCCGGCAACCCTGAAGAACCCGGCCATGCGCCGGGTTTTTTATGGCCTGTCTTCAGCGAAATGACCCCGGACGACCGGGTTCCCCTCCATGCGAAACAGAAATGTTTTTTCACCTGCCGCCTATACTTTGTGTATTGTCAGAAAACGCTAGTTAGCTAATTATCACGACTGAATTCTTTACAGTGTCCTGCTCAAGTTACGCACACGGCCGCCCGCTGCATCGAGGTGGCGTGGGCCAGTGGGTGCAAGGAACGCGAAGATCAGCCGGGCGGCCCCCCTTGGGTCAGTCCGGTTTTTCGAGGGTGACGGGGCCATACGCGCCCTTCGACACGAACTAAGGAACGGCCATTGAAGCTGGAACTCAAGAACAGCCTGTCGGTAAAGTTGCTGCGTGTCGTGCTGCTGTCGGCGCTTCTGGTAGGCGTCGTATTGAGCTGTGCGCAAATCGTTTTCGATGCGTACAAGACCCGGCAAACCGTGGCGAGCGATGCCGAACGGATTCTCGGCATGTTTCGCGATCCTTCGACCCAGGCGGTCTACAGCCTGGACAGGGAAATGGGCATGCAGGTCATCGAAGGCCTGTTTCAGGACGAGTCGGTGCGCATGGCCTCGATCGGACATCCCAACGAAACCCTGCTTGCCGAAAAAGACCGCCCGCTGAAAGCATCACCGACGCGCTGGCTGACCGATCTCATTCTGGGCCAGGAGCGCAGCTTCTCCACGCAGTTGGTAGGGCGCAGCCCGTACAGCGAATACTACGGCGACCTGCGCATCACACTGGACACTGCCAACTATGGCGAAAGCTTTCTGGTCAACGCCGGGATCATCTTTATCGCAGGCGTACTGCGGGCACTGGCGATGGGGCTGGTGCTGTATCTGGTTTACCACTGGCTGCTGACCAAGCCATTATCGAAAATCATCGAACACCTGACCACCATCAACCCGGATCGCCCCAGCGAGCATCAATTGCCGCTGCTCAAGGGGCATGAAAAAAACGAACTGGGGATCTGGGTCAACACCGCCAATCAACTGCTGGCCTCCATCGAGCGCAACACCTATCTGCGCCACGAGGCGGAAAGCAACCTGCAGCGCCTGGCGCAGTACGATTTTCTGACCGGTCTGCCCAACCGACTCCAGTTGCAGACCCGGCTGGACCGGATTCTGGAGGATGCCGGACGTCAACAGCACCGGGTTGCCGTGCTCTGCGTAGGTCTTGATGACTTCAAGGGCATCAACGAGCAGTTCAGCTACCAGGCGGGCGACCAATTGCTGCTGGCACTCGCCGACCGGTTGCGTGCGCACAGCGGGCGACTCGGCGCTCTGGCGCGTCTGGGTGGCGATCAGTTTGCGCTGGTTCAGGCCACCATCGAGCAGCCCTACGAAGCGGCAGAACTGGCGCAAAATATTCTTGATGAGCTCGAAGCCCCGTTCAACGTCGCCGACCAACGAATCCAGCTAAGGGCAACCATCGGCATCACCCTGTTCCCCGAGGATGGCGACAGCACCGAGAAACTGTTGCAAAAAGCCGAGCAGACCATGACCCTGGCCAAGGCCCGTTCACGCAATCGTTATCAGTTCTACATTGCCAGCGTCGACAGCGAAATGCGTCGCCGTCGCGAACTCGAAAAAGACCTGCGCGACGCCTTGCCGCGCAATCAGTTGTACCTGGTCTATCAACCGCAGGTCAGCTACCTCGACAACAGTGTGGTCGGCGTGGAAGCGCTGATCCGCTGGCAGCATCCGGAGCATGGCCTGGTGCCACCGGACGTGTTTATCCCGCTGGCCGAGCAGAACGGCACCATCATCGCCATTGGCGAATGGGTGCTCGACCAGGCCTGCCGTCAACTGCGCGAGTGGCTTGATCAGGGCTTCACCGATTTACGCATGGCGGTGAACCTGTCGACCGTGCAACTGCATCACGCCGAGCTTCCGAGGGTCGTGAACAACCTGTTGCAGATCTACCGCCTGCCGCCTCGCAGCCTGGAACTGGAAGTCACCGAAACCGGCCTGATGGAAGACATCAATACCGCTGCCCAGCACTTGCTCAGCTTGCGACGCTCCGGTGCGCTGATCGCCATCGATGACTTCGGCACGGGTTACTCATCGCTCAGTTACCTGAAAAGTCTGCCGCTGGACAAAATCAAGATCGACAAGAGCTTCGTCCAGGACCTGATTGATGACGACGATGACGCCACGATCGTGCGGGCAATTATCCAGCTGGGTAAAAGCCTGGGCATGCAGGTGATTGCCGAGGGCGTGGAAACCGTTGAACAAGAAGCCTACGTTGTAGCCGAAGGCTGCCATGAAGGTCAGGGCTACCTGTACAGCAAACCGCTGCCGAGCCGGGAGCTGCTGACGTACTTGAAGCAGGCGCGTCAGCGCAATCCGGTCACACTCTGAAAGTTGCCGCGCAGAACAGACGGGCAAACCGTCCTGAAACCGTCTGTTACAACCTCTCGGACACCTGATCGCGACGGCAAAGGCGTTTTGCCTTTACATCGAATGCAAATCTTTCGCATCATGTCGCAGATTTTCTGGGCGCACCTCCGCCTTAACCCTATCGACGCAGGATTCCGTCATGATTCGTATGCCTCTGGCAACCGCTAGTCTGTTGGCCATCGCTATCTCTCTCGCCGGCTGCGGTGAAGGCAAGGACAAGGCCGCCGCGCCGGCTCCGGCCGCTACCCCTGCCGCCCCGGCAACCGCGCCAGCGCCTGCTGCTCCCGCTACTGCTCCGGCCGCCGCAGCCCAGACAGACGATGCCGCTGCCAAAGCCGTTGTCGCCAACTACGCCAACATGGTGTCAGCGGTGTTCGACGATGCCGAAGCCGGCGCGAAAAAACTGAGCAGCGCCGTCGATGCGTTTCTGGCCAAGCCCAATGACGAAACCCTGAAAGCCGCTCGGGATGCCTGGGTTGCTGCCCGCGTGCCTTACATGCAGAGCGAAGTATTCCGCTTCGGCAATACCATCATCGACGACTGGGAAGGACAGGTTAACGCCTGGCCCCTTGACGAAGGCCTGATCGATTACGTGGCCAAGGACTACCAGCACGCACTGGGCAACCCTGGCGCAACCGCCAACATCATCGCCAACACCGAAATCCAGGTCGGCGAGGACAAGGTCGACGTCAAAGAGATCACCTCCGACAAACTCGCCAGCCTGAACGAGCTGGGCGGTTCCGAGGCGAACGTTGCCACGGGCTACCACGCCATTGAATTCCTGCTCTGGGGTCAGGACCTGAACGGCACAGGTCCAGGCGCCGGCAATCGTCCAGCCAGCGACTACCTTGAAGGCGCAGGCGCTACTGGCGGTCACAACGACCGTCGCCGGGCCTACCTCAAAGCCGTCACCGATCTGTTGGTCAGCGACCTGGAAGAAATGTCCGGCAACTGGAGAGCCGGTGTTGCCGACAACTACCGCGCCACGCTGGAAGCCGAGCCCGGCGAAAGCGGCCTGCGCAAGATGCTGTTCGGCATGGGCAGTCTGTCCTTGGGCGAACTGGCAGGCGAACGCATGAAAGTCGCGCTGGAAGCCAACTCCAGCGAAGACGAACACGACTGCTTCAGCGACAACACGCACAACTCGCACTTCTATAACGGCAAAGGCATTCGCAACGTTTATCTGGGCGAATACACCCGCACCGACGGCAGCAAAGTCAGCGGCCCGAGCCTCTCGTCGCTGGTGGCCAAAGCAGACCCGGCCACCGATGCCACACTGCGCGCGGACCTGGACGACACCCAGGCCAAGCTGCAGGCCATCGTCGATCACGCCAACAAAGGCGAACACTTCGACCAACTGATCGCCACCGGCAACACCGCAGGCAATCAAGTGGTCCGTGACGCCATCGCCGCACTGGTCAAACAGACCGGTGCCATCGAGCAAGCAGCTGGCAAGCTGGGCATCACCGACCTGAACCCGGATAACGCTGATCACGAGTTCTGATCAACTGCGTTTCGCGCTGTAAAAACAACGCCGGTCAGTTCGCTGACCGGCGTTTTTTATTGTCTGTGGGCATAAGCTGTATTCAATTCTTTCGCCCGGCCACAAGCGACCTTCCAGCAGGCAAATCCGATGGGCGTCCACTCACGTCGTCGGAGCACGGTCCAGGTTATCAATACAACGTATCCGCAATGCGTCCCGGCAAGGCCTTGTCATAGGCTTCACCGTCGATTTGCGCCGCCGAAACTGCTTTCAGTATCTGCCCCGCAGTGGGCAGCGCACTGCGTTCGATGTGCCGTGCGGCGTCCCACAGACCAGAGCGGATGGTGGCTCTGCTGCACTGGAAATACACACTGGTCACGCTGATGCGCAGGACTGATCTGGGCCGTTGCCCCTGCACTTCGAAACGCGACAGCAGCTCGGGCTGAATCGAAATTTGCGCTGTGCCGTTGATGCGCAAGGTTTCACCGACGCCGGGGATGAGGAACAGGAGCGCGACGCGCGGATCGTTGACGATGTTGCGCAGGGTATCGATCCGGTTGTTGCCGCGTCGGTCAGGCAGATACAGCGTCTTGCTGTCCTCGATATGCACGAAGCCCGCCTGGTCTCCACGCGGCGATGCATCGAGCCCGTCGGGTCCGGCAGAGGCAAGCACAACAAAAGGCGCCGACTCGATGAAAGGCCGGTAGGCCGGGTGAATATGGTCGACTTCCTTGATGAGGGAAGGAGGAGCAATCGGGCCATAGAGCGCTTCCAGCGCCTGGGTGGTGGTCACGAACGCGCTGTTGTCCGGGTTATCCATCGAATGGTCTCTGCTGGGCATTGGTCTGTGAGGGCTGTTGGCTGCGACACGCGTGATCAGTCTAGACAGATCACGATGACAGTGATGCGATGGGTGGCAGGGTGAGGCAGCACACGCAGCATAGGCAAGCAGGTAAGAATCCGTCCGGTTTGAAAGATTCGTAACAACGCATTACGTCAGGCGCAGCAAACGATAATCCCTCTTATTCAAACTGCGGCGGACTGATAAGCTTGCTCGCCCTGAATGTCGCCTCGTTGCAGGATGTGTATGAGTACGCGGTTCCGTCTTCTCTTTGCCTTGCTCGCGACTCTGGTCCTGAGCGGGTGCGACGACGCCCCGCGCTTCACGCATGCCGAGCCGGGCGAAGCGCTGTCCGCAGGCAGCGCCACGGTGCGCAAGACTGACCAGAACGCGTTCTCCATGCCCTCGGCCAATTTGTCACCGGTACGGCGGCTGGATTTCAGCGTCGGCAACAGCTTCTTCCGCAGCCCGTGGGTGATCGCCCCGTCTACCACGACGGCTCGCGACGGCCTCGGGCCGCTGTTCAACACCAACGCCTGTCAGAATTGCCATATCAAGGACGGTCGCGGGCATCCACCCGAAGCGGGCGACAGCAATGCGGTGTCGATGCTGGTCAGGCTGTCGATTCCGGACGACCCGGCCTACGCCGACCTGATCCGGCGCAACGGTGTTCTGCCCGAGCCGACCTACGGTGGACAATTGCAGGACATGTCCAACCCCGGCGTGGCGCCAGAGGGCAAGGTGCGGGTCGAATATGACGCGCTGGCGGTCACGTTTCGCGACGGCACTTCTGTAGCGTTACGCCAGCCCACCCTCAGCATCACCCAGCTGGGCTATGGCCCGATGCACACCGACACCCATATTTCAGCGCGCATCGCACCGCCGATGATTGGCCTCGGGTTGCTGGAAGCCATTCCTGACGAGGCCATCCTCGCCAACGCCGATCCCGATGACAAGAACGCCGACGGCATCTCCGGGCGCGCCAACTGGGTGTGGGACGACGCGCAACAGAAAGTCGTGATGGGACGCTTCGGCTGGAAGGCCGGGCAGCCCAGCCTCAACCAGCAGAACGTGCATGCGTTTGCCGGTGACATGGGGCTGACCACCAGCCTGCGGCGCTTCGATGACTGCACCCCGGCCCAGACCGACTGCCTGGCCGCGCCAAACGGCAACGGCCCGGACGGCGAGCCGGAAGTCAGCGACAACATACTGCGTCTGGTGGAGTTCTATACCCGCAATCTGGGCGTTCCGGCGCGTCGCAAGGTGGACGATCCTCAAGTACTGGCCGGCAAGAATCTGTTTTTCGAGACAGGCTGTCAGCAGTGCCACACCCCAGCATTCAAAACCCGAAGCGACGCCTCCGAGCCAGAGTTGGCAAATCAGGAGATTCGCCCTTACAGCGACCTGCTGCTGCATGACATGGGCGACGGGCTGGCCGACAATCGTACCGAGTTTCAAGCCACCGGAAGCGAATGGCGCACGCCACCGCTGTGGGGGCTGGGCCTGACCGGCACGGTGAGCGGACACACCCAACTGTTGCATGATGGTCGCGCCCGCACGGTGCTTGAGGCGATACTCTGGCACGGCGGCGAGGCGCAGACGGCGCAACGAAAAGTACTGACATTCGACGCCGAACAGCGTGAAGCGCTGCTCGCCTTTCTGAATTCGTTATGATTGCTCCCCTCCCAGACTACTTCTTCAAAAAATAAGGAGCCGGACATGTTCCGACCCAAGTTGTTGCTGACCAGCCTTGCGGCTCTCGCATTGGGTGCCTGTTCGCCATCCGATCCTCAAGCGGTCACGTCTGCGGCCATCGCCAAGCAGGTGATCCTGCCGACCTACAGTCGCTGGGTAGACGCCGATCGTCAGTTGGCGGCCAGCGCTCTGGCGTTCTGCCAGGGCAAGACCGATCTGGCAGCAGCCCGCGCCGATTTCCTCAAGGCACAAAAGACCTGGGCGGAGCTGCAACCGCTGTTGATCGGCCCGCTGGCCGAAGGCAATCGTGCCTGGCAAATACAGTTCTGGCCGGACAAGAAGAATCTGGTTGGGCGTCAGGTCGAGCAACTGGTCGCCGCTCAACCGCAGATCACTGCCGATGAGCTGTCCAAAGCCAGCGTTGTGGTGCAAGGCCTGTCCGCCTACGAATATATTCTGTTCGATGCCGAGATCGACATGGCCAATGCAGAGCAGAAAGCGCGTTACTGCCCACTGCTGATGGCCATTGGCGAGCGTCAGAAACGGCTGGCCGAAGAGATCCTCACCAGCTGGAACAGCACCGACGGCATGCTCGCGCAACTGAGCAAGTTTCCCAACCAGCGTTACGCCGATTCCCACGAGGCCATCGCCGAGTTGCTGCGTGTTCAGGTCACTGCACTGGACAGCCTGAAGAAAAAACTGGGTACGCCACTGGGTCGCCAGAGCAAAGGCCAGCCGCAGCCATTCCAGGCCGATGCATGGCGTAGCAAAGCGTCGCTCAGCAGCCTGGAAGCCAGCCTGATCAGCGCCGAAACCGTCTGGACGGGGGTTGATAACAAAGGCTTGCGAGGCTTGCTCCCTGCCGAGCAGAAACCCCTGGCCGACAAAATCGATGCAGCCTACGCCAGCAGCCGCACATTGCTCACGCAACTCAAGCCGCCGCTGGCCGACCTGCTGGCCACCGAGGCAGGACGCCAGCAACTCAATGCGTTCTATGACAGCCTGAACGCAGTGCATCGCCTGCACGAAGGCGAACTGGCCAAGGCGCTGGGCATTCAATTGGGCTTCAACGCCAACGACGGCGACTGATCAAGAGGAGACGAGTGATGTTGCGACGTCAGGCCACGGCCCTCGCCAAATGGTTGCCCAGTGCTCGCATGTTGGGTGGCTGGATGTTGTTCAGGCAAAAGGACCAGGGGCCCCTGCTGCTTTCCGCGCGTGACGATAGCGACGGCAGGCATTACGCGGTGGGTTACCGGCTTGACGGCAAGCAGGTGTTCGCCACACAGGTCGGCCAGCGCTGCCACGACATCATCAACCATCCAGGCCTGCCCCTGGCGGTTTTCGTCGCGCGCCGTCCGGGCACCGAAAGCTATCTGATCGACCTGCGCAACGGTAGCTTGCTGCAAACCATCACGTCACAGGCTGATCGACACTTTTATGGCCATGCCGTGATCCATCGCGACGGCGAGTGGCTTTACGCTACGGAAAACGACACGAGCGATCCCGGCCGCGGTCTGCTGGGCATCTACCGGTTTGTCGGTGAGCGGCTGGAGTATTCAGGCGAAATCTCTACGCACGGCATTGGTCCGCATCAGGTGTCCTGGATGCCGGATGGCGAGACACTGGCCGTCGCCAACGGCGGCATTCGCACCGAAGCGGAAAGCCGCGTGGAGATGAACCTCGATGCCATGCAGCCCAGTCTGGTGTTGATGCAGCGCGACGGGACGTTGCTGAGCAAGGAAACCCTTTCGCAACAGATGAACAGCGTGCGGCATATGGGCATTGCCGCTGACGGCACCATCGTTGCCGGTCAACAGTTCATGGGCGCCAGTCATGAGCTGGCCGAGTTGCTGGCGATCAAGCGTCCGGGCCAGCCGTTCCAGGCGTTTCCGGTGGCAGAAGAGCAACTTCGCGCAATGGCTCACTACACGGCCAGCGTCGCCGTACACAGCGAGCTGCGACTGGTTGCGCTCACCGCACCGCGTGGCAATCGGTTCTTCATCTGGGATCTGGACAGCGGCGCATTGAAGCTGGATGCACCGTTACCCGACTGCGCGGGCGTAGGTGCGGTAGCAGATGGCTTCGTAGTGACGTCAGGTCAGGGCCGGTGCCGGTTTTACGATTGCCGTAAAACGGGGTTGCTGGCCAAGCCTCTGGATTTGCCCGCAGGGCTCTGGGACAACCACCTGCACGTGGTATAACGATTCATACAGACAAGACTGCATGCAGTAAAGGCCCCTTCAGGGGCCTTATTCTGACTGAAGTGAAACTGGCTCAGTTACGTACGCCGGTTCCTTGAACCAGGCCGTACATGAGCAGCAACAGGTCGTGATCCGGGCTCACCGCAACCAGGTTCTTCGCCACACGCGGCATAGGGCAATACCCTTCACCGTGCGCCGCGCTGAGTATCCGGGTAGCCGGCTGCTCAAGCGCTGCGATTGCGACGGTCGCTGTAGCCAGCGCGCCGAAGACAAACAGACCTCTTGCCATTTCTAGTTTCATGACTCTAAACCTTTGATGGAACTGCCAAATACAGCCTCGTAAAAATAGACCAGCTTCTGCCAGTCTGCATCACTGAATGACGAATGGCGCCTCAGCTGTTTCATGTCGTGCTGGGCCGCACCATAGGCGGTAACGCGGCGGCGGCCTTTCTCCAGGTCAAGCAGGGCAACCTGCACCTCGGCGTCGGGGCCCTCGCCTGTCACACGAACAAAAATGTGCTTGATGTAAAGACAGCTGTGTTGCCAGCGACCGAGGTGCATACGCGCAAGGGTGGTGGCAACTTCCTTGAGCATGCGCTCATAAAAAAGCTCGCCATGGCGCTCTCGTCCTCCGGCATCGAGCCACTTCTGGATTTCCCCGAAACCCACCAGTTCGACGGTGACCAAAAGGGCCTGCCAGGCGTTTTCGTCGCCACGTCTGGCGCCGCAGAAAACCACTTCCGGCACAAGCACACCCTGCTTGCGCACGCCTTCAAGGGCCTCGCGTTCACGCAATACCGTCGGCCGGCCGAGGGGGTGCAGCAGGCTGCGGTGGATATGACCCGTCTGGCGCTTGGCGTAAAGGGTCTTCCCGTCCTCCATGATGAGCCGCTGTACACCACTCTCTCCGCCACGACGCACATTGGGTTCTTCAACCCATTCGCCGCGCTGACTCCAGAAATGGCTGAACTCATCCTGCGTCGAGTTCACAACTGGCTTCTTCAAGGACTGCAAACCCATCTTTTTACCTTTTACGTAAGACATAGACACGCCACATGGCGTACATCGGCAGGAAGTCCATTCGGTTCTGAATGCGAAATCCGGCCTGCTCAAATTCGGTTTCTACAGTTGTTACAGGTAACACAAAACGATTCTGGTAACCTTCCTGCACACCTTTCTGGGAACGCTGGTTCTCCAGACGTCCGCGCTTCCATGCCTTGAAATTGCCGTCGACCCATAGCGAGACGATCACGCTGTCACGGGTCACACGCTGAAACTCCCTCAATAGAGCCATTCGGTCGGTGGACCGACCAATATGGTGCATCAGACGCATGCAGAAAATACTGTCTACCGCATTGTCAGGCAGATCAATATCGAAGGCAGACGTCTGCAAGGGTTGTACCCTTTTTACAATTTCTGCCGGTTGCGACTCCAGAGCTGTAGCAAGCATGTCGGCGGAGTTGTCAGCGCCGATGATCGACCTGTTGGGCTTTTCTGCCAGTAGCGGCCAGAAACGCCCGGCGCCACACGGCAAGTCCAGAACAAGCCCGGGATCACCGGCCATGTGCAGAGCTTTCCTGGCCAGTTGCTCATCGCGATGGTGCGACAACTTGCGCCACAGACCGTCCTGATGTTTTTCAAAATATCGACGGGCATGGGTCCGGTCGTACTTGCGGGAAAACTCGAGTTCTATGCGCTCGCTCATGAGGGCAGGCTCCTGACAATGATGGGGGCCAAAATAGAGGCCACGCCGTCACCGTCAGGTCATCTCAACGTGAAAAAAATGTCATGTTGATGAGACAGGTGTTTCGAGATTTTACAGAGAGATAAACGCTGTGTGTGACCAATCGACGAAATGCAGTCGATTTCTGATCACACAACAGAGTCTTTTATCAGATAAGGAATTCAGGGCTTGACCACGTTCAGGGTCACGCTGAATCGGCAACCATGAGGCTCCATCGGGGTCAGTTCCACGCTCCAGCCCTGGTTGACACAGATACGCTGCACCAATGACAAACCAAGACCCAGCCCTTCGCCGCGCTGCTCGTTGCCACGCACAAACGGCTCGAACATGGCCTCGCGTTTTTCTTCGGGAATGCCGACGCCACTGTCCTCGACCGTGAAGCTTTCCGCCTGCAGGGTCAGAACAATGAATCCTTCGTCCGTGTAGTGCAGGGCGTTGCGCAACAGGTTGCCCATCACCGCATGCAGGAAAGTCGCGTTGTAGCGAATGTCGGACAACTGCTCTTCGGGCGGAGGGTTGTAGGTCAACGTGAGGCCTTTGCTCTCGATGGGGTCGCGCCACTGGGAGATCAGTTGCTCGGCAACGCCTACCAGGGTGGCTTTCGGCGTCATGGCCGGGTCTTCGCGCTGGGTGCGGGCGAGCATAAGGAAGGTCTGCACCAGATCGCGCATTTCCTCACAGGCACGGCCGATACGTTCGACCTGCCGGCGCGCGCGCTGGTCGAGCGCAGGGTTTTCCAGCAACAGCTCGCAGGAACTGGCCAGCACCATCAACGGCGTCCGTAGTTCATGACTCACGTCGCTAGTAAACATGCGCTCACGGATCAGCGCTTGCCTGAGGCGCCCCAGCGTTGCGTCGAACGCCACGGCGAGCTCACCCACCTCGTCGGCGGCATAGTCGGGTGCCAGCGGCGGTGCAAGCCCCAGAAGCTGGTCACGGTGGCGAACCTGTCTCGCGAGACGCACGACCGGCGCCATGACACGACGCGCCAGCACCCAGCCCAGAAACACCGCCAACGCCAGCGCCAGTACAAAGCCCACCAGCACAACGGCGAACAGGACACGCTCGCGCTCTTCGAAATCGCTTTGATCCTGAAGCAGGGCGTAATGCCGGCCATCCACCACTTCGATCATGGCGTGGTAGGACAATGGCCCGCGAAAAACCTCGTGAAAGCCCGGCTCAAGATGCCGAAGGTCCTTGGGCAGATCGAAATCGCCAGGACCGTTGCTGAAATAGAACAGCTGGTCAGGCTTGGGCCGGTGGCTCCAGTCACTGACGCTGTCCATCAGCATCAGGCGATTGAGGTCGCCGCCAAGGCCCGCAGAGATCAGTTTTTCTTCAACCAGGTGGACGGTGGAGATGATGCCAATGGCAAACGACCCGGCGACCAGTGCGCTCATCAAGGCGAAAGCAATGATGATCCGTTGGGCAAGACTCTGTTTAAACTCCATCCCGGCCCTCGGCCAAGCGGTAGCCCACACCATGCACGGTTTGCAGCAGCGGTTTGGCGAACGGTTTGTCGATCACCTGACGCAATTGGTGCACATGGCTGCGCAAGCTGTCGCTGTCCGGGCAATCGTCGCCCCACAACGCCTCTTCAAGAATCTCGCGGCGCAGCACATGCGGGCTTTTCTGCATCAGCACGGCCAGCAGCTTGAGCCCGACCGGGTTGAGCTTGAGCATGCGACCTTCGCGGGTCACCTCAAGCGTATCGAGGTCGTAGACCAGATCCCCCACCTGCAACGTGCGCCGCCCGCCGCCCTGCGCCCTGCGCAATACCGCTTCGATACGAGCGGCAAGCTCTGACAAGGCAAACGGCTTGAGCAGGTAGTCGTCGGCACCCGAGCGAAACCCTTGCAGACGATCGTCCAGCTGGTCACGGGCGGTGAGCATGATGACCGGCGTATCGCGACGGGCGTCTTCGCGCAGGCGCTTGCACAGCGTGTAGCCATCAATGCCCGGCAGCATGATGTCGAGCACGATGAGGTCGTAATGCTCGGTGGCTGCCAGATGCAGTCCTGAGAGGCCATCCTGGGCGCAGTCGACCGTGTAGCCTTTCATGCCCAGGTAATCGGCCATGTTCGCCAGGATGTCGCGGTTGTCTTCAACCAGAAGAATTCGCATGGAGCACTCTCATATGCAGTTTGGGCTGGCGCAGCTTAAGACGAAGTGGGCCTCAGAGCCAGCGCCGATATGGCATGACGTTTTTTTCACCTATGATCAACAAAGCCCATGACACACTTTGAGACCTGCTGTCGCACGCGAAACAGCCGCCTTTTACCCATCGTTCTGGATTCGATATGTCGAAAACCGCCCTCCCCTACTCCCGTTCGCTCAATCCGTGGATTTACCTGGGTATCCCTATCGCTGTCGCGATAGTACTGGTACTGCTCGAACTGACCTCTCTGGACATGGACATTGCCAAAAGGGTCTACGACCCGGTCAGTGGCGAGTTCATCGGCAGGCACAGCCACTTTCTCGAAGATGTTCTGCACGACCGCGCCAAACAGATGGTCATGGCCTTCGGCGCGCTGGCCATTATCGGCTTTGCTGCGTCATTCAAGGTAGAACGCCTGATCCCATGGCGCAGAGAGCTGGGGTGCCTGGTGCTGTCCATGGCGCTTTCAACCGCCTTCGTCACGCCGCTAAAAGTGGTGACCTCGGTGCAATGCCCCTGGAGCCTGAAAGAATTCGGCGGCCAGGAAACCTACAGCGAGCTGTTGAGCCCGCGCCCCGACACTGACAAACCAGGGCGCTGCTGGCCTGGCGGCCATGCGGCTACCGGTTTCACCCTGTTTGCGCTGTTCTTCATGCTTCGTGATCGTCGCCCACGGCTGGCAAAAGCAGGACTGGCGCTGGCCTTTGGTCTGGGATCGATATTTTCCATTGGCCGCATGCTGCAAGGCGCGCACTTCTTTTCCCATAACATCTGGACGGCGGTGTTCTGCTGGTTGATCTGTCTGGGGGTTTATTATTTCGTGTTGTATCGGCCAGCACCGAAGCAACTCGCGAATGCGAAAACTCAAGCTGTTCGCTGATTATTTGGACATCCGCTGTATAAATAAAAAAACCCCGCACAAGGCGGGGTTTTTTATGGGGTACAGCTTTGTGAGGTAAAGCCGGCTTACATCATGCCGCCCATACCACCCATGCCGCCCATGTCCGGCATGCCGCCGCCTGCTGCCTTGTCGTCGGCCACGTCAGCGATCATCGCTTCGGTGGTGATCATCAGGCTGGCGATGGAGGACGCCGCCTGCAGAGCAGAGCGAGTCACTTTAGCCGGGTCGAGGATACCCATTTCGATCATGTCGCCGTATTCGCCCGAAGCAGCGTTGTAACCGTAGTTACCCGAACCCTGCTTGACCTTGTCGACAACAACGCTTGGCTCGTCACCGGAGTTGGCAACGATCTGGCGCAGAGGTGCTTCGACTGCACGACGCAGCAGAGCGATACCGACGTCCTGATCAGCGTTGTCGCCTTTCAGACCTTCGATAGCCTGCAGCGAGCGAACCAGCGCTACGCCACCGCCAGGTACCACGCCTTCTTCAACGGCTGCGCGGGTTGCGTGCAGGGCGTCTTCAACGCGGGCTTTCTTCTCTTTCATTTCCACTTCGGAACCGGCACCGACCTTGATCACTGCAACGCCGCCCGACAGCTTGGCCAGACGCTCTTGCAGTTTTTCCTTGTCGTAGTCCGAGCTGGTGTCGCCGATTTGCTGGCGGATCTGGGAGATGCGCGAGTCGATGTCGGTCTTGACGCCAGCACCATCGATGATGGTGGTGTTTTCTTTGTTCAGAATGACGCGCTTGGCATTACCCAGGTGTTCCAGGGTAGTAGTTTCCAGGCTCAGACCGATCTCTTCGGAGATGACGGTACCGCCAGTCAGAACAGCGATGTCCTGCAGCATGGCCTTGCGACGATCGCCGAAACCTGGAGCCTTGACGGCTGCAACCTTGACGATACCGCGCATGTTGTTGACAACCAGAGTGGCCAGCGCTTCGCCTTCAACGTCTTCAGCCACGATCAGCAGCGGACGACCAGCCTTGGCGACTGCTTCCAGAACCGGCAGCATTTCGCGAATGTTGGAGATCTTCTTGTCAACCAGCAACAGCAGCGGGCTGTCCAGTTCGGCAACCATGGTGTCCGGCTTGTTGATGAAGTACGGGGACAGGTAACCACGGTCAAACTGCATGCCTTCTACAACAGACAGCTCGTTTTCCAGGCCCGAGCCTTCTTCAACGGTGATAACGCCGTCTTTGGTCACTTTTTCCATGGCTTCGGCAATGATGTCGCCGATGGAGTGATCAGAGTTGGCCGAGATGGTGCCGACCTGGGCAATTGCCTTGGTGTCGGTGCAAGGCTTGGACAGCTTTTTCAGCTCTGCAACGATGGCGATGGTCGCCTTGTCGATGCCGCGCTTGAGGTCCATCGGGTTCATGCCGGCAGCGACAGCCTTCAGGCCTTCGTTGACGATGGCTTGAGCCAGAACGGTAGCGGTAGTGGTACCGTCACCAGCGTCATCGTTGGCACGGGAGGCAACGTCTTTGACCAGCTGCGCGCCCATGTTTTCGAAACGGTCTTTGAGTTCGATTTCCTTGGCAACCGACACACCGTCTTTGGTGATCAGCGGAGCGCCAAAGCTTTTTTCGATAATGACGTTACGGCCTTTAGGGCCCAGGGTCGCTTTTACTGCGTCAGCCAGGACGTTTACACCGGCGAGCATTTTTTTACGGCCAGCATCGCCGAACTTAACTTCTTTAGCAGCCATGATCATTATTCCTTGAATACTTGGTGGTAACGGAAATCAGCGGAAGCACTCAGCCTTCGACAACAGCAAGAATCTCGTTCTCGCTCATCACCAGCAGGTCTTCGCCATCAACTTTCACTGTGTTGCTGCCGGAATAAGGGCCGAACACAACCTTGTCACCCACTTTCACAGCCAGCGCACGCACTTCACCGTTGTCCAGCACGCGGCCGGTACCCACAGCAACGATCTCGCCACGGTTAGGCTTTTCAGCGGCCGAACCTGGCAGAACGATACCGCCGGCAGTTTTCGTTTCTTCTTCACTGCGACGGATTACGACGCGGTCATGCAGAGGACGAAGCTTCATTGCGATCTCCTGATTATGTTTTTTTATCGCCCGGTGAGTGCACCGGCCGGTTCAAATCCGGACTTGCCGGTTACGGTTCGACGCGCGAACCGCAGAATACGGTCTGGCTTTCAAGCCAGAAACCTTTCGGTGACCCATACATAAGGGCGAGCGAGTTGATTACAAGTCTTGGGACAGAAAATTTTTCCGATCGAATACCGGCCCGTAAACGAACACGGCACCCGAAGGTGCCGCGCTGCCGGGCGATACAGGTCACTTGTCGCGGTGTTCGAACTCGCCCTCGATGACATCAGGATCGCGGGTCGCCTGGTGAATCGCACCGGGTCGGCTTGCAGGCCCCTGATTGGCCGGGGTCTGCAAATCATCCGCGAACGCGCGCTGACGCATGGCCTGATCCTGAGCGCGCTGACGCACCTTGCTGATCAGCAGGCGGCGGGTTATCGGCAATAGACAGATCACGCCCAGAATGTCGCTGATGAAACCAGGCAGCAGCAACAGACCACCGCCCACGGCAACCATCAGACCTTCTAGCATCTCCTGAGCAGGCAATTCGCCACGCGCCAGGCTTTCGCGCGCACGCAGCGCCGTCGCAAACCCGGCGACACGCATCACGAACAAGCCGAGCATGGACGTCGCGACGACCAGCAGGAACGTCCAGAGAAAGCCGATGGACATCCCGACCCGAACCAGCAGAAACAGCTCAAGGACCGGGAATAATAAAAACAGCAGTAAAAAAACACGCATCAAATGAGTTCCTCAAGGGAAGAATGCCTTCCGAGTAGACCGTATGTGATGTCAGAAGATCGTTAATTCAAGCGCCATACGTCTCGGTCACAGGCGGATTATGCGCATAAACCAGCTGAACACAGGCTTCACGAACGTGTGTCGGTGTATTTCAGAGCAGCAAAATCGCCCACTGACGGCAGCGACGGGCCTGGGCTGAAGCCCGATCCGATCAGCCTTGTGAAGGGAAGACGAACGCGTCGAAACAGAATATAACGTCGTCTGGCTATGGCATAAGCACTCGCATCCAGCCAGTGATGCCATGGAAACGATCAACTGATTGGGCACGCACATGGAATTGAAAGACAAGCTGATAATCATCACCGGCGGATGCCAGGGCCTGGGCAGAGCCATGGCCGAGTATCTGGCCAGCAAGGGCGCGAATCTGGCGCTGCTGGATCTGAATCAGGAGAAGCTGGATCAGGCCGTCGCTGCCTGCGAGGCGCTGGGTGTCAAGGCTCGCGCGTATCTGTGCAACGTCGCCAACGAAGATCAGGTCGTCGACACCGTCAACAAGGTCGCTGAAGACTTCGGTGCCATTCACGGCCTGGTCAACAACGCCGGCATCCTGCGTGACGGCCTGCTGGTGAAGGTCAAGGATGGCGTGATGACCAAGCTGAGCCTTGCCCAATGGCAGTCGGTCATCGACGTCAACCTGACCGGCGTGTTTCTGTGCACGCGCGAAGTCGCCGCGAAAATGATCGAGCAGAAGAGTCAGGGCGTGATCATCAACATCTCTTCGATTTCCCGGGCCGGAAATATCGGGCAGACCAACTATTCGGCCGCCAAGGCCGGTGTCGCTGCGGCAACTGTCACATGGGCGAGAGAGCTGGCGCGCTACGGCATTCGCGTGGCGGGCGTAGCGCCGGGGTTCATTGAAACCGAGATGACGGGCGGCATGAAGCCTGAGGCACTGGAAAAAATGACTTCGGCCATACCGCTAAGGCGCATGGGCAAGCCGGACGAGATTGCCCACTCGGTGGCTTATATTCTGGAGAATGATTATTTCAGCGGGCGCATCCTGGAGCTGGATGGCGCAATGCGGATCTAGTCACATCAATAAGTGAGCGACGCACAGAAAGCGTCGCCCACTATTGATTTACCAGCTCACACCGAAGCCAGCGGTGTAGCGGGTCTTGTCGACATCGCCATTATCCGAACCACTGATGACGTTTTTCTCGGCCTTCAGATTGAGCGAGGCCCAATCGGTCACCTTGTAACGCAGGCCTGCTTCGACATCCAGCGAGTAATCGGCCACAGCGCTCAACGGTTTGCCCAGCTCGCCGTTGGTGAAGAACTCGACTTTCTTGCCGATCAGGTAGCGGTTGTAATCCCAAGTGCCGGCGACCGAGTAGAAGTTTTCCTTCTGGCCATTGGAGAATTCGAAGTCTGTGCGGTTAAGCAACGCACCGACCTTGAAGGCGCCCAGTTCGTCATCCCATAGCTGATAACCGGGACCGGTACCCACTACGCGCTGACGGGACAGGTCTTCAACCTTGTCGCGCTTGTAGCTGATGCGGCCGTCCCAGAAGAATTTCTCGGTCAGGAAGCGGTCCAGCGAGTACTCGGCGCTCCAGTTGTCGGTGCCGACCACTTCGTCTGTGGTCTCGCGGTTGTAATCGCCCTTGGCGTTGTGACGCCAGTCACCATGACGCGCTGACGTCTTGAAAGCGACGTTGTAGTCATCGGTATCGTTTTCGGCCTGCTGGAAGTCCAGCGCGGCATCGATATTGCCCTTCCAGACCAGATCGGTGATGACCGGCTTCGGCTTGATGATCTGCTGAATACTGGCCAGCTCGACCGTCTTCGGTGCTTCGCCATTGGCCAGCACGACCTTGCCGTCGTCGGCAGCTTGCAACGATTTGGCGACCTCGCCGGTGTGCTCATCCTGCTTGACCAGCAAAGGCTGGTCGCTTTTCAGGGTCTTGACCTGTTTCCAGTCCAGCGCGATAGCGCCGCCGTATTCGGTCTGCAGCAGCAACTTGCCGCCATCGAACACTTTGATCGTGCCGGTCAGCCGGTCGCCATTCTTCAACCAGACGGTATCGGCAAGCAACGGAGTGGAAACGGCGGTGATTGCAAGGCACAGCAAGGTTCTGGACAACATAAGCGATAACTAGGCTCTGTAAGGCGGGAAATCGGGCATTATCCTGCAGGAGGGCGTTCGGGGGCTATCCATGTACCACCAAGCACGGTGGTAACTGACAGCCTTATTTAGCTAAAGTTCAGCGAACGACAATCAATATCGTTTTATACAGGATTATTGTGTGGCCGACCCGGACTTAACATTACTTTACCCGGCTGAACCCTCGCCAAACGAGGTGCGGCGTGCCGCTCTCTACCTGACGATGGCGCAAATACCGGAAGGTAAAGTGGTCGCCTACGGGCAACTGGCCGAGCTGGCAGGCCTTGGCCGCGCCGCGCGCTGGGTCGGGCGCACGCTGAGCCAGTTGCCGGAGGGTTCCACGCTGCCATGGCACCGGGTTTTAGGGGCTGGCGGCCGCATCAGCCTGCCAGTGGGCAGCGCCTCAGGTGACGAACAGCGCGCACGTTTACGGGCCGAGGGCGTTACCATTACGAATAATCGGGTGGATATGCAGCGCCATGGCTGGCGTCCGCTATAGCACAGCGGTTAGAGTGCGCCCTTTGTTTTCGTAACCTGAGGCAGATTCCAGCCCATGCCCCGTAAAACCTGGCGCGCCGCGCTCGCCGCATATGCCAGCCCGTCGACATTAGTGTTACTGCTGCTCGGATTCGCTGCGGGCATGCCTTACATGCTGGTCTTTTCAACTTTATCCGTGTGGTTGCGCGAAGCCGGTGTCGCTCGTGAAACCATCGGCTATGCGAGCCTGATCGGTCTGGCCTACGCCTTTAAATGGGTGTGGTCGCCTTTGCTCGACCAGTGGCGTCTGCCGCTGCTCGGTAAACTCGGGCGACGTCGTTCCTGGCTGGTCCTTGCGCAGAGCCTGGTGATCCTGGGCCTGATCGGCATGGGCTTCTGCGATCCGCAAAAGCACCTGTCGTGGTTGATCGCCATTGCCGTGGTGGTGGCCTTTGCGTCTGCGACCCAGGACATCGCCATCGATGCCTATCGCCTGGAAATCGCTCAGGACACCCAACAGGCTGCCCTCGCCGCCAGCTACATGTCCGGCTATCGCGTAGCGGCACTGCTGGCAACCGCGGGCGCCCTGTACTTCGCCGAAGGTTTCGGCTCGACCGGCTTTGCCTACAAACACTCGGCATGGACCGGCACCTATGTGCTGTTCGGCCTGCTGATGCTGCCGGCACTGGCCACCACGCTGATCATGCGCGAGCCGCCGGTGCCGTTGCGCACCCAGCTGTCGGCCGCGCGCTACGGCTTCACTCACCAGTTGGCGTCGGTGTTCGTGCTGATTGTCTTGCTGGTGTCCGTGCCGGCGATGTTTACCCAGCTTTACAACACCGACTTCGCCAGTGTGCTGTTCAACGGCACCAGCTGGATGGACCTGCTGCTGGAAGACCGGGCCTTCCTGCGCGCCATCCTCTACACCCTCCTGACCTTCGCCTGCCTGTCGTCAATGGGCCGTCGCGGCCTCGCGCCGGTGCTGACGCCGATCAACGATTTCATCATGCGCTATCGCTGGCAGGCGCTGCTGCTGCTGGGCCTGATCGCAACCTATCGGATGTCGGATACGGTCATGGGCGTGATGGCCAACGTGTTCTACATCGACCAGGGCTTCACCAAGGATCAGATCGCCAGCGTCAGCAAGATCTTCGGCCTGATCATGACGCTTCTGGGTGCGGGTGTCGGGGGGCTGCTGATCGTGCGTTTCGGTATCATGCCGATCCTGTTCATCGGCGGCCTGACTTCGGCATCGACCAACATCCTGTTCCTGCTGCTGGCGGACATGGGGCCGAATGTGAAGATGCTGATCCTGACCATCTCACTGGACAACCTCAGTTCGGGGCTGGCGACGTCGGCGTTCGTCGCCTACCTGTCGAGCCTCACCAACCTGAAGTTCTCCGCCACCCAGTACGCCCTGCTCAGTTCCATCATGCTGCTGTTGCCACGTCTGCTCGGCGGTTATTCCGGCGTGGTGGTGGAAAAGTTCGGCTACCACAACTTCTTCCTGATCACCGCCCTGCTGGGTATACCGACACTGGTGATGATCATCCTGCAATGGAACAGGGAGATACGCACGGCGAAGACCGAGGAGCCGAAACAAGCGACCTCCATCGACCAGCCCTGATCCCTGGCCAACCCATCAAGGAACACCATTGGACACTGAAAACAAAGCACGCCCTTTCAACCCGGTTCCTCTGGGCCTGATAAGCCTGGGAATATGGTTGCCTATCATCGGCGCAGCCTACCTCTCGCAAGGCCCGGCAGACCCGTCCGGCTCGACGGCCTTTGGCGGTGGCACGGTCATCCTCGCGCAGATTGAAATATTCGCCGTCATCTTCCTGTTGCTTTACGCCATCGCGATAAAGCCATGGAGGCTTACCAAAGGCGTACGCACGGTGTTCTACATCAACGCCGTGGCCGCAGTTATCGCGGCGATTACGATCATTACTACGCTGGCCAGGATGTAGTGAGACGAGACGAAAAAAAGCCCTGACGTTTATGACATCAGGGCTTTTTTCGTATCGAAGGGCGGTCGGCAGTTACTCCTGAACCACCCGCACAATCCGCTGCGGCAGTGGGATCTCGATGCCCGCGTCCTTCAAGCGGTCGCGCGCCTCGATGTTGAACATCGACGTTACATCGCCCATATCGCCAGTACTGGTCCAGACCCGCAATGACAAGGTAATCGCGTTCTCGCCGAGCGCGGCCACCACGGCCTGCGGGGCCGGGTCTTTCAGCACGCGCGGGTCGTCGGCCATGTCCAGCAGGACCTGCAAGGCTTTCCTCAAGTCCGCATCGTGGCTGACGCCGATGTCGAAGGTGATCTTGCGAGTCGGCTGACGGTTGGTGTTGGTGATGATGCCGTTGGACAGATTGCCATTGGGTATGATCACGGTGCGGTTGTCGCCGGTGCGCAGCACGGTGTGGAAGATCTGGATGTTGTCGACGGTTCCCGATACACCCTGGGCCTCGATCCAGTCACCGATGCGGAACGGACGAAACAGCAGAATCAGTACGCCGCCTGCAAAGTTCGCCAGGCTGCCCTGCAGAGCCAGACCGATGGCCAGACCGGCAGCACCGATGGCCGCCACGAACGAGGTCGTTTCAACGCCGATCATCGACGCGACGCTGACCACCAGCAGGATTTTCAAAATGACGTTCGCCAGGTTGCTGACGAAGCCCTGCAAGGCCAGATCAGCGTGTCGCAATGCCAGTAACGCACCCAGTTTGCCGGTCAAGCGGTTGATCAGCCACCAGCCCAGGCACAGCGTTACCACAGCCAGCAGCAAACGGCTGCCGTATTCCATGATCATCGGAATCCACGCCTGCGACGCTTGCCACAGATGACCGACTTCAGCGTTTAAATCCATTGTTGTCCCCATTACCCGTTACGAGCGATGCCAAATCGCGCTCAAGGCGATTCGGACTGACCGGGAAACCCAAGGGTTCCCCGCAGCTCAGTGCACCTGTTCAGTCACGGAAGTTGTTGAATTGCAGCGGCATGTCCGCATCGTAGGCACGCAGTGCAGCGATGGCTTCCTGCAAGTCGTCACGCTTCTTGCCGGTCACCCGAACCTGCTCGCCCTGAATGGCGGCCTGGACCTTGAGTTTGGCTTCCTTGATGTGGGCGACGATTTTCTTCGCCAGCTCCTTGTCGATGCCTTCGCGCAGCGTGGCTTCCTGCTTCATCAGCTTGCCGGACGCATACGCATCTTTGACTTCCAGGCACTTGGCGTCGATCTTGCGCTTGACCAGCGCCAGCTTGAGGATCTCGATCATGGCTTCCAGCTGAAAGTCTGCTTCAGCGGTCAGCGTGATGGTCAGTTCCTTGAACTCGAACGTGCCTTTGCCTTTGAGGTCGTAGCGACGGTCCAGCTCTTTGATGGCGTTGTCGACGGCATTCGTGACTTCGTGTTTATCCAATTCGGACACTACGTCGAACGAGGGCATGTATGTTCTCCAGATAAACGGCGTGCGCACAATGATCGGGCACGCATGACTTGACGGTGTGAAAGAACGCTCATTATAACGAGACTTTCCCTGCGTTCACTGTGAGCCTTTCATGCACATCCCTGTTTTCACGTTCAACAGACCGTTACAGCCCATGATCGTGCCACGCTGATGGCGGTGATCTGGCATGTGCTGGGGGCCGGCAGCCTGGGCAGCCTGTGGGCGGCACGTCTGAGCCGGGCGGGTCTGCCAGTGCGTCTGATACTGCGCGACGCCGACCGGCTGGCGGCGTATCACGCCAAGGGTGGCTGTGTGACGCTGGTCGAAAACGCTGTGCCCCACGCCTATGCCGTCGAAGCGCAGACGGCTGCACAGCAAGCGCCCATCGAACGGCTGCTGGTTGCCTGCAAGGCCTACGACGCGGAGCAGGCTGTTGCGCAACTGGCGCCGCGCCTGACGACCAACGCCGACGTCATCCTGCTGCAGAACGGTATGGGCAGTCAGGACGCGGTGGCCGCGCGAATCCCCCACGCTCGCTGCATTTTCGCGTCCAGTACCGAAGGCGCGTTTCGAGAGTCGGACTGGCGCGTCAGGTTCGCCGGCCACGGCTTCACTTGGCTGGGCGATGCCGCAAACCCGGTTGCACCGCTGTTTTTGCAGGACCTGCACGACAGCGGTATCCCGCACGAATGGACGCCGGACATTCTCTCTCGCCTGTGGCGCAAGCTGGCGATCAATTGCGCGATCAACCCGCTGACGGTGCTCCACGATTGCCGAAATGGCGGTCTGCTGGAACACGGCTGCGAGGTTGCGACGTTATGCGCAGAATTGACTCAGTTGCTGGAGTGCTGCGGCCAGCCCGCCGCCGCGCAGGAGTTGCACAGCGAAGTGCTGCGCGTGATCACTGCCACGGCGGCCAACTACACGTCGATGCATCAGGATGTCGCCCACCGGCGCCGTACCGAGATCAGTTACCTGTTGGGTTACGCGTGTGCTGCCGCCGTTCGCCATCGCTGCCCGACACCCCACCTGCAGCATTTGCAGGCGCGTCTGACCGCTCATCTGGCAAGCAAGGGTTTGCGTACTGACTAGCCCGCGCTACCCTGCTCGCACCACCCGTCAATGCGACTCGCCCATGCCCTTGCGCCAACGCCTGGAAAACCTGCCGGTAGGCCAGAAACTGCTGGCCGCCCTGCTGGTCCTGATGACCACCGTGCTGCTGGTCGCCAACCTGACCTTCATCAGCGCGGCCTATTACATCTCCCAAGAAGCCATGGCCCCGCAGGCCTTGCAAACCATCGGCCGCCTGATCAGCAGCGCCAACCTCAACGAGCGAGCCCTGTACTCGCCAAACGAGGCGCGTGCCCTGCTCAAGGAGCTGAAAAGCTACGGGCCGTTACGTGCAGCCGCTGTGTATGACAACAACGGCGAGCGGCTCGAACAGATGCATCAGGGTGAAAGCCTTGAACTGCCCAGGCATTTCAAGGACCTGGACAGCTGGCGCCTGACTGAATTTCGCAGCACGCAGGTCATTACCGTGCCGAAAGGCAACGAACCGCCTGGGCATCTGTTGCTGGTCGCCAGCAGCGAGCTGCCGCCCGCGTTCTACACCGGCACGCTGACTGCCAGCCTGGGCATTCTGGTGTTCAGTGTGCTGCTCTGGCTGGTGGTCGCCCGGCAGATCCGGCGTTTGATCACCGAGCCTATCTATCAACTGGAAGAACTGTCCCGGCAGGTGACTCGCGAGGAGAACTACGCCCTGCGCGCCGAACCGGGCAATGAAGATGAAATCGGCAGCCTGGCCGAAGCATTCAACACCATGCTGTCGCGTATCGAGGCCCGTGAGCAGCAACTCAAGCGCGCCCGGGACGACTCTCAGGAAGCCTACGATCAGGCCCAGGGTCTGGCCGAGGAAACCCGCCACACCAACCGCAAGCTGGAACTCGAAGTTCAGGTGCGCAGCAAGATCGAGAAGAAGCTCACCGGCTTTCAGAATTACCTCAACAGCATCATCGATTCGATGCCCTCGGCGATGATCGCGCTGGACGAGCAGCTCTACGTGACGCAGTGGAATCAGGAGGCTACGGCGCTTTCCGGGACGACGCTGGACGAGGCGCTGAATCAGCCGATCTTCCTCGCGTTTGAGCCGATGCGTTCGTTCCTGCCGCAGATCAAACACACGGTCGAGCGACACAGTGTGACCAAGATCGAGCGCGTCACCTGGATCAAGAACGACGAGGCGCGCCATTACGCATTGACGTTCTACCCTCTGACCGGCGATGCCGGGCGTGGTGTGGTGATCCGCATCGATGACATCACCCAGCGTATTTCGCTGGAAGAAATGATGGTGCAGTCGGAGAAGATGTTGTCTGTCGGCGGCCTGGCAGCGGGCATGGCACATGAGATCAATAATCCACTGGGGGCGATTCTGCATAATGTGCAGAACATCCGCCGACGTCTGTCCCCGGAACTGCCGAAGAACATCGAACAAGCCGAAGCCGACGGTGTTGATCTGGCGGTGGTCAATCAGTATCTGGAGAACCGCGAGGTTCCAAAGCTGCTGGATGGCATTCAGCAGGCAGGCGCCAGAGCGGCGAAGATCGTCAGCCACATGCTCAATTTCAGCCGTCTGAGCAGCCGCCAGCTGTCACCCTGCGATCTGCCCGCGTTGATCGATCAGGCGGTGGAAATCGCCAGCAACGATTTCGACCTGACCATCGGTTTCGACTTCAAGGGCCAGCACATCATTCGCCAGTTCGACCCGGAACTGGGCCCGGTGCCTTGCATCTCCAACGAGCTGGAACAAGTCCTCCTGAATCTGCTGAAAAACGCGGCGCAGGCCATTCACCAGCGCCCTGACAGCGAGGAGCCAGGACGCATCATTCTGCGCACCCGCCTCAATCCGCCGTGGGCCGAGATTCAGGTGGAAGACAACGGCATCGGCATGTCGGAAAGCGTGCGCAAACGTACCTTCGAGCCGTTTTTTACCACCAAGGAAATCGGTCAGGGCACCGGACTGGGGCTTTCGGTGTCGTATTTCATCATCACCAATAACCATAAAGGCCAGATGGAGGTGCAATCCTCCCTCGGCATGGGAACCTGCTTCACGCTGCGTTTGCCGCTGGTTGCCAATCAGGTGAATGTGCAGCAGCAGGTTATTTCCAAATCCTGATCAGGAGCCATCGCAATGGGCTTTCGTTTGTCGAAGATTTACACACGCACCGGCGACACCGGTGAAACCGGGCTGGGTGACGGCCGCCGGGTCTCCAAGGATCACCCGCGCGTCGAGGCCATCGGTGAAGTCGATACGCTGAACAGCCAGCTCGGGCTGCTGCTGGCGGGACTGATTGACGAGGCTCAGCGCGTTCCGGCGCTCAATGAAGTAATTGAGGTGCTTGCGCCCTGCCAGCATCGGTTGTTCGATCTGGGTGGCGAATTGGCGATGCCGAGCTACAAGGCACTCAACAGCACCGAGGTCGAGCGGCTGGAGGCAGCGATTGATGTCTGGAATGAGGAGTTGGGGCCGCTGGAAAACTTCATCCTGCCAGGAGGCTCCTCGCTGATCGCCCAAGCGCACATCTGCCGCAGCCTGGCGCGCAGCGCCGAACGCCGCTGCCAGCACCTGAATGCGGTTGAGCCGCTGGAAGGCGCAGGGCTGGCGTACATCAACAGGCTGTCGGACCTGCTGTTCGTCGCCGCACGCCTGATCGCCAGAAGGCAGGGTATTGCCGAGATACTCTGGCAGCCTGCGCCCAAGCCGGTTTAATTGGCAGGCGGGGCGTCATGAAAGGCATGCCCATGCGGGAGCGTGAGGAACGATAATCTCAATTATCGTGCGACGCTCTGCGTCGGCATGCCGTTCAGGACACTCTGCGTCCTCTTCGAGTCAGACGATCTCGTCAGGCCAGAACGCGCGGATTCCGGCCACGCCTTGCGCGCCGCTTTCCCAGGCTTTTTGACATTCCGCAGGGCCTACGCCCCCCAACAGGAAAACCGGTCTGTTGAAACCTGCGATCAACTGCGTCGCCTGTTCCCAGCCCAAGGGCTGTGCATCAGGATGGGTCAAAGTCGGCTGAACGGGAGACAGGGTGACGAAATCCACGCCCATCTGTTCGGCCAGGGCCAGCTCTTCGGCGTTATGGCATGACGCAGCCAGCCAGCGATGCTCAGGGAACGGACGGCCGCGACTGGCGTACTTACGCAGTTGTTCCGCCGTCAGGTGCCAGCCAGCGGACGGAAAGTCCCCCAGCCACTCCAGAGGGCCTTTGAGCATGAGCTGCGCCTTGCCTGCGCACAAGCCAGCCGCATCGACTGCCAGATCGCGATACTTCGGGTCATAGCCGCCCGGTGCCCGCAACTGAACCAGCTTGATTCCACCGGCGATTGCTTTCTGCACGCCGCGCAGCAATTCGATATTGTCCAGCCCGTCAGGCGTGATCAGGTACTCGGCAGGCAAGCGTGCCGCCGCGACGATCGGCTGGTTGGCCGCCGGAAACTCATAGCTGGCCAGCTCCCGAGGCGTCGCCCAGGCCAACGGCTGACCTTCTGCGCCATGCGGCTCGCCGGTGAATGCAGAAACCTCCCACACATCCAGCAGCACTTGTTTGTCGGGATAATCGTGACGAACCTTGATCAATGGACGAGCAGCGGTCACCACGATGCCCAGCTCTTCCTGCAGTTCACGTGCAAGTGCCGCCTCGACGGTCTCGCCCGCCTCGACCTTGCCACCCGGAAACTCCCAGAGCCCGCCCTGGTGCTGGCTGTCTGCACGTCGGGCGATCAGGACTTTGTCGTCAGCGCCACGGATGACAGCGGCGGCCACATGCACTCGTTTCACGATCAGGACTCCTCCAGGCCAGCCTGCTGCCAGCGCTTGAAGGCAGGCCATTGGTAGATGGTTTCGATATAGGCCAGCGCGTCTGCCGGCAACTCGACACGATAGCTGCGCAAACGAATCGCCACCGGCGCGAAGAACGCATCGGCAATGCTCGGTTTACCGAACAGGAACGGACCGCTTTCGGCAGCCGCAGCGCGGCACTCGGCCCACAGCTCGACGATACGGTCGATGTCGTTCTGGGTATCGACCGAAATGACTTCCAGCGCCTGATCATGGCGCAGGTCCATCGGCATGTTCGAGCGCAGGCTGACAAAACCACTGTGCATCTGCGCGCATGCCGACCGGGCCTGTGCCCGGGCAGCCGTGTCACGGGGCCACAGCCCGGCGTCCGGGAAGCGTTCGACCAGGTATTCACAGATCGCCAGCGAATCGATGATCGTGCCGTGTTCGCACTGAAGTGCAGGCACCTTGCCGGTCGGCGAGTACTTGAGGATGTTCTGGCGGGTATCAGGCTGATTCAGGCGGATCACCTGATCGGTGAACGGCGTACCGGTCATTTCCAGTACCAGCCATGGACGCAGCGACCAGGAGGAGTAGCGTTTGTCGCCGATAATCAGGTGCAGGCTCATGGTTCAGCTCCATTGAGTCCGGCGCGAAAACAGGATGCCCCCGCGCCGGACGTTGAATCAGGTGCGGTATTCCGCGTTGATCTTCACGTACTCGTGAGAAAGGTCGGTGGTCCAGATGGTTTCGCTGCAATCACCGCGACCCAACTCGATACGGATGGTGATTTCTTCTTCAGCCATGACCGCCGAACCCTGTTCTTCGGTGTAAGTGGTCGCTCGGCAGCCCTGGCTGGCGATGCAGACGCCACCGAGGAATACGTCGATCTTGCTCACGTCCAGATCCGGCACGCCCGCACGCCCGACAGCGGCCAGAATACGACCCCAGTTCGGGTCGGAGGCGAACAACGCGGTCTTGATCAGCGGGGAGTGAGCGACGGCATAACCGACGTCCAGGCATTCCTGATGATTGCCGCCGCCATTGACTTCGACGGTCACGAACTTGGTTGCGCCTTCGCCATCGCGCACGATGGCCTGAGCGACTTCCATGCAGACGTCGAACACAGCCTTCTTCAAGGCTTCGAACAGCGGGCCTTTGGCTTCGGTGATTTGCGGCAGATCAGCCTGACCGGTCGCGATCAACATGCAGCAGTCGTTGGTCGAGGTGTCGCCATCGATGGTGATGCGGTTGAACGACTTGTTGGCACCGTCGCGGATCAGGTCCTGCAAGACGCTCTGCGAGACGTTGGCGTCGGTCGCGATGTAACCGAGCATGGTCGCCATGTTCGGACGAATCATGCCTGCGCCCTTGCTGATGCCGGTCACGGTGATGGTGACGCCATCGTGAGTGAACTGGCGGCTTGCGCCTTTGGGTAGGGTGTCGGTGGTCATGATCCCGGTCGCCGCAGCCGCCCAGTTATCCACAGACAGATCGTCGAGCGCAGCTTGCAGGGCACCTTCGATCTTTTCCACAGGTAATGGCTCGCCGATTACGCCCGTCGAATAGGGCAGCACTGCCGACGCATCCACGCCGGTCAGTTGCGCCAGCGCTTCGCAGGTACGACGTGCCGCAGCCAGACCCGGTTCGCCGGTGCCCGCATTGGCATTGCCGGTGTTGGTCAGCAGATAACGGACGGTGCCCTGGACACGCTGTTTGGCCAGAATCACCGGCGCGGCGCAAAACGCGTTCAACGTGAAAACACCGGCAACGCTGGAGCCTTCGGCACAGCGCATGACCACGACGTCCTTGCGCCCCGGACGCTTGATGCCGGCAGAAGAAATGCCGAGTTCAAAACCGGGAACCGGGTGCAACGCAGGCAAAGGACCAAGACCAACAGCCATCGGGGTGCTCCTCAAGGAGTGTGGCGCCGTCCACATCGGTACGGCTATCAATGAAAAAACGCCGCGACGGGCAAGCCGGTCGCGGCGCAGGTATTACACGGTCAAAGGCTTAGTTGATCTGGCCGTGACAGTGCTTGAATTTCTTGCCCGAGCCGCACCAGCACAGCTCGTTGCGACCCAGTTTCTGGTCATTGCGCACGGGTTCGGAAGCGACTGCAGCAGGCACTTCACCGCCCTCTACATCCACCAGTGGCTGATCGATACCCGGCGCTGGCGCGTGTTCGAACTGCATACGGCTGGCCAGCTCTTCGGCTTCGCGACGCAGGCGTGCCTCTTCTTCTTCCGGGTCTTCGCGACGAACCTGAACATGCGACAGGACACGGATAGTGTCGCGCTTGATCGAGTCGAGCAGTTCCTGGAACAGGGTGAACGACTCGCGCTTGTATTCCTGTTTCGGGTTCTTCTGGGCGTAACCGCGCAGGTGAATACCGTGACGCAGGTGGTCCATGGTCGACAGGTGATCTTTCCACAGGTCATCCAGCACACGCAGGAGGATCTGCTTCTCGAAGGAGCGCAACGCTTCGGCGCTGGCCTGGTCTTCTTTCTCGTTGTACGACACCAGCAGCTGCGCCATGATTTTTTCGCGCAAGCTGTCTTCGTGAAGATGATCGTCCTCGTCGAGCCACTGCTGAATCGGCAGCTGCACAGCGAAGTCGGTATTCAGCGCAGCTTCCAGACCGGCAACGTTCCACTGCTCCGGCAGGGACTGCGGCGGAATGTGCTGGCTGATAAGCGTATTGAGCACTTCTTCGCGGAAGTCGGCGATAGTCTCGCCAATGTTGTCAGCGGCCAGCAGCGTGTTACGCATGTGATAAATCACTTTGCGCTGCTCGTTGGCGACGTCATCGTACTCAAGCAGTTGCTTGCGGATGTCGAAGTTACGACCTTCCACCTTGCGCTGCGCTTTCTCGATGGCGTTGGTCACCATACGGTGTTCGATGGCTTCACCGGACTGCATGCCCAGCGCCTTCATGAAGTTTTTCACCCGGTCAGAGGCGAAGATGCGCATCAGGCTGTCTTCAAGTGACAGGTAGAAACGGCTGGAACCGGCATCCCCCTGACGACCGGCGCGGCCGCGCAGCTGGTTGTCGATACGACGCGATTCGTGACGCTCGGAAGCAATCACATGCAGGCCACCGGCTTCGATCACTTGCTGATGGCGTTTCTGCCAGTCAGCCTTGATCTGTGCGATCTGCTCGGGGGTCGGATCTTCCAGGTTGGCAACTTCGACTTCCCAGTTACCGCCCAGCAGGATGTCAGTACCACGACCGGCCATGTTGGTAGCAATGGTCAGCGCACCCGGACGACCGGCCTGCGCGATGATTTCGGCTTCTTTTTCGTGGAACTTGGCGTTAAGCACCTTGTGCTCGATACCTTCCTTGGTGAGCAGATTGGACATGTGCTCGGACGTTTCGATGGTCGCCGTACCGACCAGCACCGGGCGGTTTTCCGCCATGCACGCCTTGATGTCGGTCACGATGGCCGCGTACTTCTCTTCCGCCGTCAGGTAGACGAGGTCGTTGAAGTCCTTGCGCGCCAGTGCCTTGTTCGGCGGGATGACCATCACCGCGAGATTGTAGATCTGGTGGAATTCGAACGCTTCGGTATCGGCCGTACCGGTCATGCCGGACAGCTTGTTATACAGACGGAAGTAGTTCTGGAACGTGGTCGAAGCAAGCGTCTGGCTTTCAGCCTGGATGTTAAGACCTTCCTTCGCTTCGATGGCCTGGTGCAGGCCTTCCGAAAGGCGACGACCCGGCATGGTACGACCGGTGTGTTCGTCAACCAGCAGAACCTGGCCGTCAGAAACGATGTATTCGATGTTGCGATTGAACAGTTTATGCGCACGCAGACCGGCATAGACGTGGGTCAGCAGGCCAAGGTTGTGCGCCGAGTAAAGGCTCTCGCCCTCGGCCAGCAGGCCGACTTCGGTGAGCATTTCTTCGATGAACTGGTGACCGGCTTCGTTCAGCTCGACCTGACGCGTCTTCTCGTCAACGGTGAAATGGCCCGGCTTGGTGACTTCGCCTTCCACTTCCTCGATGTGCTGCTCGAGCTTGGGGATCAGGCGGTTGATTTCGGTGTACAGCTTGGAGCTGTCTTCAGCCTGACCGGAGATGATCAGCGGCGTACGCGCTTCATCGATCAGAATCGAGTCGACTTCGTCGATCACGGCAAAGTTGAGTTCACGCTGGAACTTGTCGTCCATGCTGAACGCCATGTTGTCGCGCAGGTAGTCGAAACCGTACTCGTTATTGGTGCCGTAAGTGATGTCGGCAGCGTAGGCGGCGCGCTTCTCTTCCGGTGGCTGGAATGGCGTGACGATGCCTACGGTCAGACCGAGGAATTCGTACAGCGGGCGCATCCAGTTGGCATCGCGGCGAGCGAGATAATCGTTCACGGTAACCACGTGAACGCCCTTGCCGGACAATGCATTGAGGTACACAGCCAGGGTACCGACGAGGGTTTTACCTTCACCGGTACGCATTTCCGCGATCTGGCCTTCGTGCAGGGTCATGCCGCCGATCAACTGAACGTCGAAGTGGCGCATGCCCATGACACGCTTGCCCGCTTCACGAGCGACGGCAAAGGCTTCAGGCAGCAATTGATCGAGGGTCTCGCCTTTGGCTATGCGGGCCTTGAACTCTTCGGTCTTGGCGCGCAATTGCTCGTCCGAAAGGGCCACCATTTGCTCTTCGAAGGCATTGACGATCTGTACCGTCTTGAGCATGCGTTTGACTTCACGCTCGTTCTTGCTTCCAAAAAGTTTTTTCAACAAAGGCGCAAACATATCGACAGGATCTTCCACACATAGGAATGGAGGGCGGCCCCGTGAGTCGCCCGTGCAGCCCAGATGGCCACATGCGAACGAGCATTCTACCCGGAAACGATGGTGAGGAAAGTGGCGTTATTCCACGATGCTGGCACAGCGCTGTGACGGGGCAGATTTACAATGGGGCCATTTTCAAGCACTTCAACCCATAAACCGGGGAAGTTACTCATTGATTTGCATATGAAAGCACGGAAACGCCTCAGAAAGCAGCCGTCAGAATGCTTTCTGTTAAGATGTTCATCTTGTTACCAGGCACTGACCCATGGCCTTTCGTCCCCTGAATGCCCGCCCCCCAGCGGTTCTGCTGCGCGAAGCCAAGCCCCTGAAGGCTATCTTTCGCCATGCCGAACGCCTGAGCCACCTGCAACGCTTGCTCGAAAGCCAGCTGCAACCGGCAGCGCGCGAGCACTGCCACGTCGCCTCATGGCGCGAGGGCACGCTGTTGCTGATAGTGACCGACGGCCACTGGGCCACGCGCCTGCGCTATCAGCAAAAGCGTCTGCACCGACAACTGATCGCCTTTGACGACTTCGTCAACCTGACCCGAATCGTATTCAAGGTCCAGCCGCCCGACGCCCCGCGCGGGGCCGCCACCCATACCATCGACCTGTCGACCGTGGCCGCCGAAAACATTCAGGCAACCGCCGAGGGCATCACCGACCCCAAGCTGCGCGCCGCACTGGAGCGGCTCGCCAGTCATGCCCGGGACAGGAAATAAGGAGCCAGGAAATAAGAGGCAAGGAAACAAGGGGCAAGGAAACAAGCAGCCAGACGGGATCTACGTCATTTCGTCTTCGCCGGGTTATCCTGGCGGTAAGTGTGGTCAGGTTTGATAACCAGCTCTTTGACCTGCCTGTCCAGCTCTTTGCTGTGATAAAGATCCAGGCACTTGAGCAGCTCAAAGCGAATGCCCTTCACTTCTGACTCGACAATCGGGTTGTGGTAGTCACGCGCCAGAAACTGATCAATCAGCGGCTTGCCTGCTTGAGGAGCCTGCTCAAGATCAAAGTACGTCCAGTCCATCAGGGCGCTGGCACTGCTTCCGGCATCCTGAGCAGCCTTGGGATCGTTTTTGTAGGCCGTAGCGATGCAGTCCGCCAGCACCATATCCTTGTAGTTTTGCGCGTAGGTACGCCCACCCGCCTGAGGCGAATTGGCAGCGTCATCCTTGGCCCAGCCAGCAGAAGCGAAGGCCGCACATGCCAGCACTGCAACCGCATACATATATCTGATCAAGACCCACTCCATAAGCCTGAATACATGGCTAATCCATGCCGTTAATCATTAATCATAAGAGACAGCGACGTGCCGTCAACCCAGCCTTCGAGTTGCGGAAAAAAACCATAAAAAAAGGCCACCCGAGGGCAGCCTTTAAAGAACAAAAGGAAAGAGAGTAAAGCTTGCTTACACCGCCGCGACAGGGCGCATGTAAGAAATAGGTGCCGTACTGGCATCCTCGAAGGTCACCACTTCCCAGGCGTCTTTCTGCTCGATCAACGTGCGCAAAAGACGATTGTTCAGTGCATGTCCCGACTTGAAGCCCCGGAACTCCCCGATCAGGCTATTGCCGAGCAGGTAAAGGTCACCGATGGCGTCCAGGATTTTATGTTTGACGAATTCGTCCTCGTAACGCAGGCCGTCTTCGTTCAAGACACCGTCCTTGTCGACCACGATGGCGTTTTCCACACTGCCGCCGAGTGCGAGGTTGTGCTTGCGCAGGTACTCGATATCACTCATGAACCCGAAGGTCCGGGCACGGCTGACTTCCTTCACGAAGGAAGTGCTGGAAAAGTCCACGCTTGCACTCTGGGTGCGGTCACGGAAGACGGGGTGATCGAAATCGATCTCGAAACTGACCTTGAAGCCTTCGAAAGGCACGAAAGTAGCGCGTTTACCGCCCTCTTCCACTGTGACTTCACGCAGGATCCGGATGAATTTCTTCGGCGCGTCCTGTTCTTCCAGGCCTGCCGATTGAATCAGGAATACGAAAGGGCCTGCGCTGCCGTCCATGATCGGAACTTCGGAGGCAGAGAGCTCGACGTAGGCGTTATCGATGCCAAGGCCAGCCATGGCCGAGAGCAAGTGTTCTACCGTGTCAACTTTGACATCACCATTCACCAGTGTGGTCGAAAGGGTGGTGTCGCCGACGTTTTCCGCACGCGCAGGGATCTGCACGACGGGGTCAAGGTCAGCTCGGCAAAACACAATGCCGGTATTCACAGGTGCGGGCTTGAGGGTCAGGTAAACCTTCTCCCCGGAGTGCAGGCCTACACCTGTGGCACGGATAATATTTTTCAGGGTGCGTTGTTTAATCATGGCATGGGCCGCTTCAGCGCAAGTTGCGAACTGGTATCAACAAAGGCTGGCGATGATAGCAGACCATGCCTTTGCTGAACACCAATCACCCTAATACCCCTGATACATTTCATCAATCGGCCTGACGACGCAGGAAAGCCGGGATGTCCAGATAATCGAGATCATCGTTAGGATTCATCTTTGCCGCCGCGGTAGCGCTGGCGTGTGCCTGATTGCGCATCACGGTAGGGCGATCCAGATCGCGGTAGTTGACCGATGGAGCTTCCTGACGGGCTGCCTGATGTGCAGGCGCCTGCTGGGTGGTCTGCAGCGTGTTGTCGATGACCTTGACAGGTTTCTCGATTTTCGCGCCCAGGCCGGTGGCAACCACTGTCACGTGCAACTCGTCACGCATGTCCGGATCGATAACAGTACCGACCTTGACCATGGCGTGCTCGGAAGCGAACGCTTCAATGATGCTACCCACGTCCGAGTACTCACCCAGAGACAGGTCAGGACCGGCAGTGATGTTGACCAGGATACCGCGAGCGCCCTGCAGGTTGACGTCTTCGAGCAGCGGGTTACGGATGGCTGCCTCAGTCGCTTCACGTGCACGGTTCGGACCGCTGGCGCAGCCAGTGCCCATCATCGCCATGCCCATTTCGCTCATGACCGTACGAACGTCGGCGAAGTCGACGTTGATCATGCCCGGACGCTTGATGATGTCGGAGATACCGCGAACGGCACCGGCCAGTACATCGTCAGCCTTGGCGAAAGCCGACAGCAGGCTGGCGTCCTTACCGAGGATGGTCAGCAGCTTCTCGTTGGGAATGGTGATCAACGAGTCGACGCTTTCGGACAGCATGCGGATGCCTTCATCGGCGATCTGCATACGCTTGCGACCTTCGAACGGGAACGGACGGGTCACGACTGCTACCGTGAGGATGCCCATTTCCTTGGCCACTTCAGCAATGATCGGCGCTGCACCGGTACCGGTACCGCCGCCCATGCCGGTGGTGATGAATACCATGTTGGTGCCTTGCAGGACTTCTGCAATGCGCTCACGGTCTTCCATGGCGGCCTGACGACCGACTTCAGGGTTGGCGCCAGCGCCAAGACCTTTGGTCACGCCTGTGCCCAGTTGCAGAATGGTCCGCGCGCCGATATTTTTCAGCGCCTGAGCATCGGTGTTGGCGCAGATGAATTCCACGCCTTCGATGTTGCTCTTGACCATGTGATTGACGGCGTTGCCGCCACCACCGCCTACGCCGATAACTTTAATGACCGGGCTTTGCGGGACGTTGTCTACGAGTTCGAACATTTTCTCTCTCCTTCCGCTTTCTAGTTAGTTTTGCCTACTGCCTGCCGATACTGCTTTTTGTCGCCCTGAAACGTTACAACCTGAAACTTAGAAATTGCCCTGCACCCAACGCTTGATCCGCTCAAGCACCGGGGCCTTGGTTTCGTCGCTGTAACTGCTGTTGCCGACAATCCCGGACAGCGAAATACCGTCCGACTGTTTTTGCAGCCCGTACAGCAACAGGCCTACGCCCGTTGAATAGATCGGGTTACGCACAACATCTGCGAGCCCCTTGACGCTGTGCGGCACGCCCAGGCGCACCGGCATGTGGAAGATTTCTTCGGCCAGTTCGACCGCACCTTCCATTTTCGCCGTACCACCGGTCAGCACGATGCCGGCCGGGATGAGGTCTTCGTAGCCGCTGCGACGCAGTTCGGCCTGGATCAGGGTGAACAGCTCGTCGTAACGAGGCTCGACCACTTCAGCCAGCGCCTGACGCGACAGCTCGCGAGGTGGACGGTCGCCCACGCTCGGTACCTTGATGGTTTCGCCGGCACCGGCCAGTTTGGCCAGGGCGCAGGCATAACGAATCTTGATTTCTTCGGCGTATTGGGTCGGTGTACGCAGCGCCATGGCGATGTCGTTGGTCACCTGATCACCGGCAATCGGGATCACCGCGGTGTGACGAATGGCGCCTTCGGTGAAGATCGCGATGTCGGTGGTGCCACCGCCGATATCCACCAGGCACACGCCCAGCTCTTTCTCGTCATCGGTCAGGACCGAATAGGCCGAAGCCAGTTGTTCGAGAATGATGTCGTCGACTTCCAGGCCGCAGCGACGCACGCACTTTTCGATGTTCTGCGCGGCATTCACTGCACAGGTCACCACGTGCACCTTGGCTTCCAGACGTACGCCGGACATGCCCAGTGGCTCACGTACGCCTTCCTGATTGTCGATCACGTAATCCTGAGGCAGGGTGTGCAGCACGCGCTGGTCAGCAGGAATGGCCACCGCCTGAGCAGCATCGAGCACGCGCTCCAGATCCGCAGAGCTGACTTCACGATCACGAATCGCCACGATGCCGTGCGAGTTCAGACTGCGAATATGGCTGCCTGCAACACCGACGAAGGCCGAGTGGATGCGGCAACCGGCCATCAACTGCGCTTCTTCGATTGCGCGCTGGATCGACTGCACGGTCGACTCGATATTCACCACCACGCCCTTTTTCAGGCCGCGGGAAGGATGGGTGCCGATACCCACGATTTCCAGCGAGCCATCGGCCGCGACTTCGCCTACCAGTGCCACCACCTTGGAGGTACCGATATCCAGCCCGACGATCATTTTGCCGCTTTGCACGTTTGCCATGGTCCTGCCTCTTATCAATTCTTCGCGACGGCGGGTTTTTCCGTCGTCGGCGCTGCCTGTTCGCGCCAACCGACCGCAAGGCCGTTGGAGTAACGCAGGTCGACGCGCGCGATGTTCGTGATCTGTTCTTTAAGCGTCTTGTCGTAAATCGCGATGAAGCGGCGCATTTTTTCGACAAGGTGGTCGCGTCCAAGCAACAATTCGATACCCGGGCCTGCACTACCGGCGCCTGTTGTCAGGAACCAGCTGCCACGCTCGCGCAGCTCCAGGCGTACGATGGAGAAGCCCAACGGGCGCAACATCTGACTCAACACCTGATACTGCTGCATCACCTGCTGCTGGGCCCGCTGCGGGCCGAACAACTGGGGAAGATGTTCATAATTGGACAGTTCACGCGGCGTGAAAGCCTGCCCTTGGTTATTCAACAATGCCTCGTCGCCCCACCGCGCAACCGGCAGTTGCTCTTCAAGGCGAATCACCACCTGATCCGGCCAGACCCGACGCACCTCGGCGTGCGCGATCCACGGCATCTGCTCAAGCTCGGTACGCATGGCGGCCAGGTCGATCTTGAAGAAACTCGACGCCACATACGGAGCAATGCGCTGCTGCACAGCCTGCTGGCTGATGTAACTCAAATCGCCCTGCACGTTGATGCGGGTAATCGGGCGATCGGCATACGGCAGCAGGCGCTGAGCGCCCTCGTACGTGGCGAAGCCCAGAATCACCAGCAGCACCGGCCAGAACAGCCGCTTCAGAAAACTGAAATTGGCCTTCGGCAGGCGCGCTGACAGTGGCTCCTTGGCCACCATCCGGCTGGCGCCACGCGGCACCGGCTTGTTACGGCCGGGAGCGGGTGGCTGAGGACGTGCCGAAGGGCCGTACATGCCTTACCCTCTCACCGGAACGCTGTCGGCCAGAATCGCCAACACCAGTTGCTGAAAATCCAGGCCCGCAGCGCGCGCCGCCATCGGCACCAGACTGTGATCGGTCATGCCCGGTACGGTGTTCACTTCCAGCAGCCAGAATTTGCCTTGCGCATCCTGCATCACATCCGTGCGCGCCCAGCCTGCAATGCCGATGGCTTCGCAAGCACGTGCAGCGAGTTGTTTGAGTTCCTGTTCCTGCGCATCGCCAAGCCCGCACGGGATCCGGTACTGGGTATCGGAGGCCAGGTACTTGGCGTCGTAATCATAAAAACTGTGAGGTGTGCCCAGGCCTATGGGAGGCAATACCTGGCCACGCAGAGACGCAACAGTGAACTCCGGCCCCTGAATCCACTGTTCGACCAACACGTGCGAATCGTAGGTACTGGCGGCTTTCCAGGCGGCGATCAATTCATCGACGCTGTTCACCTTCGCCATACCGATACTTGAACCTTCATGGGCCGGTTTGACGATCAAAGGGAAGCCCAGTTCCGTCGCGGCAAAAATACAATCACGCTCGTTTTCGAGCATGGCGTGCAACGGGGTTGGCAGGCCCAGACTCAGCCAGACCTGCTTGGTCCGCAGCTTGTCCATGGCCAGCGCCGATGCCAGTACACCACTGCCGGTATAGGGAATTTCCAGGCACTCCAGCAGGCCTTGCATGGTGCCGTCTTCGCCGCCCCGTCCGTGCAGAACGATGAAGGCGCGGTCGATCTTCTCGCTGACCAGTCGCTGCAGGAAATCACCGCCCACATCGATGCCGAACGCATCCACGCCCGCGTCGAGCAGCGCCTTGAGCACCGCCTGTCCCGAGTTCAGGGACACTTCCCGCTCGGCACTCTTGCCACCGAAGAGCACGGCAACGCGGCCGAAGCTTTTCGGCTCGAGTGTCGAGCACAGGGAAGACCAGGCAAGGGCTGTCATTTCAGCTTCCCTTCGGTTGACGCCACTTTCGCGCCGACAAACAGCGGGCTTTTGAGCAACTGCGGTGCAAGACCGCCGATGTCGCCAGCGCCCTGGCAGAGCAGAATGTCACCGGCACGCAGCAGCGGCTTGACCAGCGGCGCCAGCTCGACGCCACGCTCGATGTAGATCGGGTCCAGCTGGCCGCGCTGACGAATGCTGTGGCACAGGTTGCGGCTGTCCGCACCCGGGATCGGCTCTTCACCGGCCGGGTAGACTTCCATCAGCAACAGCACGTTGGCGTCGGCCAGCACCTGCACGAAGTCGTCGTACAGATCGCGTGTGCGGCTGAAACGGTGCGGCTGGTAAACCATGACCAGACGACGATCCGGCCAGCCGCCGCGTACCGCATTGATCACAGCAGCGACTTCACGCGGGTGGTGACCGTAGTCATCGACCAGCATGACGTTGCCGCCTTCGACCGGCAGTTCGCCGTAGATCTGGAAGCGTCGACCCACGCCCTGGAAGCCAGACAGGCCCTGGACGATGGCTTCATCGCTGACGCCTTCGTCGGTCGCGATGGCGATGGTGGCCAACGAGTTGAGTACGTTGTGGTTGCCGGGCATGTTCACCGACACATCCAGCGGCTCGCGGTCGCGACGCAGCACAGTGAAGAAGGTCAGCATGCCGTCCTGACGCACATTGATCGCACGCACATCGGCTTCTTCGCTGAAGCCGTAGGTCAGGGTCGGACGTTTGACCAGCGGCAGAATTTCACGTACCACCGGATCATCGATGCACATCACCGCCAGACCGTAGAACGGCAGGTTGTGCAGGAATTCGACAAAGGTCTTCTTCAGTTTGTTGAAGTCACCCTCGTAGGTCGCCATGTGATCGGCGTCGATGTTGGTGACCACAGCCACCAGCGGTTGCAGGTGCAGGAAGCTGGCATCGCTCTCATCGGCTTCGGCGATCAGATAACGGCTGGTACCCAGCTGCGCGTTGGTGCCCGCGGCGTTCAGCCGGCCGCCAATCACGAACGTCGGGTCCAGGCCACCGGCCGCGAACACCGAAGCGATCAGGCTGGTGGTGGTGGTCTTGCCGTGCGTACCGGCAACAGCGATGCCATGGCGATAACGCATCAGCTCAGCGAGCATTTCAGCGCGCGGTACGACCGGAATACGACGTTCCAGTGCAGTGGCCACTTCCGGGTTGGAGGTGTTCACGGCACTGGACACCACCAGCACATCGGAACCGATGGTGTTCTCGGCGCGATGGCCGAGGAAGATCTGCGCACCGAACGACTCAAGGCGCTCGGTCACGGCGGAGCTCTTGAGGTCGGAGCCTGAGACTTCGTAACCCAGGTTCAGCAGTACCTCGGCGATGCCGCACATGCCCACACCGCCGATACCGACGAAGTGGATGCGGCGGATGCGGCGCATTTCCGGCTGAGGCATGGCGCGTTGATTCTCAACCATGGGCCACCTCCACACAGACATCAACGACGGTGTTGGTTGCATCAGGCTTGGCCAGGCGACGTGCAGTGCGGGCCATGCTGTTCAATTGTTCGGGTTGCATCAGAACCTCTTTCAGGCGTGCGGCCATCTCGGCGGCGCCAGTTGTTGCTTGTGGCATGACGAAGGCTGCGCCTTCTCGGGCCAGATAGTCGGCATTACGGGACTGATGGTCATCAATCGCGTGGGGCAGCGGTATCAGCAACGACGGCAGACCGGCGGCGGCCAGTTCGCTGATGGTCAATGCGCCTGCGCGGCAGACCACCAGATCGGCCCAGCTATAGGCTTGGGCCATGTTCTGGATGAACGGCGCAACTTGCGCCTCGACACCGACGTTGCGATAACGCTCGGCGGTGACGGCATCATGATTTTTGCCCGACTGGTGGAACACTTCGGGCTGGATGTCCTGCGGCAACTGCGCCAACGCCTCAGGCAACAACTTGTTCAGCGGCTCCGCCCCCAGGCTGCCGCCCAGCACCAGCAGACGCGCCTTGCGCCCGGCGAGTGCCTGACGCGGGGTTTCCAGAAACAGTTCGACACGCACCGGGTTGCCGGTGGTACGGCGCTTGGCCGATGCCGCGAACGTGTCCGGGAACGCTTCACACACGCGGCTGGCGAACGAAGCCAGGCTGCGGTTGGCAGTACCGGCGACGGCATTCTGCTCATGGATGATCAACGGCACGCCGGCCAGCTTCGCCGCCAGACCGCCAGGGCCGGTGACATAACCGCCGAAACCGACCACACAGACCGGTTTCACCTGGCGAACCACCTTGCGCGCCTGCATCAGGCTTTTCAGCAGCATCAGCGGCGCCTTGAGCAGCGACAGTCGGCTTTTGCCACGCAGACCGGTCGCATTGATCAGGTGCAGCGTCAGACCGGCTTGCGGCACCAGCTCGTTTTCGATGCCGCGTGGCGTGCCCAGCCAGTGGACCTTGTAGCCACGCGCCTGGAACTCGCGTGCGCAGGCCAGCGCCGGGAAGACGTGCCCGCCCGTACCGCCAGCCATGATCAGCACGTTAGCGTCCATTGTGCGTCTCCTCGGCGAAGTCGCTTTCCTGGAACTCGGCTTCTTCGCTGCCCATGTTGTTGCGCGACTCCCACTCGATGCGCAGCAACAGGCCAAGGCTGGCACAGCAGATCACCAACGAACTGCCGCCGTAGCTGAGGAACGGCAGCGTCAGGCCTTTGGTTGGCAACAGGCCGACGTTCACACCGATGTTGATCAGGAACTGACCAATCCACAGGAATGACAGGCCATAGGCAACGTAAGCGCCGAAGAACTGCTTGGCCCTTTCTGCCCACATGCCGATGTACATGCCACGAATACTGACGAACAGAAACAGCGCAACGGTCAGCAGCGAGCCGATGACACCCAGCTCTTCTGCGAGTACCGAGAACACGAAGTCGGTGTGCGCTTCCGGCAGGTAGAACTGCTTCTGCACGCTGTTGCCCAGACCGACGCCAAACCACTCGCCGCGACCGAAGGCGATCAGCGCCTGGGTCAACTGGTAGCCGGAACCGAACTGATCAGCCCACGGATCGGTAAAGTTGGTCAGGCGCGCCATACGGTAAGGCTGGGCCTGAACCAGCACGACCACCGAAGCAACCGCCAGCACCACCATCAGCGAGAAGCGGAACAGCCCCACTCCGCCGAGAAACAGCATCGCGGCAGCCGAACCCATCATGACCACGGTGGCACCGAAGTCAGGCTCCATCAGCAACAGCCCCGCCATCGGCAGCAGTACGATGAACGGCTTGAAGAAGCCCATCCAGCTTTCGCGGACTTCCTGCTGACGACGAATCAGGTAACCGGCGAGAAAGATCACCACAAAGACCTTGGCGATTTCCGAGGGCTGCACGTTGAACGCGCCGAAGCCGATCCAGCGCATCGAACCGTTGACCTCGCGCCCGATGCCGGGCACCAGCACCATCAGCAGCAGACCGAACGCACCCAGCAGCATCAGCCAGCCCAGGCGCTGCCAGGTGGCGACCGGAATCATCATGGTCACACCGCAGGCACCCAGACCGATCAGCAGATAGACCAGATGGCGAGTCATCATGTACAGCGTATTACCCGACTGCACGGCCGCCACTTCCGACGAGGCGGACGTGATCATCACCAGACCGAGGCCCAGCAATGCCAGACAACCGACCAGCATCGGGAAATCGAGGTCGATGCCGCGCCCGCTGATCAGTGGCGATGGATAAGGCTTGATCACACCGAAGATCATGACAAGCACTCCACTGCCTGCGCGAACACACGTCCGCGCTCTTCATAATTCTTGAACATGTCCAGGCTGGCGCATGCGGGAGACAGCAACACGGCATCGCCGCTGCAGGCCAGTTCAGCACTGCGCTCGACCGCCGCTTGCAGTGTGTCGACACGAATCACTGGAACGGCATCGCCCAACACCTGAGCGATCAGCCCGGCGTCGCGACCGAGCAATACGGCAGCGCGGCAATGTTCAGCCACTGGCGCACGCAGACCGCTGAAGTCAGCACCTTTGCCGTCGCCACCGGCGATCAGTACCAGCTTGCCGTCGATATCGGCCCCGAGGCCTTCGATGGCGGCCAGTGCAGCACCTACGTTGGTGGCCTTGGAATCGTTGTAGTAATGGACGCCCTCGCGCTCGCGCAGCCATTGGCAGCGGTGCTCAAGGCCGGTGAACTCGCGCAGGCTGGCGAGCATCGCGTCGAACGGCAGGCCGACCGCATGGCCCAGCGCCAGTGCCGCCAGCGCGTTGGCCTGATTGTGCGCGCCACGAACCTTCAGTTCGCGCACCGGCATCAGGTTCTCGAACTGGAAGGCCAGGTACTTTTCGCCGTTCTCTTCACGCAGGCCGAAGCCATGGAAGTCAGGCTTGTTCAGGCCGAACGTCCAGCACGGCAGACCTTCGCCGATCAACGGACGGGACAGCGCGTCCTGACGATTGACCACCACCTGCCGCGCACCGCGGAAAATGCGGTGCTTGGCCAGATGGTAGGCAGGCAGGCCGCTGTAGCGGTCCATGTGGTCTTCGCTGATGTTCAGCACGGTGGCGACTTCAGCGTTGAGCTGATCGGTGGTTTCGAGCTGAAAGCTGGACAGCTCCATGACATAAAGCTCGACCTCGTCGCTGAGCAGGTCCAGCGCCGGAGTACCCAGGTTGCCGCCTACTGCAACCCGCTTTCCAGCAGCAACGGCCATTTCGCCGACCAGCGTGGTCACGGTGCTTTTCGCGTTGGAACCGGTAATCGCAATCACCGGCGCCTTCGCATGCCGTGCGAACAGTTCGATATCGCCCGACAGCTTGACGCCTCGTGCGTGGGCCTGTTGCAGGGCCGGTGTCGCCAGGGCCAGGCCGGGGCTGACATACAGCTCGTCGGCACGGCAGAGGAAGTCCACGTCCAGCTCGCCACAACGCACTTCCACCTGCGGATAATCGCGACGCAAGGTCGCCAGCTCAGGAGGATTCTCCCGCGTGTCGGCCACAGCAAAGGACACGCCCTGGTTCGCCAGAAAGCGAACCAGAGACATGCCGCTTTTGCCTAGACCCACGACAATGCGGAAGCGGTCGGAAACGATCAGGGACACTCGTTCTACCTCAGTTTCAACGTGGCAAGACCGATCAGCACGAGAATCACGGTGATGATCCAGAAACGGACGATCACGCGTGGCTCGGGCCAGCCTTTGAGTTCAAAGTGGTGGTGAATCGGCGCCATGCGAAACACCCGGCGGCCGGTGAGTTTGAAAGACGCAACCTGAATGACCACTGAAAGGGTTTCCATCACGAACACACCGCCCATGATGAACAGGACCATTTCCTGACGCACGATCACGGCCATGGTGCCCAGCGCAGCGCCCAGTGCCAGCGCACCGACGTCGCCCATGAAGACTTGCGCCGGATAGGTGTTGAACCACAGGAATCCGAGCCCCGCACCGATCAGCGCACCGGAGAACACGATCAGCTCACCCGCCCCCGGCACGTAAGGGATCAGCAGGTATTCAGCGAACTTCACGTTACCCGACAGGTAGCAGAAGATGCCCAGCGCGCCGCCGACCATGACCGTCGGCATGATCGCCAGACCGTCCAGACCGTCAGTCAGGTTGACGGCGTTGCTGGAGCCGACGATCACGAAATAGGTCAGCACGATGAAGCCGATGCCGAGCGGGATGCGTACGTCTTTCAGCATCGGCACGATCAGCGTGGTCTCGGTCGCGGACGGTGCGGTCGCATAAAGGAAGATTGCTGCGCACAGGCCAAATACCGATTGCCAGAAATACTTCCAGCGACTCGGCAGACCGCGAGAATTCTTTTCGATCACCTTGCGGTAGTCATCGACCCAGCCGATGGCACCGAACAGGAAGGTCACCAGCAACACCACCCAGACGTAACGGTTGCTCAAGTCCGCCCACAACAGGGTACTGATACCAATCGACGACAGGATCAGCGCGCCACCCATGGTCGGCGTGCCGGACTTGGACAGGTGCGACTGTGGACCGTCGTTGCGCACTGACTGGCCGATCTGGCGCATCTGCAGGGTGCGGATCATCCATGGGCCCAGGCATAACGACAGCGTCAGTGCAGTGAGCACGCCAAGGATCCCGCGCAAAGACAGGTACTGAAAGACCGCGAAGCCTTTGTAGAACTGTTGTAAGAACTCGGCCAACAGCAGCAGCATCAATGTTTCTCCAGGCTAGAACCGCACAAGGCAGCCACGACGTTTTCCATCGCAGCGCTACGCGAGCCCTTGATCAATAAAGTGGTATTAGGGTCCTGCTCCGCGCCCAGCGCGGCTATCAGCTCTGCCTGACTGGCAAAGTGGTGCGCATGCTCGCCAAAGGCGCTCACGGCATGAGTCATTAACGGGCCGACGGCATACAGCGCTGAAACCTTGCCGGCAGCGTAAGCGCCCACATCACGGTGGCCCTGCTCGGCCCAGTCGCCCAGCTCGCCGATATCACCCAGCACCAGCACGGTACGACCGGTAAAGCCGGTCAGGATATCGACGGCAGCGTTTATGGAGGCCGGGTTGGCGTTGTAGGTGTCGTCGATGACGCGCACGCCATTGCTGGCGATCTGCGCTACAGCACGGCCCTTGACCGGCTGCACGTTGTTCAGCCCGGCGACGATGCCTTCCAGGCTGACACCCAGCGCACAGGCTGCAGCCGCTGCAGCCAGGGCATTGGACACGTTGTGCGCGCCGAGCAGATTCAGCTGTACCGGTGCGGCACCGAGCGGGCTGTTCAGTGTGAACGCCGGGCAGCCGCGCGCATCACGACGCAAGTCGGTTGCATGCAGGTGGGCTGACGGGTCGTTCAGTGCGAACGTCATGACCTTGCGGCCGCCGGCGCGCAGGTGCCAGATCGGAAATGCCTTGTCATCCAGGTTCAATACCGCAGTGCCGGTGGCGTCGAGACCTTCAAGAATCTCGCCCTTGGCCTCAACGATCCTGTCCGGACCGCCGAACTCGCCAACATGGGCGGTTCCGGCATTGGTGATGATCGCGACGTGCGGCTTGGTCAGGCTCACGGTAAAGGCAATCTCACCCACCCGTGATGCGCCCAGTTCGATGACGGCGGCAGTGTGCTCGGGCGCCAGTTCCAGCAGCGTCAATGGCACGCCAAGTTCATTGTTCAGATTGCCACGGGTGGCCAGCACCGGGCCGCGCGTGCGCAGGATGCTGGCCAGCATTTCCTTGACCGTGGTCTTGCCGCTGGAACCGGTCATCGCGGCGACAGGCTTGTCGACGAACGCATTGCGGTTCATCGCGCCGAGTTGCGCGAGCGCCTTGCGGGTGTCGAGCACGACCAGTTGCGGCAGGCTCGCGCCCTCCACTTCACGCTCGACCAAAGCACCGACGGCACCTTTGGCAGCGACCTGTTCCAGGTATTCATGCCCGTCGAAGCGCGGCCCGGTCAGGGCGACGAACAACTGGCCCGGCGCAATGCCGCGGCTGTCGGTGCTGACGCCGTCAAAACGGCAGTCGCCCCCCACCAGACGGGCGTCGAGGTGCATAACCAGTTCGCTGAACGTCATTGGCTTAATCATTCGCAGGCCCCCATGCAGCAAGCGCTTTGTCAGCTTCTTGCAGATCGGAAAACGGATGACGCTGCCCGGCGATTTCCTGATAGTCCTCGTGGCCCTTGCCAGCCAGTACCACTACATCATCGGCACTGGCTGTGGCGATCAGCTCAGCGATGGCCTGACCACGGCCCTCGATGAAACGTGCCTTTTCGGCATTCACAAAACCTGGACGGATATCATCGAAGATCTGCGCAGGCGGTTCATTACGCGGGTTGTCATCGGTGACCCAGACGCCGTCAGCCAGACGCTCGACCACTTCGGCCATCAGCGGACGCTTGCCGCGATCGCGATCACCGCCGCAGCCGAACAGGCACAACAAGCGGCCCTTGGCATGCGGACGCAGTGCTTCGAGTACTTTTTCCAATGCATCCGGGGTGTGCGCGTAATCAACCACGACCAGCGGCTTGCTGGCACCGCCGAGACGCTGCATGCGTCCAACCGGGCCTTCGAGTTTCGGCAGCACCTTGAGAATTTCGTCCAGAGCGTAATCCAGCCCCAACAAAGCACCCACCGCAGCCAGTAGGTTGCTCAGGTTGAAGCGGCCCAGCAACGCGCTGCGCAGGAAGTGTTCGCCCTGAGGCGTGACCAGCGTGGCGCGCACGCCATCGTCGTCGAACTTGGCGTCGCGGCAGTACAGGTAGGCCGAGCTGTCCAACTGGCTGTAGGTAATCAGCCGCGATTCATGTTTGAGGGTGGCCAGAGTGCGACCGAACTCATCGTCGAGGTTGATCACCCGGCAGTTCAGGTTGGGCCAGGCAAACAGCTTGGCCTTGGCCGCGCCATAGGCTTCCATGGTGCCGTGATAATCCAGATGATCACGGGACAGGTTGGTCAACACCGCCACATCGAATGCAATTGCAGTCGCACGCCCCTGGTCGAGACCGTGGGACGACACTTCCATCGCCACGGCACGAGCGCCGGCTTTTTTCAGGTCGGTCAGCGTTGCCTGAACGGCAATCGGGTCAGGCGTGGTGTGCCGGCCGCTTTGCAGCGAACCGTGAAAACCGGTGCCCAGCGTGCCGACGATGCCGCAGTGCTGACCGAGCAGGTCCAGCGCCTGGGCGACCAGTTGCGTCACGCTGGTCTTGCCGTTGGTGCCGGTGACGCCAACCATGTTCAGGCTGCGGCTCGGATCGCCATAGAAACGCCCGGCAACATCGGACAGCTGCGCTGCCAGGCCTTTGACCGGGATAAGCGGCACGTCGGTAATCGGCAAAACGCTCGACCCTTCGACTTCATAGGCCACTGCTGCTGCGCCGCGCTTCAAGGCGTCGGCAATGTGCGCGCGCCCGTCGGAGTTGATCCCCGGCACAGCCAGAAACAGATCCCCCGGACGCACGTTGCGGCTGTCGAGTGTCAACTCGCGAATCAATGGATCGCGGTCGGTGTGAGCGAAGATCTTGCTCAGATTAAAAGCCATCAACCGCGCCCTCCTTTGGCTGCCGGTGTTGCATTGACCTGTTCCGGTGGCGCCAGGTTGTCTGGCGTCACGTTCATCAGACGTAATGTGCCGGACATGACCTTGCTGAAGACCGGCGCCGACACCAGGCCACCGTAGTAGCCGCCCTTGCTCGGCTCGTCGATCACCACGACGATGGCGTAGCGCGGATTGCTCATCGGTCCGAAACCGGCGAACAGCGAGCGATAGGAGTTCTCGGCGTAACCCTTGGTGCCGATGGAGGTCTTGCGCGCCGTACCGCTCTTGCCGCCGACGTGATAAGACGGCACACGGGCGCGATACACGCCGCGAGGGTCTTCGATCACCTGCTGCAACATGCCTTGCAGGGTCTTGGCGGTTTTTTCGGGGATGGCCTGAGTCGACTCCGGCTCTTTATCCGTTTTCAGGATGGTCAGCGGCACGAGCTTGCCGTTGTTGGCCAGCGCGCCATAGGCATGCACCAGCTGCAACGCGGTAACCGACAAGCCGTAGCCGTAGGACAGCGTCGCGGTTTCTGCCTTGCGCCATTCGCGGTAGTTGGGCAGGTTGCCGACGCGTTCGCCAGGGAAGCCCAGACCGGTGTACTGGCCGAAGCCGACACGCTGCATGGCGCGGAAAATCGCTTCCCCGCCGACATCGAATGCCACCTTGCTCATACCGACGTTACTGGAGTTGATCAGGATGCCGGTCAGATCGAGGATCGGGCCTTCGGTCTTGGTCACGTCACGAATCGTGTACTTGCCGATCTGCAATGTTCCCGGATAAACCTCGACCTTGTCGGTCGGTTTCCAGCGACCGCTGTCCAGCGCAGCGGTCATGGAGATCGGTTTCATGGTCGAACCCGGCTCGAACACGTCGATGATCGCCCGGTTACGCATGGCGGCAGGCACCATGGTCCGACGATTGTTGGGGTTGTAGGTAGGCTGATTGACCATCGCCAGGACTTCACCAGTCTTCACGTCCATAATCACCATGCTGCCCGCTTTGGCCTCGTTCTCGACGATGGCGTTGCGCAGTTCACGGGTGGCCAGGTATTGCAGACGCAGGTCAATAGACAAAGCCAAGGTCTTCCCGGCCTTGGCATTCTTGGTCACCTGAACATCCTTGATCAGTCGCCCTCGCCGGTCCTTGATGACCTGACGCTTGCCGGGCACGCCGGCAAGCCAGTCGTCATAAGCCAGCTCGACACCCTCGCGGCCGTGGTCATCAAGGTCGGTAAAGCCGACCATGTGTGCCGTCACGTCGCCCGCCGGGTAGAAGCGGCGGAATTCTTCGATGCCGTAGACACCGGGTACTTTCAGGTCGATGACCGACTGACCCTGTTCAGGCGTGAGGCCACGAACGAGGTAGATGAATTCCTTGGTCGCCTGCGAGTCGAGACGTTCGGTCAGGGCCTTGAGGTCCTGGCCCAGCGCGGCAGCGAGCATCGGCCACTTGGATTTGTCCTGCTGCATTTCGCGCGGGTTGGCCCACAGTGTCGTGACCGGCGTACTGACGGCCAGAGGCTCGCCGTTACGGTCGGTGATCAGACCACGGTGAGCCGGAATAGGGATATGACGAAGGCTGCGGGCGTCGCCCTGCTCTTTGAGGAACGTGTGGTCGACGACCTGCAGATCGACGATGCGCCAGCAAATCGCAAGCACCAGCGAAACCAGCAGGCCCACAACCACGCGGAAGCGCCAAGGGTAAAGTGCGCCTTCGAGTTTCATCATGGCGCCACCATCCGCACTTCGGCAGCACTTGGAATGTGCATCTTCAGTTGTTCGGTGGCCAGGGTTTCGATGCGGCTGTGGGCCGTCCAGGTGCTTTGCTCAAGGATCAGGCGACCCCATTCGGCCTGCGCCTTGTCGCGCACGCTCATTTCCGAATACAGCGAATTGAGCAACTGACGATTCCAATGGGCGCTATAGGAAACGCCAATCGCCGAAATCAGGACGGCGATGAACAGCAGCAGCATAATGAAGCTGCCACCTGGCAAAGGCTTGAGGAAAAGCCGGCTCACCTGAGCTTCTCCGCTACGCGCATGACCGCGCTACGCGAGCGTGGATTGGCCTTGGTTTCTGCCTCCGAAGCAAACTGAGCCTTGCCGTGAATCTTGATCTTTGGTTCGAACGGCTTGAACTGGATGGGCAGATCGCGCGGCATGTTGTCGGCTTCGCCCTTGGCGAGCTTGCGCATGAACAGTTTGACGATGCGGTCTTCAAGCGAGTGAAAGCTGATCACCACCAGACGGCCACCGATTTCCAGCGTGTCCAGGGCGGCTTCAAGCCCGGCTTCCAGATCACCCAGCTCGTTGTTGACGTGGATACGCAGGCCTTGAAAGGCGCGCGTTGCAGGATTCTTGCCTTTTTCCCAGGCGGGGTTGGCGACCTTGAGCACTTCGGCCAAGTCGGCAGTACGCTCGAACGGCTGGACTTCACGGCGCTGCACAACCGCGCTGGCCATGCGTTTGGCAAAGCGCTCTTCGCCGTATTCCTTGAACACGCGGGCGATTTCCTCGGCCGGCGCGGATGCGATGAACTCGGCGGCACTCATACCACGCGTCGGGTCCATGCGCATGTCGAGCGGGCCGTCGTTCATGAAACTGAAGCCACGCTCAGGATCGTCCAGCTGCGGGGACGACACACCCAGATCCAGCAGGATGCCGCTGACCTTGCCCGCCAGACCGCGCTCCTGAACTTCCGAACCCAGTTCTGCAAAGCTGCGCTGCACAATGACAAAGCGGCCGTCTTCGGCCGCTAGCGCTTGCCCGGTGGCAATCGCCTGGGGATCCTTGTCGAATCCCAGCAGCCGGCCGTCCGGCCCGAGGTGACTGAGGATCAGACGACTGTGCCCGCCACGTCCGAACGTACCGTCCAGATAGCAGCCATCCGCGCGTACCGCGAGAGCCTCCACGGCTTCTTCAAGCAGTACGGTGATGTGGGTAAAGGCGCTATTCATAGTCACAGGATCAGGTCACGTAATTCGTCAGGCATGGCGCCAGGTTGTTGAATGGCCGCAAGGTCAGCATCAGCAAGAGCATTCCAGGCGTCCTCGTCCCACAGTTGAAATTTGTTGAGCTGGCCCACCAACATCACGCGCTTGTCGAGCTTCGCGTACTCGCGAAGACGTGGCGGCACCAGAAAACGACCGCTGCCATCCAGTTCCAGATCGACCGCGTTACCAATCAAAAGCCGTTGCAAGCGACGGTTCTCTTCACGAAAGGTCGCCAGATCCCGCAGCTTGGCTTCTATCAGTTCCCACTCGGACAACGGGTAGAGACACAGGCAGGGGTCAACAGCGTCAATCGTCACGATCATTTGCCCGGCACTGCGCGAATCCAACTCGTCACGATACCGGCTCGGCATGGCGAGACGGCCTTTGGCATCGAGATTGATCGCGTTGGCACCACGGAACACAGGCGCATTCTCCGAATATCAGCTTTTTGCGCTAAAAAAACCCACTTCGTGCCACTTTCTGCCACTTGCGCACACTATAGGAACGCGCCCACCACACCGTCAAGGCACGGTCTTAAGGAAAACCCTTACATTTCGGAGATTTAGGAGTGGTTTCGAAGTCAGAACGGATAATTCAGGCACTGTCTGACGGATAAATCCCACACAGCTCAAATCGTTGCGATTCGAAGTTAATGTGATTTATGAGCTGTAAGATTTTTTTGGTATTACGAAGGGGATTTGCTGCTTAAAACGAGGGGTAGAAAAAAAGGTGGAGAGTCGATCTGTAAGCCGGGTTCTGTCGAGGACAGTCATTCCTCTACGACGGCCATCACTGGACGTCTTTAGCAACCTACCCGGTTCCAGCGCGGGCCACGCCTTGGAACCCTATTTGGTCTTGCTCCGAGTGGGGTTTACCTTGCCACGAACTGTTGCCAGACGTGCGGTGCGCTCTTACCGCACCTTTTCACCCTTACCGGCACCGAAGTGCTTAGGCGGTTATTTTCTGTGGCACTTTCCGTAGGCTCGCGCCTCCCAGGTGTTACCTGGCACTCCGCCCTATGGAGCCCGGACTTTCCTCCCCCCCTTGTTGCGGAACAACAAGAGGCAGCGACTGTCCAATCGACTCTCCGCCGACAAGGTTAGCGGCACACGCCATCAAGAACAAGCTTTAAAGTGCCTGCAACCCGCATGGCCTCTCGCAAGCACCGCTCATTCGCCCTTCTGTTTGTCCAGCGCCACCTGATAAAGCAGGTTCTTGCGCAACCCGGTTATCTCGGCTGCCAAGGCGGCTGCGCGCTTTAACGGCATCTCTTCAAGCAACAGATCGAGCACCCTGCGCGCCTCGGCACCGATGACATCCTCGTCTTCGGGCGGGGTCCATCCGGACACCAGCACAACACACTCGCCACGCTGCTGATTACTGTCGGCCTCGACAAAAGCCCGCAGCTCACCCAAAGGCAGACCCTTGAGCGTTTCAAAAGTTTTGGTTATTTCACGCGCCAGCAGTGCATGACGGTCGGCGCCGAACACCAGCTCCATATCCTGCAGACATTCCAGAATCCGGTGTGGCGCCTCGTAATAGATGAGCGTGCGCGGTTCTTCCCTGACCAGCTCGAGCTTCGCCCGACGCCCGACCGTCTTCGCCGGAAGAAAGCCTTCGAAGATGAAACGATCCGACGGCAGACCCGCAGCAGACAACGCGGCGATCAACGCGCAGGCACCCGGTACCGGCACGACTGGCACACCGGCGGCACGCGCCTGGCGGACCAGGTGATAGCCCGGATCGGAGATCAACGGTGTACCCGCATCGGAAATCAGTGCGACATCTTCGCCTGCCAGCAGCCGCGCGATAAACCGGCTACCCTCATCTCGTTCGTTATGCTCATGGCAAGCGGCCAGTGGCGTCGATATTCCGAAGTGCTGCATCAGGCGTGCTGAATGACGCGTGTCTTCTGCCGCGATCAACGCGACTTCACGCAACACCTTCAGCGCCCGCACGCTCATATCGTCCAGATTGCCGATGGGGGTCGCCACGACATATAGCGAGCCCGGAGTGGAATTCGAAACAACCGGAACAGTCAAAACGCAGACCTCTTGTGTTAAAGCTTGGTGCTTGGAAGCGCGTATTGTACAGGCTGCGACGTGAACCTACGGCTCGCGCATCAGGGAAGCCGGTAAAAAAGGAATAAATAACGTGATGACGCCTGACCGAAGCACGCGGCGACACCCCCGAATTGAACGATTTGCCCGGCAGGTGACCCTAACGCGATCAATATCACGGCTTTACACACCTTCGACGTCGCACCCCGGCCAGCGCTTGGGTACAATTCCACGTTAATTCGCTCGAGTATCAGGAACATACCAATGATCGCTTGTCTGCGGCTGCTCTCTGCCCTCTGCTTCGCTGCGCTTCTTGCAGCCTGCGCCAGCTCGCCCTCGTCCAGCCTTGGCGAGTTGCCGCGCACCCCCGACGCCAGTATCGAGCAATTGCTCGACCAGGCCGCCAACGCCAAAACACCCGAGCAGGCCGCAACGCTGCGTTTGAGTGCTGCCGATCTGGCCAGCCGCCAGAACGACGCAGGACGCGCAGCGCAGATTCTTGGCCAGGTCCAGCTCGACCAACTCAAGCCTGGCCTGCAGGTCTACGCCAGCACGCTGTCCGCAGAGCTGGCGATGGGTCGCAATCAACCCAAGGCCGCGCTGACCGCCCTGAATCATCCGAGCATGCAGCGCCTGGGTGAACTGTCGGTCGAACAGCAGGTTCGCACCCATAGGGTCAAGGCTCGCGCCCTGGAAGCCGATGGTCAGATGCTGGCTGCCGTTCACGAGCGGGTTTTGGCCGGGCCACTGTTGCAGGGCGCAGATGTCAGCGCCAACAACGATGCGATCTGGACGCTGGTCTCCGCGCTCCCGGCCGAGCAACTGCAAAGCTCCGCCACCGACGACATGGGCGGCTGGCTGAATCTGGCGCGCTCGATCAAAGGTGCCGGTACGCTCGAGCAGCAACAGGCCGCCATCGACAACTGGAAGGCGCAGAACCCGAAACACCCTGCCGCCCTGCAACTGCCTGACGCCCTTGCCAAACTGCGCGCCCTGACCAGTGAGCCGCTTACCAAAATCGCCCTGCTGTTGCCGCAGGACGGTCAACTGGCATCGGTCGCCAAGGCGCTGCGCGAAGGCTTCATGGCTGCCCACTTCCAGGCTCAGCAAGCAGGGGAAAACCCGCCTGCCATCCAGGTCTTCGACAGCTCGCGCGTCACCTCGATGGACGAGTTCTACCGTCAGGCACAGGCTGCAGGTGTTCAACTGGTCGTCGGCCCGCTGGAAAAGAACCTCGTCAAACAGCTGAACAGCCGCCAGCAATTGCCGATCACCACCTTGGCGCTCAACTACAGTGACATGGGCGCCGAAGGCCCGGCGCAGCTGTACCAGTTCGGTCTGGCCGCAGAAGACGAAGCCCGTGAAGTAGCCCGTCGCGCATGGGCCGACGGCAGGCGCAGCGCCGTTGCCATGGTGCCGAAAGGCGAATGGGGCGACCGCGTTCTCGATGCTTTCCGCAAAGCCTGGCAAGCCAAGGGCGGTACGCTGATTGCCGCCGAACACGTTGACCAGCCGGTAGAGCTGGCCCAACAGGTTGCTGACCTGTTCCAGCTGCGTAACAGCGAAGGTCGTGCCCAGCGCCTGCAAAGCACTGCCGGCACTCAGGTAGCGGCACAACCTAGCCGTCGCCAGGACATCGACTTCATGTTCCTCGCCGCAACGCCTCAGCAAGCGCAGCAAATCAAACCGACCATGGTCTTCCAATACGCGGGCGACGTTCCGGTGTATGCGACGTCGCACCTGTTTACCAACAGCAACGACCACGCGCAGTACATGGACCTGAATGGTGTGCGCTTCTGCGAAACACCTTGGCTGCTCAACGCCGACGACCCGCTGCGCCAGCAAGTGACAGCGCAATGGCCGCAGGCTGCGGGCAGCCTGGGGCGCTTGTACGCGATGGGCATCGATGCTTACCGCCTGGCCCCGCGTCTTGCTCAGCTCAAGGCGATGCCTGACACCCGCATCGACGGCCTGTCCGGCAGCCTGAGCATGAACCCCGACCGCCGCATCGAGCGTCAGTTGCCATGGGCAGAGTTCGTCGACGGCAAGATTCAGCGCCTGCCGGACACCGCCCCTTGATGCAACGCAGCACCCGGCAGCAGGCAGGGCGTGAGGCAGAAGCCTTCGCCCTGCAGTATCTGCAACAGCAGGGGCTGCGCCTTATCGAACAAAACTGGTTATGCAAACGCGGCGAGCTTGATCTAGTCATGCTCGACGGCGATACAGTAGTATTCGTCGAAGTTCGCTATCGCCGCCACATCGGCTGGGGTGGCGCCATCGAAAGCGTCGATTTTCGCAAGCAGGAGAAACTCGTCACTGCCGCACAGCTTTTTCTGCAACAGGTCCCGGAATGGGCCGATCACCCCTGTCGTTTCGACGTGATCGCCATTGAAGGCGACCCTGGCAGTGCCGCACCGCTGAACTGGATCAGGAGCGCTTTTGACAGCTGAAGTGCATCAGGGCGATCCGCCCGATTACCTTCATGACCTGCACCCCGCTTCTGCCACCATCGATTTCGCTATTTGTTTTGCCGGCTGCACACCCTGTGTGCCGGATAGCATCCGGGAGACCCCGGCGCATCCGTCCCGCCGCCGTACGCTCTAATTAAGGTCACATTGATGGACATGCAATCCCGAATTCGCCGGCTGTTTCAGGCCAGCATCGAAACCAAACAACAGGCGATGGAAGTCCTTGCACCCTATATCGAGCAAGCCAGCCAGGTCATGGTCAATGCCCTGCTCAACGAAGGCAAAATGCTTTCGTGTGGCAATGGCGGGTCGGCGGGTGATGCGCAGCACTTTTCCTCGGAATTGCTCAACCGCTTCGAGCGCGAGCGCCCCAGTCTGCCAGCCATTGCGCTGACGACTGACAGCTCGACGATCACCTCGATCGCCAATGATTACAGCTATAACGAAATCTTTTCCAAACAGATCCGCGCACTGGGCCAGCCGGGCGATGTGTTGCTGGCGATCTCCACCAGCGGCAACTCGGCGAATATTATTCAGGCCATCCAGGCCGCACATGATCGTGAAATGATTGTCGTAGCATTGACGGGACGCGACGGCGGCGGCATGGCTTCCCTGCTATTGCCCGAGGACGTGGAAATCCGCGTACCGGCCAACGTCACGGCACGCATACAAGAAGTCCACCTGCTGGCGATCCATTGCCTTTGCGATCTGATCGACAGCCAACTGTTCGGGAGTGAAGAATGACCCCTAATCGTCTCAGCCTACTGGTTTTGACACTGTGCCTCAGCATCACCGGATGCAGTTCGGTGATCACGGCCGCTCGCGAAAAACCGATCGAAGATGATCGCGGCACGCGCACCTTTGGCAGCAAGATCGATGACTCACTGATCGAAACCAAGGCGGCCGTGAATATCTCCAAGGCAAGCCCCGATCTGGCCGAAGGCTCGCACATCGTTGTGACCAGCTACAACGGCATCGTGCTGCTGGCGGGCCAGACACCGCGCGCTGACCTCAAGGCAATGGCCGAACAGGCCGCCAGCGCAGTCCAGCGCGTCAAGAAGGTCAACAACGAGATCCAGGTCATGGCGCCGTCTTCGCTGCTGGCCCGCAATAACGACACCTGGCTGACCACCAAGATCAAAAGCCAGATGATCGCTGACGCGTCGATCCCCGGCTCGCGCATCAAGGTCGTGACTGAAAACGGTATTGTGTTCCTGCTGGGCTTGGTGACTCAGGACGAAGCCAACCGGGCGACCAACCTCGTGCAAAGCGTCTCTGGCGTGCAGAAGATCGTCAAACTGTTCGAGTACATCGACTGACGGCCAACTGGCAGACATGAAAAAGGCGATCCTGGGATCGCCTTTTTTTATTGCAGAGCTTTTGTTTCAGCACCGTATCACTTGACCACTTTCAGGCTCGGCCGGCCGCTCGGGCGCGGTGGCTCGTTGTCTGGCGGCGTATCCTCTTCGATTTCAATCTCGATCTCTTCGCCATCCTCAAGGGAGGGCTCCAGATCGAAGACCATGCCCTGCCCGTTCTCCCGGGCATAAATACCCAGGATTGAAGCAACAGGCACGTAAAGCGTGTGTGGCACACCACCAAAACGACCTTCAAAGCTGACCGCTTCGTTGTCCATGTGCAGATGACGCACAGCACTGGGCGAAACATTCAGGACAATCTGTCCATCGTTGGCGAACCCCTGAGGGACCTGAACGGACGGGTACTCCGCATTGACGAGCACATGCGGGGTGCAATCGTTATCGACGATCCACTCATAAAGAGCACGAACAAGATAAGGGCGACTGGAGTTCATAACGGCTCCTTAAGCCTTAGCGCATTTCACGTTCGGCAGCAGACAGACTCGCCTGAAAAGCCTCACGCGCAAATTGGCGCTCCATATAATCAAGCAGCGGCTTGGCGGGCCGCGGCAGTTCAATACCCAAAATCGGCAAACGCCAGAGTATGGGCAATAGACAGCAATCGACGAGACTTAGCTCGTCGCTCATGAAAAAAGCTTTTTCCGCGAACAGCGGGGAAACACCGGCCAGACTTTCACGCAGCTCCTTGCGCGCCTGAACACGAGCAGGTTCTTTACTGCGAGTATCCAGGATCAGGTCCACAAGGCCACACCAGTCACGTTGAATCCTGTGGATCAACAGACGGCTGTTGGCACGGGCCACCGGATAGACAGGCAACAAGGGCGGATGAGGATAACGCTCATCCAGATATTCCATCACCACCGTCGACTCGTACAACGCCAGGTCACGATCGACCAGGGTGGGTACGCTGCCATACGGGTTCACTTCAATGAGCTGAGGCGGATGACGACCTGCCACAACTTCAATGATTTCGGCGCTGACACCTTTCTCCGCGAGCACGATGCGCACGCGATGGGAATAGTGGTCGGCGGGGTCGGAGTAACAGGCCAACCGGTTGGTCACGCCCATGGTGATCCTCCTCGCTTGTTAAAATTTATCGGAAACACGAACGAACGCGCCTCAAGGCGCCTCCGATAATGATCGCAACAGGACAGGTGTCAGTCGCGGGCGACAAGATAGCTTATTTACGCGATGCAAATTCTGCAATCTTGCATCGGTAAGCTGTTAGTGCCGCGATATGTGCCTGATATGAGCACATCGACACCCCCCTGCCCCGTAAAGAACGCGCCCATAAAAAAACGCCCAACCCAATGATGGGGTGGACGTCTTTTTTTGAACAAAAAGCTTCGAACGAATAGATTCGAACGAAAAGCGAATTAACGCTTCGAGTACTGCGGACGCTTACGCGCTTTACGCAGACCGACTTTCTTACGTTCAACTTCACGAGCATCGCGAGTCACGAAGCCTGCTTTACGCAGAGCGCCACGCAGAGTCTCGTCGTACTGCATCAGAGCGCGAGTGATACCGTGGCGGATTGCGCCAGCCTGACCACTTACACCGCCACCGATAACAGTGACGTAGATGTCGAACTTTTCAACAGTCTCGGTCAGTTCCAGCGGCTGACGAACTACCATGCGGGCAGTTTCGCGGCCGAAGAAGTTTTCCAGAGTGCGGTTGTTGATCGAGATATTACCAGTACCCGGACGCAGGAAAACGCGTGCGGTTGCGGTCTTGCGACGGCCAGTGCCGTAATTTTGAGTCGCCGACATAATGAACTATTCCGTTAAAACTTCAGTTCTTGGGGCTGCTGAGCAGTATGAGGGTGTACAGCGCCCGCATAGACTTTCAGCTTACGATACATGTCGCGACCCAGCGGGTTCTTAGGCAGCATGCCTTTGACCGCGGTCTCGATCACGCGCTCAGGAGCTTTGGCGATCAGCTTTTCGAAGTTGATCGACTTGATCCCGCCCGGAAAACCGGAGTGTGAGTAGTAGATCTTGTCGGTCGTCTTGGCACCAGTAACACGGATCTGCTCGGCATTGATCACGACGATGTAGTCGCCGGTGTCAACGTGCGGAGTGTATTCCGGTTTGTGCTTGCCACGCAGACGGCTCGCGATTTCGGTGGCCAGACGACCCAGGGTCTGACCAGCAGCGTCGACGACGAACCAGTCGCGCTTAACTGTTTCCGGTTTAGCAGTAAAAGTTTTCATTCTTTATAGCCTCAGGGGCCGCCCTGAAAATTAGACGGCGGATCTTACTGAATAGTGCGTACTTTGACAAGTCAAAGGCAGCCGGAAACAGACGCTATCGGGGGCTCGGGTCAGCGCGTCCGTTATACGGCAAGATTCTTCGGCAGACGGCGCATCACTTCCACTGCAAAGAGCTGGCGGATTATACAGACTGCGAAAATAACCTCAACCGGATTTTTTGTTCACGTTCTGTTTATTGCCTGCGAGGGCCCGATTGACGGATATTTGCCGGCGAAGCACAAAGCCATCACTCACAGGCTATCGGGATGCCTGCCAAGGCAGACTGGACATAATCGTCAAAAAATAAGACGATCCAGCCGTTGCTTGACCATTTACCCATATAAGAATAAAGATTATGCCGATTCAGCAAACCGCCCTTCTACGGCGCGTCAGCATTCTGACCACCGATAAAATGTTCGCCTCAACCGTGATGCAGGCCAAGGACTTTTTCCACCTGGCCAGCCTGCGCTACAGCAAGCAATTGGGCCAAGGCTTGATACCCGCCTTCGAAACCCGCCTGATCAGCCCGGACGGGCTCCCGGTCAGCAGCTTCAGTGACGTCACGCTGCCCGTGGATGGCGCACTGTGCCAAAGCGACATCATCGTCATCCCGGCCTTCTGGGATGACTTCGACATCCTCTGCCAGCGTTACCCGCAGATCCTGCCCTGGCTGCGCGAGCAACATGCCAACGGCGCGGTGATCTGCGGCGAAGCCACCGGCGTCTACTGGCTCGCCGAAGCCGGACTGCTCGACGGCAAGGAAGCCACCACCTATTGGCGATTCTTCAGTGCCTTCGCAGAGCGCTACCCCAACGTGCTGCTCAATCAGGAAAAGCACCTGACCGACGCCGACAACGTGTATTGCGCTGGCGGCACCACCTCGGCCTGCGACCTGTACATTTATCTGATCGAGCGATTCTGCGGTGCCAACGTCGCCCAGGCCGTGGCCCGTGACATTCTCTACGAAGTGCGCCGCACCTATGCGCCGGGACGTATCGGTTTCGGTGGGCAGAAGCTGCATCAGGATGTGGTGATTCTGCAGATCCAGCATTGGCTGGAAGAGCACTTTGCCGACAAATTCCGCTTCGAAGACGTGGCTCGCGAGCACGGCATGAGCATTCGCAATTTCATGCGCCGCTTCCAGACGGCAACCGGCGACAAACCGCTGCATTACCTGCAACGGCTGCGTATCGAAACCGCGAAGGGATTGCTGTCAGGTACTCGCAAGAGCATCAAGACCATCAGCTATGAAGTCGGCTACGACGACGCCAGCTTCTTCGCCCGCCTGTTCCGCCAGCACACCGAGCTTTCACCCAATCAGTACCGGCATCAGTTCGAGAGTCAGAGGGAGAAGCTATAAGCTGCAAGCTGCAAGCGCCTGGGCTTTTAGCTTGCGGCTTGCAACTTGCCGCTGCGACTAGGCCCTGTGCGCCCGCGACAGGAACTCGTGGGATTGCATTTCCAGCAAGCGGCTCAGGGTGCGCTGGAACTCGAACATCAACCGGCCGCCGGTGTACAGGTCTTTCAGTTCGACTTCAGCCGAGATGATCAGCTTGACGTTACGGTCGTAGAATTCGTCGACCATGTTGATGAAGCGTCGGGCGATGTCATCGGTGGAGACGTCCATTTGCTCGACGCCACTGATCAGCACGGCATGAAAGATCTTGCCCAGCTCGATGTAGTCGTTCTGGCTACGCGGGCCGTCGCACAGCTCGCGAAAATCAAACCAGGCCACGTCATCACACGTGCGCAGCGCGCGGATTTCGCGATTTTCGATCATCAGCACATCGTTTTCGATGGTTTCCGCGCAGTCCGGGGTCAGCGCCTTGAAGCTTTTGCGCATGCTTTCCTGCGCAGCTTCATTGAGCGGGAAGTGGAACAACTCGGCCTGCTCAAGGTGACGCAGGCGATAATCAACGCCACTGTCGACGTTGACGATATCGGTATTCTGCTTGATCAGCGCAATCGCAGGCAGGAACCGCGCACGTTGCAGGCCGTCCTTGTACAGGCCGTCGGGAACGATGTTCGACGTCGCCACCAGCGTCACGCCGTTTTTGAACAGCTCTTCCATCAACGTGCCCAGAATCATGGCGTCGGTGATGTCGGAGACAAAAAACTCATCGAAACAGATGACCCGCGCCTCGTCGGAAAAACGCTTGGCGATAAGCGTCAGCGGGTTTTTCTCGCCCTTGAGGGTTTTCATCTCTTCGTGCACGCGCTTCATGAAGCGGTGAAAGTGCGTACGGACCTTGTCCTGGAAAGGCAGCGCTTCAAAGAACGTATCGACCAGATACGTCTTGCCGCGCCCCACTCCGCCCCAGAAATACAGGCCTTTGACCAGAGTCGGCTCTTTCTTGCCGAACAGCTTGCCGAACAGGCCGGGCTTGCTGCCGTGAGCGGCAACCAGATCGTCGTACAGGCGCTGCAAATGACGCACAGCATTTTCCTGCGCAGCATCATGGAAGAAGTCCGGGCGTTTCAGATCAGCTTGATATCGTTCTAGGGGCGTCATAATTCGTTAGCAAGGCAGCAAAAACGGGTCGTCACTGTAGCGACGACCCTGGGGATTGGCAATCAGTCCTGTTGAGGAGCGAGCGCCAGCTTGAGGGTCTGGATGGCGGCTTCACGCGCAGCAGCGTCGGCAAACACCGGGCTGTCGGCCACACACTCACCGTCCAGCCACAGGGTGAAACGGTCATCTTCGCTGCGCAGATCCAGCTCGCCGCCCTGCTGCAGCTGCTTGCTGACAATCCCGGCAGCCTTGCCGTCGGCAAACGTGCGCGACAGCAGCAGTTGCTCGCCATCGGCAGCCAGAAGACGGAAACGGAAACTGCCGTCGTCTTCACGGAAACTAACGAAACGCGCGCCTTTGCTGGCTTTCTTCCTGCCGGTATCGGCGTTCTGCACGACGGTACGGAACGAGCGCAGGCCAACAGCCTCACGCAGTTGCTCAAGGAACGGCGTGGCCACACGACGGGCCTTCTGGGCCCCGGAAAGCAGAATGTCTTCCAGGTCGGCCGGACGCTCGATCAGCCCGAGGTAGTTCTCTCGCGCTTCACCCAGCTGCTCGTCCAGCAACGTAAACAAGCGATTCTTCGCCTCGCCCCAACCCAGCCCTTGCAGCAACTCAGAGCGGAATTCAGCGCACTGCTCAGGCGTCGAGAACGCTTGATACAGCGTGAACAGATGGGACGTATCCGGATCTTTCGCTTCGCCAGGCGCACGCGAGTCAGTGACGATGCGCGAGATGGCGCTCTTCATTTCCTTGGCACTGCTGAACAGCGGAATGGTGTTGTCGTAGCTCTTGGACATCTTGCGACCATCCAGCCCCGGCAACGTGGCGACGCTCTCCTCGATCAGCGCTTCGGGCATGACAAAGAATTCCTTGCCGTTGCCGAACAGGTGATTGAAGCGCTGACCGATATCACGCGCCATCTCGACGTGCTGGATCTGGTCGCGACCGACAGGAACCTGGTGCGCATTGAACATCAGGATGTCGGCAGCCATCAGTACCGGATAGCTGTACAGGCCCATGGTGATGCCAGCGTCCGGGTCTTCGCCACCTTCCACGTTCTTGTCGACCGATGCCTTGTAGGCATGCGCACGATTGAGCAGGCCCTTGGCGGCGACGCAGGTAAGCAACCAGGTCAGTTCCGGAATTTCCGGGATGTCCGACTGGCGATAGAAGGTCACGCGATCAACGTCCAGCCCGGCAGCCAGCCAGGTCGCGGCGATTTCCAGACGCGAGCGCTGAATGCGCAGCGGGTCATCGCATTTGATCAGGGCGTGGTAGTCCGCCAGGAAATAGAACGAATCGAAGTCACTCTGGCGACTGGCAACAATGGCCGGGCGAATCGCGCCCGCGTAGTTGCCCAGATGGGGAGTGCCGGTGGTCGTGATACCGGTCAGGATACGAGTGGTCATGGCAAGTCGCTTATCTAAAGGCTGCAATAGGCTGCAATCAGTTGGGAAGTCGCGGCAGAAGCAGATCTTTCAGATCGGTCAGCTTGCCGTGAAAAAAGTGTCCGCATTCTGCCACTTTCAGCAGCTCATGTGGACGTTGCAGCGCAGCAGACCATGCATAGACCGTTTCCGGATCGATCACTTCATCGTTCTCGGGCTGAATAATCGTCAGCGGGCAGTTTTGTGGCAGCACACGCTGATCCTCAAGCCGTGAGGCCGCTGCCGCAACCAGAAACAGGTGGGTGAGTTTTTCACCTTGCGCTTCGAGCCTTCCGCCAAGGTTCGCGGCGACATAGCCACCGAACGAAAAACCGAACAGCGTCACCGGCAGATCCGGGTGTTGTGCCCGCAGCCATTGCGCGGCAGCCTGGGCATCCTCAATCTCGCCTGGCCCGGCGACCGATGTACCGGCACTGGCACCGACGCCGCGATAATTGAAGCGCAGGGTGATCAAACCCTGGTCGCGTGCGGTACGCTGCAGCGTCGAAACGACTTTATTGAGCATCGTTCCGCCCTGGATCGGGTTAGGATGGCAGATCAGCGCAACGCCTCTGGCGTCGGGTACATCCTGATACAGCGCTTCGAGCTGGCCTTCTGGGCCATCGATAAATAATGGGGTTTCACGCATGAGCAAAACAGAACTCCGTGACCTCGAAATGGGTCGACTCGTCTAGCTGATTGTCTGCGGCTTGCATATCAACGACACGTCGCGGGTATACAGCGCAGGTTCGAGCCGTTAACGTAAAGCAAAGCCGTTTATAGAGGAAGGACTCGTGGAACACTCGCTCTTAGTCTGGTTGCTGCCGACGCTCGCCCTGGTTGCCGGTGTCGTCATTGGTTTCCTGGTCGCACGTCTGCTGCCCAACACCGTTCCGAACAGCACCCAGCGCCAGCTGGATGACATTCAGGAGCGTTTCGATACCTATCAGAACGAGGTGGTCACTCACTTCAACAGCACGGCGAATCTGGTACAAAAGCTTTCGCAGAGCTATCAGGACGTTCAGGAACACCTCGCCGAGGGCGCCAACCGTCTGGCCCTTGATGAGCTGACCCGCCAACGCCTGCTGGCCGCCCTGCACCCGGAGGCCAACCATGCGCACCGCGATCATCGCGACCGCCTGACCCCGCCGCGTGATACCGAGACACCGAAGGACTACGCGCCCAAGTCGCCTAACTCCCCGGGCATGCTGGATGAGCATTACGGCTTGAAAAAGTAAGCGTTGCTTGTCTAGTCCTGAAATAGGTTTACACCTGTTTCACGCTCAAAACGCCCGATGCACCGCATCGGGCGTTTTGTATTTCAGGGATAAGTGTGGCCGCTCTCCGTTGTAGATCTGCACCGATTCATCCACCATTTTCACTGCATCTGCCAAGTCTTTAGGTCGATGGAGTAGAAACTCGGTCTTCAAAATCCCGTTTACTCGCTCGGCCATAGCGTTCTGATAGCAGTCATAGCCATCAGTCATCGAGCACCGGATTCCATGCCTGGTATGCAGCTGCTGATAGAGATCGGAACAGTACTGGGCGCCGCGATCTGAATGATGAATCAGCATCTGATCGGTTTTTCGCTCACCTACCGCTTTTTCCAGTGCCTTTATCACCGACTGGGTATGCAGGCTTTCATGCACATGATGACCAACGATCTTGCGTGAGTACGCATCGGTTACAAGGCTCACGTATGCCACGCTTTCCTGCGTAGGCAGATAGGTGATGTCTGCAACCCAGACCTGTTCGGGTCCATTGGCCACGACTTGTTCCGGACCTGCTTTGAGCAGGTTGGGGTGGCGGCGAAAGCGATGATGACTATGAGTGGTCTTGTGATAAGCCCGTTTGCGCGCAACCAGTTCGCGCGCATCACGAAGGATGGTAAACAGACGGTCTCTACCCACGCACAACGACGCAGGAGCTTCGACGCTCATCAAGTAGTGCAACTTGCGCGCTCCCAACCTTGGCTGGCGACGACGCTTTTCCAGAACGAAATCCATTACCTCTTGGTCCTGGCGGACCCTGGCATCAAAAACGCGATTACGCTTGTAATACGCTTGGCGCGAAATGCCCATGAACAGGCAAGCCCTGCTAATACTCAGGTCTTGGATTTGCCCTTGCGAGAGGACTTGCCGGGTCGCTTTTTTACGACAGAAACGCCGTAGTCATTTTTCAGAACGTTGACGACGGCTTCAAAGAACTGGGCCTTCTGATTGCTCAGCATCAGCTGTTCTTCAAGCTCTTTAATCCGCTGCTCGGGTGTCGGCGGGAGGGTTGGCTCGGTCATGGACCTGCTCCTCGGCTCTCGAATTGATGCGCCTTGGCTCCAATCCTGTCGACCGTGCTTTCGTAACCAGACCAGCACCGTCGACCGGCCTTGGATGCCATAGCGTCGTTGGGCTTCTTTATAACTCAACTCGCCTTTTTCAACCTGATCTACGACCGATAATTTAAAGGCTAGCGTGTAATCGCGCTGGCTGCGCCTTTTACCCGAATCCATTGAGTCCTCCTGAGGAAAGGTCAGAAGGTGTAAACCTTATTCAGGACGGGACAGCTGCCACAAAAAAAGCCCGCCGCGGAGACATCTGCGGCGGGCTTTTTTGTGGGCGCTGTGTAACGCAAAACGGTGACGCGGAGCGTCATGAAAGGCATTCGCACGCTGGAGCGTGAGGAACGAGAGGTGCCTTAGAACCCCTCTCGTGCCCATGCTCCGCGTGGGCATGCAGCTCTGGACGCTCCGCGTCCGCTCAGAGAACTGACAAGGTGTCAGTACTTGTAATCAGATCGCGCCGCGACTGCGCAGCAGGTCCAGCACCTGTTTGACGCTTTCTTCCACGCTGAGTGTCTGCGTATCGATCACCAGATCGGCATTCAATGGCACGTCATACGGGAAGGACTCGCCCGGAATGTTGTCGCCATCGGCGGCATACAGGCCTTGCGGATCGCGTTCGCGGCAGACGGCTGGCGAAGCCTGGACGTAGACAGTGATCAGACGCTCCTTGCCGATCAACACCTTGGCGCGCTCACGCCCCTCGGCATCCGGTGCAACAAAGGCCGCCAGGGTCAGCAGGCCCGCCTCATTGAACTGACGCGCGACATGCGCGGCGCGGCTCCAGTTTTCAGTACGACCGGCACGATCCTGCGGCAAGCCCTTGTTCAGGTCATGACGCAGGATCTGGCCGTCCAGTACATACACCGCACGGCCCATGTCGAACAACCTGCGCTCGACCGCATACGCCAGTGTGCTCTTGCCCGCACCGGACAGGCCGCTGAACAGCACCGTGGCTGGCTGCTGACCGAAGCGCTGAGCACGCTCGTCGGTGGAAACGTGAGCCAGCTCACCATGATGCTGCGAACCACCGCCCGACACCGGCTTGGCGATTATCATGCCCGCTGCCACAGTGCCGTTGGTCAACCGATCGATAACGATGAAGGCGCCGGTGGTGCGGTTGCTGCTGTAGCCATCCAGCGCGATGGGTGCATCGAGGCTGACTTTGACGCGACCGATCTCGTTCAGTTGCAAAGAGCTCGCAGGCCCTTCTTCGAGCGTGTTCACGTCGACCCGATGAGTGATGCTGGCGATCGAGCCCGGCACGTAGCTGGTCGCGCGTTTGATGTCGTACTTTTTGCCGGGCAGCATCGGCTCTTCAGCCATCCACACCAGCATGGCGTCGAACGCATCACTGACCAGCGGGACGTTGTCGGCATGCACCAGCAGATCACCACGGGAGATGTCGATCTCGTCTTCCATGGTCAGCGTCACCGCCTGACCCGGTCCGGCCTGCTCCAATTCGCCCTCGAACGTGACGATGGACTTCACGCGGCTGCTCTTGCCCGAAGGCAGCACGACAATTTCATCACCCTTATGCACGATGCCGCTGGCCAGCGTGCCGGCAAAACCACGGAAGTTGAGGTTCGGACGATTGACGTACTGCACCGGGAATCGCAGGTCGGTGTAGTTGCGGTCGTTGGCGATTTCGACGGTTTCAAGAATCTCCATCAAGGACTGACCGGTGTACCAGGGCGAACGCTCGCTCTTGTTCACCACGTTGTCGCCCTTGAGCGCCGACATCGGCACGAACGCCATGGTGGTCGGCTTGAAGGCAATACCGTCGGCAAACTTGAGGTAGTCCGCCTTGATCGACTCGAACACGTTTTCATCAAAACCGTTGAGGTCCATCTTGTTGATGGCGACGACGATGTGCTTGATGCCCAGCAGCGAAGCGATGTAGCTGTGACGACGAGTCTGGGTCTGCACGCCGTAGCGCGCGTCCACCAGAATGATCGCCAGATCACAGGTTGACGCACCGGTGGCCATGTTGCGGGTGTACTGCTCGTGGCCCGGGGTATCGGCAATGATGAATTTGCGCTTGGCGGTCGAGAAATAACGATAAGCGACATCGATGGTGATGCCCTGCTCGCGCTCGGCCTGCAGACCGTCTACCAGCAAGGCGAGGTCAACGTCATCGCCGGTGGTGCCGGACTTCTTCGAATCGCGGGTAATGGCTTCCAGATGATCTTCGTAGATCATCTTGGAGTCGTGCAGCAAACGCCCGATCAGCGTGCTCTTGCCGTCATCGACGTTGCCACAGGTGAGAAAGCGCAACATTTCCTTGCGTTCGTGCTGGCCCAGATAGGCGAGGATGTCCTCGCTGATCAAATCGGATTGGTGACTCATAGCGGTTGAGCTCCAAGCTGTAAGCTTCAAGCGGCAAGCTTGTCGGCGTACAGCTATTCAGAAATTTTGTTGATCAGCCCGCACAGCATTTTCGAGAGCTCGCGGGTTTCAGTAATCAATGCTGCTGCAACTGCCTCAGGGATATAACCGATTTCACTGCCGATCATCAGCTGAGTTCTCAGCTCGCCGCACGACGCTTTCGCAATATACAAAAAGCGACATTTGTCCTTGGCAGTGAATCGCTCCATGCCCTCAGCAATATTGCTTGGTACCGACAAACCAGAGCGTGTGATCTGGCTTCTGAAAGCCAGATCAGGGCAAGAGGCCGTCTGCCTGTAGAGAATGACCGCCAGCGCCTTTGCTCTCTGCCATACCAAGAGTTTCTCGAAGTCCATTTCGATCCCTGCTTTTAATTTTCTTGCAGCTTGCCGCTTGAAGCTAAAAGCTGCTCCTTAGAAATAACCCTGACGTTTCTTTTCTTCCATCGAACCAGCGCCGTCGTGGTCGATGACCCGGCCTTGGCGTTCGGAAGTTCGCGTCAGCAGCATTTCCTGAATGATGTCGGTCAGGCTGGTCGCTTCGGACTCCACCGCGCCGGTCAGCGGGTAGCAGCCAAGGGTGCGGAAGCGGACCTTCTTCTTGACGATGCGCGACTTCTCTTCATCGGTCAGGTGTTCGAGGATGCGATCGTCGTCGATCATGATCAGCGTACCGTTCTTCTCGATCACGTCGCGCTCGGCGGCGAAATACAGCGGTACGATCGGGATGCCTTCGAGGTAGATGTACTGCCAGATGTCCAGCTCGGTCCAGTTGGACAGCGGGAAAACACGGATCGACTCGCCTTTGTTGACGTTGCCGTTATAGACATTCCACAGCTCGGGACGCTGGTTTTTCGGGTCCCAGCGGTGTTTGCTGTCGCGGAACGAGTACACGCGCTCCTTGGCCCGGGACTTCTCCTCATCGCGTCGGGCGCCGCCGAAAGCGGCATCGAAACCATGCTTGTCCAACGCCTGCTTCAGGCCTTCGGTCTTCATGATGTCGGTGTGTTTGGCGCTGCCGTGGGTGAACGGATTGATATTCTGCGCCACGCCATCAGGGTTGATGTGGGTAATCAGGTCCAGGCCCAGGTCCTTGACCATCTGGTCGCGAAAGCGATACATCTCCTGGAATTTCCAGCGAGTATCGACGTGCATGACCGGGAACGGCAGCTTTCCGGGAAAGAATGCCTTGCGCGCCAAATGCAGCATCACGGCCGAATCCTTGCCGATCGAGTACAGCATCACCGGGTTATCGAACTCGGCGGCGACCTCACGGATGATGTGGATGCTCTCCGCCTCCAGCTGTTTCAGATGCGTCAGTTTGTCAACCATGGCTACTCACGTTTCGTTATGGACCGGGCGAAACCCGGGGCGGCCTGCGGGCCGTTTTCGAGCCGGTGACTTTAACATGCGTGATATCGCTAATCAGCGATGCATCTAGATCGAAACGATCTATGCATATGCCACCCTGTTTGATCCGTCAGATCGGGTTAGGGCAGTCGATAAAGATATGCTCCAGCGCAAAACGCCTTGCCAGGTAATCACCCAGCGCCTGAACACCGTAGCGCTCGGTGGCGTGATGACCGGCCGCGATAAAGCTGATGTCGTTTTCCCGTGCGCTGTGAAAGGTCTGCTCTGACGCTTCGCCACTCAGGAACAGGTCGACGCCTTCCAGCACCGCCTGATCGATATAACCCTGCCCGCCTCCGGTACACCAGCCGACACGGCGAATCATCTGACTGCCTTCTATCAGCAGCGGCTCGCGCCCCAGTGCGTCCTGCACACGACGGGCGAAGTCGCGCGGGGTCATGGCTTCAGGCAACGAACCGATCAACCCGACGACTCGCGAATTTTCAGGGTCCAGCGGCCCTTCGACGGTGATGTCCAGTTGACGGGCCAACTGCACGTTATTGCCGACCTCCGGATGCACATCCAGCGGCAGATGATAGGCCAGCAAGCTGATGTCATGTTTGAGCAAGGTTTTCAGGCGGCGCTGCTTCATGCCGACCACGCAAGGGTTTTCGCCCTTCCAGAAGTAACCGTGGTGGACCAGGATCAAATCAGCCTGGGCGTCGACCGCAGCCTCCAGCAACGCCTGACTGGCCGTGACGCCGCTGACGATGCGCATGACCTGCGGACGCCCCTCGACCTGCAAACCGTTGGGGCAGTAATCCTGAATTCGCGCACTGTTCAGGTAGCGGTCGGCTTCTTCAACCAGGGTGCTCAGGGCAACAGCCATAAAAGACTCCTAAATATGCAGTTCAGAGCTGCGTTGTACTCGTATAATGCCCGCCATTATGGCGCACCCGTGGCAAAATTTTCTGCGCCCGCAACCATCAGGACTTGTTCAATGTTCAAGGCACTGCGCTTTTTCGGCTGGCCACTGCTGGCTGGTGTGCTTATCGCCATGCTGATCATTCAGCGCTACCCGCAGTGGGTCGGTCTGCCGAGCCTGGATGTCAATCTGCAGCAGGCACCGCAAACCACCACAGTCATCCAGGGCCCGACGTCCTATGCCGACGCAGTGATCGCGGCTGCGCCTGCGGTGGTCAACCTCTATACCACCAAGATGGTCAACAAGGGCAACAACCCGCTCTTCGAAGACCCACAGTTTCGACGCTTCTTTGGCGACAACACGCCCAAGCAGAAACGCATGGAATCCAGCCTGGGCTCCGGCGTGATGATGAGCCCTGAAGGCTACATCCTGACCAACAACCATGTGACCACGGGTGCTGACCAGATCGTGGTGGCACTCAAGGACGGCCGTGAAACCATCGCGAGGGTCATCGGCAACGACCCGGAAACCGACCTGGCGGTTTTGAAGATCGATCTGAAAAACGTGCCAGCCATCACCATTGCGCGCTCGGACAGCATTCGTATCGGTGACGTCGCACTGGCCATCGGCAACCCGTTCGGCGTCGGACAGACCGTGACGATGGGCATCATCAGTGCTACCGGGCGTAATCAACTGGGTCTCAACACTTATGAAGACTTCATCCAGACTGACGCCGCCATCAACCCCGGCAACTCCGGTGGCGCACTGGTGGATGCCAGCGGCAATCTGATCGGCATCAATACCGCGATCTTCTCCAAGTCAGGCGGCTCTCAGGGGATTGGCTTTGCCATTCCGACCAAGCTGGCAATGGACGTCATGAAGTCGATCATCGAGCACGGTCAGGTGATTCGTGGCTGGCTGGGCATCGAAGTGCAACCGCTGACTCCGGAACTGGCTCAGTCTTTCGGCTTGAAGGATCGTCCAGGCATCGTGGTGGCAGGCATTTTCCGCGACGGACCGGCGCAGAAAGCCGGGCTGCAATTGGGTGATGTGATCCTGAGCATCAACGGCGAACCGGCCGGTGACGGCCGCCGCTCGATGAACCAGGTAGCACGCACCAAACCCAAGGACAAGATCGCCATCGATGTGATGCGCAACGGCAAGGAAATGCGCTTGAGCGCCGAAGTCGGCCTGCGCCCACCGCCTGCCCCGACACCTGTTGCGGCGCCGGAGTGACCTTGAGGTTGCTGTGTGGCGCATATCTGTGACGCAGAGCGTCACGCAAGGCGTTCCCACGCTGGAGCGTGCGGAACGATAGTTTTGTAACTATCGTGCCGACGCTCTGGACGCTCTGCGTCCAGTTTCAGCGGTGCTGCCTCTTAAATCCCGCTCAAGCCTTCAAGTAACGCTTCGTGCTGCTCTGGCGTGCCGATGCTGATGCGCAGGAACTGGGCAATTCGCTGCTGTTTGAAGTGGCGCACGATGACGCCCTGCTCGCGCAGCTTGGCGGCCAGTGCTGCTGCATCGTGTTGCGGGTGGCGAGCGAAGATGAAGTTGGCGGCCGAGGGCAGCACGTCAAACCCCTTGGCCTGCAACTGCTCGACCAGCGCTTCACGACTTTCAATGACTTTGTTGCGCGTCGACTCGAAGTGTTCGCGATCCTCGAAAGCCGCCGCCCCACCGACGTTGGCCATGCGGTCCAGCGGGTAGGAGTTGAAGCTGTTCTTGACCCTTTCCAGCGCTTCGATCAGGTCCGGATGCCCCACTGCCAGGCCGACGCGCAGACCCGCCAGCGAGCGTGACTTGGACAGGGTCTGGGTGACCAGCAGGTTCGGATAACGATCCACCAGTGTGATCGCGGTTTCGCCACCAAAGTCTATGTACGCCTCGTCGACCACCACCACCGAATCCGGGCTGGCCTTGATGATCTGCTCGACCGCGTCCAGGCCCAGCAAACAGCCGGTCGGTGCGTTCGGGTTGGGGAAGATGATTCCGGCATTCGGCCTGGCGTAGTCTTCGGCGCGAATCTGGAACTGCTCGTCCAGTGGGATCACTTCGTAATCGATGCCATACAGGCCGCAGTACACCGGGTAAAAGCTGTAGCTGATGTCCGGGAACAGCAGCGGCGCATCGTGCTGAAACAATGCGTGGAAGATGTGTGCCAGTACTTCGTCGGAACCGTTGCCGAGAAACACTTGATTGGGCTGCACGCTGTAATAGCTGGCGACCGCATGCTTGAGCAAGTCGCTGTTGGGGTCGGGATACAGACGCAGATCGTCGGTCAGCGCAGCACGCATGGCCTCAAGCGCCTTGGGCGACGGACCATACGGGTTCTCGTTGGTATTGAGTTTGACCAGCCTGGTCAGTTTCGGCTGCTCGCCCGGCACGTAAGGCACCAGCCCGCTGACGAAAGGGCTCCAGAATTTGCTCATTATTTGCCGTCCTCTGTGTTGCCAGCTTTCCAGTCGGGATCTGTAATCCGGTATTCCGCGCTGCGCGCGTGACCACTAAGCGATTCACCGCGAGCCAGTACGGAAGCGGTTTTACCCAGTTCGGACGCACCCTGCGGTGAGCAATAGATGATCGACGAACGCTTTTGAAAATCGTACACGCCCAGCGGCGAGGAAAAACGCGCCGTACCGGAAGTCGGCAAGACATGGTTGGGACCGGCGCAGTAGTCGCCAAGCGCTTCCGAGGTATGACGTCCCATGAAAATGGCGCCGGCGTGGCGAATATGCGGCAGCCAGGCTTCAGGATCGGCCACCGACAACTCAAGGTGTTCAGGTGCAATGCGGTTGGCTACTTCGATCGCCTGAGCCATGTCCGCCACTTTGATCAGCGCACCGCGGCCGTTGATGGAGGTTTCGACAATCGCCGCCCGCTCCATGGTCGGCAGCAAGCGAGTGATACTGGCCGCGACCTTGTCGAGAAATTCGGCGTCCGGGCTGACCAGAATAGCCTGGGCATCTTCGTCGTGCTCAGCCTGGGAAAACAGGTCCATGGCGATCCAGTCAGGATCGGTCTGGCCGTCGCACACCACCAGAATCTCGGACGGACCGGCGATCATGTCGATGCCCACCTGACCGAACACGTGGCGCTTGGCAGTGGCGACATAGATGTTGCCGGGGCCGACGACCTTGTCGACCTTCGGTACGCTTTCCGTGCCGTAAGCCAGCGCCGCAACCGCCTGCGCGCCACCAATGGTAAACACACGGTCAACGCCGGCGATGCACGCAGCAGCCAACACCAGCTCGTTGATTTCGCCACGCGGTGTCGGCACGACCATGACCACTTCGGTCACACCGGCAACTTTCGCCGGGATCGCATTCATCAACACTGACGAAGGATAGGAAGCCTTGCCGCCGGGCACATACAGGCCGGCGCGGTCCAGTGGCGTGACTTTCTGGCCCAGCACCGTGCCATCAGCCTCGGTGTAGCTCCAGGAATCCTGTTTCTGCTTCTCGTGGTAGCTGCGCACCCGCTCGGCGGCCTTTTCCAGTGCTTCGCGCTGAACCGGCGTAATGCGGGTCAGCGCCAGCTCCAGACGTTCGCGAGGCAGAATCAGATCGGCCATCGAGGCGACTTGCAGGCCATCGAACTTCTGGGTGAACTCGACGAGTGCCGCATCGCCACGCTCACGCACAGCCTTGATGATGTCGAGCACACGCAGGTTGACCGAATCGTCAGACACACTTTCCCAGCTCAGCAGATGATCCAGATGTCGTGCGAAATCCGGGTCAGCAGCGTCGAGTCGGCGAATTGCAGTGGGCGTGGTCATAGCGGGGCCTCAATAATTGGCGGATGCTCAGGAGCCTAAAGCTACCAAGCTATCCGCGCAGGCACCTGAGAAATTTGGCTATGACACGGATAGCTGGACGCAACTCAACGTTGCGTGAAGGGGTCAACCGCGGTGTCGCGACTCCACTGCTTTGCGCAGGGTGTCGATAAGTGCCTGAATGCGCGCATGTTGCATTTTCATGGAAGCCTTGTTCACCACCAGGCGCGAACTGATGTGGGCAATCAGCTCCTGAGGCTCCAGACCGTTGGCACGCAGGGTGTTGCCGGTGTCGACCACGTCAATGATCTTGTCCGCCAGACCAATCAGCGGCGCCAGCTCCATGGAGCCGTAGAGCTTGATGATGTCGACCTGACGGCCCTGCTCGGCGTAGTAACGCTTGGCGACATTGACGAACTTGGTGGCAACGCGCAAACGGCCCTTGGGCTCGACGGCGCCGATGGCACCGGCAGTCATGAGCCTGCACCTGGCTATCTGCAAGTCGAGGGGCTCGTACAGACCCTGGCCGGTGTATTCCATCAACACATCCTTGCCCGCGACACCCAGGTCGGCTGCGCCATGCTCGACGTAAGTCGGCACGTCGGTCGCGCGCACGATCAGCAGACGTACGTCAGCCTGGGTCGTGGGGATGATGAGCTTGCGGCTCTTGTCCGGATTCTCGGTCGGCACGATGCCTGCTTCAGCAAGCAGCGGCAGAGTGTCATCCAGAATACGGCCCTTGGACAGTGCGATGGTCAACATGGGAAACGTCAGTCCTTATCAGGAAACTTTTGTCGCGACGCAAACGGCGCCTGACAATCCTCCGGCCTGGCAGGCCCGAGGTAAAACGAATCAGAAATCACACCCGCGCCAGAACAGGCGACCCTGATACCCGTAGGATCAGGGCCGCGCGCTACTAGCCCGGAACGCGGCGGATCTTGGCGCCCAGCATCTGCAGCTTCTCTTCGATGCACTCGTAACCACGGTCTATGTGGTAGATGCGGTCGATCAGTGTGTCGCCCTGGGCGACCAGCGCCGAGATCACCAGACTGGCAGATGCGCGCAGGTCGGTCGCCATTACAGGCGCGCCCTTGAGCACTTCAGTGCCGGTCACGATGGCCGTGTTGCCTTCGACCTGAATCTGCGCGCCCATGCGGTGCATTTCATACACGTGCATGAAGCGGTTTTCGAAGATGGTTTCGATCACTGCACCGGTGCCTTCGGCAATGGCGTTGAGCGAGATGAACTGCGCCTGCATGTCGGTCGGGAACGCCGGGTATGGCGCTGTCCGGACGTTGACCGCCTTGGGACGCTTGCCGTGCATGTTCAGCTCGATCCAGTCTTCACCGGTGGTGATTTCCGCACCGGCTTCCTGAAGCTTGAGCAACACTGCTTCCAGAATGGTCGGATCAGTGTCCTTGACCTTGACGCGGCCGCCGGTAACGGCAGCAGCCACCAGGTAGGTACCGGTCTCGATGCGGTCAGGCATGACCTTGTAGGTTGCCGGGCCGAGACGCTTGACGCCATCGATGGTGATGGTGTCGGTGCCTGCACCGTGGATTTTCGCACCCATGGCGATCAGGAAGTTGGCCAGATCGACAACCTCAGGCTCGCGCGCAGCGTTTTGCAGCACACTGCGCCCGTTGGCCAGACTGGCCGCCATCATGATGTTTTCAGTACCGGTCACGCTGACGGTATCGAAGAAGAAGTGCGCACCGCGCAAACCGCCCTCAGGCGCCTTGGCTTTAATGTAACCGCCTTCGACGTCGATGATCGCGCCCATGGCTTCGAGGCCACGGATGTGCAGGTCAACCGGACGCGAACCAATGGCGCAACCGCCCGGCAGAGCCACCTCGGCCTCACCGAAGCGAGCGACCATGGGGCCCAGAACCAGAATCGACGCACGCATGGTTTTCACCAGTTCGTACGGCGCAACCAGTGTCTTGATGGTGCGCGCGTCGATCTCGACGCTGAGCTTCTCGTCGATCACCGGCTCGATGCCCATGCGACCGAACAGCTCGATCATGGTGGTGATGTCGTGCAGGTGCGGCAGGTTCTGAACAGTCACCGGACCGTCAGCCAGCAAGGTCGCGGCAAGGATCGGCAAGGCAGAGTTCTTTGCCCCGGAAATACGAATTTCGCCATCAAGACGAACGCCGCCGGTAATAATCAGTTTATCCATTAGAGTCTCGACACCTATTGGCTCAGGTACGCTCGGTCCACGCAGCGCGGCTGAAAAATTTCATGGTCACCGCGTGGATGCTGCCATCGGCAATCCAGGGGTTCAGATGGGTGTAAATCTGTTGCTGACGCTTGACGGGGCTCAGGCTGGCCAACTCGTCACTGATAATGTTCAGCTGGAAGTTGCAGCCTTCGCCCTCAACTTCCACTTTGATTTCCGGCAGCTTTCCTTCAAGGAAGCTCTTCACTTCTACAGCCTGCATGCTCAACCTCGATCGGCGCTGTACGCGCGCGGGTCGGCCATCATACAAAAAAGCCCATGTTATGCGAAGCCCAACGAGCGGGTCCGTACAAAAGGGCTTTCAGGATAACGCCTGTCAGTGAATGTTCAATAGCTCGGTCAGACCAGAGACACGGGCTATTTCACGCATGTCCCGGGGTAGCGAACGCACGGTAAGCGACTTGCCGGCATCCCTGGCGTCACGCATGAACGCCAGCACGAGCGCCAGACCTACACTGCTGGACTTCTCGACATCCGAACAGTCCAGCGTCAACTCGGTCAGATCCCCGGACTTGATCAGTGCCGCACCCTGCTTGCGCAGTTGCGGCCCGGTGCGGAAGTCCAGCACTCCGATCATTTTCAGCTCGCCTGGCCCGACGAGACGGACGGCGGACTCGGTCATTGTGCAGGCTTCTGCGCAGCGTCTACGGTGGACTTGGTCTTGGCGACCTCGCCAGCCCAGTTGTTGATCGTGGTGTCCAGGTTGTTGCCGTTACGCTGCATGGCGTCGGCGAACTGATCACGGAACAGCTTGCCGATATTGATACCGTTGATGACAACGTTCCGTACCTTCCACTCGCCGTTCAGTTTGACCAGCGTGTAGGAGACTGGATATACCGCGCCATTGCTGCCCTTGACCTGCATGTCCACGCTGGTGCGGTCATCGCCTTCGTCCTTGGCAGGTGCAACGGTAATGCCCTGGTTGTTGAATTCAAGCAAGGCATTGCCATAGAACTGCATGAGGCTGCGCTTGAAGTTTTCCTCGAAACGCTTCACCTGTTCAGGCGTTGCCTTGCGGGAATACTTCACAGTCATGATGCTTTTGGAAATGCCATCCGCATCAACGACAGGGCCGACAATGCGGTTCAGCGCATCGTAGAACGCGCTCGGATTAGCTTTGTATTGCTCACGATTGGTTGCCAGATCACTCAGCAATTCCTTGGTGGTACGTTCCACCAGATCATGAGCCGAGGGGGTCGCCGCGGCATTCGCCAGCATTGGCAGGGTGGCCAGCAATACCAGCAGGCCACGGCGCAGAATAGAGATCATTTGAAGCTCCTCACTTGGCGTCTTTACTTACAGTATTGAGCAGGAATTTTCCGATCAGGTCTTCAAGTACGAGCGACGACTGCGTGTCATGAATGGTTCCGCCATCCTTGAGCAGTTTGTCATCGCCACCGACGCTGAGACCGATGTATTTTTCACCCAGCAAGCCAGCGGTCAGGATCGACGCTGTCGAGTCGGAAGGCAGATTATCGACCTTTTTCTGAATCTCCAGCGTGACACGACCGGTGAAGGTGTCGCGATCCAGATCAATCGCGGTCACCTTGCCAATCGTCACGCCGGCCATGCTGACCTTGGCTCTGACAGTCAAACCGGCAAGATTGTCGAAGTAGGCATAAAGTTTATAGGTATCGGTGCTCGCGCTTGTGCTCAGACCACTGACTCGCAGGGCCAGCAGGAGCAGAGCCAGTATCCCGGCAAGCAGAAACAAGCCGACTCCGGTTTCGATGGCACGGTTTTGCATCAGAAATCTCCAAACATCAAGGCGGTCAAAATAAAGTCCAGTCCCAACACGGCCAGTGAGGCGTATACGACCGTCTTGGTCGTCGCACGGCTGATCCCCTCGGAAGTAGGATCGCAGTCATACCCCTGGAAAACGGCAATCCACGTCACCACGAAGGCAAATACGACGCTTTTGATCACCCCATTGAGCACATCGTTCGTGAAAGAAACGCTGTTCTGCATGTTCGACCAGAAAGAGCCGTCATAGACGCCCAGCCAATCGATTGCTACCCATGACGCCCCCCAGATACCGACCACGCTGAAAATCATCGCCAGAATCGGCAGCGAGATAAAACCTGCCCACAGGCGCGGCGCGACAATGTACTTGAGCGGATCGACACCGATCATCTCAAGGCTCGACAACTGCTCGGTGGACTTCATGTTGCCGATTTCGGCGGTCAATGCAGAACCGGCACGACCGGCGAACAGCAAGGCTGTGACAACAGGGCCAAGCTCACGCAGCAAGGTCAGCGCAACCATCTGACCGACGGCCTGTTCCGAGCCGTATTTGGCCAGAATGCTGAAACCCTGCAGGGCCAGCACCATCCCGATGAAGATGCCGGACACCACAATAATGACCAGCGACATGACGCCAACGGAATACAGTTGCCTGACCAGTAACTGAAAACTGCTGCCGGCGCCGCCGCGCCCAAGCAGGGCGTGCACCAGGAACAGGCCGGAGCGACCCAGAACAGCAACGATATCAATGGCCGAGCGACCCATCAGGGCGACGCGGTCCATCAGTGACTTCTTGCGCATCAGCGCTTCCCCAATAGATCTTCGCGGAAATCCGGCGCCGGATAGTGAAACGGCACAGGGCCATCGGGCTCGCCGGTCATGAATTGACGAATGCGTGGATTGTCCGAAGACATCAGTTCCTGAGGCGTACCCTGCCCCAGCACCTGCCCGTCGCCCACTACGTATAAATAGTCGGCAATGCTCGCGGTCTCGCTGAGATCGTGAGACACCACAATACTGGTGATGCCCAGTGCATCATTGAGCAACCGGATCAGGCGCACCAGCACCCCCATTGCAATCGGGTCCTGCCCGACGAAGGGCTCGTCATACATGAGAATCTGCGGGTCGAGCGCGATCGCACGCGCCAGCGCAACACGGCGCTTCATGCCACCGGACAGTTCATCCGGCATCAGTTCGACCGCACCGCGCAGGCCAACAGCCTGGAGCTTGAGCAGAACGATGTCGCGAATCATCTCTTCCGGTAGCTCTGTATGCACCCGCAGCGGAAAGGCGACGTTTTCGAAAACGTCCAGATCGGTGAACAGCGCACCGCTCTGAAACAGAACGCCCATCTGCTTGCGTGCGTCGAACAGATCGCTGCGCGACAGTTCCGGAAGGTTCTGGCCATTGACCCACACCTGACCTTCGCTCGGGCGCAACTGAGCCCCCATCAAACGCAGCAACGTAGTCTTGCCACAGCCCGAGGGACCCATGATCCCGGTGACCTTGCCCCGCGGAATACGAATATCGACATTATTGAAAATACTGCGCGCACCGCGTTTGAAAGACACACCTTTCAACTCGACCGCATAGGCGTCATCAGGACTCATCTAAACTCCTTGCGATACAGCCTCCGCCCTCAGCCGCCCGTTCTTGGAGGCAGATAAGCTGTGCAGGCGGGCCGAACAAGCCGCGAACTATATCACCGCAGGCACCCGCCCCCAAGAAGAGAACCAACCGGTTCAGGTATCCGCCGAATTATTCTGTACCACAATGTTGTGACTACAGGCTTGGATACAGACCCGCAAGCGCGTAGGAAATTCGTTTAAAAACAACACAACGACGATCAGACGTGAGGGAATCGTTCATTACCGCTATAATCGCCGCCTTTCAACCGGCTGACCCTTCCCAGACATGACTCAATCCAGTGACCTGATCCAAGCGGCGCAACGCACCATTCGTCTCGAGATAGAAGCCATACAAGGCTTGCTTGAACGCCTCGACGGGGATTTTGTGCGCGCCTGCGAGATGATTCTGGCCAGCAAGGGACGTGTTGTCGTGGTCGGCATGGGCAAGTCCGGGCACGTTGGCAACAAGATTGCCGCGACCCTGGCAAGCACCGGGACGACCTCGTTTTTCGTGCACCCGGCCGAGGCCAGCCATGGCGACATGGGCATGATCACTCGCGATGACATCATCCTCGCGCTGTCCAACTCCGGCACCACCAACGAAATCGTCACGCTGTTACCGCTGATCAAACGCCTGGGTATCCGGATGATCAGCCTGACCGGCAATCCCGAGTCAGTTCTGGCCAAGGCTGCGGACATCAACCTCAATGTCCATGTCGTACACGAAGCCTGCCCGCTCAATCTGGCACCGACCTCTTCGACTACTGCCGCGCTGGTCATGGGCGATGCACTGGCCGTGGCGCTGCTAGAAGCACGTGGCTTCACTGCCGAAGACTTCGCGTTTTCGCACCCGGGCGGAGCACTCGGCCGACGCCTGCTGCTGAAAGTCGAGAATGTCATGCACTCCGGCGACGCCCTGCCCAGTGTCCAGCGTGGCACCCTGCTGCGCGATGCGCTGCTGGAGATGACCCGCAAGGGCCTGGGCATGACCGCCATCCTCGAAACCGACGGCAGACTCGCAGGCATATTCACAGACGGCGACCTGCGTCGAACCCTGGACCGCCCTTTCGACATCCGCCAGACCACCATTGATGAGGTCATGACCCATCATGGCAAGACCGCTCATGCAGAGATGCTGGCGGCCGAAGCGCTGAAAATCATGGAAGACAACAAAATCGGTGCGCTGGTTGTCGTGGATCAGGATGATCGGCCGGTGGGTGCGTTCAATCTGCAGGATCTCCTGCGTGCAGGCGTCATGTAATGGAAACCAAAGCGATGAACCCGGAACTCATGCAGCGCGGCAAGGCCATCAAACTGGCAGTCTTCGATGTCGACGGCGTACTGACTGACGGCCGTCTGTATTTCATGGAAGACGGCAGCGAGATCAAGACGTTCAACACCCTCGACGGGCAAGGCATAAAGATGCTGATAGCCTCGGGTGTGACCACCGCCATCATCAGTGGTCGCAAGACCGCGATCGTCGAGCGCCGGGCGAAGAGCCTGGGCATCGCACATCTTTTTCAAGGCCGCGAAGATAAACTGGTCGTACTGGACCAATTACTGGCAGAGTTGAAACTTGATTACGAACACGTCGCCTATCTGGGTGACGATCTGCCAGACTTGCCGGTCATTCGGCGTGTCGGCCTGGGCATGGCCGTTGCCAATGCGGCAAGTTTTGTACGCGAGCATGCACACGGAATAACAACGGCGCGAGGCGGCGAAGGTGCGGCACGCGAATTCTGCGAACTGATTCTGAGTGCGCAAGGCAACCTTGAAGCGGCCCACTCCGCTTATTTATAGAAGCCATTATGTTCACTAAAAAAATTCGGAAGTTTCTGCTTCTCGGGGTACTGGCGGTGCTGCTGGCGGCCGTCGGCTACTGGAATGTCAGCCCGGAAAGTTTCATGGACAGGCCTGACGGGGCGGTTAACGACACCGCCATCGACTACTATGCGATCAATACGCGCAGTGTTCAGTACCTGCCAGACGGCACACTTCAATACGACATGACCGCCGACAAGGTGGAACACGTGAAGACCTCTGATGTAAGCCTGCTGACCACGCCCGATCTGAACATGTATCGCGGCGGCGAGTTTCCCTGGCATGTTCAGAGTAAACGAGGCGAAGTGTCCTCCGCAGGCGACCAGGTCGAGTTGATGGACTCCGTTCGCGTTGAACGCACCGATGAAAAGCAACGCACGACGATTATCACCAGCAGTCGCATGACCGTATTCCCGCAGAAGCAATATGCGGAGACCGACCAAGACGTTAGAATCGACGGCGCGGGCGGTGTCACTACGGCCAAGGGAATGAAAGCGTATTTGAAAGACAGCAGGATGGACCTGCTATCCAACGTAAGAGGACAGTATGAGGCTCGTTAAAACTCTTCCTTTATTGCTCGGCCTGGGCGCAGCACTGGGAAGCGCGAGCGCCTGGTCCCTGCCAACCGACCGTGATCAGCCTATCCACATCCAGTCTGACGATGCTCAGCTCGATGACAAGAAAGGCGTTGCAACCTACAGGGGCAACGTGGTTATCACGCAAGGCTCAATGAAGGTCACCGGCAACACCGTGACGATTACCCGTAACGCCCAGGGTGAAGTCGATGTCTTCACGTCTGTCGGCAATCTGGCTTACTACGAGCAAAAACCTGCCCCGGACAAGCCGATCGTGCAGGCCTATGCCGTCACGATCCAGTACTACGCCGGCCAGGACCGCATTGTCCTGATCGACAAAGCCAAGGTCATCAACGACGGCAACACGTCGGAAGGCGAGAAAATCGTCTACGACACGGTCAGACAGGTCGTCAGCGCCGGCCGGGCCAATGGTGGTACCAAGTTGACTACGCCACGTCCGCGTATCGACATGGTCATCCAGCCGAAGAAGAAAACCGATCAACCGCAGAAGGCCCCGTAAATGGCAACGCTCAGAGCCCAGCATCTGGCTAAAAGCTACAAGAGCCGACAGGTCGTGCGCGATGTGAGCATCTCCATCGAAAGCGGGCAGATCGTCGGCTTGCTGGGCCCCAACGGCGCCGGCAAGACCACCTGCTTCTACATGATCGTGGGCCTGGTCCAGGCGGATCAGGGCCGCGTGCTGATTGACGACCTGGATGTCAGCCACCAGCCCATGCACGGCCGTGCACGTGCCGGTATCGGTTACCTGCCGCAGGAAGCCTCCATCTTCCGCAAGCTGTCGGTGTCCGACAACATCATGGCGATTCTCGAGACCCGCAAGGAACTCGATGCTGGAGCACGCCGCAAGGAGCTTGAAAGCCTCTTGCAGGAGTTCCACATCACGCACATTCGCGACAACCTGGGCATGAGCCTGTCAGGTGGCGAACGTCGCCGCGTGGAAATTGCCCGTGCCCTGGCCACTTCGCCGAAATTCATCCTGCTGGATGAACCGTTCGCAGGCGTCGACCCGATCTCGGTGGGCGACATCAAACAGATTATCCACCACCTGAAAGCCAAGGGCATCGGCGTGCTGATCACCGATCACAACGTCCGTGAAACCCTGGACATCTGTGAAACCGCTTACATCGTCAACGATGGACAGCTGATCGCAGAAGGCGACTCTGAAACCATTCTGGCAAATCAGCTGGTGAAAGAAGTGTACCTCGGCCACGAGTTCCGTCTCTGATCGACCGCCTTTGGCACGTCCCCGGCTGATTGATGCCCGTGCAGCGTATTGACAGGATTTTATTTGTCATAACGCTCTAGGCAAAGCCACAGGTTTCAGGCATATAATTTGCTTAATGATGGCGCCCCGGCGCCTGTAGTAGATGGCGCACGTGCGTCAGCGAATAAGGTGTTTAGCCCCTGCCATGAAACCATCGCTAGTCTTGAGAATGGGCCAGCAGCTGACGATGACACCGCAGCTGCAACAGGCAATCCGCTTACTTCAGTTGTCCACTCTGGATCTCCAGCAGGAGATTCAGGAGGCGCTGGAGTCCAACCCTATGCTTGAACGGCAGGAAGAAGGCGACGATTTCGATAACTCCGACCCGCTTGCCGACAACATCGAACAAAAGCCCAACCCCGACGTTCAGGAACCAACCTATCAGGAAGCCGCACCCACGGTGGACAACCTGGAAGACGGCGAATGGGGCGAGCGCATTCCAAACGAGCTGCCCGTCGACACGGCCTGGGAAGACGTTTACCAGACCAGCGCCAGCAGCCTGCCGAGCAGCGATGACGATGAGTGGGATTTCACTACCCGTACCTCGGTGGGCGAAAGCCTGCAGAGCCATCTGCTGTGGCAACTGAACGTAGCGCCGATGTCCGACAAGGATCGCCTGGTTGCAGTGACGCTGATCGACTGCATCAACAACCAGGGCTATCTGGACGAAACACTCGAAGAGATTCTTGAATCCTTCGACCCTGAGCTGGACATCGAACTCGACGAAATCGAAGCCGTACTGCACCGCATCCAGCAGTTCGAACCTGCCGGCATCGGTGCGCGCACGCTGAGCGAGTGCCTGCTTCTGCAATTACGCCAGCTGCCCGCGAAAACGCCCTGGCTGGCGGAAGCACAACGGCTGGTCACCGATTACATCGATCTGCTGGGCAGCCGCGATTACGGCCAGTTGATGCGGCGCATGAAAATCAAGGAAGACGAACTGCGCCAGGTCATAGAACTGGTTCAGAGCCTCAACCCGCGTCCCGGCTCGCAAATCGAATCCACAGAAGCCGAATACGTTATTCCTGACGTGATCGTGCGCAAGGACAACGAACGCTGGCTGGTCGAGCTGAATCAGGAATCGGTGCCCCGCCTGCGCGTAAACCCCCAATATGCCGGGTTTGTCCGTCGCGCCGACACCAGCGCAGACAACACCTTCATGCGCAACCAGTTGCAGGAGGCTCGCTGGTTCATCAAGAGCCTGCAAAGCCGCAACGAAACCCTGATGAAGGTCGCCACCCAGATCGTCGAACACCAACGCGGTTTTCTCGAATACGGCGACGAGGCCATGAAACCGCTGGTGCTGCACGATATCGCCGAGGCGGTAGGCATGCACGAGTCGACCATTTCCCGCGTCACGACCCAGAAATTCATGCACACCCCACGGGGTATTTACGAGCTGAAATACTTCTTTTCAAGCCACGTAAGCACCTCCGAGGGCGGCGAATGCTCGTCCACGGCAATTCGCGCAATCATCAAAAAACTGGTTGCGGCGGAAAATCAGAAAAAGCCGTTGAGTGATAGCAAGATCGCTGGTTTACTGGAGGCACAAGGCATTCAAGTAGCCCGTCGCACAGTCGCCAAGTACCGCGAATCACTCGGGATAGCGCCTTCCAGTGAGCGCAAGCGATTGATGTGATGCAGGCCGAGCCACAGCGTTCCAGTGGCAGGCGTCACGCCTGTCTCTTTATGCATTGGCAAAGGAGAAAGCTGTATGCAAGTCAACATCAGTGGACACCAACTGGAAGTGACCAAGCCCCTTCGTGAATATGTTGAGCTCAAGCTCAAGAAGCTGGAGGGGCACTTTGACAAGATTACAAACGTGCAGGTCACGATGGCGGTCGAGAAGCTCAAGCAGAAGATCGAAGCCACGCTGCACATCCACGGAGGGGAGGTGGTTGCCAATGCTGAACATGACGACATGTACGCTGCAATCGACCTGCTCACTGACAAGCTCGACAGACAATTGCTCAAGCATAAGGAAAAGCAGCAAAGCATCCTCAAAGGTGCGGCCGCTCGCTAACGCCCATTTAAATGATCCGATTTGAAAATATCCTGACCCCCGGCCGTTCACTCGTGAACATGCCGGGCGGCAGCAAGAAACGTGTACTTGAACAGATTGCCAACCTGATCGGCCGCGAAGTGCCGGGAATGGATTCGGGCACTGTGTTCGAAAGCCTGGTTGCCCGTGAAAAACTGGGATCGACCGGTTTCGGCAACGGCATCGCCATTCCTCACTGCCGCCTGGCCTCCTGTGGCGAGCCCGTCAGTGCAGTGATTCACCTTGATGCTCCGGTAGATTTCGACGCCATCGACGGTGCGCCCGTGGACTTGCTGTTTGTCTTGCTGGTCCCGCAGAAGGCGACCGACGATCACCTGGAGCTGCTTAGCCAGATTGCCGGCATGCTCGACAAGGCCGACGTGCGCAAGAGCCTGCGCAACGCGGCAAGCGACGAAGCGCTGTATAACGTGGTGCTGGACGCACAAAAAGGTCTTTGACAATGCGCATGATCATCGTCAGCGGCCGCTCCGGTTCGGGCAAAAGTACCGCGCTGGATGTACTGGAAGACAACGGCTTCTATTGTGTCGACAACCTTCCTGCCGGTCTGCTGCCGGAACTGGCCGAACGCGCACTGATCAACACCGAGCTGGCAGAGCCACTGTTGGCGGTTTCGATCGACGCACGCAATCTGCCAAGCCATCTGACCCGTTTTCCGCAGATGCTCGATGAAGTGCGCTCACGCAATATCCAGTGCGACGTGCTGTATCTGGATGCCGACGAAGCCACCCTGCTCAAACGCTTCTCGGAAACCCGACGTCGCCACCCCTTGAGCACGGCAGATCGCTCGCTGGCCGAGGCGATACGCGACGAGACTACATTACTGGGCCCGATCATCGATCTGGCCGACCTGAAGATCAACACCACCCACCTGAACCTCTACCAGTTGCGCGATGCACTGAAACTGCGCCTGCTCAACAAGCCCGAGCCTGGTACTGCCTTTCTGCTCGAGTCGTTCGGCTTCAAGCGTGGCATGCCCGTTGATGCCGATCTGGTCTTTGATGTGCGCTGCCTGCCCAACCCGTACTGGAAGCCTGAATTGCGCGATCATTCAGGTCTCGAACAGCCTGTTATCGATTATCTGTCCGTGCAGCCCGACGTTGAAGAAATGTTTCAGGACATCTTCGCCTATCTGAACAAATGGCTGCCTCGATTCGCAGCCAGCAACCGTTCTTACGTTACCATTGCCATCGGTTGCACTGGGGGGCACCATCGCTCCGTCTACCTGACAGAACGCCTGGGTCAGGTATTGCAACAATCACTCAAGAACGTTCAGGTCCGCCACCGCGACCTTAGCTGAAAGGATTTACACTGCGATGCCCGCTCGTCAAATCACCATCATCAACAAACTGGGTTTGCACGCCCGCGCCGCCGCCAAGTTCGTAGGCGTTGCCGGCAAGTTTCCCTGCCAGATCCGCGTCGGCCGCACGCCGGAAAGCATGGTCGATGGCAAGAGCATCATGGCTGTGATGATGCTGGCTGCGGGCAAAGGCACCGAGATTCATCTGCACACCGAAGGTGAATTCGAGCATGAAGCCCTTGATGGCTTGGTAGAACTGATCAATAACAGGTTTGACGAGGGCGAATAAGCCCTCGACCTCACACGTCTCGGCGTGTCACACCCATCACAAGCAATGCACCTGAAGCCAACTCATCCCCCGCCCTGCCAGCAACACCATACCTGCCAACAGCAGCACGGTTCCTGCTCCCCTGCGCAGCAACCGCACTTTATTGATCGAGAGTCGTTCAGAACGCATAGGCGCCCTTGGCGGGTGTCGAGGGATCAGGCCAGAGCAGCCTGATAGCGTCGGGCTACTTCCTGCCAGTTGATCACGTTGTAGAACGCGTTGATGTATTCGGGACGGCGGTTCTGGTAGCGCAGGTAGTAGGCATGTTCCCACACGTCCAGCCCCAGAATGGGTGTGTTGCCATTCATCAGCGGGCTGTCCTGATTGCCGCTGCTTTCGACTACCAGTTTTTTGTCAGGGGTCACGCTCAGCCAGGCCCATCCACTGCCAAAACGCGTCAGTGCGGCTTTGGTAAAGGCCTCCTTGAAGCTGTCAAAGCCACCCAATTGCTCGTCTATTGCAGCGGCGATCGCGCCTTGTGGCAAGCCGCCACCGCCGGGCACCATGACTTCCCAGAACAGCGAATGGTTGGCATGACCTCCACCTTGATTGATCACCGCCGGGCGCAGGTTTTCAGGCAGTTGCTTGACGCTGGCGACGAGTTTTTCAACCGACCAGTCGGCGAATTCAGTGCCGTCGACCGCCGCATTGAGGTTGGTGATATAGGTCTGGTGATGCTTGGTGTAGTGGATTTCCATGGTCTGCGCATCAATGTGCGGCTCTAGTGCATCGTAGGCGTACGGCAGTGCTGGCAAGGTATGAGACATTTCAGTGTGCTCCGTAAAAAAGTCCGGAATGAGTCGCTGAATGGCGCTGCAGCGATGAGCGCGTGTGCTCACTGCTGCTGTTCAGCAGTCGATGGGTGCGCGGGTATTCGCCATGCTCGCTGATAAAGCTCAGTAGCTCGGCGTAGGTCTTGCTGCTGTGGCGCAGGGCCGCTTCGCGCAGAGCGGGCGTCAGCCGCTGGCTCTGCATGGTCTGCAACAGGTGCTGATGGATTGCGCACAGGTATTCGGCGCTTTCTTCTGGCTGCCCCAGGCTGAGGTGCAGGTCCGCCAGGTTGTGATGGGAAATCACACACGCCGCAACGGCTTCATCGACGTCTGGCCAACGCTCGAAAAGCACTTGTGCCAGGGCCAGCGCCTGGAGGTACAGCTCACGGGCTTCAACCCACTCACCCAGACTGAAACAGCGGTTGGCCTGTTCAATGGTGCGTTTCCAATGCTGCATGACATACCCCCAGAGGCGCAGGCTGGCCGGACCAGGTGATCCCGGCGGTCACATTTCACCCTCAAATGATATTCATTATTAAATGAGATTTTGACTCAACACAAGCATGTTGATGAGATGGACTTTTGCGAGGGGGTTCTGAGAAGACAATGAAGCGAGGCTTCATGAGCTATCGATCGTGCAGAAACTGGGGAGTGTGGCACGGTAAGGACAGGTGATGCGGCGTGACAGGAAGCGCATGCCAACGCCGGAGCATTGGCATGCGAGTCAGTCAGGTATGCAGCGGTAGCGATGCAGGCTAATCAGCTCCCCGCCACCATCATGCGCTCGATCAGTACCGAGCCGGTGCGGATGTTGCTGCGCAGTTCGAGATCGCTGCCCACGGCGACGATCTGTTTGAACATGTCGCGCATGTTCCCGGCAATAGTCACTTCCTGAACCGGAAACTGAATCTCGCCGTTCTCGACCCAGAAGCCCGCTGCGCCACGCGAGTAATCACCGGTGACCATGTTCAGGCCGCTGCCCATCAACTCAGTGACCAGCAAACCACGGCCCATGCGCCGGATCAGCGCATCCTGATCTTCGGAACCATGAGTAACGAACAGGTTATGAACGCCGCCCGCATTGGCGGTGCTTGGCATGCCCAGCTTGCGGCCGGAATAGGTGCTCAGCACGTAGGACACCAGATCGCCTTTGTCCACGAAGGGTTTGGCATACGTCGCCAGGCCATCGCTGTCGAACGCGGAACTGCCCATGGCGTGCCTCAGGTGTGGACGCTCATCGATGGTCATCCACTCCGGGAACAGTCGCTGGCCAAGAGAGCCCTCGAGAAATGACGACTTGCGATACAGGTTGCCGCCAGAGATAGCGCCGAGAAAACTGCCGAACAAGCCACCCGCCAGTTCAGCGGCAAACAGCACCGGCACTTCACAGGTAGGCACAGGCCGCGCGCCCAGGCGGCTCGCCGCCCGTTGCGCGGCCTTGCGGCCAATGCTCTCGGCATCGGCCAGCAACTGGCCCTTGCGGTTGACGTCATACCAGTAGTCGCGCTGCATCTGGCCTTCGCCTTCGGCAATCATCACGCAACTCAGGCTATGCCGGGTCGACGCATAGCCGCCGATGAACCCATTGCTGTTGCCGTATACGCGGCAGCCCTGATGGGTATTGAGGGTGGTGCCGTCGGCGTTCTTGATCCGGCTGTCGGCCTCGAACGCTGCCGCTTCGCAGATCAACGCTTTCTCGATGGCCTGCTCGGGCGTGATGTCCCAAGTGTGATAAAGGTCAAAATCCATGACCTCCTTGGCCATCAGCGCAGCGTCGGCCAGCCCGGAGCTTTCATCTTCGGAGGTGTGTTCGGCAATCGCCAGGGCGGCGGCTACGGTTTCGCGAATGGCATCGGCGCCGGTCGCAGACGTGCTGGCCGAGCCTTTGCGCTGCCCAACGTACAACGTAATACCAAAACCCTGGTCACGATTGAACTCGACGGTTTCGACTTCACGCTGGCGGACCGATGTCGACAGCCCTTGGTCCACCGACACCGCCACTTCACAGGCGCTGGCACCCTGACGCCTCGCTTCGGCGATGATCTGCTCGACTTGTTCCTGCAATTCGGGCAAGGCCTGTGGGCCGACGCTTTGGGTTGCACTCATGACTTTCTCCATCAAATTCTTCTTTCAGCACAGGCCGAATACCGACCGGGCCGGACAAGCGGCCCACGACTGGTTATCATGGCGGCGTTTCTTTGCGGACTGCCCCCATGGTTGATTCTTACGACGACTCCCTTGACGGGGAGAAAAGCAAAACTCAGGTCAAACGCGAGCTGCATGCGCTGGTTGACCTCGGTGAACGACTGACAACACTCAAAGCCGATGTGCTGGCCAAGCTGCCGTTGACCGACGCTTTGCGCAAGGCCCTGGCCGAAGCGCCCAAGCACACGGCCAACATTGCGCGAAAGCGGCATATTCTGTTCATTGGCAAGCTGATGCGCGATCAGGACCAGGAAGCCATTCTGGTGTTGCTCGACCAACTCGATGCCTCCACTCGCCAGTACAATGAACGTTTCCACAATCTGGAACGCTGGCGTGATCGCCTGATCGCCGGTGATGACGCCGACCTCGAGAAATTCGTTATCGAATACCCCGATGCCGACCGTCAGCAACTGCGTTCGTTGATTCGTCAGGCGCAACACGAAGTTGCACGCAACAAACCGCCGGCCACCAGCCGCAAAATCTTCAAATACATCCGTGAGCTGGACGAACTTCAACGCGGTCTGCGTTGATGTCGACCTCGGGGTGGGCCGCAGCAAGCGGCCAGCCCCGACTCACATTCAGCTACCTGTACCGCCAACCGTAATCGCGTCGATTTTCAGCGTAGGCTGACCCACACCGACCGGCAGCGACTGGCCGTCTTTTCCGCACGTACCGACGCCGCTGTCCAGCGACAGATCGTTACCCACCATCGAAACCCTGCTCATTGCTTCCGGCCCGTTGCCGATCAAGGTCGCACCTTTGACGGGCGCCGTGATTTTGCCGTCTTCGATCAGGTAGGCCTCACTGGTCGAAAACACGAACTTGCCACTGGTGATGTCGACCTGACCGCCGCCCAGATTGGCGCAATAGATACCCCGCTTGACCGACGCGATGATTTCCTGCGGATCGCTCTGCCCGCCCAGCATGTAGGTGTTGGTCATGCGCGGCATCGGCAGATGGGCGTAGGACTCGCGACGACCGTTGCCGGTCCGCGCAACGCCCATCAACCGGGCATTGAGCTTGTCCTGCATGTAGCCCTTGAGCACACCGTTTTCGATCAGCGTGGTGCATTCGGTCGGCGTGCCTTCGTCATCGACGCTCAGCGAGCCGCGACGCCCTGCCAGCGTGCCGTCGTCCACGATGGTGCAGAGCCTGGACGCAACCATCTCGCCCATGCGCCCGCTGTAGGCAGAACTGCCCTTGCGGTTGAAATCGCCTTCCAGACCGTGCCCCACTGCTTCGTGCAGCAGCACCCCGGACCAGCCGGAACCGAGCACGACCGGCAATGTACCGGCCGGCGCGGGAATCGCTTCCAGATTGACCAGCGCCTGACGCAACGCCTCGCGGGCGTAGCCCATGGCACGGTCGTCAGTCAGGAAATAACGGTAGTCGGTACGTCCGCCGCCGCCATGCCCGCCGCGTTCGCGACGGCCATTCTGCTCGACGATGACGCTGACATTGAAGCGCACCAGAGGGCGCACGTCGGCGGCCAGGCTGCCATCGGCTGCCGCCACCAGAATGCGCTCCCAGACTCCGGCCATGCTCACCGACACCTGCTGAATACGCGAGTCCAGTGCGCGAGTTGCGACGTCGATGCGCTTCAGCAACTCGACCTTCTCGGCACGGCTCAGCACTTCCAGCGGATTATCCGGCGCATACAGCTGAGCCACGTCCTGCGACGTAAACGTCTGCACGCGGCCATTCTGGCCAGCGCGAGAAATCGACCGGGCGGCGCGGGCAGCGGTGCGCAGCGCATCTTCAGTGATGGCGTTGCTGTACGCGAAACCGGTCTTCTCTCCTGACTGAGCGCGCACGCCCACGCCTTGATCGAGATTGAAACTGCCTTCCTTGACGATGCCGTCTTCCAGCGACCACGACTCGGAGATCATCCCCTGAAAATACAGGTCCGCGGCATCGATGCCGGGGCCGGCAAGTTCGCCGAGTACCGATTGCAGGCTGTCGAGGCTCAGGCCGCCGGGTGCCAGAAGGTGTTCGCTGACTGAGGACAGATCACTCATATTCACTCCGAAGCAGGCCGCATGGCGTCCTGCGAAAAAAAGCGCCGGTGACTGGACACCGGCATCCGCGCCCGTATGGACGCCTGTTCTTCACTGTCTCGTGTGCCCAACAGCACGGCTTCACCCTGTGCTTGCTGAGCCAGCACGCGGCCCCATGGATCAACGATGGCTGCGTGCCCGTAAGTCTCGCGTGGCCCCGGATGGACCCCGCCTTGTGCCGCCGCCAGTATGTAGCACTGGGTTTCGATAGCCCGCGCCCGGATCAGAATGTCCCAGTGCGCAGCCCCCGTCACCGCTGTAAAGGCTGACGGGGCGGTAATCAACTCAGCGCCCGCTTCGCGCAGCGCGGTATACAGCTCGGGAAAGCGCAGGTCATAACAGACCGTCAGCCCCAGGCGCCCGACAGGAGTGTCGGCCACCACCACGTTATGGCCGTGAGCATAGTCGTCCGATTCGCGATAGCGGCCCCGGTTGTCTGCTACGTCCACATCGAACAGGTGCAGCTTGTCGTAACGCGCCACCTGCTCGCCGTGTTCATCGATCAGCAACGAACACGCCGTCACCTTGCCATCGGGCCGATCATTCGGCGGCAGTGGCAGGGTTCCGGCAACTATCCATAACTTGAGGTCGCGAGCGGCCAGTTTCAACCATGGCAGGATCGGTCCATGCCCCTGAGCTTCGGCGCGGCCGATCTCAGCGACGTCGCGACGCCCGATGGCAACGAAGTTTTCCGGCAGCACCGCCAGCCGCGCACCGCCCTCGGCGGCCTGCTCCAACAGTGAGCGCGCCCGAGCCAGGTTGGCGTCGATATCGCTCTGGCTGACCATTTGAATCACGGCAAAAGGCATGGCGACCCGCTGTTTGATGTCATGGCCACCACTGTACTCCATGAGACGCTACTGGGGCTTTTCAAATGGCTTGTCGAAGGTGATCTTCGGCTCTTTCCACGGTCCTTCGACCTTGTATTGCACGCTGGCGAAGCGGGCAACCCTGTCGCCCAGCAGCTTGTCGACCAGAAACAGGGCGCCGCCAATGGCCGGCGCGCCGACAATCAGCGCCGCGATCGGCAAGTTGTTGGTCACCGGCAAGGTCACCAGCAGCTTGGCATCCACGCGGTCGCTGACCATGTCCAGCGTGCCATTGAGCTCCAGATTGCTGGACGGCCCGGTCAACGTGATCGGCTTGCGAGTGACATAGACACCATCACTGGCCACCAGCAGCCCCTTGACCCGGTCGTAGCTCAGCCCTTTGCCCAGCAAGTCCGAGAAGTCCAGACGCAGACGACGGCCGATGGAGTTGAAATTCAGCAACCCGAACACCCGTAGCGCCTGAGCACCGCCCTCCACTTCCACGAACTGGCCACGGTTCAGTGTGGCATCGAGACTGCCGGAATAGCGCTTGAGCCCGACCCACGCAGGCGAACCAGGCCAGCGGCCGTCGACATTCAGCTCGAAATCTTCACTGGTGACGGTTGGCGCAAACCCCCAGGCCTTGAGCACATCCGCCAGGTTCTTGCCCTCCAGATGCCCTTTGAACCAGCTGTTGCTCACCCCCGGCGCACCGTCCCAGGATCCATCGCCTTCAAGCTGGATGCCTTTGAGGCCCAGGCTCATGTCAGACATACGCATCCCGGTAGCCGTAGGACGAATCTTCAGCGCCCACGGGCCCAATAGTTGGTCACCCTGAAACAGTTGAGAGATCTTGATATCCAGTGCCGGAATCTTGCGTGGGTCGACGTCTGCCAGCGGATCAGGCGCGTTCTCGACCACCGCAGCATTCGGGTCAGGCGCAGGCAGGCGCACGTACAACATGTTGATGCCGATAGGCGCAGACTTGGCATCCGGAAGCAGCGCGGTGCCCTTGGCCAGCGCACTGTCCAGCGACAGGGCCCAGGCCGCAGCGTTGCGCTGCAATTGAACACGCACGTTATCCAGCGTGGTGCCCATGGCCGTCAGCTTGCCGATCTGCAGGTCCACGCTATTGAGCAGTTGCTTGGCGCTGCCGCCCGGATCACCTCCGGCATAGCGTCCTGCAAGCTCCTGCCAGGGCGCGACGTCCAGCTCGGACAGCTCACCGCGGATTCGCAAGCCCTTGGCGTCCGGCACGATGGCACCGCCACGGCCCAGGTACAGCTCGCCGCGCCCGTCCGCAAACTTGCCACCCGGTGCGGCGAACGCAAAGTTGGCCAGATTATCGTAGGCAGCACCCAGTCGGCGCTCCGGGCCTTGCAGGGTCATGCGGAATTCGCTGGGGCGCTCTGTCTCCGCAGTCTTGCCGAAAGGCGCAGGCAGATCGATCGCCACGCCCTTGAGCGTGGAGTTGATCAACAACGGGCTGTCTTTGCTGTCCAGCGTCAGTTGCAATTGAAACGGCAGGTCACCGGACACCGGCAACGGCTGCGTGACGCTCAGCCAGTCAGTCAGCTTTTTCACCGTGACCAGACCATTCGCCACAATACGCGTCACGTTGGCACCGGGCGTACCCTCGGCCGAGATTTCCGCAGTTACCGGGTTATCGAATGCCTGCGCCTTGATGCCCTTGCCACTCAACCCGCTGGCGCTGTCAAAGCGAAAGTCACCCTTGAGCCGGGTCAGTTCCAGCACCGGGTCCGCCAGTTTCAGACGCGCATTGTCAGTACTGAAATCTACGACGACTTTTGGCTCGACCCCCTTGGCCAGCGGAATATCCAGCTTGAGCTTGCCGTTCAGGGGGCCCTCGCCCTGCCAACCGGCAAACGTGCTGCCCGTGCCGATTGGCGCTTGCTGAAGAATCTTCAGGCCATCGCCCAGGCTTCCGGCAAAACTGCCATCGACCAGCAAGTGGCTGTCCTGCCCTGACGGTACGTGAGGAATATTGACCAGCACGTTACTCACCCTGGTGTCGAGCAGTTGCCCCTTGCTGGCCTTGACCCGTACGCCGCTGTTTTCGACGTAGACCTTGCCGTCGACCCCGGTGAGCGAAGGCCAGCCCGGCTGAAATGCCAGGGTCGCGTTGCTGACATCGAAAAACAGGCTGATGACCCGGGCGGTGTCAGGCGAGTTCTTGTTGAGTGAGCCCTGATACTGGAAAAAGCCCTGTTTGACCGCGCCACTGACCACCGCTGTACGCAGCCAGTGATCAAGCTCCGGGCTAAGCGCGGTGGGCAGGTATTTGCTGGTGTAGCGACCATCACCATCGACCATGCCGACCCGCAGGTCCATGTAGTCTTCCTGGTCGTGACCGAGGTGAATCCTGATCAGGAAGTCCGCAGCAATCTTGCCTTCATCGCCGAGTACTTTGATGTACGGCGCGATGAGGGTGAACGCCTGATCGTCCAGCTTCCAGGTCAGGCGCGCATTGGCCTTTTGATAGCGCCACGGCTTGGCGAAAATCGGGTCCAGGTGCAGCATGAAATCGTCGGTATCGAGTCGCAACTCGCCCTGCCCCAGGTCGCCGCTGATCGCACCACTGACATTGCCTGCCGCCGGTGCGCCGCGATAAGCGTTGAAGCCAACCTTGTCCAGGTTGGCGGCAAAGCCGAGACGTTTATCGCCAGTCGTTTGCGGACGATAGTCGAGCAATACGTTGCGCAGCCCGCCCGTCACCTTGAGGCCATCGACCACCGCCATCGCCTTGTCCGGCAATGGCGCAAGGGAATCGATCAGCGGCGTGAGCGGCGTCAGGTCAAGGCGGTCGGCCTGCACGTGCCAGAGTTCTTCGCTGTCCGGCGTTGCGGCGGTTTGCGTCAGTTGCAAACGGCTTTCCCAGCGCTTGCTGGCCAGGTCCATCGCCAATGAATCAAGTTTCAGCTCGAAGCCGGTTGCAGTCCGGGCGAACCAGGCATTGAGCGCCAGGTTTTCCACCGTGGTCGGCTTGCGCGCGGCATAGACAGCTTTGATTTTCGGAGCATTGAGGCGTGCGGTAGCGCTTTGCACGGTGCCCTTGCCCCAACTCATCCATACTTCGCCACCGGCTTGCAGCTTCGACAGCGTCCACTCGCGGGTCAGGCTTTTGGGCAACCATTTACCCCAGTCACTTTGCGGCAGGCTGGCATAGACATCCGCTTCGCCATCCTTCCACTGGCTGGCTTGAACCCGGGAGCGCACGTTCAACGCCAGCGGCTGGCCGTCCGGCAGGGTCAGGCGTGCATCCAGACGCTGGTGATAGCTGCCCGTGGTCAGGCTGAGGTTGACGTAGGTCAGGGTCAGCGGCGCGGCATCAAACGGTTGCACCGTCACCTGGCTATCGAGCAGCGACAGGTGCAACACGCTCTGCATCTGCTTGAATACTTGTTCGGGGTCGAACGGGCTGTCATTGCGCATCGGCAAGCCTTGAACCGCCCAGCCACCGTCCTGATCCTGTTTGAGAACGAACTGCAAGCCATCGACTTCCAGATGCTCGATGCGCACTTCACGCGCCAGCAGACTCGCCCAGAGATCGGGAACCACACGCACGCGGTCCAGACGCAAAGCGCTGGAACCTTCACCGACCATGACGTCGTGGGCCAGCAATACCGGAGAGAATCGGTTCCAGCTGCCTTCCAGACTGCCGATGCTCAGTGGCATGCCCAACGCGGTGCTGGCACGGCTTTCGACATCGACACGGTATTCAGCCACCAGAGGCGTCAGTTGACGGCCGAGGCTGACATACAGCGCCCCCACCACCAGAATCAGCGCGCACAGGCTCAGGCCCCAGCGCGTCAGGGTTGCAACAATGCGAGGAAGACGCCCCATCTCAGGATGTCCTCTGCTGCAGGATGCAAAGACCGGATTCAGCGAACAGTTTTCGGCTCGGGTCGGCAGGTGCGGTCACATTCAGGTTTTGCTCGTTCGCCACGCATCATTCTCAATAAACGGCATACCTGCCAGAAACCCGTGGGGCACTTGTCGTCAATATTTCCCTGCGCCCAGCAACCTCAGAGCAGGACCACGTCGTATTGTTCCTGCGAGTACATGGTTTCTACCTGAAAACGGATGGTTCGTCCGATAAAGCTTTCGAGTTCCGCCACGTTGCCTGACTCCTCGTCGAGGAGCCGATCGACCACGCGCTGATTAGCCAGCACCCGGTAGCCAACCGCCTGATAAGCCCTGGCCTCGCGCAGAATCTCGCGGAAAATTTCGTAACAGATCGTCTCAGGGGTTTTCAGCTTGCCGCGCCCTACACAGCAATGACACGGTTCGCACAGCACCTGCTCAAGGCTTTCGCGGGTGCGTTTACGCGTCATCTGCACCAGCCCCAGTTCGGTGATGCCGATGATGTTGGTCTTGGCGTGATCGCGCTCCAGCTGTTTTTCCAGGGTGCGCAGCACTTGACGCTGATGTTCACCGTCTTCCATGTCGATGAAATCAATAATGATGATGCCGCCGAGATTGCGCAGGCGCAGCTGGCGGGCAATCGCTGTCGCCGCCTCAAGGTTGGTCTTGAAGATGGTCTCTTCCAGATTCCGGTGCCCCACAAACGCCCCGGTGTTCACATCGATGGTGCTCATGGCCTCGGCCGGGTCGATGACCAGATAACCGCCAGACTTGAGCGGCACCTTGCGCTCAAGGGCTTTCTGGATTTCATCTTCGACGCCGTACAGGTCGAAAATCGGTCGCTCACCCGGATAATGCTCGAGCCGGTCGGCAATTTCAGGCATCAGTTCAGCGACGAACTGGGTGGTCTTCTGGAAGGTTTCCCGCGAATCGATACGGATCTTTTCGATTCGCGGGCTGACCAGATCGCGCAAGGTGCGCAGGGCCAGACCAAGGTCTTCGTAGATGACGGTGGGCGGGCTGACGGTTTTGATCTGGTCGCCGATCTGGTCCCAGAGCCTGCGCAGGTAACGAATGTCCATGAGGATTTCCTCGGCACCCGCGCCTTCGGCAGCCGTGCGCAGGATAAAGCCTCCGGCCTCCTTGATGCCTTCCAGCGCGACGCAATCACTGACCACTTTCTTGAGCCGCTCGCGCTCGGCTTCATCCTCGATCTTCAAGGAAATGCCCACGTGCGCAGTGCGCGGCATGTACACCAGATAGCGCGAAGGGATCGACAGTTGCGTGGTCAGGCGTGCGCCTTTGCTGCCAATCGGGTCCTTGGTGACCTGGACCACGAGACTTTGCCCGTCATGCACCAGCGACGCGATGCTCTCGACAGCAGGCCCTTCACGCATGGAGATTTCCGATGCATGAATGAACGCGGCGCGGTCCAGACCGATGTCGATGAACGCCGCCTGCATGCCGGGCAGCACGCGCACGACCTTGCCCTTGTAGATATTGCCGACGATGCCGCGACGCTGAGTGCGCTCGACATGCACTTCTTGCAGCACGCCGTTTTCTACCACGGCCACCCGCGATTCCATCGGGGTGATGTTGATCAGGATCTCTTCACTCATGACTTGTCACCTTCCAGGCCTTGCCAGCAGGGTATGCCGAAACGGCCGAGCAATTCTGCGGTTTCACACAGAGGCAAACCCACTACCCCAGAATAGCTGCCCTGCAAGCCTTCGACGAATATCGCCGCCAGGCCTTGAATGGCATAGCCGCCCGCTTTGTCGGCAGGTTCGCCGCTGGCCCAATAGGCTTGTGCCTCATGAAGCTGAATCGGGCGAAAACGAACCCGGCTGGTCACCACGCAGGTTTCGCTGCGCTGCCCGTCAATCAACGCAATGGCCGTCATGACCTCGTGTTCGCGCCCGGATAACGCGGTGAGCATGGCCAGCGCGTCCGCCTCATCGACCGGCTTGCCGAGAATCCGCCCCTCAAGCACCACGGCGGTGTCCGCGCCCATCACGCAGGCCTGCTGATCAGCCGCCAGCGACGACAGGCCCGCCTGAGCCTTGCCCAGCGCAAGACGCTCGACGTAGACAGCCGGGGTTTCATGAGCAAAGGGAGTTTCGTCGATCTGCGCGCTGAGTACGCTGAAGGGCACGCCGATCTGAGTCAGAAGTTCGCGACGGCGCGGTGAGCCGGAAGCCAGATAAAGCGAGGGCATAAGGACATCTCCGTGTCGGTGACGGTGAACGCGCACACCCTTGAAGGCGCTGCGCTCACCTTGCGCTTAATTGATTTTCAAACGTTTGCGCAATCCACGCAGACCATAACTGACCCAAGGCCACAGCAACGCACTGACCAGAGCAGGCAACACCAGCGCCAGGGTCGGCTGACGGTTGCCGGTCAGGGCGCTGAGCCACAGTTGTGCAAGCTGCGCCAGACCGAACACCACCAGCAGCACCAGACATTGCTGCCACATGGGGAACATGCGCAGACGCTGTTGCAGGGACATGACCAGAAAGGTAATCAGGCTGAGGATCAGCGCGTTCTGACCGAGCAGCGTGCCATACAGCACATCCTCCATCAGACCGAGTATCCAGGCGGTGGTCATTCCGTACTTGTGTGGCAACGCCAGCACCCAGAAGGTCAGCAGCAGTGCCAACCAGAGGGGGCGAAAGATTTCCATGAATTGCGGCAGCGGCGAAACGCTCAGCAACAGGCCGATCGCAAAGGTCAGCCAGACTACCCAGCCGTTGCGCCCGGAGACGTGACTAACCATCAATAGGCTCCCGAGCATTGGAAGGTGTGGACGCAGGCGGCTGCGAGGCGGCAGGTCGGGAGGCTGGCCGAGCCGGTTTGACCGGCGTCGCAGCCGGGGTGGCGGACGCTGGCGCGGTCGCCTGGGACGCAGGTTTGTGGGTAACCGTGGCACCCGGGAACATAGGAATGGTCGCTTGCGGCCACATCGGGAATGCCGGTGTCGGCGGTGGCAGCGTCGCCATCACGGTAGGTTCGATGCCCTTTTCAATCGATTCCTGCGCCTGCGCAGCATCGGCAGCCCGCTCTTCCGGGGAGCGACCATCGGAAAACACCAGCAGCAGATAACGGCTGCGATTCAGCGCGGCGGTCGGTACTGCACGAACGATTGCGAACGGCTGGCCGGAGTCGTGAATCACTTCCTTGACCGTTGCCACCGGATAACCGGCCGGAAAACGCTGACCAAGCCCGGAGCTGACCAGCAGATCGCCTTCCTTGATGTCCGCAGTATCCGCCACATGGCGAAGTTCCAGACGCTCCGGATTGCCAGTGCCGCTGGCGATGGCGCGCAGGCCGTTACGATTGACCTGAACCGGAATGCTATGGGTCGTGTCAGTCAGCAACAGGACCCGTGAGGTGTAGGGCATCAGCTCGACAACCTGGCCCATCAGGCCACGCGCATCGAGCACCGGCTGGCCGAGCACCACGCCGTCGCGTTCGCCCTTGTTGATGATGATGCGGTGAGTAAAGGGGTTCGGGTCCATGCCGATGAGCTCGGCGACCTCGACTTTCTCGTTGACCAGCGCCGAAGAGTTCAGCAACTCGCGCAGACGCACGTTCTGCTCGGTCAATGCCGCCAGCTTTTGCAGGCGACCTTGCAGGAGCAGGGCTTCGGTCTTGAGTTTTTCGTTCTCGGCGATCAGCTCTGTGCGACTGCCGAACTGACTGGCAACGCCTTGATACAAACGTTGTGGCAAGTCGACAATCCAGTAGGACTGCATGAGCACCATGGACATCTGACTGCGCACAGGCTTGAGGATCGTAAAACGGGCGTCGACAACCATCAACGCGACCGACAGAACGGCCAGCACCAGCAGACGTACGCCCAGCGACGGGCCTTTTGCGAAAAGCGGTTTAATAGGCCGCTCCTACGGGGCATGCGATCGTGGGATCGAGCTTCAATGGGCTTTTATTCATGCGCTATGGAACCGGCCTGGACAAATGAAAGAGATAGGCAGCCTGTTTCGGCGTCAGCCTGACGCATACAGGTAGCACATACGCTACCTGCATACAAAAGACTCCGTGAATGGCACCCCGGCGATTTACTCGCTGGAGAGCAGATCCATGGTGTGCTTATCCATCATTTCCAGCGCACGGCCACCGCCACGCGCTACACAGGTCAGCGGGTCTTCGGCGACGATCACCGGCAGACCGGTTTCCTGAGCCAGCAGTTTGTCCAGATCCCGCAGCAACGCGCCACCACCGGTCAGTACCAGACCACGCTCGGCAATGTCGGAAGCGAGTTCCGGCGGCGACTGCTCAAGCGCGCTCTTGACCGCCTGAACGATGGTCGCCAGCGACTCCTGAAGCGCTTCGAGCACTTCATTGGAATTCAGGGTGAACGCACGTGGAACGCCTTCAGCCAGGTTACGGCCGCGAACGTCGACTTCGCGGACTTCACCACCCGGGTAGGCGGTGCCGATTTCCTGCTTGATGCGCTCGGCTGTGGATTCGCCGATCAGGCTGCCGTAGTTACGACGCACGTAGGTGATGATCGCTTCATCGAAACGGTCGCCACCCACACGCACGGATTCGGCGTAAACAATACCGTTCAGGGAGATCAGGGCGATCTCGGTGGTGCCCCCACCGATGTCGACAACCATCGAACCGCGGGCTTCTTCCACCGGCAGACCGGCACCGATCGCTGCAGCCATTGGCTCTTCGATCAGAAATACTTCGCGCGCACCTGCACCCAGAGCCGATTCGCGAATGGCGCGACGTTCAACCTGAGTGGATTTGCACGGAACGCAGATCAGCACACGAGGGCTGGGCTGCAGAAAGCTGTTTTCATGGACCTTGTTGATGAAGTACTGCAACATTTTTTCGCAGACGCTGAAATCGGCGATAACGCCGTCTTTCATGGGGCGAATGGCTGCAATGTTGCCTGGCGTACGGCCCAGCATGCGCTTGGCTTCGGTACCGACAGCGACGACGCTCTTCTGGTTGCCGTGAGTACGAATGGCAACGACAGAGGGTTCATTCAGAACGATACCGCGCTCACGCACGTAAATAAGGGTGTTGGCAGTGCCCAGGTCGATGGATAGATCACTGGAAAACATGCCACGCAGTTTCTTGAACATGGGAAAGGGACCCTAGGGAACGCGTGGTAAAAAAAGTGCGGCAAACTCTAACAACGACAGGGATTTTGGGCAAGGAGCCAATATGCTAAATTGGCGGTTTTCCGAACACCACCCTCGACGTTAGCGGCTTGAGACAGTAATAACGCGATAGTGTTCCGCAATTGGCAACAAAGCAAATCCGTCAGCATTCCACTGGAGATACCCCATGGCGCTTGAACGCTCCGACGTGGAAAAGATCGCTCATCTGGCCAGACTTGGCCTTAATGACGCCGATATCCCGCGTACTACCGAAGCACTGAACAGCATTCTCGGTCTGATCGATCAGATGCAGGCGGTCGACACCACCGGCATCGAACCCTTGGCTCACCCGCTGGAAGCGACCCAGCGCCTGCGCGAAGACGCGGTAACCGAGCGAAATCGCCGCGACACTTACCAAGCCATCGCACCAGCGGTCCAGGATGGTCTGTATCTGGTTCCGAAAGTCATCGAGTAAGGGAAAGCGCCTGCATGCATCAAATGACTCTGGCCGAGATCGCTCGCGGACTCGCCGAAAAAAAATTCTCTTCTGAAGAGCTGACCCGTGTCCTGCTGTCGCGTATCGCACAGCTCGACCCGCAGCTCAACAGCTTCATCAGCCTCACCGAAGACCTGGCCATCACTCAGGCCCAGGCGGCAGATGCACGCCGCGCTGCCGGTGAGAACGGCCCGCTGCTCGGCGCTCCGCTGGCGCACAAGGACCTGTTCTGCACACAGGGCATCCGCACCAGTTGCGGCTCGAAGATGCTCGACAATTTCAAGGCCCCGTACGACGCTACGGTGGTGTCGAAGCTCGCTTCGGCGGGTACCGTCACGCTGGGCAAGACCAACATGGACGAATTCGCCATGGGTTCGGCCAACGAATCCAGCCACTACGGCGCGGTGAAAAACCCGTGGAACCTCGACTGCGTTCCCGGTGGTTCGTCCGGCGGTTCGGCAGCGGCAGTGGCTGCCCGCCTGCTGCCCGCAGCGACCGGCACTGACACCGGCGGCTCGATTCGCCAGCCCGCGGCCCTGACCAACCTGACCGGCCTCAAGCCGACCTATGGTCGCGTATCGCGCTGGGGCATGATTGCCTACGCATCCAGCCTCGACCAGGCTGGCCCGATGGCGCGCACTGCCGAAGACTGCGCCCTGCTGCTGCAAGGCATGGCCGGTTTCGATGCGCAGGACTCCACCAGCATCGACGAGCCGGTTCCGGACTATTCCGCCACCCTCAATACCTCGCTCAAGGGCCTGCGTATCGGTGTACCCAAGGAGTATTTCAGCGCTGGCCTCGACCCGCGTATCGCGCAATTGGTCCACGAAAGCGTCAAGGAGCTGGAAAAACTCGGCGCCATCGTCAAGGAAGTCAGCCTGCCGAACCTGCAACATGCCATTCCGGCCTACTACGTCATCGCGCCGGCAGAGGCATCGTCCAACCTGTCGCGCTTCGACGGTGTGCGCTTCGGCTACCGCTGTGAAGACCCGAAAGACCTGACCGACCTGTACAAGCGCTCGCGCGCCGAAGGCTTTGGCCCGGAAGTCCAGCGACGCATCATGGTCGGCGCCTACGCGCTGTCGGCAGGCTACTACGACGCCTATTACCTGCAGGCGCAGAAGATCCGTCGCCTGATCAAGAACGATTTCATGAGCGCATTCGCCGAAGTCGACGTGATTCTCGGCCCGACCACGCCCAACCCGGCCTGGAAAATCGGCGCCAAGAACAACGACCCGATTGCCGAATACCTGGAAGATTTCTACACCATCACCGCCAACCTGGCGGGCCTGCCCGGTCTGTCCATGCCTGCGGGCTTTGTCGAGGGTCTGCCGGTCGGCGTGCAATTGCTCGCCCCGTATTTCCAGGAAGGCCGTCTCTTGAATGTGGCGCATCAGTATCAGCAAGTCACTGACTGGCACACTCGCGCACCTGAAGGCTTCTGAGGAGAAACACATGCAATGGGAAGTCGTCATCGGGCTGGAGATACATACCCAGCTTTCGACCCAATCAAAGATTTTTTCCGGTAGCGCCACCACGTTCGGCTCCGAGCCCAATACCCAGGCCAGCCTCGTTGATCTGGGCATGCCGGGTGTGTTGCCGGTGCTGAACAAGGAAGCCGTGCGCATGGCCGTCAAGTTCGGCCTGGCGGTGGATGCCGAAATCGGCCAGCACAACGTGTTTGCCCGCAAGAACTACTTCTACCCTGACCTGCCCAAGGGCTATCAGATCAGCCAGATGGAATTGCCGATCGTCGGCAAGGGCCACCTGGACATCACGCTGGAAGACGGCACGGTCAAGCGCATCGGCATCACCCGTGCGCACCTGGAAGAAGACGCAGGCAAGAGCCTGCACGAAGACTTCCAGGGCATGACCGGCATCGACCTGAACCGCGCTGGCACGCCGCTGCTGGAGATCGTTTCCGAGCCGGACATGCGCAGTGCCAAGGAAGCCGTGGCCTACGTCAAGGCCATCCACGCGATTGTCCGCTACCTGGGCATCTGCGACGGCAACATGGCCGAAGGCTCGCTGCGTTGCGACTGCAACGTGTCGATTCGCCCCAAGGGCCAAGTCGAGTTCGGCACCCGCTGCGAGATCAAGAACGTCAACTCGTTCCGCTTCATCGAGAAGGCGATCAACAGCGAGATCCAGCGCCAGATCGACCTGATCGAAGACGGCGGCAAGGTCATCCAGCAGACGCGTCTGTACGATCCGAACACCAACGAAACCCGCGCCATGCGCAGCAAGGAGGAAGCCAACGACTACCGTTACTTCCCCGACCCGGATCTGTTGCCGGTCATCATCGAGGATTCGTTCCTTGAGGAAACCCGCGCCACACTGCCGGAACTGCCACCGCAGAAACGCGAGCGCTTCCAGAGCCAGTTCGGCCTGTCGACCTACGACGCCAGCGTGCTGGCGTCGAGCCGCGAGCAGGCTGACTATTTCGAAAAAGTGGTCAGCATCAGCGGCGACGCCAAGCTGGCGGCCAACTGGGTCATGGTCGAGCTGGGCAGCCTGCTGAACAAGCAGGGGGTCGAGATCGAACAATCGCCCGTCAGCGCCGAACAACTGGGGGGCATGCTCAAGCGCATCACCGACAACACCATCTCGGGCAAGATCGCGAAAATGGTCTTCGAAGCGATGGCCAATGGTGAAGGCAGCGCCGATGAAGTCATAGAGAAGCGCGGCCTGAAGCAGGTAACCGACAGTGGCGCCATCGAATCGATGCTCGACGATGTACTGGCTGCCAATGCGGAACAGGTCGAACAGTATCGGGCGGCGGATGAAGCCAAGCGCGGCAAGATGTTCGGGTTCTTCGTCGGTCAGGCCATGAAAGCCTCCAAAGGCAAGGCTAACCCGCAGCAGGTCAACGAACTGCTGAAGGCCAAGCTGGAGGGCTGACCCCCTACTCACGCTCGTTCCCACGCTCCGCGCTCATCGTTATACATGAGTCTCGTGGGAGCGAGCTTGCTCGCGAAGAGGCCGGTACAGCCCCCAGAAACAGGGCGCCTGGACCAACGTATTCGCGAACAAGTTCGCTCCTACGCCCTTCGGGCCGAAGCCTGAAAGCCCTCTATTCCGGGCTCTCTAGAACGTGTGTATAACGCTGAGCGCTCCGCGTGGGAACGCATTTTTGGGCGCTCTGCGTCCGAAGTTTAATGCGCGGTGCGGCACAGAATTGTGACGCGGAGCGTCACGAAATGCATGCCAACGCGGAGCATTGGCACGAGCGTCAGGGCTGATCTTTTCAACGCTGATGATCGTACCCGCGCTCCGAGTGGGGACGCGTTTCTGGACGCTCCGCGTCCGAAGTTTAATGCGCGCCGAGGCACAGCGTTGCGCCAACGCGAGCATTGGCAAGAGCGTCATAGGGACGTGTAGAACCCCCAAGCCAACGGCACTCAGGACCTTTGACCATGCGCCGACTTATTTTTGCCTGCAGCCTGCTGACCTTACTGGCCGGCTGCGCCAATCACATCATCGACCCTCACGGTTACGACGAGACCGGCACCGCCGCCTATTACGGCGCTCGCCATCATGGCAACCGCACGGCCAGCGGCGAGCCTTTCAATCAGAATGCCCTGACCGCCGCTCACCGGCAGTTGCCGTTTGGCACGCGGGTCAGGGTCACCAACCTGAACAACGACAAGTCAGTGGTCGTCCGCGTCAATGATCGCGGCCCTCACACGCGTGGCAGATTGATCGATGTCTCTCGCGAAGCAGCCGAACAACTGGGTATGCTGCGCAGCGGCACGGCGCCTGTCCGCGTTCAGGCCCTCGACTAAGCTCTCGACCAAGGACACACCTATTCTCCAGCTATCGGCCCTGCCCGCTCCCGCCCTCATTCAGATGTTCGGCGGCTTTCTTCTCCTGCTGATCGGGGCGGATCTGTCAGTGCGCGCGGCCGTGCATCTGGCCGCCATTTTCAAGGTCAGGCCATTGATCATCGGCCTGACCGTCGTGGCGATGGGCACCAGCGCCCCGCAAATGGCCGTCAGCCTGCAAGCTGCCTTCTCGGACAATACCGACATTGCGGTGGGCAGTGTCATCGGCGGCAACATCTTCAATGTGCTGGTGATCCTTGGCCTGTGCGCCTTGATCATTCCGTTGCGGGTGGCGCGGCAGGTGTTGCATATCGACATACCGCTGATGATCGGCGCGTGCCTGCTGGCTATCGGCCTGTCATGGAACGGCGAGTTCAGCACGCTCGACGGTATCGTGCTGCTGGCCGGATTGCTGGTCTGCCTGTTCGTCATCGTGCGCCAGGGAGGCCATAGTCCGCGCCACGGTCATGCCGACATCACGGAAAAGCCTCGCACTCTTTCGCGCATGTTCATGCTCGCCGCTGGCTTGCTGATGCTGACCGCGGGCGGGCACTTGCTGGTCAATGCGTCGGTGGTGATTGCCATCCATCTGGGGCTGTCCGAGCGCATTATCGGACTGACCGTGATCGCCATCGGAACCTCGCTGCCCGCACTGATGGCCTCGCTAATTGCAGCACTGCGTGGTGAACGCGACATTGCCGTCGGCAACGTGATCGGCAGTAACCTGTTCAATCTGCTCGGGGTGCTGGGCGTGACCGCACTGGTTGCGCCACTGCCCCTGACAATCTCGCCTAACGCGCTGGTGTTCGATTTGCCAATCATGCTGGGCGTGTCACTGCTGTGTGTGCCGCTGTTTTATTCCGGCTACCGGATAGACCGCATCGAAGGCCTGCTGCTGTTGGCGTTGTACCTGACCTACGGGCTGCACATCGTGTCGATCAGTACCGGCATGACACTCGCCGAAAGGCTCGAAGGCTGGATGCTCACGCTGGTTCTACCGCTATTGGGCATCATTGTTGCCTGGCGCACCGTGCGTGCCTGGCGACGCCAGCACTGATTTCAATCTGTATTGATCAGAGGAGAAACGCCATGACAGACAACACGATCAGCGAAGGCGAACAGATCCGCCGCCAGGTAATGGGCGATGTCTACGTCGACCGCGCACTGGGCAATGCCACCGATTTCAGCCAGCCCTTGCAGGACTTCGTCAACGAACACGCATGGGGTAGCGTCTGGAGCCGTGACGGCCTGCCGCTGAAAACCCGCAGCCTGATCACCCTGGCGACCCTCACCGCCCTCAAATGCCCGCAAGAGCTGAAAGGCCATGTGCGGGGTGCGCTGAACAACGGTTGCACCGTCATAGAAATTCGCGAAGCGCTGCTGCACTGCGCGGTGTACGCCGGGGTGCCCGCAGCCATCGATGCGTTTCGTGCGGCTCAGGAAGTAATCGACAGTTACGTCAAAGCGGACTAGATCCAGCCACCCCATTGCAGGATGAAAATCCCCACGTTGGTGGTGACTGCGGCGGCCAGCGTGGTGATCACGATGATTGCCGCCGCCAGTTCATAATTGCCGTTTGCCGTGCGCGCCATGATGTAACTGGCGGCGGCGGTCGGGCTGCCGAAATACAGAAACAGAATCCCCAGCTCTGCACCGCGAAAGCCAACCAGCCATGCGGCCAGCGTGCAGAGCACCGGCAACGCGACCATTTTCATGACGCTGGCACTGACGGCCAGTTTGCCGCTCTTGCGAAGTGACGCCAGCGACAGCGTGCCGCCGATACAGATCAGCGCCAAAGGCAGCGTCATCTGCGCCAGATAACTACCGGAAGTTTCCAGCCATTTGGGCAGGCCGATGCTGAAATAAGCAAAGGGCGAGGCAATGATCACGCTGATGATCAGCGGGTTGGCCAACACGCTCTTGAAAATGCTCCATGGATCGGACTTGATCACCGGGCTGTAGACCGCCAGCACCACAGTCGACAGCGTGTTGTAGAACACGATGACCAGTGCCGCGAGGATGGCACCCAGCGAGATGCCGTACGAGCCATACATGCTGGCCGCCAGGGCCAGGCCGATCACGCCGTTATTGCCACGGAACGCGCCCTGAACGTAGATGCCACGCTCTTCGTACGGGCAACGCCAGACGGCCCAGACCCAGGCGAATGCGAAACTCAGCAGCGTGGCAAGGCTGAAAAAAATCAGCAGTTTAGGCTGCAGTGCCGTGCGCAGGTCCGCGTGAATGATGCCCAGAAACAGCAATGCCGGCATGGTGACATTGAACACCAGCCCTGAAGCCGCAACGATGAACCCGTCGTTGATCGCGCCGATACGCCTGAGGAACACGCCCAGAAACAGCATGGCGAATACCGGAGCGGTGATGTTCAGGGTTTCGAGAAAGATAGCCAGCATGCAACATACCCGATCCATCATTAGGTGGCTCATGATAAGCCACCCATGCCGAGCATGTTGCAGGGATTTTCAACCCTACGAGCCTTTAGCCCGCTGCCTGTCAGACGATTCGGCTGACCTCTTTCACAGGCTGTAGCTTGCGCTCGAACACCGACACCCCATCCAGATCCCGCAGAGCGACCGTCATCTCACCGGTTTGCCCATCGATGTTCACTTCGCCAAAGAACTGATAACCCGCAAACGGCGAAGTATTCTGCGCAGGAGGCGCTTTCTGGAACACCAGCTCAGGCCCGAACGTCTTGTCCAGCACGTTGGGACCGTAACTGCCCGCATTCAATGGCCCGGCCACGAACTCCCAGAACGGATCGAAATCCTGAAACACCGCCCGATCCGGTTGGTAATGATGCGCAGCGCAGTAATGCACATCGGCTGTCAGCCACACGCAATCGCGAATTTTCTGCGTACGCAGATACGCCAGCAATTCGGCGACCTCCAGCTCACGCCCCAGCGCCGGTCCATCATTGCCGTTGGCGATGGCCTCCCAACGCGCGACCCCGGGGCTCACCTCGCCATCCGGCACGCCAAGGCCGATGGGCATGTCTGCGGCGATCACTTTCCACTGCGCGCGCGAGCTGTTGAGCTCGCGCTTGAGCCAGTCCAGTTGTTCACGGCCCATGAACGCGGTGGTCGGACCAGGTTTGTCGGCCAGATTGGCATCGTTGCCGTCGCGGTAGCTGCGCATGTCGAGAACGAACACGTCGAGCATCGGGCCATAGGGAATTTTGCGATAAATACGCCCGCCGTTATCCGCCGCTTGCAGGCGCAACGGTGCGTACTCCAGATATGCCTGACGTGCGCGGGAGGACAGCAACTGGATGTCCTTGACCTTGTAGCGGTCATCGAGCTGCTTGCTGGGCGACCAGTTATTGGTCACCTCGTGATCGTCCCACTGCCAGACCTGCGGCACTTCAGCATTGAAACGACGCAGGTTTTCATCCAGCAGGTTGTAACGGTAATTGCCCCGGTATTCGTCCAGCGTCTCCGCCACCTTGCTTTTCGCCTCGGTGGTGATGTTGCGCCAGATCCGCCCGCCTTCGGTGGTGAGCTGCTCCGGCACCGGGCCGTCGGCGTAGATGGTGTCGCCGCTGTGGATAAAGAAGTCCGGCAAGCGCAGGCGCATGGCTTCGTAAATGCGCATGCCACCGATGTCAGGGTTGATACCGAAACCCTGCCCCACCGTATCGCCACTCCAGACGAAGCGGATGTCACGACGCTGTTGTGGCGTGCTGCGCAAATGGCCGAACCAGGGTTCGCTGGCAACACCGCTCTGGGCATCCTCGAACGAAACGCGGTAGAAAATCGCCTGATCGACCGGCAATCCGCTCAGCTCGACGCGCGCCGTGAAGTCGGTGCGCTGATCAGCCAGCGCCGACACCACACGCCGTGGCTGGGTGAACATGCTGCGCGTGTCCCACTCGACGACCATGCGCGCAGGCCGGTCGCTGCGGCTCCAGACGATCGCCTTGTCGCCAAACACATCGCCGGACTGCACGCCGTCAGTCATTTTCGGGCGGTCCTGCACCGAGGCAATGACCGCCGGTGCAACACCGGGTAACAGCAGACCGGCACCCACGGTCCCGACGGCCTGAATGACACGACGACGCTTGAGATCGAACTGGCTCACGGTTATCCCCTCGCTGACAGGCAAAACAGCAACCTAGCAGCACAATGTTGGCGCTGTATGACAGGCCCGACAGTTATTCAGCGAATCAAGAAGACTCAAAAACCGTGCGCAGTCGGTAACTGGTAAACTCCCGCGCCTTTATTACCGCCCGGGACGCTTTGCATGTCTTCCTTGAATCAGGCGCTCAGCGTCGCCCTCGACAACCGTGAGTCGCTGCTTGCCGAACTGCACCTGCAAGGCACCGACTGCTATCGCCTGTTTCACGGCAGTCAGGAAGGCGCCAGCGGCTTGACCATCGATCGCTACGGCCCGCAATTGCTGGTGCAGAGTTTTCACACGGGGCTGGAACGCGACGCGTTGCTTGAGCTGCATGCACAGGTCAATGCGCGTCTGGGCCTGGAGACGCTGCTGGTCTATAACGACCGCTCACAAGGCAACTCGCGGGTAGATCGTCAGGATGCCATCTACAAGGCGGACGAAGCGGCGCTGGCAGACCATGTCGGTCACGAGTGGGGGCTCAATTACCGAGTCCGCGGGCGGCATGCCGGGCAAGACCCGTTGCTGTTTCTCGATCTGCGCAACACCCGGGGCTGGGTCAGGCAGCACAGTGCGGGCAAGAGTGTGCTGAACCTGTTCGCCTACACCTGTGGCGTGGGTCTGAGTGCCGCAGCCGGTGGCGCGAGCGAAGTGTGCAACCTGGATTTTGCCGAGGGCAACCTCGCGGTGGGCCGTGAAAACGGTGCACTCAACCCGCAATTACCGACCATGCAATTCATCCAGTCGGATTACTTCCCGGCCATCCGCCAACTCGCCGGCCTGCCAGTCGCCGCCCGGCGCAGCCAGAAGCTGCCGAGCCACGTAAAGCTGGATCAGCGCCAATACGACCTGGTTCTGCTGGACCCGCCCGCCTGGGCTAAAAGCGCGTTCGGCACGGTCGATCTGTTGCGCGATTATCAAAGCCTGCTCAAACCTGCGCTGCTCACTACGGCAGACGATGGCGTGCTGATCTGCTGCAACAATCTGGCGAAGGTCAGCATGCAGGACTGGCGCGAGCAGGTCTTGCGCTGCGCCAGCAAGGCCGGCCGTCCGGTGCGCGACTGGCAGATGATGCAACCTGCTGAAGACTTTCCGTCGAAGGACGGTCAACCGCCACTGAAAACCCTGATTCTGCAACTCTGATCAGCCGCCTGCTTCAGGCCGCCTGAATCATGAAAAATCCTGCAAGCCAGAGCGGCACTGCCTTGGGAACCGAACAGGCATGCCATACTCCAAGCACCTCCAAAAGAGAGAGACGCCGCTGCCCATGTCCAGAGGATTGAAATACACACTTGGCTCCGTGCTGGCTGTGCTCGTGCTCTATAGCCTGTTGGGTTTCTTCATCCTTCCCGGCGTCGCTCTGCGCATTGCCAATCAACAACTGGCCAATTATTCGACCGTGCCGGCCAAGCTGGAACGCCTGGAGTTCAATCCCTACACCCTGGAACTGACCCTCTGGGGCCTGAACATCGGCACACCGGGCAAAGAACAGGTCGCGTTCGAAAAGCTCTACGCCAATCTGCAGATCGACAGCCTCTGGACCCGAGCCCTGCATTTGCAGCGCGTCGAGCTGATCAAGCCCAAGACCGAACTCTTGTTCGACAAGCAAGGCACGCTCAACCTCGCGCAACTGTTCAAGCTGCCTGCCAGCGAGCCGACTCCGGACGAACCGCCGAGCAAGCCGTTCCCGCTGCGTATCGGCGAGATCAAGCTGGCTGACGGCTATGTGCATTTCCAGGACATGCGCCCCGGCGCCCCCATCGAATTCCTCTACGACGCGTTGAATTTCGAACTCAAGAACCTTAGCACTTTGCCGGAAGACAATGCCGACATGACCCTGGTCGCGGCTGGGCCCGACGGCGGGCAGATCGACTGGGTGGGGCGCATCAGCCTGGTGCCGATTGCCTCCGAAGGCACGCTGAAAGTCACCGACGGCAAGATGAAGCTATGGTGGCCCTACGTGCGTGATGCGCTGCCACTGGCACTTGAGGATGGCGTGCTTAATTTCAGTACCGCCTACAAACTTAATCTGGCCAAGGAAACCGAGCTTCAGCTGACCAACCTGTCGGCCAGCGTTGCGCCCTTTGCATTGAACACGCCTGATGGACGCCCGCTGGTGCGCCTGCAACGCCTGGACGTGAGCGAGACATCGGTTGATCTGGCAAAGCAACGGGTGACTGTCGGCAAGATTCGCAGCCAGAAGCTGGAAACCTGGGCCGCACGTGAAAGCGACGGGCAACTGGACTGGCAGAAACTGTTCGCCAGTCAACCGGGCAAGCCTGCCGCGCAACAAAAACCGGCGGTGGACGAAAAAGCGGCGGAACCTGCACCTGGCAGTGGCAGCGCTCAACCGGCAACGCCGGGCAAACCGTGGCAAGTACTGCTGCACGATGTGCAACTGCGCAACTACACGGTCCACCTCGCGGATCGCGTACCCAAGGAACCTGTTGCACTGGATGTCGGCCCGCTGAATGTGGATATCCAGAATTTCGACAGCCTGAACACCTCACCCTTTACCCTCAAGCTCGACACCGGGCTGGGTAAACAGGGCAACCTCACTGCCACCGGCGACGTGAATCTGAACCCGGTCAGTGCGCGCTTGAACGTGACGACCCGTGATATCGATCTGCGCTTGGCTCAGGCCTATATCAGCCCGTTCATTCTTCTTGAACTGCGCAGTGGCATGCTGGGCAGCGACCTGGCCGTCAATCTGAAGAGTACCGAGCCACTGGCGTTCGGCGTGACCGGCAAAGCGCAGGTCAGTCAATTGCACACACTTGATACCGTCAAACAGCGCGACCTCCTCAAGTGGCAGCAACTGGACCTTGAAGGGCTGGATTACCAGCACGGCACCGGCCTCTCGATTGCCAAGGTAAACATGAGTCAGCCGTATGCGCGCTTCATGATCAACGAGGACCGCACCACCAACATTGATGACCTGCTGATTCCACAGCCGGATGACAAGACTGCATCGAAGCCGAAGGCAGCCAAAACGCAGCCCAAGGCCAAAAAAGACGCGCCACTGGCGATCTATGTCGGCGAAGTCAACATCAAGGATGGCTCGGCAAACTTTGCCGACATGACCCTGACGCCCAACTTCGCGACGGCCGTGCAACAACTCAACGGTCGCATCGGCACCATCGACAACCGCAAGGCCACACCTGCCCCGGTCGATATCGAAGGCAAGGTTGACCGTTACGCCCCGGTGACCATCAAAGGCAGCCTCAACCCTTTCGATCCGATGGCCAGCCTCGACATCACCACCAGCTTCAAGCGGGTCGAGCTGACCAACCTGACGCCCTACTCCGGAAAGTTCGCCGGCTTCCGGATTCGCAAGGGCCGGCTCAATCTGGATTTGCATTACCTGATCACCAAAGGCCAGCTCAAGGCGCAGAACAAGGTGCTGATCGAACAGTTGCAACTGGGCGAGCGGGTTGACAGCCCGGATGCGCTGGACCTGCCGATCCGGTTGGCAGTGGCGCTGCTCAAGGATACGCAGGGACGGATTTCGCTTGAACTGCCTATCGAAGGCGACCTCAATAACCCGCAGTTCAGCGTGATGCCGATTGTCTGGCAGACGTTGCGCAATCTGGTGCTGCGTGCGGCACAGGCTCCATTCAAGATGCTTGGCAGCCTGGTAGCAGGCGGCAGCTCCGAGGACCTCGGCAGCGTGAGTTTCGCGCCGGGCACCAGTGAGTTGTCGGTCGAGACACAAGGTGCGCTGGACAAGCTCTCGGCAGCCCTCAAGGCGCGTCCGGACCTCAAGCTGGAGATCGAAGGCACCAGCGCGGCCAGCAGCGACGGCCCATTGATTGCGCAACAGCGACTGGAGCGGGAATACCAGTACACGTATTACAAGATCCTCCAGCGGCGTGGCGACAAGGTCCCGGCCAAGGCTGGCTTGATAGACGTCCCTGAGGCTGAGAAAGCGCCGATGCTGGAAGGCATCTACCGCACGCGCCTGAAACAGCAACCGCCCGCAGAATGGGCCAATCTGAGCAAGGAACAACGTGCCAGCCAGATGCGCGCTGCGGTGCTCACGTTCTGGAGCGGCAACGAAGTATTGCTGCGTGAACTGGGGCAGAGCAGAGCCAGCAGTATCAAGGATTACCTGGTGGACAAGGGCAAGCTTGAAGACGCTCGCGTGTACTTCGTCGACGCACGCCTCGGACAGGCTCAGCCGGATGGTAAAGTCATCAGCCCACTCCACCTGGACAGTGAATGAACCCGTTGCCACAGATGCGAATCAAGACACTGATAAGCCTGACCCTGGCCGCGATGGCCGGGGCAGTCGCCCTGCCTGCCTTTGCGGCATCGACCTTGCGATGCGGCAGTCAGTTGATCAGCACGGGTGACAGGACATTCGAGGTTCAGCAAAAATGCGGAGCGCCGGTCAGTCAGGAAGTGATCGGCACAAAAGAAAGCTTCAGCATTGATTATCGCCAGTCCGAGACTGTCAGAATCGAGGAGTGGATCTACGGTCCTGACAATGGCATGTACCAGTATCTGCACTTCGAGGGCGGACGGCTGGTGAGGATCGATAGCAAACGTCGTCGTTAATTATCTGACGAACCCTCTCGCTCCCCCTCTCGCACCCTTCACCGCCCTCCATAGAAAAGGCCCCGACTCTTCAGTCGGGGCCTTTAATGGCTACATCCTTGTAGCCTCGCATGAACCTTCCATCAATCAATGACTGCGGTTGTTCATGGGCAGTATTCGATTACTCGGCTTTCAGGCCAGCAGCCGATACGTCTTTAACACCTTTGATTTTCTTGGTGATAGCGACGGCAGTGTTTTTCTGAGCTTCGGTGACTTTTACCATGGAGGACAGGGAAACCACGCCTTTGTTGGTCTCAACCTTGATGTCCGAACCAGGAATGCCTTTTTCAGTCAGCAGGTCAGCTTTGACTTTAGTGGTGATCCAGGTGTCAGAGGTATCTTCTTTGACTTCTTGAGTAGTGGTGTTGGCTGCCAGAACCATTGGCGCTTGAGCCGAGGTCTGAGCGAATGCAGCGTTAGCCATGGTCAGAGTCAGGGCAGTTGCGGTAGCGGCAGCGATAGCGAACTTCTTCATACGATAACTCCTGTTTTTCTCAAAAACTGCGCCAGGTGAGTGGCTGCAGGGTTAACAGTTATGTCGCAATCGGTGTGCCAAACATGAGAAGGCTTAAAAAGCCTTTAAAATCAAACAGTTATATTTTCAGCTGATTTACGGAATCGTGCAGATTGCCCGCTACCCGTGTTTCGGGCTTGCAAGATGCATGTTCAGCCCGAGCATTTTGCTCGACCGAAACGTAAGCCTCTAATTGCGCTCATAAAAAAAGGACTCCGAAGAGTCCTTTTTTCAAACGCTGATCAGATCAATCAGACGCCGGATACTTTCGCAGCCGCTACGTCTTTGATCGACAGCTTGATACGACCGCGGTTGTCCACGTCCAGTACCAGTACTTCGACTTCCTGACCTTCTTTCAGGATATCGGTCACTTTCTCTACGCGAGCGTCGCTCAGCATCGAGATGTGAACCAGACCGTCCTTGCCCGGCAGGATGTTGACGAATGCGCCGAAATCGACGATGCGCTCAACCTTGCCGACGTAGATCTTGCCGATCTCTGCTTCTGCGGTGATACCCAGAACGCGCTGACGTGCTGCTTCAGCCGCTTCCTTGGATTCGCCGAAGATCTTGATCGAGCCGTCGTCTTCGATATCGATCGAAGCCTTGGTCTCTTCGCAGATTGCACGGATGGTTGCGCCACCCTTGCCGATCACGTCACGGATCTTGTCGGTGTCGATCTTCATCGCGATCATGGTCGGCGCGTTGGCCGACAGTTCGTTACGCGACTGACCGATGATCTGGTTCATCTGACCGAGGATGTTCAGGCGAGCTTCCAGGGCCTGGCCCAGGGCGATCTCCATGATCTCTTCGGTGATGCCTTTGATCTTGATGTCCATCTGCAGCGCGGTAACACCTTTGGAGGTACCGGCTACTTTGAAGTCCATGTCGCCCAGGTGATCTTCGTCACCCAGGATGTCAGTCAGAATGGCAAACTTCTCGCCTTCCTTGACCAGGCCCATGGCGATACCGGCAACCGGCGCCTTCATCGGAACACCCGCATCCATCAGTGCCAGGGAAGCACCGCAGACCGAAGCCATGGAGCTGGAACCGTTGGACTCGGTGATTTCCGACACAACACGAATGGTGTACGGGAACACGTCAGCGCCCGGCAACATGGCCTGCACGCTGCGGCGAGCCAGACGACCGTGACCGATTTCACGACGACCGGCACCGCCCATGCGACCACACTCGCCCACCGAGAACGGAGGGAAGTTGTAGTGCAGCATGAAGGGGTCTTTCTTCTCGCCTTCAAGGGTGTCGAGCAGCTGTGCGTCACGAGCAGTACCCAGGGTGGCCACAACCAGCGCCTGAGTTTCGCCACGGGTGAACAGTGCCGAACCGTGGGTCTTTGGCAGCACGCCGACTTCGATGTTCAGCGGACGGACAGTGCGTGTGTCACGGCCATCGATACGCGGCTTGCCGTTGACGATGTTTTCGCGAACGGTGCGGTATTCGATTTCACCGAAAGCGGCTTTGACTTCGCTGGCAGACGGGCTGCCGTCTTCGACAGCGAGCTTGGCAACGACCTGATCTTTCAGCTCGCCCAGACGCGCATAACGGTCGGCTTTGACAGTGATGGTGTAAGCCTGCGAAATCGCGTCGCCGAACTCGGCACGGATAGCGCCCAGCAGTGCGGTCGCTTCAGGCTTCGGCTGCCAGTCCCAGACCGGCTTGGCGGCTTCGGCGGCCAGTTCCTTGATGGCGTTGATGACCACCTGGAATTCGTCGTGGGCGAACAGTACAGCGCCCAGCATCTGGTCTTCGGTCAGTTCCTTGGCTTCCGATTCAACCATCAGAACGGCTTCGGAAGTACCGGCCACAACCATGTCCAGGCTCGAAGCCTGCAGCTGCTCGTAGGTCGGGTTCAGCAGGTAGCCGGTGCTTTCGTGGAAAGCAACGCGCGCAGCGCCGACCGGACCGTCAAACGGGATGCCGGAGATGGCCAGCGCAGCCGATGTACCGATCATCGCAGCGATGTCCGGATCGATTTTCTTGCTGGTGGAAACGACGGTGCAGACAACCTGCACTTCGTTCATGAAGCCTTCTGGAAACAGCGGACGGATCGGACGGTCGATCAGTCGCGAGGTCAGGGTTTCTTTCTCGGAAGGACGGCCTTCACGCTTGAAGAAACCACCGGGAATCTTGCCGGCAGCGTAGGTTTTTTCCTGGTAGTGCACGGACAGAGGGAAGAAGCCTTTGCCAGCGTCAGCCTGTTTGGCGCCGACCACAGTCACAAGCACGCTGACGTCGTCGTCAACGGTGACCAATACTGCACCAGAGGCTTGACGGGCGATACGGCCTGTCTCGAGGGTTACGGTCGATTGACCGAACTGAAACTTTTTGATTACCGGGTTCACGGTTTCCTACCTTTCTTTGTGGCTCTTGGGGAACTGGTTTCTTGCGAATTCTTGGGCAGCGTGGGGAATCGGCCCCTTCCACAGCCCAGATAAAACTTGAGGCTGGGAGCCTGCCAGAACCACCGGGCAAACCCGATGGATCGTGACAGACAACCAACCTCTAGCAACGTCGTTATTAGCGACGCAGACCCAGACGACCGATCAGGGCGCTGTAACGGCTAACGTCCTTACCTTTCAGGTAATCCAGCAGCTTGCGGCGCTGGTTTACCATACGGATCAGACCACGACGGGAGTGGTGGTCCTTACCGTTGGCCTTGAAGTGGCCTTGCAGCTTGTTGATGTTGGCGGTCAGCAGTGCAACCTGCACTTCTGGCGAACCTGTATCACCAACAGCTTGCTGGTAGTCGGTTACGATCTGAGCTTTTTCTTCAACGCTGAGTGCCATGTGGGCAATCCTTATTTCAGGGAAGCGCCTCCGGAGAAACGTTTCCAACAGGCCGAGGACGAAACCTCGTATTAAAAAATGAGATATGACCGTGCCTGTTGACAGCCATCCTCGCTCCACCCCGTTTGCAGGCTAGCCTGCCAACGGACTGGTTCCGGTCACTCTGACCGAATCAATCGACGCGGCGCAATGCGCCCGTCTTCACTCACTTCACCGATACCGATGAAGCGACCTTCGTGATCCTGCACCCGTACCATGCCGAATTTCGGCGCGTCCGGAGCGCGTACCGGCTGACCATGCAACCAGTAGAACGAACTGTGCTCGGAAAACTTCAGCAGCGGCCAGTCCAGCAAGCCGCTGTCCGAGGGCATCAGGAAGCGGTCAACCGCTTCATTGCCGCCGTCGGCATGCACTTGCTCCAGCTCTTCCAGCGTAACCGTCTGAGCCAGCGTGAAAGGCCCGGCCTGGGTACGGCGCAGTTCTGCGACGTAAGCACCACAACCGAGTTTTTCACCAATATCCTCGACCAGCGTCCGGATGTAGGTGCCTTTGCTGCAATCCACCGACAGACGTGCTGTCTCGCCTTCGCAAGCAAGTAATTCCAGGCGCGCAATAGTAACAGAACGGGGCTCGCGCTCCACTACTTCCCCTGCACGAGCCAGCTTGTAAAGTGGCTGGCCATCACGCTTGAGGGCCGAGTACATGGGAGGTATCTGACTGATTTTCCCGAGAAAGTCCGGCAGAACCGCTTCGATATCGTCGCGACCAACGGTCACCGGACGCGTCAGCAGAACATCACCCTCGGAGTCGGCGGTGGTGGTGGTCTTGCCCAGTTGCGCGAGTGTCTCGTAGGACTTGTCCGAATCGAGCAGGTACTGCGAGAACTTGGTCGCCTCGCCGAAGCACAACGGCAGAACGCCCGTTGCCAGAGGGTCGAGGCTGCCGGTGTGCCCGGCCTTCTCGGCATTGAGCAACCAGCGAACCTTTTGCAGCGCGGCGTTGGAAGTGAAGCCCAGTGGCTTGTCGAGCAGGATGATCCCGCTGACATTGCGACGTATACGCTTGACCTGAGCCACCCTTTACTCCTCGGTACTTTCAGGCTTTGCATCAGGCGATGCAGCGCCTTCCTGGTGCTGACTGTCCTGCGCCACGGCGCGCTCGATCAGTGCCGAGAGATGCGCACCCCGCACAACGCTTTCGTCGTAGTGGAAGTGCAGTTGAGGCACGCTGCGCAGTTTCATTTCACGGGCCAGTTGCATGCGCAGGAAACCTGCGGCAGCGTTGAGCACCTTGATGGTTTGCGCGATATCTTCCGCGTTGTCCTGGCCCATGACGGTCATGAAAATCTTTGCATGACCTACGTCACGGCTGACGTCTACGGCGGTGATAGTGACCAGACCCACACGCGGGTCCTTGATTTCGCGACGGATCAGTTGTGCCAGCTCGCGCTGCATCTGATCGCCGATACGCTGGGTACGGCTGTATTCTTTTGCCATGTTTGTTACCTGTTACTGATCCGGGACCAAACCCTGACAGTCTGAAAGCGGCAAACGCCCGGCCTGACAATTGCCAGACCGGGCGTTGCGTTTAGAGCCCATGGGGAAAGCAGAGCATTTGCATGCGAGGCTCCCACCATGGCTCCTGAAGCTCGCGATTTAGAGGCTGCGAGCCACTTGGACCTTCTCGAAGACTTCGATCTTGTCACCAACCTTGACGTCGTTATAGCTCTTGACGCCGATACCGCATTCCATGCCGGCACGTACGTCGGCAGCGTCGTCCTTGAAGCGGCGCAGGGATTCCAGCTCGCCTTCAAAGATAACGATGTCTTCACGCAGAACACGGATTGGACGGTTACGGTAGACGGTGCCTTCCAGAACCATACAGCCTGCGATCGCGCCGAATTTCGGCGAACGGAATACATCGCGGACTTCGGCGATGCCCAGGATATTCTCCCGAACGTCGCTGCCAAGCATACCGGTAAGGGCTTTCTTGACGTCTTCGATGATGTCGTAGATCACGTTGTAGTAACGCATATCCAGACCTTCCTGCTCGACGATCTTGCGAGCGCCAGCATCGGCACGCACGTTGAAGCCAAACAGTACAGCGTTGGAGGCCAGTGCCAGGTTGGCGTCGCTCTCGGTGATACCACCGACACCGCCACCGACAACGCGCACTTGCACTTCATCGTTACCCAGGCCGTTCAAGGCGCCGTTCAACGCTTCAAGGGAACCGCGTACGTCAGATTTGAGGACGATGTTGAGCGTCTTCTTCTCTGCCTGACCCATGTTCTCGAAGATGTTTTCCAGCTTGCCAGCGTGAGCACGGGCCAGTTTGACTTCGCGGAACTTGCCTTGACGGAACAGAGCCACTTCACGGGCTTTCTTCTCGTCCGACAGCACGCTCATCTCGTCGCCAGCGTCCGGGGTACCGTCCAGGCCGAGGATCTCGACAGGGATGGAAGGACCTGCTTCTTTGACTGGCTTGCCGTTCTCGTCGAGCATGGCGCGGATGCGGCCGAAGTTCGAACCGACCAGAACCATGTCGCCCTGACGCAGCGTACCGTCCTGAACCAGAACAGTCGCAACCGGACCACGGCCCTTGTCCAGACGGGACTCGACAACAACACCACGGCCAGGCGCCGATGGAGTGGCCTTGAGTTCCAGGACTTCGGCTTGCAGCAGAACAGCTTCCAGCAGCTCGTCGACGCCAGTACCCATTTTTGCGGAGACCGAAACGAAAGGCGTATCACCGCCCCACTCTTCGGACGTCACGCCATGGACCGACAACTCGCTGCGAATGCGATCGAGGTCAGCGCCAGGCTTGTCGATCTTGTTCACGGCGACGACCAGCGGTACGCCAGCAGCAACAGCATGCTGAACGGCTTCGATGGTCTGCGGCATCACGCCGTCATCGGCAGCAACCACCAGAATCACGATGTCGGTCGCCTTGGCACCACGAGCACGCATTGCGGTAAACGCAGCGTGACCCGGGGTGTCGAGGAAAGTGACCATGCCGCGTTCGGTTTCAACGTGGTAAGCACCGATGTGCTGAGTGATACCACCGGCCTCGCCAGCCGCTACCTTGGCACGACGAATGTAGTCGAGCAGCGAAGTCTTACCATGGTCGACGTGGCCCATTACGGTCACAACCGGCGCACGGGAGAACGACTCACCTTCGAACTTCAGCGATTCGGCCAGGGAATCTTCCAGGGCGTTGTCGCTGACCAGCGTGACCTTGTGGCCCAGCTCTTCGGCGATCAACTGGGCAGTTTCCTGATCCAGTACCTGGTTGATGGTCACCGGGGTGCCCATCTTGAACATGAACTTGATGACTTCGGCAGCCTTGACCGACATCTGTGCCGACAACTCGCCGACAGTGATGGTCTCGCCGATGGCAACGTCACGAATCACAGGACCGGTAGGGCTCTGGAAACCGTGTGCGTTACGCTTCTTCAGCTTGCCCTTGCCACGACCACCACGACGGAAGCTGTCGCTTTCTTCGTCGGTAGTGCGAGGAGCAACGCGAGGGGCCGGAGCCTTCTCTTTGACCGAGGCGCGATGCGGAGCGTTCTTGCGATCACCGTCGCCGCCACGGGCGTTGCGATCATCGGCGCGAGGCTTGTCAGGGCGACGTTGTTCGTCACGCTTGCGAGCGTCGGCCGAAGGCGCGGCGCTGGCAGGTGCCGGAGCAGCGGCCGCTTGTGCTTCACGCGCAGGCTCGGCAGCAGCAACAGGCTGCGCAGGTGCCGGAGCATCCTGAGCGGCAGCTGGCTGGCTGGTCGCATCTGTTTCGGAGCGACGCTTGGCTTCTTCTTCAGCCTTTTGACGAGCGGCATTTTCTACCGCACGGCGTTCGTCCATCTCGCGCTTGCGCTCGGCTTCGATTTCTTCCGGGCTGCGCTGTACAAATACTTTCTTCTTGCGCACTTCAACGCTGATGCTTTTGCTGCCAGCAACGCGCAGGGTGCTGGTGGTCTTGCGCTGCAAGGTAATCTTGCGTGGCTCTTCCACCTTGGCCTTGTGACCACTTTTCAGGTGCGTCAACAGGGCTTGCTTTTCGTTATCGGTCACAACTTGCTCGGCGGCGGTGTGCGGCAGACCTGCCTCACGCATCTGCTGTAACAGGCGCTCTACCGGTGTGTCGACCACTTTGGCCAGTTCTTTCACCGTGACTTGCGTCATGCACTTCTCTCCTCAGGCCGCGCTTACTTACTCGAACCAATGGGCTCGGGCGGCCATGATCAACTTGCCGGCACGATCATCGTCAATGCCGTCGATGTCGAGCAGATCGTCTATAGACTGCTCGGCCAGGTCTTCGCGGGTAATTACGCCGCGCACCGCCAGTTCCATCGCCAGATCCTTGTCCATACCCTCAAGCGAGAGCAGGTCTTCGGCCGGATGGGCGTCTGCCAGCTTTTCCTCTGTAGCGATGGCTTTGGTCAACAAACGATCCTTGGCACGAGCGCGAAGCTCGCTGACGATATCTTCGTCAAAGCCGTCGATGTTGAGCATTTCTTCCAACGGTACGTAGGCAATCTCTTCCAGGCTGGTGAAGCCTTCATCAACCAGCACCTGTGCCAGTTCTTCATCGACTTCGAGCTCTTCGATGAAGTTGCGCAGGATGTCACCGGTTTCAGCTTGCTGCTTGGCCTGGATGTCCGATTCGGTCATTACGTTCAGGGTCCAGCCAGTCAACTGGCTTGCCAGACGAACGTTCTGACCACCACGACCAATAGCCTGGGCCAGGTTGTCCGCGCCAACCGCGATATCCATTGCATGCGCATCTTCATCTACGATGATTGCCGCTACTTCTGCAGGAGACATTGCATTGATCACGAACTGCGCCGGGTTATCGTCCCAGAGCACGATATCCACACGCTCGCCACCCAGCTCGCCGGAAACAGCCTGAACGCGCGAACCGCGCATGCCGATACAGGCACCTTGCGGATCGATTCGTTTGTCCTTGGAGCGAACAGCGATTTTGGCACGTGAACCCGGGTCACGAGAGGCCGCCATCACCTCAATGAGACCTTCGGCAATTTCCGGCACTTCAATGCGGAAAAGCTCGATCAGCATCTCTGGCGCAGTACGCGACAGAATCAGCTGAGGGCCACGGTTTTCAGTGCGAATTTCCTTGAGCAATGCACGGACGCGAACACCGACCCGGAAAGTTTCCCGGGAGATGATGTCTTCACGAGCCAGCAATGCCTCGGCATTGTTACCCAAGTCAACGATGACATTGTCACGCGTAACCTTTTTAACAGTACCAGAAATGATTTCACCCAGGCGCTCGCGGTAAGCGTCGACGACCTGAGCACGCTCGGCTTCACGAACTTTCTGCACAATGACCTGCTTGGCAGTCTGTGCAGCGATACGACCGAACTCGATGGAGTCGATTTTTTCTTCGATCAGCTCGCCAGCTACGGCACCCGGCCTTTTAGCCTGAGCCTGATCAACGGCCAGCTCGTAAGCCGGATCGTCCAGATCTTCGTCCTCGACAACTGTCCAGCGACGGAAAGTCTCGTAGTTACCTGTTTGGCGGTTGATCTCTACACGCAGTTCAACTTCATCTTCAAAACGTTTTTTGGTAGCAGTGGCCAGGGCCAGCTCCAGCGCTTCAAAAATCACACTTGCCGGAACGCCCTTTTCATTGGACACCGACTCAACAACCAGCAGTACTTCTTTGCTCATCGTACGCCTCGCCTTTCGCAAGCCATTGGATCCGCGGGATCCGCAGTAACCGGCACGTCTCAGTCAAACGTGGGAATAATGTTGGCCTTGTCGATCAAGTCGATCGGTAACAGGAATTCATGGTCTTCAACCTGCACCACGACATCCTGCTCCTCCACCCCGCGGAGAAGGCCTTGAAAGTTGCGTCGGCCTTCAAAGGGCGAACGCAGCTTTATTCTTACTTGTTCCCCGGCGTACGAAGCAAACTGCTCAATAGTGAACAGCGGGCGCTCCATGCCAGGAGAAGATACTTCAAGGGTGTACTCAGTGCTGATTGGATCTTCTACATCCAGCACACCGCTGATCTGGCGACTGACGATTGCGCAGTCATCCACCAGAACACCACCTTCCTTGTCGATATAAATGCGCAGCACCGAATGCTTGCCCTGGGAACTGAAATCGATCCCCCAGCATTGATAGCCTAGGGCCACGACCACCGGGGCCAACAAGTCCTGCAACTGTTCTAGCTTGCTCGACACCTGAACCCCCTCGTGCATGCTTTAAAAATAAAAAAATGGGCAAAAGCCCATCCCTGAAAACGCCGCTGAACATCGACGTCATGTACTGTCCAGCTAACAAAAAGCCCCTTAAAAGGGGCTCCGCTAAAACTGGTTGCGGGGGCTGGATTTGAACCAACGACCTTCGGGTTATGAGCCCGACGAGCTACCAAACTGCTCCACCCCGCGACAAAGCTGGGGCGGAAGTATACGACCGATCCATTGCTGGGTCAATCCAACATCCACCTACAAGAAAGCCCGCTAATGCGGGCCTTCTTGTTAATTGGTACCGAGAAGGGGACTCGAACCCCTACACCCATTGGGCACAACCACCTCAAGGTTGCGTGTCTACCAATTCCACCACCTCGGCATTACAACTCTTTGGCGATCTCGCAAAACATCGCCGAATTCTTTTTTACTTCTGCCCGGAAGCTGGAGGTACGTCAGCAGGAACAACTGCTGGCTTTTGCGCTTCGAGCACCGGCACATCATCTGCTGCCGGTTTTTGCTTCACTTCCAATACCGCTGGATCTGGCAAACCTACTTGAGTCAGCTGTTGAGCTTTCTCTTTAGCAAAGTAACCTAACCCCAAGCTGGTTATGAAAAAACATGCGGCGAGTATAGCAGTAAACTTACTGAGAAAGGTAGAGGTTCCTTGACCTCCGAAGACAGTATTTGATGCACCCGCTCCGAAAGACGCACCTGCGTCGGCACCTTTACCCTGCTGCAGCAATACCAGGGCAACAACGCCCAGCGCACCCAACAGATGAAAAACAATTACGACTGTTTCCAGCATTTTTTCAGTTTCCCGCGGCGCGACAGATCGCACCGAACTCATCTGCATTCAAGGAAGCCCCACCAATGAGCCCCCCATCGATATCCGGCATGCTGAATAGCTCGACCGCATTGGCCGCCTTCACGCTGCCGCCATAGAGAAGTCGCACGCCTTGTGCGACTTCGGCATTCTCTTTCGCCAGTTGTGCACGAATGGCTGCGTGCACTTCCTGCGCCTCTTGAGGCGAAGCGGTCAATCCGGTGCCGATGGCCCAGACTGGCTCGTAGGCAATTACTGCATTGACCAGTGCATTGATGCCGAACTCGGCAATCACGCTGTCAAGCTGACGCCCGACAACTTCAAGCGTCTTGCCAGCCTGGCGCTGCTCCAGGGTTTCACCTACACACAGAACAGGTGTCAAACCACTCGCCTGGATTGCTGCAAACTTCTTGTTGAGCACATCATCCTGCTCGCCAATCAACTGACGACGTTCGGAGTGCCCGACGAGTACCAGCCTGCAACCTGCATCAGCCAGCTGACTGGATGCGATCTCGCCGGTCAGTGCGCCCTGCGCTGCCTGTATGGCTGCGTCCTGCGCACCTGTGATGATCGCAGTACCTTCAAGGCTTTCGATCACCTGGGTGATGAACAGACTCGCAGGCATCACGACAACATCGACGTTGCCCGGCAACACTTGTTTGCCCAGCCCCTCGATCAGCTCAGCGACGCTGGCGCGGGTACCGTGCATTTTCCAGTTACCAGCTACCATTGGGCGGCGCATGCTACACCTCGTGGGTCAAAGTGGGCGCAGATGTTACCCAACACTTTCGACACTGGCAAGCCGAAATCAGGCGCAAACTTCAGCAACCAGTTTTGCGAGCCCTTCGGCATAGCCGCGGACCTGCGCTTCGTCCTCACCTTCCACCATCACACGCACCAGCGGCTCGGTGCCGGACTTGCGCAGCAGAACCCTGCCGCGCCCCGCCATCTGCTCGGTAACGCGTGCGCAGGCTTCCTGCACCGAAGGATGCGAAACAGGGTCGACACTTGACCCCTCGAAACGCACATTGATCAGGATCTGCGGGCATTTGCGCAATTTCAGACGTGCCTCGGCAAGGCTGATACCGCTGCGACGAAGCGCCAGTATGACCTGCAGCGAAGCGATGATCGCATCACCTGTGGTAGCGTGCTGGAAGCACACGATGTGCCCGGAGTTCTCGCCACCGATCTGCCAGTTGCGCTCAAGCAGCTCGGCAATCACGTACCGGTCACCGACATTTGCGCGCACGAACGGAATATTCTGCTCGGCGAGGGCCAGCTCAAGACCGAGGTTGCTCATCAGCGTACCCACGACACCGCCCTGCAAGCGACCGCGCTCATGCAGATCGCGGGCAATGATGTACAGCAACTCGTCACCATCAACGATGGTGCCGGTATGGTCGACCATCAATACACGGTCACCATCGCCATCGAAGCCGATACCCATGTCGGCGTTTTCCGCGACCACGGCAGCCTGCAGCGCTTCCATGTGCGTCGAACCACAATCCTTGTTGATGTTCAGCCCGTCGGGCTGGGCAGAAAGCACCACGACCTGAGCACCCAGTTCGCGAAAGACGTTGGGCGCAACCTTGTAGGTAGCGCCATGCGCGCAGTCGATAACCACCTTGAGACCGGCAAAGTCGGTACTGGTTGGCACACTGCTTTTGCAGAACTCGATGTACCGGCCGGCCGCATCGTTGATGCGCGAGACCTTGCCGAGATTTTCGGATTCGGCAACGGTCATCGGGGCATCGAGCAATTCTTCGATCATCATCTCGATCTCGTCAGGCAATTTGGTGCCCTGCCCCGAGAAGAACTTGATGCCATTATCGTAATGCGGGTTGTGCGAAGCGCTGATGACGATGCCCGCTTCAGCATGAAAAGTGCGCGTGAGGTAGGCAATCGCAGGGGTCGGCATCGGCCCGAGCAGCAGCACATCGGCACCCGCTGCAGAGAGACCGGCCTCAAGTGCGGACTCGAACATGTAACCGGAAATACGGGTGTCCTTGCCGACGAGAATCCGGCAGGTGCCCATCTTGCGGAAGGCCATACCTGCAGCCCAGCCCAGTTTCAACATGAACTCCGGCGTGATCGGAAATTGCCCTACACGACCACGAATGCCGTCGGTTCCGAAATATTTCCTGGTACTCATGGATGCCTCACTGTTGTTATTCAGCTGCTTCGACAGCTGCGATCATGCGCACCACGTCAGCCGTTTCGGCGACATCGTGCACACGTAGAATTTTTGCCCCTTTGGTGATTGCCAAAGCAGCGAGCGCCAGACCACCGGAAAGGCGCTGGTCGACCGAACGGTTCAGCACCGCGCCAATCATGCTTTTGCGTGACACACCCACCAGCAGTGGCTGACCGAGCGCGTGCAGCGCTTCCATGTGCCGGAACAAACTCAGATTGTGCTCCAGTGTCTTGGCGAAACCAAAGCCAGGATCGAGGATAATCTGATGCCTGCCAATCCCGGCAGCGACACATTGATGCATGCGCTCAAGCAAGAAAGCGCTGACCTCACCCAGCAGATCCTGGTAATGAGGATTTTCCTGCATGGTGCCCGGCTCACCCAGCATGTGCATGAGGCAGACCGGCAACCCGGTCCTTTCAGCCGCCTGCAGCGCGCCAGGGCGCTGTAGCGAGCGGACGTCATTGATCAGGCCCGCACCCAGCGCAGCCGTCTCCAGCATGACCTCAGGCGTAGACGTATCAACTGAAATAATCACATCGAGTTCGCGCGCGATGAGCTCGACGATCGGCGCGACACGCTCGACCTCCTCCAGCGCGGACACCGGACGTGCGCCCGGACGTGTGGACTCGCCACCCACATCAATCAGTGTCGCACCCGCCAGCACCATCGACTCGGCATGACGCAACGCTTCATCGAGCTGGCTGTAACGGCCGCCATCTGAAAAGGAATCGGGGGTTGCATTAAGGATACCCATAACGTGCGTATGGGCCAAATCAAGAACCCGGTTGCCGCAAGGCAACCGGGTTGGGTACAGCGCAGATGTCATGTCAGACCTTAATGCTCGGCAGCCGGGCCGCCGATTGGCGCCTCAGGACGTGGGTCCGGTGTTATCGGAGTACCGTTGGTACCCGAACCACCACCCCAGTCACGCGGTTCGCGCGGCGGACGACCGGTCATGATGTCGTCGATCTGATCGGCATCAATGGTTTCGTACTTCATCAATGCATCGGCCATCGCTTCAAGCTTGTCACGATTTTCCGTGAGCAGTTGCTTGGCGGTGCCGTAGCAGTGATCGATGATACTGCGCACTTCGGAGTCGATCAGCTTGGCGGTATCACCCGAAACACTGGAGTTCTGACTGCCACCGCGCCCCAGATAACCCGCATCTTCGTCTTCGGAGTACATCAACGGACCGAGCTTTTCAGACAAGCCCCACTTAGTGACCATGTTCCGGGCAATCTGGCTGGCACGCATGATGTCGTTGGAGGCACCAGTCGTGACGCCATCAAAGCCCAGCGTCATCTCTTCAGCAATACGACCACCGTACAGCGAGCAGATCTGGCTGATCAGCGCACGCTTGGACAGGCTGTAACGATCTTCTTCCGGGAGGAACATGGTCACACCCAGGGCACGACCACGAGGAATGATCGAAACCTTGTAGACAGGGTCATGCTCAGGCACCAGACGTCCGACGATAGCGTGACCCGCCTCGTGGTAAGCGGTGTTGCGCTTTTCCTTATCGGACATGACCATCGATTTGCGCTCGGCGCCCATCATGATCTTGTCTTTGGCCAGCTCGAATTCCTTCATTTCTACAACGCGCTTGCCGGACCGGGCAGCGAACAACGAAGCCTCGTTGACCAGGTTGGCCAGGTCGGCACCGGAGAAACCCGGGGTACCACGAGCAATAACGCCTGGGTTTACATCGTCACCCATTGGCACTTTGCGCATGTGAACCTTGAGGATCTGTTCACGACCACGGATATCCGGCAGACCTACAACAACCTGACGGTCGAAACGGCCTGGACGCAATAACGCAGGGTCAAGGACGTCCGGGCGGTTGGTCGCAGCAATGACGATGATGCCGTCATTCATTTCGAAACCATCCATCTCGACCAGCAACTGGTTGAGGGTCTGCTCGCGCTCGTCGTGCCCACCACCCATACCAGCGCCACGATGGCGACCGACCGCATCGATTTCGTCGATGAAGATGATGCAGGGAGCGTGCTTTTTGGCTTGTTCGAACATGTCACGGACGCGGCTTGCACCAACACCCACGAACATTTCGACAAAATCGGAGCCGGAAATCGTGAAGAACGGTACTTTTGCTTCGCCGGCAATGGCCTTGGCGATCAACGTCTTACCGGTACCCGGAGGACCGACCATCAACACGCCGCGAGGAATCCGGCCACCCAGGCGCTGGAACTTGCCCGGATCACGAAGAAACTCGACCAGCTCGCCGACTTCTTCCTTGGCTTCGTCACAACCAGCAACATCAGCCAGGGTCGTCTTGACCTGATCTTCAGACAGCAGGCGCGCCTTGCTCTTGCCAAAGCTCATCGGGCCGCCCTTGCCGCCCGCACCGCCCTGCATCTGGCGCATGAAGAACATGAAGACAGCGATGATCACCAGAATCGGGAAGCTGGCCACCAGTAGCTGGGTCCAGATGCTCTGCTGTTCAGGCTGCTTGCCTTCAACCACGACATTGTTGCTGACCAGATCGCCGATCAGACCATTGTCCGGGATGTTCGGGCGGATGGTCTTGAAGGTATCACCGTCGCTGCGTTTGCCCGTGATGACGTAGCCGTCAACAGAAACCTTCTCGACCTTGCCATCCTTCACTTGCTGGATGAACTCGGAATAGTTGAGGTTCTGCGGCTCGTTCGGGCTGGAGAAGTTGTTCATCACCGTCACCAGGACAGCCGCGATGATCAACCACAGGATCAAATTCTTTGCCATATCGTTCAATTAGCTACCCTCTGAAGCAAGCTCCACGCAGCAAGCGTGCCTCGCATGATATTCACCGGCCTAACTTACTACAGAACCTACAGATGCGGCAGACACCGTCTGTAACCCTTTGTGAAACTATGACAACGCGATACTCGTTCATGCTGCATCGCAAAGGCCATTTGAAAAAAGCTATCGCCTGACATCAAAACCGTTCGATGCTGGCTGCGCCATCGATTCCACGAAAGCCACGTGCCAGCAGGTATTGCTCACGGGACCTGTCACGCGACGACGAAGGCTTGCGCATCTGCACCTTGTCGAACAGCTTGCGAATATCCTTGTGGTAGACATCGAAGCCTTCACCCTGGAAGACCTTGATCAGAAAATCGCCACCGGGACGCAGTACCCGACCGGCAAGATCGAGCGCCAATTCACAGAGAAACATTGCACGCGGCATATCGACAGCGCTCAATCCACTCATATTGGGGGCCATATCGGAAATCACAAGGTCTACCTGCGTATTACCGACCGCCTCCAGGATCTGCTCCAGAATTGCATCTTCAGTGAAGTCGCCCTGAATGAAGGTCACATCAGGAATGCTATCCATCTCAAGGATGTCGGAAGCGATCAGACGGCCTTGACCACCAATCAGACGACTGGTCACCTGCGACCAGCCACCTGGCGCTGCACCGAGGTCGATCACGGTCATGCCCGGGCGGATAATCTTGTCCTTCTCCTGGATCTCGAGAAGCTTGTAACTGGCACGCGAACGGTAGCCGTCCTTCTGTGCCATTTTGACGTACTTGTCGTCGAAGTGTTCTTTGAGCCAGTTATGGCTTGTCTTGGAACGGGCCACAGGGCACCTCAAAAATAAACGAGTCGTGATTAACCGGGCGGTCCCGGACTCGCTCGGGTAAACTGGCCGCCGCTTTTAAAAGATCAGACGCAGAGGTCAGATTATGCCGCTCACTCCAGAGCAGAAGAAACAATACAAATCCATTGGCCACCACCTGAAACCGGTATTGATCGTGGCGGACAATGGTTTGACTGAAGGTGTGCTTGCAGAACTTGAACGCGCATTGAGCGATCATGAGCTGATCAAGATCAAGCTCAACATCCTTGACCGCGAAAGCCGTCTGGGAGCCGTTGCAGAATTGTGCAAGGCTGGCTCAGCCGACCTTGTACAGGTCATCGGCAAAATGGCGTTGATCTATCGCAAGAACCCAAAGGTAAACAAGCAACTGTCCAACGTCCACCGCGCACACGGATAAAAACACAAGCCAGGGCCGCCTCAAGCGCGCCCTGACTCGTTTTTACCGCTGAAAGCGCCCGCCTCGGCGGGCGCTGACATCAGATGTGACGCACCTCGATGATTTCGTACTCGATAACGCCACTCGGCGTTTTCACGACCACGACGTCACCCTCTTCCTTGGCAATCAAGGCTCGGGCAATGGGCGAACCCACTGAAATCTTGCCCTTCTTGATATCCGCCTCGTCTTCACCAACGATCTGATAGGTCACGCGTTCGTCAGTCTCGACGTTGGCGATCTCGACCGTGGTGCCAAAAATCACCTTGCCGGTAGGCTCGATGGTGGTGACATCAATCACCACGGCGTTCTGCATGCGCCCTTCGATATCACGGATACGCGCCTCGACCATGCCCTGCTGTTCGCGGGCAGCATGGTATTCGGCGTTTTCCTTGAGGTCGCCCAGCTCACGCGCAGTACCGATGTCCTGGCTCAACTTGGGACGCACAACCTTGGTCAGGTGGGTCAGTTCTTCTTCCAGGGCACGAGCGCCCTGGACTGTCATAGGGTATTTGATCATGCCTTCAATCCTGCATGGAGATCCTGCAAGCGACGTACGGTCTTCTCTGGACCGAACTTGAGCGCTTCACAAATCGCTTCGCCTGCGGCAATGGTGGTGGTGCAGTAAATCTTGTGCTGCAAGGCATTGCGGCGGATAGAGTACGAATCCGCGATCGACTGGCGACCTTCGGTGGTGTTGATGATCAGGGTGACTTCGTCATTCTTGATCATGTCGACCACATGCGGACGACCTTCGGTAACCTTGTTGACGCGGCGCACTTTCAGACCTGCCGCCTCGATCAGCTTGGCAGTGCCTGCGGTGGCGACGATCTGGAAGCCCAGGTCAATCAGGTCACGCGCAACGCCAGCTACCAGAGGCTTGTCGTCGTCACGTACGCTGATAAACGCAGTACCACCGGTCGGCAGCACTTCGCTGGCACCCATCTGCGCCTTGGCAAACGCCTCACCGAAGGTATCACCCACGCCCATCACTTCGCCGGTCGACTTCATTTCCGGGCCAAGGATCGGGTCAACGCCAGGGAATTTGGCGAACGGGAACACCGCCTCTTTCACGCTGTAGAAATTCGGGATGATTTCCTTGGTGAAGTTCAGCTCTTTCAGGGTCTTGCCGGCCATCACGCGCGCAGCGATCATGGCCAGGGAAACACCGATGCACTTGGACACGAACGGCACGGTACGCGAAGCACGCGGGTTCACTTCGATGACGTAGATGTCTTCGCCCTGAAGTGCCAGCTGTACGTTCATCAGGCCGACAACGCCCAGTTCCAGAGCCATTTTCTTGACCTGTTCGCGCATCTCGTCCTGGATATGGGCAGGCAGCGAGTAAGGCGGCAGCGAGCAGGCGGAGTCACCGGAGTGAACGCCTGCCTGTTCGATGTGCTGCATGATCGCGCCGATCACCACGTCAGTGCCGTCGCAGACCGCATCGACGTCCATTTCGATTGCACAGTTCAGGAAGTGATCCAGCAGCACCGGGCTGTCATTGGAGACCTGAACCGCTTCGCGCAGGTAGCGCTTGAGTTCGTCTTCCTGGTAAACGATTTCCATCGCACGACCGCCCAATACGTAGGACGGACGCACCACCAGCGGATAACCGATCTTGGCGGCGGCACGAATCGCTTCGTCTTCGCTGCGCACGGTAGCGTTTGGCGGCTGACGCAGGTTCAGGCGCTCGACCATGTGCTGGAAACGCTCGCGGTCTTCTGCACGGTCAATGGCGTCAGGGCTGGTGCCGATAATCGGCACACCGGCCGCTTCAAGCGCTCGCGCCAGTTTCAAAGGCGTCTGGCCACCGTACTGCACGATCACGCCTTTCGGCTTCTCGACGCGGACGATTTCCAGTACGTCTTCGAGGGTGACAGGCTCGAAGTACAGACGGTCCGAGGTGTCGTAGTCAGTGGAAACGGTTTCCGGGTTGCAGTTGACCATGATGGTCTCGTAACCGTCTTCACGCAGCGCCAGTGCAGCGTGTACGCAGCAGTAATCGAACTCGATACCCTGGCCGATGCGGTTCGGGCCACCGCCGAGGATCATGATCTTGTCACGTGTCGTCGGGTTGGCTTCGCACTCTTCCTCGTAAGTCGAGTACAGGTAAGCGGTGTCGGTTGCGAACTCGGCTGCGCAGGTGTCGACACGCTTGTAGACCGGGAACACTTCCAGCTTGTGACGGTGCGTGCGCAGGTTCTTCTCGGTCACACCCAGCAGCTTGGCCAGACGCGCATCGGAGAAGCCCTTGCGCTTGAGGCGATACATCAGGTCGCGATCGATAGCCGACAGACCGAGGGTCTTGACCTTCTCTTCGTCCTTGACCAGATCTTCGATCTGCACCAGGAACCATGGGTCAATCATGTTCATGGCGAAGATGTCTTCGACCGACATGCCCGCACGGAATGCGTCAGCTACATACCAGATACGCTCGGCGCCCGGTACAGTCAGCTCACGCTTGAGCGTGCTCATGCTTTCCGGATGGCTCAAGTCCAGTTTCGGATCAAGACCGCAAACGCCGACTTCCAGACCGCGCAGGGCTTTCTGCAGCGACTCCTGGAACGTGCGGCCGATGGCCATGACTTCACCGACCGACTTCATCTGCGTGGTCAGGCGCGCATCGGCCTTGGAGAACTTCTCGAAAGCGAAGCGCGGCAGCTTGGTCACGACGTAGTCGATGGACGGCTCGAAGGACGCTGGAGTCTTGCCGCCAGTGATCTCGTTGGACAGCTCGTCAAGGGTGTAACCGACTGCCAGCTTGGCAGCGACCCGGGCAATCGGAAAGCCGGTGGCCTTGGATGCCAGTGCCGAGGAGCGCGACACACGCGGGTTCATCTCGATCACGACCATACGGCCGGTGTCCGGGCAGATGCCGAACTGAACGTTGGAACCGCCGGTTTCTACACCGATCTCGCGCAGTACCGCCAGCGAGGCGTTACGCAGGATCTGGTATTCCTTGTCAGTCAGGGTCTGTGCGGGAGCAACGGTGATCGAGTCGCCGGTGTGCACGCCCATCGGGTCAAAGTTTTCGATGGAGCAGACGATGATGCAGTTGTCCTTTTTGTCGCGGACAACTTCCATTTCGTATTCTTTCCAGCCGATCAGCGATTCGTCGATCAGCAGTTCCTTGGTCGGCGACAGGTCCAGACCACGGGCGCAGATTTCTTCGAACTCTTCACGGTTGTAAGCGATACCGCCACCGGTGCCACCCATGGTGAACGACGGACGGATGATGCACGGGAAGCCGAGCTTCTCAAGAACCGCGTTGGCCTCTTCCATGCTGTGCGCGATACCGGAGCGCGGGCATGCCAGGCCGATGGACTTCATGGCCTTGTCGAAACGCGAGCGGTCTTCGGCCTTGTCGATGGTGTCGGCGTTGGCACCGATCATCTCGACGCCGAATTTCTCCAGAACGCCTTCGCGCTCCAGATCCAGCGCGCAGTTCAGTGCAGTCTGGCCGCCCATGGTGGGCAGCAAGGCATCCGGACGCTCTTTTTCGATGATCTTGGCAACGGTCTGCCACTTGATCGGCTCGATGTAGGTAGCGTCGGCCATCGACGGGTCGGTCATGATGGTGGCCGGGTTGGAGTTCACCAGGATGACGCGGTAGCCCTCTTCGCGCAGAGCCTTGCAGGCCTGGGCGCCGGAGTAGTCGAATTCACAGGCCTGGCCGATCACGATGGGGCCGGCGCCGAGAATCAGGATGCTTTTTATGTCTGTACGTTTTGGCATGGGTGGTCACTCAAATCCGCAGGTTCAGTCGGCAAGCCGTCTTGAACATTTATCTGAGGTGGCCTGGGCGGCAGCGACCGGACACTGGGTCCGGGGCCGCCCTGGGCACCTGCGTATTACAGTCTCAAGGCAACCGGTCAGCGGCGCTTGGCCATGGCTTCGATAAAGCGATCAAACAGAGGCGCTACGTCGTTCGGGCCAGGACTTGCTTCAGGGTGACCCTGGAAGCTGAAGGCGCTCTTGTCGGTCAGCTCGATACCCTGCAGGGTGCCGTCGAACAGCGACTTGTGAATGGCCCGAACGTTGCCCGGCAAAGTCGCTTCGTCCACCGCAAAACCGTGGTTCTGACTGGTGATCATGACAACGCCGGTGTCCAGATCCTGAACCGGATGGTTTGCACCGTGGTGCCCATGACCCATTTTCACGGTCTTGGCACCCGCGGCCAATGCCAGAAGCTGGTGACCCAGGCAGATGCCGAATACCGGGATGTCGGTTTCCAGCACTTCCCTGATCGCCTTGATAGCGTAGTCGCACGGCTCGGGATCGCCCGGACCGTTGGACAGGAACACGCCATCCGGCTTGTAGGCAAGCACTTCACTGGCAGGCGTTTGCGCCGGAACCACGGTGACCCGGCAACCGCGCTCGACCAGCATGCGCAGGATGTTGACCTTGACGCCGTAATCGTAAGCAACCACGTGATAGGGCAGCTCGGACGCTGCAATTTCAGCATGGCTGTCGGTTTTCAGGTCCCAGACACTGGAACGCCACTCGTACGTGTCCTTGGTGCTGACTTCTTTGGCGAGGTCCATGCCCTTGAGGCCCGGGAACCCGCGAGCAGCAGCGATGGCCGCCTCTTCGGAGATGTTGTCGCCGGCCATGATGCAGCCGTTCTGGGCGCCTTTCTCACGCAGGATGCGGGTCAGGCGACGCGTATCGATGCCGGCGATGGCAACGACTTTGTTGGCTTTCAGGTAATCACCAAGGGACAGCTTGTTGCGCCAGTTGCTGGCTACCAGCGGCAGGTCGCGAATGACCAGGCCAGCGGACCAGACGCGATCCGACTCGGCGTCTTCAGGCGTAGTACCGGTGTTGCCGATGTGCGGGTAAGTCAGGGTAACGATCTGCTGGGCGTAGGAAGGATCGGTAAGAATTTCCTGATAGCCTGTCATTGCGGTGTTGAACACCACCTCACCAACGGTCTGACCGTCGGCTCCAATGGCTTCGCCGCGAAAAATGCTGCCATCAGCAAGGGCGAGTATGGCTGGCTTAGTCAAGAAGACCTCCCGTAAATAAAACCTGAAAGGGCGATCGCAGGCTGCAAAAAAGCGGAATGACGTAGTAACGTCACCCCGCTTTCTTATGGAATCATCTGCGCGCTTTTAGTGGACACACTAAAGCTGTAGCTTACAGAAAAGGCCCATTTTGGTCTACCACCAATGAGCCTGAAAAGCGGGAAAATGCGACAGGGCCGCGAACGACCCTGCGTGAAATCAATGCAGCCCTAGCACATCCTGCATGTCGTAAAGCCCTGGAGCCTTGCCGTCGAGCCACATTGCAGCCCGGACCGCGCCCTTGGCGAAGGTCATGCGGCTTGACGCTTTGTGAGTGATCTCGACCCGCTCACCGTCTGCAGCAAACAGCACGGTATGATCACCGACCACGTCACCCGCACGTATGGTCGCGAAACCGATGGTCTGACGATCACGCGCGCCGGTCTGGCCTTCACGACCGTACACCGCGACCTTTTCCAGATCACGACCCAGCGCATTAGCGACAACTTCGCCCATGCGCAAGGCTGTTCCGGACGGCGCATCAACCTTATGCCGGTGGTGCGCCTCGATGATTTCGATATCGACCTCATCACCCAGAACGCGTGCCGCCGTGTCGAGCAGCTTCAGGCACAGGTTCACACCGACACTGAAGTTGGCGGCAAACACGATTGGAATGTCTTTGCCCGCCTCTGCCAGGCGCTGCTTCTCTTCAGCACTGAAACCCGTGGTGCCGATAATCATGGCCTTGCCTGCCTTGCGACAGAACGCCAGATTTTTCAGGGTCACTGACGGGTGAGTGAAGTCGATCAATACATCGAACTCATCCGCCACCCTGGCCAGATCACCCGACAACGGCACACCAATACGACCCAAGGCCGCCAGCTCACCCGCGTCAGCGCCGACCAGCGTGCTGTCGGGGCGGTCGACAGCAGCAGTCAGCCCGGCGCCAGGCGCCTGCTGAACCGCTTCGATCAAGGTTTTACCCATACGCCCGGCGGCGCCTACTACAGCAATACGTCGCATGCCTTGCTCCCGTTGATAGCCTTACAGATCGCCGAAGAAACGCTTCACACCCTCGAACCAGCCACTGGCTTTGGGAGAGTGAGACTCGTCGTTCTCAAGCGATGTGCGGAACTCTTCAAGCAATTCACGCTGACGCTTGCTCAGGTTCACCGGCGTCTCGACCGCCACACGGCACATCAAATCGCCTGCACCACCGCCACGCACCGGAGCCACACCCTTGCCACGCAAGCGGAACTGCTTGCCGGTCTGGGTGCCCTCAGGAATCTTGAGTTTGACGCGACCGTCGAGCGTCGGCACTTCAAGCTCGCCGCCCAGCGCTGCGTCGGTAAAGCTGATTGGCACTTCGCAGTAAAGATGCTTGCCGTCACGCTGGAAGATTGCGTGTTCACGCACATTGATCACGACATACAGATCGCCGGTCGGCCCACCCTGAACACCCGCCTCGCCTTCGCCAGACAGGCGGATACGATCACCGGTATCAACACCTGGCGGCACTTTGACGGAGAGCGTCTTGTACTCTTCGACACGGCCTTCGCCATGGCACGAATCGCACGGGTCGGAGATGATCTTGCCCTGACCGTGGCACCGCGGGCAGGTTTGCTGCACAGAGAAGAAACCCTGCTGCATACGCACCTGACCGATACCGCCACACGTCGGGCAGGTCACCGGAGACGAGCCTTTCTTCGCGCCGCTGCCGTCGCACGGCTTGCAGTTGACCAGCGTCGGAACACGGATATTCACGGAGGTGCCGCGAACCGCTTCTTCCAGGTTCAGCTCCAGCGTGTAACGCAGATCGCTGCCGCGCTGGGCACCGCCACGACCACCGCCGCCACCGCCGCGACCACCACCAAAGAAGTCACTGAACACATCGCCGAAGATATCGGAGAAGTTGGCGCCACCGGCACCGCCGCCAAAACCACCGCCGCCGCCCATACTCGGATCGACACCGGCGTGGCCGTACTGATCGTAGGCAGCGCGCTTGCTGGCATCGGACAGCACTTCGTAGGCCTCATTGGCCTCTTTGAACAACTCTTCAGACGCTTTGTCATCAGGGTTACGGTCAGGGTGGTGCTTCATCGCCAGGCGACGGTAAGCCTTTTTCAGGTCCGCCTCGCTGGAGCCTCGCTCCACGCCCAACACTTCGTAGTAATCACGCTTAGCCATAATTCTTCCGCACTCTTGAGGACGTTCGGCAGCACTCTCCTGAGCCATGCCAAACTCGTTGAGCCCCATACAGGCCCGGACCCAACTCACGTCGATTCAACGATCCTGGTCTTCGTTCAACAGCCAGATCTGACTGACCGAGAAAGCGGCAGAATGATCGCCACGCAGGAGCGTCGCGATCTTGCCACGTGGCGTGCGGAGCGAATCCGCACGCCGGAATTTTTGCTTGTTCCAGACACGCCAACGCGGGAGCAAGCTCCCGCGCGGCGACATCCTACCAGCCACCGCTCGAAAGAGGTCAACCGGCTTTCAAGTGAGCCTGCGCTTACTTGTGGTCTTTCACTTCTTCAAACTCGGCATCGACAACATCGTCGGCCTTGTTATCTTCTTCAGCAGGCTTGGCGGCTGCTTCAGGGTTTTCGGCCTGCTCGGCGTACATCTTCTGAGCGATTGGCGCGGAAACTTTCGACAGCTCCTCGACCTTGGCTTCGATGGCAGCCTTGTCGTCGCCCTTGATGGCAGCTTCCAGAGCAACCAGCGCAGCTTCAACAGCGGTCTTCTCTTCAGCAGTGACCTTGTCACCGGCATCAGCGATCATCTTGCGAGTCGAGTGGACCAGCGCATCACCCTGGTTACGGGCAGAGGCCAGCTCTTCGAACTTGCGATCTTCTTCGGAGTTGACTTCAGCATCGCGAACCATTTGCTGAATTTCTTCCTCGGACAGACCGGAGTTGGCCTTGATCACGATGGACTGCTGCTTGCCGGTAGCCTTGTCTTTCGCGCCAACGTGCAAGATGCCGTTTGCGTCAATGTCGAAGGTCACTTCAATCTGAGGCACGCCACGTGGAGCCGGTGGAATCTCGGCCAGATCGAACTTGCCCAGCGACTTGTTCTGAGTCGCTTGCTTACGCTCACCTTGCAGCACGTGAATGGTCACGGCGCTCTGGTTGTCGTCGGCAGTCGAGAACACCTGGGATTTCTTGGTAGGAATCGTGGTGTTTTTCTCGATCAGCGCAGTCATCACGCCACCCATGGTTTCGATACCCAGGGTCAGCGGGCTGACGTCGAGCAGCAGAACGTCTTTCACGTCACCGGCCAGTACCGCGCCCTGAATAGCAGCACCCATGGCAACCGCTTCGTCCGGGTTGACGTCTTTACGCGCTTCTTTACCGAAGAACTCGGTTACCAGCTTCTGTACCAGCGGCATACGCGTCTGACCACCGACCAGAATCACGTCGTTGATCTTGCTGATGTCGATACCGGCGTCTTTCAGCGCCATGCGGCAAGGCTCGATGGTGCGCTGAACCAGGTCTTCAACCAGCGATTCCAGCTTGGAACGCGAAATTTTCACGACCAGGTGCTTTGGACCGGAAGCGTCTGCAGTGATGTACGGCAGGTTGACTTCGGTCTGAGTGCTGGACGACAGCTCGATCTTGGCTTTCTCGGCAGCTTCTTTCAGACGCTGCATTGCCAGCGGATCACCCTTGAGGTTCATGCCGCTTTCTTTCTTGAATTCGTCGACGAAGTAATCGATCAGACGAATGTCGAAGTCCTCACCACCGAGGAAGGTGTCACCGTTGGTTGCCAGCACTTCAAACTGATGCTCGCCATCCACTTCAGCGATCTCGATCACCGAGACGTCGAACGTACCACCACCCAGGTCATAAACGATGACAGTGTGGTCGCCCTTGGCCTTGTCCATACCGTAAGCCAGAGCGGCTGCGGTCGGTTCGTTGATGATGCGCTTGACGTCCAGACCGGCAATACGGCCAGCATCCTTGGTCGCCTGACGCTGACTGTCGTTGAAGTAGGCCGGAACGGTGATGACCGCTTCGGTAACCGCTTCGCCGAGGTAGTCTTCGGCAGTCTTCTTCATCTTTTTCAGGATTTCAGCGGAAATCTGAGGAGGTGCCATTTTCTGGCCATTCACTTCAACCCAGGCATCACCGTTGTCGGCCTTGACGATCTTGTAAGGGACCATCTGGATGTCTTTCTGAACAACCTGCTCATCAAACTTGCGGCCGATCAGACGCTTTACCGCGTACAGCGTGTTATGCGGGTTGGTCACAGCCTGACGCTTGGCGGATTGACCTACCAGAATTTCACCGTCATTGGCATAAGCAACGATCGAAGGCGTGGTGCGAGTGCCTTCGGCGTTTTCAATAACCTTGACGTTACCGTTTTCCAGAATGGAGACGCAGGAGTTGGTAGTCCCCAGGTCGATACCGATAATTCTGCCCATCTTGACTCTCCCGAAACTTGCAAAATTTGAATGTGGTTGCCGCAATTGCGTTTACAGATTGCGGTAGCTCTTAAACGCTTGACCTTTAAATGGGGGCCTTACAGCTGATTTCAAGCCTGCTCGTCAATTGACGGCGTTGCAGGCGACGGTGCCTTGCTGACCACAACCATGGCCGGGCGCAACAGGCGACCATTAAGCTGATAACCCTTCTGAAACACCTTGAGCACCGTGTTGGGCTCTACATCTGCACTTTCCTGCATGGCCATTGCCTGGTGCCGGTCGGCACTGAACGGCTGGCCATGTGGATCAATGGCTTCGAGCTGATAACGCTTGAGGGTGTCCTGAAACATCTTCAAGGTCAGCTCGATGCCTTCGCGCATAGGGCGAATGCTCTCGTCGTCCGGACTGGACAGATCGAGCCCTCGCTCCAGGCTGTCGATGATCGGCAGCAGATCACCGGCAAATTTTTCCAGCGCAAATTTGTGAGCCTTTTCAACATCCTGTTCGGCGCGGCGGCGGACATTCTGCAGATCCGCAGCCACTCGAAGGGATTGGTCCTGCGCGGCAGCCAGCTGCTCTTCGAGCACCTGCACGCGGGTTGTCAATTCTTCACCCGTACCTGCCTCGGCAGCCTGATCCTGAGCCTGCGCATCCAGATTCTGTTCGTCAGCCATAAATGTTCTCCTCTAAAAACGTCCGCGATCCCGACTCGCGCTTCTGCCCACCTATATGGGATCGGATTTTCCCGGTTCAAGGGGCCTGCGTGATCGAGATACGTATTCCCTGACAAAAAATCCGGATTCAGCCCCGAAGAAACTCGCGCTTCGTCACAACAGCGACTAAAAAACAGTAACGACCAATCAAATCGAGCTAAGGCAAAGCATTGTCAGCAGCAAATAAAACACTGTATAAATAACCAGACAAACAGCCCGGGAGCCGCTCAATGCTGGTGCACCTTTCCGTACACAACTACGCCATCGTCGAACACCTTGATCTGGAACTGGATCGGGGCATGAGCGTCATCACCGGCGAAACCGGCGCTGGCAAGTCGATCATGCTCGACGCTCTGGGGCTGACACTGGGCGACCGCGCTGACAGCGGCGTGGTCAGGCCGGGCGCCGACAAGGCGGACATCCTCGCTACCTTTGACCTGGGCGACATTCCCGAGGCAGAGGCCTGGCTGAAAGAGCGCGATCTGGACAACGACGGTCCGTGCATCCTGCGGAGAGTCATTACCGCAGAAGGCCGGTCGCGCTCCTATATCAATGGCTCGCCCTGCCCCCAAGGCGACCTGAAAGCGCTGGGCGAACTGCTCATCGACATTCACAGCCAGCATGAGCATCAGTCACTGCTCAAGACCGACACCCACCGACGCCTGCTGGACGAATACGCTGGCGCGACCGACCTGGCTCGTCAGGTACACCTTGCCGCCCAGCGCTGGAGACAGACGCGGCAGGAGCTGGAACGCCTTTCCAATTCCGGCGACGAACAGCGTGCACGCCATCAGTTGCTCAGTTATCAGCTTGAAGAGCTGGAAAGCCTGAGCCTGGGCGAAAACGAGCTGGAGCAACTCGAACAGGAACACAAGGACCTGACCAACGCAGAAAGCCTGCTGAGCATCTGCCGTCAGGTCGTAGAACAATGCAGCGAAAGTGATTCCGGCAATGTGCTCAACGCCCTGACCGCCAGCCTGCATCGTCTCGGCAGCGTGGATCACTCGCCGTCAGCCTTGAGCGAAGCCACGGGCCTGTTGTCCAGCGCGCAGATTCAGGTAGAAGAAGCCGTTGGCGAGCTGAATCGCTTTCTGGATCATTTCGACGCCGACCCGGCCAGACTGCAGCAACTTGAAGAACGGCTGGATGCCATCTACACACTGGCGCGCAAGCACCGCATCCAGCCAGGCGAAGTCGCAACGCTGCAACAGAAGCTGCTGGATGAAATCGAGACATTGAACGCCAATGACGAATCAATCGAGCGCTTGCAGCATGAAGTTCAGGCGTTCGCTCGGCATTACCAGGAAAAGGCCCGTGAGCTGAGCGACTTGCGCAGCACCTCCGCCACCAGACTGGCCAGCGCGGTCGAACAGGAGATTCATCGCCTCGGCATGCCGGGCGGGCGCTTTCATATCGAGCTGAAACCCAACGCCAGTGCCGACCCGCTTCCTCACGGTCTGGAACAGGTAGAACTGCTGGTCAGCGCCAACCCCGGCCAGCCCCTGAAAGCGCTGGCGAAAGTCGCATCGGGCGGTGAGCTGTCACGCATCAGCCTTGCGATTCAGGTCATCACCGCGCAGACGTCACGCGTGCCAACCCTGGTGTTCGATGAAGTGGACGTTGGGATCGGCGGGCCGACTGCTGAAATCGTGGGCCAGTTGCTGCGTCGACTGGGCGAGCGCGGCCAGGTCATGACCGTGACCCACCTGCCGCAGGTTGCAGCGCAAGGTCATCAGCATTTGTTTGTGCACAAGGTCAGGGACAACGAGGCAACACGCACCGCCGTCTCGAAACTCACCAAGACCGAGCGCATAGAAGAAGTCGCAAGAATGCTGGGCGGTATCGATCTGACCAAGGAATCGCTGGCTCACGCCAAAAAGATGGTCGTGACGGCTAAAAACTGAGCGATAGAAAGCACAAAGGCGACCCGAGGTCGCCTTTGTCGCAAGGTGTTACGCCTTTTTGTTACGGACGTAGAGCACCAGATTGTGGTCCACCAGATCAAAGCCGTGCCTTTCGACAATCGCCTTTTGAAGCTTCTCGATTTCTTCGTCGAAGAACTCGATCACCTCACCTGATTCCACGTTGACCATGTGGTCATGATGGCCGCCATCAGCCAGCTCGAACACAGCATGACCACCATCGAAATTGTGGCGAACCACCAATCCGGCGGCTTCAAACTGGGTCAGGACACGGTAGACCGTGGCCAGGCCAACATCCTCGCTAGCCTCCATCAGCGCCTTGTAAACATCCTCGGCACTCATGTGGCGTTGCTCGGCAGAATCGAGCATTTGGAGTATTTTGACCCTAGGCAGAGTTACCTTGAGTCCTGCTTTACGTAGTTCGCTATTTTCAACCATGGTCAGCTTTCTCGCAGACGCTGCTTCGCAGCTTCTCTTAATGCAGGTATGATCGGGGTTTACGTTGTCCCAGCCAAGATAGTGGAAGTCGCCCACCGATGCAAAACACCAAGCTCTTGCTAACCAGTTTCACCTTCGTGGGACTGCTCGCACTCGCCGGTTGTTCATTCCCCGGGGTTTACAAAATCGACATCCAGCAGGGTAATGTCGTCACGCAGGACATGATAGACCAGTTGCGCCCCGGAATGACCCGGCGGCAAGTACGGTTTATCATGGGCAACCCCCTGCTGACCGACACTTTCCACGCCGATCGTTGGGATTACCTGTATAGCCTGCAGCCCGGTGGCGGTGAACGCCAGCAGGAACGTGTCAGCCTGATATTCAACGGCAATGACCAGCTCGTCAGCCTGTCCGGTGACTTCATGCCAGGCGTCAGCCGCGATGAAGCCATCCTCGGCAAAGGCACTGACGGCACTGCTCCGGTAGAGAATCAGCCGCAGCAGAAGCCGGAAGAACCAGCCAAACCTGGCTCGCTGCTGGATACCATCCAGAAAGACGTGGACAGCGTCGAGACTGTACCGGTCCCGACCCAAGAGCCTCTGGACACCAACAACCGCTAGTCCCCAGACGCTCAGCAAAAAGCCCGGCATGCCGGGCTTTTTTGTGCGTTTCTTTCAGCCGATGTTCAGCCTGGCAGCGCTCTTTTCTCACGCGCTTTGGCCGCACGCAGGCGTCTGATCTCCATGGGGTCGGCCAACAGCGGGCGATAGATTTCAATCCGCTCGCCAGCCTCCAGCAGCCGCGCGGCAGGATTCGCCACCACTTTACCGAAGATGCCAACAGCACATTGAGCCAGGTCCAGCTCGGGAAACGCCCGGCTCATACCGCTGAGCGCCAACGCTTCACGCACTGACGAGCCGATCGGAACATCGACTGTCATCAGCACCTGACGCTGCGCGGTGGCATACACCACTTCGACCTGAATCGACGCCTCAGCCATGCAACTCTTTCGCTCGCTGACAGAACGCATCCACCAGCGTATTGGCCGCCTGATTGAACAGCGGCCCCAAGGTCGCGCGAACAATCGTGCCAGCGTAATCGAAAGACAGGTCCAGGCTGATCTTGCAGGCCTTTTCGCCCAGCGGCTTGAAGGTCCAGACACCGTGAAACTGTTCAAACGGCCCCTCGATTAAATCCATCACAATCGATTCACCGGGAATCAGCGTGTTGCGCGTCATGAATTTCTGACTCAGACCGCCCTTGGCGATCTCCAGGCTGGCGCGCATCTGTTCATCGCTGGCCTCAAGCACGGTAGCTGAAGAACACCACGGCAGAAACTGGGGGTAATGAGCCACGTCATTGACCAAGTCATAAAGAAACCGGGCCGGATAGGGCAAAAGCGCAGAACGTTGTATATGCGTAGTCATATGAGCGTTATTTCCAGAGCTGAGCGGCAAACACCACAAGAATGCCGAGCGGCGCCACGTAGCGCATCAAAAAGAAGGTCAGGTTGAAAAGCAGCGGGCTGCGAATCGACAACTCATCGCGCACCGCCTCACGGCCCATCACCCAACCTGCGAATACCACAAAACACAATCCACCCAGCGGCAACATGATCCGCGAAGTGAAGAAATCGATGACGCCAAAGAAGTCCAGGCCATTCGATGCGCCCCACTGATAGAGGTGGAATACGCCCCCATCGTTCACGAAGAACTTGGCTTTCTGCCAGATATTGAACGAGAACACCGTTCCAAGGCCCACGAACCAGCAGGTAAATGCCAGCCAGAACGTTACCCAGGCGCGACGAATGCGGGTGCGTTCGACCAGATACGCGACCATCGGCTCAAGCAACGAAATCGCTGAACTCCATGCCGCCACAGCCACCAGCACAAAGAATACGACGCCCATCAACTGACCGAACGCCACATTACCGAATGCGTAAGGCAATGTGACGAACATCAGGCCAGGCCCCTCACTCGGGTTCAGACCTGCGGCAAACACGATAGGGAATAACGCCAGCCCCGCCAACAGCGAAACGAAGGTGTCGAGCAATGCGATGCCGACCACCGTCGTGCTGATCGACGCGCCTTTGGTCATGTACGCACCGTACACCATGATCGAGCCGACACCGACGCTCAAGGAGAAGAACGCATGCCCCATCGCCGGCAGCAGTCCATCCAGCACCTTGTCGGGATTGAAGTCGAACATGAAATGCACGCCTTCCATGAAGTGCCCGGTGGTCAGGCTATAGCCCAACAGCGCCAGCATCAGCAGGAACAGCATCGGCATCATGATGCGCAGACTTTTCTCCAGACCGGCCTCGACCCCCTTGCCGATCACCACCGCCGATAGCAGCATGAAGATCGTATGCCAGAGGATCAGGCGCCATGGATCAGCGATGACCGCGCCAAAATAGGCACCTACCTGATCCGGCGACACACCCTGAAAATCGCCACGCCCCATGTCGATGAGGTAATCCAGCGACCAGCCGCCCACCACACTATAAAAGGAGAGAATCAGCAGCGCCGTGATCATCCCGGCGAACGCCCCCCAGGACCAGCGCGCCGAATGCCCCGCCTCGACCGCCAGGGTCTTGAGCGCATTCGCCGGGCTAAGCCGCGAACGACGGCCAATCAGCGTCTCGGCGATCATGACCGGGATACCGATCAGCGCGATACACGCCAGAAAAACCAGCACGAACGCGCCGCCGCCATAGGCGCCAACCATGTACGGGAATTTCCAGATACTGCCCAGCCCCACGGCGGAACCGGTGGCAGCCAGGATGAACACCCAGCGACTCGCCCAGCTACCGTGGACCGAAACCTTGTCCGTCGACATTATTGAAAGCCCAGCCAAAAAAGATCGCGCATTGTCCGGGATTCAACCTTTGTGCTCAAGCACGCGCTTTCCCGTAGCCGACATTGATGCAACTCCCTATAATGCGCCCCCTATGGCTAAGCTCAAGCAACACCCTACAGGGACCATCGCGCAAAACAAGAAAGCGCGTCACGATTACTTCATCGAACACAAGTTCGAGGCCGGTCTGGTCCTGTCTGGCTGGGAAGTAAAAAGCCTGCGTGCCACCAAGGTACAGCTGGTCGACAGTTATGTGCTGCTCAAGGACGGCGAGGCATGGTTGATGGGTTGCCACATCACGCCTCTCAAGACTGCCAGCACGCACGTCATCGCTGACCCGACACGCACCCGTAAACTGCTACTGAACCAGCGCGAGCTCGAAAAGCTCACCTCTTCGGTTCAGCAGAAAGGCTATGCCTGCGTGGCCCTTTCCATTTACTGGAAGCAGCACTTGATCAAGTGCGAAATTGCTTTGGGTAAGGGTAAAAAGGAATACGACAAGCGCCACACCGAACGCGAACGCGATTCGGACCGTGAGCTGCAGCGCGCCGTTCGCTCGAAAGGCAAGGACGACTAGACCTCGCCAGGCGCCCAATGCATTGATTCAGGCACTGGGCGCCTTAATGTTTCACGTCACTGACTTCCCTTCCCGTTGCAACATGATCATAACCTTTACGCGAACATCGCCCCATTTTGGTGCCTTAACGGCACGATGTGGCTTTTTCACATGTGTCCGAAAATAAATAGAACGCCTGCGTTACAACACAGTCAATCCTTTAGGCCCTGACAATTAACGGGCTTTAAAACCCTCGGGCGACGGCGTCAAAGACCGGCCATACCGAGTCCACAGGTTATAAGGAGAGACACATGAAGCGTACCGCCCTCACTGGATTGTTCCTCAGCGCTGCCCTGTTGGCTTCGCCAGTCTTCGCCGCCGATGATTTGTGCGCAGCGAACATCAAGACCATTGAAAATGCTCAGGCCTCTTCCGGTACCAACCTGAGCCCTGAAAACAAGACCATGCTCGAAACCACCGAGAAGAACGCCAAAGCGGCCCAGGCTCAGAACGATGAGAAAAAATGCGTCGAGATCACCACCAAAGTGATCACCTCGCTGAAAAACACTGGTTCGGGCAGCGAAGGCACCAAGTAACACCTTCGATCAGGTCAGCCTGCAGGGCTGACCTGATCGATTGCAGCAAACGGGTCGACGTGCCACGCCAAACGGCGTACACTCCGCCCCAGCGATTGCGAAAGCAATCTCGGGGCCGATTTGGATTCGACGCCGGTGATGAAACTTTAGGTGCATGCCGAGTTGGTAACAGAACTCGTAAATCCACTGTTGCAACTTTCTATAGTTGCCAATGACGAAACCTACGGGGAATACGCTCTCGCCGCGTAAGCGGTGCTAGCCTTCCTTCTGGTAGCTTCGGCTCCAGCAATCATCAGGGGATGCCTGTAAACCCGAAATGATTGTCATATAGAACAGGATCGTCGCCTAGTACGTTGCGGACGAAGCGACTAAAACTTACGCAACTCGCCCAAAGCACCCTGCCCGTCGGGTCGCTGAGGGTTAACTTAATAGACACGGCTAAGCATGTAGTACCGACAGCGGAGTACTGGCGGACGGGGGTTCAAATCCCCCCGGCTCCACCAAATTACAAATGAAGACGCCCTAGGGCGTCTTTTTTTGTGCCTGAAATTCAGAAAATACAGGCTTTGTGAGTCCTATTGATTTTGGCGTTCCAAATAGTACCCCAGTGCATCTGGTACTGGATTTTGGAAGCGGACACGCAAAGCCGCTAGCATCGCGAAGGATGACCCATGGAGCACTGGCATGCGGCGATACCATGAAAACCGGGCACTCATATGCTCTCCAGAAGGACCCGCCCCTTCAGGCGGATCCAGCCAGGGAGACTATGAAGAGCGGATAGTGTAGTTAATGTGCAAAATGATATCGTTCAGGCTTTCCAGCAGCGCCCTCTGTTTCGTTTTGGCCTGCGGGAAGCGGAGTATCATGCTGCCCTCGTCGATATTTACGCCTTCAAACGGTAACCAGTGCGGATCATTAAAATCGGTTTGAAACTGCCCGCTGTCATTCACGCCTCGCGAGATTGCCACATGGTCGCAACCCGGCGGCAAAATGCTCTCGCTGCTGGTGTAATTGAGTACTGCCTGAACATCCTGATAAGGTCCCAACAGGGCCGGCAGCGATACGCTGACCTGCTTGATTCGGCGTTGATCTCCCAGCTCACTGGGGTAGTCATCAAATATATGCAGATCCTCAAGGTTAATTGAAACCGTTAGCGCGCCACTTCCGTCCAGCATGACACGCTCGGCACTGGCACCTGGAGGCGTACCCTCGTTCAGTAACGCCAACACTGCGGCAGACAGCTCAAATTCATCACCGTCTACCAATGTGTTGCGGTAGAAATCAGCCAGCGAAACAGTGCGTGTGACTTCAAGAGCACGTTGAGACCACTTCATCCGGACGCTTTCCAGCTGCGCCAGATTGAGCATAAGCCCTTCGCCACAGGTAAGTCCGGCCCAGGTGCCCTGCCATCCACCACCGCGAATGTAGGTATCGCTCTTACCACTCTCCCAGTGCCACGCCTTTTCGGCCATCAGGCAGCGGGACACCGCCAGGTCGTAAAACTGGAAGTAAATGGTTGCCAAACGACCACGCAGCCAGCTGTAAAGAGCGCTATTACTGAACTTGGTTTGAAGGAAGTCCAACTGCGCCTGTGCTTGCCCTTGTTGCATCTCAAGATGAGTTTTCTGCAGTTCAGCAGACTCTCTCCGTACATCCAGAGCCGCCAGCTGAGCCTCAATCTGATGGATCTCACCTTCTGCGTTGCTGCGTTGGATCTCCCACTCCTCACGCCGGCGACGGTACATCTCTTCCTGTGTAATGCGGGAACTGTCCATCATCAAGCCGTCGGAGTCTATGGTAATGCCAAGACCCGCTATGTTGCCGATAGCACCAAAGTTCATACCGCCATTGGCCAGCCCAAAGATATTAGGCGCAAGATCCAAAGCAGCAGCCGTCATGTGTACCATCTTTGCTCCGGTAGCAAGCGATTTTGCGCTTTTTTGTACATCTAGAGACAGGCGCTCGCGAGCATTTAGGTCTTCATCATATAAGCGGGAGTAACTGTCAAATCGTCGCTGGGCACTGTCTTTGGTACGAGAAAGGACCGCTTTTTCAGCCTCCAGCTCTCTGAGCGTGCTTTCTTGCACCTGGATAGTGCTAGCCATCAGCTCAGTACCTTGATTTTGCAGCAATGCACTCAACGACTCTGCATCCTGGCGCTCAAGCACACTCTGGACAGCATTACCGAACTGTATGAGCTGGAATACCAAACCCCGAGCACTGTCGAGCATCGGTTCAAAGCGCCACAAAGGCAGAAATGTTGTTTCAGGTAACGCAGACCCTCCACCGCTTTCAGCAGCCACAGCAGCGTTGAGCAGCGCCTTCGGATCTGCAGGCTTGGCAAACAGCGGTAACAGTAGTGGTTGGCCGTCCAGCGTTAAGTTATGCCGCAAGTTGTACATGCGTTGGCGCAACGTTAACCAGTACCCCTGCATTACATCGTTGATTTCAGGCAGAAACAATGAGCTCGCAGCGTCCTTGTTTGTAGATGCCTGAGCCTTAAGGGTTTGGACTCTCCCCGCGCGCAGTAAGCTCAACACGGTCAAGTGTTGCCCAGCCAACACCTCAGAAGATGCCTCGCCTAGCGATGGCTCAGTCCATAGCGCATTAGCGCGGATGTAGGGCTGTTCACCCAGCAGGTTCAGAGCCTGGCTGTACCAGACTTTCGCCTCAGTGAGGGTATCTCGCTCAAGCTTACGGTAGGCAGAGTCGCCTCGAGCACTAAGCAAATCCAACGCCCGCATGAAGGTAGCGACCTTGTAATGCATAGGGTCGTTTTGCGCCACGGCATCAGGATCTACGGCTTTGAGTGGGGAGTCGTTCCAACTGGTGTCCTCTTGGAGTGGGCGCACGTTCCAGTGACGGTCGACATGCTGACCGCGAACAACATAACCCGACGGGCTCCACACATAGCGCAACCATTGATCAGCCAATGTGAACTGTTGTTCTTGCAGGAAGCGTTGCGCCGACATCATTGGGGTGTAGTAGAACAGCTCCCAGAAGTAGAGGGCGTTGGAGCCTGAGAAGTCCATCGGCACGGTGCTACTATCACTCCCCGTAACGCTGTGGACAATATGCGGAGCAAGAGGCGACGTGAGCCCGGGTCTCGCGATATCGACAGCCCTAACGTTAGGTACGTAACCGATCCAAATACTTTGGTCATTAACTTTGTTGAAGTCTGCACCTTGATACTGTATCCGCAAATGAATATCCGACGGTACAAACCATCCGCGATCAGGGCATGGAACAAATAGTTCCACTGGCGTTATATCCTGATCACTAAGATTTCCCGACCACGCGAGATAATTATCATCAACCTCAGCAAATGATTGATAATAAATATTTACCCATTTCTCATCGCCGTGTTGCGCCTGGTCATAGACGGGCAAATTAAGAGTCACGAAAAAACCTTCGCCCAGCTGAGGTTCCTGAATCTCTTGTGTCTCGTAGCTAAGAATAGTATCAATACCCGCAGCAGCTCTCTCTACCAACTGGCGAGCAAACAGTGTGTTGAGGCGCGTGCGATAAGCATCAACCTCCATGTACTGGGCTTTTCCAGCGGTGTTTTTTATTCTGATGATGTTTTTTGCATTAGAGACATTTCGAGTTAGAGGAATTCCCCACTCCATACGATCGCTATTTCCCTCGCTAATCCTGACAGTTAACACCAAATCATGGGAGGGAAGGGCCCCCCAGTCTTTACCAATCCGAATGTCACTAACATTAAAATCAAAAATCATCCCATTTACATCAAATGGAGGAAGAGGATCCACATGATCTTTGGCCAGAAAAACCTGACACTCTTTGCCATCAAAAACACTTAATTGAACATTTTCGGGCAGAATAGGATAACTGGGATTAACCATCAACTGAGGCGGCGTATAGAACGCATAACTACCGACAGCCCATCTCAACCTTACAGTGGCACCATCGGTGCTCGGACTGAGCACCGAGTCAGGATATGGATCATTGTAAACCGCAAATACAAAAGCAAGATTAGTAATAGCACCCTCACGAACTAACAGCGTTACATGCACATCATTATAATGGACCCGCAAAGCAAGGGGGAATCCTATAGTTAAAGCAATACTGGTCGCCAAGTATATCTTTCCTCCCTGCCTTACGAACCATACTCTGTCGTCGTCAGATTGCAAGACGTGAAAAAAAGGTGTTTCAGCCAACAAACTATAATGCTTACACAGCTCGCTTAACACATAGGGCATTATTGGTAAAATCTTTAACCTCTTATGTATGGAAAGTAGCACATCAGAACCAGACCCATTTGTATCGACTGTATAACTTCCAGGCCAATATTCAAACTTATAACCGCCTGGATATCCAAAGCCTGCTGATTCACCGCCCACACTAAACCCTTGAGTATACTTATTATTTATGATGCTTTCCGTAGCGGTATCAAGCTCATACTGCATAGACGAAAGAAAAGTTTCAGCGGAGCTTTGCGCTTGACCCGACGTCATATCTTCATAGATGTAGACTAAACGCATATCCGCTTGAACCGGCAGTTGATCTATATAATTATCTTCTTTTTTATAGAGCAGCACTGCCATCGTTGTTTCTGCGTCAAAACTAGTGCAATAAATCCCTGGCGGCTTACCCCCATCCGCGAAGCCATTTTCATCCTCGGTAACATCAATTATTTTCGGTGACGTCCAATTACCGTCATAACGTAGGTAGGAAATATTGATGGCGTACTCAAACACCCCTGTATTATCAAGCGCACGGTACGTTTTAGATGGAGTAACGTCTTTTCGCTCCAGCCAGCAGAGATACAGACGCGATTTGTAAATCACTGGCCGAATACAATCTCCCCACGGCTGTGCGGCACACTCTATCTTGCGCCAGTCGGTCCAGCCGTTTGCCGCTAATTGCCCATCTTCACTGCGCCGGCCTTCGTCCGCGCTGCGCCAGTAGAATTCACGCACCTCGCTCTGGTTAGTACCAATGAAGTAGGTTTTTCCCTCGTGAACATCCAGGTTGTCGTGATAGCCACTGATCACCCTGAGATTGGCCACCTCCTCAAAACTGTTGAGGTAGGTGTTGAATGCGTCCCCGACCGTATCGGTATTGAGTTGCGCCTGCCCCAACGTTTGCAGCATCGTATTCATCATGCCGCTTTGGCCCAGACGCACCGTGGGATCGACATAGTTCTCCGGGTAATAGACTAACTTCGCCGCGCCAGCCCAGGTGCTGTAGCGCTGGTTATACCGCTCCCAGTCGGTAAAGAATTGCCCCGTCACTGCCGCCTTGTCTACGGTACCTTGTGACTCGGCGGCACTTAAGGTCCGCTGTATAAAGGTCTGCAGGCTCACGATGGCTTCAGCCACCCGAGAGGTCATCACCTGTGGCCCGTTAAGGTTGTCCAAAAGCAGATATTGATAGAGCCCTTCACGAGAGCTATTTGCCAACTGGGCAGTCATCCCGGACTTGAGCAGATAACCACATAGGGCGGCGCTGAGTCCGGAGGCCAAAGCGTCCTCCATGCCTTTCGTCTCGTTTTGCGATAGTCCGGCTGAGAACGCATCTGCAACGCGCACCCAGTCGTCCCATGCCGGCTGATTATCTGCTGCATAGTTCAGCGCAAGAAGCTCCCCGATATTCACGGGTGTCACACCAAAGGCGGCGCTCAACGCCGCCCACTGCAACACCGCCTCGATCTCCGACCAAGCACTCAGCTGTATGTCTGAAGCTGCTTGAGCGTTGACACATGCTTGCTCAGCAGCCTGCTCGAACCTTGTCGCCTCTTCATTCAGCGCAATGGCAAGATCGGCCGGGGTAAAGGTGTCCGCCACAAAGGCTGCCAGCAAGGTAGACGCACCATCACCCAGGCTTTTTAGACAGGCACTAAAGTTGCAGAGCGCTTGTACCGTTGCCAAAGCACGCGGCAACACCACAGCCTCTGGTACAGGCCCCAAGAGCCGAGCAGGGCTGGCTACAAACAATGAAAAGGCCTGAGGATTGATACCTGTGGCGTGATAAATCAACGCCAATTGCGCCAGTCCGTAGCAAAAGGCAACGACCTTCGCGTCTTCGGTTGCAGCGCCGTCCCAGAATTGATCCACGGTCCACTCAGCGGGCTGGAGGCCATTGGCCCAATCAAGAACCGATTCAGCCACTGCGGCGGACGGTAGCGCGAGAGACGAAACCAAAACGGGGGCAAGAAGGGGGATACGCGTTTCCAGGGCACTGGCGTCAGGATTGGCACTTACCACGTCGTTAAGTGCGTCCACTAAGGCCGAGATTTCGGTCGTAGCTGACTGCGTAAACGTCGGGCGCGTCAGCAACTCAAGGGCGGCGACGGACAGTTTTCGGGCGTTAAGCCACTGTGTCAGGCTGTCGACCTTTTGCAACCAGCTTGACCACAGCTGAGTATTCTCTAGTTCGGAGGTGAGTCTGGGCAAGCCAGCTGCCTTCAATAATTGTTCTAGCTCCGTCACACTTAACGCGTGCAGCTGGGCCCAGCGACTTAGGGAGTACATCGCTGACAAACTTTTGAGATTAAGAGTGAAGGCGCCTGAAGATTCGGTGTTGTCAAAAATTCTACGCAACGCAAACAGCCCAACGTCATCAACGTTGAACGCGCGCTTCAAAACAGTTTTTTCAACACTGTGGTCGGTAGCGTTAACCGGCAGCAAGTTTATTCGGGTCGTGGACGTTGCGAAGGTTTCGCCATTTAGCGGCGGACTATTAAATACCTGATCAAACAGGCTTTGGTTATCGTCACGACCATATCGGGACAGCAACCCTCCGCACAGGACCAGGGCTTCTTCAGGCTCAACGCCATAACGCTGTACGCAGCGCTGGACCTGGAAAATAAGCTGCAATGTCAAATCAGTGATCTGATTGGGATTAACGCTATTGACGATGGTTTCCAAGGCGTGAGGATGGAGGCCAGTGGCACGCCATAGACGGATGGCCTTGTTCAATTTCAGAATATAACTCTCAGACTTCGGCATAACAGAAACACTATAACCAACCGAAGAAGGTATATAGCCGTTACTGACAGGATTATACCTAATCAACATAATAGAAAGTTCACCCTCCGGTATATCTGAGGGTATAGTAACTACGTAAGTTACGCCGACCTCATGATCCGGCCCATTATTATTATCGTAAAGCACATCACCATCATAACCATCTTTAGTTATCCGTAATCCGACCATTTCCCCATCTTGATATTTAGTAAAGAAATTGAACTCAACTTGAAATCCTCCATTCGCCTTAGGAAACAGCCAGCAAAAGTTTAAATCCGTACTGAAGGTCTTCTGCAAACGGTAAACCTTTTCACCCAACACTACTGTCAGCCTATCATCAATATATTCTCCGACCCCAACTCCTCCTTGCGTCTCACCGACAAATAGCGCCACCTCCTCATCACTAAGGCCGTAATAACTACGCACCCCCTGCGGGCTCAGCAAGTAGTCCGCTGGCAAGTCTCCAAAGTTACTAGAGTATAATGCCTCAGCATTTTCTTCAGTGATCTCCTCTGTCAGAATCCTGTACAACTCAGGGGGAATATCAAAGGCCATTCCCGCCATAGTAGCCCCTGAGAACAAACCCGTTACCCGAGGGTTGGCCGCTAACTGTTTGAACTTGGGGTCCTTCTGTATCCGACTCTGGCGCAGGCGTGCATGGGGGTGGTGATACGGGGTAGAGGCACTAAGTCGATACGTAGAAAGCCATTCCAATACCGAATCCTGATCCTCTTCGCCTCCCTCCAGCTTCCGCGATTCGCCAGCCAAGGTCATCAGCACCTCGTTCGAGAGCGAGAGGGCAGAAACCTCCTTGCTCATATTGCTCTGGCTGAGTAATAACCCCTTCAGGTCGGACCGGCGCTTATCAATGTGATAAGGCGACTCTTCCGGGTACAAGCCGCAAGCATTCCGGTAGAGAGCCGAAAGGTAGGCCGCCGGTGAGAACATTGATGACACAGAACCTGGTGAGGTATAGGTACTGGCGCGATTACCAAACTGCTCTTCATAATCACGTAACGATGCGCCCTGATGGTTGACACCCAAACGCACTGCGTTTTTCAGCAATGGAGAGGATCGAGCCAGCAAGCACTTCTCGTAAATGAGCGCCGCATCCCGCTCCTCACGGGCTGATTCATACAGCTCATCGATCTCACGGAATGATAAACCACTCGTCGATAGTTTTTTGCGGAAGGCTGCGGGGGATGTCAACGCCTGCGCAGCCAATGAATCCAGCCCCACTTGCGCTGACAACAGTTTGATCCTGGAAGATCTCTTAAGACTCATGAAAATATCCTTATAATTAAATGCGCACAAGCGGCTGCGTAAGACGTTATAAAAGCACTGTCACAATTACAGTCAGAAATACGACGCCGCCCCTCAGAGTGAGGGGTGTAGCGCTCAAGTGTCGATCATGATAGTTGAGCTTAGCCATTAACTAATCTTTAGCAACGCAAACCGATTAAATTCATGATGACAGGTAGAAACCGGACACTCGCTTTTAGACGATAATGTTTCAGGCAAGCAGGTTCTATAGATCGATATAACGGGTATCGCCTTATTTATTCTAATGTGCCATTTTTAAACAGCTCACTTTACGCTTACGATTTCAAGCGCTCACGCCTCCATGGAATTTTCAAAGTCTCATCTCCCTTTGCTTTACAAACGTATGGGGCTGGTTAAGCATTTTGTAACGCCATGAACCTTGTGATGGCACTTTCTAACTCACGCATGGCGGCAACTCCAACGCTTGAGCCTGCGTTCCGCTCACGGATAAATACAGCGGGGCTACATTTGGCATGCGTACCCATGCGCAAGCAATTGTAGATCGAAATGACCTCTGCCCTACCCTCATCCAGCCACGCCCGCGCCTCCCCGCCCATGGCAGGACCAGCGGCCATCACGGGCACCTGACAATCACGTATAGTGGCCATATATCATCACCCTTCTCGACCAAGGCGTGTGCCGTCGATAACGGTTTGGCTGGCATAAGTATGGAAAACTGCACATGCCGCAAAGAAGAAACCTGAAAAACTCTATTTTCATGCCCTTGAAGCTGTCTCAATTGATCGGTCTTTTCAGTTGGGTTATCAGCTGGTGCCTGAATCCGTCCATTGATCGATCACTGGATGTATTAATCTGGTGTGCGTTGGCAGGGGCGACGCTGTCGATAATTATCACTTCAAACAGCAGCAGCCTACTGGCGTGGCGTCTGTTCGGCATCATGTACATGACATCACTGACTTTTCTGTTCAAGGTACAGATCGAACGCACGGGCGTGGATGCGTCGATGTGGGGGCTGGTTGTGACCTCCCTGCTCATCACGGGAATGAGCGTATTCTTCGTCAAGTGTATGGATTACATCGCCACGGCGACCCTGATCTGGTTAATCATGTGGCAAATGGACCTGGCAGCCGTTGGCGTCAACCATGAGCCTCTGTTTTATGTGTTCGTGATCAGCTCAACCTTGCTGGGAGGCTGCCTCAACGCCACCTTCCTGAACCTGATCATGCAGACCATGACAGCCCGGGACCGCTACCAGGAACTGGCCGAAACCGACACACTGACGCTTGCACCCAACCGCCGCGCGCTGGTCGCCAGTATGAATACTGCATTGGCGTCCGCCGAAAGATCGTCGCTATGGTTCGCCATGCTTGACCTGGACAACTTCAAAAGTATCAACGACACCCATGGTCACGACGTGGGCGACAATGTCCTTATCAGTTTTGCGAGACTCCTCAAAAACACAGAGGGGCTGGTCAACTTTGGTCGTTTGGGTGGCGAAGAGTTTGGCGTGATCTTATCGGCGGCGAACGCCACAGACGCTGTACAGGCTCTGGATCAGTTATTGATGCTCGCGCAAAAAGATGAAACGGCTCAAGTGCCCTATTCATTCAGTGGCGGCGTTGCGAGTTTGTCGCGAGGTGAAACGTTCAACAACCTGTTGAAAGAGGCCGATGAGAACCTGTATCACGCCAAGCGCAATGGCAGAAAATGTATCGCCTTTGAAGGCAGGGTCGTTTCACCGAGCGCTGCCAGCACGACGACGCAGGATCAAGCGACGCAATCAGTTGATGCGCCTACGCATGTGTAGTGCCCATAGGCTCCCTCAAACATTGCCGCCCCGCCGCACGTTCGAATATCGATCGATATCCTCCCGCAATGTCCACCCCTGCCCCTGCCAATAACGCCCTGCCGCCTCATTGTTCTTCATTACGTCCAGGTGGCACTTGTAAATACCCAGCGCGTCCAGACACTCGAGGCAGCGTTCGACCAACTCATGAGCAATACCGCGCCGGCGGTACTCAGGCAGCACAATCAAATGCTGCAGGTAACCGCGGCGTCCGTCATGCCCGCACATCACGCAGCCGCACAAAACACCCTCAGCCTCAGCCACAAAGCTCATGCCGGGGTTCCGCTCCAGATAACGCGCGGTCGACTCGCGTGAGTCAGCATCACGAATCGAGATGCCCGGCGTGCTGCTCATGAGTTGTATGACGGCGTCGTAGTCGTCCATCGTCATGGTTCTAATCGTGATCATGGGTGCCTCTGATCTACAGGCGGTATGGCCGGACAGGCTAGCAGAATGACCGGGCATTTCGATGACAGCACAACGCAGATACACCAATCCAGGCCCCTACCAAAATCTCCCTATCACCCCCCAACGTTCTTTCTATTAGAAATATCCACCAAGAAGGCTAATCTAGAAAAGCACCGGCGGAGGCCGTGCGGTTTTGCCCTGATAAGGAGATAAGAATGAGCTCAAGCTTACTGCGCACGTTGTGGGCTAGCAGCGTAGCAATCTGATTGGCGCTACGCGGCGTATTTGTAGAGTCGGCCCGATCGAGCGGCCGGTATGAACCCTGTGCTACTGAGTTCCTTCATCGCGGTCCGGTTTCAAGAGTGAACCGAATAGCCGGATGGAAATGACAAAAAGGTGTATCAAGCATGTCAACTGAATCGAAGTGCCCTTTCAACCACGCTGCTGGCGGCGGCACGACCAACCGTGACTGGTGGCCCAAGCAGCTGAACCTGAAGATTCTGCATCAGCATTCCTCGCTCTCCGACCCGATGGGCGAGAGTTTTGACTACGCCAAAGAATTCAAGAGCCTGGATTTCGAAGCGGTCAAACAAGACCTGCGCGATGTCATGACTCAATCGCAAGACTGGTGGCCGGCTGACTTCGGTCATTACGGTCCTTTTTTCGTTCGCATGGCCTGGCACAGCGCTGGCACCTACCGGACCGGTGACGGTCGTGGCGGCGCAGGCGCCGGTCAGCAGCGCTTCGCGCCGCTCAACAGCTGGCCTGACAACGTCAGCCTGGACAAGGCCCGTCGTCTGATCTGGCCGGTCAAGCAGAAGTATGGCCGCAAGATTTCCTGGGCTGACCTGATCGTGCTCACCGGTAACGTTGCGCTGGAGTCCATGGGCTTCAAGACCTTCGGTTTTTCCGGCGGTCGCCCTGACGTCTGGGAACCGGAAGAAGATGTGTACTGGGGCTCCGAGACCACTTGGCTGGGTGGCGAAGAGCGCTACGGCGCGCAGAAGAAAATGCAGCAACCGGGCGACGGCACGCTGGTGGCCGAGCCGGAAAACCACGCTAACGAAGAAAGCCGTACCGCTAGCGGCGAACGTAATCTGGAAAACCCGCTCGCCGCCGTGCAGATGGGCCTGATCTACGTGAACCCGGAAGGCCCGGAAGGTGTTCCTGATCCGGTTGCTTCGGCCAGGGACATTCGCGAAACCTTCGGTCGCATGGCGATGAATGACGAAGAGACCGTCGCGCTGGTCGCCGGTGGCCACGCGTTCGGCAAGACTCACGGTGCAGGCCCGGCTGACAACGTCGGTCCAGAGCCGGAAGCGGCCGGTCTTGAGCTGCAGGGCCTGGGCTGGGCCAACAAGTTTGGCACCGGCAAAGGTGGTGACACCATCACCAGCGGCCTGGAAGTGACCTGGACTTCAACGCCGACTCAGTGGAGCAACGAGTACCTCGAAAACCTCTTTGCGTTCGACTGGGAACTGACCAAGAGCCCGGCCGGTGCGCATCAGTGGACGCCGAAGAACGGCGCTGGCGCTGGCAAGATTCCGGACGCTCATGACCCAAGCAAACGTCATGCGCCAAGCATGCTGACGTCTGACCTGGCGCTGCGTTTTGACCCGGCTTACGAGCAGATCTCGCGCCGCTTCCTGGCCAACCCTGAGCAACTGGCCGACGCATTTGCCCGTGCCTGGTTCAAGCTGACTCACCGCGACATGGGCCCGCTGGCCCGCTACCTTGGGCCGGAAACGCCAGCCGAAGAGCTGTTGTGGCAGGACCCGATTCCGGACGTTGATCACGCGCTGGTCGATGATCAGGATGTTGCCGCGCTCAAGGCGAAGATTCTCGCGTCGGGCCTGTCGGTCTCGCAGTTGGTATCGACCGCATGGGCAGCCGCTTCCACCTTCCGTGGCTCCGACAAGCGCGGCGGTGCCAACGGTGGCCGTCTGCGTCTCGCTCCGCAGAAGGACTGGGCGGTCAACCAGCCCGCGCAGTTGGCGAGCGTACTGAAGACCCTTGAAGGCATTCAGAACGAGTTCAACACGGCTCAGTCGGGTGGCAAGAAGGTCTCCATCGCCGATCTGATCGTTCTGGCCGGTAATGCAGGCGTGGAGCAGGCAGCGAAAAACGCAGGCCAGCAGGTCACGGTTCCGTTCACGCCGGGTCGTGCAGACGCTTCGCAGGAGCAGACCGATGTCGAGTCGTTCAGCTTCCTTGAGCCGATTGCCGATGGCTTCCGCAACTATCAGAAAGGCCATTACAAGGTGTCGGCTGAGTCGCTGCTGGTCGACAAGGCGCAACTGCTGACGCTGACTGCACCAGAAATGTCGGTGCTGCTGGGCGGCATGCGAGTCTTGAATACCAACGTCGGGCAGAGCAAACACGGCGTGTTCACGCACCAGCCGGAAGCCCTGACCAACGACTTCTTCAAGAACCTGCTGGACATGGGTGTCGAGTGGAAAGCGACTTCGGGTGCCAACGACACCTTCGAAGCACGTGACCGCAAGACCGGCGAAGTGAAGTGGACCGGCTCTCGTGTAGATCTGGTTTTCGGCTCACACGCTCAACTGCGTGCGATCTCCGAGGTGTATGGCAGTTCGGACGCAAACGAGAAGTTCGTCAAAGACTTCGTGGCCGCCTGGACCAAGGTGATGAACCTGGACCGTTTCGATCTGGCCTGATGGTTTAGTGATGTACTGAGTAAAGATTAACGCCTCCCGAGTGGAGGCGTTTTTTTGGGCAGCATTTTGCGGACTAACTCATAGCACCTTCTGAATAAAGGAAAGTTGCTGCTCGGACAGGTTGCTATCGATTTGCTACACGATAAAAAATGGAGCTAGGTATTGGTCAGTCGATGCTGAAACAGTTTTTCGCACGCTCTTCCAATAGATACGAGCGTGCCGAACCAATGTACATGAAGGCAAACGCCCCAACCATGACCCTCTTGGCATTATGTTAATGTATTTAGGATGTAGGCCGACCGATACTATAGAGGAGCCTACGGTAGACATGACCCTAGTCATAATTCTTCGCAGCACTCAGAAAGTGTTCGCCCGAGTAAAACTTCCATCGGCCAAGTGCATCAATCTGGATAACATTAAGAATCAAGAATATTCGCAGCAACACTTCCCGACAACAAAGGCAGGCTGCCTTTTTTCTCTTATGTTCAGATCACTCAAACCTACAAATCAAAAGCCCCGGTCACGTTTGAATCTGCTGTATCTTTAGATCCAGTACCTGAAGGTGTTCCTGCCATAGCGGCGCGCCCCGTAGCAAGCGATTGGTAGACATCCCCAGTATATAGGGAACCTTTCACATCGGTGTAGCTACTCGGATGACGGTATTGGCTTTACTCTATTCATCAGGCAGTCGCAATCACATTCCCTGCGCAGGTACCCCGAGTGCTGCGGATCTCACCGGCCAATTCAGCTGCTTGCTCAGCGCATTCCTATATAGCGTCAAAACACAAGTACACCCTTCTTTTCCGAGCCAGGCGTCACCCGCTAATGCTGATCTCATCGCGACATACCGCTAGCCGGGCAGTAAAAAACCGCAACGATTTTTAAATTCTTTATCCTGACGAAGGTCCTTAAGCAGCTCAGGTGCCAAGGCGAGACTTTTGTTTATGTATGACAATGCATCCTCTACGCGCCCTAGGGAACACAATATCTTTGTTGCATTTATCATAATGATTTTTTGAGCAATGGTATCAATAGGCTTTAAATTGATAGCGGTACTGATGCTCTTTAGCGCTTCGTCGTTACGGTCAGTCCGCATCTGCGCATACGCTTGATAATTCCAAGACATCGGGTTGGAAGTGTTAAGCAGGTTGGCCATTTGAAAGTTGACCAACGCTTGTTCGAAATTTCCGACCTTAGTGAATTTTTTTCCTGTTGAGATGTATTCGACGGCCGCGTCAAGAGGCGACGCCTTATCAGCGGTAATCTCGCGAATGGTGCTACCGACTCTGATGGCCCTCGCCTTTTCAAGAACATCATCGACGTCTCTAGCCGGCATTACAGCTTTCGTAAGCAACACAAATTTCTGCTCAGACTCTGGCGTATGATCGGTAATAAGCTCTAGATTATTCTGAATAAATCGGGCTTTGTTTTCTTCTTGATTCCGCTCCGAATCGCTCCTCTTCATGAAGAGGTCTTCCTGCTTTTGCATGAATTCCTTTTTCTTGCTGCTCGTGTCGAAAGCCATCCGAGCATCATTGTTGTTGGCGTTAGTGTAGTAGGTAGCAGCAGCCAGTACCAAAACGGCAACAGGAATGGCTAGCTTAGCGACCAAATCAATGCGATAGCCTTTGAATGCTAGAGAAGTTCTCTGTTCATCAAGATCCAGCTTTCTTCGTTCAAGCTGCAGTTTTTTCAGCTCAATATCGAGCTTTTTTTCATCCAGTGATACCACGAGACTCAAATCCCTTAACTTTTCGGCTGACCTTTCTACACTATACGACCCGAATTGAACAACTCCTCACTCTTAGTCTAGCGAAATCCAACTCACCCCTGCTTCCCAAACCTGCGCAACACCACAACCCCCAACGCAGCCGACAATACCGAGCCAATCAACACACCCACTTTGACCTCGTCCACCAGTTCAGGTGAGCCGGGGAAGGCCAGTGCGCCGATGAACAGGCTCATGGTGAAACCGATACCGCACAGCGCCGCAACACCGTAAAGCTGACCCCAGTTGCTGCCGTCGGGCAAGCGAGCCAGGCCGGCGCGGATGGCCAGTGCAGCCAGGGCGAAGATGCCAACCTGTTTGCCGATCAACAACCCCAAGGCGACGCCGAGCGGCACCGGGTCAACCAGCTTCTCTACGGTGATGCCTGACAGCGATACGCCAGCGTTGGCAAAGCCGAAGATCGGCACCACGGCGAAAGCGACCCACGGGTGCAGTTTCTCTTCCAGATGCAGCAGCGGTGAGCTGGCCTCTTCATCGGGTTTGCCGAGCGGGATGCACAGCGCCAGCGCAACGCCTGCAAGGGTGGCGTGAATGCCGGACTGGAGCATGAAGAACCACAGCAGTGCGCCGATGATCAGGTAGGGCAGCAGTTTTTTCACGCCCAGTCGATTCAGTGCAACCAGTACGGCAATGGTGGCAAACGCCGCCAGCAGCATGGGGATCGACAGATCGCTGGTGTAGAACAGCGCGATGATCAGCACCGCGCCGAGGTCATCAAGGATCGCCAGTGCCGACAGAAAGATCTTGAGGGACAGCGGCACGCGCTTGCCCAGCAAGGACAACACCCCCAGCGCGAAGGCGATGTCAGTCGCCGCCGGAATGGCCCAGCCGCCGATGGTGCCTGGCTGACCCCAGTTGAATGCCACATAGATAAGCGCCGGAACCACCATGCCGCCCAACGCGGCGAAACCCGGCAATGCTCGCTGACTCCAGGATGCAAGCTGGCCGGCCAGCATTTCACGCTTGATTTCCAGGCCGACCAGCATGAAGAAGATCGCCATCAGGCCATCGTTGATCCAGTGCGAAACCGACAGCCCCGCGACCACGGCATGCAACGCTGCAAAATAACCGTCCGCCAACGGCGAGTTGGCGACAATCAGGGCTGCCAGCGCAGCGGCCATCAGGATCAGGCCACCAGCGGATTCAGCAGCGAAAAACCGCGTGATGAACGCCAGCGCGTTGGGGGATTCAGTACGAGGGGTGGGTTTATGCATGAAGGCTCCACAGGGTACAAGCGCAAAAAAGGCGCAACCTTACCACTCGCGAAGCCCGTCAAAGCCCAGGTAAACCTGCAGATACAAATTAACGCCCGTGCCCGTCATCGCTTGAAGAATCAGCGCCCCTGCCGGTCGATAGAGAAGCCCTACCCGCCTCATTTCTTGACGGTTTCTTAAAGCGTGCACTGTTGATCACCGGGCTGTGTGGCGAACTTTCAGAACAATGTGGTCAAGACCGACAGGCCGCCAACCAGTGAACGTGTATAGAAACAGCGTAGTAGATAAACAAACCCCAGTCATCAGAACCGAATTAGTGAAATTAGAGTTAATACTTAAGTTCAGGGGCGCAATCATTTACACCCTCAACGATCAACACGCTTATTTAACGTCAACTCAGCACATCCAGTGACGTGACACAGGCATGAAATAACTTTCATGCCTTTTAATTAAAGCTCTCCCGTCTTCGGCAGAAAACCCGTTACTGGAAAGGGCTTTTCACCCATCCGCCTGTTTTTGCCGCTGGAGGCAGATATGAACCTCAGATCGTTGAATATCTCGCGCAGAGCATCCCTGTGCTTTGGCATCATCACCCTGATTTTAATAGGCCTGGGCGGGTTTTCGTATGTTCAGATCGGTCACCTGCGCGGGGCAGAGCAGAACATAGAGGAGAACTCGCTGCCGAGCATTCAGGTCGTCGACGATATTCAGATCGCCCTGCTCCATGCCCGGCTGGAAAGCATCCGCATGCTGGCCAGTACTGACCCGACCGTGCGAAGCACCGCGGCGAGCAACGCTCTGGAGGCCATCAATACCCTGCAATCGCGCAGTGAATTCTACCGGCAGCATCTGATTTCCGGCGAGCAGGACCGAATCCAGTTCGAGGCAGCCCATAACAAGATGGACAATTACGTAGCGGGCGTTAAGCAAATAGTGACCACCGACGCTACGGATCACGAAAAAGCCCTGTCTTTCGCCAACAACGAGCAAGTCCAGCGAGCCAATGCCTATCAGTCCGACCTCAGCACTCTGCGTGGGCAGAACGCGAAAGAGGCCGAACGCTCAGGCAGTGACGCCACAGCGGTTTATGACCACAGCGTCAATGTACTGCTGATCGTGGTAATTATTGCCTCGATATTGACGGTATTCCTTGCGATTGCACTGACCCGCAGTATTGTCGATCCGATCAGCGCGTCCCTGAAACTCGCAGAAGACATTGCTGCAGGCGATCTGACCCGACAACTGGAAGTCACCGGCAATGACGAGGCGTCGCGCCTGATGAACTCGCTGAACATGATGTCGAACAATCTGCGCGACACCATTCAGCAAATCTCCGGTGCGTCGGCTCAACTGAGCACCGCCGCCGTCGAAATGACCTCGATCACCGAAAGTGCCGACCGCACCCTGCAGCAACAGAACAGCGAAATCGAACAGGCCGCAACTGCCGTAAACGAAATGAGTGCTGCCGTAGAAGAGGTCGCTCGTAATGCTACGTCCACCTCCGAAGCGGCTCAGCAGTCCAGCGTCTCTGCCGACCTGGGCAACCAGCGCGTTTCGGAAACCCTGACTGCTATGCAGAACCTGACCGGACTGGTCGAAGGTTCATCCGCACAGGTCACCGCCCTCGCCGGTCAGGCACAGGACATTAGCAAGGTGCTGGGCGTGATTCGCGGGATTGCAGAGCAGACCAACCTGCTGGCACTCAACGCCGCCATCGAAGCCGCTCGCGCAGGTGAGCAGGGTCGCGGGTTTGCGGTGGTGGCTGATGAAGTTCGGGCGCTGGCACATCGCACCCAGACATCTACCCAAGAAGTCGAACAGATGATCTCGGCGATTCAGGCGGGCTCGTCCGCCACCGTTGAATCAATGCAGAAGAGCACTCTGGAAGTTCATAACACTCGTAAAACGGCAGAGGGCGCTGGGCAATCGCTGCGCCAGATCACCGATTCGGTGCTGGAGATCAACAACCGCAACCTGCAAATCGCCGCCGCCTCCGAACAACAGGCGCATGTGGCGCGGGATGTGGACAGAAGCCTGATCAGCATCCGTAATCTTGCGGTACAAAGCAGCGAGGGCACCCGTCAGACGCTGGAGGCCAGTAACGAGCTTTCGGAGCTGGCGGTAAATCTGAACGATTTGGTATTACGATTCAAGACTTGATCATTTGGCACGGCAGTATGGCAGCAGGCAAGCTGAAAAGTGCAGTCTTGTCTGCATGACCGTTCGCGCAATTTTCTAAAAGTTGATACTAAATAGTTTCGGGTAACCACCAAGATAGTTATGTAAGCCTCGATCAGATATGGCACGATCACCTTCTGCACAAGACCGGCACCGCCAGGCGTACTGCCAAGGCTGCATGAGTGCTTTTATGACCAGGGTGATACATTTTGAACAGCAACCTGACTTCAGCAGAGCTGGCAGTCATCAGTGAAATCGAGGCCACTTCCAGCCTCCTGCGGCTGGTTACCCGGCTGACGGGGTTGAGATTTGCGGCGATTGCGAAAGTGACCGATAGCAGCTGGACCGCCTGCGCCGTCTACGACGAAATCAATTTCGGACTGGAAGCGGGTCACGAGCTCAAGCTTGAAACCACGCTGTGCAATGAACTGCGCCAGCACAGGCAGCCCATTGTCATCAACGAGCTGGCTACCGATGCGGTTTATGCAGAACACCCCGTTCCGAAACTCTACGGCTTCCAGAGCTATTTCTCGCTACCGATCGTTTTTCCTAACGGTGATTTCTTCGGCACGCTGTGCGGCCTGGACACCCTGCCGGCGCAACTCGACGATCACGACACGCTCGACACCCTGAAAGTCTTCTGCACATTGATCGCCAGCACGCTGTATGCGCACTACCAGCTGCAGGAAATTCAAGAGGTCACCGCCTGACACGCGGTAAACTTCAGACGCTTAACTTCCGCTCCATGATCAAGGTGCGCTCCTCGCCATCCTGCTGCTCGCGCACGACTTCAAAGCCGAGTGCGACGTAGAACCCCTGTGCAGTCAACGACGATGGCACCACCAGAGACACCACGCCATTCTCACGGGCAACCCGCTCGACCTCTGTCATCAATAGCCGCCCTACTCCCTGCCGGTGCCATTCGGGATCAACAAACACCGAACGCACAGCCCGCCCGTCGAGGCTGGCGGTTCCGATGACAGTGTCTTCCGCCACGGCGACAAACACTCGGCGCCGCAACATCAATGCTGCTAACGCTTCTGGGGTGAAGCTCTGCTCAACGCGCTCGATAACGCTGGCGGGGTAATCAATGGCATTGCTGGTGCGCAGCGTGGTCAGGATCAGACGACTGATGGCGGGTGTGTCTGATGGGATGGCCGGGCGGATGTGGAGGGTCATTTTTTGTGGTGTTTGGGTTGTGTAGGAGGAGTGGGATTATGCGTGGAAGGAAGAGGATATGCGACGTTTGGCAGGAATGGGACTGACTGGTGGGTGTGACGTTTTTGAAGGTGCGTCCTGCTGTGATGTTCAGGTCGTTGCCGGGCTTGGGCTGGCTGGCAAGGAAGTTGACGTCGTGCGCAGCGTCGATGCTTACGTTGCCACCGGCAACGACCGTGGACGCAAGGTTTTTGACGTCGGTGGTCATGGTCGATTTACTACCGCCGGTGATGATCTGGTAGTCCTTGCTGCTGTCGGTTTTGGCCAGCAGGTTGATGTCGTTGCCGACCTAAAAACGGGTCAGCGTAAACTAGAAAACAACCTTACGGATTAAAAAATTCTATTTTTTAAAGAGCGACCTTAAACGCGTTGCACTGTCAGACGACCATTTTGGGCTTCACTGTTGGTCGCTTTTGCAATATCAGCTTTTATACACCCTAAGAAATCGACCATTGCTAGTGAACCAAGCTCTACGAGTTCTTCAATAAAATCTTCCAAGGCGCCTATTTTTTGTAACACGAGCAAATTCCATCAAAACCCCCACCCCCTCAATTCCAACGCACACCAACACAACAAGAGCCTCCTCTCGGATCTAGATAAAAAGTTACAACCCCCAAAAAAAATCATAAGAAATCATATTCTCATTTTCTTTATCAGGCCTACCTAGCAAGCCTCTAAGTATTTGGTCATGCAACTCCCTAAGGGCAGTGAGATCGGAACTCACGGAACTTACAACTGTAAATCTAAAGCCAATCAGCCCATCACGATAGAAATCAAACTGCATATTTGCTCTTTGTCCAAAGACAATGTGTGGGCCGCTTACGCAAGATGACCAATCTCCATTAATACTTATTTCAACATGAACTCCCAATCCTTTTTCAAGCTCAAGCTTGGTAACAGTCCTATCTAGAACTGTTGTTTTATTCCAAAAAACACCAGCTTTAGGCGTTGTACTTGCAACATTACTACCCGCCGTCGTGCCCGTACCAGCAGAGCCTGGCCCTTTTGCACCACCTAAGCAATGTAATAAGCAATCGCCTGCCCATTCGGCCAATCACCTTTCCAGCCACATGGCCAACCACCGCTCTGATAGATCATAAAAACATTCTCGAAAAAATTATTATTCCTCCCTAAAACCGCTCGACTATATAAACATCCTTTTAAGTCAGACACGATGTCATCTAACAACTCTTTATGCTGCTGATCGAGTTGAATTCGAACCTCTCGATCCAGCTCATCCAAGATACCTGAAAGTTTACTATCCACCTCCGAGTACTTGCTCCCGTCATTGTAAACAATACTCCAAATTTCACTCATTTTTTCTGAGCGCAAATCTGCCCAAGTAAACTCTTCTTCACCATAAACCTTATCCCAGGCATACTTCTTCGCCGCGTTAAGATCATTAATAACTGCGCCACCTGAAGAAGCCCGGCCGGATATCTTCAAGAGGCTACCGCTCTTCACAAACCCTAGAACTTCAGCTACTAGGTCTGTATTCTCACCAATTTCTATTTTTTTATCCATTTCAACCACACTTCTGTTTTAGCACCATCAATATTTCTTACAGGCATGCCGGATTTAGTTACATCTCTCAGCTTGACCTGCAAGTCGTAAACCTGCTTTTGTAATTGATCAATTGGTAAACTCCCATCCATACTATTCAAACTCTGCCTTACAGCTTCAGTGTAATTCGGATGACTGCCAGTATGCCTAGGCATACTGCTAACCAGTCCTTCTGGCTTTGCGTTGCTGGCGGGCAGGAATATTCCATTCGAAGCATCATCTAAATCTATACCAACCTTTTCCAATATAGGATGACGCTTTAATTCGGAGGGGATTAGATGCTGAGCTTGATAGCCAGACCATGAATCAGAGCGGCTTCGACCCATATCTTCATTTAAATTCTTCCCGAGCTTAGACGAACTACCACCAGTAACTTGGCCTGGTGTGCCAGAGAGTATTCGTTCACTGCTTTGAACAGCTTTCGTCTCAACCGTCCCAGCACCTTTTGGACCACTCGCCTTCTCGGCGCTTGAAAGCGTAGCTAGAACGCCGCCGTCCTTGGGAACTAAACCAGTAGGCCCATCGAAATACACCTTACCATCTGCACCCAACACTTCAAAGTTGCCCGTACGGGTGTTGATAATGCGGCGACCTCCCTCAGGCAGCCCGGCATCATAGACAACAAGATCGGCACCTGCCGCTCCATCTAAGCGATACCACTCGGGGAGTCGAGAATCGCTGACAATACTTCCTTTTGCACCTACAAGATCGTAATCTCCGGGAACCGGAATCGGCTTGATAGGCGGCGTATCAAAAAGCTCTTCGGTAGACTTTCCTGCAAAGCCGAATTCGTCTCCCCCCTTGGCAACCGTTCCCCACTTAGCCAGCGAAACAACCCGCTCTACCGGTACCAGGTTCAGCCCAAACTCCACATTGCCCTGATTGCGGATCGCAGCAGCCGCTTCGTTGTTGCCCTGCATCTGGTAAGCAGTTGCCAGCCCTTCCTTGCTCTGGCTTGACTCAAGGCTGTTCCATGCGGAGGCGAGAGGGTTTTTGGTCAGTGACATCACGCCATTGGCCAGTTGCTCACTGCTCTGCACCGGGCTGCTCAGCAGCGACCAGGCAGAACTCACCGTATTGGAAATGGCTGCCTTGGCGCCCTGCCATGTACCGGAGAGCCCGCCGCTGACCGTGTTACCGAGGTCGTAGGAAACAGCGATGTTTCTGTCGTAGAAGCGGGCATAGTCGTACGTCAGGTCACCCTTATAGGCGCCCTGAAAGTTGATCGAGTTGATTGAGGTGTCGGCGTACCTTGCTGGATTGGTGTCCGCAAACTGGTTGAGCAACGTGGACGTTTCAGCCGGTGTGTACACCCTTTCGGTTTGTGTGGTCGGTACATCGGATGAAATTGGCGCGGCGTACTGGCCAGCCATCGGTGCCAGTGCAGTGCCCAGGTATTTAAGGGTGGTCTCGTCCGGCACATTGCCGTTCTCGGTCATCACCCCGTTCCAGTTCTTGTCGGTTTTGTAGACCGCTGCTTGCGCCAGACGCTGCTCGGCTTCTGCCGTAGGGATATTCGTGTCAGCCGCGAATTGCGGCGCTTCTTTCTTGATAAGCTCAACTGCCCTCGGGTGCAGTTGCTCGTTATACCGCTCAACATTCCCCGCCACCCACGCCGCATCGTTCGGATCGCCGTTGACCAGCGACCCCGCCGCAATACCGACGATCTGCGCCGTAGCGACCCGGAACTGCTCGTCTGTTACGAAGCGGGCGTTAAGGTATTTACCCATGCCGTCGGCTGCAACGGCGGTCAACCCCTCAGCCGCTCCGGCAGCAATGGCGCCTGTTTTAAAGTCTCCCCCGCGGGCGGCTGAAAATGCGCCACCCAGCATGGCGTGCAGGAAGACTTTCTCCGCCGAGCCTGGGTCCAGCTCCATGAAGTCCGCAAAGTCGCCCAGATTCTTGTTACCCGCCGCAGCGGCCAGGTCAAAGCCTTGCGACACCAGCGCCGAACCCAGATTGTCTTTCAGGCTGCCGCCGTTGATGGCGGTGGAGATGCCGCTTTCGATAACGGCGTGCGTGCCGCTGCGCACGACTGCGTCCTGCGCCTTCTGCCAGCTGAGCCATTCTTTGGCGTAGCCCGGATTTTGTACCGACCCGCCCGTGATGACCTTCGCACCGTCACCGTTGGCCGGGCTCGCGCCCTGGAACCAGGTGCTGTCTGCGTAGTTCAAGGCGCCAGCGGTCAGCGCGCCGATGGTGGCGTTTTTCAGGCTGTCGCTGCCAAAGGTGTCCTTCAGCGCGACGCCCAGATTGCCCTTGTTGTTGATGACGCTGACCGCGCCGGTACTGGCCATGGAGGTGAGGGCTGCCGTGGCCATTACGTTGCCCCAGCCGGCAGCGGTATACGTAGCGCCTGCTGCGAGAGCCTCAGTGGTGGTCGCCGCCGCCATGGCGGTTCCCGAACCTGCGGTCGCGCTTGCTGCGCCTCCTGCCAGCGCACTCGCCCCACCCGCCGTCACCACGGTGACGATGATGATCACCGCCAGCATCGCCGCCTGGCCCATGCCCGAGTTGTTGTACTTGAACGAGTCGTGAAGCTCTTTCACCTGCCGCCAGTCCACATCCCCGCGCTGCTCGGCGTCCTTGATCCACGCCAGTTGCGGATCGGCCTTGACCATGGTGTCGATGGTCTGGCTAACGGTTTGCTGATTGACTTGCTTGACGTCGATCTTCAGCCCGTTCACCGCCTGAATCACAGTCTGGCCCTGGGCGACCAGTTCGCTCTGGCGCAGGGTTTCGTCGGTGTTGCCTTTGCCTTTCATCGAGAACCAGGCCATGTCGCTTTTGCTCTTGGTATGGCTCTCGTCGTGCAGGTCTTTCACGCCTTCGAAGGTCACTGCCCCGCCGCTTTGCAGGGTCAGGTCCTTGCCGCTGCTGAGCTTGGCGACCTGGTACAGCTGGTCGCCGTTGCTGGCCAGGGTGAGGTTGCCTGCGGTGCGAATTTCAGTGCCGACGTTGGTGGTCTGGGTAACTTCGTCGCGCTGGGCCTGTTTGGCGCCGAAGCTGCCCTTTTTCTTCATGTCGTACAGGGTGTGCGTGCTGTCCTGAGCCGCAAGCAGGCTCAGGGTGTTGCCGCTGTACAGGTAGGCTTCGTTACCCGCGGTGATCTTGCTGGCGACGAGTTTGGTGTCGCGCCCGGCCTGGGCAATGAAGGTGTTGCCTGCGGTCAGTTCGCTGGCGAGCTGGGTGGTCTGGCCGTTTTCTTCGAGGGTGCGTTTGTTGTTGTGTTTGGTGCGGGTTTCGACGTTGTGCGAGTCGCTGGCCGAGCTGACGTTGAAGTCGCGGCCTGCGTTGATGATCAGGTCGTTGCCGGCCTTGGCCTGGCTGGCGAGGACGTTGACGTCGCGCGCAGCGTCGATGCTAACGTTGCCACCGGCGCTGACCGTGGACGCAAGGTTCTTGACGTCGGTGGTCATGGTCGACTTACGACCGCCGGTGATGATCTGGTAGTCCTTGCTGCTGTCGGTTTTGGCCAGCAGATTGATGTCATTGCCAGCCTTAAGCGACAGGTCGCCACCGGCGCTCATGGCCCCGTAGTTGGTGATGTCGCGACCGGCGTTGAGGGCGAGGTTTTCGCGGGCGGTGATGGTGCTGCCGGTGTCGGTCACGGTGCGCATGCCGACGCCGTCACCGACCTGAATCGCCGTGCGGTCGTTGAGGATGTCGCCTTTGACGGCGGTGAGGCTCACTCGCCCGCCACGGATCTCCCCGGCCATCGCGTTGCGAATGCTGTCTTGGGCGGTCATCTGCAGGTTGTTGCCTGCGTCGACCAGGCCGCCCTGATAGATACTGCCGCCGCTGCTGACGTTGAGGTTGTTGCTGGCGCGCAGGGTGCCGACGTTGATCAGGTCGCCGCCGGAAATAAGGTTCAGGTCACGGCCTTGAATCAGGCTGTTGCCCCGTACGTTGCGTGAGTCGGCCTGGGCCAGGTACAGCACCGGCACGAGGACTTTCTGGCCATCGACGACACGGTTTTCCATCCACACGATGTCGTGGGTCAGGGCGCTGACCTGTTCGCCGGTCAGCGAGACGCCGAGGCTCAGGTTCAGGGCGTCCTTGCTGGCCAGAGCGTTGTCCATCAGGTAGCGGTACTGGTCGTAGTCGCTGGTCAGGCCGTCTGCGAGGAAGCGCTGGCCGGTTTGCGCCAGCACGGCGTCGCGTATCAGACGCTGTTCGTAGAGACCATCGCCCAGACGACGCCAGTTGCTGTCAGGGTTAATGTTGAGCTGGCTGAGGATGTAATCGGAACCGAGGAACTGCGACAGGTTGGTCAGGTTCGGGTTGGTCTCGATCAGGTAGTTGCTGGTCGGATCGGGGTTGCGGATGAACAGCCCGTAGTCGCCCTTCGGCAACTGGAAGGTCGCGCCTGCGGTCGGGTCCACAGCAGCAAACGGAATGCCGCTGTAGTCCACCGGGGTGAAGACGGTCTGCACGCTGCCGTCGGCGGCGACGCGCTGCACCGGCTGAACGGATGCCACGCTGGCGGCGCTGGCCTCGGAGGCCTGCTTGTTGATGGTGATGTCGATCCCGCCGACCTTGAGGGCGGTCTGATCCTCGCCGAGGGTGCCGGTGAGGATTTCCGGGGTGTTGTTGGCGCGCAGCGAGCCGTTTTGCACGGTGCGCGCGACGTTCAGGTTGACCGTGCCACCGGCTTGCAGCGTGGCGGCGTATTTGGGTTGCGGATCGTCGCTCCAGACGGTGACGTTGCTCTGTTCGATAAACCGGCTGTCAGTGGAACGGCTTTTCAACTCCTCGAAGCGTACCGGGTCGAAATTGCCGGCCGCCACGGCAGCGTTGAAGGCCGGGACGTCGATGAAATCCATCTGATCCCAATAGCCGGTGTTGACGCGGCCCTGCGCCCTGATCTTGATGGTGTTCTGCCCGGTGCGCTCGGAAGCGCCCTGGTTGAGCAGGTCGTTGGCGGTGATCGTCAGGTTACCGTTGGCGGCCAGCAGGCTGTAGCGGTTCTGGACGTTGTCGGCCTGCACATCGAGATCCTTGCCGGCGACCAGACGCGCCGATGGCGAGTCCTTGATGGCGCTTTCGACAAAAGTCTGGTTGATGGTGATGTGACCACGCTTGAACGAATCATGACCGCCGCAGTGCTGGCTGCACTGCCAGTCCAGGCTGCCGGTGACGATGCTCTGCCCCAGTTCGAACTCGGCCTTGGCGTTTTCCACGGAGGCGGCGTTGATTGCGATAGCGCCTTCACTTTCCACCGTGCCGGACAGGTTACTGAAGCGTTGTGCGGCGCTGCCGTCCAGGTTGGCTATGCTCAGGTCGCCACGGCTGTAGACATCGCCATACAGGTTGCTGAACGTGCCGGTGCGTAAGGCCATGGCGCCGCCGCTGAACAGCAGCGAGTCGGCGCTGTTGGTGATGGCGTTGTTGGCATTGAGGTTGACGGTGCCCTGTGCGCCCAACGTGCCGCGGTTTTCGATCTGTGCCGCGTCGATGCGCAGGTTCTGGCGCGCGGTCAGGTAGCCGAGGTTGTCGAGGGTGCCACTGAGGTTCAGGCGCGTATCGCTGCCCGCGCCAATGCGGCCACCGTTCTGGCTGACGTTGTTGGCGGTGATGGTCAGCAGGTTCTGCGCAGACAGGCGGCCGCTGTTGGTCAGATCGCCGTTAAGGTTGAGGACCAGGTCGCCATCACTGAGCAGTTCGCCGCCATTATTCAGGCTGTTCAGGTTGAGGGTCAGTCCGCTGCCGCTGGCCAGCCGGTCACCGGCCAGCAGCGCCAGCGAATCACTGGTGTAGGTCAACGCGTTGTTGAGCTGCACATTGCCCAGCCCGTCGACAGCGCCGAAATTCCAGTCACCGCTGCCCAGCGCGGTAATGCTGCCCCCCGCGCCGGTGACCCGATTGAAGTCCAGGGTCAACAGGCCGGTGTTGGCGTGCTCGATGCTGCCTGCGCGGTTGTCCAGCGCATCGGCCTTCAGGGCGAAGTCGGTATTGCCGACTCCGATACGGCCGCTCTGGTTGGTGATGCTGCCGGCGAAATCGAACGTGCTGGTGTCGGTGGCCAGAGCGCGCAGTGCGCTGGCACCGTTGCTGTTATTGACCCGGTTGCCCAAGGCGCGCAATTGCCCCGAGGTGTTGTCCAGCGAGCCGCCTTGCAGATTCAGCGTGGTATTGGATTCGATCAGGCCGCCGCGGTTGATCAGGTTGGCCGCGGTGAGGTTGACGCTGTCGCCGCTTAGCTGGCTGCCGTTGGTGTTCGACAGGGTGGTGCCGGTTGATACCAGCAAGGTCCTGGCGAAGAGTTTGCCCGCATCGCTGGTCAGCGCGTCCACGTTCAGGGTCAGGCTGTCGACCAGGCTTGAGAGCATGCCCGCCTTGCTGCCGTCGCTGCTGGTGTCCAGCGAGCCGGCGGTGACGCTTACGGTGTCGCCCTGAATCGTACCGCCGACGTTGCTGACGGTGCCGCTGCCCAACTCCAGCCGTGTGGTGCCCCCACTGCTGAGCAGCGTACCGCCATTGTTGTCCAGCGTGCTGCCGGTGTAGACCAGCCCGCCACTGCCTGCGACCAATTGGCCCTGCTGGCCGTTGCGCAGGGTGGTTGCTTGCAGACTCAGCTGATTGCCGCGAATGCTGCCGCCCTGGTTGTTGAGGTCAGACGAACCGCTGATCGTGACCAGGCTGCTGCCCGCATCAATGATGCCGGTCATGTTGCTCAGCAGGTTGCTGATCTTCAGGGTGACGTCGCCGCCATTGCTGACCAGTGCGCCGTTGTTGTCGTTGATCAGGCGCGAAGCGTCGATCAGCACATTCTGGCCCAGCAGCGTCCCAGCGCTGTTGTCCAGCCATGCGCCGCTAACCAGCAGGCTGCCGTCGCTCTGGATCTGGCCGCCGCTGTTGAGCAACTGAGCCTGGCTCGCGGTCGGGTCGAAGCTCAGGGCCATGCCCTGCGTGCTGGCGGCCAGCAGGCCTTGCTCGCGGTTGTCGAGACCGGCGGCGTTCAGGTCGATGCGGTCACCGACGATTTTGCCGCCACGGTTGTCGATCTGCGCACCCGGTGCGCTCACCTTGACGCCCGCCCCCAGCACGCTGCCGCTGCGGTTATCCAGGCCTGTCGCGTTAAGGTCGAGATTGCCGGCAACCGCCAGCAGGCGGCCGCTCTGGTTGAGGACATTGCCACCCGTGACGCTCAGCAGGTTCTGCGCCTGAACAGTGCCGCCGGTGTTGTCCAGTGCGCGAGTCGCCGTCACACGTGCATCACCCGCACGGGCTGACAACAGGCCGGAGCGGTTGTTGAGCGAAGTGGACGCCACAGTAAGGCTGGTGCCGTCGACCTGACCGGCACTGTTATCCAGCGTATCCGCGTTGATTACCAGGCTGCCGCCCGATGCCTGGATCAGGCCGCTACGGTTGTCGATCTGTGCGCCCGGCGCCGTCACGTCGATGCCCGCTCCCAGCAGGCGGCCGCTCTGGTTGAGCACATTGCCACCGTTGACGCTCAGCAGGTTCTGCGCCTGAACGGTACCGCCGGTATTGTCCAGTGCGCCAGTCGCCGTCACACGTGCATCGCCCGCACGGGCTGACAGCAGGCCGGAGCGGTTGTTGAGCGTGGTGGACGCCACCGTAAGGCTGTCGGCATCGATCTGACCGGCACTGTTATCCAGTGCGCCCGCGCTGATCGCCAGGCTGCCGCCCGTTGCCTGAATCAGGCCTTCGCGGTTATCGAGGCTGTCGAGTTGCAGGCTGGCCGCCTGCCCGGTAGCGAAACGGATCACGCCGGACAGGTTGACGATGGCAGGGGCAGAGATGAACAGCGACTGTTCGCCGACGAGACGTGCCGCCACTCCCTGATTGGTGATCTGGCCGCTGGCGAGGTTGACAGCGCCGCCCTGCACTACGCCTTGATTGTTCAGGGCCTGAGCCGCGTTAATGGTCAGTGCGCGACTGGCTTCGATGTTGCCGCTGTTGGCGACCATCGGCGCGTTGATTGTGACGTCACCTGTGGCGTTGCGGCTGTTGTCGGCCTCGATGCCCGAAGCGATGGTGCCCGCGTTGGTGACCTTGCCTGCATTGATCTCGACCCGCTCGCGTGCCGCCAGGCTTTGCTGGTTGACCAGCTCGCCGGGGGTGCGCACGTTGACGCTGCTCGCGTAGGTTTTGCCGGTCATTTCGACGCTGGGTGCGTTGACGTTCAGCGCACCCTGCGCCGAGGCCTGTGCCATGTTCAGGTGGCCGTTGGCATCGATCTGGATATCGCCGCCACTGGCAGCCATGTTCCCCGCCGTCTTCACGCCGACACCCTGCTCGGTGCCGACCAGCTTGATCGCATTGGCGTACATGCCGCCCAGTGCCGAGGAGTCGATGGCCAGTTGCGGCGTGTCGGCAGCATTGGCGGCACGCGCGGTGGTCGCCAGCGTGTCGGCGTTAACGTCGTTGGCGCCGGTGATGATATTCAGTTGTCTGGCATAGATATCGGCGTTGATTTTCGCCGATCGGGTGATCAGGTCGAACTGATCGACAGCACTCGCATCCAGCCCCTGGCCGTCGATGCTGATGCTGCCGCCGTCTACCGCGAAGTGATCGAGCTTGCCATTCGCATCCAGCACGGGCTTGCCGGTGCTGAGGGTCACACGCGGGGTATTGATGAAGCCGCAGCCGTTGCAACTCACGCCATACGGGTTGGCAATGATCACCCGCGCCGCCTGCCCGGCCACTTCGGTATAACCATTGAGCTGGCTGGCATTGGCGCCAGTGACTTCATTAAGGATGGTACTGGCGGCACGCCCGCCCAGTTGGCTGTTGCCGAGAATATTGCCGCCCAGCTTGGTGGCTTGTACGGCATTGGTGGCGTTGTTCAGAATCACGCCTTTGCTGTCGACGTTGTACTGCTGGTACTGGTTATGCGACAGCCCGGCCCCGTTGGGCGCGGCGATGTTGATCACCGGCACGCCATTGCCAGCCTGGCCTATGGAGGTGTTTGTAGTGCCACTGACCGCAATGCCTTCGGCCTGCGCCCAGACCGGTTGCCAGAACATGACGTTCGCCAGCAGCAATGCCAGCAAGCGCTTGGGCATCCCCATGAAGCTGGCGCGCGGGGCCGTCTGAGCCGAAGGCTGGCGCGACAGAAATTCAAATTGGCGAACGTCCATATTCAAGGTCTCGGAGCAAGTCTGACTAATCGAAAACAGCCCACACGGGCACGATTCAGGCTCACCCTTGTGGATGAGCATGAGGCAATAGAAGCGGGGCACACATTCGCGCCTGCGAGCCATGTAAAAGGCCACACAGGTCACGTGCTGGATAAGGCGCGATAAACAATTGCTGGCCGAAAAACTCGACGTACGACCACTGAGACAGAGCAACTAAAGGTGTAAAAATTGTCGCAATTTGTATCAGTTCCGACAAAGACACTTTGCAAAGCGGAAAATTCCCTGCCGGGCAAAATATTCGTGAAGTCGCTCACACTAATGCGGTCGTCGATTACACCCACTCATCACCGGCGTCGAGCGCAGTCGCTAATATTGATTGATTCATACCAAGCGACGAACGGTAATCACCGTAAAGCCCCGAAAACAATAAGGGACCCCTTACCCTGCAAGGCTTGTAGGACAAACTGCCCTCAAAAAACTTACGCTTCTGCCGACTAACTGTTTGTCGCGCGCCCGTAGTCGAAATTTTTTCGTCTGTTAAAGTGAATAACGTGATGTCAAATAGTCATCACTGAGCACCCAGCGAGAATTTTATGAACGCCAGCGCCCCCATCCCGATGAATGAAACGCAACGCTTATTGCGTATCAGGGAGCTGTGCGTACTTGAAGACACCTCGGATGAGGTGCTGGACGAGATCGTAGCGATGACCGCCGCGTTCTTTCAGGCGCCCATCGCGCTGGTCTCGATCGTTGACGAAAATCGTCAGTGGTTTCGCTCAAGGGTCGGTCTGAAGGCTAGAGAGACGCCGCGCAACGTTTCGTTTTGTGCCTACACGATTCTTTCCGACACGTTGTTCGAGGTGCCCAATGCCACGATCGACGAGCGCTTCATGAACAACGGTCTGGTCACCGGGCACCCTGATATCCGCTATTACGCCGGAGCCCCGCTGATTACTGATGACGGCCTGGCACTGGGCAGTCTGTGCGTGATCGACACCCAGCCTCGCGAGCCTATGACCGAGCAGCAGATGCAGATGCTCAAGGGTTTTGCGTCGCTGGTCATGAAGCGCATCGTCAGCCTGCGGCTCAGTTGCTTCATCGATCAGCCCACCGGCCTTTACAACCGGTCGCGACTGCAGGAAGACATTCAGCAGGCGCTGGCATCCGGTATCGATTACCAACTGGTGGCGGTGGACATGATCACCTCCACGTTCCTGAACGATATCGTCAAGGCGCTCGGTTACAGCTTCTCTCAGGACATGGTGACGGAGATCAAGGCCCGCCTGGAGAGCCTGTTACCGCAGGGTTGCTCACTGTACAAGGTCAGCCCTACCCGCTTCGGCTTTCTGCTGCCGGGGGACCGTGTGCCTGATCACCTGTTTCGCACCCTCCTGCGAGACTTCGAGACGCCTGTCGAATGCAGGGGTATTCCGGTTCAGATGCAGGTGGGTCTCGGCGTCGTGAGCCTGAACCGCGATCCGAATGGAAACCAGGACTGGATGCGCATGGTCATCAGCGCGGCCGACGACGCACGTGATCGCGACCTCGGCTGGGCGATGTACGAACCGCACTTTGATGCTGCCCAGCAACGCGCTTTCATGTTGCTCAGTTCGTTGACCACCGCCGTGCATGCCCACGATCAGTTGCGCCTGGTTTACCAGCCCCGCATCGACCTGGAGTCCGGCCTGTGCACCTCGGTAGAAGCCTTGCTGCGCTGGAACCACCCGACGCTCGGCCCCATCGGCCCTGCCGAGTTCATACCGCTGGCCGAAAAGACGGCCCTGATGCGCCCGCTGAGCCTGTGGGTATTGAAGAGCGCGATCGAACAGGCAGCACGCTGGCAGCAGCAGGGGTTCGATTTCCGTATTGCCATCAACGTCAGCCCGGAAGACCTCACCGGCCCGGCCTTTACGGACCGCATGATCCGCCTTTTGGGCCAGCACAAGATCGATCCGACCCGGTTTGAGCTGGAATTCACCGAAGGTGCGTTGATGCACAATCCGGCCGAAGTGCGCCATCAACTGGAACGCATGCGCCAGATGGGCATGGATGTGGCCATTGATGACTTCGGCACGGGCTACAGCAACTGGAATTACCTGCGCCAGCTACCGGCCACCACGGTCAAGCTTGATCAGTCGCTGATCCGTAATCTGGCCTCTGACAAGACTGATCAGCGGCTGGTCAAAGCCTTGATCGGTCTGGCCAAAAAGCTGGGCTACTGCGTCGTGGCGGAAGGTATAGAGACAGACGACATCCGCCGCCTGGTCAAGCAATGGGGCTGTGACGAAGGTCAAGGCTATCTGATTGCCAAACCCATGGAAGCCGACGCGCTGCTGGACTGGCTGGGCCCGACCCGCCGCCTGCAAAGCGTTGTCGAGGCCGCCGAAGCTGCGGTAATCCGTGACAAGCGGTTATAACCTTAGATCACTTCTTCATAACCATTTCAGACTCAAGTCGTTATGCTTCCCGGCTCTTTTTGCCTGATGCATATGTACGACAGGGTTGGTTATGGAAGCGGGTAATCTGGGTTTTGTAGTGGCAGGGCTGGTGGTCGGTTTTATCGTGGGCATGACGGGGGTCGGTGGCGGTTCGTTGATGACGCCGATTCTGCTGTGGTTTGGTATCAATCCGGCGACCGCGGTGGGGACGGACCTGCTGTATGCCGCGATTACCAAATCCGGCGGGGTTCTGGTACACCGCAAAAACGACAATATCGACTGGAAAGTGACTGGCCTGCTGACACTCGGCAGCGTCCCGGCAGTAATGATGACGCTGTGGTTCCTCAGCTCGCTGCACACAGCTCCTGAAGCGTTGAACGCGATCATCAAACAGGCACTGGGTTTGTCCTGTTGCTCACCGCGACCGCCATTCTGTTCAAGAAGAAGTTGCTCGCCTTCGCCCACGGCCGTGGCGACGGAAAATCTTTTTTCAGCGGCAACAGCCTGACCGTGCTGACAGTCATCACTGGCCTGATCCTTGGCACCATGGTTGCGCTGACGTCTATCGGGGCGGGCGCGCTGGGCACTGTGGCGCTGTTCATTCTTTATCCCTTGCTACCCACCCGCCGCCTGGTCGGCACGGAAATCGCGCACGCGGTGCCACTGACACTGGTCGCAGGTTTAGGCCACGCGAGCATGGGCAATATGAACTGGGAATTGCTGGGCTGGCTATTGATGGGGTCGTTGCCGGGCATTTACCTGGGCAGTCATATGGCGGGTCGTGTGTCCGATGATCTGCTGCGCCCTTGTCTGGCCATCATGCTGGGCATCATCGGCTTCAAACTGGCGTTCTGACGCCTGCCTCGTCAGCCTGTCACATTTCTGCGTCAGTCTGCCTGCGTGCACACTTTTTCAGAGTTGCTGATGCCGGTAGTCCTCAGCAAGTTGCACTCATCGGGATTTGTAATTTTTTGTAGCACCACGCAGATTTTCGGCGCAGGCTTTCGGTCGTCTGCTTGATCGCCGATGACCCGGCACAGATTCAACCTTACTGACTGGAGGATGCCAACAATGCTTATCCGAATTGAAGAAGGTATGTACGGAGCTAATTGGGTTGTAAAACTGGGTGACTACCCGGTGAGCTGCCGGAGCTGGCAGGAAGCCAGAGAATTTGCAGATCGCATGAAATCCAGGATCGATGCGCCTCACACCCTCCCCCACATGACGCAACGTGCCGCTCCCGAACGAAGCGCCAGAGCAATGGCCCGCTAAGGCACCGATCTCAAACCTGAATTCCTGATCAGCGCTTTATACGGCTGACATCCATTTTTTTGCATATTGTGCCGATGCACTGCGTCGGTACGATAAGCAATATCCTGCGAATCCCCGTCACCACGCCACTTTTATCCGATTATCGACCGGGCACGGTTTTGAAACAGTTCTCGTTTCCATGACATCCGTTTCACATCCTCTTCACGTCAGGCTGGGTAAATTGAACCCACTCCTTTGATGAATCCCATTTGGCCCACCCCGTTGTGGGCCATTTTTTTGCCTGCGAAAAAGTAACGCTTTGCCGCCTGGCTCGTCAGCCTGATCATTCACTCTGCGGCGCTGTAGAACTCAGAACGGTCGCCGCTGACGTCGTCAGCACACCGCTACTCAACTCTGCCAATCGGTCACTGCCCGTGCCAGTGGCAACAGTGTTGCTCCAGCTCGCAGTCACCGTCGCCATCCAGCCCAGTACAAACAATGCAACCGCCTGCAACGCCCACTTGGTAATGATCGACATGTGCTCTCTCCTTTTCCGGTCTGGATGGCGAGCATGTAAACACCTCACCATTGCAGAAGAATTGCAGAGATTTTTATTTTTGCCAGTCGGCCGCGCATCTTTCCGGAAAGATGTTCAGCGAGCGGGACGAGAGCGTCTTTAAAAAAGAAATACCCCGCCGACTGACGGGGTATTTCTGGAAGGTGGGGTCAGTACTTGGTGCTTTGCTGTTCAGGCGTGGCCGGGGTGTCCACATGGCGCGGACCTGCAACCACCAGAGCCAATACGCCAGCAATCGGCACGGCGACAACGACGATGATCCACATCAGCTTGTTGCTGGACTGTGTCTTGCTTTTGCGAATACGCATGACCGCCCAGATGTCCGAAATCACGATCAGAGCAGTCAGCGCTGCAAACAACCACAAATGATTTTCCGATATCCAACCCATTTGAAATCTCCTGCACCTTCAGCAAAGGCGGCCAGACCGGCCGTCCCTACTGTAGAAGAGGTCTGAAAGTGCCTGAAAGTTCAGAGAATCTTTCGGATTGTGATCGGGTACCAAGCATTGGGCAGCCTTTCACCGCAGAGGCAAGAGCGGACGCGGAGCGTCCAGACCGGCATGCCCACGCGGAGCATGGGCACGATAGGCGTATTCATGTTTACGCACAGATCGTTCCTCACGCTCCAGCGTGGGAATGCCGTTCGTGACGCTCCGCGTCACACTCCAGTCAGGTAATCGGCGCAGGGTTGAACAGGGTGATGTCGTTGTGCAGCCGGTAGTGTTCGGTCCAGGTCTTTTTCTTGCCGCTGGCTACGTCCAGGTAGAAGTGGAACAGCTCCCAGCCCAGATCCTCGATGCTCGCACGACCCGTAGCGATGCGGCCGGCGTCGATGTCGATCAGGTCGGGCCAGCGCTGAGCCAGTTCAGTGCGGGTCGAGACCTTCACAACTGGCGCCATCGCCAGGCCATACGGCGTACCGCGCCCGGTGGTGAACACATGCAGGTTCATCCCGGCGGCCAGTTGCAGGGTGCCACAGACAAAATCACTGGCTGGCGTGGCGCAGAAGATCAACCCTTTGCCGCTGACCCGCTCGCCAGGGCCAAGCACGCCGTTGATGGCGCTGCTGCCGGACTTGACGATAGACCCCAGGGATTTCTCGACAATGTTCGATAACCCACCCTTCTTGTTGCCCGGCGTGGTGTTGGCGCTGCGATCTGCTTCACCTTTGGCCAGGTAGCGGTCGTACCAGTCCATTTCGCGAACCAGGGCCTGAGCGACGTCCTGATCCTGCGCGCGGGACGTCAGCAGATAAATGGCATCACGCACTTCAGTCACTTCGGAAAACATCACCGTCGCACCAGCACGTAACAGCAGGTCCGAGGCATAGCCCAGGGCCGGGTTGGCGGTGATGCCGGAAAACGCATCGCTGCCGCCGCACTGCATACCCAGGATCAGCTCCGAAGCCGGAACCGTTTCGCGCCGGCGCACATCCAGTTTCTTCAGACGCGTTTCGGCCAGCTCCATGATCTGCTCGATCATTTCGTTGAAGCCGTGGCTGGAGTCCTGAAGCCGGTACAGCCACGGATCGCTGAGGTCCACCGAACTGTCGCCTTCATGCATGACCTGCCCGGCCTGCAATTTCTCGCAGCCCAGGCTGATCACCAGCGCCTCGCCACCCAGATTCGGGTTGCGTGCCAGATTGCGCACGGTGCGAATCGGGATATAGGCGTCGGTGGCCGTAATGGCCACGCCGCAGCCGTAACTGTGGGTCAGCGCCACCACGTCATCGACGTTCGGGTACTTGGGCAACAACTCGTCACGAATGCGCTTGACCGCATGATCCAGTACGCCGGTCACACACTGCACGGTGGTGGTGATGCCGAGAATATTGCGGGTGCCCACCGTACCGTCGGCATTGCGATAGCCTTCAAAGGTAAAACCCTCCAGCGGCGCCTGCTTCTCCGGCACCGCATCGGACATCGGCAAGCTGTCGAGCGCAGGTGCGGATGGCATGCGCAACTGGTCTTCCCTGACCCAACTGCCGCGCGGGATGGGTTGCAGCGCGTAGCCGATGGTATGGCCATAGCGAATGATCGCCTCGCCTACCGCCAGGTCAACGGTGCTGACCTTGTGGCTTTGCGGCACGTTATCGACGGTCACCAGGCCGTTGTCGAATTCGGTTCCGGCCGGCACACCCTGGTCGTTGACCACGACCACTACGTTATCCAGCGGATGCAGCCGGATGTAGCGTGGAGAATCGGCATGTTGAATCAGGTTCATCACGGTTTCCTCAGGATTTTGCTTCGGAAAGGTCGCTGACCGAGTCGTTCAGCAATGGCCCCTTGGCAGGCGGCTCTTTCAATTCCACACGCTTGATTTCGCCCACGATGAAAATGTAACTGATCACCGCCACCAGCGCGTTGGCGCCGACAAACACCAGCGCCCATTTGAACGAGCCGGTGCTGCTGATGATGTAGCCAATCACAATCGGGGTGGTGATCGATGCAACGTTACCGAAGGTATTGAACAGGCCGCCACTCAAACCGGCAATCTGCTTGGGCGAGACGTCGGACATGACCGCCCAGCCCAATGCGCCCACGCCTTTACCGAAGAACGCCAGGGCCATGAAGCCGACGACCACCCATTCCACGTCCACATAGTTGCAGGTCACGATAGACGTCGACAGCAGCAAACCGCCGATGATCGGCGCCTTGCGGGCGAAGGTCAGCGAATGGCCCTTGCGCAACAGATAGTCGGAAATGATCCCGCCCAGTACTCCACCGATAAAACCGCAGATGGCTGGCAAGGACGCGATCATGCCTGCCTTGAGGATGGTCATGCCGCGTTCCTGAACCAGGTACACCGGGAACCAGGTCAGGAAGAAATAGGTGATGCCGTTGATGCAGTATTGGCTCAGGTAGATGCCAAGCATCATGCGGTTGGTCAGCAACTGGCGAATGTAGTCCCACTTGGGTCCGCTGCTGGCAGCCTTTTCCGCGCCTTTGCCCTTGTCCTGATCCAGATCGACCAGCGCACCATTGCTGGAAATGTGTTCGAACTCGGCCTCGTTGATCATCGGGTGGTTGCGCGGGCCATAAATGACCTTCATCCAGATCATCGAGAACACGATGCCGACTGCGCCCATGACCACAAACACGTGCTGCCAGCCGTAGGTGTAGACGATCCACCCCATCAGCGGAGCGAACAGGACGGTGGCGAAGTATTGCGCCGAGTTGAAGATCGCCGACGCAGTGCCGCGTTCGGCAGTCGGGAACCAGGCGGCCACGATGCGTGCGTTGCCCGGGAAGGAAGGCGCTTCCGCCAGCCCGACCAGAAAACGCAGCATGAACAGCGCGACGATGGCCGTGGAAATGCCAAATTCACCCACATAGCCTTGCAGCAGGGTGAACAGCGACCAGGTGAAAATGCTCATGGCATAGACTTTCTTCGACCCGAATCGGTCGAGCAGCCAGCCACCGGGGATCTGGCCAGCCACGTAGGCCCAGCCGAATGCGGAGAAGATATAGCCCAGAGTGACCGGCGTGATGCCGAGGTCTTTCTGGATACTGGAACCAGCGATAGCGATGGTGGCACGGTCGGCGTAATTGATCGTGGTGACGAGAAACAGCATCAACAGAATCAAATAGCGGACGTGCGTCGGCTTGGACTTTTGCATGGTAGAGCTCCCACTGATTATTTTTTTTGGCGGGTAAAGCTGTTTTTGGGTATAGCGTTACAGGCCCCTTGGCAGTGTCACGGCGACGACATCTACCACCTGTAAGGGTCATGCGCGGTAACGAAAAAACCGCTGATCACTCAGCGGCGTTATCGTCACAGGTGTTATTGCTTGCCTTGCTTGTCCATCAGGGCAGCGAGCATGTCGCACTCGTCTGGCGTCAGGTCGGTCAATGGCGCACGAACCGGTCCTGCGTCGTAACCAGCGATCTTCGCGCCAGCCTTGACGATGCTGACTGCATAACCGGCTTTGCGGTTACGGATTTCCAGATACGGCAGGAAGAAATCGTCGATGTACTTGCCGACAGCCTCGTGATCATCACGGGCAATGGCGTGGTAGAAATCCATCGCCAGTTTCGGTACGAAGTTGAACACGGCAGACGAGTAGACCGGCACGCCCAGCGCCTTGTAGGCAGCGGCGTAGACTTCAGCGGTAGGCAAACCGCCCAGGTACGAGAAGCGATCACCCAGACGGCGACGGATCGACACCATCAGCTCGATATCACCCAGGCCATCCTTGTAACCGATCAGGTTCGGGCAACGCTCGGCCAGTTGCTCCAGCAGGGTCGGCGTCAGGCGGCAGACGTTGCGGTTGTAGACCACCACACCAATCTTGACTGATTTGCACACCGCTTCAACGTGGGCGGCAACGCCGTCCTGGCTGGCTTCGGTCAGGTAGTGCGGCAGCAGCAACAGGCCTTTGGCACCCAGGCGCTCGGCTTCCTGAGCGTATTCGATAGCCTGACGAGTCGCACCGCCCACACCGGCCAGAATCGGCACGCTGGTAGCGCAGGTGTCGACGGCAGTCTTGATGATTTCAGAGTATTCGCTGGCTGCCAGGGAGAAGAACTCACCTGTACCGCCAGCGGCGAACAAAGCACTGGCGCCATACGGGGCCAGCCACTCAAGGCGTTTGATGTAGCCAGCGCGATGGAAATCGCCCTGCGCATTGAAATCGGTAACCGGGAAGGACAGCAGGCCGGAAGAGAGGATGGACTTCAGTTCTTGTGGATTCATTATTCGAACACCCTGGGGACATAATTGTTAGAAGATCACCGGGCCAGTGCCGATGTCGTAAGTCATCGTACAACTGATAATAAAATCACTCAACAGGGATTTTCGGGTTTTTTCAGCGCAAGGAGACGGCGTCCGGTTTGAGCAGGCGGTATGGCGCAGATCTGTGACGCGGAGCGTCACCCAAGGCATTCCCACGCTGGAGCGTGAGGAACGATAATCTCGACTATCGTGCGATGCTCCGCGTCGGCATGCCGTTCTGGACGCTCTGCGTCCGATCCTAAGTGCGCGGCGCGACGCAGATCTGTGACGCGAAGCGTCACCCAAGGCATTCCCACGCTGGAGCGTGAGGAACGAGAGGTGTCAGGCAGAACACCTATCGTGCCCATGCTCCGCGTGGGCATGCTGTTCTGGACGCTCTGCGTCCGATCTTAAGTGTGTGGCGTGACGCAGATCTGTGACGCGGAGCGTCACCCAAGGCGTTCCCACGCTGGAGCGTGAGGAACGAGAGGTGTCAGGCAGAACACCTATCGTGCCCATGCTCCGCGTGGGCATGCTGTTCTGGACGCTCTGCGTCCGATCTTAAGCGTGTGGCGTGACGCAGAGCTGTGACGCGGAGCGTCACCCAGGGCATTCCTACGCTGGAGCGTGAGGAACGAGAGGTGTCAGGAAGAACACCTATCGTGCCCATGCTCCGCGTGGGCATGCTGTTCTGGACGCTCTGCGTCCGGTCTTGATTGGGCAGGTGCGGGCATCAGGCCCGCTGCGATTCAGCTTCTTCATGCGCGTGGCGCAGGCGTTCGCGGCTATTGGTCAGGTGCAAGCGCATCGCGGCACGCGCGGCGTCGGAGTCCTGGCGGGCGATGGCGTCGAAGATCTCTTCGTGCTCACGGCTCAAGCGGTCCATGTAGTGCTGCTGATCATCATGGGCCAAGCGCGCAGAGTTGAGACGCGTGCGCGGAATGATGCTGGTCCCCAGGTGGGTCATGATGTCAGTGAAATAGCGGTTGCCGGTCGACAGCGCGATCTGCAGGTGAAACTGGAAATCCGACGCCACTGCATCAGTCGCGTGTGCGGCACTTTCATTGAGTGCATCCAGCGCGGCTCGCATGGCCGCCAGTTGCTCGTCGCTCCGGCGCTGGGCGGCAAGCCCTGCCGACTCCACTTCCAGACTGATGCGCAACTCCAGAATGGCCAGCACATCACGCAGGGTGACGATGGTCGCCGGATCGATGCGGAAGCCGCTGGGGCTCGGCGTGTCCAGAACGAAGGTGCCGATCCCGTGACGGGTCTCGACCAGACCGGACGCTTGCAGACGCGAAATCGCTTCACGCACCACAGTACGACTGACGCCCTGCTCTTCCATGATTGCCGATTCGGTGGGCAGTTTGTCGCCGCGCTTGAGCTGGCCGCTGCGAATACGCTCGGACAGCTCGGTCACCAGCTCCTGCGCGAGGCTGCGGTGTTTTCTACGGGCGCGAGGCAGAGCGCTTTGATTTTCCATCCAACGTCGATCTCTGGACTGCTAAACAAGGGCTAATCATAGCTCAGCGGTTGTATGATCACACCCTCAAAAAGCGCCATCCTCCGCGCAGGATCGACCTCAAACAGCTTCGGAAGTCGATTGTTCGATCAACTTGCCCTCTTCCACCCGCACATGCCGACCATGAAAACGCTTCAGGCTGGTGCGATGCCCGACGCTGAGCAAGCCAAGGCCAGGCAGCCCGTCGATGATCGCGCGATGCATGGCTGCCTCGTCCTCCTCATCCATGGCCGAAGTCGCCTCATCCATATACAGCCAGCGCGGTGCGATCAGCAGGGCACGCGCAAACGCCACGCGCTGCTGCTCGCCGGGCGACAGAAAGCGTTGCCAGTGATTGCTTTCATCCAGATGCGGCACCAGATGTTCAAGACGGCATTGAATCAGCACCTCGGCAAAGCGATCCGCCGAATAGTGCTCGGCAGGCTGTGGATAACTCATCGCCTCGCGCAGGGTTCCGATCGGCAGATACGGCCGTTGCGGCAGGAACAACGCCGCGCCGGCCGGCAGCTGAATCCTGCCTGCGCCGTCTGTCCACAAGCCGCCCAGCGCCCTGAGCAAGGAGCTCTTGCCGCTGCCTGAACGACCGCTGAGCATCACCCGCTCGCCCGCGCCCATTTGCAGATTGGCATCGCTCAGCAGTTGTCGGCCTCCGACAATACTCAGCCCCAGGTCGCGAAGAACCAGCGCGTCATCGCCGGGGATTGTTTCGATGGCAGGCTGTTGCGCCTCATGATCGGTCATGGCCTGGCGAAAACTCAGCAGACGATCAGACGTGGCGCGCCATGAGGCGAGTGTGCTGTAGGCGCTGATGAACCAGCTGAAGTTCTCCTGCACATTGCCGAACGCCGAATTGATCTGCATCAGATCTCCCAGTTCGATCTTGCCTGCGAAATACCGGGGCGCAGCAACGATGAAGGGGAAAATCAGTGCGATCTGCGCATAGCCCGAAGTAAAGAAGGTCAGGCGCTTCTGAACTTTCATGGAGGTCCGGAAGTTATTCCAGATCATCGTGAAGCGCCCGCTCAAGCGCTGGTTTTCATTCTTTTCACCTGCGGACAAGGCAATGCTTTCGGCATTTTCCCGGACCCGCACCAGAGCAAAACGCAGGTCCGCTTCATAGCGTTCCTGCTGGTTGTTCAGCGGGATCAGGCGCTTGCCAATCCAGTGGGTCAGCAAGCTGCCGACCAAGGCATACAGCATGGCCGCCCAGAACATGTAACCGGGAATGGTCACGCCGAACAGTTCGATGCTGCCCGAAACACCCCAGAGAATGACCGAAAACGAAACCAGGCTGACGACCGCGCTCATCAGACCCAGCCCCAGGCTGAGGGTGCTGGTGGTGAACTCATTGAGGTCTTCGGACAGGCGCTGGTCAGGGTTGTCGGTGTAACCGCCCTGCTCCAGATGGTAATAGTTTTTCTGCGCCAGCCAGCGAGCGAAGTGCTGCTCGGTCAGCCAGCGACGCCAGCGAATGGTCAGCATCTGGGTCAGGTACAAGCGGTAGACAGCGGCCAGAATGGCGATGGCAGCAATCCCGCTGAAGTACAGGATCAGGTGAGTGAATGCAGCCAGATCTTTGTTCTGCAGGGCGTTATAGAAGTCTCGATACCAGCTGTTGAACAGGACCGATATCTGCACATTGAACAGTGACAGGGCGATTACCGCGATCAGCAGAGCCCAGGCAGACTTCTTTTCCTCACTGCGCCAATACGGCGCTATCAGCTTCCAGACACGGGGGAAGAACGCCCCTTTTACCGTATCGTTAACGACAGAATATTCAGCATTGCGATTCATGTAGTTCAGGCTCGCTCTCTGTGGAAGTACGATGCCTGAGCACAATGAAGCAAAAAAAAGCCTACACGATCACTATGAAAAAACCTTCATCAACGCCGCACGGGGCGCTTCTGCAACTTGCGCTGCAAGGTCCGGCGGTGCATGCCGAGCGCACGCGCCGTCGCGGAGATATTGCCTTCATGCTCGGCCAGCACACGCTGAATGTGCTCCCACTGCAAGCGGTCGACCGACATCGGATTCTCAGGCACCAGCGTGTCGAGGTTGGCGTGCTCGGACAGCAACGCAGCAAGCACATCATCGGCGTCGGCAGGCTTGCACAGGTAATTGCAGGCGCCACGCTTGATGGCTTCGACCGCCGTGGCAATGCTCGAATAACCGGTGAGGATTACAACGCGCATGTCCGGGTCCATTTCCAGCAGTTTGGGCAGCAGCACCAAGCCGGAATCGCCATCCATTTTCAGGTCCAGCGCGGCGTATTCAGGAATGTCCTGCTGCGCCAGTGCCAGACCTTCTTCAGCCGACCCGGCCGTGCTGACGCGAAATCCGCGTCGGCTCATTGCGCGCGCCATCACGCGGGTGAACGTGGCATCGTCATCGACCAGCAACAGATGCGGCAGCTCTTCGCCTTCAACCTGAATATCGTCACTCATGTTTCTTCTCCTCGCGTGTCACGGGGCAGGCGCAGCTCGGTGAGCGTGCCGCCTTCCTCATGACTGTAGAGTTTTACCGAGCCACCTGCACGGGTGACACTGGCTTTGCTCAGGAACAGACCCAGGCCGAAACCTTTGCCCTTGGTAGTAAAGAACGGTTTGCCGATCTGTTCGGCAATCGCCAGCGGCACACCAGCGCCGTGGTCGCGAATGCTGATGCACACTTCTGCGCTGTCCCAGTCCAGATTGACTTCCAGCCCGTCGGGGCAGGCATCGGCGGCGTTGTTGAGCAGATTGAGCAACGCCTGGGTCAGGTCCGGCGGTGGAGCCAGCATCGGCACATCGCCCTTGCCCAGTTGATAGAAGCGGTAACTCACTTCCGGGCGCATCAAATGCCAGCGATTGAGCGACTCGTCCAGCCAGCGGGTGGCGGTCTGCTGCTCCACGGCCATGCGCCGGTTGGCTTCGGCAGCACGCACCAGTTGCTGGAGGGTCTGTTTGCACTGTTTGACCTGCTCCTGCAATACCGACAGGTCTTCCTGCAAGGCAGGGTCGCTGTGGTCCTGACGCATTTCCTTGAGCAGCACGCTCATGGTCGCCAGAGGTGTGCCCAGTTCGTGGGCAGCGCCTGCGGCCTGCGTCGCGACGGCGAGCAACTGCTGATCGCGCAAGCCCTCCTCACGGCGCTCGGCACGCAGTTGTTCCTGACGGCGCAGTTCCTCGGCCATCTTCGCCGCAAAGAAGGTGATGACCCCGGCCGCCAGCGCAAAGCTCAGCCACATGCCATAGACCTGCATGTTTTCCCGGGCGATGGCGTCGGTTTCCAGCGGATAGGAACGAACCATCAGCATGGTGTACATCGTCAGCGCGAAGCCGGACAGGATCAGCGAGTAGCGCCAGGGTAGCGTGGCGGCGGCAATGGTCAATGGCACCAGATAATAGGAAACGAACGGGTTGGCCGAGCCGCCCGAGTAATACAGCAAGGCGCTGTGAATCAACAGGTCGAGGGCCAGTTGCAGGGCGTATTCAAACTCGGTGAGCGGCAGGGACGTGCGCAGCCGGATGACGGTCAGCCCGCACAGAACCAGCGAGCAACCCAGCGTGATGGACAGTTGCAGCCACGGCAACGGCAGAAAATCGAACAGCCACGCAATTCCGACCGAACCGGCTTGCGCGGCCAGCACCAGAATGCGGATGAATGTCAGGCGCCACAGGTTTTGACGTGTGGCTGAAAGCATTTGAACGGGGGCGAGCATGAGCTCTCCTGATGAGTGCTCCAGGTGGATCGCGACGAGTATAACCAAGCGAGAGGCAAAACTCGAAAAGTGCGTCAACGCACCACACACCCGAACGTCCGCACCGGACGCCAGGTCATCGCAGGAACCCGTGTATAACGCTACAGTCTCAGCTTTGCACCATCGGGCAATTGTCGGATGGCCGTTTGATAACAAGGAGCTTCCATGTTCAATCTCCGCCCTGCTGCCGCGCTTGTCGCGCTGGCCGCCGCCCTGTCCAGCCTGCCGGCTATGGCTGAAGAAGCCCGTTACAACCAGATTTCCCTGCGCGCCGAAGTCAATCAGGAAGTCCAGCGTGACCTGATGCTCGTGACGCTGTACACCGAAGCGCAGGACAGCGACCCGGCCAAGCTGGCGGCGCAGATCACTGAAACCCTCAATAAGGCGTTGGGTCAGGCGCGCCAGGTCAAGGACGTGAAAATTCGTCAGGGCAGCCGCAACAGTTATCCGGTCTACGACGATAAAGGCCAGAAGATCACCGGCTGGCGTGAACGCGCCGAGCTACGTCTGGAAAGCGCCGACTTTGCGGTGCTGTCGAAGCTGACCGGGGAAATGCTGACGGACCTGAAAATGGGCGGCATGGATTTCTCGATCTCGCCGTCGACCCGCAAGACCAGCGAAGACGCATTGCTCAAGGACGCCGTAACGGCCTTCAAGGCCCGCGCGCAACTGGTCACCGAAGCGTTGGGTGGCACTGGCTACAAGCTGGTCAACCTGAACCTCAATACCTCGGGCTACCCGCAGCCGTATTTGCGTGCGCCGGTCATGATGATGGCAAAATCTTCGCGTGCAGACTCGGCACCGACGCCCGATGTCGAAGCGGGCACCAGCCAGGTCAGCGTTGCGGCTGATGGCGTGATTGAAGTCGCGATACCTTGATTCACAAGGCGGCAGTTTCGACTGCCGCCACTTTCCGCCCATCCTTCCTCTTGATGCCCTTCTGCGCCTCGGCACCCTCCTACGTTTACTGACGTGTTGCCTGATGGCCGGCAACCTCGTCGCCCGCGAAACTATCACCTCACTTTCAAACACAACCGCCCTGACCGAGTGATGCGGCCGGTGCGCCTTTACGCTCAAGGAATCAAGGATGAAACCCCCGGATACCACTGCCGAAAGCTTTACTGCTGCCATTGATCAGGATGTGAATACAGACGGCGAGCCGCTTCCCACACCCTTACGATTTGAAGCCGGAAAAGGCGACGAACACAAACAGACTCATGGCGCTATCGAAGCCGTTCTCGAATCTGCAGGTTTCAGACCTGAAGAGATCCGTGCGATCTATCTCGGCAACTGGCTGCGCGACTATTCGCAACTGCTTGACCCGAAAATCGTCAGGGCGACGAGCATGCCGAAAAGCTTTCCGGACCTGCTGTCCCGCGAGGCGCTGACCCGCATCGTGGACGTGCTGGCGGTGAAGGAATTCACCGATCTGATGAAGATAGATCGCCCTCGCTTTGTGGTGACGCCGGAGCGACTCGGCGTCTATCGTCCTGGCGAGCACATCGATAACCCCAAGGCCATCAACCCGAATCCGGCCAACCCCAAAGAGCGCGACGCCGACTTTGATGACTGGGTACTGCCCGACGATCCGGCGTTGAAAGTCGATTACGACACGTCAATGAAGCGTTATATCCAGCGCTCGGCGGACATCATGGCTGCCGGTCTGGAGTCAGCCGCAAAGGCAGGTCCGGACTCCACTGAAGGACTCCGGGAGATGGGCGCGGCACTGCACATTCTTGAAGACTTCTTCGCCCACTCCAACTTCGCCGAGCTGAGCCTGATCAAGCTTGGCCATACCCATGTGCTGCCCTGGACGTCCAAAGCAGACTGCAAGCACTCACTGCCGTTGGTAACCGGTACGTTCGGCGGCAGCGATATCATCGCCAGCCTCGCAGAACCGCTTGGCAATATTCTGTTCTCGCCAGACGACAAGCCGTTCGAAGCCTTCCAGGCCGGAGAACGTTATGAACGCGACCAGATTATCCAGATCATCCTCAGCGAGCACCCGGACGAGGGATTGCTTGCAGGCTACGAGGCCTTTCTGCAGACACGCGATCAATGGGCCAGCCTGCCGTTCTCAGAACAGGTCGAACAGTTCTACGCATTCATCGCTACGCCGGGGCGCTTGCTGGGCAATGCGTTCGGTATCGCCATGCAGAGTCTGGCCGTGTGGCTGGGTAACAGCGTCGACGACCTGCAAACCCTGCTCGACGAAGATCCGAACACCAGCGGTTCGACCGACCCGTCACATTCGCAACTGGCCAAGGATCACGCGCAACACCCGCTGCACAAGCTCGCCGCGCTACTCGCCAGAAACGCAGTGCTTCAAGTGGGTCAGGCCGTTCTGAGCCACTGGCACGGCAAGGAGGGTGCCGAGGATCCAGCCCACGTTGCCGCAAGGTTTTTCACTCACCCAATGGACAGCGACTGGCAGGACTTCATCGTCCGAGAGTGGGCCAAGGCAAATCCAGAGCAGGTCGAACGTGCCGCGCTCAAGAGCGAGCTGGATCAGTACCAGGCTGACTTGCAGAACAACGCAAAACAGGGCATCCAGCGTTTCAGTCAGGACAGCAGCACCTTTTTAAGCGTTTTTTTCGAAAGTACCTCGCTGTCAGACTTGTGGGCGAGGATTACCGGCAAGTAAGCGTATTGTCCGATCCCGACCAAGTACGGCACTATCCGTTGTCTACCTGACTGTCGACTTTCAAGCACGGTTATTGCCGTACCACGCGAGGGATCCATGGGACACACACTCTTCAAACCGCTGCTGCTGACCACCGCGCTGCTGGCCTGCGCGCCTTTGGCCCAGGCGGCGAGCACGCTGGTGTATTGCTCTGAAGCCAGCCCGGCCGGTTTCGACCCCAGCCAGTACACCAGCGGAACCGACTTCGATGCCTCGGCCGAAACCGTCTTCAACCGCCTGACCCAGTTCAAACGTGGCGGCACAGAAGTGGAACCGGGCCTGGCCACGCGCTGGGACGTTTCGCCAGATGGTCTGACTTACACCTTCCATCTGCGCGATGGCGTGAAATTCCATACCACGGATTACTTCACCCCGACCCGTACGTTCAACGCCGACGATGTGCTGTTCACGTTCAACCGCCTGCTCGATGCCAACCACCCGTTCCGCAAGGCCTATCCGTCCGAGTCGCCGTACTTCACCGACATGGGGCTCAACACCACGATCAAGAGCGTCGAGAAAGTCGATCCGCAGACCGTCCGCTTCACGCTGAACAACATCGATGCCGCGTTCGTGCAAAACCTGGCGATGAGCTTCGCGTCTATTCAGTCCGCCGAATACGCAGACAAGCTACTCAAGGACGGCAAGGCCGAGGACTTGAACCAGAAGCCCATTGGCACTGGCCCGTTCGTCTTCAAGCGCTACCAGAAGGATTCGCAGATCCGTTACGTCGGCAATACCGAGTACTGGAAACCTGAAGATGTGAAGATCGACAACCTGATCTTCTCGATCAGCAGCGATGCCGCCGTGCGTATGCAGAAGCTCAAGGCCGGCGAATGCCAGGTCAGCGGCTATCCACGCCCGCAGGACATCGAAGAAATGAAGAAGGACCCGAAGCTCAAGGTCCTGAGTCAGCCGGGTTTCAACCTGGGCTTTCTGGCCTATAACGTGACGCATGCGCCACTGGACCAGCTAAAGGTTCGTCAGGCGCTGGACATGGCCATCGACAAGCCGGCCATTATCAAGGCGGTTTACCAGAGCGCAGGCCAACTGGCGGAAAACGCCCTGCCGCCCGGACAGTGGAGCTACGACCCGACGATCAAGGATGCGCCACACGACCTGACCAAGGCTAAACAGCTGCTCAAGGAAGCCGGTGTGGCCCCGGGTACCAAAATCGACCTGTGGGCCATGACTGTCCAGCGCGCATCAAACCCAAACGCGCGCATGTCGGCACAGATGATCCAGTCCGACTGGGAGAAGATCGGCATCAAGGCCAACATCGTCAGCTATGAATGGGGCGAGTACATCAAGCGCGCCAAGGCCGGCGAGCATGACGCGATGATCTACGGCTGGACCGGTGACAACGGTGATCCTGATAACTGGCTGGGCGTGCTGTACAGCTGTGCTGCGGTCAAAGGCAGCAACTACGCCAAATGGTGCGACCCGGCTTATGACAAGCTGGTGCAGCAGGCCAAGATCACCACCAACCGCGATGAGCGCATCAAGCTCTATCAACAGGCCCAGCACATTCTCAAGCAACAGGTGCCGATCACTCCGATTGCCAACTCGAAGGTGTTTCAGCCAATGCGCCAGGAAGTGCAGGACTTCAAGATCAGTCCATTCGGTCTGACACCCTTCTATGGTGTCAGCCTGGGTACAGTGAAGTAACAACATGGCTCCAACCGGGTGCATTTTTCTCACCCGGTTGCGCCTAAATGGTGCGTGAAACGAATCAAAATGCATCGCGCAAACGATCAACTACCAGGAAAGTTACACTTTCGCGACATTCCTGTACGATCGTGCCACTCTTTGTCGCTTCTTTGGCGTCAGCGTCTTGCTTTGGGTATGGCCCCTGCATAAGTATCGGACGGATCGGCTCATGAGGTCGTTCCCTCTAATCAAAAATGACAACAACTGAGGCAACCATGCTCAAACACGCGGTCATTCCGTTTCTGCTCGGCGCCAGCTTGCTCGCCAGCGCACCTTTCGCCCACGCAGCATCAAATCTGGTGTTCTGCTCCGAGGGCAGCCCTGCCGGTTTCGATCCAGGCCAGTACACCACCGGCACTGATTTCGACGCTGCGGCAGAGACCATTTTCAACCGCTTGAGCCAGTTCGAACGTGGCGGTACCGCCGTTGTGCCAGGCCTGGCAACCAGCTGGGATATCTCGCCAGACGGCCTGAACTACACGTTCCATCTGCGTGAGGGTGTGAAATTCCACACCACGCCTTACTTCAAGCCGACCCGCGAATTCAACGCTGATGACGTGCTGTTCACGTTCAATCGCATGATCGACAAGGACATGCCTTACCGCAAAGCGTATCCGACCGAATTCCCGTACTTCACCGACATGGCGATGGACACCAACATCACCAAGATCGAAAAAATCGACGACCACACGGTCAAGTTCGTACTTGGCACCGTCGATGCCGCGTTCATCCAGAACATGGCCATGAGTTTCGCGTCGATCCAGTCCGCAGAATATGCCGCCAAGCTGCTCAAGGAAGGCAAGCCGGAGCTGATCAATCAGCAGCCGATCGGCACCGGTCCGTTCGTGTTCAAGAGCTACCAGAAAGACTCCAACATCCGCTACACCGGTAACAAGGACTACTGGAAGCCTGAAGACGTCAAGATCGACAACCTGATCTTCGCCATTACCACCGATGCCTCGGTGCGCATGCAGAAGCTCAAGAAGAACGAGTGCCAGATTACTGCGTACCCGCGTCCTGCCGATCTCAAGCCGCTCAAGGAAGACAAGAACCTGAAGATGCCTGACCAGGCTGGCTTCAACCTGGGTTACATCGCCTACAACACGATGGACAAGATCAAGGGCAGCGACGAGCCCAATCCTCTGGCCATCAAGGAAGTTCGTCAGGCGCTGGACATGGCGGTAAACAAGCAGGGCATCATTGATGCCGTGTACCAGGGCGCAGGCCAGCTGGCCGTCAACGCCATGCCGCCGACCCAATGGTCTTACGACACCACCATCAAGGATGCACCGTTCGACGTCGAAAAAGCCAAGGCGCTGCTGAAAAAGGCAGGCGTCAAGGAAGGTACTGAAATTACCCTCTGGGCAATGCCGGTACAGCGTCCTTACAACCCTAACGCCAAGTTGATGGCCGAAATGCTCCAGTCCGACTGGAAGAAGATCGGTATCAACGTGAAGATCGTCAGCTATGAGTGGGGCGAATACATCAAACGCGCCAAGAACGGTGAAAACGGCGCGATGCTGATTGGCTGGAGCGGCGACAACGGTGACCCGGACAACTGGCTCGGCACCCTGTTCGGCTGCGACGCGCTGAACGGCAACAACTTCGCCAAGTGGTGCGACAAGCCTTTCGACACGCTGATCCATCAGGCCAAGGAAACATCGGATCAGGCCAAGCGCACCGAACTGTACAAACAGGCGCAACACCTCCTGAAAGACGCAGTGCCGATGACCCCTATCGCGCACTCGACGGTCTATCAGCCCATGCGTACCAGCGTTCAGGACTTCAAGATCAGCCCGTTTGGCTTGAACTCCTTCTACGGTGTGAGCGTGACCGGGAAGTAATCGCGGTGGTTTGCTGCGCCGCTCACCCGGCGCAGCCCTCTGCCCTACCTGACTCTGAGACCCGTGCGATCAGTTGAAAAAGTGTCGTCAACGACACTTTTAAACTGTCACCGAGATTTTTCCTACGAGCTTTGCAGCCTCCGAGCCTATATACCGCAGGCCTCCATCGACTTACCGTCGAAAGGTTGCGGCAAAAAGGCAGGACGCCGTCGCTTCATGGCTCTGGCAAATCCTCGCGCACCGGTGCGCTGTTCCGTTACCGCCTATGGGCCTGTTAGACATTCGAGCCTCGGCTCGTCCTTTGAAGGATAGGGATCATCATGCGTAAAACTCTTGCGATGACGTCGTGTCTGGGGCTGTTTGCCTTGGCTCCGCTGGCCCATGCGAGCAATCTGGTGTTCTGTTCGGAAGCAAGCCCGGCGGGCTTTGACAGCGCGCAATACACCTCGGCCACCGACAACGATGCGTCCGAACCGATCTATAACCGCCTGACCGAGTTCAAACAGGGCGACACATCAGTGGTTCCAGGCCTGGCAACTTCATGGGATGTATCGCCAGATGGCCTGGTCTACACCTTTCATCTGCGGGAAGGGGTGAAATTCCATAGCAACAAGGACTTCAAGCCCAGTCGCGACTTCAATGCCGACGACGTGCTGTTCACCTTCAACCGTATGCTCAAACCTGATCACCCCTTTCGCGTCGCCTATCCGACCGAATTTCCGTATTTCACCGGAATGGGCCTGAACAAGAAAATCAAGTCCGTTGAAAAGACCGATCCGTTGACCGTAGTGTTCACGCTAAATACCGTCGACGCAGCGTTCATACAAAACATCGCGATGAACTTCGCAGGGATTCTGTCCGCCGAGTACGCGGAACAACTGATGGCCAAGGGTGATGCAAGAAACATCAACCAGCAGCCGATTGGCACCGGCCCTTTCGTGTTTCAGCGCTATCAGAAAGACTCGCAGATTCGCTACAAAGGCAACACGCAATACTGGGACCCGAGCCGGGTGAAGATCGACCAGTTGATCTTCGCCATCAATACCGACGCCTCGGTGCGCATGCAAAAGCTCAAGGCCAACGAGTGCCAGGTCTCGCTTAATCCGCGCCCTGCTGACCTCGCCAAGCTCAGAGAAGACAAGAGCCTGCAGGTTATCGAGAAACCGGGCTTCAACCTCGGCTACATTTCCTACAACGTGCGCCATGAGCCACTGGGCAACCTCCAGGTTCGTCAGGCGCTGGACATGGCCGTCAACAAGAAAGCCATTATCAGCGCGGTCTATCAGGGCGCGGGGCAACTGGCAGTGAATGCCATGCCACCGACCCAGTGGTCTTACGACGACACCATCAAGGACGCACCGTACAACCCGGAAAAAGCCAGAGAGCTGTTGCGCGCCGCCGGGGTCAAGGAAGGCACGGAGCTGAACCTGTGGGCCATGCCGGTTCAGCGACCGTACAACCCTAATGCCAGGTTGATGGCAGAGATGCTCCAGTCCGACTGGGCCAAGGTCGGCATCAAGGTCAACATCGTCAGTTATGAATGGGGCGAATACCTCAAGCGCACCAAGAACGGCGAGCACGATATCTCGCTGATCGGCTGGACCGGCGACAATGGCGACCCGGACAACTGGCTCGGCACGTTGTACAGCTGCGCCGCCATTGGCGGTAACAACTACTCGATGTGGTGTGACGAGAAATACGACCAATTGATCAAGGCCGCCGTGGCCACCACCGATCGCGAGCAGCGCACCGATCTGTACAAACAGGCGCAACGCTATCTGAAGGAACAGGTGCCGATCACCCCGATCGCCCACTCGACCGTGAATCAGCCGCTGCGTACCGAGGTCAAGGACTTCCACGTCAGCCCGTTCGGGCGCAACAACTTTTCGGGTGTGAGCGTCGTCGACTGAGCAACCGCCAGGCGGGCTCTTGCCGTCTTGTGTGCGGCGCAAGCCAGCACTTACGCATTGATACCTATAACAACGCAGGGCCATAAACCCTGCACCACCAAAAGCCAGACCTTAAAGAACTGGCATTTATAAAAGTGATAAAGGGAGCTGCACATCGTGAAAACAACAAGTACCGCATTATTGGCCTTATCTCTCTCGTCATTTGGCGCGTTGGTTCAGGCAGAGCCAGCCAGCCAGACATTCGTGCCGACCGAGCTGAGTTCCAAGAATGCACAGGCAGACGCCAACGGCTTCTTTGAAGATCAACACCTGACCGGCACAACCCGCAACTGGTACGCCAACGAACTGCGACGTCGCGACAGCACGTTCAGCTATACGGACGACGGCGTCAGAAAGCAGACCCCGCGCCGTATCAACTGGCAGCAGGGCACTATCGTCAATTACTCCTCGGGTTTCACCCAGGGCGTGGTCGGCTTCTCCACCGAACTGGCGCTGTACAACGCCATTGCGCTGGACCGCGACACCGGTGACTTCGCCGGCAACTCCAACCGGACCCTGGCAGACAGTGACGGTGATGCAGTCGGTCAGTGGAGCAAAATGGGTCTGGGCAACGTCAAGGCGCGGGTCTCCAACACGGTTCTGACCCTGGGTCGCCAATCGGTGAACACCCCGGTCATCGCCTTCATCGGCAACCGCGCACTGCCTTCCAGCTTCGAGGGTGTTGCCGTACAGAGCGACGAGTTCAACAACCTGTCGCTGCAGGCCGGCAGCTTCGACCGCGTATCACCACGTATGGAACAGAGCCAGGACAAGTTCCGCTCCGAATACGGTGATCGCAGCCAGACCGCCGACCGTCTGGACATGTTCGGTGGTGACTACAAACCCACCGACAGCCTGACCGCCAGCTTCTACGCCTCGAACCTGGAAGACTTCTGGCACCAGTACTACTTCGCGTTCACCCACGAACTGGGTGACAGCAAGACCCTGGCGCTGAGTACCAACCTGAACTACTACAAAACCAAGGATGCCGGCCAAAGTAAACTGGGCGCGATCGACAACGATACCTACAGCCTGTCGTTCACCGGTACGCACAACGCACACAGCGTCAGCCTTGCCTACCAGCAAGTTAACGGTAACGAGTATTTCGACTACGCCCACGACACTAACGCCATCTTCCTGGCCAACTCCCTGCTCTCGGACTTCAACGGCCCGAACGAGAAATCCCTGCAGATCGCTTATGTGCTGAACATGGCCGAGTACGGCGTACCCGGCCTGAAGTTCAATATCTACCAGGCACGTGGCTGGGACATCGACGGTACTCATTACAGAGGCACTGGCTACACTGACGTGCTGGCAATGGACGGCGAAACTCACTACGAGTACGGCATCGGTTCGTCCTACTCTGTACAGTCCGGCCCGCTCAAGGCCACTGCCATCCGCGCCACTTACACCACGCACCGCGCCAGCGAGAATCAGGCTGATGGCAACATCAACGAATTCCGTCTGGTGACCACCGTTCCGTTCAACATTCTTTGATTCGCTGAAAACCGTTCTGGCGCCAGGCAACAGCCTTGCGTCAGAACACCACCATCGGCGTCAACTCTATGGAGGGTTCACAATGAAACTGTTATCGCTACGCAACTCGATCGCCCTGGCCCTGCTCAGCGTCGCCGTCAGTGTTTCGGCAAAACCTCTGGTGGTCTGCACCGAAGCCAGCCCCGAAGGCTTCGACATGGTGCAGTACACGACAGCAGTGACGGCCGATGCCGTGGCTGAAACCGTGTTCAACCGCCTCGCGGATTTCAAACCCGGTACTACCGACGTGATTCCGGCACTGGCTGAATCCTGGGAAATCAGCGAAGACGGCCTGACCTATACCTTCCACCTGCGTAAAGGCGTCAAGTTCCACACCACCGACTACTTCAAGCCGACCCGCGACATGAACGCCGACGATGTGCTCTGGAGTTTTCAGCGCCAGCTGGACCCGAAACACCCGTGGCATGACAAGTCGAGCGTCGGCTTCCCCTACTTTGAAAGCATGGGCTTCAAAGAGCTGTTGAAAAGCGTCGAGAAAACCGACGACTACACCGTCAAGTTCAACCTGACCCGTCGTGAAGCACCCTTCCTGGCAGACATGGCCATGGCCTTCGCCTCGATCTACCCGGCCGAATACGCCGACCAGTTGCTGAAAGCCAACAAGACCGGCGACCTCAACAGCAAGCCAATCGGCACCGGCCCGTTCATCTTCCAGCGCTATGCCAAGGATGCACAGGTCCGCTTCAAGGCCAACCCGGAGTACTTCCGCGGCAAGCCGCCATCCGAAGCGCTGATCCTGGCCATCGCCACTGACAACAACGTGCGCCTGCAGAAGCTCAAGGCCAACGAATGTCAGATCGCGCTGTACCCCAAGCCGGACGATGTCCCGAGCATCAAGAAAGACCCGAATCTGAAAATCGATGAGCTGGAGGCGATGACCACCGGCTATATCGCAATCAACACGACGCACAAGTACTTGAGCGACGTGCGGGTACGTAAAGCCATTGACATGACGTTCGACAAGAACGCTTATGTCAACGCGGTATTTGGCAAGGGCAATGCGCTGGTAGCGGTCAACCCGTATCCGCCGACTCTGCTGGGTTACAACAACAGCCTGAAGAACCCGCCGATTGACCTGGACAAGGCACGCGCCTTGCTGAAGGAAGCAGGCGTACCGGAAGGCACTACGTTTACGCTGTACACCCGCAACGGCGGTGGCCCGACCAACCCCAACCCGATGCTCGGCGCGCAAATGATGCAGTCCGACCTGGCCAAAATCGGCATCAAGATCGACATTCGTGTCATGGAATGGGGCGAAATGCTCAAACGTGCCAAGAATGGCGAACATGACATGGTGTCTGCGGGCTGGGCAGGCGACAATGGCGACCCTGATAACTTCCTGACTCCGATGCTGAGCTGTGAAGCGGCAAAAAACGGCGAGAACTATGCGCGCTGGTGCAATGCCGATTTCCAGAAGCTGATCGATCAGGCGCGTGAAACAGTGAACCCGCAGGAGCGCGCCGCGCTCTATGAGCAGGCCCAGGCAATATTCAACAAGGATCAGCCGTGGATCAGCATGGCTCACACCAGAATGTTCACGGCCATGCGTAAAAATGTGGAGGGCTATCAAATCAGCCCGCTCACAACCAACAACTTCGCTACTACCCAGGTGAAGTAGAAAAATAATCCGGCGAGCTCATAACCCGAGACTCGCCGGAGCACGCCTAACCGGCTGATGAGGTACACACCAAGATGTTTAGTTTTATCGCCCGCCGAGTGGGGTTGTTGATACCCACTTTCTTCGGCATCACCTTATTGACGTTCGCCCTGATTCGTCTGATTCCGGGCGACCCGGTCGAAGTCATGATGGGTGAACGCCGGGTCGATCCGGAAATGCACGCCCAGGCCATGGAACGTCTTGGCCTGAACAAACCACTCTATGCCCAGTACATCGACTACATCGGCAAGCTCGCCCAGGGCGACCTCGGTGAATCGTTGCGTACGCGCACCAGTGTCTGGAGCGAATTCAGCTCGCTGTTTCCGGCAACGCTCGAACTGTCGATTGCCGCACTGATCTTCGCGGGTATCCTCGGACTGCTTGCAGGCGTAATCGCCGCACTCAAGCGAGGGTCCCTGTTCGACCATGGGGTCATGGGCATTTCCCTGGCCGGCTATTCCATGCCGATCTTCTGGTGGGGCCTGATCCTCATCATGTTTTTCTCGGTGACCCTGGGCTGGACCCCGGTGTCCGGGCGGATCGATCTGCTGTATGACATTCCGCCAGTGACGGGTTTCATGCTGATCGACACGCTGCTCAGCGACGAGCAAGGCGCGTTCCTCGATGCCCTGCATCACCTGATTCTTCCGGCCATCGTGCTGGGCACCATCCCGCTGGCAGTGATCGCCCGGATGACCCGCTCGTCGATGCTTGAAGTGCTGCGTGAAGACTATGTACGTACGGCCCGTGCCAAAGGCCTGTCGCCTGCTCGCGTAGTGTTCGTTCACGGCCTGCGCAACGCGCTGATTCCAGTGCTGACCGTATTCGGTCTGCAGATCGGCACACTGCTGGCCGGTGCGGTTCTGACCGAAACGATCTTCTCCTGGCCCGGCATTGGCAAGTGGCTGATCGAAGCCATTGGCGCGCGGGACTACCCGGTCGTGCAAAACGGCATTCTGCTGATCGCCTGTCTGGTGATCCTGGTCAACTTCGTGGTGGACATCCTCTACGGCTTTGCCAACCCACGCATCCGTCATCAGCGCTGAGATCATCGATATGAGCACCCCTACTCCTGCGGTAGCAGTCGATCAAAGCCTGCTTTACCCGTCCCCATACAAAGAATTCTGGCAAGCGTTCTCGAAAAACAAAGGCGCCGTTGCCGGCCTGATGTTCATGATCCTGATCGTGTTCTGCGCCCTGTTCGCCCCATGGGTTGCACCCCATGACCCGAGCGAGCAATACCGCGACTTTCTGCTGACCCCTCCGGTGTGGCTCGAAGGCGGTCAATGGCAGTTCATCCTCGGCACCGACGAGCTGGGCCGCGATCTGCTGTCGCGCCTGATCCAGGGTTCGCGTCTGTCGCTGCTGATCGGTCTGGCGTCGGTCGTCATGTCGCTGATCCCCGGCATTCTGCTGGGCCTGCTGGCCGGCTTCTTCCCGCGCGTGCTCGGTCCTTCGGTCATGCGCCTGATGGACATCATGCTGGCCCTGCCCTCACTGCTGCTGGCGGTCGCCATTGTGGCAATCCTCGGCCCTGGCCTGATCAACACCGTGATCGCCATCGCCATCGTGTCGCTGCCCTCGTATGTCCGTCTGACCCGCGCTGCGGTGATGGGCGAACTGAACCGTGACTACGTGACCGCTGCACGTCTGGCCGGTGCAACCCTGCCGCGCCTGATGTTCATCACCGTGCTGCCAAACTGCATGGCGCCGCTGATCGTGCAGGCAACATTGAGCTTCTCTTCAGCGATTCTCGACGCAGCGGCACTGGGCTTCCTGGGTCTTGGCGTACAACCGCCGACGCCTGAGTGGGGCACAATGCTCGCCTCGGCCCGCGACTACATCGAACGTGCCTGGTGGGTCGTGAGCCTGCCCGGTCTGACCATTTTGCTCAGCGTGCTGGCAATCAACCTGATGGGCGACGGTCTGCGCGATGCGCTGGACCCGAAACTCAAAAACGCCGCCTGAGGAGATTCGCATGTCACTTCTTGAAATCAAGAATCTCAACGTCCGCTTCGGCGACGCCACGGCCGTACCTGTTGTGGACGGCCTGTCCCTGAGTGTCGACAAGGGCGAAGTACTGGCCATTGTGGGCGAGTCAGGCTCCGGCAAATCGGTGACCATGATGGCGCTGATGGGGCTGATCGACTCCCCTGGCATCATCACCGCCGACGCGCTCAATTTCGACGGCAAGGACCTGCTCAAGCTCAACTCCAGGCAGCGTCGTCGCATCATTGGCAAAGACCTGGCAATGGTTTTCCAGGACCCGATGACCGCCCTGAATCCGAGCTACACCGTAGGCTTCCAGATCGAAGAAGTACTGCGTCAGCACCTGAACATGTCGGGCAAGGCCGCACGCCAGCGTGCGCTGGAGCTGCTGGAAAAGGTCGAAATCCCTGGCGCCGCTGCGCGTCTGAATGCCTACCCGCACCAGTTGTCGGGCGGCATGAGCCAGCGTGTGGCGATTGCCATGGCCATCGCCGGCGAGCCAAAGCTGTTGATCGCCGACGAGCCGACCACTGCACTGGACGTGACCATTCAGGCGCAGATCATGGAACTGCTGCTGAGCCTGCAGAAAGAGCAGGACATGGCCCTGGTGCTGATCACTCATGACCTGGCCGTGGTGGCCGAAACTGCGCAGCGCGTCTGCGTGATGTACGCCGGTCAGGCGGTCGAAGTGGCTCAGGTGCCTGGTCTGTTCAACGTGCCTGCCCATCCGTACAGCGAGGCCCTGCTGGCCGCCATTCCCGAGCACAGCATGGGCGCCGAACGCCTCGCCACGCTGCCGGGCATGGTTCCGGGCCGCTATGACCGTCCGCAGGGCTGCCTGCTGTCGCCGCGCTGCCCATACGTGCGTGACAACTGCCGGACCCAGCGTCCGGATCTGGCCCCCAAGACGCATAGCCTGGCTCGTTGTTTCTATCCCTTGAATCAGGAGGTGGCGTAATGAGCGTCGTACTGACCGCCCGCGACCTTACCCGTCACTACGAAGTCTCTCGCGGCCTGTTCAAAGGCTCTGCGCTGGTGCGCGCGCTTAACGGCGTGTCCTTTGAACTGGAAGCCGGCAAGACCCTGGCCGTGGTCGGCGAGTCCGGCTGTGGCAAGTCGACTCTGGCCCGCGCCCTGACGCTGATCGAAGAGCCTTCATCGGGCTCGCTGAAAATCGCTGGCCAGGAAGTGACCGGGGCCAGCAAGTCCGAGCGCAAGCAATTGCGCAAAGACGTGCAGATGGTTTTCCAGAGCCCTTACGCCTCGCTCAACCCGCGCCAGAAGGTCGGTGACCAACTCGGCGAGCCACTGTTGATCAATACAAAACTGTCAGCCGCCGAACGCCGCGAAAAAGTGCAGGCCATGATGGCCCAGGTCGGTTTGCGCCCTGAGCACTATCAGCGCTACCCGCACATGTTTTCCGGCGGTCAGCGTCAGCGTATCGCGCTGGCACGGGCAATGATGCTGCAGCCCAAAGTGCTGGTAGCAGACGAGCCGACTTCAGCGCTGGACGTATCGATTCAGGCGCAGGTATTGAACCTGTTCATGGACCTGCAGAAGGAATTCAACACCGCCTATGTGTTCATTTCCCACAACCTGTCGGTGGTGCGTCATGTCGCCGATACGGTGTTGGTGATGTATCTGGGCCGCCCTGCGGAAATGGGCCCCAAGGAAGAGATCTACAACCGTCCGCTGCACCCGTACACCCAGGCACTGCTGTCGGCGACCCCGACCATCCACCCGGACCCGCTCAAGCCGAAGATCAAGATCATCGGGGAGCTGCCCAACCCGCTCAACCCGCCAAGTGGCTGCGCCTTCCACAAGCGCTGCCCCTATGCGACCGAGCGTTGTGCAGCCGAAGTGCCAGAGCTGCGCCTGGTGGATAACCGCCAGGTAGCTTGTCACTATGCGGAGCAGTTTGTAGCGGCGTAGGCGCAAGCTGCGAGCTAGAAGACTATCGTGCCCACGCTCCAGCGTGGGCACGCAGTTCTGGACGCTCCGCGTCCGATCTTCCCAGCGCCCCACACATTCCCAGACAACCCGGTCAATACACGTCCCGCCGATAACGCCCTTCCTCGATCAAGTCGCTGACTGCCTGCTCCCCCAGCATCTCGTTCAACACCTGATCCACGCCCGCCGCCATCCCCAGCAAGCTTCCACAGATATAAATCGCTGCACCGTCATCGAGCCATAGACGCAGCTCGTCCGCCGCGTCGCGCAAGCGATCCTGCACGTAGACTTTTTCTGCCTGATCACGGGAAAAGGCCAGGTCCAGACGCGTCAGATGGCCAGCCTGCAGCCAGCCCTGCAGTTCAGTGCCGCAATGAAAGTCATGCGCCCTGTTACGCTCGCCGAACAACAACCAGTTGCGCACCTGCCCTTGAGCGATACGCGCCTTGAGCAGGCTACGCAAACCGGCCAGCCCCGTACCATTGCCCAGCAGGATCAATGGCACCGGCGCGGCAGGCAGATGAAAGCTGCTGTTGCGGCGTAAACGCAGGCTGACGGCGCCGCCCAGGGCACAATGTTCGGTAAGCCACCCCGAGCCCAGCCCCAGGCTGCCGTCGACATGCACTTCCTGGCGCACGATGAGCTGCAGGCAGCCGTCCTGCGGAATGGAAGCAATCGAGTATTCGCGTATGGAGACCGGCACCAGCGCATCGATCAACGCTTGCGCATGCAGCCCCACCAGATGCGAACGGTTCTGCGGTAACTGGCGGCTTTCCAGCGCCTGCGCGAGCGGCTCCTGCAAGCCATCCACGCTGACCGATGCGCCCGGATCGACACCCAGCCCGGCGAGAAACGGCTCGATGACCTTCAGCGCGTGGCGCGGCATCACCTCGACCAGATCCCCCGCCTGCCAGTGCCCGGATGTCGGCGAGGTCAGGTCCAGCAGATAGACCTTCGAACCACTGCTGCCAGCGTTCAATAGCACGCGCCGGGCCAGCGTCCAGTTCTCGAAAACCGGTGCCTGCCAGTGCGCTGCCGGCACGCAACCGGTCAACTGCCCCAATTGCTGTTGCCAGTGTTGCAGGGCTGCGGGATCGGCGCTGTCCACTTCAACGGGCGGGAACACGCTGCGCCCGCCCTGCTCGGTCAGCCAGTCACGCAGGCGATAAGCGAAACCGCAAAAGTGCTGGTACTGCCGGTCGCCCAGCGCCAGAACGGCATAATCGAGCTGGCCCAGTGAAAGCGGGCGACCCAGCAGCTTGCGCTCGAAACGTCGGGCACTGTCTGGCGCCTCGCCTTCGCCAAAGGTACTGACGACGAACAAGGCATTGCGGCTTCGGCATAGCTCCTCTTCGCTCAGATCGCCGAGCCGCTTCACGCGCACCGACAATCCTGACGCCTGCAACTGGCCAGCGGTCTGCCAGGCCAATTGCTCGGCAAAACCACTTTGACTGGCGAAGCAGACAAGCCAGGACGCGCCATCGTTGCAGTCATCCCGCTGGACCTCGCCGCGTGCACGCTCGATATCACGCTTTTTGCGACGTCGATCCAGGTACAGCAACCAGCCAGTAACGAAGAACAGCGGCATCAGCACCGATGCACCAGTCATGATGATTCGACCGACCAGCCCGAAGTAGCTGCCGACGTGCAGCGCGTAATTGCTGGCCAGCAATTGCGCACCGAAACTGCGTTCGGCATAGCGTACGACCGAGCTGACCTGACCATTGGCCGGATCAAGGGTAATGGTGTTCAGCGCACGTGGGTGCGGAGAATCCTCGAGCAGATAAAACACGGTGGCAGGCTGACCGCCCGCAGCAGGCAGGCGCAGGTTATAAGCCCGCAAGTCCGGTCCTGCGGTCTTCTGGATACTGTCCCAAACCGCTACGTAATCGACCACCAGCGGCGATCGTTCAGCAGCCTTGGCTGGCGCAGCGATGCCTTCATCGAGCGGCGCGTCCCCGATGAGTTTATTCAGGCCGTTGCTCACCCAGTCATACGACCAAGTGAGCCCAGTGATGGCGAACAACAGGTAGAACAACAAGCACCAGGTGCCGAAGATCGAATGCAGGTCCCAGTTGAAACTGCGGCCTTTCTTCGCCCAGTCAACAGTCAACCACACTCGCCAGTTCCGCGCTGCGCGAGGCCAGCGAAGATAGAGCCCGGACAGGCAAAAGAACACCAGAATCAGCGTACAGGCCGCCGTCACCTGCTTGCCCGCCTCGCCCATGGCCAGATAACGGTGCAGCTTCAGGACAAAGTCGAAAAACCCTTCCCCCAGCGCATTGCCTTTCAGCTCACCGGTGTAGGGGTCGAAATTGCGTTTGGGGCCTCGCCGCTCACCCGCTTTGGGCGTAAAAAATACCTGGGCGACACGATTGCCGGTAGTTTCGACACGCAGAATAGCGACCGTCAGGCCAGTCGAGGCCTCCAGCCTGCGCACCAGTTCAACGGGAGGCAGCGCGGCGCCCCGCGACTCGACCAACAGCACATTCGGATTCAGCGCATCGAGAATTTCGTCCTCGAACGAATACAGCGCTCCGGTGATGCCCATCAGGGCCAGCACCAGACCTGCCGTGATTCCGAAGAACCAGTGCAGTTGAAACAAGACTTTCTTCAACACGCTCGCTACTCTCACTCATATTGCGCGGCGCAATTAATGCACTGACGGCCATATCGTGTCCATCTGTAACGTGTCTTTTGCCTTGACCGAAACCCCGCCTGTCATGACAGACGGGGCGCTGCCGGCGTATCAATTGCGCCAGTTGCTTCGCAGATCCACCAGATAGTTATTCAGTGCATCCGCGTGCAGTCTGAAATGCTCGACACGCTTTTCGATCACTTCGGTGGCAGGCAGGCGACTGTTGACCTCAACATGCTTCAAAGCCTCGAGCAATTTACCCATCTCGCGAACATAGTCTTTCTTGCAGACCTCAGCAGGGGCGAGGGCCGAGAGCTGGTCGCGCTTGCCCACTTCGACTTTCAGCGCTGTACGCGTCTCGTCAACCGTTGCTTGCAGGCCGGTCAACTGCGTTTGCTGCATTTCCCTCAGACCTATCAGTTGCTCATAGTCAACGGCAGCGTCTACCAGATTCAGAATGTTGGACACCCCCGTGATACCCGCCTTGATAGAACCGATCAACGGATTTTTGGGATCGACTTCTGCCAAAACCTGCAGCGATGCGACCAGAGGCTTCAGCTTGTCGAAAAGGCTGAGGCTCTCGATATCTTTAACCAACGCGTTGACCGTAGCGATCTGTTGTGAAAGCTCATTCAGGCGCTCCTGCTCAATCACAAGCCTGGCCTCCAGCGCCACGACGTTCTGGTCAAGGTCAGGTATCAGATGATCCGCAGTGTCGACCTTTATCGCATCCAGATTGATAAGCGCTTTACTCAGCATCTTGGCCTGATTGCTCAAAGAGGCCATTCGTGCGTCCAGCAGCGTGCTGATTTCTTCATTGAAGTCTGCGATGGCAGCGCTGCTTTTAGCATTGTCAGGCTGGCTCCTGAGGTTCTTGACGGCCTCAAGAAAAGGCAGCATTTCCTCGGTGCTTAACATATGCGGAACAAGCGTCAGGGTGTCGAGGACTTGCTTGTCGACATTACCGACTTCGCTGACCATGCTGCGCAGGGTTTCTTTGATGACGGGTAAATAAATATCACCTAATGTATCCGCCGTTTGCTTCAGTTTTTCACGACTGGTAGCAATGATGGCGATATCAGGTTTAGGCAGTTGAAAAGGGGTATCAAGTACATGAACATTCATAACGGCATTCTCTTTAAATATAAGTTAATCAACACTCAAGCAACCGGTTCATTCAGTGCTTCATTGAAAGCGGTCAGCAGATCAAAGGCCTGACTCTGAATCGATTTCCAGTTATCCATCAGTGTTTGAAAGCGCGAAACAAAACTGACCAGGTACACGGCATTATTGGTATTTTTAATGCGATCGTAAGACGAGTCGACCAACTCCTCCAACAGCACCCACAGGCTTTCTATATTACTGACGCCGCTGGCAGCGCCATCCACTCTGGCCTTCAGGTCCTGAAGACTGGTTTCGAACGCCAACAGGTCGCTCAACAGCCTATTGAATTGCTTTATCTTCTGCTCGATCTGACTCTTTTTTTCAATCAGGCTATCTTTTTCACTGAGCGCACTTGACGCTTTGGGCCCGTAAATAGAATAGGAAATCGCCCCACCGAGAGGTCCCCACCAGAAACCGATCCACTTGTAATCGGAATACTCTTCATACTCGGCCAGTTTCTGATTGATGCGCTCGTTAAGCTGGTCGACTTCAGCGGTAAGCCGCGTCACTTCTTCGTCACCGTCTTTCGAACTGGCCAGCCTTATTTTCAGCGCCACGTCAGGGGCGATGTCATCTTTGAGACGACGCTTGAACTCAGTCACCCCGACCCGGGTGCTTGTGGTACTGGCGCTGTGTTCCTTGATGTATACCTTGAGGTCATCGACCAGCGCCAATAGCCCGGGCAGCTTCTTGCTGTCTTGATCCATTATCGCGACCGGGGGCAATTGCTCAATCTGCGCAGGGGTCAAGTCCCCTACTTTCAGCGTCTGGTAAGAGTCGAGGCTCTTGATGAACTCCACAACATTAGTGGCGATGCTAATCAGATTGCCCGAGAACACATGCAGGTCACTGCCGACCTTCTGCATAGTGGTTTCAAGCGCCGACCAGCTTCTCGCATGGGCCTGGATGCCCACGTACAGATCGCAGATTGCCTCTGGCTCGAGGCCGGGAATACCGTTGTCCACGCCGCCCACTAAATGGGTAACTTCTTCCAGTTTTGTTGGCAGTGACAAGCCCGTGTTGACATAGCGCCTGATGCGGCGAACATCTTCATTGGTAATCAGCAAGCCGGGGGCACGCGCAACGTCCGCCGCCTGACTGGTAAGGGCATCCATTAAATCCTTACTGACACGACTGACGTCTTCGACCGTGTGTTCTTTGCCATCTGTTAATTGCGATTCAACAGCAGTAGACATGATTAATTTCCTTATTAATTTAGATCCTTTTTTTGCGGCAGTCATAAACTGACGCTTCAAGGCCACTAAAAATTAACAGAGGGCTTCAACTTTAAACAGCGAACAGAGCAGACCTTCCCTGTAGGAATAAGCAACAAAGCAGGCTGGAACTTATTAGGCTTCGACAATAAAAAATACTGCTGCACTTAGCGCACTTACCAGCCCCTGAAGACTTATATAATTATTTTTTTACGGACGAAAAAAAGCCCACTTCCGTGGGCTTTTTCCTGACGCGGAGAAGTTACAGGTAGAACGACTTCAGCGGCGGGAAGCCATTGAACTCCACTGCGCTGTAGCTGGTGGTGTAGGCACCGGTCGACAACCAGTACATGCGGTCGCCGATGGCCAGATTGAGCGGCAGGCCGTACTTGTAGTTCTCGTACATGATGTCGGCGCTGTCACAGGTTGGACCCGCGATGACTACTTCTTCCATCTCGCCCTTCTTCTCGGTCCAGATCGGAAACTTGATGGCTTCGTCCATGGTTTCGATCAGGCCGGAGAATTTGCCCACATCGGTGTACACCCAACGCTCGACCGCAGTACGCGACTTGCGCGCGACCAACACCACTTCACTGACCAGAATGCCGGCGTTGGAGATCAGCGAACGGCCTGGCTCCAGAATGATTTCCGGCAGGTCATCACCGAAGTCTTCTTTCAGGAAGCGGATGATCTCTTCAGCATAGGTTTCCAGGCTGTTGGTGCGGGTGATGTAGTTGGCCGGGAAGCCGCCACCCATGTTGATCAGCTTGAGAACAATGCCGTCTTCTTCTTTCAGGCGCTCGAAGATCACTTTGACCTTGGCGATGGCGGCATCCCAGACGCTGATGTCGCGCTGCTGCGAGCCGACGTGGAACGAGATGCCGTAAGGCACCAGACCCAGATCGCGAGCGAGAATCAGCAAGTCCATGGCCATGTCGGTCTGGCAGCCGAATTTGCGCGACAGAGGCCAGTCAGCCGTAGTCGAGCCTTCGGTCAGGATGCGCACGTAGACTTTGGAGCCTGGCGCTGCCTTGGCAATGTTGCGCAGGTCAGCTTCGGAGTCGGTGGCGAACAGACGCACGCCCTTCTCGTAGAAGTAACGAATGTCCTTGGATTTCTTGATGGTGTTGCCGTAGCTCATGCGCTCTGGACCGACACCACAGCTCAAGACCTTGTCCAGCTCGTAGATCGACGCGATGTCGAAGCTAGAACCCTTGTCCTTGAGCAGATTGATGACTTCAACGGCAGGGTTGGCTTTGACTGCGTAGTAAACCTTGGCGAAATCGAAGCCCGCACGCAGGTCGTCATAGGCCTTGCTGATGATGGCGGTATCAATGACCACGAACGGAGTTTCTTGCTTGTCAGCGAACGCCTTCATTTTCTTGAAGGTTTCGGCTGAGTAGTAGTCTTCGACATTGATCGGCATGCTGCTGGAACTCCTGATGGCAAACGGTATTGGTCAATGGGTGCAAATGAACGCCCTCCGTATCCCCACTTTGGTTCGCCTACTTCCCAAGGCATGTCGCCGAAAGCAAAAAGGCCCTGAAGGGCTGCCTTCCTGGCCTTGCTGTCTCGTCGTCAGTACTTGAGCCGGATGGATCGTTTCCAGCATGGACGTTCGGCGCGAACTTTAGGACCTGAAGGGCCGGATATCAACAAAAAATGTCGCGTTTTTGCACAAGGCACTTGAGTTGCCTTTCCAAGGACCTGTTTAACCGACCCGCATGACAGGCAGATGTTCCCTACCGCCGCCACCAACGCATTTCGCAGCGCTGACGAGCATCACGCAATCAGCGGTTGCGCAAAGCAAATCAGCCTGTCAGTTCTGTCAGTAGACGGATTCCAAGGTAGCGCGCTCAATAACTGTTCAGACCACCTTTCAGGTAACGATCATGGATGACCGACTCACTCAAGGAGCGAACTCCGTTGCGCCCAATGCCGTTCAAGCAGAAACCCGGTGGCAAGCCTACGGCTTCGGCTCTGCCGAAAGTCATCGCCAACGGCAGGCCCGGGCCAGAGGACACACCGACTACCAGCCTACTAACATTTATGTAACGAAAGGCGATCGGATGGAAATAACAGCAACCAGTCTGTACATGAATTTAGTGTCTGCAGTGATCGGGGTACCGGAACTCGATACGCCGACCTCGTACCCCCTGAAACGTGGACTGAACGTCCTTATTGCGACCAACACAGGCCTGCTGGGCTTTACCAATCTGGACCCGCTCGGTCACGTGACTCTGGACATAACAGGGCAGTACAGCCATGTGCCTTTTTTCAGACTGGATATGACCAACCTGGAATGGGAACAGCAAATGGCGCAATACAGCGATGCGCCTGTCGTGCTGCTCACTAGTCCCAGAGCCATCGTCGTCGTGCGCTATCAGAGCGCACGGCTCTACCTGACCGATCCTGTAAAGCTGATGGCCAATTTCGATGATGCCATCAGCGCGCAGGATGGTATTTCAGGCGTGATGAATTACGGCTCGATGGAGTGGGCGGTCGATCCCAATAAACTTTTCTACGTGGAAGCGGACCGGCTTTACATGTTTGCTGAAGACGGCCATCTGGGGTTTCACGGGGCGACTGCCCTGTCGCGATTGCTGTCAACTCGCCCTGAAGACGGTTGGGGCCCGTGGCACGAAAGCGGCCATCAACGACAACTCAGCCCCATGACATGGGGCACCGGCACCGGAATGACAGAGGTCACGGTCAATCTCTACTCGATGGCCGCCCAGGAGGTTTTCCTTGACCGTGCTACAGGCGCTGACTCCAGTTACGCCCCCATGAAAGAGTACCTGGCCAGTAGCCTGCGAGAGTACGACAACATCAAGGAGGCCGGGCACAAGCTTGTCATGCTCTGGCAATTGCGCCTTAGCTTTGGTACTTCGTTCTACCCGCAATTGCACCAGCGCTATCGGCTCATGCACAACCCGCCCACCGTCAGCGACGATAAAGCGCAGCGCTTCATCGTCGAAACCTCGCTGCTGAGCCACCTCAACCTGGCGGAATTCTTCGATCGCTGGGGGTTGTACTCAAACCCTGAAACCCTCAACCAGATCGCCGACCTGCCCGCATTGACAAAGGCCATTTGGGAAAATGACGCTGATACGACGATTGAAATCGATCTGCCGTTGCTCACTTATATCCCGGAGCTTGCCCATATCCTGTCCAGCGTACACGCGACCTTTCAAGACCGGATAAAGTTTACCGTTGCCGAGCAATGGTACACACCATACCGTTACGAAATAACGCTCAACGGAACGTTAGTGGCATCGGTCGACAATGGTGAATGCGTGGGTTGTGAAGCCCGTATCGAAGAAGGCATCGCCTACGTTGAAGCCAGCACACCCATCTCCGAAGGGGATGAGGCGTCGGTCAAGGTGTTTGTTGGAGGCAAGCTACACGCCGCGGCCAGTACGGCATCACGTCCCATCCTGCTGTTTAATATCAAGGCATTGTTTACCGATGACCGTTGCGCGGAACTAAGCCCTGCCACTACCCAGCCAAGGCTTGACGTTCTTTTCTTCAGTCTGGATGAAGAAAAGACCGATGAACTGCACGGCCGACTATTGAACCGTGCACAACGTTTACTCCTGCAAAAAACGATAAGAAGCATGATCGTCAGCGCAGGAGGTGTCCAGGTGACGTTCGAGGATGAGGACTTCAAGAGTCACGATTACACGATCATGTTTGGAGCCCCTCCTTATGCCACGCTTGAAAAGGGCAACCCCAGCGGATCCGAACTCATCGACAACACCTGGATATGCCCCGGCGGCGTCGGCAATCAAGAGGTGACCATAACGGCAGCCGGAGGCATCGGGAACACCTATACCTTGTTCTCCGGCAACGTCGAGCAGGCCCAAATCGCCCTGCCTATCCGCCAGCTCTTCACCGACTATACGATGACCCAACTGGTAGCAGGTGTCGATCAGGCAAGCGTTGATGCCCTTTATATGACCGTCAATGGCAACCCGCTTATCAGCGTGACAAACCGGGCGGCGTACCGTTCTTATCTGGCCATTGCCCAGAGCATGTTGTTGAAAACGACGGTCGCGAAGGTCGTTAGAACAGATGACGTGCTGGAAGTGTATTTCGAGGGAGACACGTTCAAAAATCATAACTACACGCTTTACGTCAACAACCTTTATGCCTCCGAGATCACCCAAGGCGAAGCCTACTATTCAACTCTGTCCGGCCGGATCTGGATCAGCCGCGAGAAGTTTGAGGGTAATGACCACTGTGTAGTGAACGTCGAGTATCAGGGGATCGTGACAACGTTGTATGAGAGCGATGCTGCAGACGCAATGTCTGCGTCTGCGTCTGCGTGGCAAGGAAACGACGTCACTCAATGTGACCTGGAAAAGTTCTAAATGTGAATATTGCCGCCAGTCATGATGCTGGCGGCAACGCAGCCTGTCAGGAAGACACTTGTTTTGCCAGTACGGCACGTATGCCCCATTGTATTAACCAACCTGCATGACAGCCTGATGTTCATTTTGGAAAGGATTTGCTGATGATCTGACGCTTTTTCGGTCCCCCTGTCAGCCTACGATCTGCGCTTTCCCCTGAAAAATGTTCCAGATCCTGAGCCCCTTTTCTCGTCGCAATAGTCCCCACGGCCGACCGTCGATGGATAGAAACAGTCGCTGCGCCCCCCAGGACAACCTGGCGAAACCTTGTGCAAGCGCCCGTCTAACCGTTTGCCCTAGTTAACAGCCGCTGTAGCACTCAAACGTTCTAACCCACTGTTAGTTCTGACAGTGGTCGCCCCCTCGCAGACTTATTACGCTCCTTGTGCACGACCAACACACTTACTGACTGCTGTTCTACAGGAACGAGGGCTGGAGCATGGATCGCTCAAAGACACTACTCATCACACTTTCATTATCGGCCTTATTGGCTGCGCCTTGCGTACAGGCAGGTGAAGGCACCGACGTTGCCTGGCTGATGAGCTACTACTACAACCGAACGCCGACCGATTGCGGAACCGGAAGACCGCTTGATCAGTGCTCTGGGCTAAGGCTGCGCGGCACGGACAGCGGGCAGGCTTTCGAACCCTGGGACCCAAGCCCGAACTCTGTCAAAAGCGGTGGCGTCTCGATGTCGTTCTTGCGCAAGGACGTAAAATATAAAGATCTGGGTCTGAAAAAGACCAACGGCTTCGTTTTGAAACCGAATGATTTCATTAGCCAGAACGAAAACAAAATAAGCACGTTGTGTTTCTTTCCCCTCGACGCCTGGACGGACTATCGAACCAATGCGGGGTGCAGCGAAAACAGTAACACGACGAACTATATTGAAAAGATCTGTCAGGACGCCGGAATTAAAACAGCAGAGCAGTGGCTGGCTGATTATCGAAAGGTCAACAACGATCATCAAAAACAATGCGGGTTCGAAATCAAAGACCGCGACGATGATGCCGAATCCTTTTGGCAAGGTGTCCGTGCCAGACAAATGATCCAGAACGACAGAGATGCCATGGAAACCCAAAGCGAAATACGGGTGCCTGCATGGGGGGCAGAAGAGGACGCGCAGTTACCGGTCCTGGCCTTCATCTACACGCCCAACCCCGGGTTGCCGTCCGGGCTGGAAAAAGCCCGGGGCGACCAGAAACGGTACTTTCAGAAGACCGGCAAATGGGTTCCGGTGATCCGGGTAGACATGCCAACAGCAAACAATGTCGACGCCCGCTTCACCTACAACGAGGGTGATCAACACCGAGACGCCCCAACCCCTAAAGTCGACAACGAATGCAAGAGCTATATTGCCAGCGCCACCTGGTTACAACGAGACGACCCGTTTCTCAAAGGCCAACCCTGGTCGCTGCAAGTGACGCCCACCGAATGCGGCCGGAATATGACCAAACAGCAGCAAGCGGCAGCGTATGCCGAGCTGTTCAGCAAATATGGCAAGGACAAGCAATGGAATCCCGATAACGGCAGCATGTACCAACAGTTCGTGTGCCATCTGGAATGGAGCGGCGACGATAACGGCAAAAAGGTCTACTCCCGCGACAAACGCGTCTGGAACCTCGAACCCGTTCGCCCGGCGTCCTCATGGGATGAGGTGTTCAAGCAGGGCTGCAATCCATACTAGGAGCTGTTCCCGGCGCGAACTTATTCGCAAAGAATCAGGTAGCTGCGTAGCGATGTTGTCTGCCTGAAGTGCCGCTGTCACGAATGACTGCGTGTCCCAAGGATCGGAAATTGGCCTTGAACCCTGCGCCTTGGCGGCGCAGGGTTCGCTCACCATCAGCTCGTGGCTTCTGCCGCAGCCGTTTCAGCTGGCGAAACAATACTGGTCTTCATGCCACGCGAACGACCCGAGCTCAGATAAGCCGCAATCGACTCTTGCGTCACCTCCCCCAGGAACACATTTTCGGCATCCAGTACCGGCAGCCAGGCGCGGTTGAACTCGTACATGCGCGACAGCAGGATGCGCAAGTGCTCATCGTACGCCGCAGTGGCATTGAACTCCTGCAGGAACTGCGCACACGTACCCTGCTGACGATGCAGATCACGACGACGCACATAGCCCATTGCCTTGTTCTCGCTGTCGGTGACAACGATGTAGCGACGGTCGTTTTCGTCCATCACTTCCAGCGCATCGGCCACCGGAGTTTCCGGGCTGACGGACGGCGCGTTGTCGGCGGCGTCTTCGGCCTTGACCAGTAGCAAGCGTTTGAGGGTGCTGTCCTGACCAACGAAACTGCTGACGAAGTCGTCAGCCGGATGCGCGAGCAAGGTGTCCGGGTGGTCGATCTGCAACAGTTTGCCGCCACGGAAGATTGCGATCTTGTCGCCCAGCTTGATGGCTTCGTCGATGTCGTGGCTGACCATGATCACGGTCTTGTTCAGCGCCCGTTGCATCTCGAAGAACTCGTTCTGGATCATCTCGCGGTTGATCGGGTCGACCGCACCGAACGGTTCGTCCATCAACAGCAAAGGCGCGTCGGCGGCGAGTGCACGAATCACACCGATCCGCTGTTGCTGACCACCGGACAGTTCACGCGGGTAGCGATGCAGGTACTGCTTGGGTTCCAGCTTGATCATGCTCATCAGTTCGCGGGCACGGTCATGGCAACGCTGCTTGTCCCAGCCGAGCAGCTTGGGCACCACCACAATGTTTTCTTCGATGGTCATGTTCGGGAACAGGCCGATCTGCTGAATCACATAGCCGATGTTGCGACGCAGGGTCACTTCATCCAGATCGGTAGTGTCTTCGCCGTTGATCAGCACTTTGCCGGAGGTCGGCATGATCAGGCGATTGATCATTTTCAGCGTGGTGCTTTTGCCGCAGCCCGACGGGCCGAGGAAAACGCAGATTTCGCCTTCATTGACGGTGAGGCTGACCGAATCGACAGCCTTCACTTCTTTGCCGTTGCTCTGGAAAGTCTTGGAGAGGTTCTGGAGTTCGATCATTTCAGTAATCCTTTTGGAGTCAGCGTGCGTTGCAGCCATTGCAGAAGCAGGTCGGCGATGATGGCCAGAATGCTGACCAGAACCGCGCCGACGATCAGCATCGACATATCGCTGCGGCTGATAGAAGCGAGAATAAGTACACCCAGACCACCGGCACCGATGGTCGCGGCGATGGTCATGACACCGATGTTCATCACCACCGCGGTGCGCACACCGGCGAGGATCACAGGGACGGCGATGGGCAGCTCGACCATGCGCAGGCGCTGGCCAAACGTCATGCCGATGCCTTTGGCGGCTTCGCGAATACCCGGCTCGACGCCGGTCAGCGCCAGGTAGGTGTTACGCATGATCGGCAGCAGCGAGTAGAGAAACACTGCGGTGATCGCAGGCATCGGGCCAAGGCCCTGACCGAACTTGGAATAGAACGGCAGCAGCAGGCCGAACAGGGCAATCGACGGTACCGTCAGCAGGACGGTGGCGCTGGCTTGCAGCGGACCGGCCAATGCCGGGAAACGTGTCATCAATACGCCCAGCGGCACACCGACGACGATAGCCAGGGTCACTGCGATGCCGACCAGCGTGATGTGCTGCCAGGTCAGGTGCAGAACCTGTGCCCAGTCCAGATGGGAGAAGGCGCTCAAGAAACTCATATCGTCTCCTTCCTTAGTTCAATGGATGCTGGCGCAGAAAATCTGCGGCAACAACGGATGGGCTCTCATGGCCGACGTCGACGCGGGCGTTGAGGTCGATCATGGTCTGGGTGTCCAGCAAATCAGCCAGCGGCTTGAGCAGCGTGGCGATGTCCGGATGCGCGTCCAGATACTGCTGACGAATCACCGGCGCAGCGGTGTAGTCCGGGAAGTAATGCTTGTCGTCTGCCAGCACTTTCAGTTTGAAAGCGTTGAGACGACCGTCGGTGGTGTACACCAGACCGGCGAATACCTGACCGTTTTGCAGCGCGGTGTAGACCAGCCCGGCGTCCATCTGCCGAGTGTTCTCACGACCCAGATTCATGCCGTAGTGCTTGACCATGCCGATCAGGCCGTCAGAACGGTTGGCGAACTCGGTGTCCAGCGCTACGACGTGACCCTCTTTGGCTTCGTCTTGCAGGACTTTGGTCAGGTCGGACATGGTGTTGACCTGCGGGTACTGGTCAGCAATTTTCTGCGGCAGTGCCAACGCATAGGTGTTGTTGAACTTCGATGGGGAAAGCCAGACCAGGCCTTTCTTGGCATCGACTTCCTTCACCCGCGCATAGGTCTGTGCGCTGTCGAGCTTTTCATCGATGTGGTTGTAGGCCACCAATGAAACGCCGGTGTATTCCCACAGCAGATCGAGCTGGCCGCTTTCCTGTGCGCTGCGCGCCAGATTGCTGCCCAGACCGCCCGTGATTTGCACATCGTAATTTTTGGTGCGCAGATATTGTGCGGTCAGCTCACTGAGCATGGTCTGTTCGGTGAACACACGAGCGCCGATGCGTAACAGCGGCTTTTCCGCTGCCTGGGCCAATGCCGGAAACAGCAAGGCAAAGCCTAAAAACAAGCATATTCTTTTCATGATAATTCCTTCGCTCAGCGAGCCAGACCGCGTTCCAGCCAGAGACGGCTGGCCAGTGTCACCAGCCCGTCAAGCAGCAGCGCCAGCAGAGCGGTACACGCCGCACCCAGCACCAGTTGCGGCTGGTTGTTCAAGGCGATGCCGGGGAAAATCAGGCTGCCGAGGCTGTTCGCACCGATGAGAAACGCCAGCGGCGCGGTCCCGACATTGATCGCCAGCGCGACCCGCACGCCACCGACAATGATCGGTACAGCGTTGGGCAATTCGACACGCCACAGCACCTGGCGCGGAGTCATGCCAATACCGACGGCAGCTTCCTTGAGTGAGCCCTGAACATTTTTCAGGCCTTCATAGGTGTTGCGCACGATGGGCAACAAGGAGGCGAGGAACAGCGCGAAGATGGCGGGGCCGCTGCCGATACCGAGAATCCCGAGGGCAATGGCCAGAACGGCGAGAGGCGGAACGGTGTTACCAATGTTGAATATCTGCATGAAGCGTTCGGCGCGGCCGACCATGCTTGGTCGACTGAGGGCGATGCCTGCCGGGATACCGACCACCAAGGCCGCCAACATTGAAACCAGAACCAGAATCAGGTGAGCCTGAAGGTAAAACAGCAGGTCATCCTGGTATTGCTTGATAGTACTGATGCCGATCCAGTGGATCAGCAGGGCCAGGAGTGCGATCACAACCGCACCTCCCAATAGCCCCTTGCCATAGCGATTTGCCACAGGCGGACTCCTTATTTCAGTCGGCGAACGCGTTGATCTGGACATCCGGAAAGGATGTCGACAATAACGTTCGCGAAGAGCAGCGGGTGGGTCGCCGGTAAGGGTTTAACCTCGGCGAAAACACAAGCCATAAGCGCAGCTTCGTCAAGCCAACATGCTGATGAATCAGCCCCTTGCGTTGGCTTCGTTGCGAGCCTTGACGGGGGAGTGGACGTCTCCACGACCTGAAAGGTTCCCACACGAGACATTATCTGGCCATCGTTTATTGTCTGAACGGTTCGGTTATTGCCGCAAGTTGAGCTATAATCTGCGCCCTTTTTCGATCCCATCCCAGGCGATTTCCCATGACCCAACAGGCCGCCGAAGTCGCGAAACGCCGCACTTTCGCCATTATTTCCCACCCGGATGCGGGTAAAACCACCATCACGGAAAAACTCCTGCTGATGGGCAAGGCCATTTCCATCGCCGGTACGGTCAAGTCGCGTAAATCCGACCGTCACGCCACGTCCGACTGGATGGAAATGGAGAAACAGCGCGGTATCTCCATCACCACGTCCGTGATGCAGTTCCCGTATCGCGATCACATGATCAACCTGCTCGACACTCCGGGTCACGAAGACTTCTCCGAAGACACCTATCGCACCCTGACAGCGGTCGACTCGGCATTGATGGTCCTCGACGGTGGTAAAGGCGTCGAGCCGCGCACCATCGCCTTGATGGATGTCTGCCGCCTGCGCGACACGCCCATCGTCAGCTTCATCAACAAGCTCGACCGCGACATTCGAGACCCGATCGAACTGCTCGACGAAATCGAAGCGGTGCTCAAGATCAAGGCAGCACCGATCACCTGGCCGATTGGCTGCTACCGTGATTTCAAGGGTGTCTATCACCTGGCTGACGACTACATCATTGTCTACACCGCCGGCCACGGTCACGAACGCACCGAGACCAGAATCATCGAGAAGCTCGATTCGGATGAAGCCCGCGACCACCTGGGTGACGAATACGACCGTTTTGTCGAGCAACTGGAACTGGTTCAGGGCGCCTGCCATGAATTCAATCAGCAGGAGTTCATCGACGGTCAACTGACCCCCGTGTTCTTCGGTACGGCACTGGGCAACTTCGGCGTCGATCACGTACTTGATGCGGTGGTGAACTGGGCTCCCAAGCCGCTGGCACGCGTCGCCAACGAGCGTACCGTCGAGCCGGTCGAAGAGAAATTCGCCGGTTTCGTGTTCAAGATCCAGGCGAACATGGACCCCAAGCACCGCGACCGGATTGCGTTCATGCGCATCTGCTCGGGCCGCTACGAAAAAGGCATGAAAATGCGCCACGTGCGCCTGGGCAAGGACGTGCGGATCGGCGACGCGTTGACATTTTTCTCCTCGGAACGTGAGCAACTGGAAGAAGCCTACGCAGGCGACATCATCGGCCTGCACAACCACGGCACCATCCAGATTGGCGACACCTTCACTGAAGGCGAAGCGCTGGGCTTCACCGGTATCCCGCACTTCGCCCCGGAACTGTTCCGTCGCGTACGCCTGAAAGACCCGCTCAAGTCCAAGCAGTTGCGTCAGGGTCTGCAACAGCTGGCCGAAGAAGGCGCCACACAGGTGTTCTTCCCGCAGCGCAGCAACGACATCATTCTTGGCGCCGTCGGTGTGCTGCAGTTCGATGTGGTCGCCAGCCGTTTGAAGGAAGAATACAAGGTCGAGTGCGCCTACGAGCCGATCACCGTCTGGTCAGCCCGCTGGATCGAATGCGCCGACAAGAAGAAGCTCGAAGAGTTTGAAAACAAGGCGGTGGAAAACCTGGCAGTGGACGGCGGCGGTCACCTGACCTACCTCGCCCCTACCCGCGTGAACCTGGCCCTGATGGAAGAACGCTGGCCTGACGTGAAATTCCGCGCCACCCGCGAGCATCACTGACGATTGCGCGGGCATGAAATCCAGGTCCGCGAACTTTTCGCGGAGTTCACGGAACAGCGTGAAGCTCGTTTTTTGAAGGAGCGGACTTGTCCGCGAAGAGGGTCGTACATTCTCAGAGAATTTATCGCCCTGCACATAGCCTTCGTGGACAAGCGAAGCTTCGCCCGGTCCGCTTCTACAAAAGCCTCACTGTGCCAGGCCCTTTCGCGAACAATGCGGATCGCTCCTGCCCGTTCGCGAAGGCTCTGTTTCCGGCCGATGCATCATCAGCAGACGTACCGCGCTCTTTCTCTGGAGCGAACTTGTTCGCGAAGGCTCTATTCCGGCTGATACATTTTCAGCGGATGTACCGGCCTTTTCGCGAACAAGTTCGCTTCTACAAAGGGCCGGGCGAACACCTCGACGCCTTATGCGCTGGTCAAAAAACGTACTAAAAAGCAAACATTTCAGGCCTGACGCACCTAGCCCGCGATCAGCAGATGCAGCCCCAGCAGCCCCATCCCGATAAAGAACATGCGCTTGAACAACACCGCGCTGATCCGCTGCCGTAGCCATTGGCCGAACAGCATGCCCAGCAGCGCCGGTGCCAGTGCCAGCATGGACGCACCCAATTCCGCACCGCCCAACGCGCCGCTCCATGACAACGCGACTGCCAGCGCGAGGGTAGAAACGGTGAACGACAATCCCAACGCCTGTATCAGCTGATTGCGCTCAAGCCCGAGCGCTTGCAGGTAAGGCACGGCCGGAATCACGAAAACCCCGGACGCCGAAGCAATGACCCCGGTGACCAGACCACACAACGGCCCCAGCCAGCGCTCGGCACTCGCCGCGACCTTGAACGTCGGCAGGAACAGTCCACTCAGCGCATAAAGCAACAGCGCCCCACCCAGTACCCGCGTCATCGAATGGCTGCCGCTCATGCCCAGCCAGAAAGAACCGGCCAGCGTGCCGATACCGATCATGCTCAGCATCGGCCACAGACGCTTCAGCAGCGGTCGCAAATTCCCGCCGGCCGCCAATTGCCAGACGTTGGTCAGGGTCGAGGGAATAATCAGCAGCGCCGCAGCCTGCGCCGGCAACATGGCCAGGCCCAGCAGCCCCATCGCGACCGTCGGCAGCCCAAGGCCAATGACGCCCTTGACCATGCCCGCCAGTAGAAAAGTGCCGATCACCAGCGCTGAAAGGCCCCACCCAAGGTGTTGGTAAAAATCGAAGACTGTGCTCATGGCATCCCTGTCCGCTTGCTAGAGGCCTCGCAGCTAACCGCGCGATGCACGCTCATTCAAATAACGCGACACTTCCATCTGATTGCCCGCGAACTCAATGCGGGCCGCTTTCTGTTCGCGTTGATAGCTGTACATCGGGTCGTAGTATTCGCCGAGCAAACCTTCGATCCAGCCCCGGTGAAGTTCCACATCACCACTGCGCTGTTGCGCCTCAAGCGCCGCCTGCATGACCAACAGCAAACGCTGATGACGCTCGCCGCCCAGGCGTTTGTGGATGTTGTTCAGGCTTTGCAGCAGGCGATCAGCGAACAGGCCAAAACCAAATTCTTCGCCCTTGACGCTGATGAACTCGGCGCAAAGGTTGACCACGTAATCAGTCAGAATGCGCTCGACGCGATGTTCGAAGCTGTCTTCCAGCCAGACCATCGGGCAGCTTTGCATGGCCTGGTGCAGCTCCAGAGGTACGTTGCAGCTACCCACCAGACGGCTTTCGTCTTCAATAACGAATTGCTGGATACCGGCGGCACGTTTTTTGAGCAGGTCGATGGCCAGACGGTTCTCGAAGTCGATCTGTGCCGGTTGCCCCGTTGCACGCTTGCCGAAGCTGGAGCCGCGATGATTGGCGATGCCTTCCAGGTCCACGCTATTGCGCAGTTGCGTCAATACTTCGGTCTTGCCCGTGCCGGTCATTCCACCGAGCACGACGATCTCACACTCGGTCACCGCCTCGTGCAGGGTATCCAGCAGGAACGTGCGCATCGCCTTGTAGCCGCCAAGAACGCGCGGGTAATCGACTCCAGCGTCCTTCAGCCAGCGCTGCACGGTCTGTGAACGCAGACCGCCGCGAAAACAATACAGGTAGCCATCCGGGTTGGCCCTGGCAAATTCGACCCAGGCCTCGACCCGTTCGTCCTTGACCTGACCGCAGACCAATTGATGCCCGAGCTGGATCGCAGCGTCCTGCCCCTGTTGCTTGTAGCAGGTGCCGACCTTCTGCCGCTCGATGTCGTTCATCAGTGGCAGATTGATCACGCCCGGAAACGCGCCCTTGGAAAACTCCACCGGGGCGCGGGCATCCATCATCGGCACATCGTTGAGAAAGAGTGCGCGGTAGTCGCTGCTGTTGTCGGCCATCAGAACACCTCGACGGCGTGGGTCTGTCGCTCAAGCAAGGTGCCAATAGGGTTAAGCAGCAGGCCCAGTTCGGCAGCGACGGTGAGAAACTCCGCTTCGCCTTCAGGGCTGACCGCGACCAGCAGGCCGCCGCTGGTCTGCGGGTCGCACAACAGGTCGCGCTGGGCATCGCTCAAAGCCGCGATCCTGTCGCCATAACTGTCGAAATTGCGCAATGTGCCGCCCGGCACGCAGCCCTCGGCGATGTAGTGCTCGACGCCGGCCAGGCGCGGCACAGCGGCGTAATCCAGACGAGCGGTAAGGCCTGCGCCGTCAGCCATTTCAACCAGATGCCCGAGCAGGCCGAAACCGGTGACATCGGTCATGGCTATCACACCGGCCAGCTTGCCGAAGCGGCTGCCCGGCTTGTTCAGGGTACACATCCAGTCGCGTGCCAGACCGACGTCCTCCTCGCGCAGCTTTGCCTTCTTTTCCGCAGTTGTGAGGATGCCGATGCCCAGAGGCTTGGTCAGGTACAGCGTACAGCCGGCCTGGGCGGTGTCATTGCGTTTCATGTGCTTTTTCTGCACCACACCGGTGACGGCCAGGCCGAAGATCGGCTCCGGCGCATCAATGGAATGGCCGCCGGCCAGCGGGATACCGGCAGCGTCGCACACGGCACGACCGCCGCGAATCACTTCGCGGGCCACTTCGGGCGGCAGCAGGTTGACCGGCCAGCCGAGAATGGCGATGGCCATCAGCGGGTCGCCGCCCATTGCATAGATATCGCTGATGGCATTGGTGGCAGCAATGCGACCGAAGTCGAACGGATCATCGACGATGGGCATGAAGAAGTCAGTGGTCGACACCACGCCGCGTTCGTCGTCCAGCGCGTAAACCGCTGCGTCGTCACGCGAGGCATTGCCGACCCAGAGTTTCGGATCGAGGTTCTGCGCGCCGCTGCCGGCGAGAATCACGTCCAGCACTTTGGGAGAAATCTTGCAGCCACACCCTGCGCCGTGACTGTATTGGGTCAGGCGGATTGGCTCATTCATCGCGACACTCTCGGTAAGCGGGAAACAGGCTGCGGAGTCTAGGGGCTGTTCGCGTATCAGCGCAAACCGCGTCGCCCGCCGGTTGTGCATCAAGGCGGAAAGCCTGATGAACTGGCCTTTCTCGCCGTGCCTCTTATAATCCCCGCACACCGACACCGAACCCTGTAAAACGCTGCTGCTCACCCATGCGGCCTTTTTCCTATTTTTCCGCTATTGAACCGGAGAACTTCCATGCTCAAGCGTACCCTGGCGCTCGCCGCCGGCCTTGCCCTGTCCTTCTCCGCGCTGACCAGTCACGCCGCAGATACCCTGCGCGTCTCGGCCATTCCCGACGAAGCGCCTACCGAACTGCTGCGCAAGTTCAAACCGCTGGGGGCTTATCTGGAACAACGACTGGGCATGAAAGTCGAGTTCGTCCCGGTAGCGGATTACCCGGCCGTGGTTGAAGCGCTGGCTACCGACCGGCTCGACATGGCCTGGCTGGGCGGCTTCACCTTTGTTCAGGTCAACCTCAAGACCGGCAACGCTGTGCCGCTGGTACAGCGCGAACAGGACGCCAAATTCACCAGCAAATTCATCACCTCCGATCCGAGCGTCAAGAGCCTCGCCGACCTCAAGGGCAAGACGTTTGCCTTCGGCTCGGTGTCATCGACGTCCGGCAGCCTGATGCCGCGCTATTTCATGCTCAAGGAAAACATCAAGCCGGAGACGTTCTTCAGCCGCGTTGCCTACTCCGGCGCACATGACGCGACCGCCGCCTGGGTTCAGGCCGGCAAGGTCGATGCGGGCGTACTGAATGCCAGTGTGTGGGACAAACTGGTCGCCAGCGGCAAGGTCGACACCAACAAGGTTCACGTCTTCGAGACCACGCCGACTTATTTCGACTACAACTGGACCGTGCGCGGCAGCCTCGACCCGGCGCTGGCGGCGAAGATCAAACAGGCATTTCTTGACCTCGACCCGGCCAACCCCGAGCAGAAGGCGATTCTCGATTTGCAGGCCGCCAGCCGCTTCATCGAGACCAAGCCGGAGAACTACAAGGGCATCGAAGAAGCCGCACGCGCTGCCGACCTGCTGAAATGACCCTGCGTCTGTCCGCCATCGACCTGCGCCACAGCAATGGCACGCTGGCGCTGCGCGGGCTGGACCTGAGCATTGAGCGCGGCGAGCGGGTGGCGATTATCGGGCCTTCCGGGGCGGGCAAGACCACCTTGCTCAACCTGCTGGCCAGCGCGCTGCCGCCCAGCGCCGGGCACCTGGAAGTGCTGGGGGAAAATCCCTGGCAACTTTCCAGCAGGCAACGCCAGCGGTTGCGCAGCCGCATCGCGCTGATCCATCAAGCACCGCCGTTACCGCCGCGCCAACGCGTGGTCACGGCGGTGTTGGCGGGCAAGCTGGGGCAATGGGGGCTGGGCAAAAGCCTGCTGAACCTGCTGCATCCACTGGACGTGCCCGGCGCACGCGCGGTGCTGGCGCGTCTGGACCTGGCCGACAAACTGTTCGAGCGCTGTCAGCAGTTATCCGGCGGGCAGTTGCAACGCGTCGGCATCGCTCGCGCCTTGTATCAGGCGCCTGAACTGTTATTGGCTGACGAGCCGGTGTCGGCGATGGACCCGCGTCTGGCCGATCACACGCTCTCGCTGCTGTGTCAGCACGCCATCGAGCACCACGTGACGCTGGTCGCCAGCCTGCACGCCGTAGAGCTGGCGCTGGCGCACTTTCCGCGCATCATCGGTGTGCGTGATGGACGCATCCACTTCGACCTCCCGGCCAGCGAGGTCGAACGGCAACACCTCGACACGCTGTATGCCAATGAACAACTGAGCCCTCAAAAGCCTTCCGACGTAGCAGCAACGGCATGGGCGCCACGATGCTGAGTAGGGACCAGCGCGACCCGGCGGCTGCACCCCGCCTGTTGCTGGCGCTGCTGGCCATCGCACTGCTCTGGCCGGGCATTCGTCTGGCCGAACTGAATCCGTTTGTACTGCTGCAAGCCGATAACGCCAAAACGATGGGCAATTTTCTCGCCGGGTTCTGGCCTCCTGCGCATTCCGCAGAATTCCTCGGCCTGCTGCTGGATGCCACCCTGCAAACCCTCGCCATCGCCACTGCCGGTATTGCTCTGGCGCTGCTGCTGGCTGTACCGGCAAGCCTGCTCGCCAGCAAGGCGCTTTCGCTCTCGGCGGTTTCGCGTGGCGGGCGTCCCGGCTGGCCGGGCCAATGTTTACGCTGGCCAGTGCGCGGTATCCTGATCTTCCTGCGCAGCGTGCCGGAAATCGTCTGGGCGCTGTTGTTCGTGCGCGCGGTCGGCCTCGGCCCCACCGCCGGCGTGCTGGCCATCGCCATTACGTATGCGGGCATGCTCGGCAAGGTGTACGCCGAGATTTTCGAATCAGTGGATCAGCGTCCGGCCCACGCTCTGCTCCAGTCGGGCAGCGGACGGCTCGCGGCGCTGGCCTATGGCATCCTGCCCAATGTCGCAGCCGAGTTGACCTCTTACACCGTGTATCGCTGGGAGTGCGCAGTGCGGGCCTCTGTGGTCATGGGCTTTGTCGGCGCAGGCGGACTGGGGCAGCAGATCGATCTGTCGATGCGTATGTTCGCAGGCGATGAGGTGGCGAGCATGCTGCTGACCTTCTTGCTGCTGGTGCTGCTCGCCGACCAGCTCAGTCGCTTGCTGCGCAGGCAGTTCACATGAGGCGCGCAGGCAACGTGCTGCTGTTGCTGGCGATGGTCGCAGCGGTGGCCGGATCGTTTCTGTACCTCGGCATGGACCTGTTCACGCTGGGCAGTCACGACAACCTGACGCAAATGGGCCGTTATGCGTTGCGCTTCATGAGCCCGGATCTCAGCGGCGATCATGTGCAGGCAATCGCCAAGGGCGCGCTGGAAACCCTGGCCATGTCGGCGCTGGGAACGTTGCTGGCAGCCATCGCCGGTCTGCTGCTGGCGTTGCCCGCGGCCGGGCGGCTGGGCTGGCCGCTGCGCAGCCTGAGTCGCTTGCTGCTCAATGCGCTGCGCGCCATCCCCGAACTGGTGTGGGCGGTGCTAATGGTGCTGGCTGCCGGGCTCGGACCCAATGCGGGCACGCTGGCACTGGCGCTGCATACCACAGGCGTACTCGGCCGACTGTTTGCCGAAGCGCTGGAAAATACCTCGCCGGAGCCCGCCGCTGCGATTCGTCTGCACGGTGGCAGCGCCTGGCAGGCATTCGTCTACGGCACCCTGCCCGATCTGTGGCCGCAGTTGCTGGCCTACACGCTGTACCGCTGGGAAAACAACATTCGCATGGCCAGCGTGCTGGGCTTTGTCGGCGCAGGCGGACTGGGGCAGATGCTCTATGTCAGCCTCAGCCTGTTTCAGGAAGCGCAGGCCAGCAGCGTGATCCTGGCGATGCTGATCCTGGTGTTCGCCGTCGATGCGTTGAGCAGCTGGAGCCGCCAGCGCTGGGTGCGCAACTGACCCGGCAGCAGAAACAAAAACGCCACGCCCCTGAAGCTCAGGGCCGTGGCGTGATCAGCAGAGCAACTCAGTAACCCAGTGACAACCCGGTGTTGCGACGCGGGTCGTTGGCACCGTAGAAGCGGTTGTTACCGACCGGTTTGCCACCCAGCGAAGGCGCACCGACCAGAATCGCCGCCACATGGTTGAGCGGTTGCGGACCGGCAAACTTATGGCCCCAGCTCTGGAGAATCTTCAGCGTGTCAGGGCTGACCGCGAAGGTGTCGATGTTGGTTTCTTCAGGCTGCCACTGCTGATGGAAACGCGGCGCGTCCACCGCTTCCTGAATGTTCATGCCGTAGTCGATGACGTTGAGCATGGTCAGCAGGGTTGCCGTGATGATGCGGCTGCCGCCCGGCGTACCGACGACCATGACCGTCTTGCCGTCTTTGGTGACGATGGTCGGGCTCATCGACGACAACGGCGTCTTGCCCGGCGCGATGGCGTTGGCTTCGCCCTGCACCAGTCCGTACATGTTGGGTACGCCGACCTTGACCGTGAAGTCATCCATTTCGTCGTTGAGAATCACACCGGTCTTACTGGCCATGACGCCCGCGCCAAACCAGTTGTTCAGGGTGTAGGTCACCGAGACCGCGTTGCCCCATTTGTCGACAATCGAGTAATGCGTGGTGTTGCTGCCTTCATGGGGCGCGACGCCTGGTTTGATCTTGTTCGAATCACCGGCTTTTTGCGGCTCGATGGCTGCGCGCAATTTGGCCGCGTAGTTGACGTCCAACAGATGCTCGACCGGATTCTTGACGAAGTCGGGGTCGCCCAGATAGCTGTTGCGGTCAACGTAGGCATGACGCATTGCCTCGATCTGATAATGCATCCCCTGCGCCGAGCGGAAGCCCAGCTCTTTCATCGGATAGCCTTCCAGAATATTCAGAATCTGGCAGATGACTACACCGCCGGAACTCGGTGGCGGCGCCGATACAACGTGGTAGCCGCGATAATCGCACTCGACCGGTGCCAGCTCGCGGGTCTTGTAATGATCAAGGTCCGCCTGGGTGATAATGCCCTTGCCGGCCTGACTCGAATCGACCAGCGCCTTGGCGACCCAGCCTTTGTAGAAACCGTCGCTGCCCTTCTCGGAAACTTCCTTGAGGGTCTTGGCGAGGTCTTTCTGCACCAGTTTCTGGCCAACCTGCATCGGTTGACCCTTGTCGAGGAAGATCGAACCGGAATCCGCCATGTCCGCCTTGAACACATCGGTGGCGCTGGACAGCATGTCGACATCGCCCTGCCCCAGCACGAAACCGTCCTCGGCCAGCTTGATCGCCGGCGCGATGACTTCCTCACGCTTGCGCGTGCCGTATTTGCTCAGCGCCATTTCCATGCCGGACACGGTACCCGGTACACCGACGGCCAGATGGCCCTTGGCGCTCAGGTCCGGGATGACCTTGCCGTCCTTGTCCAGGTACATGTTGGCGGTGGCGGCCAACGGGGCCTTTTCACGGAAGTCGAGAAAGGTCTTGCGCCCGTCTGCCAGTTGAATGGTCATGAAACCACCACCGCCCAGATTACCGGCTGCGGGATAAACCACTGCCAGCGCGTAGCCGACTGCAACAGCGGCATCGACCGCATTGCCGCCATTCTTGAGCACATCGACACCCACGTGGGTGGCCAGCTGTTGGGCGGTCACGACCATGCCGTTTTCGGCAGCAACAGGGGCTTGTGACGCGGCGAATGTGGGGGAATACGCGACAATCAATGCCGTCGCGATCAGCGACCTGGCGAGGGGTTCGAACTTCATGATCGATCTCTTCTTTTTCTGAGTCAGGGACGTTTGATAAGTGCAGCGCCAGCCTCTGGACGAAGGATGCGGTGCTTCTTATCGAGGCGTACCGGGCATCCCTGCGCGGATCTGACGAGGTCCAAAGTAGCCGTTTCTTTCGCGTTTACCTAGCGTAAAAATCCCGACACCCGCCATCTGTCGCCCCTGTCAAATAATGGCTTTTCGCCGTGCGGCGACTTACCCGTCACAAATGGGATAAAATCGCGCCACTCAATGAGAATCATCCCCAGTCGTAGCGCAGGAACATGAAGATGTGCGCCTCTCCCCAGCCTCGCCCTGCTCCGCGTGTACTCGTCGTGGACGACCACCGCAAGATTCGCGATCCGCTGGCCGTCTATTTGCGCCGCCACCTGTTCGATGTGCGCACGGCAGAGGATGCGGCGGGCATGTGGCAACTGCTCAAGCAACTGCCGTTCGATGTCGTGGTGCTGGACGTGATGTTGCCGGACGGCGACGGGTTCGAACTGTGCAGCCGTCTGCATCGACGCGAGAACCTCCCGGTGATTCTGCTCACCGCACGCGACACTTCCGCTGACCGGGTGCGCGGCCTGGACATCGGAGCGGACGACTACATCACCAAGCCGTTCGAACCGCGTGAACTGGTGGCCCGCATCAACAGCGTGTTGCGCAGACGCGGGCCGACCCGAACGGTAATGCAGGCTGCCTCCATCGACGCGCCGTCTGCGCCGACGCAACACTATGCATTCGCGGGCCTGAGTTTCATGACAGGCACCGGGACCCTGCTGCGCAGTAACGGCTCGGCGGTCAGGCTCAGCACGGTGGAGAGCCGCCTGCTCGGCGTATTACTCGCCCACCCCAATATCATTCTCAGTCGCCAGCGCCTGATTGACCTGACCGCGCGCCCGGGCTGCGAAGTCTACGACCGCGCCATCGACCGACAAATCAGCCGCCTGCGCCGCAAGCTCGATGACAACCCGCTTGAGCCCGAGCTGTTGCGCACTGTCTGGGGTGACGGCTACATGCTCGCGGCCACTGTCGAAGCGCTCGACGCATGAGCGTGCTGAGCCGACTTTGGCCCAGACGCATGACGCAGCAACTGGCCCTGTTGCTGTTGCTTGCCTTGCTGGCCTCGAATGCTATCGCGATGCTGTATCTGCAACGTACCGGCGCGCTGATTCATCCGCTGTCGCGCACTCTGGCCATCGAGCGGCTGATCACCGCCTACCACGCCACACAGGGCTTGTCGGCTGAAGATGCTTCACGCTTGCTGGCCGCCATGCAGACGCCGGACTCGGAGCTGTGGGTGTCTGCCAGGCCCATCGCCGACACGCTGAACATGCGCGCCGAAGAATATCGACTGGTCGCCGACCTGAGTCAGCGTCTGACGCTGCCGTCCGCAACCACCATCGGCATGCAGCTTGAGCGCATCAGTGGCGGCCCGGCACGCGAGCACGTATTCGTTGCTGCGGGCTGGGCGCCCTTGCGACTGCGCACCAGCATCGACCTGCTGAACGGCTCGTACCTGAACGCCATCCAGCACCCGGCGGGCGGCTATGAATGGGGCCGCATGCTGGCTTACACCCTCCCGGTAACCACCATTCCGGTGTTGCTGATCGTGGTGTTTTTCATGCGCCGTATCGTGCAACCGGTCAAGACGCTGGCCAAGGCAACCGAACGCGTCAGCCGCGGTGAATGGATACCGCCGCTGCCGCTGTCCGGCCCGCAGGAGGCCCGCGATCTGACCAGGGCGTTCAACATCATGCAGGCGCGCATTGCCCGCCATGTGGAAGGTCGCACACGCATGCTGGCCGCCATCAGTCATGACCTGAACACACCGATCACCGAATTGCGCCTGCAACTGGAGTTGCTCGAAGACGGCCCAGCGCGCGCCGACATGCTTGAAAGCCTTGATGAGCTGCGTGCAATGGTGCGCGAGACACTGAACTTCGTGCGCGGTGATGCTGTGCAGGAAGCCACGGTAGACCTGTCACTGACCGCCCTGCTCGATGATCTGGCCAAGCGTTACGCGACTATGGGAACGCCGATTGGCTGGCACGGTGCACGTGAAGTTGTGTGTCGCTGCCGGCCTCTGGCACTGAAGCGTGCGCTGACCAATCTGATCGATAACGCGCTGAAGCACGCCGGTGATGCGACGGTCGGCTTATTCAAGACACCTGACGGGGACATTCGCCTGGAGGTCCTCGACCACGGCCCGGGCATTGAACAGGCATGGCTGACTCAAGTGTTCGAACCTTTCGTGCAACTGAGCCAGACCGGCACAGACCGCCCTCAGGGCGACGGGCTCGGTCTTGGCCTGGCCATCGCCCGCGCCTGCGTGCAGGCCCACGGCGGCGAACTCACCCTGGAAAACCGCCCGCCAGCGGGGTTGTGTGCCGTGGTGCGGTTGCCGGCGGGCTGATGAACAGACTCTCATGCCAATGCTATGCGCTGGCATGAGTTCGGGACGCTCTGCGTCCGATCTTGAATGCATGGTGGCGCAGATCTGTGACGCAGAGCGTCACCCAAGGCATGCCCACGCTGGAGCGTAGGGAACGATAATTTCAACTATCGTGCGACGCTCCGCGTTGGCATGCCGTTCTGGACGCTCTGCGTCCGATCTTGAATGCAGAGCAAGAGGTGCGGCCTCAAAACCTTACAGTAGTGCTCGCCCAGAGTGTCCGGCCATAATTGACGGTGCCGTAGGTCTCGTCATCCAGCCGCTTGTCTGCCACGTTATACAGCGCGGCGTTGAGCGAGATGTCTTTGCTCAGTTCATAAGAGCCGCCGAAGTCGGCCGTGGTGTAGCCCGGCGCGGCCTCGTCGGTGAGTGTGTTGCCGTACTCCTTGCCATAATAATTGGTTGAGGCCCATAGCTGAGTACGGTCGTTGAGTGCCCACTCGACACGCACATTGGCTTTCTGCTCGGGCGTAAGTGCCAACGGGGCACCGGCGTTGGCGCCGCTTTTCTGCTCGGAATCGGTGTAGGTGTAATTGCCCTTGATCGCAACCGCAGGCGTGATCTCCCAGCGACCGTTCAGCTCGACGCCCTTGATGACGGCCTTGTCGACATTGACCCGGTCCATGACGATGAAACCGTTCCACACCTCGGTGGTGGTCACGGTGGAGAGCTTGTCCTGGAAGTCGTTGTAGAACACCGTCGCGCCCGCCGACAGGTCATTGCGATTGGACCACAGCGCCGACAGCTCGTAGTTGGTGCTGGTTTCCGGCTTGAGGTCCGGGTTGCCGAACATCACGAACCGGTTGCGACGCAGGTACGAATACCCCGGCACCACGGCCCGTACTTCGGGAGCCTTGAAACCTCGTGCCACACCACCCTTGATGGTCCAGTCATCGGTGGCGCGCCACACGCCATAAACCCTTGGGCTGAAATGCACGCCGTACTGTTCGTGGTGGTCCATGCGCAGGCCGGTGGTCAGCGCAAAGGTATCGGTCACCGACCATTCGTTTTCTGCGAACAGCGCCTTCTGCACCACCGAAAACTCGTAGTCCTTGCGGTCGCCCAGCCCCTGATTCCAGTCGGTCACGGTGGTGTCGTTCCACTGCAGGCCGGTGGTGGTGATATTGCGTTCGGTGGGCATCACCAGCTTGGCGTCGAGCACCCTGTTTTCAACTTCAGGCTTGCGCCCCAATACGTCCGTCTGAGACGCGCTGGCTTCGCCTTCGCGGCTGGATTTTTCATACGCCAGCGACACGTCCGAAGTCGCCCAGCCCCAGCGGCCCTGATGCGAAATCGACCAGTGATCGCGGTTGTTTTCCTGCTCACGGGTGGCCCAGTTGGCGCTCACGCCATCGCCGTTCTTGAGGCGCGTGGCCCCGGCCTCCAGAAGAATGTCGTGGTCGATGGTCGGCGTGAATGACAGACGTGCCGTCAAGTCGCGATGATCAGCCTTGCTGAAACCGTTGGTTGTTTCGACGTCGTCGTCGGCCTGACGATCCAGATAGCGTCCCCAGACCTGCAGCCCCAACACATCTTCCTTGATCGGGCCACTGAGGAAGAACTGGGTCTGACGCGCGTTGCCCTGATCGCTGTGCTGGCGCGCCGAGTAATCGTAAGTGACCGAGCCACCCCACTCTGACGTGACCTTGCGCGTGATGATGTTGATCACCCCGCCAATCGCATCCGAACCGTACAACGATGACATGGGCCCACGAACCACTTCGATACGTTCGATGGCCTCGGCGGGCGGAATGAAGCTCTGTTCATAACCACTGTTGCCGTTGACCCGCGATTCACGGGCGCTCTGACGTTTGCCGTCGACCAGAATCAGCGTGTAATCGGCGGGCATGCCACGAATGGAGATGTCGGTTTCGTTGGCCCCGCCATTGACGGTCACGCCCTCGACGTCACGCAACGCATCGGTCAGGTCGCGAAAGGATTTCTTGCGCAACTCGTCGCCGGTAATCACCGTCATCGAAGCGGGTGCATCCTCCAGGTTCTGCTCGAAACCGGAAGCCGTGACCACAACATCGTCAAGCGACAGCACATTGGCAGGCTCGATCGCGAGCTCGGCAGCATGAGCGTGGCCGGCTGCCAGGCAGGCCAGCGCGAGTTTGACCATCACAGCCGCAGGCCGCAAACGAAGAGGAGAATGCATGGAGCTTCCTTACGATTCACAAGTAAAAGAGAATCGTATGCATCTGCATTCAGGAAGGTTGGACAAAGTGTGACAACTTTCGGGACAGTTCTGTCGTCCCGAGGTCATTGCCATCAACGCGCTGTTTTTCGGTACCCCTCGATAATCGCCGAAAAGTCCTTGCCGCCATCGCCGCGCAGGCTCATCGCCTGATACAACTGCTGGGCCACTGCGCCAAGTATTACCGGTTGATGCGCCGAACGCGCCGCTTCGGTTGCCAGCCCCAGGTCCTTGAGCATCAGCTCGGCACCAAAGCCGCCACTGTAACCCCGCGATGCCGGCGCGGTTTCGACAATGCCGGGCCAGGGGTTGTACGCCTCGGAACTCCAGCAACGGCCCGTCGAGGTGTTGATGATGCTGGCCAGCACCTCGGTGTCGATACCCAGCGCATTACCCAGCGCCATTGATTCAGACACGCCGATCATGGAAATCGCCAGCAGCATGTTGTTGCAGATTTTGGCGATCTGCCCGGTGCCTACGTCGCCGCAATGCACGATGTTGCGGCCCATCTGCTCCAGCACCGGTTTGAGCACGGCAAAGTGCTGCGCCGAACCGCCGACCATGAACGTCAACGTCCCGGCCTGCGCACCACCGGTCCCGCCCGACACCGGCGCGTCGCCCAATACGACATGTTGTTGCGCGGCAATGGCGGCAATGTCGCGGATGGTCTGTGGATCGATGGTGCTGCAATCGACGGCCGGAACACCGGACGCGATGCCGTTCAACACACCGTCGTCATTCAGGTACACGCTGCGTACATGCGCGGCGGCGGGCAACATGGTGATGACCAGCTCACTGCCTTCGGCAGCTTGCCTGGGCGAATCGCTGGTCTGTGCGCCCAGCTCGGCAAATTCGCTCAGTACGTTCTTGTTCAGATCGAACAATTGCAAGTGATGCCCGGCTTTGATGAGGTTGCGGGCCATGGGCGCACCCATGTTGCCCAGACCGATAAATGCGATGTTCATTGTTGTTCTCCCTGGTATGGCCCTAGCCGTTATAAGCAAGCCCGACTGATTCACGCTAAGTGGAGCAGACACCTCTCGTTCCGCACGCTCCAGCGTGGGAGCGCCTTTCGTGACGCTCCGCGTCACACATCTGCACTGCGCCGCGCGCTCAGATCAGACGCAGAGTGTCCAAAAATGCATGTCAACGCAGAGCGGTGTCACGAGGGTCAGCTAGACGTGTTTAGAACGATCAACGCAGATTGATCGTGGTATTCACGCCGTCATTCACGCTGTCGTCGTCAAACCAGCGGCTGGTGACGGTCTTGGTCTGAGTGTAGAACTGCACGACCTGTTTGCCATACGGCCCCAGATCACCCAGCTTGGAACCCCGCGAGCCGGTGAAACTGAAAAACGGCACCGGCACAGGAATCGGAATATTGATGCCTACCTGACCGACATCGATCTCGTTTTGAAACTTGCGCGCCGCGGCACCGCTTTGTGTAAACAGGCCGGTGCCGTTGCCGAACGGGTTGGCATTGACCAGCGCAATGGCCTCGTCAAGGGTGTCGACCTCCAGCACAACCAGCACCGGGCCGAAGATTTCCTGGGTGTAGATCTGCATGTCGGTGGTGACACCCGAGAACAGGGTCGGCCCTACAAAATTGCCGCCTTCATAACCCGGCACCGACACTTCCCGACCATCCAGCTCAAGGGTCGCGCCTTCACGCACACCGCTTTCGATCAGATCGAGAATGCGCTGCTTCGCCCGCCGGGAAATCACCGGCCCGACATCGGTGCCTAGCTCGTGACCCGCATTGACCTTGAGATTCTGCGCCAGCGTTTTGAGGTCCGGCAGCCACTGTTTCGACGCGCCGACCAGCACCACCACCGAGGTCGCCATACAGCGCTGCCCCGCCGCACCAAAGCCCGCACCGACCAGCGCATTCAGCGTCTGCTCACGGTTGGCATCGGGCAGTACTACCGCATGATTCTTCGCGCCCATCATCGCCTGCACGCGCTTGCCATGCCGACCGGCCAGCTCATAAACATGCGTGCCCACAGCGGTCGAACCGACAAAGGAAACAGCTTTGATGTCCTTGTGCGTGCAGATCGCATCCACCACCTCTTTGCCGCCGTGCACCACATTGAGCACACCAGCAGGCACGCCCGCCTCGATCGCCAGCTCGACCAGTAGCAGGGTCGACAGCGGGTCCTGTTCGGAAGGCTTGAGGACGAACGTATTGCCGCAGGCAATCGCCATCGGAAACATCCACAGCGGAATCATCGCCGGGAAGTTGAACGGAGTGATTCCGGCACACACGCCGATGGGTTGGCGCAAGGTGTAGGTGTCGACGCCACTGGCCACGTTCTCGGCGAACTCGCCCATTTGCAGCGTGCCTATCGAGCAGGCGTGCTCGACCACCTCAAGGCCGCGAAAGATATCGCCCTCGGCATCGGCCAGGGTCTTGCCCTGCTCGGCGCTCAACACCGCCGCAATGCGTTTGGAGTGTTCGCGTATCAGCGCCTGCAACCTGAGCATGATGCGCATGCGGGCACCGATGGGCGTCTCACGCCAGGTGCGATAAGCCCGATGCGCAGCCGCAACGGCAGCGTCTACTTCAGCGGCCGTTGCGAAGGGCACCTGCGCCAGCACTTCCTGGGTCGCCGGGTTGACGATGTCTTGCCATTCGCTGCTTTGCGAGTCGATCCATTGACCATCGATCAGCAGTTTGACGCGGGCTACCGAGGTCGTGGTGATGTCCAGCGAGGCATTCATTTCAGCTGTTCTCCCTTCAGTAAACCACGCCATCCGCAGCGTTTCTCGGTGGATGCTCGTGGTCTCCCGACAGTATTGTTTTTGAGTTGGTCAGGACGCGTGCTTTGGAGTATAGATGTGCAAACTTCTAATAAGAACGCAGATAAAAGCAGGGTCAACATGCAAAAAAACATCACCTCCCTCAGCCTGTTGAACTGGGATGACCTGAAATTTTTCCTCGAAGTGGCACGCACCCGAAAAGTCAGCAGCGCCGCCAAACGCCTGGCCGTCGACTACACCACCGTGTCGCGCCGCATCAACTCGCTGGAAACATCGCTCGGCACATTGCTGTTTGAAAAGTCGCGCAATAACGGCTTCATCATGACCGCCGAAGGTCAGCATTTGCTGGGCTATGCCGAATCCATAGAAAGCACGCTGCACATGGCCTGCGAACAGGTTTCCGGTTCCAGCGTGGCGTTGTCCGGGCATATCCGCATGGGCTGCACCGAGGGTTTTGGCAGCTTCTTCATCACCCCGCAGTTGAGCCACTTCCTCGACAGTTACCCGAGCATCTCGGTGGATATCCTGCCGCTGCCGCACTTCATCAGCCTGTCCAAGCGCGAAGCCGACATCGTCATCGCCCTGGAACGCCCGGAACATGGCCCCTACGTGTGCTGCAAACTCTGCGACTACAGCCTGCGCCTGTACGCAACCCGGGAATATCTGGACAACCATCCACCGATCCAGCGTAAGGCCGACCTGACCGAACATGTCTTCATCAGCTACGTCGACGACCTGGCGTTCAGCTCCGAGCTGCTGTACCTGAGCAACCTGCTGCCCAACGCCCACGCGCAACTGCGCAGCACCAGCGTCATCGCCCAATACACCGCCGCCCTGCAAGGCCGCGCACTGGCGATCCTGCCGTGCTTCCTAGCCGCTCAGGACCCAAGGTTGCTGCCGGTGCTAGGGGATGACGTGAACATTACGCGTCAGTTCTGGATGTACTGCCGAGAGGACTTGAGGAAGTTGAAGCGGATCACGTTGTTGTGGGATTACATTCGGGAGGTGACGGAGTTGAATAAGGGTTTTTTGTTGGGGGAAGTGGCGGCGGCACGGTTCGTCGGGTGATGCGCAAAAGGTTGCCCAATCAAGTTCGCATTACAGCCCGCTTTCAGGCCTGAGGGCCCGGCTTACCGGCCTGTCGGGATACCGCGCAAGGTAGCGTTGAAGGCGCGCAATATCCTGCGCAGATTTTCCCTGTTTTTTGCTGATTTTTTGCCAGTCGATTCTTAAGCAACTGATCTGTATAGAAAAAATCCTGATGGCACCGTTCTTGTAATGAGTTCCGCAGTTTAACGGGCGCGATTGCCCATTACTGCGGAGATACCTGGATGTTCGCTTCTGCCAACCCGCCACGCTTCAGTTTGCGCATCGACAGCCCCGATGGCATTGATCATGGCTTCGAGGTCCTGGCCTTCACCGGCCACGAAGCCATCAGCCAGCCCTTCTGCTTCACACAGCAGCTGGTCTGCGAACGTGCATCGCTGGATCTGGAAAGCCTGCTCGGGCAACCGGCGTTCTTGCAATTTGCGCCTGATGGCGGCGGCATCCACGGGTTGATTGATCGCATCGCAGAAGGCGATTCCGGCACGCGACTGACGCATTACACGATCACGTTGCGACCGCATCTGGCCCGACTGGGCCATCGCACCAATCAACGCATTTTCCAGCACAAAACGGTGCCGCAGATCATCGCGCAGGTGCTGGAAGATCACCGTCTGACGGAAAACGCCTACCGCTTCCAACTCGGCGCACCTTACCCGGAGCGTGAGTACTGTGTGCAGTACGGCGAGTCGGATCTGCACTTCATCCAGCGACTGTGCGAAGAAGAAGGCCTGCATTACCACTTTGAACACAGCCCGACAGCGCATCAGCTAGTGTTTGGCGATGACCAGACGGTATTCCCGGAACTGAAGAAACCGGTGGTCTACAAGCAGGACACCGGGATGGCGGCCGACGATCCAGTGATCAGGCATTTCCAGTTGCGCCTGGAAACCCGCTCCAGTCGCGCTACCCGGCGTGATTACCATTTTGAAAAACCACGCCTGACAATGGAAGGCGCGGCACAGGATGAGGACTATCCAGACCTTGAGCACTACGATTATCCCGGCGGTTTCACCCACCGTGATCGGGGTGCCCATCTGGCCAAACGCGCGCTTGAACGGCACCGTCACGATTACCGGCTCGGAGAAGGGCTAAGTGATCAGCCGCTACTGGTCAGCGGTCATTTTCTACAGTTGAGCGAACACCCCAACCAAGGCTGGAACGACCTCTGGCTACTGACCGAAGTCCGCCATGAGGGCCGTCAGCCGCAGGTGCTGGAAGAGTCCGCGCCGCCCGGCAAGGGCGATGGCGACGTTCACCAGGGCTATCGCAATACGTTTCTGGTCACGCCAGGGAACGCGCCGTACCGCCCTTCCCTGCGTCACCCCAAACAGAGGATCTTCGGCAGCCAGACTGCCGTGGTCACCGGCCCGAAAGATCAGGAAATTCACTGCGACAAGCACGGCCGGGTCAAGGTGCAGTTTCACTGGGATCGCGAAGGCCAGGGCGATGACGGCAGCAGTTGCTGGCTGCGGGTTGCTTCCAGTTGGGCCGGCCATCGTTACGGTGGCATGGTCATCCCGCGAGTCGGCATGGAAGTGCTGGTGAGCTTTCTTGAGGGCGACCCCGATCGGCCGCTGATCAGCGGCTGCCTGTACCACACCGAACACGTGCCGCCCTACGATTTGCCTGCGCATCAGACGCGCAGTGTATTCAAGACCTTGAGCAGCCCCGGCGGCGAGGGCTCGAACGAACTGCGCATCGAGGACCGGGCCGGTCAGGAGCAGATCTACGTTCATGCCCAGCGCGACTGGGAGCAACACATCAGGCATGACCAGACAATCAACGTCGGCCATGAGCGCTATGACCGGGTTGCAGCCAATAGCTACAGCGAGTTCAAGGCAGAGGAGCATCGGACCGTTGATGGCGACCGGCTGACTGAAGTCAAAATGAACGATCACCTGACGGTCGGCGCAACGCAGCACATCAAAGCGGGCGATGGATTGCTGGCGGAGGCCGGGCAGGAAGTTCACCTCAAGGCTGGCGACACCGTGGTGCTCGAGGCGGGTCTGGAAATCACCTTCTCCGCAGGCGGCTCCTTCATCAAAATCGACGCCAGCGGCGTGACCGTGAACGGGCCGCAAATAAAGCTCAACTCAGGGGGCAAGCCGACCGTCGGGACACCCGTGATACCGCTGCTGCCTGGGCTCCTGAAGCTGCTCGACGACACCAGCCCGGGGCAATTGCTGATGCAACGGCTGAGCGGGCCTGGCCCCATCGTCGAACTCTGCCAAAAACCGAAGGGGGGTACGCCTGCGGACTGCCCGCTTGCCGATTGTGGCTGTCGAAAAGCATTGCAGCCGGGAGGCGAGCAATGAGCATCTATCTGTTGCTGGAACGCACTGACTCGCTACTGGAAAGGCTTTACCAGACGCTGCCAGACCCTGCGCCAACGCTGCTGTTCGACAAGACCGAACTGGCCGCTTACCGGGAGAAAAGCCCCATATTGCTGGATGCGTCCGGCCAGAATTCACTACTGGACATCGTTCGTGAAACGCCCGAAGGCTGGCCCGGCCTGATCGTCGAAAGTGCTTCACCGGCCGAGGTCGTGCTCGCTCATCTCAGGCACATTTTGGTTGTCCGGTTCGAGGGGATACGCCGAGGCGTTTTACGCTATTCACACCCAGTGACTGCCAGCTATTTCTTTACCGCTGAAACACCGCAATCCAGCGCCCAGTGGCTGGGGCCCATTTCTCGACTTTGTTGGCATGGCGGAACCTGGGCGGACCTCGCTCAAGGCAACCAGCGCTGGATCAGCATCGATAATCCGCACGCCTCTCGCTGGGCACCGCCGCAGCCTTCGATGGCTTTGGCTTTGAGCCCGCGTCAAGAACAAGCACTGCGTCGCCAGAACAAGGAATTTCCACAATGACCGCCAGCCGCTTGAGCGCAGGACCGTCCTGCGAAACGGGGAAGCTGATCGCCCAGATCGTGGGCAAGGATCATCCGGACCAGCAACAGCTTCTGTTGGTCAGCGCCAAAGGTGATCAGGTTTATCCGTCACAACCGGAAAAGCTGGACCACACGCTTTACAGCAGCGTCCTGGAGGTCTGGGATCACATCGACGGCGCGCACCTGCATCTGCAGATCGCGACTATCGAAGGCGAGCCGATTCGCCTGCCCCTGCTCAGCAATCCGCAAGTAACGCCGCGTCAGGCCGATGCGCAGTTCAACCAGATCGTGCCGGTACTGCCATTCGTGCCACTGCCTGGTTCAAAGACCGTGTACGACCTGGGCACGCCCGTTTTGGCTCGCGCGGGTTACGTGTACGTGTTTTATCAAGAGAGGCTGTGGCGTGAACTGGAGATTCAAGTCAGCGAAACCGGCAGCACTTACCACGACATAGACGTCGCCCGTTATCGTCAGCAAGACGGTTTCCTGGCCGGCGAGCGCAAAGCAACCGGCGCAGCACTCGAAGACATCTGGCTGCCGGCAATCTGCAACAACCGACGTGTGCAGGATCTGCAACTGTGCTTCTCGGAAATACAGCTCAGCGCGCCGCGTCTTGAGCGCCTGGAGAACGATGCGGCTCTGAGAGCACAGCGCTGCAAAAGCCCTGACCTGAGCTGCTCGAAAGAGCGCTTCACAGACCTCTACAAAGGCAGGCCCGATGGCGCGGCGATGCTTAAGGCGTTTTCCGAATTTGATGCACAGGATTATACGGCCCAGGCTGTCCTCGCTCAGGTCAAAGCCACTCGCCTGAATCTGGAGCAAGGCGCCTTCCCGGTCAGCCTGGCGGCCCCGCAGCGCGCTCGACAGCCCGGTTACGAACGGTTGCTGGATCATCCGGCGCGCTATCTGTGTGATCTGTCGGGGCAGTTTCCAGTCGAGTCTTTCAGAGAAGCCAAAGCCTTTCTGGCACAGGCTGCGAGAGGCACGACCGTTCAGGGCATCAAGCATCTGGAACCGACGGCAATGGCCGATGCGCTGCTGGCCAGCTTACCGGTTGAAACAGATGGTGAAACCAACGATACGTATACGCTCTGGGAAGCCCAGACAAATTCAGTAGATGTACTGAGCAACGCGCGGCAGCGTCAGGTCTGCGGCGTGCTGCTGGACGATGCGTGTTTTAGGCTGCGTCATTTGCGACAACGCGTCGACACTTGCCAGCAACTGTTCGGCCTGTGCGCCCGACAGGCCATTCGTCAACCTCATCACGCCAGCGCGCTGCTGGTACAACAATTGGTCGTGCCGCGCAGTATTCGCGGCCAGGAAAACCCGCTGCACGCAACAATGGCGAAGCTGCATGAGCCCGGCAGGCAAGCCATCAATCAATGCACCGCCACCATTGAACGCGCCATGGTCTGGCGGCACATGATCGGCGCTCAAGACGCGCTGGTCGACAGCCTGAAGCAAGCCGGCACCGTGCAAATGCTGGCCGACCACCTGAGTCTGAACGGCTTTGAATACGTGGCGGCACTGTACGAGTTGAGCCGGACACTGGCGAGCGTCGCGCTGGTGCCCTCCAATCTCGATCCGCTGGCACCCGGTGGCGACATTGTGGATGCGGTCACCGGTGTTGGTCTTTGGGATCAGGCTGTGAGTCCGGGACAAAAGTTTCTGAACGGTATCGCCAGCGACGAAGCCTCGCCTCTGCACACGATGCTGTGGCCCGAGTGCGACCTGCAAATCGCATGCGCGCCATATGTGACGCCAGTCAAGGGCGATAAAAACCTGGGCGATGGCCGCTTCCGGGCCACCGAACTCGCGGGCTTCGAGAACAGGCCAACGCCCGATCCCGTCGCTCAAGTCACGCTGGACGCCGCCACGCTGGCCAACCTGCTGGAAGGCGACAGCCTGCAGAGCTTCTTTCTCATCAACAACGGCAAAGCCACAACGGCCGCGCTGGTCGGGATCTTCGAAAATCTGCAGAGCGCCGCAGACGGCGCAGCACATGCAGTCGACAAGGCCAGCCAGGCGCTCGCATCAGCCAAAGGCAATGTGCAAAGCGCGAATACCAAAGCCAGGTCCGCCACTGACCGGCTGGCCCACATGCAAGAGCGACTCGGTGCCAACGCACACCAGATCAACATCAACCGCCAGGGCCGCGGCGTGCAACAGCTGCGCAGCATGATGCCCGAGCATTTCGGCGCTGCCTTTCTGATCCCCCGCAATCAGGTTACGCCTCAGCATTACGTATTCGGCCTGGAAGACCTCCCCGGCCGGGAATCATTGCCAAAGACACGGTATGGCGAATACCTGCGCGCCGACGGCAGCCCCTTCGGCGACATCGCCCCGCCGCCCCCGACCCGCCTGCCCACGGGCGACAATTGGGTACTGGTGATACCTCGCGGGCACAAGACTGCGCAGGTGGTCGGTGACATGAACCGAACGCTGAAAAACGCTCGGGAAACGGCAGGTAAGGTGAGTGATGCGGAAGTGGCTCATATCCGGGCGAAAAGCGGGCTGAGTGAAGCAATAGAAGGGCTGGACTCGCAGAAGAACAAGGCGGTTTATAGGGTGCTGGCGTCGACGCCGTTTTGCCTGGCGGTGTTGATGTTGGAGGTTTGGAATGTGAGTTCGGAAATATCTGCGTGGGAGCAGGCGGTTAGGGAGAAAGGCGCAGTTAGAACGGATTTAGGCATATTCGGTGCTGGTCTGGATTTTGCGATAGCGTTGGAAGCCTTGGCAGTCAAGTTAGCAGGTCAACAATCTTCGATTTCCGCAGCTAGAAAAACCTTGTTCAATATTTCGTCGGAAAAGGCAGCGACCTTTTTGGGAAAAACCTTAGCTCAAAAGCTTACCGAAAAGGTTACTGGCCGGCTTGTAGGTCTTTTCTTTTCTGGCTGGTTTTTATCCGCAGCAAATGCCGTTGATGCATGGTATGCCTGGCAATGGAACGATCAAGCGCTGTACGGATATTTATTGATTTCTTTTGGCGGGTTAGCAGGCTCACTAGGAACTTTATTTGGAGCGGCTGCTCCCCTTCTGAAACTTACTATGCTTGGCTGGGCTGCGCTATTGCTGATCGGCGTAGGCGTTGGTTTGGTCTTAATACTTAGCTCAACTCCGCTGGAGTCCTGGCTGGAAAACGGTCCATTCGGCGAAAGCAATTCTATCGATCGATATTTGCAAGACCCATCAGAGGCGTTCTATCGACTGACCAGCCTGCTAGCCGGCATAAGCATCTCCATTGAAAAAAATCCGTATTATCAGCCACATGCCAAATTTGATTCCCATGCTGAGTTACCGCACGCCATACGCAGCGCAGACACAGTAATTCGTCTGCAGAGTCGTTTGCCGGGACTCATAGACAATCTTGAGAACTTCAGTATTCAAGCTGAATGCAGGCAGTGTCGTGTCACTGAAAGAATCAACAATCAGGGTGTTCCCTATCGCGCACATATTGATATCGCTGATAGACCTGAAACACCCAAGGCACAGCGCCTGTACGCTGACGCACTTGAACTATTCTTTATTACGCCTATTAATAATTTTTCACCGACTGGCAGCAGTAGACACTATTACCAATGGGCTGTGAGAGCTCAATTCATCATAACCGACGGTGAAGAAAAATATTACTTCCCCGCTCCGCCGCTTAGGGATCCGACCCAGTACGGACAAGATTGGTCGCGCCCTAACTTCACCAAAATCAATCAGCCTTTCTGGGCCGATGAAGTGACCTATAAGGCCCCCGCCAATGACTAAATCAGAGGCACACCACTATTTTGGACCCGATAGTTTCATACTGGGCCGTACGCCACTCCAGTCAACCCCGCCTGCGCAGTCTTTCCAAGGCAAACGCTTGCCTTGGGGACATACCAAGGCAATAGCACCTGACAGTATTTTTAATGAGCCAACTCCAACTGAAATGCGCCTTGAGGAAAAGCTCAACGAGAGGAAGCGGGAGAAGATAGATGACGACGCGTCTCCTCCCTCGCCGTTTGAAGGAGTAGACCTTCATCAAAAATACGATCACGAGCGTCTGCGCTTTGCACAGCTCCCTATGAATTCGCAAATCTGGATTTACGCGTATCTTGGTGGAAAATGGTCATTTCTAATATTTACGCCATTCCATGTACTTATAGTACTTATGATGTATATCGCCTCGAGAAACTCCTACACAAAAGTTGATTTTTTCGACACACTTATTGGAGGCGGCTACTTTATTTCTCTCCCTCCTCTACTTTGCTGGGTCATAGGCCACATCGTTGTAAATCACTTCCCCAAAATCTGGTTCCGTCCTCCAAAAGGCCCACTCTGGGAGCTCAACCGCAGAACCGGCCTGGTCACGATCTTCGACTACAAACGCCACCGAAAAGAAGGAGTAATCGACGAGTTCATCGCCCCGTTCTACGAGTTCGATGCCTACATGGTTACCACGCGTGATCGCCATGGATCGTACTATGGCCTGCTACTCCAGCATCGCTACGAAGATCAGCGCATCAACTTTCACGCATTGCTCGGTCCCGACGACTTCCAGCAACGCCCCTGCGCGCTCTGGGACTTTCTGCAAAACTACATGGACGTCAGCGGTCCGATTCCGGACATTCCGCTGTTCGAACCGTACCGGCATTTAGACCCGGTTACCGCCAGCTACGACCAGCAAAACGGCCGCAACCCGCGCTACTGGATCGACATGGACAACGGCACGTTCAAAGCCGAGGTCGGCGCGATGTGGCAGCGGGTGTATGCCATCGACACATTTAGCCGCCCCAATCTGATGGCGCGGTATGTGGATTATGGCGTGTGAGGTGTTGTGTAAAGTCTGTAGCGAAGCGTTGCTCGAGGTCGGGTAAAGGCAAAACTCCAACCTCAGTTACGCCTGATATAGCGCAAGGCTGGATATCTGTGACACGGAGCGTCAAGGGACGCGTGCCAACGCGCATTGGCACGATAGTCATCGGTGATCTCGGTTGCGTCGGATGTACCGCATGCACCGGCTTTACTGCCGGTTCCCGGCAGATCGCGAACAAGTTCGCTGCTACGCCCCCGGGAAGAAGCCAGCTTTTCGGGGCCTTCACGATGCAGCCCGATTGGGCACGGGCGTTGGCAGGTTCAAAGCCCCAACATCAACCCACTCAGGCGTTTGACCTTGCGGCGCAGGGCTTCTTCGAAGATGCCCTGGCGGGGTTCGATCAGGCTGAACCAGTGTTTGGCGCGGGTGATGCCGGTGTAGATCAGTTCTTTGGTCAGCACCGGGTTGAGCGCTTCGGGCAGGATGAGGGCGGTGTGGGCGAATTCCGAGCCTTGGGATTTGTGCACGGTCATGGCGTACACGGTTTCCACTTCGTTGAGGCGGCTGGGCAGGACGAAGCGTACTCCGCCAGTGCCGTCGTTACGCGGGAAGGCGACGCGCAGGACTTGTTTGCCGTCGCCGTCACGCTCGGGCAATCGCAGGGTGATGCCGATGTCACCGTTCATCAGGCCGAGGCCGTAATCGTTGTGGGTCATCAGCACCGGGCGGCCTTCGTACCACTGCTGTTCGTTTTCGATCAGGCCAGCGTTGAACAGTGCGTGGGTGATGCGCTGGTTCAGGCCTTGCACGCCCCACGGACCTTTGCGCACAGCGCACAGCAACTGAAATGCGTCGAAAGCGTTCAGCACCGAGCGCGCCCAGAGCGTCCAGCACGCGTCGTCGAGTGCCGAGCCTTGCGCAGGACGTTCGGCGGCCAGCACGTTGAGATAATGCCGATAACCCTGCGGGCCTTGCTCGCCTTTGCCAAGGCCGTCCAGCACCAGTCGTTCGAACTTGAAGTCCTGCTCGCCCTTGAGCGCCAAGGCGAACAGGTCGGCGTGACTGCCAGCCGACAGCAACGCACGTGCCTGCTTGTCCTGCTGCTGATTGACCAGCCGGGCCAGTTGGCCGATGCCGCTGCCTTGGCCGAAGCGGCGTGAGTGACGCAGCATGACCACTTGCTGGGCCAAGGGATGCTGTTGCGCATCACCCGGTTGCAGCGATCCTTTGCTCAGGTCTTCGCCACTGACGGCTTCAAGCCAGGCCTGGGTGTCGGGGCTGTAGAACCCCTCTTCGGCGTCGCGACACAAATCGCCCAGCACTGCGCCCGCTTCAACCGAGGCCAACTGGTCCTTGTCACCCAGTAGAACCATGCGTGCATGGGGCGGCAGCGCGTCGAGCAGATTGGCCATCATTTCCAGGTCGATCATGGATGCTTCGTCGACGACCAGCACGTCCAGTGGCAGCAGATTCCCGGCGTGGTGACGGAAGTGCCGAGTACCGGGACGACTGCCCAGCAGGCGATGCACGGTGGTCACTTCGCTGGGGATTTTCTGTCGCACCTCGGCGCTGACATCCAGGCTCTGTACTTGCTGACTGATGGACTCGGTGAGACGTGCCGCTGCCTTGCCGGTCGGGGCGGCCAGCCTGATGCGTAGCGGCTGGCCGCGCTGCACGGCAGGTGCCTGAAGCAACGCCAGCAAGCGCACAACAGTGGTGGTCTTGCCGGTGCCAGGGCCTCCGGTAATGATGCTGAATGCTCGACGAGTTGCCAGCGCGCAGGCCAGTTTCTGCCAGTCAATGACGGCGTCCGGCGCAGAATCAGCAGGCCCGAACAACGCGTCCAGGCGCTGCGGCAGGTCTTCTGGCGCAGCGTCGGCGTGTGCCAGTCGTTGACGCAGGGCCGTAGCGATACGGCGTTCGTAGGTCCAGTAGCGGCGCAGGTACAGACGCCGCTCCGCCAGCACCAACGGTTTTTGCAGCGCCTCGGCACTGGAATCGCCCACCTCGGCCACCAGCGTGCTGCGGGCCAGGGCCTCGCACCAGGTCGCACCGTCCAGTGCCGCCAGTAATTGCGATGGCAACAGCATGGGTGTGCTTTGCAGATCGCCTTCGGGCGGCAACGACAAGGCGAAGTCCGGTTCTTTCAACGTCTCGTAGAGGTCAAGGCAGACATGACCGTGGCCAAGCTGATGACTGGTAAACGCCGCAGCCACCAGCACCAACGGATCGGACTGCGGATCGAGTTCGCCAAGGAACGCGACGAACGCCCGGTCCAGTGCGCGCAACCAGCCGCGCTCGACCCAGCGTTCGAGGAGCATCAACAGGTCGTCGACCCTGGTCAGCGGACTCAGCTCGGCAAGGCCGGCATCGTCCAGCGCAGAGGGCGACAGGTCGTCAAACGTGCGGCTCATGCCAATGCTCCCGACAGGTCATGCGGTAACGGCTTGCCCTGAAACAGCAAGTCCAGGCTTTCGATCAGTTCGCGAGGCGGGCGCGTGAAATAAGCACCTTGAGAGGCAGAGCGACTGCCACGCAGGAACAGGTAAAGCGCGCCACCCATGTGCTGGTCGTAATCATAATCGGCGAGCCGCGCCTTGAGCTGCCGATGCAACGCCAGCAGGTACAGGACATATTGCAGGTCGTAGCGGTTGTCGAGTATCGAGGCCTCCATCGCCAGCCCGGTGTAAGCATCGTCGTCGGCGCCCAGCCAGTTGGACTTGTAGTCGGCGACGTAGTAACGACCTTCATGCTCGAAGGTCAGGTCGATGAAGCCTTTGAACATGCCGTTGAGCGAGACGGTTTCGGTTGCGGCACGCGGCGCATTGTCGTGAGTGAAGCGACGTACCAAGGCGTCCATTTGCGCCACATTGACGTGGTTGCTGGCGAACCAGAACTCCATCTCTACGCGGTACTGATTAGGTTGACTCAGATCGCCCAGTGCCACCGGTGTGGTCTCTGGCGAAAGGTGCAACGGCATGTTCAGCAGATGATGCAGCCAATCGCGCAGGGTTTCGATCCAGCCAGCCCAGCCGCGTCGGGTGCAGCGACGGGCAACGGCATCCCTGATCAGCTCCGGGTTATGCGCCGTGCGCGCAAAACCGTCGTTGCCCGCCCACTCCAGCAAGCCATGCAGAAAGGTGCCGGGGTTCGGGCCGCGTGGAAAACGGTGGATATCACCGCCGCTGGCCAGCATATCGCGAGACGCTTCAGGGTCGAGACGTTCATCGTCGAACAGCTTCTGGGCCTGCGGGCTGTCCGGCGATTCGTCGGCACCGGCGGTCACCGTGTCGCCGATCCGCAAAGCGCTGTAGGACGCGATCCACCAGTTCTCGGCAGCACGGCGTTTGGGCAACAGTAACTCGACCAGCGAAGCCTCGTTGCGGGGCGCGATAAAGCTGTCAGCGGTGGTCTCCGGGATTGGCTGCAAGGCAATCGCTGCGCAGCCCTCGGCCAGTTCACGTAGCCAGATTTTCAAGGCCGCCGACTCTGGCAACGCTACGCCGCCGCCCAACAAGTAACCCAGCGCCGAGCGGTGCAGCATCGAGCTGTTGGCATTGCCGCGCTTGAGATCGGCGACGCCCAGCCAGCAGGCATGTTCCGAGCGGGTCAGTGCGACGTATAACAGACGCAGGTCCTCGGCCAGACGCTCGTTATCCGACTGCTGGATCAGTTCTTCGGTGGGCTGCAAACTGATCTGCGCCCGGCCCTCGGCATCGTGAAACTGCAGCGGCAGACGACTGCCATCGACCGGTTTGGACGAGCAAATGAACGGCAGGAACACCAGCGGATATTGCAGCCCCTTGGATTTGTGAATGGTCACCACTTTGACCAGTTGCTCATCGCTTTCCAGACGCAGGATCTGCTCCTCTCCCGCCTGACCGGACAGCGCCAGGTGATCGCTCAGGTGGCGAATCAACGCTTGTTCGCCATCCAGTTCCGCAGCGGCCTGTTGCAGCAACTCGGACAAGTGCAGCAGGTTGGTCAGCACGCGCTCGCCGTCGGTACGCGAGATCAGTGTCTGCGGCAGGGCAAAGTCGTGCAGCAGACGACGCAGCATCGGCAGCACGCCCTGAATGCGCCAGATGTCGCGGTACAGGCGGAACTGCATGACGCGCCGCTCCCATGCCAGTTCGTCCTGATTCAGACGCTCAAGTTCGGCCAATGGCAGGTCCAGCGTGATACAGGCCAGCGCTGCCCGTAGCGTGCGCTCGGAGTCCGGTTCGGCGCAGGCCTTGAGCCATGACAACAGGTCGTGGGCTTCCTGAGCAGCGAACACCGAATCCTTGTCCGACAGGTACACGCTGCGCACGCCCCGTGCCGACAGTTGACTGCGCACAGCCTGCGCCTCTTTGCCGTCGCGGACCAGAATCGCGATGTCAGCCGGGCGCAGCCCGCGCAGTGGCTTGTCAGGCGCGACAAAGCCAGCACGGTTTTCCTGGCCAGCGTTGAGCAGGCGCACGATCTCGCTGGCGCAACTGGCGGCCAGTTGCTGTCGATAGGCGACGCCAGACACCGGCTGCTCGCTTTCCAGGTGCCAGACCGTCAACGCCGTCAGTGGGCTGCCATCGAGCTCCAGCGCCTCTTTACGGCCCTGGGCCAGCGCACTGGAGAACGGCACCGGATTGTCGCCGCCTTCGCGGAACAGGAATGCGCCACGCCCTTCCGGGCGCTGCTCTGCGCGCAGGAAGACATGATTGACCGACTCAACCATCGCGTGGCTGGAACGGAAGTTGGTGTCGAGTGTGTGCCATCGACCCTGGGTAGCATGACGGGCGCGCAGGTAGGTGTAGATGTCGGCCCCGCGAAACGCGTAGATCGCCTGCTTTGGGTCGCCGATCAGGAACAGGCCGGTTTGCTCGTCGTTGTCTTCAAGACGATAGATGCTCTCGAAGATGCGGTATTGAACCGGGTCGGTGTCCTGGAATTCATCGATCAGCGCCACCGGAAACTGCTCGCGGATCAGGGTCGCCAGACGCTCGCCGCCAGCACTACGCAAGGCAGCGTCGAGCCTGAGCAGCATGTCGTCGAACCCCATTTCGGCGCGTCGGCGTTTCTCTTCCTCAAAGCGCGTGCTGACCCACTGCGCGGCATGCTGCAATACCGCAGCATCCGGTTTCGGCAGCGCGTCGAGCGCAGCCTTGAGCCCGGCCATCGCCTCGAACGCCGGGTGCGAAGGCGGATCGCTTTTCCAGGCTTCAGCGATACCTTCTGGCGTCAGGCGCGTGAAGCCGGTGCCCAGATCCAGCGTTTCTTCATGCGCGTCGGCGGCCCATGCGGAGAGTTTTTCGAACCACGGTTTGAAGTAACGCTCCTGCATCTTGCGACCATCGACCACCTTGCGTGCGACGGCGTCCTGGCAGATTGCGTACAGCTCGTCTGCCCAAGCAGCCCACGGCGCTTTCAGGGCGACCAATGCAGCTCGACGCTCCTGCAATGATGCTTCAATCAGTTCGGCGGGTTCTCGATTGTCCGTATTGCGTTCGCGGCCAAACAGGCCTCGCACGCGCGGCAACAGCGCCGCCGGACCGCTCCAGTTTTCCCGCACCCAGGTCAACGCGTCGCCACTCATGGGGTAGCAGAATCGCCGCCAGTAATCGCGCAGCACTTCGCCGAGCAAATCGCTGTGATCGGTTTCCAGCGTCTGGGTGAACAGACTGCCACTGTCGAATGCGTGTTCACGCAGCATGCGCTGGCACCAGCTGTGAATCGTCGAAACAGCAGCTTCGTCCATCCACTGCGCGGCGATGTCCAGTCGGCTGGCGCAGGCAGGCCACTGTTCGGCATCGAACTGCTCGCGCAAGTCGGCGATCAGACCATCTGGCGCTGAAATCTCATCACGAAAGAACCGAGCGGCCTCAGCCAGCCGGGTGCGAATCCGGTCGCGCAGTTCCTTGGTTGCGGCATCCGTGAAGGTCACGACCAGGATTTGCGGGGGCAGCAGTTCACGACCAAAACCTGACGGTTCGGCGCCATGGCCAAGCACCAGGCGCAGGTATAGCGCGGAAATGGTGAATGTCTTGCCAGTCCCGGCGCTGGCCTCGATCAACTGGCTGCCGCGTAATGGAAAGCGCAGTGCCAGAGGGAGTGATTGATTACTCATGCACCACCCTCCCCGCCGGACAATGATTGCCAGGGCGCGTCGTAAATCGGTTTGTAGAGCGTCTCGCACCAGCCAGCGAACTCTTCGCTGTCCGTCAGCGCATCGAAATCCGGGAACTGCCGGGCCAGTGCCGTGCTTTCGCGGCGCTCGCCGTCAGTGGTCTGGCCATCGCCTTCGTACGCTTTGCGCGCAGCAGCTTCAGCTTTATCGGCGGGCTGTCCCAGCCAGGCGAACGCGGTTTTGACGGCCACCGGCAGCGGTTGCTGCATGCCGTGCAGCCAGGCCATCAGCAGGTGATTCAAGGTGGTCATGGCAGCGTCTTTTTCCAGCGGCTCCAGCATCAGGCTTTCATCACTGGCGACCAACGCAGTACTCAATGGCAGCCCACAGGCGCAGGCCACCAGATGATTCACCCACGGACGAATCAGCCGGTGCCATTTGCGGGTCTTTTTCGAGCCGATGCTGTTGGGTATCGCCGTCACCAGCAACAGGTCGCCATTGGCATTGCGGTGCAATCCTCCCAGCCAGCCATCAATGCTGACTGCGCCATGGACGAAGCTGATCGGCAAGGCGCTGCTCAGCGTCTCGGGCCAGAGCGCCAACACATCGTGGTAACGCTTCAGCACATCCGGCAGCGGTTCGATCAGCTCGTCCTGCAGGCAAGTGCCAAAACCGGCGAGCGGCAATAAACCGCTGGCCTGCAGTTTCAGCGCTTGCGCGTGGAGGGCGGCGTCAATGTCGTCAGGTGCAGCCATGGCGGCGCTGAGCAGGCTTTCACTGAGCCCGTAACGCTCAAGGGCATCGAGTACGAACGGCTCCTCATCGGCCAGAGGCGCTTCGGCCACTTCGAAATAGATCTTCAGGCGCTGACTGAAAAAGTGCTTCACCGGATTTCTCAGGAAGTCCTGCAATTGCGCGACGGTCAGCGGCTCTTCCTGTACGTGGGGTGGCAGTTCACTCGGGGCAGGCAACGAAGCCTCTGTTTCATGCAGCAAACGCCACTCCCGGGCGAAGCTGAAATAGCCTGTACCTGCATGGAAGTAACTGGCGCTGAACGGTTGTAGCGGATGATGCACAGTCAGGGCTTTGAGCAGGCGCTCGCCTTTGTCCTGCGGGCTGGCAGCATCGGTTTCGCCTGTCAGTTTCCAGCCGCTGGCGAGGTGGTCACGCAACTGGCCGATCAACACCGACGCAGGACGCTCGCTGTTGTCACGAATGCTCCGGCCCACCCAACTGACGTACAGTTGATCCCTGGCTGACAGCAGCGCTTCGAGCAGCAGATAGCGATCATCCTCACGCCGCGAACGATCGCCAGGACGGTAATCGCTGCCCATCAGGTCGAAGTCCAGCGGGGGTTGAGCGCGAGGGTAGTCACCGTCGTTCATGCCCAGCAGGCAGACGACCTTGAACGGGATGGCGCGCATCGGCATCAACGTACAGAAATTCACCGAGCCGGCCAGGAAGCGCTGGGACAATCGCCCCTGATCAAGACCGGCCAGCCAGGCTTCACGAACTACCGTCAGCGGCAGTTCGTCGATCAGTCCGACGGTCGCGCAGGTTTCCAGCCAGTTCTCGCGCAGTGTTTCCAACTGAGCCAGCAAGTAGTCGTCATGCTCGCTTTCGGCCTGAAAGAACAGTTGCAGCAGCGCTTGCAGACGTGCGCCCCACTCTTGCGGCGTGGTGGGTGTAGACAATTGCGAGTGGGCAATCTGAAGGGCGTCGATCAAGGCTATCAGAGGACCGATCAAGGCCGCATCCAGCCCGCCGATTTCGTCGTAGGGTTCAATACCGTCATAGGCCATACCGGCACCCACTGCGTAGCCCAGCAACATGCGGCGCAGGCCGAAATGCCAGCTGTTCTGCTCCAGCGCATCGGGCAATCCCAGACCAGCACGCTGTTGAGCATTGAGCCCCCAACGAATGCCCGCGCCTTCGATCCAGCGGTGCAGCGTCGGCAGGTCGCGCTCCTGAATGCGGAAGCGCGCACGCAATGCCGGAACGTCCAGCAAGTCGAGGATTTCGCTGACCGGAAAACGACTGTCGGGGAGCTTGAGTAAATGCTCGACCGCGATCAGCAGAGGCTCACGGCCGCGTTGCCCCTGGTCAGCCAGGGTGAAAGGAATGAAGCGCCGGTCATCACGGTCGATCTGCCCGAACACTGCGCGAATATGCGGCGCGTAACTGTCGATATCCGGGACCATGACAATCACGTCACGCGGCCGCAGGTCGGGGTCCTTGCTGAACCTGGCCAGGAGCTGGTCGTGCAGCACTTCCACTTCACGCTGGGCACTGTGGGCAATGTGAAAACGCACCGAGCGATCTTCGAGAGGATCGACTGCTGACCATTTTTCCCGCGTTTCATCCAGTGGACGCAATTCGAGGATGTCGTCCTGCAACTGGTTCAGCAGGTTGGCGGGCTCGACTTCACTGAACAGGTCAATGCGCTCGTCCTTGAATGACGAACGATAGCTGCGCGGATCATCATGGCTGTCCAACAGGTTGATGTAGTCACGCCCCTGCTTGCCCCAGGCGGCAAGCAGCGGGTGAGCGTGCTGGTGCAGGGCTTGTGGATCGAGCACCATCGGCATTCCGGTCTTGCGCGCCTGACGCTTGTACTGATGGCGCAACAGGTCTTTGTCGGCGACGATGTCCGCCCAGTGGTGACGGCAGGGGTTATGCACGCAGAGCAGTACCTGGCTGAACTTCGCCAGGCCCGCCAACGCTTCAAGTGCTTGCGCGGGCAGTGATGAAATACCGAATACGATAACGCGTGCCGGCAAGCCCGGAGGGGCTTCGGTCATGTTGCCGATGCGTTCGATAAAGCGCTGATGCACACCCGCCCGGCTCTGCGCCATGCCTTCGGCACCGACATCGTCAAGCAACGCACGCCACAGTTCGGCCTGCCAGCAATTGGCGGCAGTCAGAGGTCTGGCCTGGTTTCGGGCGTCGCGTAATTGATGGCGTCCTTCGGCCCAGTCTTCCAGCCAGTCGGCGCGGTAGACCTGATACTGGTCGAAGAGATCGGACAGGCGCTCGGACAGTTGATAGCGCTTGCGCAGGTCGGTGTCGTCGGTCAGAAAACGCTGCAGTGGTTCGAAGTGCGGCTGGTTGATGAGCGCAGGGAGTAGGCGCATTAGACGCCAGGTCAGAGGACCTTTGTCGAGCAGCGAGGTCTCGGGGATTTCATCACGGCCAAGAACGGTTCGGTACAGCGTCCACATGAAACTGCCGGGCAATTGAACGTCTATGGCTGCGGCGATACCACAGCCACCGGTGTCTTCATCCTGAGCATCTTCGGCAAGTGCCAGCTTGAGCCATTGCGCGATGCCATTGCTCTGCACCAGAGCGATCTCGTTCTCCAGTGGCGACAAGGGGTATCGCCGCATCCAGGATACAACCAGACTGCGCAGTTCATCCGGGCGGTTGCCTTGAACCACCATGAAACCTGCGCTTAGAGAGGTTGTAACGGGCATGCTTGCTTCCTTGACCAGTGCGATTGAAACCTGAGGCCGAACCATAAGGGCAAGCGCGCAGGATTGCCATATGCATGTTGATCCGGATGACTGTCGGGGGGCGGGTGATATGGGCCAGGGCATCCCGTCTTGCTTAGCCAGGCCGATTACCGGCGATGCGGCAACCAGTCGCCCGGCTTAGTAAAGAATGCTCAACCTTTAGAAAAAACAGTCACCACCTGCCAGCGAACGTCTAGCCTTCAGGCGCCATGTCCTCACAGAGATGGATTCCCAAATCGTGACGTCCGGGTGCAAGATGTGGCTTAAGTGTCAACGTTGGAATTTCATAGTCCCCGGCATTCTGGCGACGAAACTGCACAGGCTTGTCATCGAACAGGTTGTCCAGCCGAGCGCCGTATGCCTTGCATAGCTCTTCGAACCGAGCAGCGTCCAATTTGCCGGTTTTATAGATTGGGAAGGGGGGCATAACGGTGAACCCAGGATAGAACAGCACCCCATGCTGGATAGGGAATAGCAGATCATCCAGCGCACCGTTCACCCCTCGACCACTGTAATGGGACTCCCACCCGCCCATGCTGACCACCAACATCGCCCGCTTTCCTGCCATGCTGCCTTCGCCGTAGCGATCGCCCCAGTGGCTTTCGCTGTGTTCGCCGACACCGTAGGCAAATCCGTAGGCGTAGACGCGTTCGACCCAGCCCTTGAGGATCGCAGGCATCGAGAACCACCACAGGGGGAATTGAAAGATCACGGCGTCTGCCCATAACAGTTTGGCTTGCTCCTCCTCGATGTCTGCCGGTTGGGTGCCGGCGGCGAATACACGCTGCGATTCTATTGCTGGGTTGAACGGTTTTTCGTTGTCATAGCCTGGGGCGTCGTTCGCATCAATGGGAGCTTTCCAACCCATATCGTATAAGTCTGAGACCTTGACCTCGTGACCTGCGGTTTTCAGATGAGCGATCGCGAAATCCCTGAGTGAGCCATTGAGCGAACGGGGTTCTGGGTGGGCGTAGATCAGCAGTAGCTTCATGAGGAGGCTCCGAGTGGATGTATTCCTCACCGTAACGACTAACCCGGTATGATAGAAATGAATTTCAGAAACATATGGTATTTACATGCACAATACCTTACGTCGTTTAGACCTTAATTTGTTGGTCACGCTGGATGCGCTGTTGTCTGAGCAAAACGTGACACGGGCGGCGCGATTGCTCAATCTCGCTCAACCGACCGTCAGCCTGCAACTGGGTAGGCTGCGAGAAGTTCTGGACGATCCATTGCTGCTCCCCGGGCCCCGAGGGATGTCACCTACCGAGCGGGCCCGTGAATTACGCGGGCCACTGCGTGAAGCGCTGGTAGCTTTGGAAGGCGCACTGAGCCCTGGTGCCACTTTTGAGCCTGCACTTTCCAATCAGACGTGGAGGGTTGCTGCCAGTGATTACGCAGCGACTGCTTTAGTCTGGCCCTCGCTAGCGCCGCTTAGGCGCCTGGCCCCAAATACCCGCTTGGCACTGTTGAACAAACATCCCCTTAGCCTTGCCAATGATCTGGAAAACGGTCAGCTCGATCTGGCTCTGCACACTCGCGATGAAGCGCCGCCAAAACTGCGTCAGCGGTCTTTGGTTCACGAGCGCTATGTGCTGGCAGGACGGCGCGGTCATCCCGCGTTGGCAACCAGGCTATCGCTCAAGGCGTTCTGCGCTGTTGAACATGCCGTCATGTCACCGAATGGCGCTGGATTCATTGGGAGTACTGACCAGGCACTGGCTGCTAAAGGTCTGGAACGAAGAGTCGTGTTATCAGTGTCTAATTTCAACTCGCTCGTCTCAGCGTTGACACACAGCGATTTGGTTGCGGTATTGCCAGAAAGGCTAGTGCGAGATCAGCCAGCACTTCGCGTCCAAGCGCCTCCACTCGTCATTCCGGGTTTTGAAATGCTCATGTTATGGCCCGAACGATTGCACCGAGATCCCGCCCATATTTGGCTACGCAACCTCATTGCCTCGACGTTGCAAACAGCCTCCGACTCAGAGCCCATTTAAATTCAAGTGCACACCATGTTCGGGCTTCGCGGGGCTGGGTAGCTGAGTTGGCCGGACGGTTACGGGGGTGTATGAGGGGCGAGATAATGCTTTTCAAACGCCATAAAAACAAAAACCCTCAACGCGTAAGCGATGAGGGTTTTTGGAATTTAATCTTGACGATGACCTACTCTCACATGGGGAAACCCCACACTACCATCGGCGATACATCGTTTCACTGCTGAGTTCGGGATGGGATCAGGTGGTTCCAATGTTCTATGGTCGTCAAGAAATTCGGGTACCGAGTCGTGCCTTGCGGCGCGCTTCAGCAAATCGGGTATGTGACAGTCAGTCGTTCAGGTGTTGTTCGTGACGCAAACCTTCGGTTCGTGTCATCTCCACAGTCACCGCAATCTGGCCTTTCGATCAAATTGCTTGGGTGTTATATGGTCAAGCCTCACGGGCAATTAGTATTGGTTAGCTCAACGCCTCACAGCGCTTACACACCCAACCTATCAACGTCGTAGTCTTCGACGGCCCTTCAGGGAACTCAAGGTTCCAGTGAGATCTCATCTTGAGGCAAGTTTCCCGCTTAGATGCTTTCAGCGGTTATCTTTTCCGAACATAGCTACCCGGCAATGCCACTGGCGTGACAACCGGAACACCAGAGGTTCGTCCACTCCGGTCCTCTCGTACTAGGAGCAGCCCCTCTCAAATCTCAAACGTCCACGGCAGATAGGGACCGAACTGTCTCACGACGTTCTAAACCCAGCTCGCGTACCACTTTAAATGGCGAACAGCCATACCCTTGGGACCGGCTTCAGCCCCAGGATGTGATGAGCCGACATCGAGGTGCCAAACACCGCCGTCGATATGAACTCTTGGGCGGTATCAGCCTGTTATCCCCGGAGTACCTTTTATCCGTTGAGCGATGGCCCTTCCATACAGAACCACCGGATCACTAAGACCTACTTTCGTACCTGCTCGACGTGTCTGTCTCGCAGTCAAGCGCGCTTTTGCCTTTATACTCTACGACCGATTTCCGACCGGTCTGAGCGCACCTTCGTA